>NZ_JROO01000004.1 GCF_000826685.1 Streptomonospora alba
ACGCCGTCGTCGAGCAACCCCCGCACGAGCGCGCCTACGGCTTCGCCGGCGACCACGACGGCACGACGGCGCCGGGTCCGCGACCGGCCCCGCAGGGCGACTCGCCGTTCACCCCCGACTGCGGCGCGCCGCTGCCGTGGCCGCTGTCCGGGCGTTCGGCGCCGGCGCTGCGGGCCCAGGCCCGGCGCCTGCACGAATCCTTGAGCGCCTCTTCGCGATCCGACGCAGCCGACGTCGGATTCTCGCTGGCCACCACCCGGGCCCACTTCGAGCACCGAGCCGTCGTGCTGGGCACCGACCCCGCACAGCACCTGGAGGCCCTGGCCGCGCTCGCTCGCGACGAGCCCCCGACCAACACGGTGCGCGGGGTGGGCGGCGCTCCCGGCGAGACGACCCGAACGGTCTTCGTGTTCCCGGGGCAAGGCGCCCAATGGGCGGAGATGGGCCTCCGGCTCCTAGAGGACTCCCCGGTGTTCCGGGAACGCATCATGGCCTGCGAGCAGGCATTGGCTCCCCACGTCGGCTTCTCGGTGAGCGGGGTCCTGCGCGGCGTGCACGGGGCGCCCCCGCTGGAGCGGGTCGACGTCCTCCAGCCGGTGCTGTGGGCGGTCATGGTGGCCCTGGCCGAGCTGTGGACCGCGGCGGGGGTGCGCCCCGACGCCGTGGTCGGCCACTCCCAGGGCGAGATCGCCGCCGCCTGCGTGTGCGGCGCGCTCTCGCTGGAGGACGGCGCGCGTGTGGTCACCGCGCGCAGCCGGCTGTCCATCCCGCTGATCGAAACCGGCGGCCTGCTGGCGGTTCCGGTGCCGGCCGAGGAGGCCGCGGCGCGGATCCGCCCGTGGGGCGGGCGACTGAGCGTCGGCGCGCTCAACAGTCCCGAATCGGTCGTCATCTCCGGCCGCCAGGCGGCCTTGGAGGAGGTGCAGGCCGAGTACGAGCAGGAGGGGGTCAACGCCCACCTCGTCGCCTCCGCCTTCGCCTCCCACTCCCCGGAGATGGAAGTCCTGCGCGGCCCCATCGCCGCGGAGCTGGAAGGACTGGCCCCGCGTTCGGGAAGCGTGCCCTTCCACTCCACCGTGCGCGGCGAGGTCGTCGACGGGGCCGAGCTGGGCGCCGACTACTGGTTCGCCAACCTGCGCCACCCCGTGCTGTTCGAACCCGCGGTCCGCGCACTCGCCGAAGCCGACCGGTGCGTGTTCGTCGAGATCAGCCCGCACCCCGTGATGGGCCCCGCGGTAGCGCGCACCGTGGAGTCGGCCGACACCCCGCCCGGCGCGGAGCAGCGGGTGGTGGCCACCCTGCGCCGCGACGAGGGCGGCCCGGAGCGCTTCACCGCCGCCGTCGCCGAGGCCTACACGCACGGCGCCGCACCCGACTGGGACGCGCTCTTCGCCCAGCGCGCCCGCGGGACGGTCCACCTGCCGACCTACGCCTTCCAACGCCGCCGATACTGGGCCGGCGCCGCGGGCGCGGCCGACCCGGCCGTCGGCGTCGGCTCCGAGGAGCACGTACTGCTGGGCGCGGCCGTCTCCCGCGCCGGCACGCGCGGTTTCCTGCTCACCGGCGAGCTGAGCCTCCACCGGATGCCGTGGCTGGCCGACCACGCGCTGGCAGGCGAGGCCCTGCTGCCGGGAACCGCCCTGGCCGAGCTCGCGCTGCGCGGCGGCGACCACGCCGACTGCCCGCATCTGGTCGAACTGGTCATGCACACTCCGCTCCGGCTCCCGGCGACCGGCGGCCTGCACGTCCAGGTCCGCGTCGACGACCCGGTGGAGGGCGGCCGCCGCGCCGTCACCGTCCACTCCCGGCCCCGCCCGACAGAGCCCGGCCCCTGCGTCGACGATCCGTGGACCGTGCACGCCGAGGGCCTCGTCGCGCCTGGCCCGAGAGCCCCCGGCGCCGCGTCCGCCGAGCTCGCCGGACCGTGGCCGCCGCCGGGGAGCGAAACCGTGCCCGTGGAGGACGCCTACACGGCCCTGGCGCGTCGCGGCTACGAGTACGGGCCCGCCTTCCGCGGACTGCAGGCGGCCTGGCGCTACGGGGACCGCCTCTTCGCCGAGATCGCCCTGCCGCCCGAACGGCACGCCGAGGCGGCGGCGTGCGGAATCCATCCCGCGCTCCTCGACGCCGCCCTGCACCCGCTGCTGCTGGAAGCCGCCGCGCGGGACGGCGCGGAGCCGGCGCCGCAGCTCCCCTACAGCTGGGAGGGCGTCGCTCTGCACGCCGAAGGCGCCACCGCCCTGCGGGTATGCCTGACCCCGCGGGAGGAGGGGAGCTTCGCGGTGGAGGCCGCCGACCCCATGGGCGCCCCCGTCCTCACGGCCGAAGCCCTCACGGCCCGCCCGGTCCCCGCCTCGGCCGCGGGCGAGCACAGTTCGCAGCCTCTGCTGCGAGTGGACTGGATCCCGGCTCCCGCCGAGGAAGCACCGGCTCCACCCTCCGGGTGGGCGGCGCTGGGGCGGCGCTCCGGCACCGGACGGCCGCGCGACGGTATCGGCCACTACGCCGACTTCGCGGAACTGAGCGCGGCCGTGGACGCCGGCGCACCCGTCCCACCGGTCGTGCTTTATCGGAGCGCTCCCGCGACCGCGGGAGCCACCGCGCACACCGCGGTCGCCGACGTCCTCGCGCTCATCCGAGCCTGGCTTGCCGACGACCGCTTCGCCGCCGCGCGACTGGCGGTGGCGACCACCGGAGCGGTCGCGGTCGACACCGCCCCGATCGCCGGGACCGCCCTCGGCGCGGACGGGCCGGACCGCTGCGAGCCCGACCTCGCCGCATCCGCGCTGTGGGGCCTGCTGCGTTCCGCGCAGAGCGAGCACCCCGGCCGGTTCGCGCTGGTGGACCTGGAGCCGGGGACCGGTACCGAGGACGGCACCGCCGCGCGGGTGCTCGCGGCCGCCCTAGCCGCCGGCGAGGACCAGATCGCACTCCGCGGCGGCACGTACCACGTCCCGCGCTTGGCGGCCGCGGAGTCCGCCCGGGTGATCCCGCCGCCCGGCGGCGAACCGTGGCGGCTCGAACCCGCCGGAGACGGCAGCGTGCGGTTGCACGCGGTGCCCAACCCGGCGGCGACCCGCCCCCTGGGCGAGGACGAGGTGCGCGTCGCCGTGCGCTCGGCCGGACTGAACTTCCTCGACGTCATGCTGACGCTGGGGATCTTCCCCGCCGAGTACGAGTTCGGCACCGAGTGTGTGGGCGAGGTCGTCGAAACCGGCCGCAACGTGACCGACCTCGCGCCCGGAGACCGCGTGATGGGCATCATGCACGGCGCCTTCGGCACTGTCGGCGTCGCCGACCGCCGC
Organism: Streptomonospora alba; assembly: GCF_000826685.1. GTDB lineage: Bacteria > Actinomycetota > Actinomycetes > Streptosporangiales > Streptosporangiaceae > Streptomonospora > Streptomonospora alba. The sequence goes on from NZ_JROO01000004.1 coordinate 3,306, forward strand.
ACGTTGGCCGCCGTCCCCCGCCACTGGAGCGACACCCACGCCGCGGCCGCCCCCATCGCCTACCTCACCGCCTACTACGCCCTGGTCGACCTGGCCGGGGTGCGCCCGGGGGAGCGGGTGCTCATCCACGCCGCGGCCGGAGGCGTGGGCCAGGCGGCCCTGCGGCTGGCAGCCCACCTGGGCGCCGAAGTCCTCACCACCGCCGGCCGCGGCAAGTGGCCGGTGCTGCGCGACCTCGGCGTTCCCGACGCCCGCATCGCCGACTCGCGCGCGCTCGACTACGAGACCGCCTTCGGCGGCGACGGCGGAGCCGACGTGGTGCTCAACTCGCTCACCGGCCCGCACATCGACGCGTCCCTGCGCCTTCTGGCCTCAGGCGGGCGCTTCATCGAGATCGGCAAAGCCGAGGTCCGCGACGCGGATGCGGTCGCCGCGGACCATCCCGACATCACCTACCGGGCCTTTCAACTCGGCGAAGCCGGACCCGAGCGCATCCAGCAGATGTTCCTGGAGATCCTGCGCCTGTTCGACCAGGGTGTGCTGGGGCACCTGCCCGCGGCCGCATGGCCGATCGGCCGCGTCCACGAGGCCTTCCGGTTCCTGCAGCAGGGCCGGAACGTCGGCAAGGTCGTGCTGGAGCTGCCGAGCCGTCCCGATCCCGGCGGCACCGTGCTCATCACCGGCGGCACCGGGCGCCTGGGCGCCCTCACCGCCCGCCATCTGGTGCGAAACCACGGAGCCCGCCGCCTGCTGCTCGTCAGCAGGCGCGGCACCGACGCGCCCGGCAGCCGGGAACTGGCCGAGGACCTGCGCGGTCTGGGAGCCGAGGTCGACATCCGCGCCTGCGATGCCGCCGACCGCGCCGCCCTGGCGGAGGTGATCGGCGACGTGCCCGCCGACCGGCCGCTCACCGCGGTCGTACACGCCGCCGGAGTCCTCGACGACGCGCCGGTCACCGACCTCACCCCCGAACGCGCCGCACCGGTGCTCGCGGCCAAGGCCGACGCCGCCTGGAACCTGCACGAACTCACCCGCGACCTGCCGCTGGCCGCGTTCGTGCTGTACTCCTCGGCGGCGGGGGTTCTGGGTGCCTTCGGCCAGGCGGCCTACGCCGCCGCCAACACCTGCCTGGACGCGCTGGCCGCCCACCGCCGAAGCCGCGGACTGCCCGCCACGTCCCTGTCGTGGGGCCTGTGGGCCGACCGCAGCGAGCTCACCGCCGGGCTGGCCGAGGCCGACCTCGCCCGGATGCGCCGCCAGGGCCTCGCCGGGGCGCTGGAGACGGATCAGGCGCTGGAGCTGTTGGACACCGCGCTGACCACGGGTGAGGCGCATCTGGTTGCCGTTCCGGTCGACGTGGCCGGGTTGCGCGAACAGGCGCACGCCACAGGCGGGGTCGCTCCCATGTTCCGCGGCATGGTCCGGTCGCCCCGGCGCGGCACCGCGGCCCCCGGCGGCGAGACCCCCGCCCCGGCCCGCGGACTACCCCGGGATTTCGCGTCCCGATCCGCGTCCGAGCGCACACGGATCCTGCTGGAGCTGGTATGCGGCCTGGCGGCGGAGGTTCTCGGCCACGCCGACGCGGCCGTCGGCGCCGAGCGCAGCTTCCTGGAGCTGGGCCTGGATTCGCTGACGGCGGTGGAACTGCGCAACCGGGTGGCCGCCGCCGTCGGCATGCCGCTGCCTGCCGGTGTGGTCTTCAACCGCTCGACGCCCCGGGCCCTGGCCGTCCATCTGCGCGGGATGCTCGAGGGCCGAACAGGGGGGGAGCCGGCGGGCGGTGCCGGTGCCGCCGACCCCGGCGGTCCCCGCCAGGAGGAGGGGTCGGTCGGCGGGGACGACGACAGCATGGTCGCGCTGTTCCGCCGCGCCTGCTCCACCGGCCGCGTCGAGGAGGGCCTGCGCATGCTGCGCGCCGCGGCCCGGCTGCGTCCGGCGTTCGAGGCCGAACAGGACCAGGCGGCGCCGCGGCCGCTGCTGATGTCGCAAGGTGGGGCGCCGCGGTTCGTGTGCTTCCCGTCGCTGGTGATGATCTCCGGACCGCACGAGTACGCCCGCTTCGCGGCGGCCCTGCGCGGCACCCACGGGGTCCACGTGCTGCCCCACGTGGGCTTCGCCGGGGATGAGGACCTGCCCGCAACGGTCAGAGCCGCCGCCGGACTCCAGGCTTCAGCGGTGGAGGAGGTGTGCGGAGGGGACCCCTGCGTCCTGGTGGGCCGCTCCTCCGGGGGCTGGATGGCCCATGCCGTGGCCGAGGTCCTTGAGCAGCGCGGCAGCCGCCCGGCGGGACTCGTCCTGCTGGACACGCCACTGCCCAGGGACGCCGGGCTGATCCCTCTGATGGGCGGCATCCTCGAACGCGACCACGAGCTGGGCCTCACCGACGGGGCCCGCGCTACGGCGATGGGCGGCTACCTTGACCTGTTCGAGGACTGGTCGCCGCACAAGACCACCGCCCCCACGGCACTGGTGCGGCCCGACGACCCGGTCACCGACGAGCACGGCGCCCTCGTGGGAGGAGCGCTCTGGCGCTTCGACTGGCCGCTGCCGCACGACGCTCTGGAGGTTCCCGGCGACCACCTGACCATGCTGGAGGACCACGCGGAGGCGACCGCGCACGCGGTGCGCGACTGGGTGGCGACGGCGGTGGGGCCCCACTGACCGCGGTGGGCGAGGGGGCCGGCGGCGGCGCCGCGGACACTCCGGTGTCAGTCCGGTTCGCGTCCCGGAGCCTGCCGGGGCTCGGCGTCGGCACCGGAGGGCGGTGCCGGCGCGGGCTCCGCCGGCCGGCGGGTGGCGCCGACGCTGGCGGTCACCACGCAGGCGACCGCAAGCCACTGCCACAGCGTCAGAAACTCGTTCAGCAGCACCAGTCCCACCAGGGCGGCCGCCGCGGGTTCCAGGCTCATCAGGATTCCGAAGACCCGCGGCGGCATCCGGCGCAGGGCCTGCAGCTCCAACGTGTAAGGCACCACCGAGGACAGCAGCCCGATCGCCAGTCCGATCAGCAGCAGCCGGGGGTCCAGCAGCGCCGAACCGCCCGCGGCCACTCCCGCCGGCGCGACCATGACCGTGCCGACGACGCTGGCCACCGCCAGCCCCGACATGCCGGAGAACCGGCGACCGGTGGCGGCGCTGAACATGATGTAGCCCGCCCAGGCCGCGGCCGCCAGCAGTGCGAACAGCACGCCCGCCAGCGTCAGCGTCCCGTCGCTGCGCCCCAGCAGCACCACGCCGGTGCCGGCCAGCGCCACCCACAGCAGGTCGGTTCTGCGGCGCGATCCGATCACCGCCACCGACAGCGGCCCCAGGAACTCGATGGTGACCGCGATGCCCAGCGGGATGCGCGCGAAGGACTGGTAGATGGCGAAGTTCATGGTCGCCAGGCAGACGCCGAAGCCGATCGCCACCGTCCAGTCGGCGCGCGAGCGGCCGCGCAGTGCCGGACGGGCCAGCCCCAGCAGCACCACGGCCGAGGTCAGCAGGCGCAGCCACACGACCGCACTGGGCGGCAGCACGGCGAACAGTCGGCTGGCGACGCCCGCTCCCGCCTGCACCGAGAGGATGCCGACGAGCACGAACCAGGTCGGCGGAACCGACTCGCCGGCCGCCCGAAGCAGACCCGCACCGCTGGGCAGTCGTCCCCAGAGAGGGCCACCGGATGAATTCGCCGCAGCATTCGTGCTCACGGGCGTCCATCCTATGCCGCGCCCCGCTGCGTCCGCGGCCGAATCTTCCCGCCCGGTGCGCGGCCCACCCCCGAGGTTTCGGACGTGCGGTTGTACGGAATGCTGACCTTCACCGCGAAATGCGCGATCCGAGGCGAGACGAGGAGCCCATGGCGTTTTCGGTGACCTCTGAGGTGGGACGGCTGCGGCAGGTCATCGTCCACCGCCCCGGCCTGGAGCTGAGCCGGATCACCCCCTCCAACAACGACGCCCTGCTCTTCGACGACGTGTTGTGGGCCGAGAGGGCGCGCGAGGAGCACGACGCCTTCACCGCGCTGCTGCGCGACCGCGGTGTGGGGGTGCACCTCTTCGGCGAGCTGCTCGAAGACGTCCTGGCGCTGCCGGAGGCCCGCGCCTACGTGCTGGACTGCGTGTGGGACGAGCGGTTCTTCGGCCCGATGGCGGTCGACGCGCTGCGCGCGGCCTTCGAGGCCATGGACCCGGCCACCCTGTGCCGGTTCCTCATCGGCGGCATCACCAAGCGCGAGCTGCTGGAGCGCATCGAGGAGCCCCGCTCGGTGTGGCTGCACACCCTCGGCCTCGACGAATTCGTCCTCACGCCGCTGCCCAACCACCTCTTCACCCGCGACACCTCCTGCTGGATCGGCGGCGGCGTGTCGATCAACGCCATGCGCAAGAAGGCGCGGCGCCGCGAGACCATCCACTACGAGGCCGTGTACCGCTGGCACCCTCGCTTCGCCGATTCCGCCTTCGAGCTGTGGAATCCGGGCCACGCCTGGGGGCCGGCGACCATCGAGGGCGGCGACGTCATGCCGATCGCCGACGGCTCGGTCCTGGTGGGCCTGAGCGAGCGCACCCAGCCCCAGGCCGTGGAGATGCTCGCCCACGAACTGTTCGCCCGCGGCGGCGCCCGGCGGCTGCTCGGGCTGTGGATGCCCAAGGCCCGCGCCATCATGCACCTGGACACGGTGATGACCTGCGTCGACCGCGGCGTGTTCACCAAGTACTCAGGATTGGGCATGCTGCCCTCCTACACCATCGAGCCCGGCGACACCGACAAGGAGCTCAAGGTCACCGACAACCCGCCCGAGCGCATGCACGACGCCATCGCCGAGGCGGCCGGGTTGGACGAGATCACCGTGCTCACCCCGACCCAGGACGTGTTCTCCTCCGAGCGCGAGCAGTGGGACGACGGCTGCAACGTCTTCGCGCTGGAGCCGGGCGTGGTGGTCGCCTACGAGCGCAACGCCGCATCCAACGACTACCTGCGCGAGCACGGCGTGGAGGTGCTGGAGATCAGCGGCAGCGAACTGGGGCGCGGCCGCGGCGGCCCCCACTGCATGACCTGCCCACTGGAGCGCGAGGACTAGTCGGCCGCCCGCCTGCCCGCCCGCCGGCCGCGGCGGCGGGTCAGGGAGTGGAGCGGGTCCGGTGGGCGGAGCCGGGCCGCTCGCCCGCGCCCCCGGGCGCATGCGCCGCCCTGACCGTCCGTCCCTCCTCCGGCACCCCCGGCGCGGCGGCGTGGCCGCCCCGGGCGCCGTCGGCGCCGCGCCGCGGCGCCGACGCGACCACGGCCCCCAGTGCCAGCAGCCAGGCGAGGGCCTCCACACCCGGCTGGATCAGGATCATCGCCAGCCCCACGACCGTTCGCCCGCCCAGCCCGGTGCCCGCCTGCAGCAGCAGCCACGCGAACGGCAGCGCCGCCGCCGCGAGCTGCACCGACAGCGCCGCCCACATCAGCCGCGCGCGCACCGGGCGGCGGCGTACCAGCAGCACGGCGCCGACCGCGAGCACCACCAGCGGCGGCCCCAGTGAGCGGATCAGCGTCACCAAGGGCACCCCGATGAACTCCACCCGCACGACCTTATCGGGCAGCAGGCCGGCCGCGAGCTGCGGCGCGGCGGGCCCGCGGGACCGGGGCGCTCATTCCCAGCGGAACAGCCGTGCGGCCAGCACCGCGCCGATCACCGCCCAGACCGCGAGCACCACCACGGGCCACGGCGACGGCGCCGCCCCGTCGGCGAGCACGCTGCGCAGCCCTTCGGCCAGCGCGGTGATCGGCAGGGCCTCGACCACCGGTTGCACGGCCTGGGGCAGCCGGTCGATCGGGAACACGACCCCGCCCAGCCCCAGCAGCACCACGTAGACGAGGTTGGCCGCCGCCAGGGTCGCCTCGGCGCGCAGCGTCCCGGCCATCAGCAGCGCCAGCGCGGTGAAGCACGCGGTGGCCAGCAGAACCAGCAGCACCGCATAAGCGGCGCCGGCCGCGTCGGCCTGCGGGCGCCAGCCCAGAGCCGCGGCGGTGGCGCAGATGAGCACGGTCTGCACCAGCTGGACCGCCAGCACGGCCAGGGTTTTGGCCGCCAGCAGGCCACCGCGCGGAAGCGGCGTGGCGCCCAGCCGCTTGAGCACCCCGTAACGGCGCTCGAAGCCCGTGCCGATGGCCTGGCCGGTGAAGGCCGTGGACAGCACGGCCAGCGCCAGCACTCCCGGTGCGAGGAAGTCCACGCGCGGTCCCGGACCCAGGTCCAGAACGGGCGTGACGCTGAACCCCGTCAGCAGCAGTAGCGGGATCACCATGGTCAGCAGCAGCTGCTCGCCGTTGCGCAGCATGATGCGCAGCTCCATGGCCGCCTGCGCGGCGATCATGCGGTGCTGCGGCGCTGCCCCGGGGGCGGGGGCGAACAGGTCGGATGGGGTGCCGGTGCGGGATCGGGTCATGGTTAGCGCAAGTCTCGGCCGGTGAGTTCGAGGAAGACGTCTTCGAGGCTGCGCCGCTGTACGCGCAGCCCTTCGGGGGACACGCCGTTGGCGGCGCACCAGGTGCCCACCGTGGCGACCAGTTCGGGGCCGACCCCCTCGCAGGCCTCGGCGGTGACGGCGTACTCGGTGCGCGGGGCCCTCCCGCGGCCCTCACCGGGCTCGCGTCCGCCCTCGCCGCGCCGCTCGATCCGCGCGGCGCTCGGCAGCGCCGCCCCCAGCGCGGCGGTGTCCAGGTCGGCGTCGGCGCGGAAACGCAGCTCCTGGCGGGAGTCGGTCAGCTCGCTGGGGGCGCCGGCGGCCACGGTCCGGCCGTGGTCGATGATCACCACGTGATCGGCGAGGCGTTCGGCCTCCTCCATGTAGTGGGTCGTCAGGACCACGCCGACTCCGCTGTCGCGCAGCTCGGCGATGAGGTCCCACGTGGCGTGGCGGGCCTGCGGGTCCAGTCCGGCGGTGGGCTCGTCGAGGAAGACCAGCTCGGGACGGCCGACCACGGCCGCGGCCAGCGACAGCCGCTGCTGCTGGCCGCCGGAGAGCCGGCGGAAGGGCGTCGCGGCCGCCGAGAGCAGGCCCAGCCGCTCCAACAGCACGTCGGGGGAGACGGGGTGGGCGTGGAAGGAGGCCACCAGGCGCAGCCATTCGCCGGCGCGGGCCCCGGTGGGCACGCCGCCGGACTGCAGCATCACTCCCACACGGGGTTTGAGCGCGGCGGAGTCGGCACCCGGGTCCAGGCCCAGCACGCGCACCCGGCCCGCGTCGGCGCGCCGGAACCCCTCGCACGTCTCGACGGTGCTGGTCTTGCCCGCGCCGTTGGGGCCGAGCAGCGCGGTGACCGCGCCGCGGGCCGCGGAGAACGTCAGGCCCGCCACGGCGGTGGTCGCGCCGTAGCGCTTGACCAGATCGGTGGCCTCGACCGCGGCTGTCTCCATGGGACCCGAGTCTAGGGCGGGGGCTCGGCCGACCTGCACCGGCCCGCCCGCGCGCCCGCTGCGGTCCGGACTCCCGACGCTGGGCTGGGCATATGCGGACCGCCTTCCCGCGGGAGCGCCGCGGGAATAACGGACGCGCGTTTTCGTTGCCGAATGCGGGTAGCCGGCCGCGGCCCGCACCGCCGCCCGGCGTCGGGAGGGCTCCGCAGGCCGATCAGGCAAGCCTTCCCTGCGTGATCGACCGCATGGAGGGGCGTTTGCCTGCCGGGACTTATTTACGCCACACTGATGTTGTGAAAAACGTGGGGAACCGACAGCAGCCAGAGGAAGGCGCAGCCGCAGGCGCGCCTGCGGCTGCTCACGGTCCCGAGCGGGGCGCCGAGAACGGCACACGCGCACGCGTCGCGCGGCTGATCCTCGAACACGGGCCCATCACCGCCGCGGTGCTGGGGGAGCGGCTCGGCCTCACCCCGGCGGCCATCCGCCGCCACCTTGACAACCTGATGAACGAGGGCATGGTCGAGGCCCGCGACTCCCGCAGCCACGGGCGCCGCGGCCGCGGTCGGCCGGCCCGGGTCTTCGCCATCACCGAAGCCGGGCGGGACGCTTTCGTGCACGGCTACGACGACCTCGCCGCCAGCGCACTGCGGTTCCTCTCGGAGAAGGCCGGGTCCGAGGCCGTCGCCGAGTTCGCCCGGCGCCAGGTCGCCGACCTGGAACGGCGCTACCGCCCGATGCTGGCCGCCGCCCCGCCCCAGCAGCGCATCCGGCTGCTGGCCGAGGCGCTGTCCAACGACGGCTATGCGGCCTCGGCGGGCGAGGCCCCGGCTCCGGGCGGCGGCGACCAGCTGTGCCAGCACCACTGCCCGGTGGCCCACGTCGCAACGGAGTTCCCCGAGCTGTGCGAGGCCGAGGTCGAGGTCTTCGAGCGGCTGCTGGGCACTCCGGTGCGGCGGTTGGCCACCATCGCCCACGGCGACGGCGTGTGCACCACACACGTCACCCCGCGCGACATCACAGCGGCCGATCCCCGTCCCGCGGGGGAGCCGGTCCACTCGCGCACCGATGAGAACACGCCCGCCCGCCCCCACCGGGCGAAAGGGCGGGCAACGTCAGATGAAGGACGTCTGAGTCCAGGAGGATCCGCGTAATGACGTCTACCGCGCACCCCGAGCTCGACGGGCTCGGCACCTACGAGTACGGCTGGGCCGACTCCGACGAAGCAGGCTCCACCGCTCGCCGCGGCCTCAGTGAAGAGGTCGTCCGCGACATCTCCGGCAAGAAGGACGAGCCGGAGTGGATGGAGAAGCTCCGCCTCAAGGCGCTGCGCCTGTTCGACAAGAAGCCGCTGCCCGAGTGGGGTGCCGATCTGTCGGGGATCGACTTCGACAAGATCAAGTACTTCGTGCGTTCGACCGAGCAGCAGGCCGCCTCTTGGGAGGAGCTGCCCGAGGACATCAAGAACACCTACGACAAGCTCGGCATCCCCGAGGCCGAGAAGCAGCGCCTGGTCGCCGGTGTCGCCGCGCAGTACGAGTCCGAAGTCGTCTACCACCAGATCCGCGAGGACCTGGAGGCGCAGGGCGTCCTCTTCCTCGACACCGACACCGCGCTCAAGGAGCACCCGGAGCTCTTCCGGGAGTACTTCGGCACGGTCATCCCGCCCGGCGACAACAAGTTCGCCTCGCTCAACAGCGCCGTGTGGAGCGGTGGTTCGTTCATCTACGTTCCCCCGAACGTGCACGTCGAGATCCCGCTGCAGGCCTACTTCCGGATCAACACCGAGAACATGGGCCAGTTCGAGCGGACGCTGATCATCGTCGACGAGGGCGCCTACGTCCACTACGTCGAGGGCTGCACCGCACCGATCTACAAGACCGACTCGCTGCACTCGGCGGTCGTCGAGATCGTCGTCAAGAAGAACGCCCGCTGCCGGTACACGACCATCCAGAACTGGTCGAACAACGTCTACAACCTGGTCACCAAGCGCGCCGTCGCCTACGAGGGCGCCACCATGGAGTGGGTCGACGGCAACATCGGCTCCCAGGTGACGATGAAGTACCCGGCGATCTACCTGATGGGCGAGCACGCCAAGGGCGAGACCCTGTCGGTGGCCTTCGCCGGCCAGGGCCAGCACCAGGACGCCGGCTCCAAGATGGTGCACTGCGCGCCCAACACCTCCTCGACCATCGTCTCCAAGTCGGTGGCGCGCGGAGGCGGACGAGCCTCCTACCGCGGGCTCATCCAGGTGCAGGAGGGCGCCGACCACTCCAAGTCCACGGTCAAGTGCGACGCGCTGCTCATCGACACCGAGAGCCGTTCGGACACATACCCCTACAACGACATCCGCGAAGACGACGTGGAGATGGGCCATGAGGCCACCGTCTCCAAGGTCAGCGAGGACCAGCTCTTCTACCTGATGAGCCGCGGTCTGGACGAGGACGAGGCCATGGCGATGATCGTCCGCGGGTTCGTCGAGCCCATCGCGCGCGAGCTCCCCATGGAGTACGCGCTGGAACTCAACCGGCTGATCGAGCTGCAGATGGAAGGAGCGGTCGGTTAAGCATGGCCAGCCCCAATCTCGGAATCCGCGAGCACTCCCACGGCGGAGAAGACGTCCCGATCTCGCGCCTGGACGTGCACGGCTCCTTCGAGTCCGCGAGTTTCCCCGTGCCCAACGGGCGCGAGGAGGAGTGGCGCTTCACGCCGCTGCGTCGCCTGCGCGGCCTGCACCAGGGCCGCGAGATCGCCGACGGTGTCGTCACCGTCGAGGTCTCCGGCCCTGACGAGGCCGTCGTCGAGCGGGTGGGTCGCGACGACTCCCGGCTCGGTGCCTCGTTCCTGCCCAACGACCGCGTCAGCGCGCTGGCCTGGGAGAGCTTCACCGACTTCAACCCGGCCACGGTGGTGACCGTGCCCAAGGACACCGAGCTCGCCGAGACGGTGTTCGTGAAGATCACCGGCACCGAGTACGGCGACGCCTACGGCCACACCGTGGTGCGGGCCGAGCCGCACTCGGCGGCCACCGTCGTACTGGAGTACGCCGGCTCGGCCGTCTACGCCGACAACGTCGAGTTCGTCGTCGAGGACGGCGCCTCGCTGACGGTGATCAGCCTGCAGGACTGGAACGACGACGCCGTCCAGGTCTCCCACCACTACGCCACGGTGAACCGCGACGCCCGCTTCCGCAGCTTCGTGATCACCCTCGGCGGCGACCTGGTGCGCCTGTCGCCCAGCGTCCGCTACAAGGGCACCGGCGGCGACGCCGAGCTGCACGGCCTCTACTTCACCGGTAAGGCCCAGCACCACGAGCACCGCTCGCTGATCGACCACAACGAGTCCAACACCCGCAGCCGCGTCGAGTACAAGGGCGCGCTCAGCGGCGAGGACGCCCACGCGGTGTGGATCGGCGACGTCATCATCGGCGAGGGCACCACCGGTACCGACTCCTATGAGCACAACCGCAACCTGGTGCTCACCGACGGCACCCGGGTCGACTCGGTGCCCAACCTGGAGATCTTCACCGGAGAGGTCGAAGGCGCCGGCCACGCCAGCGCCAGCGGCCGCCTCGACGACATCCACCTGTTCTACCTGCAGTCGCGCGGCGTCCCCGCCGACGAGGCCCGGCGCCTGGTGATCCGCGGGTACTTCCAGGAGCTCATCGGCCGCATCGAGGTTCCGGAGCTGCGCGACCGCATCATGGACGAGGTAGAGGAGAAGCTGGCTCGCCATGAGTGACGGTTACACCCGTGTGTGTTCGCTGAGCGACGTCCCCGACGAGGGCGCGCTGGGCGTGGAGGTCGGCGACACTCCGGTGGCGGTGGTGCGCAGTGAGGGCGAGATCTACGCCATCAGCGACATCTGCTCCCACGCCGAGGTGAACCTGTCCGAGGGCGAGGTCGAAGACGGGACCGTGGAGTGCTGGCTGCACGGATCCTGCTTCGACCTCGGGTCGGGCAAGCCGATCAACCCGCCGGCGACCCAACCGGTCGCCACCTACGCAGTGCAGATCGACGGCGACGACGTCCTCGTCTCGCTGGACACCCAGAGTTCAAAAGGCTGAATCGCATATGACGAAGTTCGAAATCCGCGGGGTGCGGGCCGACGTCCTCATCGGCGCCGAGGAGCGCCAGGAGATCCTGAAGGGCGTCGACCTCACCATCAACTCCGGCGAGACGCACGCCATCATGGGCCCCAACGGCTCCGGCAAGTCGACGCTGGCCTACGCCATCGCCGGCCACCCCCGCTACGAGATCACCGACGGCGAGGTGCTGCTCGACGGCGAGAACGTGCTGGAGATGAGCGTCGACGAGCGCGCCCGCGCCGGCCTCTTCCTGGCCATGCAGTACCCGGTCGAGGTTCCGGGCGTGTCCATGTCCAACTTCCTGCGCAGCTCGGTCACCGCGGTGCGCGGCGAGGCCCCCAAGCTCCGCACGTTCTCCAAGGAGCTGCAGGAGGCCATGGGCAACCTGTCCATCGACTCCTCCTTCGCCTCGCGCGGCGTCAACGAGGGCTTCTCCGGCGGTGAGAAGAAGCGCCACGAGATCCTCCAGCTGGAGCTGCTCAAGCCGCGCATGGCGATCCTCGACGAGACCGACTCCGGCCTCGACGTCGACGCGCTGAAGGTCGTCTCGGCCGGCATCAACAGGGCGCGGGAGTCCGGCGAGGTGGGCGTCATGCTCATCACGCACTACACCCGCATCCTCAACTACGTCCAGGCCGACCACGTGCACGTGTTCGCCGGCGGCCGCATCGCCGCCTCCGGCGGGCCGGAGCTGGCCGACACCCTGGAGTCCGAAGGCTACGAGCGTTTCGCGAAGGCAGCGGCGAAGTGACGACGAGCGAGCTGGGGCGCCTCGACGTCGAGGCGGTGCGGGCGGACTTTCCGATCCTGGCCCGCACCGTCCGCGACGGGCGCCCGCTGGTGTATCTCGATTCCGGAGCGACCTCGCAGAAGCCCCGCCAGGTACTCGACGCCGAACGGGACTTCTACGAACGCCACAACGCGGCGGTGCACCGCGGCGCGCACCAGCTCGCCGAGGAGGCCACCGACGCCTACGAGAGCGCCCGCGCGACCATCTCGGCGTTCGTGGGCGCCCAGCCCGGTGAGGTCGTGTTCACCAAGAACGCGACCGAGGCCATCAACCTGGTGGCCTACGCCATGAGCAATGCCGCCACCAGCGGCGAGGCCTACGCCCGCTTCGTCGTCGGCCCCGGCGACGAGATCGTGGTCACCGAGATGGAGCACCACGCCAACCTGGTTCCCTGGCAGCAGTTGTGCCAGCGCACCGGCGCGACGCTGCGGTGGTTCCCGGTGACCTCCGATGGACGGCTGGACCTGAGCGGCATCGACGAGCTGATCAACGACAACACCAAGCTCGTGGCGCTCACCCACCAGTCCAACGTGCTGGGCACCGTCAACCCGGTCACGGCCATCGCCGAGCGCGCCCACGCCCACGGCGCGCTCGTCCTGGTCGACGCCGCGCAGTCGGTGCCGCACATGCCGGTCGACGTCACCGAGCTGGGTGTGGACTTCCTGGCCTTCTCCGGGCACAAGATGCTCGGTCCCAACGGCATCGGCGTGCTGTGGGGGCGTCCGGAACTGCTGGCGGCCATGCCGCCGTTCATCTCCGGCGGCTCGATGATCGGCGTGGTCTACATGGACCACACCACCTGGGCCGATCCGCCGCAGCGGTTCGAGGCCGGCGTTCCCATGGCTCCGCAGGCCGTGGGGCTGGCCGCCGCCTGCGACTACCTCAGCGCCGTGGGGATGGAGAACGTGCTCGCCCACGAGCAGGCGTTGACCCAGTACGCGCTCAAGCAGGTGGGCGACCTGCCGGGCGTGCGCATCGTCGGCCCGACCGACCCCGTGGACCGCGGGGGCGCGATCTCGTTCACGGTCGAGGACATCCACCCGCACGACGTGGGCCAGGTCCTCGACGACGTGGGTGTCGAGGTGCGCGTGGGCCACCACTGCGCATGGCCGCTGCACCGGTGCTATGAGACCGTGGCCACCACGCGGGCGACGTTCTACCTGTACAACACGTTCGCCGAAGTCGACGCCCTGGCCGAGGGAATCCAGGCCACGCAGCGGTTCTTCGGCACCGCGGCGGCACGCTAGGAGGGGCACAGGTCGCTATGCAGCTCGACTCCATGTACCAGGAGATCATCCTGGACCACTACCGCAACCCGCACAACAAGGGTCTGCGGGAGCCGCACAACGGCGAGGCCCACCACATCAACCCCACGTGCGGCGACGAAGTCACCGTGCGCGTGCGGCTGACGCCGGCTGTCGAGGGCGGCGCCCTCGACGACAAGGCGACGATCGCCGATGTCTCCTACGACAGCATGGGCTGCTCGATCAGCCAGGCCAGCGCCTCGGTGCTGACCGACCTGCTGATCGGCAGCACGCTGGAGGAGGGCATGCGCATGCTCGACGAGTTCACCGAGCTCATGCACTCCAAGGGGCAGGGCGAACCCGACGAGGACGTGCTGCAGGACGCGGTGGCCTTCGCGGGCGTGTCGAAATACCCTGCCCGTATCAAGTGCGCCCTGCTCGCCTGGATGGCGTGGAAGGACGCGACCGCCCAGTCCCTGGAAACGGAGAAGGAGGGCGCCTCATGACCGAACAGGACACCGCGCCGGAGCCCGCCGCCGACGGCGGCGGCGAGGCGCTGGCCGAGGAGATCAGCGAGGCGCTGAAGGACGTCATCGACCCCGAACTGGGAGTCAACGTCGTCGACCTCGGGCTGCTCTACGGGGTCAACGTCGACGGGAACGTCATCACCCTGGACATGACCCTCACCAGCGCCGCCTGCCCGCTGACCGACGTCATCGAGGACCAGGCGAACTCCGCGCTCGACGAGTTCGAGCGCGAGGTCAAGATCAACTGGGTCTGGATGCCGCCGTGGGGCCCGGACAAGATCACCGACGACGGCCGCGACCAGCTGCGCATGCTCGGATTCAACGTCTGAGGACCGTGCGCCGCGGGTGCGATCCCAGGCCGTTTCCACGGGCCTCGCCGAACCGTCGGCGGGGCCCGTTCGCATGCGCCGGGTCCGTCCGCCGGCGGTCCGTCGCGTCTTCGACGTCCTGACGCCAGGCTGTGGCATCGCGGGGAGCCGGCGGACTCGTCGGCGGGATCCGCATCAGGTCGGACCCGGCCCCGGCGTTCGCTGCGCGGACAGCCCTCACCGGTCTCCAGCACGCGCTGGTCCAGGGGCCGGGACCCTTTGCGGTCCGCGCGTGCCGAGGGCCCCGATGGACCTGCGCTGCCCGGTTCGCAGGCGTAGGTCCACGCGCACCGCGGTATCAGTGCGCCGGGATGAGGGCGGGGCGCAGTTCGTGGGCGATGTCGGTGTCGCCGCGTTCGGTCAGGAAGTCCAGCAGGGCCTGCGGCTCGGCGGCGCGTGCGTCGGAGCCGTCCTCGCTGATGCGGTGCGCGATGATCTTCAGGGCGTCCTCGGTGGAGGCCGGCGCGGTGTAGCCGATCAGGTGCAGCGCCCGGCTCGCCGGGCTGTGCCCGCTCAGATCGGCGGCGGGCAGGCGCCGTGCGTCCAGCCGGTCGCCGTTGACGGTGATGAACACGCGGTCGCCCGGCTGCGCCGACAGCCGGCGCAGCAGCGGGCGCAGCGAGTCGAAGGCCGGCTGGTCGCGCCAGACCAGCACGAGCAGGTCGGCGCCGGGCGCGGTCAGGCACAGCAGGCGGCCCGGCTGCAGGCCCAGGTGCGTCGCATAGCCCGGTGGCACGGTGACCGGCGCGCCGTTGAGGTGGTCGCCGGTGACGTCCACGCGGTGCCACCAGCGGCCGTCGGGTGCGCGGAAGCAGCGCGTCGAGTCGCCCACGCGCGGCGGCTGCGGCGAGGCCGACGAGGGCTGCTCCTCGGGCTGGTCCTGCAGCGGCGCCTCGGCGCCGGGCCGCCGCCGGATGGGCAGGCCGTTGGCGGTGGTGGTCCCCTCGGCCTCGGGGACCGGGTCGGGCGGAGCGCCGTAGGAGGCGCCGGCCGGGGCGTTCTCCACCGGGATGGAGGGGTCCACCATGACGTGGCCCTCGCGGATGGTCACTCCGGGCGTGCTCAGCAGCCACGCGCGCACGGCCTGCTGCCGGATCCCGATCCGGCCCAGCCGGATGGCGGCGTCGGAGGTGCTGGGCGCGTCACCGAGCATCTCGCGGGTCTGCCAGCGCATCCGGTGCGGGTCGTCGGCCACCAGCCAGCCGTTGTGCAGCCGGCGGTCGGTGAAGAGGGTGATGACCACCCGCCACAGCGGTGTGCCCAGGGAGGGGACGTCTACCGGGTGGTCGGGATGGGCGGTGATGAGGTGGTCGACGGTGGCGGCCGCACCCAGGTGCTCGGAGAGTTCGCGCAGATGCGTGGTCAGCGGTGCCCCGCCGGGCGAGCCCAGCCACTGCAGCAGCCGCTCCTCCACGGTGCGCTGCGCGTTGCGGATCTCCCGCACGTCCACGCCGATCTCGTCGGCCAGCAGCCGGATGCTGACCGGCTCGGAGGCGAAGAGCCGCTGTGCCGCGACGGTGCGCTCCGCGTCGGACCAGTTGCGCAGGAACTCCTCCAGCAGGTCCACCAAAGGGTGCCGGCCCAACTCGGGGGACTGGGCCGGCTGCTCGTCGGCCTGCTGCTTGGGCGGACCGAAGGCCGGGCGGCGCAGGGCCCCGTCAGGTCCCAGCAGCGAGCTGCGCACGGTGCTGGGGGCGCCGGCGTCGGCGGAGGCGGCGGAGGACTCCTGCTCCGGTGCGGCGCTTCCGGCGCGGGGCCCCTCTTCGCGGTTGGCGCGCAGCGCGCGCAGGGTGCGGATCGCCCGGGTGGCGGGGCTCTGGGCCGGCTGCGCCTCCTCGGGCTCGGCGGAGCCCTGGTCTCCGGGGTCCGCGCCGGTGGCGGCGCCGAGGTAGGCCATGGCGTTGTGCACATGGTCGGGTGCCGAGTGGGGCAGCCAGTTGGCCAGAGTGCGGACGGCCTCGACCATCAGCGCGGGGGAGGGGGTGGGCACGCGCGCCTGCTCGCCGCCCAAGGGCTGGACCGCGCGCAAGGTCGCGGTGCTGATGAGATCCAGCGGCCCGCAGCTTTCGGGAAGGCCCCACGAGGAGATGGCGGCGGGGGTGGCCGAGACGAGGCGCTCCCAGTTCCCGGCGGTGGCCAGCAGCGCGCCGCGGACCGGTTCGGCGATCTCGTCGAGGTCCACCTGCGCGGCGCGCAGGGAGGGCAGGAACTCACCGAGCTCCAGGTGGCTCCACTGCTCCGCGGCCAAGCGCGCCAGGGAGTGCGACAGCCAGGTGGCTCCGGCGAGGTCGAGTACGCGGGGAAGCGGCAGTGAACTCCACCAGCCCTCGACCAACCGGGCGTGCCACAGGACCGGTCCCACCATCGCGGGGTCGCTCCACCGCAGGGCGGGAACGAGGTCGGTGAGGCAGATCGGGGAGACGGCGTTCATCTGCTTTAGACCTCGACCTCCGCGCGTTCGGCCCGCGGCGGGTGCCGCCCCGCGGGCAATGTGTTCCTGCACCACAGTACGTCCACTCGACCGGCGCCGTGTGCCCGGTCGCCGGGCCGGCGCGCGTCGGGAGCGGTCGGTGCTCCGCGGTTGGAAACGGCGCACCCTCGGCTGATCGTACGTGCGAGCGCCGCGGTTGGATAGTGCCGGGGCAGGTCCGATGCGGGCGCCGGGTCGGGTGCAGGATCCGCGGCACCTCCCGGCCGATGCGCCGGGTCCGCGAACGTCGTTTTCGCCTCGAAAGCAGTCAAATGTGACGCGGGTTACACGGTCAGGGGTGAACCCGTCCGGGCATGCGCCGGCGGGTGCCGCCCCGTCCGTGCGGTCGGCGGCGGTGCGCCGGCTCCGGCGGCCCGCGGGCCGCCGGAGCCGGCCGGGCTCACTTGGCCAGGTTCGCGACGGTGTCCGGGTAGATCGGCACACTCGCCGGATTGCCCGGGTTCAGCGCCAGGCCCACGCCCTCGGGCATCGCCTCGGCGAGGTCGCGTGCGGGAAGCACGGTGTAGGGCAGTTCGGCGCTGCGCAGTCCGAGCTGCTCCTCGGAGGTGAAGGCCGGGATGAACGGCGATCCCTCGAGTTCGAGTGTGGGCAGCGCGACCGAGCCGTCGTCCTGAGTGCCCGAACCCTCCGGCAGCGGCACCCACACCTGCGCCTCGCGCAGCGCGGAGAGGAAGGCGCTGACGGGTTCCGGATCGGGAGATTCGGCGCCGGATTGCTCCAGCGCCCCCTGCAGCGCGTTCTCGACGTCGTTGACGGGGAAGGACGCGGCCTGCTCGCCCGATTCGCTGTTCTCCGGGGTGGCCTCGCTGTTGCTCATGCGGATGCAACGGCTCCTTGCGTTAGTCGCGGATAGAAGTCTCCGACCGCCTCCGACCGCCGCCCGCCTGAGAAAAGCACCGAGGATAATCCGCATATCGGAGCTGGTGCAGGCGTGTCGGCGGTAGCCGGAGGTATGCTTGTCGGGCAGGCCCTACCCTAGCCTCTCCCCGTTGACACATCCTCGTCCGTGACGTGTGAGGGGCGCATCCCGTTGTCGAGCTCCCCGCGCGTCGCCGTGGGCCATGGCGCCGGTGCCCGTGGCCGAGCTGCATGATTGGTTGACGTGACTGACCTGGAGACGAATCCCCCCGTGGGCGATCAGGCGCAGCGGCCGGCAGCGATCCGCACCTACGTGGCCATCGGTGACAGCCTCACCGAGGGCCTCGACGATCTCGCGCCCGACGGCGAGTACCGCGGTTTCGCCGACCGCCTCGCCGAGCACCTGAGCACCTCTGTGCCCGGCTTCCGCTACGCCAACCTGGCCGTGCGCGGACGCCGCATGAAGCATATCTTCGGTGATCAGCTCGAACAGACACTGGACCACAAGCCCGACCTGGTCACCGTGCACGCCGGCGGAAACGACGTGCTGCGGCCCAACACCGACCTCGACGACCTCGCGGCACAGTTCGAGACCGGCATCCGGCGGCTGCGCGACGCCGGGATCCGCGTGGTGATCCTCTCCGGCCACGACACCGGGTGGATCCCCGTCCTGAAGGTCTACCGCGGCCGGATCGCGGTGTTCAGCATGCACCTGCGCGCGGTCGCAGAGCGCACGGCCAGCGACATCGTGGACCTGTGGTCGATGGGCGCGCTCAACGACCCGCGCGCCTGGAGCGTGGACCGGCTGCACTTCAACGCCGAGGGCCACCGCATCGTCGCCGCACGGATCGCCGAGCTGCTCGACGACCCCATGGGGCCGCGCGAGATCTGGTCGCGCCCGTGGGACACCCCGCCCGAGCGGTTGCCGCGCATCCTGCGCCGCCGCGAGAACTGGCGCTGGGCCCGCCAGCACCTGGTGCCCTGGATCAGCCGCCGCGCCATGGGCCGCTCCTCCGGCGACGGCCGCCGCCCCAAGCTCCCCGAGCCCGTGGAACTGGCCCCCGACCGCCCCGACACGCAGGAGGGTTCGGCCCCCTCGGAGGACTCCGGAGGCGACCGCACCGAGAACCGCGGCCCCGGCGCCGCCGGCGGCCGGACCACCCCGCCCGCCGGGCGCGGCCGCGAGCCCTACAGCGAACGCGGCTGAGGCGCGGGACCGGGGCGGACGTCGCGCGCCCGGTCGAGGGCCAAGCGCAGGCGGGACCGCAGCGAACGCCGGGCGGCGGCCTCAGGCAGCGGGGCGCCACCGCTTCGGCCGGGCGCGCATCCGCGTCGGCATGGACGCGTTGCCTGCCGGCAGCGCCGTTCCCGCTCTCAGGCGGTGTCTGCGGCCAGGCTCTGGATCAGATCGCCCACGTGCACGATCCCGGTGCACTGGCCGAACTCGTTGACGGCGATGAGGTCGTCGTAGACCCGCTCGCGCTCGCTGCCCGCGGCGCGCAGGGCCGCCATCGCACGGCAGGTGCGGGGCACCGTGCGCGGGGTGTCGGCCAGGCGCTTGGCCGGGCGCTTGGCGTGCAGGGCATGGCCGTAGGGTCCGGTGACGGCGAGCAGGAACCGGGCCCTGTCGATGAGGGCCACCGGGCGGTCGCGGTGGTCGATCAGCACGACGCTGTTGAGCGCGGTGTCGGCGCTGAAGGCGTCCAGCACCTCCTCGGCCGTCGCATCGGGGCTCATGCCCACGGGCGGGCGCAGGAACTCGGTGACCGGCGGCCCCGAGTCGTGGCGCTCCTGGGCCGCCTCCAGTGGCGCCGCAGGGATGGACGCGACGCGCTCGCCGGGCAGCCACCCCTCGTCGGCGAACAGCGGGCCCTGGGCCAGCCGCACGCCCGCCTCGCGCAGCCGGCCCACCTGCGCTTCGGAGGTCACCCCGGCGGCCATGGGGAAGACGCCGTTGCCGTGCCCGATGCGCGCCAGGCCGTCGACGAGTGCGGCCATGCGCTGGTCGCCGGGAAGTCCGGCCACGATGCCCGGGTCGATGCGCAGCAGGAACGGGTTCGTCTCCAGCAGCAGGTCCGGCGGCACCGCGGCGGTGCCCAGCGCGCAGCGGAATCCCAGGTCTCGCAACCGGGCGATCCCGCGCACCAGCGGCTCGCGCGCCACCCGCGGCAGGTCGGCCCCCAAGAGCACGGTGACGTCGCGCGGCCGCCGCCCGCAGCGGCGCAGGGTGTCCTCGAACGTTTCGAGTGCGTCGGGCGCCGCGGCGACCGCCTGAGCGGGCATGGGAAGGATGAGCGGGAGCAGGGACTCGCGGGCCGTGGCGCTGCGGACGAGCCGGGAAAGCCGCCCGGCCGCCGCCGCCGGATCGCCGGGCCACGACGCCGGCCCGTCGGCCGCGCGGATGTCGGCGTCCACGGCCAGCACCGCGCCGGAATCGAGGTCGACGACGGGGCGGTACACCGGCGCCTCGCCGGAGGAGCCGTCGACGGCGTCGTTCCGGTGGCCGGAGCCGGTTTCGCTCACCGGGGACTGGAGGGACACAGGCCGATCATCGCGAAGCGGCGTGAGGCCTGTCAGCGGTAAGCGGGGTGAATTCAGGGGGACTTCCACCGGGGGAGGGGAAGCGTTCACACACGCCCGCCCGCGCCCGCGAACGCGCAAGGGGCGGACGGGCCCGGGCCCGTCCGCCCCGAGAACGTGATGCGCGATCCGCATCGGCGCCGGAACCACAGCGGGATGTAGCCGTGCGCGCCCAGCCGCCGCAGCCGTGCAGATCGCCTCGGCCGGCGACGCGGCGCCGCGACCGGTGCCGCCAAGCGGGCGTCCTAGACGCGGCGGAACGCGACGGCCACGTTGTGGCCGCCGAACCCGAAGGACTCGTTGACCGCGGCGACGGCGTCGGCGGGCATGTCGCGCGGCTTGTCGCGGACGATGTCGACCCGCACCTCGGGGTCGAGTTCCTCGATGTTGATCGTCGGGGGGATCCGGCCCTCATACAGGGCCAGGACCGTCGCTATGGACTCCACCGCCCCGGCGCCGCCGAGCAGGTGCCCGGTCATCGACTTGGTGGAGGTGACCGCCACGCGGTCGGCGGCGGAGTCGCCCAGCGCCTTGCGGAGGGCGACGGTCTCACCGACGTCGCCGGCCGGGGTGGAGGTGGCGTGCGCGTTGACGTGGGCGATGTCGGAGGGAGCCAGACCGGAGTCCTCCAGCAGCGACAGGATGGCCTGGGACTGGCCGTTGCCGTCAGGGTCGGGCAGCACGATGTCGTGGGCGTCGTTGGAGTAGCCCGTTCCGGCGGCCACCGCGTAGACACGCGCGCCGCGCGCGGCGGCGTGCTCGGCCGACTCCAGGACCACCGTGCCCGCGCCCTCGCTCATCACGAAGCCGTCGCGCTGAGTGTCCCACGGCCGCGACGCGCCCTGCGGGTCGTCGTTGCGGGTGGAAAGCGCGCGCATCGAAGCGAAGGACGCCAGGTTGAGCGGGTGGATCGCGGCCTCGACCCCGCCGGCGATCACCACGTCGGCGCGGCCGTTGCGGATCATTTCGACGGCGTTGGCCAGAGCCTCGGCGCTGGAGGCGCACGCGCTCACCGGGGAGTGCGCGCCGGCGCGGGCCGAGTACTCCAGCGACACCGCGGCGGCGGGGCCGTTGGGCATCAGCATCGGCACCGTGAACGGCGAGACGCGCTTCCAGCCGCGCTCGCGGAAGGTGTCGTACTGCTCCAGGATCGTGAGGATGCCGCCGATGCCGCTGGAGACCACGGCGCCCAGGCGCAGTGGATCGACCTCGGGGCCGCCGGCGTCCTCCCAGGCCTCCTTCGCCGAGATGAGCGCCAGCTGCTGGGTGCGGTCCAGGCGGCGCAACCGCTGCCGGGGCAGGACCTCGGAGGGCTCCTGGGCGATCTGCCCGGCGAAGTGCACCGGAAGATCGGCGACCCAGTCCTCGTGGATCGTGTCGATGCCGGACCGGCCTTCGAGAAGTGCGGACCAGGTGCTGGCGACGTCACCTCCCAGTGGGGTTGTGGCGCCGAGTCCCGTCACGACGACTTCGGTGGTGTTCATCGCTCCCAATCGCCCTTCTCGCTCGTCGGGTGGTCGATCTCCCGGCCTAGGCGGACGGGGGTGGCAGGGGACGGCGCAGGGCCGCAGGGGCCCGGCCCGCCGGCCGGCTTGCGCGGGGCCGGCGGGCGCGGCGCGCTACTTCTGGATGTAGTTGACGACGTCCTGGACCGTCTTGAGGTCCTTGAGCTGGTCGTCGGGGATCTCCACGCCGAACTTGTCCTGGGCGGCCACGGCGATCTCCACCATCGACAGCGAGTCGATGTCCAGATCGTCGACGAAGCTCTTCTCCAGGTCGACCTCGTTGGCGGGGACGCCGGCGATCTCGTCGACGATCTCGCGCAGGCCGGCCAGGATCGTGTCCGTGTCCGTCTCGGTGTTTGCCATGTCGGGGTTCTCCTTATGATGACTGCGTGTCGGTCGAATGCTGCCGCGGCTCTCGTCCCGGGACCGGGCCGAGACCCGCGGAGGTCTAGGGAATCTCCAGCACCTGGGCCGAGTAGGTCAGGCCGGCGCCGAATCCCATGGTGAGCACGAGGCTCCCCGAAGGCAGCTCGCCGCGCTCGGACATGCGCGCAAGCGCAAGCGGAACCGAGGCCGACGAGGTGTTGCCCGCGGTGACGATATCGCGGGCGACGATCGCCTGCGGCGCCCCCAGTTTGCGGGCGATCGCCTCGACGATGCGCAGGTTGGCCTGGTGGGGCACGAAGGCCGTCAACTGTCCGGCCTCCACGCCCGCGCGGCGCAGTGCCTCGGCGGCCACGCCGTTGAGCTCGGTGGTGGCCCACCGGAAGACCGACTGGCCCTCCTGGTAGAGGTACTTGTTCTCGCGCAGGTAGATCTTGTCGGCGCGGTCGCCGGAACTGCCCCACACCACGGGGCCGATGCCGGGGGTCTCCGAGGGGGTGACCACTGCCGCACCGGCGCCGTCGGCGAAGATCACGCAGGTGGACCGGTCCTCCCAGTCGAGCCAGTCCGACAGCTTCTCCGAACCGATGACCAGAACGTTGTGCGCCGAGCCCGAGCGTACGGAATCGGCGGCCAGGCCCAGGCCGTAGCAGAACCCGGCGCATGCGGCGTTGACGTCGAAGGCGCCCGGCGCCTCGATGCCCAGGCGGTCCGCGACGCGCGCGGCGGCGTTGGGGATCTGGTCGACCAGCGTGCACGTGGCGACGATGACCAGATCGATGTCGGCAGGCGCCAACCCGCTGGCGGCCAGCGCCTTGCCGCCGGCGGCCGCGGCCATCGACACCACGGAGTCCTCCGGCCCGGCGATGCGCCGCTCTTCGATACCGACGCGGCTTCGGATCCATTCGTCGGTGGTGTCGACCCGCCGGGTCAGGTCCTGGTTGGTGACCACGTTGGCGGGCTGGTATTCGCCGAGCGCCGCAACGCGGGCTCCGGCCGCCGCGGGGAGGAGGTTCATCAGGGGCGGCCTTCCTGTTGTAGGGCGGTGCTCTCAGCGTGCTCGCGCACGAGCTCGCGGGCGCGCTCGAGGTCGTCGGGGGTCTTGACCGCCAGCCGCTCGACGCCGGGCAGCCCGCGCTTGGCCAGGCCGGTGAGCGTCCCCGCCGGGGGAAGCTCGATGAGCGCGGTCGCGCCCAGCTCGGCCAGGGTCTCGGTGCAGGAGTCCCAGCGTACGGGGGTGCTGATCTGCTGGACCAGGCGCTGGAGGTACTCGCCGCCGTCGGCGACCACGGCGCCGTCGCTGTTGGACAGCAGCCGGGTGCGCGGGTCGGCGGGCTCGATCGTCTCGGCCAGGCGCGCCACGCGCTCCACCGCCGGAGCCATGTGGCGGGTGTGGAAGGCGCCCGCCACCGACAGCGAGCGCAACCTGGCGCGCGCCGGCGGATCGGCCGCGAACGCTTCGAGCTGCTCGGTGGTCCCGGCGGCCACGATCTGGCCCGCTCCGTTGTCGTTGGCGGGAGTGAGCCCGTGGGACTCCAGGGCCGCCAGCACCTCGTCGCGGTCGCCGCCGAGTACGGCGGTCATACCGGTGGCCGTCTGCGCCGCGGCCTCGGCCATGCCCCTGCCGCGCTCGGCCACCAGGGCCAGCGCGTCCTCGGGGCGAAGGACGCCCGCCAGTGCCGCGGCGGTCAGCTCGCCGACGCTGTGGCCGGCCACCGCGTCCATCGGCTCGGGGGCGGACTCGACATCGCCGAAGAGCGCGACGGCGGCGGCCAGCCCTGCGCTGACCAGCAGCGGCTGGGCGACCGCGGTGTCGCGGATCTCGTCGGCGTCGGCGTCGGTGCCGTAGTGACGCAGATCCAGGCCCGCGACCTGCGACCACCGCTCGAAGCGTTCGGTCATTCCGGGTAGTTCGAGCCAGGGGGCGAGGAATCCGGGGACCTGGGCGCCCTGGCCGGGAGCAACGATGACAAGCACGTCACCCAGCCTGCCCTGTGGAACCCCTCCGAACGGATGCGGACTGAGACGAAATATCCGGGCCGCCGTTTGTGGTCATTCTACAATGGGGGCACTCAGGGACAGCCGAAAGTGCGGCACCGGTCACATTGCAGGGCCGGATCGCCCGCACGCAAGGGGACCGGGCCCCTTGTGTGCGCCGCGCCGTCCGCGGCGCCCCCACGACGATGCCAGGCTGGAAGCGTGAGCACGGATTCCACCGAACCGACCGACAGCGCGGGGCACCGGGCCGCGGACGACGACGCCGTCCGCGCCGCCACGGTCCAGCGGCTGGAGCGCGCCATGGGCGAGCTGGGCACCGCCGCTGTCGCGCGCATGGAGAACCGCCTGTCCTGGTTCCGGCGGATGTCGGCCGAGGACCGCTCGTGGGTGGGGCTGGTCGCCCAGTCGGGCGTGGCCGCCTTCGTCGAGTGGTTCAAGAGCCCCGAGCGCGGGCGGCCGGCCATCGCCGTCGAGGTGTTCGGCACCGCACCGCGCGAGCTGACCCGCTCGGTCAGCCTCCAGCAGACGGTCGACATGGTCCGCGTCGTCATCGACGTGGTGGAGAGCCAGGTCGACGACCTCGCGGCGCCCGGGGGAGAGCAGCAGCTGCGCGAGGCGGTGCTGCAGTACACGCGTGAGGTCGCCTTCAGCTCCGCCAAGGTCTACGCTCGCGCGGCCGAGGCCCGCGGTGCCTGGGACGCCCGCCTGGAGGCGCTGGTGGTCGACGCGCTGCTGCACGGTGACCGCGAGGAGGGGCTGCAGACGTGGGGGTCGGCCCTGGGGTGGTCGCGCACTCCGGTGATGGCGCTGGCGGGCAGCCTGGGCGAGCAGGACTCCGAGAGCACGCTGGAGGACCTGCGCTCGGCGGCGCGCCGGGCCGGCCACGACGTGCTGGCCGGTGTGCAGGGCGAGCGCGTCATCGCCGTCATCGGCATCAGCGAGAAGCTCAGCGGCGACGCGGCCGTGCTCACCGCCTCCGAGCCGCTGGCGGGCCTCTTCGGCCCGGGTCCGGTCGTGGTCGGGCCCGCGGTCAGCGATCTGCGGGTCGCCAACCGGTCGGTGCGCGCAGCGGTCAGCGGGCTGCGCGCCGCCGTCGCCTGGCCCGACGCGCCTCGTCCGGTGCGCGCCGAGGACCTGCTCCCCGAGCGTTCACTGGAGGGCGACACCGCCGCGCGCCGACAGTTGGTCGAGGAGGTCTACCTGCCGCTGCGCAACGCCGGCTCGCCCCTTCTGGACACGCTGTCGGTGTATCTGGAGCACGCCTCGTCGCTGGAGTCCACGGCGCGGATGCTGTTCGTCCACGCCAACACGGTGCGCTACCGGCTGAGCCGGATCGCCGAGCTGACCGGACACGCGCCGGGCGACGGGCGCGGCTCGTTCGTGCTGCGGATCGCCATCACCTTGGGCCGGCTCTCCGAGCGCCGGGAGTGAGTTCGCCGCCCGGTGCGCCGTGCAGCGGGCGAGTCGGCCGATTCCAGGGCGAGACAGGATCGTTTCCGCCATCGGTGATTTCGTCACCCCTATTCCGGGCAGGAAACAATGAAAGCCGACAGACACGGACGCCCTCCCCCGGCCGACGCCGTCACCGCCTTCTCTGCCACCGGTCCGACGTGAGTCCGCGGATGTCGATCCGCGGCCGTCCCCCCGCGTTGTGATCGGCGAAAAGTCCGCGCAAGCGGGGACTTTGGACGCCGAAAAGCGGATAGTATAGGCGGTGGGTGGTTGGCGACGATCCCGCTCGGGATCGAGGCGGCCTCGCCCCGATTCGGGGCGGACGCGGAGAACCGGAACCCGCCCTTGGGACGGGTCCGGTGGACGAGGGTTTCATGGCGCGCAGCGTCGCTGTCTGGCGGCGACGGCGGGTTCACCGAGGGCCCCGCTCGCACAGACGCCGCAGCACGAGTTTGGGGGGTGCCACAGCAGTGATCATCGGTCGCGTCAGGAAACAGTTGGGCAGAATGTCGGCGGCACTGAGACGTCCGACAGAGTCCGGTCAGCACCTGCGCCAGGTCCTGTTCTTCATTCCGGCGCCCTTGCCCGTCCTCGGTGTCGTCGCGCTCATGGTCGGCGGGCGCCTCTCCTCACCCGGCTGGACCATCCTGCTCGCCGGTTCCGTGGCTGTGGCCTCGCTGCTGCTGGCCCTGATGGTCCAGCCGACGCCGCTGCCCGAAGGCCTTTCGGCCGAGGCCTCGGTGCGCCGGTCCCTGCACCGGTTCCGGCAGATCTCCACCCTGCGCATCGCCTTGGCGCTGACCCCCGTCGCCGTAGGCGCCGGAGCCGCCATCGCAGGAGGCGGCCTGCTGCCCCTGCTGGTCGCGCTCTGCCTGGCCTGGCCGCAGCTGGTGCTTGCGGCGCCGACCTTCTTCACCATCACCCGCGCGCGGCGGGCGATGGAGGCCTGGGGCACCCGCGCCTACCTGTGGGCGGCGCTGGCCCAGCCCGCACCCGTGGAATGGCCCTTCGTCACGGCGCTGGCCGCCCGCTACCGCACATGGCAGCAGGAGCGCGAGCACCGCAACGAGTCGTCGGCCTCCGGCGCGTCCAGCGCCGCGGAGGCGCCCGACCGCGGTTCCGAGGCCGAAACCGGCTACGCCCTCGACGACAGCGGCCTGCCCGACCGTGTGGCAGTGTCGAGCGAGGAGGCGCGGGCCGAGCCGAGCCGGATCATCCCCGGATTCCCCGGCGGCTCCGGCAACACCGCTACGACTCCGCGGCCCGTGCCGCGCCAGCCGCGGTCGAACCGGCGCAAGGGCCCCGCATCGCGCTCGGGCGGCAACCGCCCCAAAGCCAAGAACTGACCTGTCGGCGCCTGTGCGCAGGCGCCGGCGGAACTCGACGCAGGCGCGCCGCGCGTCGGCGGTCCCGCTCGGCAGCGGGTCGCCGGCGCGCGGCGCTTTCGTCGGTTGCCCGGCGCCTGGACGCTCCTGCGGGCCTGCACCCCTTCGCCTGCGAAGCGCTCAGCCGCGCGAGTCGGCGGTGAAGGCCTGCACCAGTTGGCGCTCGGCGACGTCGAAGTACTCCTCCAGCTCCTGGGCCGCCGGTTCGAAGGCGCCGGCGGCCAGCAGGTCGTAGATCGCGCGGTTGCGGTCGAGGTAGGGGGCGTAGAAATCGCGCGGAGCCGCCATCACGTGGAAGGCCAGGCGTAGTTCGGCCAGCAGTTGGCGCATGGTCTCGTCTGCGCGCGGGCTGCCCAGCAGCCCCGCGACCGCGCGGTGGTAAGCCATGTTGGCGGTGCCGATGCCCTCCCAGTCGCCGCGGGCACGCGCGGCCTCGCCCTGTTCGACCGCCGCGCCGACGGCGCCGAGCGCCTCGGCGGACGCCCGCGCCCCCGAGCGCACCGCCGGCAGCTCCAGCGCGCGGCGCATCCTGAACAGGTCGACGACGTCCTCGGCACCGGGTTTGGCCACGAACACGCCCCGGTTGAACTCGTGGACGAGCAGCCGCTCGTGGCCCAGCAGCCGGAAGGCCTCACGCAGGGTGTTGCGCGAGACCCGGAACTTGCGCCCCAGCCGCTCCTCCGACAGCCGCGCTCCCGGCGCCATCGCGCCGTTGATTATGTGGCTGCGCAGAAGATCGGCGACCCGCTCCGCCGTGCTGGAGCGCTCCAGTTCGTCCCCGGCTTCGGGAAGGCCGTCGATCCAGTCGCCGGTGGCGGTCACGCGAGTTTCCCTCTCCTTCTGCACGGGGTCCTGCCCCCATTGTCCCCGATGCGCCCGAGCTCCCGTCCTCCGCCCGATTCCGCGACCTGGTGTGAGGGCGCTTCGAGGGAGCGCGGAGTCCGCTCCGTCCCCGTAGCGGAAATCGCCGTATTGGAGTATTGTTCAACAATCCTGTGATGGGTGTCTCACCCTGTGGTGGGCGCCTCACCTCCGGCCCCCGTCCCCTGGAGGCTCCGCATGAGCGAAACCCCCGAGGCCGTCCGCGCTCCGGGCCGCACCCGGCGCGTGCTGCTGAGCAGCAGCCTGCTCGGCGCCATGTTCCTGATGGCCACCAGCGCCATCGGGCCCGGGTTCATCACCCAGACCACCGAGTTCACCGCCCAGCTGGGTGCGGCGTTCGCCTTCGCGATCCTGGTGTCGGTCCTGATCGACATCGCCGTCCAACTGAACATCTGGCGTGTCATCGGCGTGGCCGAGACCCGCGCCCAGGACCTGGCCAACAAGGTCCTGCCGGGCGCCGGCTACCTGCTCGCCGCGCTCATCGTCTTCGGCGGCATCGTGTTCAACGTCGGCAACATCGCCGGAACCGCGCTGGGGCTGGACGCCCTGGCCGGCGTCGACATGAAGCTCGGCGGCGCGCTGTCGGCGGCCGTCGCCGTGGCGCTGTTCCTGCTGCGCGGCGCGGGTGTGGCCCTGGACCGCATCCTGGTGGTGCTGGGCGTGCTGATGATCGGACTGACGCTCTACGTCGCCTTCGTGTCCCGGCCGCCCGTCGGCGAGGCGCTGCGCCAGGCGGTACTGCCCGGCGAACTCGGCGGCGACCTCTTCCTGGCCACCGTCACCATCATCGGCGGCACCGTCGGCGGCTACATCACCTACGCCGGGGCCCACCGCCTCGTCGACAACGGACAGGGCGGAATCCGCAACGTCGCCGCCGTCACCCGGACCTCCGTCATCGGCATCATCGTCACCGGGATCATGCGGGTACTGCTGTTCTTGGCGGTGCTGGGCGTCGTCACCGGCGGGGCCGTGATCCTCGACTCGCCCAACGCGCCGGCCGCCGCCTTCGCCGCGGCGGCCGGCGAGACCGGCCGGCGCCTGTTCGGCCTGATCATGTGGGCCGCGGCCATCAGCTCCGTCATCGGAGCCTCCTACACCTCCGTCTCGTTCGTCTCGACGTTCTCCGCCGGGCTCACGCGCAACCGCAACTGGCTCGTGGCCGGGTTCATCGCGCTGTGCACCGTGCTGTACCTGGCGCTGGGTCAGGCCCCCGAGACCCTGCTCATCCTGGCCGGAGCCCTCAACGGGCTGATCCTCCCGGTGGGGCTGGGCATCATGCTGTGGGTGGCCGCGCGGCGCCGGCACGACCTGCTGCACGGCTACAGGTACCCGGCCTGGCTGCTGGTCATCGGCGTGCTGGCGTGGCTGGTCACGATCTACATCGCGGCCAATTCACTGGGCGGCATCGCCGAGCTGTGGGGTTAGCGCGCACCCGCTGCCCGCCGGCGCCCCCGCGGGCCGCTCCGGCGGGCAGCGGGACTGCGGCCGGGTATCAGTGCGGTAGGCGGCGGCCTGCTGTACGGCGACGGAAAGGAGCGGAAGCGGCAGTGTGCATCGATCTCAACGCGGACCTGGGGGAGAGCTTCGGCAACTGGCGACTCGGCGACGACACGGCGCTGCTGACCATCGTCACCAGCGCCAACGTGGCCTGCGGGTTCCACGCCGGAGACCCCACGGTGCTGCGCCGGGCCTGTGCCGGAGCCGCCGAGCAGGGCGTGGCCATCGGCGCCCAGGTGGGTTATCGCGACCTGGCCGGATTCGGCCGCCGGTTCATCGACATGGCACCGGCGGAGCTGACCAACGACGTGCTGTACCAGATCGGCGCCCTGGAGGCGATGGCGCACGCGGCGGGCGAGCGTGTGCGCTACGTCAAGCCGCACGGCGCGCTCTACAACGCCATCGTGCGCCACGAGGAGCAGGCGGCGGCGGTCGCCGAGGCGGTGGCGCTCTACGACCCGGACCTGCCCGTACTGGGCCTGCCCGGGTCGGTGTGGCTGGATCGGGCCGAGCAGGCCGGGCTGCGCACCGTACGCGAGGCCTTCGCCGACCGCGCCTACACGCCCGAGGGGACCCTGGTTCCCCGGCGGGAGCCGGGCGCGGTGCTGCACGACGCCGAGGAGATCGCCCGGCGCTGCCTGGCCATGGTGCGGGGCGAACCCGTGGCGGCGATCGACGGCACGCCTGTGCGCATCGACGCCGAGTCGCTGTGCGTGCACGGCGACAGCCCCGGCGCCGTGGAGATCGCCCGCACGGTCGCCGAGCGCCTGCGCGGCGCCGGCGTCGACCCCGCTCCGTTCACCGCGGTCGGGCGATGAGACGGCACGCGAGCGGACCGGGGCGCACCGTCGCAGCGACGGCCCCCGGACCGGAGGGAGGCGCGGCGTGCGTGTGCTGAGGTGCGCCGATTCCGGCGTCCTGGTGGAGGTCGCCGACCTCGGCGAGGCGCTGGCGTTGCAGGCCGCCCTGGCGGAGGACCCGCCCGAAGGCGTGAGCGACATCGTCCCCGCGGCCCGCACCGTGCTGCTGCGCATGGACTCCGGCGGCGACGTCGACGCGGTGGCCGCCGCCGTGGGGCGGCTGCGGCCGCGGCGCGGCAGACGCGCCGCAGCTGGCGAGCTGGAGGTGCCCGTCCAGTACGACGGGCGGGACCTCGCCGACATCGCCGAGCTGACCGGGCTCAGCGAGCGCGAGGTGGTCCGTGCCCACACCGGAGCCGAGTGGACTGTCGCGTTCTGCGGATTCGCGCCCGGATTCGGCTATCTGGTCTGCGACGACACCCGGCTGCACGTACCCCGCCGCAGTGAGGCGCGTGCCCGCGTGCCGGCCGGTGCGGTGGCACTGGCGGGCGAGTTCAGCGGGATCTACCCGCGCGCCTCGCCGGGCGGCTGGCAGCTGCTCGGCAGCACCGAGCTGGTGACCTGGGACCTGGAGCGCGACCCGCCCGCGCTGCTGCGCCCCGGTGTGCGGGTGCGTTTCCGAGAGGAGCCGCCCCGACCCGACCGCCGAGGCACAGCAGGAACCGGCGCCACGCGGCGCGACGCACGCCAAGCGCAGAGCGAAGGGGGCACCCGCGCCGATGCCGGCAGTTGAAGTGGTGCGCACCGGAGCGCTGACCACCGTGCAGGACAGCGGCCGCCGCGGGCACGCAGCGCTGGGCGTGGGCGGCTCCGGCGCCGCCGACGCCGCCTCTTACGACCTGGCCAACCGGTTGCTGGCCAACCCCGAGGGCGCCGCCGCGCTGGAGGTGACCATGGGCGGGCTGGTGCTGCGGGCGCGCGGCGGGGTCACGGCGGCCGTCACCGGAGCTCCCTGCCCCGTCACCGTCGACGGGCGCGGCGCGGCCCCCGACACCGTCCTGCACCTGCCCGACGGCGCCGAGCTGCGCCTCGGTGCCCCGCCCAGCGGCCTGCGCAGCTACGTCGCTGTGCGCGGCGGGCTGGAGGTGCCGCCGGTACTGGGCTCGCGCAGCACCGACACGCTGGCCGGGCTGGGGCCGCCGCGGCCCGAGCCGGGCACGGTGCTGCCGGTCGGTCCGCCGCCGGACGGGCTGCCGGCGGCCGATTGGGTGCCCTCCCGCCCGTTTCCCGCGGGAGAACTGAGCCTGCGCATCGTTCCCGGCCCGCGCGACGACTGGTTCCGCGAGGACGCCCTCGGCCTGCTGCGCTCCTCGACCTACGAGGTCACCGATCGCAGCGACCGCATCGGAGCGCGCCTATGGGGCCCGCCGCTGGTCCGGCGGGCCGGCGGCGAACTGCCCAGTGAGGGGATGGTCCCCGGCTCGCTCCAGGTTCCGCCCGAAGGGCGGCCTGTGCTGTTCTTGGCCGACCACCCCGTGACGGGCGGGTACCCGGTGATCGCCGTTGTGGTCGCAGCCGACGTCTGCCGAGCGGCCCAGGCCCGCCCGGGTACCGGATTGACGTTTCGCCTGTGAGTGCCGCGGACGGAGCAGGAGTGCGGGCGGGCCGATGCGGCCGAGTCCGGGGAGGGCGGGGGCGGGCGTCGCCGGGCGCCGGGCTCGGGACCCGCTCGGCGCGGCCGACGGGCGCGGCGGACCGCACCGGTCGGACCGCGCCGAAGGGCAGGGCCGCCCGCGAGTCGGGTGGCGCGCCGTCCGGGCCGGAGCGCCGGGCCTCGGCGCGCCGGATCCGGCTCAGAGAGACGTCGCGCCGCGGTCGCGCCGCGCGGCCGTTCGCGAGCGAGTGAATCCGGAGGTTCCGCCGTGTCCGATACCGCAGCCCAGCGAGGCACCGCCCCCGCCATCCCCGACACCCCGGCGGGGCTCGCGCCCGCACAGGCACGCGAGCTGTTCCGCTCCGGGGTGCGCGCGCCGACCGCCGGCTACAGCGCCGGCTACACCCAGGCCAACCTGATCGCCCTTCCCCGCGATCTGGCTTTCGACTTCCTGCTGTTCGCCCAGCGCAACCCCAAGCCGTGCCCGGTACTGGAGGTCACCGAGCCCGGGGAGACCTCGGCCCCGATATTCGCGGGCGACCTGCGTACGGACCTGCCCGCATATCGGATCTACGAGCACGGCCGACTGGTCGCCGAGGAGACCGACGCCACCGGCCACTGGCGCGCCGACCTCGTCGCGTTCCTGATCGGCTGCAGCTTCACCTTCGAAACGCCGATGCTGGAAGCCGGTATCCCCGTGCGCCACATCGAGACCGGCGGCAACGTCGCGATGTACACGACCGACCGGCAGTGCCGCCCGGCCGGCCGGCTGTCGGGTCCGCTCGTGGTATCGATGCGGCCGGTCCCGGCCGAGCGCGTGGCCGACGCGGTGCGCATTACGTCGCGCTATCCGTCCGTCCACGGAGCACCGGTGCACGTGGGCGATCCCGCGGCGCTGGGCATCGCCGATCCGGACACCCCCGATTTCGGCGACCCGGTCGAGGTGCGCCCCGGTGAAGTGCCGGTGTTCTGGGCCTGCGGGGTCACGCCGCAGGCGGCCGTCATGGCATCGGCGCCGGAGTTCGCCATCGCCCACGCCCCCGGGCACATGGCCGTCACCGACGCCCGCGACGCCGACCACCAGGTGCCCTGAGCCGCGTCGGGTGCCGCCGGGGCGGGTTGAGGTCGGCGCGGTCGGCCGGGCGGGCCCGACCGGCTGCCTCAGGGCGCCAGCGTGTAGCGCCCGAGTTCGCGCACGCTCGGCCGCGGGACCTCGTTGGGTGTCAGCCGCTGCACCGTGCGCTTGGCCAGCGGCGAGTGCGACCACACCACTTCGGCGCTGCGTCCGTCCAGCACCAGTGTCGCCAGGGCGTTGTCGTACCAGGGGCCGCCCTGCATGCGCCAGCGCAGCGGGGACCGGGGCACCCTCGCGGCGCGGGCCAGGAGGGAGCCGATCAGGCCGGTGATCCCGCGGGCGCTGAGCCAGGTCAGCCGGCGCAGGAGCGGCGGCATCCGGTTGCACGTGGGCGAGCACACCAGCTGGGCGATGCTCGCGGGCGCGCCCCTGCCGCCGTCGGCGGCGTGCGCCCGCGCGAGATAGGAGAAGTGGACGTCGCCGCCGAGGAGCAGCACGCTGGCGGGCGGCGCGCCGCGCTCACCTCCCGCGACCCGCAGCAGGGAGTCGCCCACCGAGCGGAACGAGGACTGGAACGCCGCCCAGTGCTCCAGGTCGATCGCCTGGCGGAGATTCTCGCCGGGGCCGCGCAGCGCCTGCCCCCACGCGCCGGCGCACACGGCTTCGTTCCAGGCCTCCAGGTAGTGCACGCCCGGGGGCAGCATGAAGGGCAGAGTGCTGGCCACGACGAGGTGGTCGACCTCGCCGGTGAGCTGCTCGTCCAGCCACGCCGCCTCCTTGGGGTCGAGGATGCGGCGCCGGGCGTCGTCGTCGACGACGCGGCCGCAGCGGGTGTCGATCATCAGAAGGCGGTTGCGGCCGATGTCGAAGCGGAAGCTCCACTTGTAGCTCTCGGCCTCCTGATGAGCGCGCCAGGCGAAGGCGTCGAGTACCTCGGCAGCGTCGCCGGCGCCGGGGGCGGCGTCGGCGTGCGGGACTGCCCCGGTCGGCGGCTGCGGCGGTGGCACCGCGGGGCTCTCGCCGGGCGGCGGGGTCACCTGGACGGCTCCGCCCCCGTCGTCGCCGGCCTCGTACTCGGCGTCCTGGGCGGCCGCCACCGGGGTTTCGGGGGCCGCCTCCGATGCGGGGGAGGGGGCGGCGGCCGCGCCGCCGCTCACCCGGGCGACCTCGGCGAAGACCGGGTCGGCCGCTCGGTGGTCGGGCGAGAGGTTGCCCAGGTGCTGGTAGATCCAGTAAGCGCCCAGGCCGGCGGTGATGCGCGGCCGCCACCACGGATTGCGGGCCATCTTTTCGCGCCAGGCGCCCGAGGTGTTCCAGTCGTCGCGGATGTCGTGGTCGTCGAACAGCATCAAGGTGGGCACCGTCGACAGCAGCCACCGGATGTCGGGATCCGACCAGGCCTGGCGGTACAGCTCGGCGTATTCGTCGAAGGAGACGACCTCGTCCGGAGGCGGATCGTGGCGTGCCGAACGGCTTGCGGCGGTCGCCCGGCGCTCCGCGAGGAACTCCCGCATGCTCGGCTGCAGCTTGTCGGCGTAGACCTGGTCGCCGATGAGCAGCAGCAGCGACGGCTCGACCTCGTGCTCAGGGGCGCGTCCGGCCGGTGCGCCGCCGTCGCCGGGGGAGCCCTCGCTTCGCTCCCCGGCCAGCCGCAGCGCGTAGGCGCGCAGCATGTCCACGCCGTAGCGCAGGACCGCGGCGCGCGAGTGGTCGGAGGGAGTGTGGCAGGAGCCGAAGAGGATCCGGGTGGAGGAGGACGGATCGAGGGTGCATACCAGGCTCGGCGGGTGCGGAGCGTCGGGCCGCGGCCACACGGTCTCGGCGTCCAGGCGCACCTCGTAGGGCAGGGCGGCGCCCGGGGCCAGGCCGCGCAGGTCGCACAGCGCGTAGTGGTGCCCGTGGACGGTGAACGTGCGAGAGCGCGCGGTATGCCCGCCGGCGGAGACGGTGACCTCGCACGGCGCCTCGGTCTCGACCCAGACGGTGGCGGTCGTATCCGTCACGTGCCGCAGCAGCGGACCGAGGCG
The DNA here is from genome assembly GCF_000826685.1 of Streptomonospora alba. Taxonomy (GTDB): domain Bacteria; phylum Actinomycetota; class Actinomycetes; order Streptosporangiales; family Streptosporangiaceae; genus Streptomonospora; species Streptomonospora alba. The sequence continues at coordinate 38,288 of NZ_JROO01000004.1, forward strand.
CAGGCCGATGCCCACTCTTCCTCCCTTTCCTGTGGCGTCGTTCGCCGGTTCGAAACGAGCGCTGGCGCGCCCGACCTTCTCGAGTATGGCGGCCCCGGCCGCAGGCGGCCACCGCCGATCCGCGGCCTGTGGAGGTTGCAGCGGGCTGCGGAGTGGGTACGCGTTGCGGCATGCGGACAAAACTTCTCGACCTGCGCACGGGCGGGACCGAGAGCATCACCGACATCACCGACATGTGCCGGGATTTCGTCTCCGAGGGTGGCGGCGACGGCTTGTTGAACGTGTTCGTGCCCCACGCCACGGCAGGCGTGACGATCATGGAGTTGGGAGCTGGATCCGACGACGACCTGCTCGCGCTGTTGGGCGACCTGCTGCCGAAGGACGACCGCTGGCGGCACCGGCACGGCTCCCAGGGCCACGGGCGCGACCACGTGATACCTGCCCTCGTACCGCCCCAAGCCACGGTACCCGTGGTCGGCGGTCGCCTTGAGCTGGGAACATGGCAGTCCATCGCGCTGGTCGACACCAACGTCGACAATCCGAGCAGGCATGTCCGCCTCTCGTTCTTGACGGGCGCGGGATAGCGACCAGGATGGGAAGTGCAGTGCAGTACAACCTCAGGGCGCAGGCGCGTTGACGGATCAGGTCCCCAGCGTGTGAACTTAGCCCTCAACAGCGGGGTCGCCCCGGTGATACGGGACCGCGCACGGTCGACCCGCCGGCACAGGAGCGGGACCGGCCCGAACAGCAGAACTTGTGGAGGAGGACTTTCGTGAGCGCGACCGCGGGCCAGGCACAAAGCGAACGTGGCCTGGCCGATCGACTCGGATTCAAACCGGGTCAGGTGGTGCAGGAATTCTTGTTCGACGATGACGTGGACGAGGAGCTGCGAGCCTCGATCGCCGAGCGCACCGGCGAGGAGTTGGTCGACGAGGATTACGACGGCGTCGTCGATTCCGCGCTGCTGTGGTGGCGGGGCGACGAGGAGGACGACCTCACCGATGTCCTCGTCGACGTCCTCGGCGCCGTCGAGGGAGGGGGCATCATTCTCGTGCTGACCCCCAAGCCCGGCCGGGAGGGCCACGTCTCGCCGAGCGAGGTTTCCGAGGCGGCCTCCACGGCCGGACTCTCGCAGACCAGCGCCGTGAGCGCGGGCCCGAACTGGTCGGGAACGCGACTCGTCGCGCCGAAGGTGCAGCGCTGAGCAGGTCCCGTCCCCGGCCGCGACGGCATCGGCGGAGCGGATTGCCTTAGGGTGACCCGCGAGTGTGCCGTCCGCCGGCAGCGGCGGGCGGCACACCACCCGTGCCCGCACGCTCGCATGAGGGGACCCGATGCCGATCGAACCCGGCAGGCCTGCACCGGACTTCGAGCTGTCCGATCAACACGGCCAGACCGTGCGCCTCGCCGACTTCGTCGGCCGAAGGAACGTGGTCCTGGTCTTCTACCCGCTGGCGTTCTCCGGCGTGTGCCAGGGCGAGCTGCTCGCGCTGCGCGAGGCCTCGGCCGACCTCGTCAACGACCGTGTCCAGCTTCTGACGGTCTCGGTCGACTCCATGTTCGCCCACCGCGTCTGGGCCGAGCGGGAGAGTCTGGAGTTCCCCCTGCTCTCGGACTTCTGGCCGCACGGCGGGACCGCTCAGGCCTACGGGGTATTCGACGAAACGCGGGGCGTGGCGCGGCGTGCGACCTTCGTCATCGACACCGGGGGCGTCGTCCGCTGGAGGGTCGTCAACCCGATCTCCGAATCCCGCGACGTCGACGACTACCGCAAGGCCCTCGCCGAACTGGCCTGAGTCTCTGCATCGCGAGCGCCCCCACCACCCCGCGAACCCGGTACGATTTCCCTGTCACCGGATCGGCACGACCACATCCGGGCGTGTAGCTCAGTTGGTAGAGCCCCCGCCTTACAAGCGGGTGGTCGGAGGTTCGAGTCCTCTCGCGCCCACCCTCCACAAGCATAGAGAACGCCCCCTGGCCTGCGTAGACAGGCCAGGGGGCGTTGTCATGCGTCGGTGGTAGTCGGTGTGCGACCGGGGGCCTCGGTGGAGGACCGCGGCCAATACACGGCCACGTTTCACCCGTGGCCGTGGCGCCCGTAGGCCTCCGCGATCTGCTTCTTGGCTCGCTCCTCCTCGCCGACCAGGCACTTGACGTAGATCTTCTTCAGCACCGCGACACTGTGGCCAGCCCACCGGGCTACCAGCGTCTCCGAGACCCCGGCGTTCAGCCACATGGAGACGCATGTGTGGCGGAGCGCGTAGGGCGTCCCCGGCCATGGTGGCGAAAAGGCTGGGCGCCATCGGCGCGAGCAGCTGCAGCAGTGGGTGTCGCCTTGATCGGTCGGGCGGGTAGATCAGAACGCTCTCGGGACGGGGTCCTCAGCGAGGGCCCAGCGCCGGTGTCGAAGTCGACTCCGTCCTGCGGGTCAGCAAACCCTACGAGGAACGGCGCGCGTACGCAGCTGTTCCGATGACCGTTGGCTGTCACGCAGCCGCGCTAGTTGTTCTGTCCCGGGAGGTTGGTAACGCGGCCGGTGGATGGTTCGGGCCGGCGTCCGCCGGTTGCGGTGGGCGGATGGCCGGGCGCCTGACGGGGCGGCGAGGGCTGCGGGTGGTTCGGGCCGGTGCTGGGAGCGGTACTGGTGCCGGGCCGTGCACGCCTGATGCCGCCCCCGGGGCGCGCCGGGGGTGAACCCGCCGCGCTTCTTCCGCGATACGGGCTCCGGCGGGGTGATTCGCCCGGTTCGCCCCGCTCTATCGCCCGCATCAGCGTTGATCTTGTACCTACGGGCACATGTGATCGCTCACAGTGACCGTAGGTACAAGATCAACGGGGGCAGGCGAGCACACGGACCGAGCTGGACGCGGTGGACGGTGGAGGCGGGCGTGTGCAGGTGACCGGCGATGCGGGTGGCGTCCGGCGGAGGCGGTTCGGCGTTGGCGTGGGCGGTGTGAGGCGCTGAGGCTTCCGGTCGGGTGCGGATTCCGCAGTCCTCACCGCTACCGGAGAGCCTCTTTGCGTGTGTCAGCGGGTGGCGCTGTCACTGACCTCCATGGTCAGTACAGCTAGTGTGGCCTGATGAGCAACGATGCCCCTGTGTGGGCGTATGAGCGGGCGGTGGTTCGTCCATACGACCCTCGATGGGCTGTTCGGGCACGGATGGAGTGCCAGCAGCTGACTGATCTGCTTGCACCATGGCTGATCGATGGAGTTGAGCACGTAGGGTCGACGGCTGTTCCCGGGCTTGCTGCGAAGCCGATCGTGGACCTGATGGCCTCTGTGACCGACCTGGACACTGTCGTTGATCAAGCCTCGGAGCGACTTGTTTCGGATGGCTGGTGCTATGTGTCTCCGGAACTGGATCGCCGACCGTGGCGGCGTTTCTTCGTCAAGCCAGACTCGTCGGGACAGCGGCGAGAGGCGCACTTGCACCTGATCCAGGCCGGACACCAGCGGTGGACCGAGCAGCTCAGATTTCGCGACGCGCTTCGCCGCGACGGCCGCCTCGCTCAGAGATACGAGGACCTGAAACGTCGGCTGGCGGAGCAGAGCGGGCACGACCGCGAGGCCTATACGGAAGGCAAAGCGGAGTTCGTGGCGAGCGTCCTGGGCAAACACGATCATTTCGGCTCCTCTCATTGAGGAAGGGCGCCCGTCACTTTCGGCGCGGGGCCGCTGTTCCGGTGGCAGGGCGACTGTTTCCGCGCCTGCTGTTCTTCAGCTCCCTGAGCGGTTACTACCTCTCGCCCCCGGCGATACCCGTGCCCGCACCGCCGCCTGGACGCGCTCATCATCTGCGTTTGATGGGATTTTGATCGCGGTAGTCCAGCATCGCCGGTATGGATAGGCCGGAACTCAAGAATCGCGATCCCGCGAACACCGAGCCTCTGGTAAGTGATCACCAGAGCAGGCTGCGCGGGCGGCCTGCGGACACCTCGACCCTTGTCGGACTTTTCTGCGATGCCGACGGTCAGGTGGATGCGCTGCACTGGGCCCAGTTGCTGAGCGGGGGCCGCGCTCGCGCTGAACGGACCATCCACGGCCTGTGCCTGGAACACGGGGCGGAGGAGCCACTCGCCGAGCGGGTCTCCCGTGCTGTGGTCGAGAGCCTGCTCGGTCGGGAGGTCCAGGTCTCGGGCGCTGAGGCGATCGCGGTGACGCTGGCCGACGCCGGTGTGCACAGCGTCTTCGCGTACGCGGGCACGTCCGAGTTGGCGGTCTGCGACGTGATCGCCCGCACCGCCGTGGTCCGCTTGGTCCACGGTAGTGGCGCCAAGGAGTCGGCCTTCTTCGCAGCAGGCGAATCGCGACCTGCGGACCCAGCCCGAATCCATGCATGGGACGCAGGGCGAAGACACCAAGATCAAGTGCTTCGAGCGGCTTTTGGAAACATCGGGTCTGGCGAAGACCTGAAATCGAAGAGAAACGGGCGACGATGACTGAATTCAAAGCTCTCGGGAACTTTGAGGTGGTGAACGGCGGGCGTACCAGTACGCCGACGGCCCGAAGCCGCGTCGGATACTCGTCCTGCTGCTGTTGCACGCGAACCAGGCCGGACACACGCCGGCTCATCGACGCGCTCGATTTCGCGGGTCGGCACAGCGAGGCGCTGCAAGCGAACCAGGACGTATGTTTCATTTTGAACGACGAACTCGGCCTGGATTCCGGCCCGGAGTTGCACCGTGCGCGGCATCGATTGCTAAAAACCGATCCGCCCCGGACGGGAGATCTGCGTGTCACCGCCGCACAATAGGCTGCTCCATCCATGATGGGCCTTCATCGGTTTCACAATCATGGAACCGTTTCAATGGTATTCCAAGCGGCCACTGGAGGTGGTGCGGATGATCGACCAGTATCTCAAGCTTCTTCGTCGGCGCGAAATATTCTTGCCTTTCGTATTCTCGGTCGTCGCCCGGCTTCCCCTTGCGATGGCGCCGCTCGGTATGGTGGTGCTCATCGAGGACCTCCGCGGCTCCTACGCCAGCGCCGGTCTTGTGACAGCGGCCTTCGCCTGGTTCACGGCGGTCTCTCCGCCGTTGTGGGGAAGCGTGATGGACCGGATGGGGCAGCCGCGCGTCATCGGTGTCACCGCCGTCGTCTCCTCGGCCTTCCTGGCGGGAATCGCCGTTTTCGCCGGGGCCGGCGCGTCCGATCCGTTCCTCATGGTCCTGGCCGCCTGCGCGGGTTTGAGCTTCCCGCCGGTCTCGCCCGCCATCAGGGTGGCCTGGGGAACCGTTCTCCCCGACCTGTCGGAGCGCCGGACCGCTTACGCCCTGGATGCGGTGGCGGTGGAAACGATTTTCGTCAGTGGCCCTCTGCTGCTGAGTATCCTGTTCTTCGCTCCTGCTGCGGTGCCTCTTGTGGTGACGGCATGCCTGATGACACTCGGCGGTGTCGCATACAGCCGTACCTTCGCCGCGCGTTCCTGGCGGCCCGAGAAGTCCGGCGGCGCGAACGGCAAACGCGGCCGCTCACCGCTGACCGCCCCCGGTGTTTGGCTCACCATGCTGGCGGGGCTGGGCCTTGCCGTGGGGTGGGGGCAGATGAACGTGGCGATCACGGCCACCGCCGAGCGGATTTACCACAGCGAGAGCATACTCGGGGTGTTCTTCGCGTGTGCGGCGACCGGAAGTACATTGGGCGGGCTCTGGTACGGAAGCCGCAAATGGCGCCGGCCCGAACGCCTGCACCTGCCCGTAACGCTGACCGGCTTCGCCATCGGACTTGCCACCATCATGCTCGTGTTGAACGGGGCCGCGCATGTGGCGGTGCTGTGCTCGCTTCTGGTGCTGGCGGGCGTCTGGCAATCGCCGAGCAACATCGTCCAGCAGGCGCTCGTGGACGGCCATGCTCCGCAGGACCGTCGCGGTGAGGCGCAGGGCTGGCTGTTCGCCGCCCTGACCTTCGGACTGGCTGTCGGCATGGCGCTCGCCGGTTTCGTCGTCGACTACAGCGGGCCGCAGTTGGCGTTCGGAACAGCCGCGGCCTCGGTGGCCGTCGGGGCACTGATCGCCGGCCTGTCCCAGCGACGGTGGAGCGCCGACCAGCGGGCGCCTTTGGACCAGACCGAGGAGCCCCCGGCTCACCTCCCATGATCCGCGGCCACGAACGCGTGCAACCAGTCACGGAACTCCGGACCCAGATCCTCGTGTCCATAGGCGGCCGGACGGTCGTCCGCAGGTAGTCCAGCCGGTCGCCGGTGTCGTACCGGCGACCGGAGAAACGGACGCCGTGGACCTGACCTCCCCATGCGTCGCCGCCGGCGGCCACCGAGGATCGACGCCTCTGCGCGTGGACAGCAGCACAACGCCGGTCCACGGCGTCACGCCGACTGACGGAAGACCAGCCGGGTGTCGAATACGGCCTCAGTCGGGGTGTCGTCTTTTCCGTCGATCCGTGAGACGAGGATCTCCAGCATCCGCTGCCCCATGGTCTGGGTGGGTTGGTGGACCGTGGTGAGCGTCAGCTGCCCGAAAGCCAAGCCGGCGTCTTCGAAGCCGATCACCGCTACGTCCTCAGGGACGCGCCGCCCTTGGTGCTCCAGCTCGCGCAGGGCGCCGAGGGCCATGTTGTCGGAGGCGGCGAACACCGAGTCCAGATTCGCCTGTTCGTCGAGTAGCCGCCGCATCGCGAGTACGCCGCTGGATTCGCTGAAGTCGCCGAAGCTGACCAGTTCGGGACGGCCATCGAGCGCTCGCCGGTAGCCGGCGAGACGGTCGCCCCCCACCGGCGATCGCGGCGGACCGGCGATGGTCGCGATGCGCCGGCGCCCTTGGCTGATCAAGTAGTCGGTGGCGCTGTGGCCTCCGCCTCGGTTGTCGGCGTCCACATAGCTTGTCCGTGTCTTCGGGGTGCTTGGGCGACCGCCGAAGACGACGGGCACGCCGGCACGTTCCAGCAGGGCGGGGAGCGGATCACCGGGCAGGAGTGAGAACAGCAGGACGCCGTCTACGTGTTGCTCACAGAGCCTCTCCGCCACCTCTTCGCGGGACGTGGTCGATTGCGTGACCGTCAGGGTGAGACGCGCCTGTGCCGCCTGCGTGGCAGAGCTGGCCCCGGAGAGGACCCGACCGAAGTAGGGCTGCTCGAACCGGCGCCCCGGCACCTCCGATAGCACCAGGGCGACGGTGGGACTGTCGCCGCCTGCCGGTGTCCGGGCGGCTTTCTTCGGTACGCAACCGGGTTTTCGCCCTGATCGCCGGACGCCACCACGGGTGTGCTCGCTCCCCCGAGTGGAACCACAGGGCACACGGGAGGCGCCGCCACGTGCCGCGCTCGCCAGAGCACCGAGGTCGTCGACGGTCGGGGAGCGATACGCAGAAGCGCCGGCCCCTCCTCCGCTCAGCACGGCCAGGTGCGTCTGCTGGAGTTCGGGTCCGGGATCGATACCGAGTTCATCGCGCAAGCCGCGGTGGATCTGCTGGTATACCCGAAGTGCCTCGTGCCGCCGCCCGGAGCGGTTCAGCGCTTCGATGAGGAGGGCGTTGGCGCCTTCATTGAGAGGGTCGGCCGCGACGAGTCCGCGTAGCTCTCCGATGACGTCGCGGTGTCGACCGAGCATGAGGTCGGCCCTGATGCTTGATTCCAGAGTATGTCTGCGCAGCTCTTCAAGCTCCGCCGCGATCGGGCGAAGGAATCGGCCGTGCGGCACACCGACCAGCGCGGGCCCCGACCACAGTGCCGACGCCTCGCGTAAGAAGCGTGCCGCGACGCGGGGGTGCCCCGCAGCCAATGCCGATTGCCCCTCGGTCGTAAGCCGTCGGGCGGTGGTGAGGTCGAGGCTTTCAGGTGCGACCTGGAGAAGGTAACCGGAGTGTTTGCTGGACAACCGGTTCTTATCGAGGCCTTCGGTGAAAAGCAGACGCCGAAGTTGATAGGCGTATGTCCGCACGGCGCCCACGGCGGTGTCCGGCGGATCCTCCTCCCACAGCTCGTCGATCAGGTCGTGCATGTGGACGACCTCGCCGGCGTGCATGAGTAGGAACGCGAGGAGCTGGCGCAGCTTCGGTGCGGAAGGTGTGCGGTCGCTGCCGTCGCATTCCATTCGGAGTGATCCGAGGACTCGGAATCTGATCACCGAAATCCCTCTACCTCGAGGACATGAAATTCAGGGCGTATCGCTTCAGCGATGAACCGGTCGTGTGGGGCGGCGAGTCGGTCTTCAGGGAGTTCGGTCGCCAAGGCCGGCTGCTGCACCTGCCTTGTGAACAGTCTGGTGGCGCGGCAGGCCGTGTCCTCGCGAGTCTCAACGTGAGAGCCGACTCTGCAGAGATTATCCTGTGTCGGCCTTTCCGAGACCAAGCATAAGTTCTCAGGAGAATTTTTCGCCGATCGACGAACACGGGACCGGGGCGGGTCAGCGCTACTGAAAGCGTAACGGCGGGTGATGATGTACGCAATGATCTTTTTGTCGAGCTTGTGGCGGTTTGATTCGGTGGTTCTGAGTGCTCGTGTCTCGTTCACGCATTATTCGAGCTAGAACGAGTGATGGAAGTACGGTCCGTAGCGGGAGGGGTGGAGGGCGAACGTGTGACCGGATGTGGTCACACGGAGGTGATTCGGGCCGTTTCGCGCCTCAGCGGATTTCTCTGGCGAGATGGCGCGGTCGGGTGCGCCTGCACAGCCGAGGCCGGTGGGTGCCGCTGCCTGCGTGCCCGCCTTCGGCGCGTCGGCGGCGGGGGCGGAGCTCATGTGAGACACCCGGTGTCGGCGGCCGCGGGGGACGGCGTTCTCGAGGCGGCTCTGCTCGGTCTTGCGGCTCGGCAGAGGTGCCGGGACTCGGCGCCGCCGTCGACCGGGACGACCGCCGTGTGCGCCTCGGCGCCGGCGCCCCGATCGGAATAGCTCCCGGGCATATCGGACGAAATCCGAGTAATTTACATGGACCGGTGAAATCACCTGTTCCACTCCGGCGGCACCCGGGAATGGTTGCCGAACATCCTGGTGGCGGGGTGCGGCGAAACTATGCCAGTTTTTCTCCTGCGGGCGTATGTTGACGTCGGCTGGTGCGCGCTCCATTCTGCTGTGAAGTCCGAAGTGGTGGCCCCGGGTGCAGACGGTCGCATTCGCGGGAATCGTCGGCCGATGGGAATGCGATCTGCGCGGACAACGGAGTCGCGGCAGGTCCTCCCGGTAGCAGGGCCACGCCGGGCCGGTGGCGAAACGTTCGGAGAGGACCGGCCGAAGGCGCTCCTCGGAGCGAGCGACGGCAGCGAGCGAAGAGATGAGCGGCCGGCGCCTCCCGGAAATTCCGACGGACCCTGTGCGTTATTCGAAGATGGGCGCAGGACCCCGGAGGCGTTTCGTTTCGCGACCGCACGAGTATCCCCCGACTGCATGAGGAGAATCCGTGTACCTGCGAAGACTGGCGTCCGCTGTCGCTGCGACGGCGTTGGCGATCGGTGCGGTAGCGGCACTTGAGAATTCCGCCCCCGCTCCCGCCCAAGCACAACCGGCGGAAGCGGTTTCAGCTGAGGCGGGTCAGGGGTCCGCTCAGGAGGAGACCACCACGGTCCGCTACGGGCCGTACACCATTCCGGCAGCCGGAAACGGCGACTCCGGCGGCGAGCACGGAGGGCACGGCCAAGAGAGCGGAATCGCGCTGGACGCCGAGAAGCCGTGTGAAGACTGCTTCATCACGGGGTTCGACCCGAACCTGACCTATGCCGACGGTAGCGACGCCAACGTGGACGAAGGCGCGATGATGCACCACTTCGTGCTGTTCGACTCCAGTGAGGACGATGCCGTGTGCCGAGGGTCGCAGCGGGTCTTCTCCTCGGGCAACGAGCGCGTGGCCAGCGACTTCCCGGACGGCTACGGGCTCGAAGTCGAGGACGGCGAGCAGTGGTACCTCAACTACGACCTGATGAACATGGACACCGAGGAGGCGAAGACGGTCTACATCGAGATCGAGTTCGCCCACGTGCCCGCCGGCACGGGGGCCGGCACCGTGCCGCTCACGCCGCTCTGGCTGGATGTCGGAGGCTGCTTCGGTAGCGAGTACGACGCCCCCGAAGGCGCCAGCGAGGAGTCCCGCTACTGGCGGTCCGACCTGTCGGGCGACCTCGTGCACATGCGCGGCCACCTCCACCATGCGGGCCACTCCCTGTGGACCGACAACATCTCCCAGCGCTCGAGGATGTGCCGGATCGAGGCCGAGGAAGGCGGAAGCCCCGAATTCGTCGACCTTGAAGGGCACGGCCAGATCTCGGATATGCCGCCGTGCAGCGGCGACCTGGGCCGGATCGAGAGAGGCGATCTGCTGCGGACCACTGCCCGGTACGAGATCGACGGGCATTCGCACGAAGGCGTTATGGGAATCATGACCGGCTGGCTGGCCGAGGACTGATCCCTTCCGACGGCCGGGGCCGGGTCAGCGCGGCCCCGGCCGTTCGTACACGGATCGCGGTTCTACGAAGGACGGAGATATCGCATGAAACCGGATCGACTGCGCGAACCGGTCCTCGCGCTGTTCCGCATGGTGACCGGACTGCTGTTTCTGTTCCACGGCGCGGCCTCGCTGTTCGGAGTCCTCGGCGGAAACCGCGGCACCGGGATCGCGGTGGAGTTCGCGACCTGGCCGAGCTGGTGGGCGGCGCTGATCCAACTGGTGTGCGGCACGCTTGTGCTCGCCGGCCTGTTCACCCGCTCGAACGCGGTGCTGGCCTCCGGATCGATGGCCTACGCCTATTTCGTCGTCCACCAGCCCCAAGCGCTCCTTCCCCTGACGAACGGAGGTGAGCTCGCGGCGATCTACTGCTGGGCGTTCCTGCTCATCGCCGTGCAGGGCCCGGGCGACTGGGCACTGGATTCGGCCGTGCGCCGCCTGCGCTCCACGGACGCGCCCGAACCCGCCCCCGCCGGTTCGCCGGGTTCGCCCTGACCGCCCGGCGCGCCGGGAGCTGGGACCGGGGCGAGCGGCCGCCCCGGTTCCGACAGTGCCGAGTCCGACCGGCCGAGCGAAGGTCCCCGGCCATGGCGCGGCTCGGGTCGGCTTCCTCCGGTACCGGCGTAGCGGTGGCGCGAGCCCGGCGGCGACACCGGCTTGGAGTCGGCGGGGGTGCCGGAGCAGGGCTGCGCCCGTCTCAGAGGGCCGGTACGCGGGCGCGGTCCTCGCAGCGTGCGGCCTCCCGAGCGGCGCCGAAGCCGGTAGGGCCCTCGCCCGAGTACCGTGCGTCGCCTTCACGCCCTGAGCCGCCCTCGTCTGTGTCCGCCCGAGGAGGGCGGCTCATCCGAAGTTGATACGCACCTGGTCGCGCCACTGCTCCAACAGCTCCGGCAGACCGTCGACCGCCACCTCGTCACCCCGGTTCCACAGCGCGATGTAGAGCTGTACGGCTGTGCCGCCGAAAGCCGCGTCGGGTGCCTGCGGGTCCGCCGCTGCACCGACCTCCGTGACCACGGGCTCCTGGCTGATGCGCAGCGACCACGCGTGCTCGGTGTCCTCGGCACGGACCAGCAGCGTGCGGGACTCGGATGTCCGGAGCTCGCACTTCCTGCGCGGAACGAACCCGCGCAGCAGCTCGTCGATCCCGTCGGCCGCGAGCGCGCGAGGGATCGACGCGTCGGAGGCCAACGGCCGTCGGCCCAGCGCGGCCGAGAGCGCGTCGAGGCTGTGGACCGTGGTCTCGTGCGCCTGGCGGCGTGCCCAGAACAGCCGCGGCCGCGGTGCGTCCTTCAAGAACACCGGCGCCTCGACGTCGTCCGGCGCGGCGCGGAGGGCGCCGATCAGGTCGTCGACACCGGCGGAGAGCCAGGCGAACGGATCCGGTGCCGCCAGGCCTTCGGCGTAAGAACGCTCGGTGTCGTGGCCGGACTCCCCGCGGAGGGTGGAGGCCGCCCACCGGTGCACCATTCCCTGGTGCGCCACGAGGTCGGCCACGGTCCACTCCGGGCAGGTCGGTACGCGGGCCCCGAGCCCTGCCCGTTCGGCGGCGTCGCGCAGCGCGGCCCCGCTCGCGGCGATGGCCGTCGTGTAGTCGTCCAGTGCGAGATGCGGAGGCATGCCGCAATCGTAGTTCCGCCCGCCCGGAGCGGCCTCCGGAGCATGCGCCGGGCGGGCGGCCGGTTCCGGCCTCGTCCGCCCTGCCTCGCCGTCGCCCTGCCGGGAAGCGGCGCGGACACCGACCGGAGAGTGCTGCTCCCGGCGCGTAGAGCGGTCGCCGTCGCGGGCCTCGGCCGCGCTAGGACGCCGGCGACCGCCGCAGCAGATCCTGCACCTCGGCGTCCTCGACCTGCGGGAACCGCTTGTACCACAGGCTCACCGCCTGGAACTGCGGCGGGCTGAGCACGCACACCACCCGATCGCAGACGTCCTCCAGAGCCTGAGCGGCATCGGGGGAGCAGACGGGCACGGCCAGCGTCAGCGAGGCCGCCCCCAGCTCACCGAGCGCGGACAGCGCCGCGCGGGCGCTCATCCCCGTAGCCAGCCCGTCGTCGACGACCACGACGTCGCGCCCGGCGACCTGCGGCGCAGGGCGGTCGCCCCGGTAGGCCTCGACCCGGCGCTTGGCCTCGGCGCGCTCCTCCTCGGCACTGCGCTCCAGCTCGTCCCGGTCGGCGCGGACCATACGGGGCAGGCGATCGTTCATGATGGGGGCGCCCTCGGCCGTCACGGCGCCGACCGCCGTCTCCGGGAACTCGGAAAGGGCGATCTTACGCACGACGGTCACGTCGAGCCGAGCCCCCAGCCGCTCGGCGACCACCAAGCCCACCGGGACGCCGCCGCGGGGCAGCGCCAGGACCACAGGATCACCCAGCCCCAGTTCGCGGACCCGCTCGGCCAGCTGCTCACCGGCGTCGTCGCGGTCGCGGAAGACCTGCACGCCCCTCACCTCCCGAATGCCGTCGCGGGCCGTCGTCGCCCGGCTACCCCCGCTCCCGCCGGGGAAAACCGCCCCGGCCCGCAGCGCCTGCGCGGGCGCGCTCGAGTCCCTGCCGCGCTCGCCTTCGGTGTCCGCGCAGCGCAGCGGTTACGCCTCGCTCCTACCGGGTACGCGACCCACGACGGTGGAACGCCTCGACGGAGGTCGCGGGCCCGCCGTCGCGCCGTCCCGCGGGCCGCGGTCCAGGCGGCGCCGCCCCACCATCCGGACCAGCCTCCGGCTCCCGGCGCAGCAGCCATCGAGGACGGGAACCGTCCTGCGCACATCCGCCGGCAGTCGGGGCACACGTGGAGAGGGCGGTGGTTTATGGCCATCACCCAGTCCGATCGGCGCGAGCGTACGGACGTGCCGACGATGGGCGTCGAAGAGGAGTTCTTCCTGGTCGACGAGGCGGGAACGCTTGCACCGCGCAGCGTGGAGGTCCTCGACGGTGCGGCCGCGGGGCCCGGGGAGCTGCTCGGGGAGTTCACCCGCAGCCAGGTCGAGTCCGCCGGCCCCGTGTGCACCTCTGTGGAAGAGGCGCTGAGCGGGCTGTGGGCATCGCGCCTGCGGCTCGCCGAGGCCGCCGCCCAGCAGGGTGTGCGCGTGGTTGCGGGAGCGGTTCCGATCATGGCCGAGAGCGGGCCGCAGCGGCTCAACCCGGGGTCGCGCTACCACCGCATCGCCGAGCGCTTCGGCGAAGTGGCCTCCGCGGCCGGTACCAACTGCGGCTGCCACGTGCACGTCGCGGTGCCCGACCGCGACAGCGGCGTGGCCGCCAGCAATCACCTGCGCCCGTGGCTGCCGGTGCTGCTGGCGCTGAGCGCCAACTCGCCGGTCTGCTCGGCCTCCGACACCGGTTACGCAAGCTGGCGCCAGCCGCGCTGGTCGCGCTGGCCCACGGCGGGGCCGCCCCCGCCGCTGGAGTCGGCCGAGCACTACGAGTCCTGTGTCGCGGAACTGCTGGAGTCGGGCGCCGCTCTGGACCGCCGAATGCTCTACTGGGACGTCCGGCTGTCCGACCGCCACCCGACCGTCGAGATCCGGGTCTGCGACGTCCCGGCGACTCCCGAGGAATCGGTTCTGGTGGCCGTGCTCGTGCGTGCGCTGGTCAGCGCCGCCTTGGACGACGAGGCCGCGGGCCGGGCCCCCGTCCGCCGCGACCCCGCGGTGCTGCGCGGCGACCTGTGGCGCGCCGCCCGCGACGGTCTGGAGGGCAGCTGCCCCGATCCGCTGAGTGGCGGGCGGCTGCGCCACGTGCACACCGTACTGGAGGAGGCGGTCGAGTACCTCCGCACGTACCTGGAGCGCGCGGGCGACCTCGGCTACGTGCTGGCGGTGCTGGGCACCCTGCGCACGAACGGCGGGGGAGCCGCGCGCCAGCGGGCCGCCTACACCCGCCGCTCCCGGGCCGCCGACGTCGTCGACTACCTGGCCGAGGCCACGGTGCAGGGCCTGGAGGCATCGATCACACCCCGGGTCGTGGTCCCGCCACCGGCGCATGCCCGCCCCTTCGGCGGGTAGCGGACCCGGGCTGCCGTCCGCGGCGCGATGCCACATGAGGAGGAAGAACACGATGACCGACCGGCAACCGCTCAAGGAACTGGGGCAGCAGCTGCGCGTCGACGCGGTCCGCGCCGCCGACGCTGCGGGTTCGGGGCACCCGACCTCGTCGATGTCGGCTGCGGACCTGATGGCGGTGCTCGCCTCGGAGCACCTGCAGTACGACTTCGACAGCCCCGAGCATTCGGGCAACGACCACCTGATCTTCTCCAAGGGGCACGCCTCTCTGCTGCTGTACTCCCTCTACAAGGCCTGCGGCGTGGTCTCCGACGACGAGCTGCTGCGCTATCGCCGGCTGGGCAGCCCGCTGGAGGGCCACCCCACCCCGAGACTGCCCTGGGTCGACGTCGCCACCGGATCCCTGGGCCAGGGATTGCCGATCGGCGCAGGCGTGGCCCTGGCGGGCGCCGAGCTGGACCGGCTGCCCTACCGGGTCTGGGTGCTGTGCGGCGACAGCGAGCTGGCCGAGGGCTCGGTGTGGGAGGCCATGGAGTACGCCGGGCAGGCCGGCCTGGCCAACCTGACGGCGATCCTGGACATCAACCGGCTCGGCCAGCGCGGCCCCACCCGCCACGGCTGGGACCTGGACGCCTACCGCCGGCGGGTGGAGGCGTTCGGCTGGCACACCGTCGAGATCGACGGCCACGACGTCGACGAGATCGACTCGGCCTACCGCCAGGCACGGGAGGAGACCGACCGCCCCACCGCGATCATCGCCCGCACCGTCAAGGGCGCGGGCGTCAGCGCGGTCGCCGACCAGGAGGGCGCCCACGGCAAGCCGCTGAGCGACGCCGAGCAGGCCATCGCCGAGCTGGGCGGCCGGCGCGACCTGCGCATCGAGGTGTCCCGGCCGGAGAGCGGGGGCGTGCGTCAGCGCGAGCGTCCAGGCGGCCGGCAGGTGGAGCTGCCGACGTTCGCCGTGGGCGAGGAAGTCGCCACCCGCGACGCGTTCGGCCAGGCCGTCTCGGCGATCGGGGGCGCCCGCCCCGACACGGTCGTGCTGGACGGCGAGGTCGCCGACTCCACGCGCGCCAAATTCTTCGCCGAGCAGCACCCGGACCGGTTCTTCGAGTTCTACATCGCCGAACAGCAGATGGTCGCCGCCGCGGTGGGGCTGCAGGTGCGCGGGTGGACACCGTACGCGGCCACGTTCGCGGCCTTCCTGGCGCGCGCCTACGACTTCATCCGGATGGCTGCGGTCAGCCGCGCCGACATCAACCTCGTAGGCTCCCACGCCGGCGTGTCGATCGGCGAGGACGGCCCCTCCCAGATGGGCTTGGAGGACATCGCCGCACTGCGCGCCGTGCACAACAGCGTGGTGCTGCACCCCAGCGACGCCAACTCCGCGGCCCGCCTCACCGCCGGGATGGCCGAGCACGACGGGGTGAGCTACCTGCGCACGCTGCGCGGCAAGACGCCGGTGCTCTACGGCCCCGAGGAGGGCTTCGAGATCGGCGGCAGCAAGGTGCTGCGCTCCTCCTCCAACGACCGCGTGACGGTGGTGGGCGCCGGTGTGACGGTGCACGAGGCCCTGGCCGCCGCCGATGCGCTGGCCGGTGAGGGGATCGGCGTGCGGGTCGTCGACGCCTACTCGATCAAGCCGGTGGACGCCCCGACGCTGCGCGCCGCGGCCGCGGAGACCGGCCACGTCATCACGGTCGAGGACCACTGGCCCGAGGGCGGGCTGGGTGACGCGGTGCTGGACGCGTTCGCCGACACCCGCTCCACGCCGCGCACGATGAAGCTCGCGGCGACCGGGATGCCGGCCTCGGCCACACCGCAGGAGCAACTCCGCGAAGCCGGGATCGACGCGGGGGCCATCGAGGCGGCCGTGCGGGGCATCCTGCGCCAGGAACGCGAGCCCGCCGCCGCGGGCAGCTGATCCGCGGCCGAGCGCCCCGGCCGGCGCCGCACTCGTCCTGCACAGGGCGGTGCCCGCCGACCGGGGGCGCCGTGCGGCACCAGACTCTCTAACGCGCCGGTATGAGCAGTTCGGGTTATCCGAGCTGCTCATCTTTTTTGACCGGTTCGATCCTGTTATTTTATGACAACGCGGGATCGGCTCTTTCTTTTGCAGTCATGCCGACTCGGTGGTTTTCGAATGTCCGAATGGCGACGGTGTGTGGCCGCTGGTGCCGAACGCACCGGCGATTTCCATGGCGAGAATCGCGTCGTCCATAACGTGGGTCAGTGCGATTCCGCGCAGGCCGGAGGATTGGCGTGTGAATCGCCTCCGCCGTTGCGACCGGACCGAATCCGGGAACTATGGACATGCGATGGGCGTCGGCGATGAAAGTCGGCACTCGGGGCGCATGCGCGCAGGAGGGTCGGGTACGGCGGGTGTCGGCCAGGCGTGAGAACGGCTCGCCACCGCCCCCCGACCCCCGATGAATCCGATTCGACGGAAACGGCGTGCGGAGTGGACCCCCGACCCGCATTCGCCCTACGACCACCGAAACCGACCAGCCCCGCGGCAGTGAACCGAATTCACCCGCCCCGGCGCACGATCCGCGGTCGCCGAACCCCCTCGCGGTACCGGCGAATCGGGGTCGACGCCCGTGCGGATTACGCGGGAACGCGCATACCGGTCGAAAACGTCCGGTACGGCATCGACGCTCAGCAAAGGATTGGGTGGAAACACCATGACCGAGTCCAGCGTGGAGAACGAGCAGCAGCGGCTGAGCCTGGGAACCGAGGCCGCGAGAAAACTGGCGACGACGACCAAGACGCCTCCGCAGATGCAGGGGATCACCTCCCGCTGGCTGCTGCGCCTACTCCCCTGGATCGAGGCGACAGGCGGCTCCTACCGGGTGAACCGGCGACTGACCTACACCGTCGGCGACGGCCGGGTCAGCTTCGTCACCACCGGAGCCGACGTCCGGGTGATCCCGCGTGAACTCTGCGAACTGTCGCTGCTGCGCGACTTCGGCGACGAGGCGGCGCTCGGGGCACTGGCCGAGCGCTTCACCCAAGAGGAGTACGCGCCCGGCGACGTCATCGTCGAACGCGGCGACGCGGCCGACCGGGTCTGCCTCATCGCCCACGGAAAAGTGAACCGACTGGGCACCGGCGAGTACGGCAACCAGACCGTCCTGGGAACCATGATCGACGGCGACCACTTCGGCTCGGCCGCGCTGATCGAGGACGACGGCGCCTGGGACGCCACCGCCAAGGCGGTGACCCCCTGCACCGTGCTCTCCCTGCGCCGATCGGAGTTCCAGGAGGTCGCCGATCGCTCCGAGGCGCTGCGAGCACACCTGGACCGGGTGAGCGCCCGCGAGACCCCCGAGGCCGACCCCAGCGGCGAGGCGTCGATCGCGGTGGCCTCGGGCCATGCCGGGGAGCCGGATCTGCCGGGGACGTTCGTGGATTACGAGGCGGCGCCGCGCGAGTACGAGCTGAGTGTGGCGCAGACGGTGCTGCGGGTGCATACGCGGGTGGCGGATCTGTACAACCAGCCGATGAATCAGCTGGAGGAGCAGATCCGGTTGACGGTGGAGGCGCTGCGGGAGCGCCAGGAGGACGAGTTGGTCAACAACCGTGATTTCGGGTTGTTGCACAACGCCGATCTGCGCCAGCGCATCCCCACGCGCAGCGGCCCGCCCACCCCCGACGACCTCGACGAGCTGCTGGGCACCGTGTGGAAGAACCCCTCCTTCCTGCTCGCCCACCCCCGCGCCATCGCCGCCTTCGGCCGCGAGTGCAGCCGCCGCGGCGTATATCCCGACAGCGTCGACGTCGAGGGCCACCGGGTGCCCGCCTGGCGGGGCGTGCCCATCTTCCCCTGCAACAAGATCCCGGTCACCGCCACCCGCAGCACCTCGATCATGGCCATGCGCACCGGTCAGGAGAAGCAGGGCGTCATCGGCCTGCACCAGACCGGCCTGCCCGACGAGTACCAGCCGGGGCTGTCGGTGCGGTTCATGGGCATCAACGACAAGGCCCTCATGTCGTACCTGGTCAGCACCTACTACTCCGCCGCGGTGCTGGTCCCCGACGCCCTCGGGATTCTGGAGAACGCCGAGATCGGACGCGAGGACTGAGTCCCCTCCGCCTGCGCAGACCGCCCGTGCGGTTCCCCCCCGTAGCCCCCGATACCGGCCGTACGGGCGCCGGCCGGGCCCGTCAGCGCGTCCCTGCCCCGGCGCGCTGCGCGGGCCCCGGCCGCCCCGCCGCGGCCCGGCCCGAACGCCGACCGGCCGCCCGGTTCCTCCGCCCGACACCCGGCGCGGCCCGCCCCGACCGCCGAAAACCCCGATTCAGCGGGGACGGCGCCCCACACGAACCGAGTTAGGTGGTGCATCCGATGACGGACTCACGCGTCGAGAACGCCCGGCCCGAGAAGCTGAGCCTTGGGACCGAGGCGGCGCGCAACCTCGCGACCACGACCAAGACGCCTCCGCAGATGCAGGGGATCACCTCCCGCTGGCTGCTGCGCGTGCTGCCCTGGGTGCAGACCGACGGCGGCACTTACCGGGTGAACCGCCGGCTGACCTGCACCGTCGGCGACGGCCGGGTCAGCTTCCTCTCCACCGGGCCCCGGATCCGCGTCGTGCCGCCCGAGCTGGCCGAGCTGCGGCCGCTGCGGGGGTTCGGCGACACGGCCGCGCTGGAGGCGCTCGCCGATCGCTTCGAGCAGCGTGAGTACGAGCCGGGCGACGTAATCGCGGCCGCAGGCGCACCCCTCGACCACGTCTACCTCATGGCCCACGGCAAGGCCGGTGTGCACCGCGTCGGCGAGTACGGCGACGACGTCGTCGTGGGGATGCTGGTCGACGGCGACCACTTCGGCGACGCCGCGCTGGACGACGCCTCCGCCACCTGGAGCGACACCGTCAAGGCCAGGACCCGCTGCACCGTGCTCGCCCTGCGCCGCGCGGACTTCCAGGAGTTCGCCGAGCGCTCCCCGGAGCTGCGCGCCCACCTGGAGGGGACCCGCAACCGCAGCCCACGCCGCGCCAACAAGTACGGCGAAGCCGACATCGCCGTCGCCTCGGGCCATGCCGGGGAGCCGGATCTGCCGGGGACGTTCGTGGATTACGAGGCGGCGCCGCGCGAGTACGAGCTGAGTGTGGCGCAGACGGTGCTGCGGGTGCATACGCGGGTGGCGGATCTGTACAACCAGCCGATGAATCAGCTGGAGGAGCAGATCCGGTTGACGGTGGAGGCGCTGCGGGAGCGCCAGGAGGACGAGTTGGTCAACAACCGTGATTTCGGGTTGTTGCACAACGCCGATCCGCGCCAGCGCATCCCCACGCGCAGCGGCCCGCCCACCCCCGACGACCTCGACGAACTCATCTCCCGCCGCCGCAAGACACGGGTCCTGCTGGCACACCCCCGCGCCATCGCCGCCTTCGGCCGCGAGTGCAGCCGCCGCGGCGTCTACCCCGACAGCCTCGACCACCAGGGCCACGCCGTCACCGGTTGGCGCGGCATACCGATGCTGCCCTGCGACAAGATCCCGGTCAGCGCCGCCGGCAGCAGCTCCATCCTCGCGATGCGCACCGGCGAAGACGACCAGGGCGTCGTCGGCCTGCACCACATCGGCCTGCCCGACGAATACCAGCCGGGGCTGTCGGTGCGGTTCATGGGCGTCAGCGAGAAGGCGATCACCTCCTACCTGGTCAGCACCTACTACTCCGCTGCGGTGCTGGTCCCCGACGCCCTCGGCGTCCTGGAGAACGTCGAGATCGGACGCTGAGGCATCCAAGCCACGCACAGGAGGGATCCGGCTCATGGTGGCAATCGAGGAAACCGGGCACGGCCGTCCGACAGCCGAGGTGCTCGCCGACGTACGCGACGTCGTCGACCCCGCGCTGCGCGCGGCAGTGGCGACCCTTCCCCTCGCCCCGCGGGCGATCGCCGACTACCACTTCGGCTGGCGCGACGAGCACGGAAACCCGGTGGCCGGTGCGAGCGGCAAACTGTTCCGCCCCGCGCTGGCCCTGCTCGCCGCACGGGCCGCCGGCGGTGCCGCCCACGACGCGGTCCCGGCGGCCGTCGCGGTCGAACTGGTGCACAACTTCTCGCTCCTGCACGACGACGTCATGGACGGCGACACCACCCGCCGGCACCGCGCCACCGCATGGAGCGTGTTCGGTGCGGGCGGCGCCATCCTCGCCGGCGACGCCCTGCTGTCCCTGTCCTTCGACACCCTGGCCGCCAGCGGCCATGCCGCATCCGGCGACGCGGCACGCCGGCTCCACACCGCGGTGCAGCGGCTCATCGACGGTCAGAGCGCCGACATGGAGTTCGAGCGCCGCACCGACGTCGACACCGCCGAATGCCGCGCCATGGCCGAGGCCAAGACCGGCGCCCTGCTCGGTGGCGCCTGCGCGCTCGGGGCCGTTTTCGGCGGAGCCGGGCCGCGGCAGGTCGAGGACATGCGGCGGTTCGGCGAACTGCTCGGGCTCGCCTTCCAGCTCGCCGACGATCTGCTGGGAATCTGGGGCGATCCCGCGGTGACAGGCAAACCCGTCCACTCGGACCTGCGCAACCGGAAGAAGTCGCTGCCGGTCGTGGCTGCGCTGTCTGCCGACACCGCCGAGTCGGGCGAGCTGGTGGCGCTGCTCGCCCGGGACCGGCCGCTGGAGGGAGCCGAGCTGATCCGCGCCGCCGAGCTGGTGGAGCTGGCGGGCGGGCGCTCCTGGGGCGAGCAGGAGACCGCCGCGCTGCTGCAACGGGCGCTGGAGCATCTGCGCTGCGCATCCTGCGCGGCGGTACCGGCGGCCGAACTGGCGGCGCTGGCCCGCCTTGCCACCCGACGCGACCACTGACCCACGGCCCAGCCGAGGAGGCACAGCACATGTCCCAGACCGCAGCACCGACCACCGGGGCCGGCGACACGGGCCCGTCACCGGGTTCCGTGGTGATCGCCGAACACCTCGTCCCCTGGTACGGCTCCGAGATACCCTGCCCGGCGGCCGACCTCGTCGCCGGCGAACTCCGCCGCCGCGGCGCGCGCCAGGTGCGCGGATCCCTGCTCGTCACCGGGGATGCGGCAGGGCGCACCGCCCAGGCGGGTACCCCAAGCGGACCGGCGCACTCGGACGGGGGAACCGGCGCGCTGTCCGCCACCGGGCACACCGCAGTGGTCCCCGGTTCGGACCCGCCGACCGGCCTGGGCGCCGGGGCGGAGGACCCCGCGGACCCCGCCGCCGAGCGGGCCGCCCGTGAAGCCGTCGACGCCTGCCTGGCCGTAGCCGGAACGGCGCGCACCGTCCTGCTCGCCTCGCCCCGGTCCTTCTGCGCCGGAGTCGAACGCGCCGTCGAGGTCGTCGAGCAGGCCTTGGAGCAGCGGGGAAGTCCGATCTACGTGCGCAAGCAGATCGTGCACAACACCCATGTCGTCGCCGACCTCGAAGCGCGCGGCGCCGTCTTCGTCGACGAGTTGGAGGCGGTGCCCGAGGGCGCCACCGTGGTCTTCTCCGCGCACGGCGTGTCCCCGCAGGTGCACCGGCAGGCGGACGAGCGCGGGCTGCGCGTCATCGACGCCACCTGTCCGCTGGTCACCAAGGTGCACACCGAGGCGCGGCGGTTCGCCGCCCGCGGCGACACCGTCGTGCTCATCGGCCACGACGGTCATGAGGAAGTCGAGGGGACCCTCGGCGAGGCGCCCGAGAGGACGGTCCTGATCTCGACGCCCGAGGAGGCCGCCGCCCTGGAGGTCGAGAATCCCGAGCGGGTCTCCTACCTCACCCAGACCACCCTGGCCGTCGACGAGACCGCCGAGGTCGTCGACGCGCTGCGCGCGCGCTTTCCAGCGCTGCGCGGCCCCGCGTCCGACGACATCTGCTATGCCACCACCAACCGCCAGGACGCGCTCAGCGCGATCGCCGAAGAGGCCGACCTGGTGCTGGTGGTGGGTTCGGACAACTCCTCCAACTCCCAGCGGCTGGTCGAGCTCGCCGTTCGCCGCGGCACCGCCGCCCACCTCATCGACGACACCCGCGACCTCCGCCCGGAGTGGCTGGCCGGAGTACGGACGATCGGCCTGACCGCCGGCGCATCGGCGCCTCCGGGCCTCGTCGAAGCCGTGATCAGGGTTCTGGGGGGTCTCGGCCCGGTCACCGTCCACGAACACGAGATCACCCGCGAGACCGTCCACTTCTCCCTGCCGCCGGCGGTGCGGACGTCGTAACGGGCCGGTAGGGCGGCGGAAGGGGGCGGGGCGCGGTCGACGGGCGTGTTGGCGCCGGGCCGGGTGTCCGGCAGGGCGGCGAAGGTGCGGATGGGGGTGGGCGTCGGTAGGTGCTCTCGGCGTCAGGTGAGGCGCGCGACGATGCGTCCTGGGTACGAACGCATCGCTCTTCTTCCGTACTGCGGAAGTTCAGCGGGGTGATTCGCCCGAATCGCCCGGCGTGTGCGGTGGCGCACCTGCCCGCTGCGCGACGACACTCGCAGAATGCCGCGTTTTCGGCCCTGGGGGTGTGACCCGGCGCGGTATCGCGGTCGCTGAAATCAGTCGGATCCTCGCTGACCCGCGAAACCGGATCAGACGGGTGAACCGCTCCGCTGGACGAGCGCCTGTGCCGCCCGAAGCGGCATTCCGCGTGTGCGGGCGCACGCACGCCGCCCCAGCGGCCGCCACAGTCCGGATCGGCCGATTCGTCCCCGCGTCGCCGACCGACGCCGCCCTGGCTGTCCGCCACCGTCGACGCCTCCTCGGGGGCCTTGCCGTTCGCCCACCGCAACCGGTGGAGGCGGCCCGAGTCATCCGGTGCCTGCGCTGCCGTCCTCGGGCGGCCGCCCCCGCGCCGGCGGCAACCGGCCGACGCCGACCCCGGGCCGTCCGGGGCCTCGCTGCCACCCCGGGGCTCCGCGCTCCTCCTCCTCGAATGCGCGATTCAGTCATGCATCACTCTATGAGTTGCATTACATGCGTACTTAGGTCATTGTTGAGCTGTTCATCTGCGCGAAATGAGCAGACAGGGGTGCGGAGTGCGTCATCAGGAGCTGCTGGACGCCGTCGTCGACGGCATCCAGCGGGTCGAGGACCTGGCACGGGTGCTGGGGATCAGCCCCTCGACGGTGCGGCGCGGGCTGGCCGACCTGGAGCAGGCCGGCAAGATCGTGCGCACGCACGGCGGCGCGGTCCCCGCGCCCGCCGGCGGGGAACTCTCCTGGACGCAGAAGAGCCAGCGCAACGCATCCGCCAAGCGGCGGATCGCGGCCTATGCGGCCGATCTCGTCGAGGACGACCACGTGGTGCTGCTCGACGCGGGCAGTACCACGACCTTCATCGCCGAGCGGCTGGCCGCGCGGTACGGACCCACGGTCGCCACCAACGGGCTGGGACCGATGACCGCACTGCACGACGCCGAGGGCGTAGAGCTGATCATGATCGGCGGCCGGGTCCGGCGGCGGCGTGGATCCATCGTCGGCGACTACGCCCGCGGCGTCCTGGACCGGCTCACCGCCGACATCGCTTTCATCGGCGCCGACGGCGTGGTCGCCGGGCGCGGCGTGAACTGCCCCAGCCCCGAACTGGCGGCGATCAAGGAGTTGCAGATGCGCAGCGCCCGCGAGGTCGTCGTGGTCGCCGACTCCAGCAAGCTCCACGCGGACGAGCACCACTACTGGGCGGTCCTGCCCGGTCCCCACGTGCTCGTCACCGACGACGGCATCGGCGACGAGGACGCCCGCGTGTTCGACACGGACCCCTCTTGCCGGCTTCGCGTCGTCCCGACCGCAGGCGCCCCCATCACGCCTGCGGCAACCGATTGACCCCACGAAAGGGGCGGAAATGGATGTGCAGCTGCTCGCGGCGCTGGTCCTCGGCGTCGCCGCTGTCGTCGCGATCATCGTGTGGTCGCGTCTGGACGCGTTCGTCGGTCTGCTGGTCGGCGCGCTGGTCACCGGGGTAGTCGCCGGTGTCCCCGTCACCGACCTGATCGGCCACATCACCTCCGGTTTCGGCGACACCCTCGCCGGGATCGGCATCGTCATCGCGCTCGGCGTCATGATCGGAAAGGTCCTGGAGGAGAGTGGCGGCGCCGATGCGCTGGCCCGGATGTTCGTCCGCGCCTTCGGCAAGGGGCGCGAGGACGTCGCGATGACCGCCACGGGCTCGGTCGTCTCCGTCCCGGTCTTCTGCGACTCCGGGTTCGTCATCCTCCATCCCCTCGCCCGCTCCCTGGCCCGCCGTTACGGCAAGCCGCTGGTGGGCGTCTCCATCGCACTCGCCGGCGGCCTGGCCGTCACCCACCACCTGGTCCCGCCCACGCCCGGCCCGCTCGCCGCCGTGGGCCTGCTGGGCGCCGACCTGGGCACCGTCATCCTCGCCGGGCTGATCATGGCCGTCCTCCTGGTGCCGGTCGTGATCGCCTACGCCCGCATCATGGGCCCGCGCCTGGAGCCCCACCTGGACCCGGACCTGCTCCCGGAGTTCGCCGCGGCCGGGGGATCGGGCGGATCCGGAGCATCGGCACCGGCCTCGGGCGGATCCGCCGGCGGCGCCGCCCACGGCGGAAAGGAGGGGTCCGGCGCCTCAGCGGCCGCGGAAGGCACCGACAAGCCGCGGGTCAACCCGGCCCTGGCGGCGCTGCCGCTGCTCCTGCCGCTGCTGCTGATCGTCGGCAACACCGTCACCGGAGCCGCCGCCGAGGGCACCCGCCTCGCCGAGGTGTTCTCCTTCATCGGCGAGCCCGCCATCGCACTGCTGATCGGCCTGGTCATCGCCGTCTACCTGCTTCCGCGCCTGAACACCGGCCGCAAGACCGTCGTCGGCTGGCTCACCTCCGCGGCCGCCTCCGCCGGCATGATCGTCTTCATCACGGGCGCGGGCGGCGCCTTCGGCGAGGTGCTGCGCCAGTCCGGTGTGGGCGACGCCCTGGCCGAGGAGGTCTCGACCTGGGCGGTGCCGCTGTTCCTGATGCCCTTCCTCATCGCCACGTTCGTGCGTATCGCGCAGGGATCGGGCACCGTCGCCATCATCACCGCGGCCACGCTCAGCGCGCCGCTGGTGCAGTCGGGCGGGGTGGACCCCACCCTCGCCGTGCTCGCGGCCTGCGCCGGCTCCTTCGTGTTCTCCTACGTCAGCGACTCCTTCTTCTGGGTCGTCACCCGCTTCACCGGCCTCTCCGGCGGCGCGGCGATGAAGATGTGGACCGGTGCCACCACCACCCTGTGGCTGGCCAGTATCCCGCTGCTGGGCATCGCCGCCCTCATCCTGGGATAGGAGTAACCACCGTGGCCCAGATCCTCGTCGTCGCCGACGACCTCACCGGTGCCAACGCGACCGGCGCCCGGTTCGCGCGCGCCGGTCTGCGGGTGGCGACGGTCACGTCCGAGCAGGCGTCGCGGGCGGCGCGCGACTACGACGCCGTCGTGATCAACCTCGACAGCCGCCACCTGCCCGCCGAACAGGCGGCCGCTGAGGTCACCGCCGCCGTCGAGGCCGTCTGGCCGGTGGAGCTTGTCATCAAGCGCACCGACACCACCCTGCGGGGCAACGTCGGCGCGGAGCTGGAGGCGGCATGGCGGGCCGTGCGCGCGCGGGTGCCCGAACCGACCCCGGTGCGGGCCCTGTTCGCGCCGGCCTTCCCCGCGTCCGGGCGGGTCACCGTCGACGGCGTCCAGCTGCTCGACGGTGTCCCGCTGGAGCGCAGCGAGCTGGCCCTGGACCCGCTCAACCCGATGAGCACAAGCGTCGTAGCCGACATCCTGGGCGAGCAGACCGACCTGGCGGTGCGGCACATCCCGCTGCGCCGGGTCGCCCAGGGCCCTCTCACCGCCGAGTTGGCCGCCGGCGATGAGCCGGTCGTGCTCTGCGACGCGCTCACCGAGCAGCACCTGGCCGACATCGCCCAGGCGGCCGCCCGAGTGAACCGCGACCACGGCACCGTGTGGCTGGCCGTCGATCCGGGGCCGGCAGGAGCCCTGCTGGGCGAGGCGCTCGGCCTGAGCGGGCCCGCCGCCGCGGCCGGACCGCTGCTGGGCGTGGTCGGCAGCGCCACCGAACTGACCCGCCGCCAACTCGACGCGGTCGCCAGAGCGGGCCCCGTCCGGTTCGTCGACGTCGACGCAGCGCGCCTGGCCGGGGGAGAGGTCGACTACCGGGCGCGGATCGCCCGCGAGCTCGACGACCACCTGGCCGCGGCGGCGTTCCCCGAACCGGTCGTGCTGCGCACCGCGCAGTCGGCGCGCGACGTCGTCGAGCTTCCGGCCGCCGCCAAGCTCGCCCTGCCCGGGTTGCTGGCCGACCTGGTCGCCGACGCGGTGCGCAGCGCTGACGAGTCCGGTGTGCCCAGCGGCCTCTACACCAGCGGCGGCGAGGTCACCTCGGCCGTCCTCGACGCCCTGGACGTGCGCGCCTTCGAAGTCGACGGCGAGGTCGTCCCCCTTGCGGTGCACGGCCGCCTCAGCGGCGGAGTGCTCGACGGTGCCCCCGTCGTCACCAAGGGCGGTCTCGTGGGCGACGACGCGACCCTGGCGGAGTGTCTGGCGAAGCTGCGCCGCGCCGTGCGGGCGCGCCTGCGGACGGTCCCGGCCGCGGTGCCCGGACACCACGGTCCGCACGCCCGCCCCCCGCAGCCCCCTGATCCCCCGTCGGCCGGGCCGCTGCAGGCACCGCCGCGGGTGTGACGCCCGCGGCGGCGCCGCGGCACGAGGAACGACCCCGCCCGGCCGCTGGACCCAGCGGCCGGGCGCGCATCCTGGGAGGGAAACGAGATGTCCGAGACCACCGGCCCCCCGAGCGGCCGCCCCGCCCTCGCCGTCACCGTCGGCGACCCCGTGGGGATCGGCCCCGAGATCACCGTCCGCACGCTCGCCGAGGTGGGTACCTCCGCCTCGGCCCGCGGCGTCGTGGTCGCCGACCCCGCGGTGCTGCGCCGCGCCGCCGGCGTCTGCGGTCTGGACGTGCGGATCCGCGCACTGGACTCCTGGGACCTGCCCGAGGAGGCCGACGGCGTCATCGACTGCTTCGACCTCGGTGAACTCGGCGAGACCGAACTGCCCTGGGGCGCCGTGGACAAGCGCGCGGGCGCCGCGGCCGTGCGCGCCATCGAGGTCGCCACCCGCGCGGCCATGGATCGCCACGTCGACGGGATCGTCACCGGCCCCATCAACAAGGAGGCCATCTGGGCGGCCGGCAGCGAGCACCTGGGCCACACCGAGATGCTGGGCGCGCTCACCGGCGTCACCCGGCAGAACACCATGTTCGTGGTACGCGGCAAGAAGATCTTCTTCGCCACCCGCCACGTGTCGCTGCGCACGGCGCTGGACCAGACCAACGCCGATCAGCAGGCGGCCGCCATCCGGGAGGCGCTCACCGCGCTGCGGGTGTTCGGCCACGACGAGCCGCGCCTGGCCGTGGCCGCCATCAACCCCCACGGCGGGGAGAACGGAGCCTTCGGCACCGAGGAGATCGACCACCTCCTCCCGGGGGTGGAGCGCGTACGGGACTCGGGTGCCGACGTGGTCGGACCGGTGCCCGCCGACTCCGTCTTCCACCAGCTGCTGCAGGACCGCTACGACGGTGTCCTCTCGCAGTACCACGACCAGGGCCACATCGCCGCCAAGACCTTCGACTTCGACGGCACCATCTCGGTCACCGTGGGCCTGCCGATCCTGCGCACCTCCGTGGACCACGGCACCGCATTCGACATCGCCGGCACCGGGGTCGCCGATCCGGGCACCATGCGCTCGGCGTTCCTGCACGGCTGCGAGTTCTCCCACTTCGCCGACCGCATCCGCGCCGAGTACGGCGCCTGAACCGGGGCGGCCGCCGGAGCCGACGGGGGAGTACCGGCGGCCGCCCCGCTCGGGAACGTGCGCCGGCCCAGGCGCCCGTGCCCTGTCGCCTGCCGGCGCGATCGGCGTCGCGCTCGCCGACGGGGGTGCAGGCGCCACCTCCGCAGGGGGAGTCCGCACTCTCGTTACGACGGGTTCCTCCGGCCTAGGTTGAACACCAACCGCTTCGGCAGCGTTCTCAGCGTCCCCCGCGATCGGCCAGCCCCGCCTATGCCGCGACGGCCCCGCGAGGGGGAGGGCCGGTTCCGCACACGCTGAGCCCCGCCGGAGGGAGCGATCGGCAGCGGACGGCACGTGTGGAGGTACCGGTATGGCCACGACCGACGTGAGCGGCGAGGGCGGCGCGCCCCCGGCCGCGGAGACGAACAGCCGAGCCGCGCGGTCTCCCAGCGACTTCGCGGTCCTGTCGCGGCGCATCCACCGGGCGGGGCTGATGCAGCGCCGCCCCGGCTACTACACGGTACGGCTGAGCACGCTCGCCGTGCTCTTCGTCGCCGGGTGGGCGGCGTTCCTGCTGCTGGGGGACTCGTGGTGGCAGATGGCCGTGGCCGTCTACCTCGCCGCCGTCTTCGGCCAGGTGGCCTTGGCCGCGCACGAACTCGCCCATCGGCAGGTGTTCCTCGCCCGCGTTCCCAGTGAGGCGGCGGGACGGATCGTCGGCAACCTCGGTATCGGCATGGGATACGGCTGGTGGCAGGACAAGCACACACGGCACCACGCCAACCCCAACCACGAGGAGTTCGACCCCGACGTCGCACCCGACCTGCTCGTGTGGTCGCAGGAACAGGCCGCCGGCGCGACGGGTCCGGCCCGTTTCATCGGTCGGTGGCAGGCGTTCCTCTTCTACCCGCTGCTCACCCTGGAGGGGATCAACCTGCACGCGCAGAGCGTCCGGTCCCTGCTGCGGCCCCGGCTGCGCCTGCGCTGGCTGGAGGCGGCGCTGCTGGGCGCGCACTTCACCCTCTACCTCGGTGCGGTGTTCACCGTGCTCTCACCCGGTCGGGCCCTGCTGTTCCTGGCGATCCACCAGGCGCTGTTCGGGATCTACCTGGGCTGCGTCTTCGCCCCCAACCACAAGGGCATGCCCACGCTCACGCGTGCGGACAAGTTCGACTTCCTCCGCAAGCAGGTGCTGACCTCGCGCAACATCACCGGCGGACCGATCACCGACACGGCGCTGGGCGGACTCAACTACCAGATCGAGCACCACCTCTTCCCGAGCATGCCCGCGCCGCACCTGCGCCTCGCCCGTCCCATCGTGCGGGACTACTGCGCCGAGATCGGCGTCGCCTACCACGAGACCGGCTTCCTGCGCTCCCACGCCGAGGCGCTCGCCCATCTGCACCGGGCCTCGGCGCCGCTGCGCCGCCCGGGGCGGCAGGCCCCTCCGGACGCGCCGGCCGGCCGCGGCGCCGGTGAATCCGCACGGTGATCTGAGTAGTACTACTCAAGCCTTCCCGCGGCCGCCACGATGGAATGGAGGCGTCGGAACCACACCCCGCCGGTCGCAGGAGGAGAACACAGGTGAGCGAGTCGAAGCCCGCCCGGGACGCGGCCCTGAGCGGCCTCGTCGAACGCGGCGTCATCTCTGCCGGCCAAGCCGAGGAGGTGCGGGCGGCGCTGCGGGAAGCCGATTCCGGACCCGGCCGGGTCCGGTGGACGGAGATCGTCGGATACATCGGCGGAGGCCTCGTGCTGGCCGGCGCGGTCGCGCTGGTCGCCTCCTCCTGGTACGACCTCAGCGACGACGCCCGCATCGCTCTGCTGGCCGTACTGGCCGCCGCGTCGGCGGGCGGCGCGATGTTCATGGTCGGCGGACCCCAGCGGATGCGCGGCCGCCGCAGCCGGGTGCCCGACGTCCGGCGCCGGATCGGGG
The DNA here is from genome assembly GCF_000826685.1 of Streptomonospora alba. Taxonomy (GTDB): domain Bacteria; phylum Actinomycetota; class Actinomycetes; order Streptosporangiales; family Streptosporangiaceae; genus Streptomonospora; species Streptomonospora alba. The sequence goes on from NZ_JROO01000004.1 coordinate 68,348, forward strand.
GCGTACTGCTGGCGCTGTCTTCGGTGCTCGCCGCATTCGCCGTGGGCGTCGCCCTGGACGGCGATCCGCTGTACGCTCCACCGCTGGTGGGCCTGGTCGTGGCCGCCGCCGGCTACGCCGCGCTGCCCTCGGCCGTGGGCCACGTGGCGGTCTGGGGTATGAGCATCGGCGTGGTGGCCACCGCGCTGGGGGATCTTTCCTACGCGTACGAGACCGAGAGCTTGGTCATCGGCGGCGCGCTGCTGGCACTGGGGCTGCTGTGGGCGGTGCTGTCGGCCCTGGGCGCCGCGGCCGAGCGCCGCCTGGGCTTGGGACTGGGTGCGGCACTCGCGCTGGCGGCCGGCCAGTTCCTGCACGCCTGGACGCCGCACGAACCGTTGGGTTACTGCGCCACGCTGGCGGTGGCGGCGCTGTGCATCGCCTACTACTTCCTCGACCGCACGGCGGTGCTGCTCGTGCTGGGCATCATCGGTGTCACGGTCGGCGTGCCGGAGTTGGTCTGGGACGTCACCGACGGGGCGATCGGGGCGGCGACCGTCCTGCTGCTGGCGGGGGGCATCCTGCTGGCGGCCAGCTGGGTGGGACTGCTGGTGCACCGGCGCGGAGGATCCGGTGGTGAAGAACCGCCCGCCGCCGGGCCGCAGCCTCCGCCCGCGACAGGGCCCACGCGAACGGACGCCTCCGGCCCCCGACCGCGACTCTGACCGGCCCGAGTACCCGGCCCGCGGCCGCCGGCGCCCGGAGGCGTCGGCGGCCGCGGCGTGCGAACGCGGCCGCGGACCGGAGCCTACTTCGCGCCCTGGTCCAGCCCGGCCCGCCGCAGGGCGTCGGCCATAGCGCCGCCCGCCTCCGGTGCGCCGTCGCGATCGGCGCGCTTGCCGCCCTTGCTGTTGCGGGAGCCCTCCTTGCGCGAACCTTCCTTGCGGCCTCCGCCGTCTGCGCCCTTGGCGGCGCCGCGCTCAGCGCTGTGCGGATCGTCCTCCAGCCGCATGCTCAGCGAGATCCGCTGGCGGTCGGTGTCGACGTCCATGACCTTCACCCGCACGACGTCACCCGGCTTGGCGACGTCACGGGGATCGCTGACGAAGCTCTTGGACATGGCCGACACGTGCACCAGCCCGTCCTGGTGGACCCCCACGTCGACGAACGCGCCGAAGGCCGCCACGTTGGTGATCGCACCCTCCAGGATCATGCCCGGCTGCAGGTCGGCCAGGGTCTCCACGCCCTCCTTGAACGTGGCCGTGGTGAACTCCGGCCGCGGGTCGTGCCCGGGCTTCTCCAGCTCGGCGATGATGTCGGTGACCGTGGGCAGGCCGAACTTCTCGTCGACGAAGTCGGCCGGCCGCAGCGCACGCAGTGTGGCGCCGTCGCCGATCAGCGAGGCGACCTCGCCGCCGGTCGCCGCGACGATGCGGCGCACCACCGGGTAGGACTCCGGGTGCACACTGGAGGCGTCCAGCGGGTCGTCGCCGCCGCGGATCCGCAGGAAACCGGCGCTCTGCTCGAAAGCCTTGGGCCCCAGCCGCGGCACCGCGCTCAGCGCCGAACGGGCGGCGAACGCGCCGTTGGCGTCACGGTGGTCGACGATGTTCTGCGCCACAGCCGAGCTGATACCCGACACCCGCGACAGCAGCGGCACCGAGGCGGTGTTGACGTCGACCCCCACCGCGTTCACGCAGTCCTCCACAACGGTGTCGAGCATGCGCGAAAGCTTGGTCTCGGACAGGTCGTGCTGGTACTGCCCCACGCCGATGGACTTCGGGTCGATCTTGACCAGTTCGGCCAGCGGGTCCTGCAGCCGACGGGCGATGGACACCGCGCCGCGCAGCGACACGTCCAAGTCGGGCAGTTCCCGCGAGGCATAGGCCGAGGCGGAGTAGACCGAGGCTCCGGCCTCGGAGACCATGACCTTGGTCAGCCGGTCTGAGCCGATCAGCTTCACCAGCTCGGCCGCGAGTTTGTCGGTCTCGCGGGAGGCGGTGCCGTTGCCGATGGCGACGAGTTCGACGCCGTGCTCGCGCACCAGCTTGCCCAGGCTCGCCAGCGCCTCGTCCCAGCGCCGCTGCGGCGGATGGGGATAGACGGTGTCAGTGGCCACGACCTTGCCCGTCGCGTCCACCACGGCCACCTTCACGCCGGTGCGCAGCCCCGGATCGAGCCCGAGGGTGGGGCGGGTGCCGGCGGGCGCGGCTAGCAGCAGGTCGCGCAGATTGGCGGCGAAGACCCCCACGGCGGCGTCCTCGGCCTGCTGCCACAGGCGCATACGCAGATCGATGTCCAGCCGCACGAACACTCGCGTGCGCCAGGCCCAGCGCACCGACTCCACCAGCCACCGGTCGGCGGGGCGCCCGCGGTCGGCGATGCCGAAGCGCGCGGCGATCGCGCGCTCGTAGGGGCCCGGCGCCGCGGGGTCGGCGGAGTGCTCGTCGTCCTCGGGCTGCAGCGTGAGCGAGAGCACCTCCTCCTTCTCGCCGCGGAACATCGCCAGCACCCGGTGGGAGGGCAGTCCGGTCAGCGCCTCGGAGTAGTCGAAGTAGTCGGAGAACTTGGCGCCGTCCTCCTCGCGTCCCTCGCGGACACGCGAGACCAGGCGGCCGCGCGACCACAGGCGCTCGCGCAGCTCCCCGACGAGGTCGGCGTCCTCGGTGAAGCGCTCCACCAGGATCGCGCGGGCGCCCTCCAGCGCGGCGGCGGCGTCGGCCACGCCCGCGTCGGGGTCGGCGTAGGCCGCGGCGGCGGTCTGCGGATCGGGTGCGGCCTCGCCGAGCAGGAGGTCGGCCAGCGGCTCCAGTCCGGCTTCGCGGGCGATCTGGGCCTTGGTGCGGCGCTTGGGCTTGTAGGGGAGGTAGATGTCCTCGAGCCGGGCCTTGGAGTCGGCCGCGTTGATGCGCGCTTCCAGCTCGTCGTCGAGCTTGCCCTGGGAGCGGACGGACTCCAGGATGACGGCGCGCCGCTCCTCCAGCTCCCGCAGGTAGCGCAGGCGCTCCTCCAGCTCCCGCAGCTGGGCGTCGTCCACCCCGCCGGTCGCCTCCTTGCGGTAGCGGGCGACGAAGGGGACGGTGGCCCCGCCGTCCAGTAGCCCGACGGCCGCGGTCACCTGGTGCTGGCTGACGCCGATCTCCTCGGCGATGCGCTGGTCGATGCTGATCGTCACGTTGGCTGGTCCACCTTCTCGATCTTGTTCACCCTGTGCATTGTCCTGGGCTCGACCGCGGTTGTCACACCGGTGGGCGGGGGCTGTGCACGGACGGCTACCTCCCGCCGCACCGGGGCGGGGGCGGAAGCCGGGGCCAGGCAGCACGCCGCCGCGGAATGATGCGGACGCATGGATTGTTGACGATGATCAGCCGGCAGAGTGCCGGCCGGTGCGAAGGAGGCCCCGATGCCCGCAGCGGCGTCGGCGCCGTCGTGCTCCTACCGCGTTTCCCCGGATCCGCGGCGACCACGGGCCCTTCGCGACGAACATCCGCGGGGAGCCGGCCCCGGCGGTCCGGGACGTCCGGTCCGACCGCTTCGCCGGCATCCCCGCCGAACCCCGCCCCGGGTCCGGCGTCGTCCGACCCGCCCGGAGGCGGAGTGCGCCGGCGGCCGCCGTGAGGGGAGGGCCGCCGGCGCGCGGCATTTCCGCGCCGGGCCCCGACGGCGCCCCGGCGCCCCCGCCCCGGCCGTGGGATCGGAAGCGATTGCCGCATCTTGAACCGCCGGTGGCCAACCGCAAACCGCCTGTTGAAGGCCGTCCTGATCTCCTGTGAGAGAGGAGAAGGGCTTCCGGTGACCGGAAGGCACATCGACGATGGGCGGGATGCACGTGATCATCGATCCGACGTCGGTCCGCAATCTGGCCGCCATGAACGACGAGATGGGCGTGCTGAGTGTGTACGCCACCGCCGATCCGCGCGACAAGTCCGCCTCTCCCGCCTGGCGCCTGGCGGTGGGCAACGAGTTGGGGGCGCTGCGCAACGGCGTGGCCGACCAGGGCGACAAGGGGCGCAGGGACGCGGTCCTGGACCGCCTCGACCGGCTGCAGCCCGAGATCGAGACTGTGCTCGACTCCGCGGAGTCAGGGGTCGGACGGGCCCTGTTCGCACCGGTCAGCAGCGACGAGGTGCACACCCTGACGGTGCAGATGCCGCTGGACGACTGCGCGGTCCTGGAGCGGCGCCCCTACCTGCGGCCGCTGGCCGGCGCACTCACCTTCGGCGCGCCCGCCGGCGTCCTGGCCGTGTCCCATGAGGGAATGCGTGTCATCGACCTCCGCTTCGGAATCGCCCGCGAGGTCACCCGGCTGGCCTTCGAGCTCGACACCGGCGACTGGCGCATCATGCGCGGGCCCGCAGCCGGCGGACAGGCCGGCAGCCCGTCGCGGTCGGCCAACCAGCCGGACCGCTTCGACCGCCGCGTCGAGGACAACCTGCAGCGCTACCTGTCCTCGCTGCGGCCGCGCGTCGCCGAGATGGCCGACGGCCACGGCTGGGAGTCCCTTGCCATCACCGGCGACCGGCGGCTCATCGAGGTGGTCCGCAAAGGACTGTCGGCCTCCCCCGCCCGCCGCGACGTCATCCTGCTGGACCGGGTCGCCGAGTCCCTGTCGACCAACGAGATCGCCGCGCTGGCGCGCCCCGAACTGGAGAGGTCCCGCAGCCGCCGCTGCCGGGCCGTGGCCGAGCAGGCACGTGAGGCCGCGCTCTCGGGCGGACCGGGAACCACCGGGATCAGCGACACGCTCGGTGCGTTTCGCGAGAACCGCGTCGCCCACCTCGTCCTGGACGGAGCGCGCAAGCTGCGCGGGCGGCGCACGCCCGACGCGCGGTACTACCCTCATGGTGAACTGCCGCCCGGGGAGTCGGCCGCGGCCGAGGAGAACGACCTGGGCGAGCGCATGATCGAACTCGCGTTCACCTCCGGCGCCCAGGTCACCATGCTGCCGCCCGAGGCCGCCGACGTGCTGGCCGAGGAGGACGGCGTGGCCGCGCTGCTGCGCTGGTAGCAAGCCGCCGCCATCGGCGGGTGCTGCCCGGCGCCGCCGGAGGCGCGCCCGCTGAGGGAGGAGCCGCCTCGGTGCCGTCGATGGGACCGCGCGCGTTCCAGCTGGTGCTGCTGCGGCGCATGGCCGACTTCCAGCCCCAGCTGGTCGACGAGGCCCGGCATGAGTTGGGCGCCTCGCGCACCGAGATGCGCGAGGCCAACCGGCGCTGGCAGGCGATGCTGCGTTCGGCGCGTGCGCCCGCGGGCCTGGAGCGCTACCGGCTCGTGCTGGGGCCCGCCCGCAGCAGCGGTCGGCGCGCGATCGGCGACCTCGACTGCACATGGCACCGCTGGCCTGTGCCGCTGTGGCCCGAGCTGCGCTACGAGGTGGTGACCGCCGCCGGGGGGCCGGTGCTGCACGAGTGGCTGGTGCGCGCCGAGGACGCGCCGGAGCCGCGCCTGCACACCGTCGGCGACCTCGCGCCCTGGTCCTGCGTCGTCGACGACCTGGCACGCGCGTTCACCGGCGCGGTGCCGATGGAGGGGACCGCGCCCTCGCGCTGGCGCCTGGCCTTCACCGCCCCCGACGCGCGCTACGTCGCCGACTTCGCCTGGGGGCTGCTGCAGCGCGTCACACCCGTCCTCGATGTTCCGGACGAGGCGGGGCGCTGACCCGGGGGCCGTGCTCGCGGACGAGGGCAGGCCACGCCGGGTGCGCGTCCGCCGGGTGCCGCGGCGCGGGCGCGCGTCAGCGCCGGTAACGCTGGTTGCGCCGCCGCATCAGCAGCCCGAATCCCCCCAGGATCACAAAGAGTCCCAGGAGGATCAGGCCTGCGAAGACGAGGTTCATCACGGTGCTGTCCATACCGGCCGTCTACCCGCCGGGCGCGCGCCCACACGGTCGGTCGGTGCGGGCCAGGACGGCGTCGACCTGCTGCTGCAGAGGTTTCGCGTCGAGGCGGTTGTCGACCGCGATGTGCTCGACGGGAGGCGGCTCCTCCGGGCGCACCCGTGCCACGAAGTCGTCGAAGCCGTCGAGCTTGCCGGAGTCGCGCGAGCGCCCTCGTCCGCCGAGGCGGGTGCGCAGAGTGGCCCCGTCGCTGGCCACCCACACCAAGCGCACCGGCTCGCCGCCCAGCGCGTCGACCCAGGAGCGCCACCGGTCGGGATCGCGGACCTGGCCGGTGAAGGGGGCCACCGGCATGACGGGGCAGCCCGCCGCGCGGATCTGCGCGGCCGCGGCGGTCATCCCGCCGTACTCGTGCACTTTGACGTGCTCGTCGTACCAGGAGCCCTCGCGCTCGCCGTAGGAGCGGCCGTGCGCTGACAGCACCTCGGCGACGAACCCGCTGAACATCGTGTCCTTGTCCAGCAGGGCGGGTACGGGGTCCAGGCGTCGCAGCAGCAGCTCGGCCACGGTCGACTTGCCCGCGCCCGGGGCGCCGGCGACCACCCACACCGTCCCGCGCGCCGCGCCGTCCTCACCGCTCACGGCGGTCCTTCAGCTGACATCCGGCCATACCCCGACGCTACCGGGCGATCGCAGGCCCGCCGTTCAGTTGTCCCCGCCGAGGAAGTCCGGGGCGTAGTACTCGTCCACCGGGACGGGGCCGCGGTAGCCCTGGCACATGCACGGGCGGTAGGTCCCGCCGCTCTGGCCGACCCAGCGGCCGGGGATGACCACCTGGGCCTGGCACCGCTTGGATTCGTGTTCGTGGAAGACCAGGTGGTGGCCGCAGCCGCAGATGGGCTGGGGCGCACCGGCGTTGGCGGAGACGGCGGGCCGCTGGGGCGGCGGTGGCTGCTGGCCGCGGCGGGGGATCATGCGGCCGATCATCACCCCGCCGAGAGCGATGGCCGCCCCCACCACAAGGCTTACCGGCTCCATGTCGTGCACCGCCCTCCGACGTCCGTCGTGGTCCATTGTGGCCGACGACGCGAGGTCTCAATCCTGTCGAGACCCGCGCTCCGGCTTCCATTGTGCGTCCGGATCCGGTCGGGCGCCATGGCGCGCCGCGGGACGGACGGCGCGCAGCGGATACCTCCGATCCCGTGACCCGCCGGGACGAACGAGGGCGGGGCAATCGGTTTTTGTGCTGTTTTACCCGCACCTGGTGAGCCGGGTGTGGATCGCCGCGCTTGGTGTCGTGCATCGTAAGGCCAGATCGAGTGCTGACAAAGAGGACGGGCGACGACAGAAGTCAACACGCTTTCCGTCCCGGGGGAGGAGCACGACATGAAGCGATCGAGGGCGAACGGATGGGGCGTCTTCGCGGCCACCATGCTGTTCGTGGTCGGCGCCGTGAACATCGTGCAGGGCGCCGTCGCGCTGTTCATGCCCGAATACTTCGTGGCCGCCGAAGGAGAGATCCTCGTCTTCGACTTCGCGGTATGGGGACTGGTCCTGGGCGCCTGGGGGATCCTCCTGGTCCTCGGCGGCTTCGCCCTGCTCTCCGGACACATGTGGGCGCGGGCCCTGGCCGTGGTGGTCGCGGCGGTGAACGCGTTCGCCCAACTGGCGTTCATCGAGTCCTACCCGGTGTGGTCGCTGGTGGCCGTCGCCGTCGACGTGCTGATCGTCTATGCGGTCACCGCGGGCTGGCCCGACCGTGAGAGCGCGGGCGGCGACGCCTACGCGGCCGGGCGCGCCGACGCCCGGGGCACGGCGCCGATCCGCGAGCAGACGGCCGAAGGAGCGGAAGGACCCGAGGCCGCGGCGGGGGAGCGGTACGCCGAGCCGGGAGCGGGCGACGAACGCCCCTACGGCGGGGCCAGCACCCAGCAGGCGCGCCAGGGCGCCACCGAGCGGCCGCCGGGAACACGTCCCGGAAAGCACGAGCAGCCGATGAGCTGACTCGGCGGCAGCGGAGGGGGCTTCGCGGGAGTGCGCCTTTCGCCCGCAGCGCGGGGCCGTTCGCGGCCGGGAGCGCCCGTCCGACGCTCCGACGGGCGATGCGCCGCGCGCGGCCCCGCGCCGTGTCGGGCGGCGGTGGCGGCGCCGACGGGCCCCGTCACAGCGCGGCGCAGGCCTTCAGCCGGCGGTGGCCTCGCGCACCCCCTTCAGGGTCGCGACGTCGGCGGCGTGCGGCTTGACCGGCCCGGGGGTCTCGCACACGACGGGTACTCCCGCACTGACCGGGTGGTCGAACAGGGCGCCGAAGGGGGCCGAGCCGATGTGGCCGGCTCCGATGTTCTCGTGGCGGTCCTTGTTGCTGGCGCACGGCTCCTTGGAGTCGTTGGCGTGGATCAGGCGCAGTCGCTGAGCGCCGACGACTTCGCCGAAGCGGTCCAGCATCGTCCTCATACCCGCCGGCGTGGACACGTCGTGGCCCGCAGCGAAGGCGTGCGCGGTGTCCAGGCACACCCCGGCCCGCGGGTGCCAGCCCAGCGCCGCGAGGTAGTCCGCCAGATCGTCGACCGTCGCGCACAGCACCTGGCCCTGCCCGGCCATGGGCTCCAGCAGGACCGGCGGCACGTCCTCACCCAGCCGCTCCAGCAGCGGCAGCAGCCGTGCTCGCATCCGCTCCAGGCCCTCCTCGCGGCTGCCGCGCACCGCCGATCCGGTGTGCACCACCACGCCGCCGGCACCGATGTCGGCGCCGCGCCGCAAGGCGTGCTCCAGTGAGGCCGTCGAGCGCTCAGCGAGCGCGTCCTCGGGCGATCCCAGGTTGATCAGGTAATTGGCGTGCACGTACACCGGGAGATCGGTGCGTTCGCGCAGCTTGGCGTCCTCGTCGGGATTTCCGGGCGTGGTCGCCCAGCCCCGCGGATTGGACACGAAGACCTGGACGGTCTCGGCGGAGATGTCGGCGGCGTAGGCCAGCCCGCGGGTGGCCAGGCCCCCGGCGACCGGTACGTGGGCCCCGATGGGCGATGCGGCGAGATCAGACATGGTGGTCCTCAGCTTAGGGCGTCGTGGCGTCGTGCATGCTGTACGCCATGAGGACGAATCGCTTCGCGCCCGACTGGCCGAGGATCGGGGCCGGTGCCGCGATCGGCGCGGTGGGCACCGCGGTCGTGGGGCTGGCGGCCTATGGGGCGGCGGGCGCCGTCGGCTCGCTCGCCGGCGGCGATACGACGGGAGCCAACATCGGGCTGGGGATCGCGGTGCTGGGGCTGCGGCTGGCGGCCACGCCGCCGGCGTGCTGGTGGCTGCTGCGGCGGGCGCACGTCCCGCGGGCCGGGTTGGCGACCGTCTTCGGGACGGTCGGCTACCTGCTGCTGGCGCCGGTGGCGGGCTCGGGCGACCCGGCGACACCGGTCTTGGGCGCGGTGTGGGCCGTGCTGGGCGGGATCGCCGGAGCGCTCGGGGTCTACGCGGCGGGATTGTTCATCCCGCGCGACCCCGCCGCGAGGGCCTGAGACGAGGCGCCCGCGCCGCGGCTGCGCGGTGCCCGTCAGTCGTCGTCGTCCTCGGTGAGCGCGTCCACGCACACGGCGACGCCGATCACCAGCGCGGGGTCGCCCCCGGCGTCGGAGCGGTAGGTGTTGACGTCGACGGCATAGGTGTCGCGCATCCGGAACCACTTCCGGGAGATGTGGGCGACGGTGCCGCCGGCGTCGCTGATGACGTACTCCTTGTCGAGGAAGTCTCCGGTGACCTCCCAGTCCTCTCCCTGGTCGAGGTCGACGACGAGCTTGTCCTTGACCGGGTTGAACATGCGCTTGCGCACGGTGGCCACGGTCTCCGATCCGCGTTCGATGCGCATGGTGTCGCGCACGCTCAGCAGCTTTTTGCGGATCACCATGAGTTCGTTGCCCTCGGGATCCCTCAGCTCGAAGGTGGTGCGCAGCCGCATCGCCTTGCCGTCGACCCAGAAGACGCGCGCTCCGGTCTCGTCGGTGACCCAGAAGTCGTCGCCGATGTCGAATATGCGTTCGCGCACGAGGAGTTTCACGGCGATCCGCCCTTCCGCGCGGGGGTGCCGGCCCGGCCGTCCGGCGCTTGCGTTCGACGCTAGGAGACTCCGGGGGCCGCGGCAAGGCGGATCCGCGAGTGAGGCGATACGGGGACCGGTTGTGGACACCGCTCGCACCCGGGCGCGGGAGCGCTAAGGTGCGGTGCGTGAGCCAAACGCCTGCCGACCTGAGCCTGCACGACGTCACGCGCGCCTTCGAAGGCCTCTACGATCCCGCATGGGCGGCCTCGTGGGACGCGGTGGGACTGGTATGCGGCGACCCCGCCCAACCGGTGCGCCGGATCCTCTTCGCCGTCGACCCGGTGGCCGAGGTCGTCGACGAGGCCCGCGAATGGGGAGCCGACCTGGTCGTCACCCACCATCCGCTGCTGTTGCGCGGCGTGACCGGCGTCGCCGCCACGACACCCAAGGGCCGGCTCGTGCACCGGCTGATCACGGGCGGGACCGCCCTCTACACCGCGCATACCAACGCCGACACCGCCGCCCCCGGTGTGTCGGACGCGCTGGCGGCGGCCGTGGGCCTGCCCGGACCGCTCAGCCCGCTCGCCCCCGATCCCGCCGACCCCGCCGGCAACCGCGGCATCGGCCGCATCGGATCGCTGCCCGAGGCGGTGCCCCTGCGCGACTTCGCCGCGCGCGCCGCCGCCGGGCTGCCGCGCACTGCCGGGGGAATCCGTGTCAGCGGCGATCCCCGACGCCCCGTCCAGCGTGTCGCGGTCTCGGGCGGTGCGGGCGACTCCCTGCTGGACCGCGCCCGCGCCGCCGGCGTCGACGTCTACCTCACCTCCGACCTGCGCCACCACCCGGCCTCGGAGTTCGCCGAACACGGCGACACCGCCCTCATCGACACCGCCCACTGGGCCAGCGAGTGGCCTTGGCTCGCCGAGGGCGCCGCCCGCCTGGTGAGCGCGCTGGGCGGCGAACGGGCTAACGTGGAGACCCGCGTATCCGAGATCGTCACCGACGCCTGGTCCCTGGCGCTGTGAACCGATCGGCGCCGAGGCCTCGCCCGACGGCCTGTGCAGTACCGCCACCGCCTCCGACCTCGGCAAAGGAGCCTTGAACACAAGTGAAAGCAGAACCGGCACACCAGATCCGCCTGCTCGACCTCCAGGAGATCGACAGCCGACTCGCCCAGCTCGCCCACCGGCTGCGCACCCTGCCCGAGAACGAGGAAGTCCGGCGGCTGGACACCCGCATCGCCGAATTGCGCGACCGGAGCACGGCCCTGACTACGGCGCTGTCCGACCTCGACCGCGAACAGCGCAAGGCCGAGTCCGACGTCGACCAGGTGCGCACGCGTGCCGAGCGCGACACCCAGCGCCTGGACTCCGGCCAGGTCGGCTCGCCCAAGGACCTGGAGCACCTGCAGTCGGAGATCGTCTCGCTTCAGCGCCGCCAGACGGAGCTGGAGGAGATCGTGCTGGAGGTGATGGAGCGGCGTGAGGACCTCGAAGGCCAGGAGAGCCGGCTGCGCAAGGAGTTGGACGAGGCCGAGGCCGAGCGCGACGTCGTCGAGGAGCGGCGCTCCACCGCGGTGGCCGAGATCGAGGCCGACCGCGCGACGGAGTCCACCCGCCGCGAGCGCATCGCCGAGGAGATCCCCGAGGACCTCCTCGCCTTCTACACCAAGCTGCGCGACCAGAACGAGGGCGTGGGGGCCGCCCCACTGCGCTACGGCCGCTGCGGCGGCTGCGCGCTCGCGCTGAGCACGGCCGAGCTTTCCGAGATCCGCCAAGCGCCGGCCGACGAGGTGATGCGTTGCGACCAGTGCCGTCGAATCCTCGTGCGCACCACCGATTCGGGCATCTGAGGGCCGGGGCGGACATGGCGCGACGGGGGCGGCGCGTGCGCGGCGGCCGCAGCAGGCAGGAGGTGTGACGATGAGCAGGCGACTGGTGATCGAGGCCGACGGCGGATCGCGCGGCAATCCGGGGCCGGCCGGGTACGGCGCCGCGGTGCGCGACGCCGAGACCGGCGAGTTGCTGGCCGAGGTGGCCGAACCCATCGGCACGGCCACCAACAACGTGGCCGAGTACCGCGGGCTGATCGCCGGGCTGGCCGCCGCGAGCGGGATCGCCGCGGACGCCTCGGTCGAGGCGCGGCTGGACTCCAAACTCGTGGTGGAGCAGATGTCGGGGCGCTGGCGGGTCAAGCACGCCGACCTGCGCCCGCTGGTCGAGGAGGCCCGCACCGCGGCGGGCGACTTCGCCGCGGTCTCCTACGTCTGGGTGCCCCGAGCGCAGAACTCCCACGCCGACAGGTTGGCCAACGAGGCCATGGACGCCGCTGCCGAAGGGCGGCCGGTGCGGCTGGGCGCCGAGGAGTCCGGTGAACAGGGACGGCCCGCTGATGCGGCGCCCGCGCCCGCCGGCGGCGCCGGGACGCAGGCGGCCCAGCCCGCGGCCACCGGGTGGGCGGCGCCCGACACCGCGCCGACGCGGCTCGTGCTGCTGCGCCACGGCGAGACCCCGCTGTCGGTGGAGCGGCGCTTCGCCGGGACCGGCGACGTCGAGCTCACCGAGACCGGCCGCTCCCAGGCCCGCGCCGCCGCCCGGCATCTGGCCGGATCCGGCGTCGACGTGGTGGTGTGCTCGCCGCTGCGCCGTGCCCGCGACACCGCCGAACCGATCGCGGCCCGACTCTCGGTGCCGGTGGAGGTCGACGAGGGGCTGCGTGAGACGGACTTCGGCTCATGGGAGGGCATGACCTTCGGCGAAGTGCAGCGCAGCCGCCCGCAGGAGCTGCAGCGGTGGCTCTCCGACACCGAGGCCGCCCCCGAGGGAGGCGAGAGCTTCGCCGCGGTCGCCCGACGCGTCGCCGAGACCCGCGACAAGCTGCTGGCCCGCCACGCGGGCCGCACCGTGCTGGTCGTCAGCCACGTGACGCCGATCAAGGTCCTGCTGCAGCAGGCACTGCTGGCCCCGCCGGAGGCGCTGTTCCGCATGCACCTGGACGTGGGCTGCCTGTCGCGCATCGACTGCTTCACCGACGGTCCGATGCTGGTGCGCTCCCTCAACGACACCGGCCACCTGAGCGCCGAGGACGCCTGAGCGGGCCGGTCCGCCTTGGCCGACCGGGCCCACAGCGCGGTACGCTGGAGACCGAGGGGGAGTCGGCCAGGCGGCCGCGGCACCGATGCGGTGTCGAGGAAAGTCCGGACTCCACAGGGCAGGGTGGTCGGTAACACCGACCCGGGGCGACCCGCGGGAAAGTGCCACAGAAAGCAGACCGCCACCGCTGTGCGGTGGTAAGGGTGAAACGGTGGTGTAAGAGACCACCAGCGGCCGGAGTGATCCGGTCGGCTCGGTAAACCCCACCCGGAGCAAGGTCAAGATGGGGACGTGCGTCCCCTGCGCGGATGTTCGAGGGCTGCCCGCCCGATGTCCGCGGGTAGACCGCACCGAGGCTGCCGGAAACGGCAGTCCCAGACGGATGGCCGCCCGGTCCGCCAGGACCGACAGAATCCGGCTTATCGGCCGGCTCCCCCTCCCACCCGCCTCTTTCCGTACCTGCAGCGGCCTGTGCTGCACCCCGGACGGCCGCGGGCCGCACACCGGTGGGCGGTTCGGCCGACGCGCGGATTCGGCCGGGACCGGGCGCGGCTCGGCAGCGGAAAAGCCCGTGCAGACGGGGTTGTGTGCACCTGCGGGGGACTGGCGCGGGTTAGATTGGAAGGGTCCGGTCGGGTCCTGCACGGGCCTGACGCGGGCGCGGTCGCGCGCCCGTTTCCGCCTGCGAGTCGGGTTCCGGTGAAAGCTGCCTTGTCCACCACGACCTGGGTGATCCTGTTCGCCCTGCCGATCATCGCGATCATCGCCATCGTCGCGTTCGCCGCCTACCACTCCTCCGAAGTCCGCAAGGACGGGCGCGACGACGGGGAGATCGACGAGTGAGCGACAGCGCGGACCCCGCGGGGCGCCGCGCCGTCGGGTGACCGGCGCCGCATCGCGGGGTCCGCGGTCTCACGGCGTGCTCGGCGGCACCGCTTCCGCGCTCTCGCGGCCGGTTCCGGTACCGAGGACCAGAGCGCTCCGCCCGTGCCCGGATGCGTCGGGTTCCTCGTCCGGTCCGGGCTCGGTCGGGACCGGACCGAAGGTTCCGTCGGTGCCGAGCACCCGCACCTCGGCGGACTCCAGGTCGTAGTACATCCCCGACAGCTCCAGTCGGCCCTGCTCGACCCGGCGCCGCACCGCCGGGTAGGTGAGCAGGTTCTCCAGCTGCTGGACCACATTTGCTTGGGACAGACTGCGCATCGCCTCAGGGGCCGGAACGGCCTGCAGGCGGGCCCGGTCGGCCCGCGCCAGGCTCGGGTCGCCGTGGGCGAGCCAGCGCCCCAGGTGCCCGAGTTCGGAGTCGGACTCGCCGGTGCCCTCCAGCAGCGCCTTCATCGCGCCGCAGTTGGAGTGCCCGCACACCACGACGGAGGGCACTTCCAGCACCGTGACGGCGTACTCGACGGCGGCGCCCGCGGAGTCGTCCGCCGGCTCGCTGCCGCGCGGCGGCACCAGGTTGCCGATGTTGCGCAGCGTGAAGAGGTCGCCGGGGCCGCTCGCGGTGATGAGGTTGGGCACCACCCGGGAGTCGGCGCAGGTGATGAACAGTGCCTTGGGGCGCTGGCGGTGCGCCAGCCTGCTCATCAGCGCCCGCATCCTCCCCGCTGTGCTCGCGTGGTACTCGCGGGCGCCGCTGAGCAGCAGGCCCGACGGCGGGGCCGCGGGGTCGAAGCCGCCGCGCATGCCCCAGGGCGCCCACCACCGCGCCAGCCCCGCAGGCGCGGTCTTGCCGTCCGGCGGGACCTGCTGGGAGCGGCGCTCGTACCAGTTCTCGTGCACCTCGTCGATGTCGACGCTGCCTCCGGTGCGCTCATGGTCCAGCCGCCAGGAGTGGATCGACTCGAAGGCGGCGTGGTCCATGAAGTCCACGTGCAGATCCAGGTCGACGTGGGCCCCGGTGGGGACGGTGCGCAGCACGTGGGCGACGTGCGGAACGCCCAGGAAGGTCAGCGAGCCCTGGACGACGATGTGCCAGCGGCCGTCGCGCTCCTCGGTGAGCACGCTGACCCGGGTCAGCCGGCGCAGCGAGACCAGCACCGACAGTGCGAAGCCGATGACGACTCCCTCCAGCAGCCCGAAGACCACCACGGCCAGCAGTGCGCCGGCGTAGATGCCGGCTTCGCGGTGGCGCCGGAGGTCGCGCAGGTGGGCGAGGTTGACCATCTGCAGGCCGATCACGACAAGCAGCCCGGCCAGCGAGGCCAGCGGGATCAGCTCCACGGCGTGGGCGAACAGGGCGATGAAGACCAGGATCCACACGCCGTGCAGCATCGCCGCCAGGGGCGTGCGACCGCCTGCCCGGGCGTTGGTCGTGCTGCGCACCACCACCCCGGCGATGGGCAGCCCGCCCAGCGCGCCGCTGGCGGTGTTGGCACATCCCTGGCCGACGAGTTCGCGGTTGAGGTCGACACGCGGGCCCTCGTGCAGGCGGTCGACGGCGATGGCGCACAGCAGCGACTCCACGCTGGCCACCAGGGCCACCGCCACCACGCCCAGAGCCACCCCGTGCAGATCCTCCGTCCCGGGCAGCGCCGGGCCGCTCCAGGCGGCCGTCGGGGACTCGGGCAGGTCGACGCGTTCGACGTGCCAGCCGGCCGCCGAGGCCACGGTCGTGGCTCCGGCGACGGCGACCAGGGCCGCGGGCAGCCTGCGCAGGCGGCGCAGTCCGGGCAGGCGGGGCCAGGCCAGTACCACGGCGATGGTCAGCAGACCGACCACGGCGGCAGGTGTGTGGTTGTCCGCGAGCCGGCGGGGCAGTTCGGTGACGTTGGCGATGGCCGAGCTCTGCGGGTCGCCGCCCAGCAGCACGTGCAGCTGGGCGAGGGCGATGGTGACACCGACCCCGGCCAGCATTCCGTGGATGACCGCGGGGGAGATCGCCAGAGCCGCGCGCGCGATGCGGCAGGCGCCCAGGCCGATCTGCACCAGCCCGGCCGAAAGGGTGATCAGGCAGGTGACCTGCCACCCGTAGGTGGTGACCAGGTCGGCGACGATGATGGTGAGCCCGGCGGCGGGGCCGCTGACCTGTACGGCCGATCCGCCGGCGAGGGCGCCCACGATGCCGCCGACCACGGCGGCGACGATCCCGGCGATCAGCGGCGCCCCCGAGGCCACCGCGATGCCCAGCGACAGAGGGACGGCGACGAGGAAGACCACAAGCGATGCGGCGACGTCGCCGGGAACGTTGCCGAGTAACGGCAGGGAGCGGATGCGCGAGAGCGGACCGCGGGTCTCCTCCTGGTGCGGGGTCGGTGTTCCCTGGGCGTCGTGACGCATATCTACCCCCGGTGGGTGCGAACGAATGGCGCTCTGGGACAGCGGCCTCGCGGCGGGCCCCGGCTAAGCAGCCCATGACCCGACAAACCTTGGCCGGTCACGTACTGTAGTCAATCGTGTGCGCGGCGGGGGCGGTTTTCGCAACGATGTTGATTACCGTTTCCGCTGCGCTCGATTGAGCGTGCGTGGTGCGAAGTCCGCGGACACGATGAAGGGCGGGGCGCGCCGTGCGCGCCCCGCCCTTGTGCGCCTGTTTGGCCCGGGATCGCTCTAGCGGCGCCCGTCACCGTAGCCGTAGCCGTATCCGTAGCCCTGGCCGTAGGGCGGCGGTGGCGGGTTCTCCTGGTCCTGCGGATCGGGGCGGCCGGGGTAGGGGGGCCACTCGCCCGGTGCGGGATCGTAGCCCGCGGGCCCTGCCTGCGGGTAGCCGCCGGCCTGGTCCATGGGCGGGTAGTCGCTGAGGACGTCGGCGTAACCGGGATAGTGCTGCGCGGAGCCGGGACCCTGCTGCGAGGCCCCGATTCCCGGGTAGCCGTTCTGCGGGGCCGGGCCGGCCGGCGGAGGCTGCGGGGCGCCGTAGGGTCCGCTGTCGTAGCCCTCGGGCGGATAGGAGCCGCCGGGGCCGTAAGGGGCGGGAGCCCCGTAGGAGTCGTAGCCTCCGCGCGGCGCCATGCCCGGCTGATCGCCGGCCCTCCCGCCCCACGGCTGCTGCTGCTCCCAGGGGCCCTGCGGGGGGCCGCCGTAGCCGTAGCCGCCGGGGTCGGGCCGGGTGCCGTAGCCGGGGTCCGGGCCGCCGCGGTAGCCGGGTTCGGCTCCGGGGCCGGTGCCGTAGCCGGGCTCCGGGCCGGTCGGCGCCTGGGGCATCGGGCCGGACTGCCGGGTGGGGTGCGACGGGGAGCCGTAGGGGCCGCCCTCGTAAGGGCCGCTGTCACCGTAGGGGCCGTTGTCGTAGGGGTCGCGGGTGAAGGAGCCGGCGCCGTAGGAGGGCGGCGGTCCCTCGAAGCCGCCCGCAGGCGTCTGAGCGGGCCCGCCGTGGCCGCCCATTCCGGGTGCGCCCGCGGGATCGGTGCCGGGCATCTGCCCCGCGGGCGGACCGGACGGCCGGCTCGGGGCGGCGGGCGGGGGCGGTGCCGCGTTCGGCCGCTGGTGCGGGCCGGTCTCCAGACTCGACCAGATCGGCGAGCCGGTGTCGGGTCCCGAGCTGCCCTGAGGCGTGAACGCGGGGTCGGTGAGCGGGTCGCCGTTGCCCGACCCGCCGCGCCCGGCGGGGTCGTAGGAGTCGCGCGCCGACCGGCTGTAAGAACCCGTGTCGTAGGGCGAGACGGGACCCGTCGAGTCGTAGGAGGGTCGGTTGTAGGAGCCGGTGTCGTAGGACGAGGAGCCGGCGGGGGACTCGTAACCGGAACGGCTGTGGCTGCCGGTGTCGTACGAGGAGCGGTTCAGCGGCCCGGAGTCGTAGGAGGGCCGGTTGAGGGAGCCGGTGTCGTAGGGCGAGACCCCCGGTGCCGAGCCGCCGTACTCCGCCCGCGAGTGCGAACCGGTGTCGTAGGACGAGCGGCTCAGGGGCCCGGAGTCGTAGGAGGGGCGGTTGTGCGAGCCGGTGTCGAAGGAGCCGGAACCGTAGGAGGAGGGCGCGGGGGAGGAACCCTCGTAGCCTGCTCCGCCGCGGCTCACAGGGCCGGAGTCATAGGTCGGGGCGGGGGAGCCCGGGGATGCCGGCGGCGTGCTGCGGCCCAGAGGGGAGGGGCCGCTGAGCGGGTCGTCGTCGCGCGGAAGCGCACCCGAGTCCCGGAGGTCGCGGTGCGACT
This sequence comes from Streptomonospora alba, assembly GCF_000826685.1. Classification (GTDB taxonomy): domain Bacteria; phylum Actinomycetota; class Actinomycetes; order Streptosporangiales; family Streptosporangiaceae; genus Streptomonospora; species Streptomonospora alba. The sequence continues at coordinate 86,372 of NZ_JROO01000004.1, forward strand.
GCTCCCCGCCGCCGGACGCCACGGGGCCCGGCTGCCCGAGCGGATCGGAGGAGGCGGCCGGAGTCCAGGGGCGGGCGGGAGAGGAGGGGCCGCCCCGCGAGTCGGTCAGGGGATCGTGTGCATCCGGACCGCCCCGGCCGCCCGACGGGCCGAGTGCGTCGGGCGCCGCGCCCGTCCGCTCCTCAGGCGGAGCCGGGGGTTCCTGACCCGCCCCGTGTGCCGGATCGTCGCCCGGTCCGGGGCCCTGGCCCAGGCTCGCCAGCATGCGCAGCCCGTCGTCTCCGGAGGGCTCCGAGGCCGCCGGCGCGGGCGCCTCGGGCGCGTTGCGGCTGCGTCGGCCGCGTGAGGCCTCCGCGGACGCACCGGCGCGGCCTTGATCGGTCTCGGCCGAGCGCGGCGGGGCGGCGGGCGCCGCGTCGTCGTCGAGGGCGGCCATCGCCGCGGTCGACTCCGCCCGGGTGTCGCGTCGAGCCTCGGGCGGCTCCGCCCGGGTGTCGCGCCGACCGGAGCCGGAGAAGGGGCGCTCCTCGTCGTCGGAGCCGTCGTCGGAGAGGCTGGACCAGAAGTCGTTGTCGGCGAAGTCGTCGTCGCGGACGGACCGGCTGCGACGGCTGCGGGGACGCGTCGGCTCCGCCTCCGCCCGCGCGCGGCGATCGCGTCCGCGTCCGCGCCCGCGCGGCTCGGGTTCGCCGGCGGGCTCCTCGTCCTCCCCCTGCTCGTCTTCGTAGTCGTCGTACTCGTCGTAGCCGTCGTCGACGTTTCCGGCGTTGAGCGAGCGCATGCCCAGCAGGATGAGCATCAGGACGATGAGGACCACGATGACGGCGATGATCGCGATTAGCGCAATGGTCACAGTGAATGCACCACCCTTGGGCCCGCGGCCTGGTAGACGACATGGCTGCCACCGGCGGGGGCGATCGGGCTGGCCGGTGTGGAAGCGCGCGGAGCGAGTGAACGGTGCGCCGCCGCGATGCCGCGGCGTGCGACCCGGCGGTCTCGGCGAACCGCGGCCCGTCGGGCGACCCCCGTTGCAAAGGGACGCGCGATGCGGGCCGCCGGACCACCCGGGGCCCCCGCGCCTGCGGAGCCGCGCACGGGACCCGGGGCTGCTACCGGGCTTGTGCGTCGGCTGCGACGGTTACACGATTCGGTCATGAGGTAATCAACGGGGGGCACGGACCCACTTTATGCATAGATGCGGCATGAGTGCAGAGGGCGATGGACGTTCCTCTTGTGCACACGGACTGCGCACGGACAACGCCTCGTCGAAATGCAGAATCTCCCGGAAGATAGGTGGTATCTGATTTCACGGACCGTTGGTGACCGTGAGGGAACCGCGCGCGATCGCATGGTCGGCGATCGCCCCCAGCGTCGCCTCCAGCGAGGCGTCGTCGGAGAGCTGCACCTCGCCGTCGAGAGCATAGACGGTGAAGCGGATCTCGTCGGCGCCGTCTTCGGAGTAGCAGGGAGGGTCATAGGCGGTATCGCCCTGACTGTTGCGCCCCTGCTCGCCCGGGTGGGGGACGGTGTTCTGCCGCAGTTCGGCGGTCTGCGGGTCGAGTCCGTAGAGCACCCAGAACACCGAGGCCTCCTCGGGGGCGTCGACGACCAGCGCCAGCGACTCGGTGACGTCGTCGTCGGGCAGGCCCGACCACTGCAGCGTGGGCGAAACCCCCTCGCCCCGGCAGGTGTAGAGGTCGGGGATGGGCTCACCCGACTGCATCATCGTGCTGCTCACGTTGATCTCGTCGCTGAGCTCGACCTCGGTCCCCGAGGACAGCGTCCCGCACCCGGCGGCCGTGGTCGCGGCCAGCACGGCGCCGCCCGCGGCGGCCAGCCGCGCCCCCGCGCGGCGCGGGCGTGGTAGACGACGAGGTTCGACCGAGAACATGGGGCTCCTGCAGACGATGCGACGGACTCTCCCGAGTGCCGGCCACCGCGGGCGCGGCGGGGCCCAGGCTAGGCTGCACGGGACGGCATACCCGAACCATACTGCGCACGGAGCGCAGATGAGTTCGCCTATCCGCCGAGGCGCGCCGCGGATGCGGCCGGTGCGGCCCCGGCCGGGCTGCGGCGGAGGAACCGGCGGCCGCGCTTACCTGAGGCGATCGCGCGGGCGTCCACAGAAAACAAACCAGTTGAACCGGTGTTGCGGTGATCGGCAATCATGGAACCGTGCGGTTCAGTATCCTCGGTCCACTCGCGGTGTACAGCGCCGACGGCGCGGCACTGCCCATCGGCGGCGCGCGCCTGCGCCGCCTGCTCGTGCTGCTGCTGCTCGCTCCGGGCCGCACCGTGGGCAGCGAACGCCTGGTCCGCGGCATCTGGGGCGAGGAGTCCGTACCCGAGAACGCGGGCAACGCGCTGCAGGCGCTGGCTTCCCGTCTGCGCCGTGCCCTGGGCGACGGCGCGCCCCTGCACGGCGACCCCACCGGCTACCGCCTGCAGGTCGACCCCGCAAGCGTCGACCTGCACCGCTTCGACGACCTGGCCCGCCGCGGGCGCGCCGCTCGCGGCAACGGCGATCCCGTACGGGCCGAGGAGCTGCTGGGCGAGGCGCTGGCGCTGTGGCGCGGCCCGGCTCTGCCCGAACTGGACGAGTCGGGCGTCGCCGGCGACACCGTCCTGCGCCTGGCCGCGTCTCGCCACAGCGTCCTGCTGGAGCGCCTGAGGCTGCACCTGGACCTCGGACGCTGCGACGAGGCGCTTCCCGAGATCGAGGCGCTGGCCGCCCGCGACCCCCGCGACGAGCGCCCGGCCGAGCTGCTGGTGCGCGCGCTTTCGGCGGCGAGCCGCCAGGCCGAGGCCCTGGCCGCCTACGACCGGCTGCGCCGCAGACTCGCCGAGGACCTGGGCATCGATCCCTCCCCCCACATGCAGCGGTTGCAGGTGCGACTGCTGCGGGGCGAACTCCACGGCGAGGGGCCCGACGCGGCCACCGCGCAGCCCGCACCGGCCGAGCCCGAGCCGGCCGCATCCGCGCCCGCGGAGCCCGCTACCGTGCAGCAGTCCGGCGCCGACGAGCCCGAACCGCGCCCGGTGAAACGGCTCCCGCACGTCCTGACCAGCTTCGTGGCCCGCGAGGACGAGGTCGGCCAGGTCGGCGCGCTACTCGCCGGCGAACGGCTGGTCACCCTGATCGGCCCCGGCGGCGCCGGTAAGACCCGGCTGTCCATCGAGGCCGGGTCCCGCTTCGTCGAGGCCCCGACGGCTCCGGCCGAGGGCGGGGTGTGGTTCGTCGAACTCGCCCCGCTGCGCGACGGGGCCGACATCCCGCACGCGCTGCTGAGCGCGCTGGGACTGAGCGAGCCCTCGGGTATTCCGCTGTCGTCGGGCGCACCCCCCAGCACCGGCGACGTCTTCGACCGCGTCCTCGACTACCTCGGCGAGCGCGACGCCCTGCTCATCCTGGACAACTGCGAGCATCTGGTCGCCGAGGCCGCGCAGGCGGCCGAACGGCTCCTCGCCCGATGCCCCCGGCTGCGCCTGCTCGCCACCAGCCGCGAACCCCTGGGGATCGCGGGCGAGCGGCTGCTGGCCGTTCCTTCACTCGCCCTGCCGCCCGAGACCACCGCCCCCGGCGAGGCCGGCGACTACGCCGCGGTGCGGCTGTTCGCCGAACGCGCCCGCGCCGTCGATCCCGGATTCACCGTGGGCGAGGACAACGTCGAGCACGTGGTGCGCATCTGCCGCGAGCTCGACGGCATGCCGCTGGCGCTGGAACTGGCCGCGGCCCGGGTACGCGCGATGCCCGTAGCCCACCTGGCCGCCCGGCTGTCCGACCGGTTCCGGCTGCTCACCAACGGCAACCGCTTCGCCCTGCCCCAGCACCAGACCCTGCAGGCCGTCGTCGACTGGAGCTGGGAACTGCTCGACAGCGACGAGCGCACCCTGCTGCACCGGCTGTCGGTCTTCGCCGGCGGCGCCACGCTGGACGCCGTCGAGCACGTGTGGTCCCCGGGCGAGGGCGGGCGCGACGTCTGGTCGGTGCTGTTCGCCCTGGTCGACAAGTCACTGGTCAGTGCCGACGTCGCCGACGACGGTGGCGAGCCCCGTTACCGGATGCTGGAGACCGTGCGCGCTTACGGCGCCCAACGCCTGGCCGAAAGCGGCGAGGAGCCCGCCGTGCGGCGCGCCCACGCCGACTACACGCTCGGGCTGTGGTCCCGTGCCGATCCGCACCTGCGCCGCCCCGAGCAGCTCGGCTGGCTGGAGCTGCTGCGCCTGGAGCACGACAACCTCACCGCCGCGCTGCGCTGGACGATCGACGCCGGCGACCTCGCCTGCGCTTTCGACCTGCTGCACGCCTCCTGCTGGTACTGGCAGATGGGCAACTCCTGGAGCGACCTGGTGCGCTGGTGCGGCGAGCTGCTGCGCGCCTCCGGCGAGCGCCCGCCCGAGGGGCGCACCGTGGCCTACGCCTACTGCTTGGCGATCCGCTCGGCGGGCGCCGACATCACCGACCAGGAGATCTCCGCCAAGGGCATGCTGCGCGCCGAGGAGCTGCTGGCCGAGTCGGGCGCTCGGGCCGAGGACCATCCGGCGCTGCTGCAACCCACCCTGCTGCTGGGCATGGTCGGCCACGACCGCTGTGAGCGCATCGCCCGCCTGGACCGCACCGCCGCGGACCACGCCGACCCCTGGATGCGCGCCGCGGCGCGGCTCTTCGGCGGTCTGCTGGCGCTGCACACGGGAAGCGGCGCCGAGGGGCGCGGCCGCGTCTTCGAGGCCCTCGACGCGTTCCGCGCCATCGGCGACCGGTGGGGTACCACCCATGCTCTGACCGTGGCCTCGGGTGTCTGCCACCTCACCGATATCGACCGCGAGCAGGAGCTGCTGGAGGAGGGCGACGCCCTGGCCGAGGAGATCGGGCTGAACGCGATGCGTGCCCAGTTCGCGGCCCGCCGCGCCATGACCCTGGCCGAAGCCGGCCGCATCGACGCCGCGCGCAGCGCGATCCAGCAGGCCCGCGCGCTGACCGCCGACAGCGACACCCGGTTGATCTGCCGGGTGGGCGAAGCCGAAGTCGCCTATGCCGGTGGCGATCCCGCCGGCGCCTACGACATCGCGCTGTCCCTGGCCCCCGAAATCACCGGGATGAACGACGTCGCGCGTCGGCAGGTCGAACCCACATGGCTGGCGCTGCGCAGCCGCGCCGCGATGGCGCTCGGCGACCGCCGGGGTGCCCTCGCCGACGCCGCGGCCGCGTGGACGATGATCACGCCGCAGACGGCGGGACCCGCCTGCGCCGAGGTCCTCGAACGGCTGGCCGAAGTGCTGTACGGGGAGTGGCCCGAGCGCGCGGCCGTCCTGCTGGGCCGCGCCGAATCGGTGCGCGGGCTGGCCAACGAGGCCGGTCCCGCGGTCGTGCGCGTCCGTGCACACGCACGGGACGCGCTGGGCGCCGACGGTTTCGACCGGGCCTACGCATTCGGCGCCGAGCGCGAGCCCGCCGAGGTCGAGGCGTGGTTGGGTTCCTGGCTGAGCCGACGGGGCGGCACGCGCGCCGAGGACGCGCGGCCCGCCGGGTAACCGCCGCCCGGCCCGTCGCCCGGCCCGCCGCACCGCCCGTCCTACGGTGCGGCCGCATCGGCCGAGCGGCGGCCGTCGGGGAGCGGACTAGCCGAAGATCCCGCGGCGCTGCAGCATGGACCCCAGGGTCTCGGCGAGCATGGGCGCCCAGTCGCCGGGCTGCTCGGCCTCCGCGTGCCCCACGCGGAACCGGGCGAAGCGGTCCTGGCTCTCGGTGAAGAGGCCGCCGCGCTTGTCGACCTCGATCACCACCTCGACCCCCTGCTGGTCGGCGACGAACGAAAGCTCCATCTCGCTCATCTGGTCCTTGTACTGCGGGGCCGCGCGGAACTCCAGTTCCTGATACATCGGGAACTCCTGGCGCGTGCCCTGCAGCCTGCCCTGCTCGACGTCGGTCTTGACCAGGACGAACCCCATGCGGTGCGCCGCCTCCAGCACGCGGTCCTGGGCCGGCAGGGGATGGACGCTGACCGGGTCGAGGTCGCCCTTGTCGGGCGCGCCGCCGATCACCACGTCGGTGCTCAGCCCCAGCATGGCCCCGGGCAGCGGCCGCCCGCCCGCGTCGGTCAGCGGGGCCTGGTAGGTGACGGGGTAGGTGAAGGGGACGCGTCGGTTCTCGCCCGCGGCCAGCCGGAAGGCGCCGCAGACGGGCACGCGCGAGATCTCGCGGGTGACCTGGCCCTCGTGGTCGCCGATCTCGACCTCGACACGGGCGGCAAGCGACAGTGCGATCTCGTCGATGTCGGCATCGACCTCGCCTCCGGCCAGGTCGATGTAACCCTCCAGTTGCCCGCCCGGCCGTGTGTGGGGCTGGGTGACCACCGTGTCGATGCTGGGGCCGCCGATGCCGATTGCCGCGAGGATGCGCTTGATGCCCATGGTGTCCTTCCGGTCGTGGGGGAGCCGCCGTCACGGCCCAACCGCGGTCGTGCGCGATGTTCGGTGGATAGGATGCGCGCCGGCGGCGCGCGGTTCCTCCGATTCCGCCCCGACCTGCGGGGTTTGGTCCGGCGGCGGCCCGCGCGCCGCGCCACGTCGTTCGGCGGCCGCGGGCTCAGGTGCGGCGCCGGTAGGCCCGGGTGGCCAGCGGGAAGAACACGGCGCTGATGACGACGATCCACACCAACACCCACAGCAGCGAGTCGCCCACGGCCTCGCCGGCGAGTAGCTCGCGCATCGCGTCGATGACGTGGGTGACCGGGTTGACCTCGGCGAAGGTCTGCATGAACCCGGGCATCCGGTCGGTGGGCACGAACGCCGAGCTGCCGAAGGTCAGCGGGAACATCCACACCGACCCGAAGATGTTCACGGCCATGGGCGTGCGCAGCAGCAGCCCCATGAACGCCGACAGCCAGCACAGCGCGAAGGCGAAGGACATCACCACGGCGATCGCCGCCACGACGCCGATCACGCCGCCCTCGGGCCGGTATCCGATCGCCACCGCCACCAGCAGCACCATGATCACAGTCAGCAGGTAGCGCACCAGGTCGCCCAGAATGGCTCCGATCAGCGGCGCCGACCGGGCCACGGGCAGTGACCGGAAACGGTCGAAGATGCCCTTCTCGATGTCGGTGTTCAGCGCGACCCCGGTGCCGATGGTGGCGAAGATGACCGACTGGGCGATGATCCCCGGGGTGATCAGGTCGCGGTAGGCCTGCCAGTCGCCCATCATCGCCTCGCCGAAGACGAAGACGAACAGCGCCACGAACATCAGCGGCATGAACGTCAGCCCGAGGATCTCCTCGGGGTTGCGCTTGATCTTCAGCAGACTGCGCCAGGTCAGCAGTGCTCCGTGCTGGGCTGCCGACAGCGGGGTGATCCGCGGGGTGACCACGGGGGCGGCGGTCCTTTCGCCCGGCTCTGCCGTCTCCACGGCGCTCATGCTGGTGTCCTCTCGGTCTCCGCGGCGCCCGAGGCGCCGTCGTCGTTGCTCTCGCCCTCGGGAGCGGTCTGGGCGGTGTGGCCGGTCAGGGCCAGGAACACTTCGTCCAGGCTGGGGCGGCGCAGTGTCAGCTCCGAAACCTCGATGCCCTCGTCGTCGAGGCGGCGCACGACCTCGGGCATGACCGCGGTGTCGGTGACCGAGGCGTTGGCCGTGCCCTCGCCGGAGCGGACCTCCGATGCGGTGACGGCCTCGACGATGCGGGCGACCTGCTCCAACCGCGCCGACTCGACAGGCCGCACCTGCAGCACCTGGGCGCCCGCGCGGGCCTTGAGCTCGTCGGGAGCGCCCCGGCTGATGACCTTGCCCCGGTCCAGTACCGCGATGTCGTCGGCCAGTTGGTCGGCCTCCTCGAGGTACTGCGTGGTCAGCAGCACCGTGACACCTTCGCCCACCAGCGAGCGCACCACGTCCCACAGCTCGTTGCGGCTGTGGGGATCGAGCCCGGTGGTCGGCTCGTCCAGGTACAGCAGCGAGGGCCGGCCCACCAGGCTGGCGGCCAGGTCCAAGCGGCGCCGCATGCCGCCCGAGTAGGTCTTGGCCGGGCGGTCGGCGGCGAAGGACAGGACGAAGTGATCCAAGAGTTCGGCGGAGCGGGCGCGCGCCGCAGGCCGCGAGAAGCCCAGCAACCGCGCTATCAGCACGAGGTTCTGAGTGCCGCTGAGGTCCTCGTCGACGGCCGCGTACTGGCCGGTGAGCCCGATCTGGCGGCGCACCTGGTGCGGTTCGCGGACCACGTCGTAGCCTCCGACCGTGGCGTGGCCGGAGTCGGGCTGCAGCAGGGTCGACAGGATCCGTACCGTGGTCGTCTTGCCCGACCCGTTGGGCCCCAGGACGCCGAGTACGGCTCCGGTGCGCGCGGTGAGGTCCACCCCGCCGAGGGCGGTCTGCCCCTTGAACCTCTTGACCAGACCCTCCGCCCGGATGGCATCAGTCATCGAATCTCCTTTGAGGACGTGGTCCCGCCCTGTGCGGGCGGGAGACACCGGACTCCAACGCAGCCGGCTGGGTGCGCGTTCATCGCCTCGGCGGTGGCCCGGCTCGGTTTCCGGGAACCCGGACCACGATATCGAACACCAGTTCTAGCATGGCTCCTGTCGGTGCCGAGGGTGATGTACGCACGCCGCCAGTCTCGGGCCGGGTACTGACAAACCGCTGACAACCGCTCGCACCGGCTGACACCCGGCGGACAGCGCACATTCCGGCAGACGGACGGCGCATTGGTGCAACACGGCAGGGGCGCCGAGGTTTCCCGGTGCCGCACCGATCCTCCGCTTCGATGCCCGGGCGGTTCTCCCGGTGCCGAGCGCCGGGCGGACTCTCGCGCCCGGTCCCGCGGCCGCGGCTGTGAGCCGTGCGACGGGGCGGCCCCTAGACTCGGTGCCGTGGCGACGACAACGCGTTTGAGACCCCCGACCCACCGCGTGTCACCGAAGGCGGTGCGGTTGTGGACCCTGCAGGCCGCGATCGGTTCGGTGGTGACGGCCGCGCTGCTCAGCGCGGCGGTGTGGGGACTGCGGTTCGCGTGGTGGGACTGGGTGCCCGACTGGATGCTGCGCAACGCGTGGTGGCTGGTCGCCCTCTACGCCGTCTACGCCCTCGCGCGCGTGGTGATCGTGCCGCAGTGGCGCTACCGCGTCCACCGCTGGGAGATCACCGCCGACGTGGTCTACACCCGCAGCGGGTGGTTCAGCCGCCAGTGGCAGCTGGTGCCCGTGAGCCGTATCCAGACCGTCGACCACCGCCAGGGCTGGATGGAGCGGATGTTCGGCGTAGCCACGCTGGAGGTGCAGACCGCCTCGCACGCCGGCTCCTCCACCATCGAGGGACTCGCCGCCGCCGACGCCCAGCGGATCTCCGAGGAGCTGGCCGAACGCGCCGCCGAACTGCGCGACGACGCCACGTGATCCCCGCCCGCGCGGCCGGCGGGGACGCAGGGCCCACCGGAGGAGTCTGATGAGCGAGAACGGTCCATACGAGCAGCACCGGCCCCGCCCCGGCGACCCCGTCGCGCCCGGCGACGGCCCGGACCGGGACCGCGGTCCTGCTCGGCCGGCCTCCCCGGAACCGGCCCCGCCCTCCGCAGGCGAAACCGGCACCGAGCGGCGGGGCGAGGCCGAAGGGCGTCCGCCGGGGCCTCCGACCGGTTCCGAGGCACCCCCCGAGGCCGAGCCCGCCTACCGCCTCAGTCCGCTGACCCTGGTCACCTCGCCCCTCAACTACCTGCGCAACTACCTCGTCCCGGTCCTCGTAGCGGTGATCGCCGGCACCTACAGCTTCAATCCCTGGATGTTGGGCGGCGCAGCGGCGGCCGTCGTCACGATGTTCCTCAGCGGACTGCTCACCTGGTACACGCTGCGGTACCAGGTCGGTGCCGAGCGCCTGGAGATCCGCCGCGGCCTGATCAACCGCTCGCGCCGCTCCATTCCGCTTGAGCGCATCCGCGGCGTCGACATCAGCTCCAATCTGCTGCACCGGATGCTGGGGCTGGCCGTCGTCAAGATCGAGGCCGCCGCCGGGGGAGGGGCCAGCGAAGAGGGCAAGCTCGACGCCGTCACCTCCCAGGAGGCCGAGCGCTTGCGCCATGTCCTGCTGCAGCGGCGCGCGTACCTGAGCGGCGGCGAGGAGTCCGCGCCCCGCGCCGAGGGCGCCGCGGCGGAGCCCGGCGCCACCCGGGCGACCGAGGAGACCGAGGTCTTCTTCACCATGCCGGCGAGCTGGTACCTCTATTCGGTGCTCAGCCTGGGCTACCTGCTGACTCCCTTCGTCGCCATGGCCACGCTGCTCGGCTTCGTCAGCCAGGGACTGGGCGAGGCGATGGGCGATCGGGTCGGCGACACCGTCTACGAGCTCTACCGGTGGGCTGCCGAGGTGGCGGTCTCGCTGCTGGTCGCCGCCGTGGTCGTGCTGGTGCTTGTGCTGCTGGTCGCCATGCCGCTGTTCGCGGTGGTCTCCTACGCCGTCACCCACTGGCGATTCACCCTGCGCCGGCGCGGCGACACGCTGGTCGCCGAGCGCGGGCTGCTGACCCGGCAGAGCGTGACCCTGGAGAAGCGCCGCATCCGCGGTCACGAGTTGGTCGACAATCCGCTGGAGCGGACGCGCTCGGCGGTGCACCTGCGCGCCATCGTCACCGGTCTGGGCCAGACGGCGACCCGCGCAATGCTGATGCCGACCGGACCGCGCTCGCGCGTCGAGGAGGTCGTGGAGCGCGCGCTCACGCCGTTCCGGGGCACACTCGTGCGCCATCCGCGGGCCGCTCTGGGGCGGCGGCTGTTCCGCGCGGTGGCGCCCTTCGCCCTCGCGGCCGCGCTGGCCGCGTACTTCGCCCCGGTCTGGGTGGCCGCTGCACTCGCGGTGCTGGCGGTGCTGGGCGTGCCGCTGGGACTGGACCGCTATCGGTCGTTGGGCCACGGCGAGGACGGGTACCAGGTCAGCGTACGCTCGGGGTCGCTGCGGCGTGTGCAGGCGGTGGTCGTGCGCGACGCCATCATCGGCTGGAACTGGAGGCAGACGCTGTTCCAGCGCCGCGTGGGGCTGGCCGATCTGGAGCTGTCGGTGGGTGCGGGCAGCGGCGGCTACTCCGCGATCGACGCGGGCTTCGGCGAGTCGGTGGCCTTCGCCCACGACGTCACACCGGAGATGGTGCGGCCCTTCATCGAAGAGGCCGACGCAGGCGCCCCGGCCCGATCCGGCCCGGACGCGGAGCAGCCGGCGGGGCGTAAGCGGCGCGGAACCGCGGCGCACGGCGGTTAAGGGCGTCCACCGTCGCGGCGGACGCCCGCGCACGCCTAGTCGGACTTCTTGGCGCCGAACATGATCTCGTCCCAGGAGGGCACCGACGCCCGGCGGCCGCGGCCCTTGCGCCGGGACGCCGAACCGCCGCTCCCGGACGCCGCCGTCCCGGCAGCCGCGGCGGAGACCGGCGGCTCCGGTCGGCGAGCGGACGACCGGTCCTGGGGTTCCTCCTGCTCAGGCGCGCTCGCCGGCGCGGCGTTCTGGGTCGCGGCGTTGTGGCGCTGGGCCGCGGGCGGCGCAGCGCTTTGCACCGAGGCGCGTCCCGCGGCAGGCCGCTCCGACTGCTCGGGCTGCTCAGCACGTTCCGGGCGGTCGGTGTCCTCGGGAGCCTCGGCCGAAGCGACGGGAGCAGCCGGGGTGCTCTCGGCTGCGGGAGCTTCCTGCGCAGGGGCGGGGCGTTCCTCGCGCCGCTGCGGTGCGGCGGGGGCGGACTCCTGCGTGCCCTCCTGCGCCGGCGGCGCCGCCCGGTCAGGTGTGATGCGGGTGCGCGCGGGCGCGGACCGCTGCGGAGGATCGACCGGCGCCTGCCGCTCGGGAGCCGCAGGCGGTGCCGACGCCGCCGGGGCGGCCGGGGCGGTCGGTTCCTCGCGGCGCGGGGGGTCGGTCGGCGTGGTACGCAGCCCGGAGTCCTGCTGCGTGCGTCCGGGCTCGGCCCGGCCCGTCTCCGGCCGCAGCGACTCGGGTGCGGGCCCCTGGCGCCGCGGGACGAAGGGGGTCACGTTCGCGCTGCCCGGCCCCAGGTCCAGCGGCTCGTCGGCTTCGGGCGTGAGGAAGCGCAGGGCCTCCTCGTCGGCCGGGGTGACCGAGCGGCGGCGCGGCTCGTAGACCCAGTGGGCCACGCGCTCTTCGCCCCCCGCGTAGAAGACCAGTCTGAGCTGCCAGGTGTTGTCCTCGCGCTTCCAGGAGTCCCAGACCGCATCGCCGGTCTCCAACTGGTGCCGGCCGATGCGCTCGGCGATCAGTTCGCCCAGTACGGGGCCGGGAGCGGACTCGCCCTGGCGCCGGACCGACGCGCGCTGCGCCTGCTGGGCGACGTACTCGCGCTCCTGGAGCACGGGGCTCTCGAACCAGCGGACGCGCTCGATCGGGATCCCGGAGAGGTCCGCGATCGCCTCGGCGGTCTCACCCGAGCGGATCCGGGCCTGGATTTCCTTGGGGCGCAACGGATTCTCCACTTCGATCTCGTCCTGGCCGAGCCGGGAGAACTGTCCGCGCACGGCAGCGCGGAGACGGTCGTCGACGGGCAGCGTGAAACGGGTCCCACGACCGGCACTCGCCAATACCAGGTAAGTGCCGTCCTCACTGACGGCGGCGAGGCGAAGCTCCTGCATCGCCCTCCCTTTCGCGTCCCGTCGAGGGTAGGTCCTCGGCCATCCCCCACGATCCCAGTCTCAACGGCATCCACGTGTTCGGCCAATACCGCGTCTGGCATGTCCGAACTGTGTGACCCTCCCGGGCGGTGGGGACCGCCCGGCGAGCGTCGTCGTGCTGTCGGAAACGCCAAGCGGCACGCAGGCGAACCGGACTGGCGAGACGGCGGAGCGGCTGTGACCCACACCCGCGCCGACCGTCTCTGGGCCGATGGTATCCCGGCCGTCCAGGGACGTCCCGTGCCGAATGCGGACTTTTCTCCCCGCACGCGGGTGTGTCCCTTACGGATCGGCATCCGGGGCGGAGTGAACACGGCACGCCGCAGGCTGCGTGATTGTGATTTATTCCGTTGATATGGCATCTGTGTCGGTTCCGGGGAACATCGGCGCCTTCCTGCGTGGTTGTCCCGTTGCACGGGGGAGCGGGGCGGGGCGTTCGGTGCCGACCGCGCGGTGATCGGGTCGCAGGGGCGGCCGAGAAGGAGAGGGCGATGACCGACGAGGAGAAGGAGAACGGGGGCGGCCGCAAACGCGTCGAACTGAGCGCGTCCCAGCTGATCGGCGGCGGCGTCGCCACGATGGCCGCCGCGACGGCCGCGTCCTTCATCGGCGTCTACGGCACCGTCATCGGCGCGGCGATCATGAGCGTGATCAGCACCGCGGGCACGACCCTTGTCACCCACTGGATGCAGCGGGGCGGCGACCGGGCCCGCGGGCTGGCGGCGCGTGGCACCGCGCGCAGGCGGTACGCGGGGGAGGCGAGCGCCCGCGACTCGCCGGCCGGCTCCGGCCCGGGCGCCGCCGACGGCGACACCCCGCCGGCCGCGGCCGGTCAGGAGGCGCCGGCGGACGCCGAGGGGGGCGATTCCCGGGCGGCGGAGACGCAGGCGCTGTCCCTGGGCGCATCCGGTTCGACGCAGGACACGGCCGGCGAAGGGCCGAAGGGCCGAAGGGAGCCCGGGCGCGCGTGGCGGTGGCCGTCGTGGCGCACCCTGGCCGTCCCGGCCGCGCTGGTGTTCGTCGGAGTGATGGCCGTGGTCCTGGTCTTCGAGCTGTTCACCGGCCAGTCGCTGTCCGACACGGTCCACGGACGGGAGGGCTCCTCGGCGCCCACCGTCTTCGGCGGCGGATCCGCGGACGGTCAGGAGGGCTCCGATCCGGCGCCCGGGCCCACCCCCACCGCACGCGAGGAGGACGGCACCCCCGCGGCCCCCACCGGCGGAGTCGAGGAGCAGCAAGAGCAGTGGGAACAGCGGGAGCAGCGGGACCAGCCCGGCCAGGAGCCCGCGGAGCCCGGAGGGGGAGACGGCGGCCAGACCGGGGAGGAGACCTCCGCGCCCGAGGAGGACACCGGGGAAACCGAGGAGCAGGCGCCGCCTTCGCCCTGACCCCGGCTCGCCCGCGCGGGTGTTCAGTGCCCCAGGACGGTGTCGAGGTAGGCGTTGGCGAACCGGCGGTGGGGGTCGACCCGGTCGCGCACCTTTATGGCGTCGGCGAAGCGCGGGTAGAGGGTGTCGAAGTCCTCTCGCCCGCGGGTGTGCAGTTTGCCCCAGTGCGGGCGGCCCTGCGCGGCGGTGAACACCGCCTCCAACTCGCGGAAGTAGTCGGCATGGGGCATGCCCCTGTAGACGTGCGCGGCGATGTAGGCGGTGTCGCGCCCGTAGGCCGTCGACAGCCACACCCGGTCGGCCGGCGCGAAGCGCACCTCGATCGGGAACCCGATGCGGTGGCGCCCCGAATCGACGATGCCGCGGATCTCCCTCAGCACTTCCGGCAGGTCCCCGGCCGGCACCGCGTATTCCGTCTCGACGAACCGCACCCGGCGAGCGCTGGCGAAGACGCGGTGGGAGGCGTCGGTATAGGTGCGCGCCGACAGCGCCCGCGCCGAGACCTGGTTGATCCCCGGGATCACGGTCGGCATCCGCCGCCCCAGCCGGTTGGCCGCCTCGAAGACCGTGTTGGACAGGAAGTCGTCGTCCAGCCAGGCGCGCAGGGGGCTCAGCGGCTCGGCCGGGCCGTCCGCGCGGTTGTTGCGCTTGGTGTTGGTGCGGCCGGTGTGGGGGAACCAGAAGAACTCGAAATGCTCGTTGCCGGCCCGCAGCTCCGGTAGTCCCTCCAGTACCTCCTCCAGGCGCATCGGCTCCTCGCGCGCACGCAGCAGGAACGCGGGGCGCACCCGGAGCGTCAGCGCCGTCACCACGCCGAACGCGCCCAGTCCCACGCGAGCCGCCTCGAACAGGGCGCTCTCGTGCTCGGGCGAGCACTGCACCACCGACCCGTCGGCCAGCGCCAGCTCCATCGCGCAGACCTGGTCGGCCAGCCCGCCGCTGTCGCGGCCGGTGCCGTGCGTGCCCGTCTGGACGGCGCCCGCCGCCGTCTGCACCGCGATGTCGCCCATGTTGGCCAGTGCCAGCCCGCGCGCCTGCAGCGCCTCGTTGAGGTCGCACAGCGGCATGCCCGCCTCGACCGTGGCCGTGCCCGCCGCGGCGTCGACGCCGCGCAGCCGTGCCAGGCCCGTGGGCGCAAGCAGCAGGCCGTCGGTGACGGCCGCGTCGGTGAAGGAGTGGCCCGCCCCCACCATCCGCACTCGCAGGCCCTCCTCAGCGGCGCGGCGCACCGCCGAGGCGACCCCCTCGGTGCTCGAGGGCGCCGCCATCCGGCGCGGGCGGGCCGTGTGCGTACCGGACCATGTGCTCCATACCACACTGCTCATGGCGTGGCACACTACCGGGCCGCAGCGCGTGCCGGGGGACGGGTCCCCCGGAGGCGGTGACACGCGCAACGCGAGCGCGGAAGGGCCGCGCCGCGACAAGCTGGTTGGATGGAGCCATGCCCTACGAGCCCTACGATGCGTTTCTGCTCGTCTCCTTCGGCGGACCCGAGGCCAACGAGGACGTGATCCCCTTCCTGGAGAACGTCACCCGGGGGCGGAACATCCCCCGGGAGCGCCTGGCCGAAGTCGGACAGCACTACTACCTCTACGACGGCGTCAGCCCCATCAACCAGCAGTGCCGCGACCTGATCGCCACCGTCCGCACCGATTTCGCCGGGGCGGGCATGGACCTGCCGGTCTACTGGGGCAACCGCTTCTGGCACCCGATGCTGAGCGACACCGTCGCGCAGATGGCCCGGGACGGCGTGCGCCGCGTTGTGGCGATGGCGACCTCGGCTTACAGCAACTACTCCAGCCACCGGGCCTATCTCGACGACATCGCGGCCGCACGCGAGGCGGTCGGCCCCGAGGCGCCCGACATCGATCTGATCCGCCCCTTCTTCGACCACCCCGGGTTCATCGAGCCTCTGGTCGAGCACACCCGAGACGCCCTCGACCGCCTCCCCGAGGACCAGCGCGCAGGGGCCCACCTGCTGTTCTCCGCTCACTCCATCCCCACGGCCATGGCCGACGCCAGCGGTGAACCCGGCCGCGGATACGGCCCCGGCGGCGCCTACGTCGCCCAGCTCACCGAGGTCGCGCGCCTGATCAGCGAGCGCTTGGGAGAGGAGCACCCCTACGACCTCGTCTACCAGAGCCGCAGCGGCCCGCCCTCCCAGCCGTGGCTGGAGCCCGACGTCAACGACCGGCTGGCCGAGCTGGCCGAGCAGGGCGCCGCCGCGGTCGCGGTCGTGCCCTACGGGTTCGTCTCCGACCACATGGAGGTCGTCTACGACCTCGACAACGAGGCGCGCGAGACCGCACAGAAGCACGGCATGCACTTCGTGCGCGCGCTGAGCCCGGGCACCCACCCGCGCTTCGTGGCGATGGTCCGCGAACTCGTGGCCGAACGCGCCGCCGGCGCCGAGCCCTTCGGCCTGACCTCGCTGCCGACCTGCCACGTCTGCCCCGAGGGGTGCTGCAGCCAGCGCTGAGCCGCGCCGGAGCACGCTCCGGCGCCTGCGCCCGATAGTCTCGAATCGGCACGGATGCCGACATCGCAGCACTTGCGGCGCGTCGGCGGACGTGACGCGGTCCCGGGCCGCCGGTCCATCGGCGCACCCGGGCAGACAACGGCAGACTCGGGCAGAGGGGAACTCGCACGACGTGGTTCGCACCTGGTACGACCTCGCGGAATACATCGGACTGCGCCGTGTGAACGGGCTGGTCCTCGCGCCCGACGGGAGCCGCCTGATCGCACCCGTCAGCGAACCCGAGCCCGATGGGGCCTCGTTCCGAACGGCCCTGTGGGAGATCGACCCCGCAGGCGAGGCCGAGCCGCGTCGGCTGACCCGCTCGGCGGCGGGCGAGAGCGCCCCCGCGTTCCTGCCCGACGGCTCGCTGCTGTTCACCTCGGCACGCCCCGACCCCGACACCGCCGGTTCCGCCGACGCCCCCGCCCTGTGGCTGCTGCCCGCGGGCGCCGGCGAAGCCCGCTGCGTGGCCGAGCGCCCCGGCGGCTTCGGCGCCGTCGCCGTCGCCCGTGACACCGGCACCGTCGTCTACACCTCCGAGGTGCACCCCGGCGCCGCCGACGCCGAGGCCGACGCCCGGGCACGCAAGGCCCGCAAAGACGCCGGAGTAAGCGCCATCCTGCACGAAGCCTCGCCGGTACGCAGCTGGGACCGAGACCTGGGCCCTCAGCGCCCGCGGCTGTTCACCGCCGCGCCCCCCGCCGGCGCCGGCTCCCGCCTCGGCGAGCCCGTCGACCTCACCCCCGAACCGGGCATGGTCCTCTACGGCCACGCGCCCGACATCAGTCCCGACGGCACGACAGTGGTCACCGGCTGGAACGTGCCCGCGGGCGGGGGCCTGCAGAGCGAGCAGCTGGTCGCGCTGGACGCCGCCACCGGTGAGCGCCGGGTCCTGGCCGCCGATCCCGAGTACGATTTCGGCGCGCCCGCATACTCTCCCGACGGCCGCCGCGTCGTTGCGCGCCGCGACTACAGGGGGCAGCCCGGCCCCGGCGGCGAACCGCCCGCGAGCACCCTGTGGCTGGTGGATCCCGACACCGGCGAAGGCCATGACCTGCTGGCCGGGCACGACCTGTGGCCGCGCGAGTACGCCTGGGCCTCCGACTCCTCTGCCGTGCTGTTCACCGCCGACGACCAGGGCCGCTGCCCCGTTTTCCGCGTCGAGGCCGCCACCGGCGAGCTGACCCGCATCACCGCCGACGACGGCACCTACACCTGCCTCCACCCCGCGCCCGGCGGCACCGCGCTCTTCGCGCTGCGCGACGCCTGGGACGAGCCGCCCACACCGGTGCGCATCGACGACGCCACGGGCGCCGGCGGGCGGCAGCACCCGGTGCGGCTGCCCGCGCCCGAGGCACCGCTCGAGATGCCCGGCACGCTGACCGAGGTCGCGGCCGAGGCCGACGACGGCACGCGCATCCGCGCCTGGCTGGTGCTGCCCGCCGACGCCTCCGCCGCGTCGCCCGCGCCCCTGGTCCTGTGGGTGCACGGCGGCCCCTACATGAGCTTCAACGGGTGGTCCTGGCGGTGGAACCCGTGGCTCATGGCCGCCCGGGGCTATGCGGTGCTGCTGCCCGACCCGGCGCTGTCCACCGGCTACGGGCCCGAAATGCGCCGCCGCGCCCGGGCCGCCTGGGGCGAGCGCACCTTCGCCGACCTCATGGCCGTCACCGACGCCGCCGCGGCCCGCGACGACGTCGACGGCACCCGCACCGCCGCCATGGGCGGCTCCTTCGGCGGCTACATGGCCAACTGGATCGCCGGGCACACCGACAGGTTCCAGGCCGTTGTCACCCACGCCTCCCTGTGGTCGCTGGAGGCCTTCGCCGGCGCCACCGACTGCCCGTGGGCCTGGACCGCCGAGTTCGGCGGCCCGCTGGAGCACCCGGAGCGCTACCGCAGCGCGTCGCCGCGGTCGGCCGCCGACAACATCCGCACGCCGATGCTGGTCATCCACGGCGACAAGGACTACCGGGTACCCATCGGGGAAGGGCTGCGGCTGTGGTGGGACCTGGTCAGCCGAGACGTCGAGGCGAAGTTCTTGTACTTCCCCGACGAGAACCACTGGGTGCTCACGCCGGGCAACATCAGGGTCTGGTACGAGACCATCCTGGCCTTCCTGGACCACCACGTGCTGGGCAAGGACTGGCAGCGGCCGGAACTGCTGTGACGGCGGGCGCAGCACCGGAAGCGGCCGCGGGCGCCCGCGCGCCCGCACCGACGAGCACGAAGAACGGGGGAACCATGACCACCACGCCCACACCCGACCGCGCCGGGCTGCTGTCCCTGGCCGTCGAGGCCGCCCGGGAGGGCGGGCGCGTGGCCGCCGAGGGCCAGGCCGGGATCGGGGTCCTCGACACCAAGTCCTCGCCCACCGACGTGGTCACCGAGATGGACCGCTCGGTCGAGGAGCTGATCCGCAAGCGCCTTCACACCGCCCGCCCCGGCGACGCCGTGCTGGGCGAAGAGGGCGGCGACGAAGCCGGCGAGGGCGCGGTGCGCTGGATCGTCGACCCCATCGACGGCACCGTCAACTACCTCTACGGCCGCGGGGAATGGGCCGTCTCCATCGCCGCGGAGGTCGAGGGCGAGGTGGTGGCCGGAGCGGTCGCGGTGCCGGCCCGCGGCGACCTCTACACCGCTGTGCTCGGCGGGGGCGCGTTCTGCAACGACCAGGCGATCCAGGCGGCGCCCGCGGTGCCGCTGGAGCTCGCCCTGGTGGGTACCGGATTCGGCTACGAGTCCGGGCGCCGCGCCCAGCAGGCCGAGGTGCTGCGTTCGGTGCTGCCGCGGGTGCGCGACATCCGCCGCGGCGGTTCGGCGGCCGTCGACCTGTGCGAGCTGGCACACGGCCGGTCCAACGCCTACTACGAGCGCGGGCTCAACCAGTGGGACTGGGGAGCGGCCGCGCTCATCGCCCAGGAGGCCGGCGCCCGGGTCGGCGGGCTGCACGGTGCCCCACCCACCCCCGACCTGGTCATCGCGGCCGCGCCGGAGCTCTTCGTCGAGCTGCACGACGTGCTCGCGCCGCTGGGCGCCGACACCGACGCCGCCGTCGGCTGAGGACGCCGGCGCCCGCCGCGGGCGGAGACGAACGAAGGGCCTTTCCGAAGTGCTCGGCACTTCGGAAAGGCCCTTCTTCGTCCCTGCGGGGCTCGGGGCTACCCCGTCTGCTCTGCTGCGCGGCCGGCCTCCCACCAGGTCGGCCACGCGCCGCTCGGTACCGACGCCGGTGTCGGTCGGAGCGGCGGCCCTGTGCTCAACCGCAGCCGGTGTCGACTCCGTTGCGAGCGGCGATGCGGTGCAGGTCCTCAAGTTCCGACATGTGCACGTCGGCGAGGTCTTCGTCTCCCGCGGCCTGCGCCGCCTGAAGCGACTGGCGGATCTCCTTGATGCGGCCCTTGATCTCCGCTCGGAACTCGCCCATTTCACCTCACTTTTCATCGCGTCAAAGCTGCACAGCGCCATGGCGGCGCTGCTGCAACGTGACAGGGGACAGCGGTGTCGAGACCGGCGCGACCCGCAAGTGACGGCCATACCCACGCCGGACGAGCGGCCAAACCTCCGTGACCGAGCTGTGATCGGTCGCAGGCGGACGCTCCCGCGCTCGCGGGCCGCCGTGAGATACTCGACCATGTCGGCGCCCTCGCACGCGAGCGCGGCAGACGGTGCCGTACACCACATTCGGTTGTGTGGGCCAGGGCTTACTTGTTTCTTATCCTGGATGTGTCAGATTCGAAATGTGCGGGGTGATCGTCGCTGCCGGCGGTTGGGGGATACGCCGGCAGCGACACCCGCGCACAGCCAGGAGCCGCACAAGGGCGGCGGTCCGCCGCGACCGCCCACGCGGACTCCCCAGTGGCCACCCCCGGGTCGCCGCGCATCCGCCACCGGCCGAGGCCGACAGGGGATGGGTCCTCACGCAGCAGGAGCTGCGCAAGGCTTACCCCATCCTTATCGGGCGGGTGCGATAACGGATAGTGCAGCCGGGGGTCACAAGCGCCGCTGCCGGTGTGTTGGGGGATGCGCCGGCAGCGGCCCACTTTTTCCAGGTTGCAGGCAGCGAAGGACGACGAAACTCACCGTGCGCGTACTCGTGGTCGAAGACGAACAGGTCCTTGCCGACACGGTCGCCGTGGGCCTCCGCCGCGAATCCATGGCCGTCGACGTCGTCTACGACGGCGACAGCGCGCTGGAGCACGTGGGCGTCAACGACTACGACGTCGTCGTCCTCGACCGCGACCTGCCCGGCATCCACGGCGACGACGTGGCCCGCGCCCTTGTCGAACAGCGCTACACCGGACGCATCCTGATGCTGACGGCCTCGGTCGAGCTGGAGGACAAGGTCGAAGGCCTCACCTTGGGCGCCGACGACTACATCACCAAGCCCTTCGCCTTCCCCGAACTCATCGCCCGCGTGCGTGCGCTGGGCCGCCGCGCCGTCCCCCCGCTGCCTCCGGTGCTTCGCCGCAACGGCATCGAGCTGGACCCGGCCAACCACACCGTCGAGCGCGACGGAAACACGATCTCGCTGACCCCCAAGGAGTTCGCCGTCCTCGAGGTGCTGATGCGGGCCAACGGCACCGTCGTCAGCGCCGAAGGACTGCTGGAGAAGGCCTGGGACGAGAACGCCGACCCGTTCACCAACGTCGTCCGCGTCACCGTCATGACCCTGCGCAAGAAGCTCGGCGAGCCGCCGGTCATCCAGACGGTGCCCGGAGCGGGGTACCGGATTTGACCGCACACGGACCGGAGCCGGACCTGGACCAGGAGGCGTCCCCGGGGGAGGTGGCGGCCACCCCGCCGGGGGACACCGGCACGTGGCGGAGGCTGTCCGCCGAGCCCGCCACCTCCTCGGCCAAGCCTCCGGGAGCGGTCACCGGCGGCGTGCACCGCTTCACCGACAACATCAGCCTGCGCGCGCGGCTCACCCTCATCTACGGGATGCTCTTCTTCGCGGCCGGCTCGTTGCTGGTGCTGCTCAACTACATCATCGTGGCCGGGCTGCTGGACAACCTGAACTTCACGATGCCCAACGCCGACCCGGTCGAACTGCAGCGGCGCAAGACCGAGTTCATCGAGACGGTGCTGGCCGAGGTCACCCGCTACTCCGTGATCGCGCTGGTGATCGTGGGGCTGCTGGCGGTGGGCCTGGGCTACTTCGTCGCAGGGCGGGCGCTGTCACCCCTGCACAAGATCACCCGGATCGCCCGCCGGCTATCCGAGCGCTCCCTGCACGAGCGCATCGCCCTCAGCGGCCCCGACGACGAGATCCGCGAGCTGGCCGACACCTTCGACGGGATGCTGGAGCGTCTGGACCGCGCTTTCGACGGCCAGCGCCGCTTCGTCGCCAACGCTTCACACGAGCTGCGCACCCCCCTGGCCATCAACCGCACCCTGCTGGAGGTCGCCCTGAGCGACCCCGACGCCTCGGCCGACCTCAAGACCCTCGGCCGCACACTGCTGGAGACCAACTCCCGCCACGAGCGCCTCATCGACGGCCTGCTGTTCCTGGCCAAGAGCGACCGCGAACTCGACGTGCGCACCCAGGTCGACATGGGCGAAGCCGTGGGCTCGGTGCTCAGCCAGCTCTCCGAGGAACTGGAGAAGTCCGGTCTGACCCTGCGCACCGACCTGCGCGGCGCCACCGTGGTCGGCGACCCGGTCCTGCTGGAGCGCCTCGTGGCCAATCTGGTCGAGAACGCCGTGCGCTACAACGTGGCCGACGGCGAGATCACCGTCCGCTCGGGCATCTACGAGGGTTCCCCGGCCATCCAGGTCGAGAACTCCGGCCCCGTCATCGCCGGATACGAGATCGAGGGCCTCTTCGAGCCCTTCCGCCGGGCCTCCGGCGACCGCGTCAAGTCCGGCCGCAGCGCCGGGCTGGGCCTGTCGATCGTGCGCTCGGTCGTGCGCGCCCACGGCGCGTCCGTCAACGTGTGGCCCCGCCAGGGCGGAGGCCTCGTGGTGACCGTGCGCTTCCCCGCTGTCGAACACCGTGACACAGCGGCCCCCGCAGGCAGGTAACATCTGGCCGTCCGGGCGCCCGGACTGATCACGGGGTCGACGAAGTCCCTGCGGGAGACTGCGTGCGCATGATACTCATACGTGTTCGACAACACGACGGCCCGGTCGACGTGTGCGCGTCGAGGGTGGGTATGCTCTCCCGGGCGCGAACGCTGCGGGAATGACTTCCGCGGTATGCGTGTATGTTCTCGCCTCGCCGCTCCGGTGCACGCCGTGCCCGAAGGGGCGAGGAAAGACGAGGAAACAGGTCGGAATGCGGCAGGCGTTGGGTAGCACATGAGGACGAGTGGATCCACGGCGCGACGAAGCGCGACCGGGTCCATTCGAACGGTGCTGCGATGCGGTGCGACTGCACCCGGGAGGGGTCATAGTCCACTTACGCCGGCGGAAGTCATCCAGCGGCCCGGGCACAAAACGAGGCTCTCAAGCGTTGGTAGCGCGCAACGAGGCATAGAACGAGGGGGATGGAGTTAGCAGAATGGCCACCGATTACGACAGCCCGCGCAAGGCCGACGAAGACATCAACGAGGACAGCCTGCAAGAGCTGCAGGCCCGCCGTGTCGACAAGGGAACCAGCACCATCGACGTCGACCCCGACGAGGTCGCCGAAGGGATGGAGCTGCCCGGCGCGGACCTCTCCGGCGAGGAGCTCGCCGTGCGGGTTCTGCCGCGCCAGGCCGACGAGTTCACCTGCTCGCGCTGCTTCCTGGTGCACCACCGGAGCCAGCTGGCCGAGCAGCGGAAGGGGCAGCTCGTTTGCAAGGAGTGCGCCGCCTGAGCCCGGCGCGCTACTTTCCTCGAATGCCTCGAACGGCCATCGCCGCGGCATGTGATGCGTCTCCGGGACGGGCTCCCGGGGGCGCATCGTCCTTTGCGCCTTCAAGCGCCACGTATTGAGTCAGCCGATTCCCGAGCCGATTGCACGGGTTCGCCCGAGCGAGGCCGGGAAAACCTGAGACGAGTCCCCGGGGGTTGCGCGAGACGGTCGCAGTCGACCGGAAGTGTTCCTGCGCCGACGGGAGAAGCCCGGGCAGAGCCGCGGCGCGACGCCTCATCCGTTCGAACGGGAGCAGCACGTGTCCGAGGACGCTGCGGGAGACCGCGAAGAGACCGGTGGGCGCCGGCAGCCGCCGGGCGGTGAGCACTCCGCGAGCGACGCCGCCGGCGGTCCCGCCGAGCCCGGAAACGAGGTCGCCGCAGCCGGCGGCGAGGACATCGGCGCCCTGGTGGGCGAGATCCTCGACGAGGGCCCGGCCGACTCCCGGCGCCGGGCCGGTCTGCTGCGCAGGCTCGCCGCGGCGCTGGCGGCCCGTGCACGCTCGGCGCGCAGCGGCGGGGTCGCCGGCGGCCGCTGGCTGGCCGACGTGTTCGCCAACGACATCGCACCGCGCATTCCGGTGCGCGACCGCGAGACCCTCGCCGCCCACTACCACGGCCTCGACGGCGAGGAACTCGCCGACGCGCTGGTCCGCAACGCCACACGCACCACGACCGCCGTGGGCGCCGCCGGCGGGGCACTGGCCGCGGTGCAGTTCACCGCGCCGCCCCTGCTGCTGACGGTGCCGGCCCAGATCGTGGCCGAGACGGTCCTCGTGGCCTCCGTCGAGGTCAAACTCATCGCCGAGCTGCACGAGGTCCACGGCGCGCCGGCATCGGGCTCCCGCCTGCAACGCACCACGGGCTACCTGGGCGCCTGGGCGCGCAAGCGCGGCATCGACCCGGTCAGCTCTCCGGAGGCGCTGCCGGTCACGCTGGGCGCCGCCGCCAAGGCCGCGCTACGCCGGCGGTTGATGCGGCTGCTGGGGCGCCACATGACGACGCTGGGCCCCTACCTCACGGGCGCGGTCGCCGGAGGGACGCTCAACCGCTCTGCCACCCGGGCGCTGGCCAAGTCGGTGCGCGCCGACCTGCGCGCCCAGGGGCTGTCCGCCGCTCCGGGCGAGGGCCTCGACGGCGGGCGCTCCGCGGGCGAACTGACCGACGGCGAGCGCTGAGCGCGATGCGTGTACCCGCCGGCGGGGCGGCGTCAGGGCCCCACCGGCGGGCACACTGCGGCAACGGCCGCGCTCACTCCACGTCGATTCCCACGACTCCGCTCTGGTGGCCCGCGTCGAAGAACCGGCGGTAGGCGGCACGCACCGCGAGGACGCGCGTGACCTCCATACCGATCCCGGTGACCACGGCCCATCCGAGGGCTTCGCTCAGCTTGACGTCGGGGGACTCGGGCTCGGTGGGCGGAGCCTTGCCGGTGGCCTGGGTCCAGGCGAACGTCAGCGTCTTGCGGGCGACGTACGCCGCCGCCAGAGCGGTGACGCTGCCGAGGACCTGCGCGGCGAACTCACCGTCCTTCTTCTTAGCCATCTGTCGGATCGCTTCCCTTCTAGCCTTCCTGGCGGCGCGGCCGCATGCGAACGGCCGCACGCCCGCGCACGGCGGGGCCGAGCGCCTTGCGACGCGCCGCTACCCGGCGCGTGCGCCTTAATCGATCCTTTCATGCCGGGCGGGCGGCGCTCCCGCCGCCGCGGGGCGCGTCGCACCGCGCCGAACAGCGCGAGCAGCGACCTCGCGGGCGGCGCGGATCCGTTCCGGCGGGGGCGCGGAGCCGCTCGACCGGTGGCGGGATACGTGCCGGCAGGGTTGGGGATTGCGGAGCGAACACGGTCGCTGAACCAATACCATGTGGCCCATGACCAACCGCTCTCGTTCCTTCCGCGTGCCCGACAAGCCTTCGCTCGACGGTCTCGAGGCGAAATGGGTCGACGTATGGGACGAGTCGGGCGTCTATCACTTCGACCGCACCAAGAGCCGCTCCGAGATCTACTCGATCGACACCCCGCCGCCCACGGTCTCGGGGTCCCTGCACATCGGGCACGTCTTCTCCTACACCCACACCGACACCCTCGCCCGCTTCCAGCGCATGCGCGGCAAGTCGGTCTTCTACCCGATGGGCTGGGACGACAACGGGCTGCCCACCGAGCGCCGGGTGCAGAACTACTACGGCGTCCGCTGCGACCCCAGCGTCGCCTACGACCCCGACTTCACGCCGCCGGCCAAGCCCGATCCCAAGCGGCAGGTGCCCATCTCGCGGCGCAACTTCATCGAGCTCTGCGACGCGCTCACCGTCGAGGACGAGAAGGTCTTCGAGGACATCTGGCGCCGGCTGGGCCTCAGCGTCGACTGGCGCTACTCCTACGCCACCATCGACGACAACGCCCGCGCCACGTCCCAGCGCGCGTTCCTGCGCAACCTCGCGCGCGGCGAGGCCTACATGGCCGAGGCCCCCACCCTGTGGGACGTCACCTTCCGCACCGCCGTGGCCCAGGCCGAGCTGGAGGACCGCGAGCGCACCAGCGCCTTCCACAAGGTCGCCTTCCACCGTGACGGCGGTGAGAGCGTCGTCATCGAGACCACCCGCCCCGAGCTCCTCCCCGCCTGCGTCGCCCTGGTCGCCCACCCCGACGACACCCGCTACCAGGAGCTGATCGGCCGCACGGTGCGCAGCCCCGTCTTCGGTGTCGAGGTCCCGGTCAAGGCGCACCACCTCGCCGAGCCCGACAAGGGCTCCGGCATCGCGATGATCTGCACCTTCGGCGACCTCGCCGACGTCACCTGGTGGCGCGAACTGCAGCTGCCCACCCGCCCCGTCGTCGGCTGGGACGGCCGTATCGTCTCCGAGCCGCCCGAGGCCGTGGCCGCCGCCGGCGGCGCCGAGGCGTACTCCCGCCTGGTCGGCGCCACCGTGCACACCGCCCGCGAGCGCATGGTCGAGCTGCTGCGCGAGTCCGGCGACCTGCTCGCCGAGCCCGAGCCCACCACGCGTCCGGTGAAGTTCTACGAAAAGGGCGACAAGCCGCTGGAGATCGTCACCACCCGGCAGTGGTACATCCGCAACGGCGGGCGTGACACCTCGGTGCGCGAGGCGCTGCTGGCACGCGGGCGCGAACTGGACTGGTACCCCGACCACATGCGCTCGCGCTTCGAGCACTGGGTCGAGGGCCTCAACGGCGACTGGCTGATCAGCCGCCAGCGCTTCTTCGGCGTGCCGTTCCCCGTGTGGTATCCGCTCGACGACGACGGCAACCCCGACTACGACTCGCCGCTCCTGCCCGACGAGTCCCGGCTGCCCGTCGACCCGAGCTCCGACGCGCCCGAGGGCTACACCGAGGACCAGCGCGGTCGGCCCGGCGGTTTCACCGGCGACCCCGACATCATGGACACCTGGGCCACCTCGTCGCTGACTCCGCAGGTCGCCGGCGGCTGGGAGCGCGATCCCGACCTCTTCGAGCGGGTCTTCCCGATGGACCTGCGGCCCCAGGGCCAGGACATCATCCGCACCTGGCTGTTCGCCACGGTCGTGCGTGCGCACTTCGAGCACGGCAGCCTGCCCTGGCAGGGCACCGCCATCTCCGGGTGGATCCTCGACCCGGACCGCAAGAAGATGTCGAAGTCCAAGGGCAACGTCGTCACGCCGATCGACCTGCTGGAGAAGTACAGCTCCGACGCCATCCGCTACTGGGCCGCCAGCGGCCGGCTCGGCGCCGACACCGCTCTGGACGAGGGCCAGATGAAGGTCGGCCGGCGGCTGGCCATCAAGATCCTCAACGCGAGCAAGTTCGCGCTGTCGGTGGCCGGCGAGGACACCCCCGCCGATCCGGCCGCGGTCACCGAGCCGCTGGACCGCTCGATGCTGGCCACGCTCGCCGACGTCGTCGAGGACGCCACCTCCGCCTTCCAGGCCTACGACCACACGCGCGCGCTGGAGCGGGTCGAGCGGTTCTTCTGGGAGTTCTGCGACGACTACCTGGAGTTGGTCAAGGCCCGGGCCTACGACAGCGCCTCGCCCGCCGCCGCCTCCGCCCGCGCGGCGCTGCTGATCGCCCTCTCGGCGCTCCAGCGCCTGTTCGCGCCGTTCCTGCCCTTCGTCGCCGACGAGGTGTGGAGTTGGTGGCACGAGGGCTCGGTGCACGGCGGCTCCTGGCCCGACGCCGAGGAGTTCCGCGCAGCCGCGCGCGAAGGCGATCCCGCGGTGCTGGCCTCGGCCTCCGAGGTGCTGCGCATGGTCCGCAAGGCCAAGTCGGAGGCCAAGCTGTCCATGCGCGCCGAGATCGAGCGGGTGGCGGTGCGCGGCAAGAACGTCAACCACGTGCGGCTGGCGGGCGACGATCTGGCGGCGGCCGGGCGCGCCGCCCGGCTGGACCTGGAAGCCACCGACGAGACCGAACTGCAGGTCGAGGTCAGCCTGCCCGAGGCCGAGTAGACCGGCGGCGGCGCGTTCCCGACGCCGGGCGTGGGCCCGGCAGCGTCCGACTCAGGCCCCGGACCGCGATAAGCTCGCTCAGTGTGAGTAACGGAACCCACAACGGCGGTGGGATCGAGGTCCTCATCCGCCGTCTCGACCCCGATCTGCCGCTGCCGGACTACGCGCGTCCCGGTGACGCCGGCGCCGACCTCGCCACGGCCGAGGACGTCCTCCTGGGGCCGGGGCAGAGGGCGGTCGTCGGAACCGGCATCGCCATCGCGCTGCCTGAGGGCTACGCCGCCTTCGTGCACCCCCGTTCGGGACTCGCGGCCCGGTGCGGGCTGACCCTCGTCAACGCGCCCGGCACCGTCGACGCCGGCTACCGCGGCGAGGTGCGGGTGACCCTGATCAACACGGACGCCGAGACGCCGGTCAAGCTCGCCCGCGGCGACCGCATCGCCCAGTTGGTCGTCCAGCGTGTGGAGCGGGCCGAGTTCCGCGAGGTCGACACCCTCCCGGAGTCCGTGCGCGGTGCGGACGGCTTCGGTTCCACGGGCGGCCACGCGGCGCGCAGTTGACGACGTTCAGCATCCCCGGCGCCGTATCCGCGGCCGGGGACGACCAAGCGGGAGAGGTGTAAGGCGTGTTCGGACGCCGACGCAAGAAGAAGGACGGCGAGGACGCCGACAGCACCGCCGAGACCCCCGGCGCGGGCGGCACCGAGGTCGACTTCGCCGGTCGGCCCGAGGACCCGCCGGATCCGGAGAAGGACGCCGACCGCCACCGGGCCAACGGCCCCTGGGATTCCACGGAGCAGGCGCCCGACGTCCAGCGGATGGACCTGGGGGCGGTGCGCATCCCGGTGCGCTCGGGCGTCGAGATCCAGGTGAACGTCGCCCAGCAGCAGAACCGCATCATCGGCGTGACCCTGCGCACCCAGGGCTCGGCGCTGCAGGTGCAGCCCTTCGCCGCGCCCAAGTCCAGCGGGGTCTGGGAGGAGATGCGCGAAGAGCTGCGTTCGCAGGTGACGTCCCAGGGCGGCAAGGTCGAGGACTTCGAGGGCACTTTCGGCCCCGAGCTGCGCGCGGTCGTGCCGGTCACGGGTAAGAAGGACGACCAGGGCCGCCAGATGGGCGAACGTGTGCGCTTCATCGGCGTGGACGGGCCGCGATGGGTGCTGCACGGCGTGATCCGCGGCGAGGGCGCCTCCAAGGCCGAGGCGATGGCCGAGGTCGAAGAGCTGTTCCAGCAGATCGTGGTGGCGCGCGGCGACACCCCGATGCCCCCGCGCGACATGCTGCCCATCGTCGTGCCCCAGGAGATCCAGCAGCAGATGGCCCAGGCGGCCGAACAGCGCAAGCGCGCCGAGGGCAACGGGCAGCCCCAGACCGACGGCGGACAGACCGGAGAGGGCGGCGAGCCCGGCGAGCCCGGCGGCCGGTCCGACTCCTAGACCGTTCGCAGGGGCGTAGGGCGCCGACACCGCGGTCCAGGGCGCGAGGAGCCCTCCGGGAGCCCGGAGCTCGGGTCGCCGCGGCCGACCGCGATGGCGGGGTTGCGGGCGGTTTCCGGAGGGGCCTCGCTGCGCTGCGGGGTTTCGGGCCGGGGCGCACCGCCGAAAAACCGGGTGCTGCGGGGGTAGCGCGTCCCTACAGTGAGCGGATGCTGATCAGACGAGAGACCGCCGCCGACACCGCCGCGGTGCGCTCGGTGATCACCGCCGCTTTCGCGGCGAACGTCCCCGCCGACGCCCCGGCGGGTACCGAACCGGTCGAGGCGGCCCTGCTTGAACGGCTGCGCGAAGACTCGGGCTGGCGTGCGGAGTACTCGCTGGTGGCCGTCGACGCCGCGGCCTCCGACGGGGCAGCGGATCCCGCCGGCTCCACAGCGGTGGTCGGCCACGTCGTGTGCACCCGCGGGTACGTGGGCGCGACCCCGGCACTGGGGCTCGGGCCGATCGGCGTGGCGCCCGACCGCCAGGGCCGCGGAGTCGGCTCGGCCCTGATGCACGCTGTGCTGGGTGCGGCCGACGCCTGCTCGGAACCGCTGGTCGCGCTGCTCGGCGAGCCCGGTTACTACCGCCGCTTCGGGTTCCGCTCGGCCGCGGAGTTCGGCATCGCCGCACCCGACCCCTCGTGGGGCGACTATTTCCAGGCGCGTCCGCTGAGCGCATACGAGCCCGCGCACCGGGGCGCATTCCGCTACGCGGAGCCCTTCGACCGGTTGTCCGCTTAGGCGCCGCCCGGGCGGCGAGGCCTCATTCCCGGGCCGGTCCAGGGTCGCGGGGCTCGGTGACCGCCCCCAGGAACAGCATCGCGGCCCGGCGGCGCAGCACGAAGGCGAACGGGCGGTCCACGGCGAAGCGAACGGGCTTGCCGGCGACCGCGGCGACGGTGCGCATCACCACGGCCGTGGCGGCCCCGCCTTCTGCGCCCTTCTCGTCCGCGCGCAGCACCGCCTCGTGGACGACCTCGTCGATGCGCAGCGGGCGCGGGGAGATGCCGGTGAGGTCCGCCCGGTCGGTGAAGGCCGTGGAGGCGCCCGCGGCGGCCAAGGGCTGCGACAGCGCCGAGCGGGAGCGCACTTCGAAGCGCGGCATCGAGAGGTCGACGTCGGCGGGGGCGGCCTTGTCGTAGAGCTCCGAGAGCGCCTCGGGTGTCGGGGCGGTGCCCTGCTCGGGGCGGTCGGGCACCAGCACGTCCATGGCCAGGTCGTGGGCCGCGGGCAGCGTCGCCATGCGCCAGCCCGCCGCCGCGGCGTAGGGGCGGCGCGCGCGGCTGCGCATCGTGGGCACCCGGTTCCGGCCCGAGGGGGAGTGGAAGGGTTTGTGCGCGGTCGCCGCGGTGTCGAAGGGCTCGGACCAGCGCATGCGCACCCACAGCGCGTTGAGCAGCAGGGCCTGCGTGGAGGTGGCCACGTCGCCGGGCAGCAGCAGTTCCTCGACCAGGCCGCGGGTGGCCTCGGCGGCCTCGGCATTGGCCTCCCGGCGCACGCGCTCGGGATCGCCGGCGAAGTCGGCGGAGTGCACCGCGGAGTCGGGCCGGGCGCGCACGGCGGTTTCGAACTCCGCAAGCAGCGGGAGGTCGTCGCGGACCCACAGAGCGGTCGAGGTCGCGAGTTCCGGGCCCGGGGACGCGGCGTCGTCGAGCGCGGCGAGCTGCCCGCGGATGTCGCGGCCCAGCAGCTGTTCGAATTCGCGGCGGGTGGTGCCGCGCGCGCCGGTGGCCACCAGCCCCAGCGCGCCGGCGACCGACAGCGGAGACCACGCCCGTTCCTCCAGTCCGGCCCGGGCCAGCGCGGAGTCGAGGCGCAGAGCGAAGTCGAGATGGTCGGGGCGCAGGGACACGGGCATCGCGCACTCTCCAAGTCTGCCGAGCAGGACGTCGCCGACCGGCTTTCGGGCCAGGCTAGCGTCCGCCTGCACGAGCGTGCGCGGCCGCGGCTTCCGCGCGGATCGGGGCGCTCTGGGCGGCGATCGATCGTTGCAAGACCGTGCGAACCAGTATTGACGGGAGGTTACGCGGCGCTTAATCTGAGCCTCCAGCTGGACGGGAAGCGCTTTCCGTAAATCGTTTCAATGAGGCCGGGCGGGCAGAAGGGCGGTCACCACATGGTGAAGCGGATTGGCGGTGCGACGAGATCGGCCGCGGCGGCGGCGATGGTTCTCGGGCTTGCGGCGACCGGCTGTGGAGGCGGCGAGGGCGGCGGCGCGCCCGAGATCCGCTATTCATGGTGGGGCAACGCCGATCGGGCGGAGATGATGCGCGAGGCCATCGCGCTGTTCGAGGAGGAGAACCCGGACATCACCGTCACGCCGACCTTCTCCGAGTACGACACCTACTGGGAGAAGCTCTCCACCCAGGTGGCCGGCGGCGGCATGCCCGACGTGCTCCAGATGGACAACGCCTACCTTCGCGAGTACAGCGACCGCGGTGTGCTCCTCGACCTCGGCGGCCAGGAGGGCGGCAGCCTCGACACCGGCGGGCTTCTGGAGGGCCTCAGCACCGCCGGAGTCGTCGACGACGCCCGCTACGGCGTGCCCATCGGCGGCAACACCTTCTCCCTCGTCTACGCCCCCGAGCTGTTCGAGGAGGCGGATGTGCCCATGCCGGAGGACGGGTGGAGCTGGAAGGAGTACGACGAGGCGCTGACCGCCGTCAGCGAGCACACCGGCAGCGACCCCTACGGCGCCGCCGACTACACCGGGCTGATCTGGGTGCTGGAGGCCCAGCTGCGCCAGGAGGGCGGCGCGCTGTTCACCGACGACGGCCGGTTGGGTTTCAGCCGGGACCGCCTCGCCGAGTTCTGGGAGAGCGCCGCGGACCTGCGCGAGGACGGCGCCGTGGTGCCCGCTGACGAGGCCGAGCAGGTCAAGCCGCTGGCCCCGCTGGGCGCCAACCTGGCGGCCTCGGAGTTCACCTGGGACAACATGCTCACCCGCTACGTGGAGGAGTCCGACCTCGACCTGGAGCTGGCGCCGCTGCCCACCGATTCCGAGAACTCCGGGCAGTACCTCAAGCCCTCGATGCTGCTGTCGGCCTCGGCCCAGACCAGTCACCCCGACGCCTCCGCCGAACTGATCGACTTCATGATCAACGACCCGCGGGTCGCGGAGATCTTCGGCGGCAACCGCGGCATACCGGCCACCGAGGCCCAGCGCGAGGCCGTCGACTACACCGAGGTCGACCAGACCATCGTGGACTACGAGGACGAGCGCATGTCCGACCTGCAGGAGGCGCCGCCCGCGCCCCCGGCGGGCGCCGGTGCCCTGGAGACCGAGTTCATCCGCCTGGCTGAAGAGGTGCACCACGGGCAAATGGGCCCGGACGAGGCCGCGGGCGAGTTCGTCGACTTCGCCGAGCGCACGCTGAGCTCCTGACCGCGGAGAAGGAGACAGCGCAGATGGCCCGCACGGCCGAGGACACCCGCGGAGACGCGGAGTCCGCCGCACCGCCCCAACCCCCGCCCCCACCGGGGCGGGGGACCCGGCGCAAGCCCCGAGGCGACCGCGAGAGGGCCGCAGGCTACGCCTTCTTGACCCCGTGGATCCTCGGGTTCCTCGGACTGACGCTGGGGCCGATGGCGGCCTCGCTCTACCTGTCCTTCACCGACTACAACCTCTTCACCGCGCCCTCGTGGGTGGGCCTGGACAACTACCGGCGCCTGTTCGCCGACGACCAGTGGCTGCAGTCGATCCGGGTCACGGGCGCCTATGTGGTGCTGGCGGTCCCGCTGAAACTCGCCCTGGCGCTGGCCGTGGCGATGCTGCTCGCGGCACCGCACCGCGGCCAGGGGTTCTACCGCTCGGCGTTCTACGCGCCCTCGCTGCTGGGCGCCAGCGTGAGCGTCGCGCTGGTGTGGCGCGCGCTGTTCTCCGACGACGCCGTGGTGGACCGGCTGCTGCGGGCGGTGGGGGTGGAGACCGGCGGGTGGGTCGGCAACCCCGACTTCGCCCTGCTGCTGCTTGTGCTCCTGGCGGTCTGGCAGTTCGGCGCGCCGATGGTGATCTTCCTGGCCGGCCTCAAACAGGTGCCCCGGCAGTACTACGAGGCCGCCGAGGTCGACGGGGCCGGCTGGTGGCGCCGGTTCCAGACCATCACCCTGCCGATGATCTCGCCCGTGCTGTTCTTCAACCTGCTGCTGGAGACGGTCAACTCCTTCCAGGTGTTCACCGCGTCGTTCGTGATCAGCGGCGGCTCCGGCGGCCCCGCCGGCTCCACCCTGATCTACACGCTCTACCTCTACCAGCAGGGCTTCACGCACTACCAGATGGGCTACGCCTCGGCGATGGCCTGGATGCTGATCCTCGGGGCGGGGCTGGTGGTCGTGGCCCTGTTCCGGATGTCGCGGACGATGGTGTTCTACTCCGGAGACGAGGGACGATGAGAACCTCCGCCGCTACCCGGCCCCGGCGCGTGCTCTGGCACGTCCTGGCTCTGGCGCTGCTGGGGCTGGTCATGTACCCCCTGGTGTGGGTGGCCGGAGCGGCGGTCACGCCCACCCACGAGATCGTCGGCAACACGCGACTGGTGCCCGCACAGCCGGTCCTGGACAACTTCGCCCGAGCACTGGAGGGCATGGCCGGCATCCCGGTATGGCGGTTCCTGGCCAACTCGCTGCTGCTGGCGGTGCTGACCGTGACGGGGATCGTG
The DNA here is from genome assembly GCF_000826685.1 of Streptomonospora alba. Classification (GTDB taxonomy): domain Bacteria; phylum Actinomycetota; class Actinomycetes; order Streptosporangiales; family Streptosporangiaceae; genus Streptomonospora; species Streptomonospora alba. Next base: position 120,338 of record NZ_JROO01000004.1, read on the forward strand.
GCCTCCTCGGCTCTGGCGGCCTACGCCTTCGCCCGCCTGCGCTTCCGCGGGCGCAACACGATGTTCGTGCTGATGATCGGCACCCTGCTGATGCCCTTCCACGCGGTGATCATCCCGCAGTACATCATCTTCCAGCAGCTTGGGCTGGTCGACACCTACGTGCCGCTGGTACTGGGCAAGTTCCTGGCCACCGAGGCGTTCTTCGTCTTCCTCATGGTGCAGTTCATGCGCCAGCTGCCTCGTGAGCTGGACCAGGCCGCCCGCATCGACGGCTGCGGGTACTGGGGGATCTTCTGGCACGTCATCGCCCCGCTGTCGCGCCCGGCGTTCGGCACCGCGGCGATCTTCGCGTTCATCTGGAGCTGGAACGACCTGTTCGCGCCGCTGATCTACCTGAACACCCCGGAGAAGTTCCCGATCCCGCTGGCGCTGCGGATGTATGCCGACCAGACCAGCACCAGCGACTTCGGCGCGATGATCGCCATGTCGGTGATCGCGCTGGTGCCGGTCGTGCTGTTCTTCCTGGCCTTCCAGCGCCTGCTGGTGCAGGGCATGGCCACCAGCGGGCTGAAGGGGTGAGCGCCGTGGCGGGCGGACGGACCGCGGCGGCCGCGCCGGTGCTCCGGCCGGCGCACTCGCGGGCGGCGCTGTTCGGCGAGTGCGTGCTGGCCGGGATGCTCACGCTGGCAGCGGGGCTGGCGCTGGTCACCCTGCCGGCGGCGCTGGCCGCCGGCAGCGCGCAGGTGCGCGCCCACACCGACGGCGAGGGCGGCACGGCAGTGGGCGACTTCGCGGTACGGCTGCGGGCGGCGTGGCCCGGCTCCTGGCGGGCGGGCCTGGCCGGTGCGGCGCTGGCCGCCGTCGTGGCGGCCGACGTGCTGATCGTGGCCGCCTTCGATCCGCCCGGGGGAGCGGCCTCCCTGGTCGGATGCGCGGCGGCGGGGGCGGGTGCCGCCGTGGTCGGCCTGCGCGCCGCCGCGGCCTGGCGGCCCGAACGCGCCTGGCACGGCGCCCTGCGCGCGGCGGCGGCCAGGACGGCGGCCGACCCCGTGGGCTCGGGGCTGCTGGTGGCGGCACTGGCCGTCACGGCGGTGGTGACCTGGGCGGTGCCTCCGGCGCTGGTAGCGCTGGCGGGCTGCCTTCTGCTCGCCGCGGTGGTCGTGGACAAGCGCGGAGGCGGGTGACCCTTCGCGCGCGACCACGGCGGCGGAGCGGCCGCCGCACCCGCCGGGGCGGCACTGCGCGGCGACACGGACGCAGGGTCCTTTTCCGGCGTATCCGCATGGCATAGGGGGCGGATGCGGAGATATCGCTGCGCAGCGCTGAAGACCGCTGATGCGTTGTTCTAGGGTGGAAGCCGTAGTCGACGCCGGACCGGGAGCCATATGACCGACCACCAGCGAGCCGCCGAGCCCGCCGATTCCACCGGCGAGGGGACCGACGCGGTCTCCGAAGGGCCTTCCGAGGAGCCCGCGGCGAGCGAGCAGGTCTCCGAGCAGACGGTCGAGGCCGTCGTCCGCCAGCAGTTGGCCAAGGCCCTGGGCGGCAAGCGCGGCATGCTCGAGACCGCAGTGCCCACCCTGGGCTTCACGTTCTCCTACATGGCGTTGGAGGACCTGCGGACGGCGCTGACGATCGGGTTCGCGTTGGCGATCGCGCTGGGGGCCGTGCGGCTGGTCCAGCGCTCCTCGGTGCAGTTCGTGGTCAACAGCCTTTTCGGGATGGCCATCGCAGCGGTCTTCGCGCTGCGCAGCGGCGAGGCCGAGGATTTCGCACTGCCCGGGATCATCTACAACGCCGTCTACGCGGTCGTGCTCACGCTGACCGTCCTCATCCGCTGGCCGGCCATGGGACTGCTGATCGGCGCGGTCACCGGCGACGTCACCGCCTGGCGGCGCAATCCCGCGGTCGTCAAGCTCAGCTCCCGGCTGACCTGGCTGCTGGTGCTGCCGTGCGTCGTGCGCGTAGCGGTGCAGCTCCCGTTGTGGGCGGCCGAGAGCTACGGCGTGGCCAGCACCTTCGCGCTGCTGGGTATCGCCAAGATCGCCCTGGGCTGGCCGCTGCAGGTGGCCGCGTTCGCAGGCATGGTGTGGCTGCTGGCGCGCGGGCGCACACCGGTCGACTCCGACGGCGTGTTCGCCGCGGACGCCGACGACGACCAGGCGCCCGGCCAGACTCCCGCCGAGCGCACCGCCGACTGAGGCCCCCGCGACTCGGCGATCGGCCGGGCGGGCCGATGCCTGTGGTTCAGGCCTGCGGGCCGACCGGGGCGGTGCCGGCTGGAACAGGCGGATCGGCCGCTCCGGGGGCGGTGGTCGCGGTGCGCCGGAACTCGCTGGGGTTGGCGCCTCGGATGCGCTTGAACGCCGCGCTGAACCCGAACGGGTCGGAGTAGCCCACGGCGCGGGCGATGCCCGCGACGGTCGCGGCCTCCTGCTCGACCAGGAGGTCTGCCGCAAGCGTCATCCGCCAGCGGGTGAGGTAGGTCAGCGGCGGTTCGCCGACCAGGTCGGCGAACCGTTTGGCCAGCGTCGAGCGCGATACCCCGGTGTGCTCGGCCAGCGCGGCGACCGTCCACGGTGCCGCCGGTTCGGCGTGCAAGAGGCGCAGCGCGTCGCCGACCACGGGGTCCCGCTGGGCGGCCCACCAGGCCGGGGGTTCGCCGCCGGGGCGGTCGAACCACTCGCGCAGCGTGCAGACCAGCATCCAGTCCAGCAGCCGGTCGAGTACGACCTGCTGGCCCGGGGTGTCGGCGGCGACCTCGGCGGCGAGGTGGTCCAGCACGGCGTCGGCCGTACCCCCCGAATCCACGCGCAGCACGACGGGTAGCGCGTCCAGCAGCCTGCGGCTGATCTCGCCGCGCACCGGGTAGGCGCCGACGATCAGCGTCGTCGCGCCCTCACCGGCGCCGCCGGAGCTGTCGTTCCAGCCGCGCCGGTGCCGAGTCCCGCCCTGCTCGGGCGCCGCGCAGTGCTCGCCGCACGCGACCGGTTCGGCCGGGGTGCCGATCTCGTCGACGAAGGTGAACGTCGCAGGGCCCCGCACGACGACCGTCTCGCGGGCGCGAAGCGGCTCGGGCGGACGGTGCTCCGGCACGATCCAGCCCGCCCCGGTGAGCACGGTGCACAGGGTCAGCGGCGCCCCGTCCACGAAGTGCAGCGCCCAGGGCGCGGACAGGGTCGAACTGCCGAACAGGGAGCCGTGGGCTCGTACCCCGCGGATCAGGTCACTGAATACGTCCACCCCAGCAAGGTTAGACGATGAGACAGGCGATCCGGCTTCTCACCCATGGATTCGTCCGAGCGGATGCCGTTGAATCGTTGTCATGAGCACCGACATCACCGAGTCGGCACCTGTTCAACGATCTCGTGACCATTCCCACTCGCCTGTCGAAAGGGCCGAGATGAGCACCGACGCCGGTTCGCTGACCGACCAGGACCTCGAGTTCCTCCGACGCCCCCTGCACGGGTTCCTGTCCGTGGCCGCAGGGCCGCTCCCGCCGCAGCCCCGGCCGGTGTGGTTCGAGGCCACTGCCGAGGGCGCGGTCCAACTGTTCACCCTCGCGGACTCGCTCAAAGTGCGGCGGCTGCGCAGCGATCCCCGCGCCTCGATCGTCGTCGCCGCCCCGGTCGGTGAACGCGAGCGCTGGCTGTCGGTCGCCGGCCGCGTCACGGTGGAGCCCGACGGAGCACACGACCTGGCCGCACGCCTGGCCGCTCGCTACTGGGACCTCGACGATCCGGCCCGCGCCGACGACCTCGCCGGGCTCCTGGCCCTCGACCCGGTGCGTCTCGTCATCCACCCGCAAGCCGTAAGCCGTTACACGTACTGACCACCGCGGCCACCTGTGCGCGGAGCCGGGGGCACGGGTGAGGCCGGTCGGCCGGTAGAGGTCCGCCGACGGGACCCGCTCGGCCGGACCCGGCGCCGCCGAGTGGGACACCCGGCCGCGCGCGCATCACCGCCGTCTCGCGCGACCACCCCGGGACCGGCGTGCGGACGTGCCTGGCTGCCGACCGGTGGCGGGCACGGCTGCTGCGACCGGCACCGCCCGCGCTCGACCATGGCCGCCCATCGGCCCGACCGACCGATCGCCGAGTCGCGTGAGAGGCCTCAGCCGTGCTCAGTCCTCGGCGGCGAGCAGTTCGCCCAGTTCGTCGACCGAGGCGGCGCTGCTGAGGAACACCAGGTCGTCGCCGCCTTGCAGCGCCGTGCTCGGGTCCGGCTCACGGGCCTGGCCCTCGCGTACCAGGGCCACCAGCACGATGCCCTCCGGAAGCTTCGGGACCAGTTCGCCCAGCCGGCGCCCGCCGTGCGGGGACTCGGGGGGAAGCGTGAACTCCAGCAGGTCGGTCTGGGGCAGCGACAGCGCGTTGAGCACCTCGGCGGGCTCGTCCTCGTCGTCGGGCTCCTCGACCAGCGCCGCCATCATCCGCGGCGGCGAGACGGCGACGTCCACGCCCCAGGAGTCGGAGAACAGCCACTCGTTGCGCGGGTCGTTGATGCGGGCGATGACCCTGCCGACACCGAACTCGGTCTTGGCCAGGAGCGACACCACCAGGTTGACCTTGTCGTCGCCGCTGGCGGCGACGACGGAGTCGAAGTCGGCCAGCCGCGCGTCCTCCAGCGAGGACAGTTCGCAGGCGTCGGCCAGCAGCCACTCCGCCCGCGGCAACTCGTCCACGCCGATGGCGCGGGAGTCGTGGTCGATCAGCAGGACCTCGTGGCCGCTCTCGCTCAGCTCGGCCGCGATGGAGCGCCCGACGCTGCCGGCTCCGGCGATGGCGACGCGCATCCTAGCCCTCCTGCCTTTCGTCGCCCGCCTCGCCGAGGCGGGCCTGGATCCGGTCGATGTCCTCGGTTCGGGAGAGCACGTGCAGCACGTCGCCGGCCTGCATCGTCTCGTCGCCCCGGGGCAGCAGGATGTGCCCGGCCCGCACCAGGTAGGCGACACGCAGCGGGAAGGCCCCCTCCAGCTGCTCGACGCGCCGGCCCACCCAGGCACCGCTCAGCGGCGCCTCGGTCATCACCAGGGTCCCCGAGGGATCGCGCCACAGCGGGCCCAGGTCCAGACCGGTGGAGCCGGGGACCAGGCGGCGCAGGATGGTGTCGGCGGTCCAGTGCACGGTGCCGACCGTGGGGATGCCGAGCCGCTGGTAGACGGCGGCGCGCCGCGGGTCGTAGATGCGCGCAACGACGTTCTCCACACCGAAGGTCTCCCGCGCCACCCGCGCGGTGATGATGTTGGAGTTGTCGCCGCTGCTGACGGCGGCGAAGGCGGAGGCCGACTCGATGCCGGCCGCCACCAGCACGTCGCGGTTCTGGCCCGCGCCGCCCACGGCGGCCTTGGCGGTGGCCGGGCGGAGTCTGCGGAACGCCTCGGGCGCCTGGTCGATCACGGCGACCGTGTGGCCCCGATCCTCCAGCGTGTGGGCCAGCGTGGACCCCACGCGCCCGCATCCCAAGATCACGATGTGCACTGCTCACTCGTTCCTGCCGTCGCTGCACGGGCCGGGTGCGGGCGCCGCCCGCCCTTGGGCGACGGTATACCCATATCGTCGCGTGCGGGAGCGCGCGCAGCGCCCGCGGAGGGTATTCGCGCGCGGCCCTGTCGGGTGCGCGCCCTCGGCTAGAGTGGAGTACGACGGCCGGTGGCGCTGCGTGGGGGGTCACCTGCGCGAAACCCGTACCCACCACTCACCGTCTCCCGGAGGTTTCTTCGTTGAGCCCTGCCCGAAATCCCAACACCGCCATGGGCGACGCAGCGGCCGGCTTCGTCGGCACCGAGATGGAGCTGCGCATGGAAGGGGTCGCCCACGGCGGCTGGTGCGTGGGGCGCCACAACGAGCGCGTCGTCTTCGTCCGCCACACCCTGCCCGGTGAGCTGGTGCGGGCCCGGGTGACCGAGGAGACGGCGCGGTTCCTGCGCGCCGACGCCGTCGAGGTGCTTGAGGCCTCGCCCGACCGCGTCGAGGCGCCCTGCCCCTTCGCCGGGCCCGGCAAGTGCGGCGGCTGCGACTGGCAGCACGCCTCGCTGGAGGCCCAGCGCCGGCTCAAGGGCCAGGTGGTCTCCGAGCAGCTGCGCCGCATCGCCAAGATCGACCGCGAGGTCGAGGTCGAGGAACTGCCCGGCGCCCCGGACGGCCTGGGCTGGCGCACCCGCGTGCGCTTCGCCGTCGACGACTCCGGCCGCGCGGGGCTGCGCCGCCACCGCTCGCACGAGATCGAGCCGATCGACCACTGCCGCATCGCCCACCCGCGCGTCGACGAACTCGGCGTGACCGAGCTGGACTGGCCCCGGATGCGCGACGTCGAGGCGGTCGCCTCCTCCACCACGCGTGACACCGCGCTGGTGGTCAACCCTGACGGTGCCAAGCTGCCCCCGCTGCCCGAACCCAAGGCCTCCTCGGCGGTGATGCGCCGCTTCAGCAACGGCCGGGTGCAGCAGGTGCGCGGTCGCCGCCATGTCCGCGAGCAGGTGGGCGAGCGTGAGTTCCGGGTCAGCGCCGGCGGGTTCTGGCAGGTGCACTCGTCGGCCGCGCAGGTGCTGTCGGAGGCCGTCGTCGAAGCGCTGGCGCCCGAGCCCGGCGAGACCGGGCTGGACCTCTTCTGCGGCTCGGGGCTGTTCACCGCCGGGCTGGCCGAGGCCGTGGGGCCCGAGGGGCGGATGCTGGGCGTCGAGAACGACGCCGAGGCGGTCCGCGACGCCCGGTACAACCTGCGCGACCTGCCGTGGGTGCGTTTCGCCCACGCCGACACCGACGCGCAGCTGCGCGAGTGGGTGGACATGCGCGTCGACTTCGCCGTGCTGGACCCGCCGCGCACCGGCGCCGGCACCGTCGTGGCGCGCCAGCTCTCGGAGCTGCGCAACCGCCGGGTGGCCTACGTCTCCTGCGACCCGGCGACCCTGGCCCGCGACCTGGCGGCCTTCATCGAGGAGGGCTACGAGCTGACGCAGCTGCGCGCCTTCGACTCCTTCCCGATGACCCACCACGTGGAGTGTTTGGCGGTGCTGCACCGCGACTGAGGGGCGGTGCGGGCCGCATGCGGCCGACGCGCCGGGCTTGTCTGTGCGTTTCGGTTCGGCCTTTGCGCTCGACGGTACGACAATGGTCCCCATGCGCTTGAGGATCTTCATCGAACCGCAGCAGGGTGCGAGCTACGACACGCAGTTGGCGGTGGCAAAGGCGACCGAGGACCTGGGGTTCGACGCCTTCTTCCGTTCCGACCACTATCTGAAGATGGGCGACGTTGACGGTCTGCCCGGGCCGACCGACTCCTGGGTCACTCTCGCCGGACTGGCGCGGGAGACCTCCCATGTGCGCCTGGGCACGCTGATGACCGCCGCGACGTTCCGCCACCCCGGCCCCCTCGCCATCTCGGTGGCCCAGGTCGACCGGATGAGCGGCGGCCGCGTGGAGTTCGGCTTCGGCGCCGGCTGGTACGAGGACGAGCACGCCTCCTACGGCATCCCCTTCCCCGCCACTGCGCGGGAGCGGTTCGACCGCTACGAGGAGCAGCTCGACGTCATCACCGGCCTGTGGGCCACACCGGTGGGCGAGACCTTCCGCTACGAGGGGCGCCATTACCGCTTCTCCGAGGGGCCGGCGCTGCCCAAGCCCCAGCAGGAGCCGCGCCCGCCGGTGCTCATCGGCGGCACAGGGCCCACCCGCACCCCGCGGTTGGCGGCCGCCCACGCCGACGAGTACAACGTGCCCTTCGCCTCCGTCGAGGCCACCGCGGCCGCGTTCGACCGCGTGCGCGCGGCGGTGGCGGCGTCGGGCCGCAGCGAGCCGATGGTCTACTCCGCTGCGCAGGTCGTCTGCTGCGGGCGCGACGAGTCCGAACTCAAGCGCCGGGCAGCTGCGATCGGGCGCGACCCCGAGGAGCTGCGGCGCGACGGGCTCGCGGGCAGCCCGGCCGAGATCGTGGAGAAGCTCGGCCGGTTCCACGAGATCGGCTGCGAGCGTGTGTACCTGCAGGTGCTCGACCTGTCCGACGTGGACCACCTGGAGCTGATCGCCGCGCAGGTCTCGCGCCAGCTCCAGTAGTGCGATCGGCCCTCAGGGCGCCGGCGGCGCGGTGCCTTCGGGGCCGCGGGGCCGGTCCGGGCCCTCCCGCCGCCCGCTCGGCGCCGCCGCCTCCCGGCGGCGCCGAGCGCGGGAGTAGGCGTTCAGCACGATCCCGGCGGCGAGCATGAGCGCACCCAGCGGAATCGTCCAGTAGGGCGAGCCCGCGTCGGTCACCTCGGCGGCGCCGGGCGAGAGCAGAGTGATGGTCCCCCAGACGACCAGCGCGATGCCGCAGAGAACGAAGATGAGCGTGTCGCGCAGTGAGCGCATCGCGGGGGCTCCTCGGGATTCACTCGCCGGTGCGAGGGGCGGCGGCGGGCTCCGCGGCCGGGTGCGGCCGTCCACGCTCCCGCCTCCGGGGGTGTGTACGGCTCCTTGGACGCGCCGCACCCGGTAGGGGGTTCCGTCAGAGGCTTCCGGGACGCCGGTCTGCGCGCGGCACCCCGGAAGGTAACTTGATATCGAGATACTGTCCTAGATACCTTGATATCGAGATAAAGTGAGGCGAATGCACGGGACGGGCCGCATCGGCCGCCCTCGCGCGGACAGCCGTGCCACGTGCCGGTCCCCGAAATGCGCACGGCGCCGGGGACCGCGCGGACATCGCTGGTAGAACGGGGGAACCGGCGTGCCGTGGGGTGGTGCCGCAGCGCACTCAAGGCCATCTCGATAAGGGCAGCCTCAGTGATGTCCCGGTTCCTGCATTACGGCAGGATGCCGGGAGAAAGTGGCGAGATCAGGAGGCAAACACCGTGTCCGCGAACAGCTTCGGCAGCCGTGACACGCTCCGCGTTGGCGAAGAGTCGTATGAGTTCTTCCGCTTGGACGCCGTGGACGGCTCCGAGCGGCTTCCCTACAGCCTGAAGGTGCTGCTGGAGAACCTGCTGCGCACCGAGGACGGCACGAACGTCACCGCCGAGCACATCCGTGCACTGGGCCAGTGGGACGCCAAGGCCCAGCCCACCGAGGAGATCCAGTTCACCCCCGCGCGGGTGATCATGCAGGACTTCACCGGTGTGCCCTGCGTGGTCGACCTGGCGACGATGCGCGAGGCCGTCGGCGAGCTCGGGGGCGACCCCGGCAAGATCAACCCGCTTGCGCCGGCGGAGCTGGTCATCGACCACTCCGTGGTGGTCGACATCTTCGGCCGCCCCGACGCCTTCGAGCGCAACGTCGAGTTCGAGTACGAGCGCAACCGCGAGCGCTACCAGTTCCTGCGCTGGGGCCAGACGGCCTTCGACGAGTTCAAGGTCGTCCCGCCCGGTACCGGCATCGTGCACCAGGCCAACATCGAGCACCTGGCCCGGGCTGCCATGGTCCGCAACGGCCAGGTCTATCCCGACACCTGTGTGGGCACCGACTCCCACACCACCATGCAGAACGGACTGGGCGTCCTCGGCTGGGGCGTGGGCGGCATCGAGGCCGAGGCCGCCATGCTCGGCCAGCCGATCTCCATGCTCATCCCGCGAGTCGTCGGCTTCAAGCTGACCGGCTCCCTGCGCCCCGGAACCACCGCCACCGACCTCGTGCTCACCGTCACCGAGATGCTGCGCGAGCACGGCGTCGTCGGCAAGTTCGTGGAGTTCTACGGCGACGGCGTGGCGTCGGTGCCGCTGGCCAACCGCGCCACCATCGGCAACATGAGCCCGGAGTTCGGCTCGACCGCGGCGATGTTCCCGGTCGACGAGGAGACCATCCGGTACATGAAGCTGACCGGGCGCCCGGAGTCGCAGACCCGTCTGGTCGAGGCCTACGCCAAGGAGCAGGGCCTCTGGCACGACCCCGCGCGCGAGCCGGACTTCTCGGAGTACCTGGAGCTGGACCTCGGCGACGTCGTCCCCTCCATCGCCGGGCCCAAGCGGCCCCAGGACCGCATCGCGCTGACGTCGGCCAAGCCCGCCTGGCGCCACGACGTGCAGAACTACGTGATCAGCCCGGTCGACGAGGCCTCCGACGAGTCGTTCCCCGCCTCCGACGCCCCGGCCCGGCCCTCCAACGGCCAGCGCCCCAGCAACCCGGTGTCGGTCACTCTGTCCGACGGCACCCGGACCGAGGTCGACCACGGCAGCGTGGTGATCGCCGCGATCACCTCCTGCACCAACACCTCCAACCCCTCGGTCATGCTCGGTGCCGCCCTGCTGGCCAAGAACGCGGTGGAGAAGGGCCTGACCCGCAAGCCGTGGGTCAAGACCTCGCTGGCCCCCGGCTCCAAGGTCGTCACCGACTACTACGAGCGCTCCGGGCTGACCCCCTACCTGGACAAGCTCGGATTCAACCTGGTCGGCTACGGCTGCACCACCTGCATCGGCAACTCCGGCCCGCTGCCCGAGGAGATCTCCAAGGCGGTGCAGGAGAACGACCTCGCCGTCACCTCCGTGCTCTCGGGCAACCGCAACTTCGAGGGCCGGATCAACCCCGATGTCAAGATGAACTACCTGGCCTCCCCGCCGCTGGTGGTGGCCTACGCCCTGGCCGGGTCCATGGACATCGACCTGACCACCGAGCCGCTGGGCACCGGCGCCGACGGCCGGCCGGTCTACCTGGCCGACATCTGGCCGGCGCCCGAGGAGATCGAGGAGGTGATGGCCTCCGCGATCGCCTCGGACATGTACGAGACCGCCTACGCCGACGTCTTCGCCGGCGACGAGCGGTGGCGCTCGCTGCCCACGCCCACCGGGAACACCTTCGAGTGGGACGCGGACTCCACCTACGTGCGCAAGCCCCCGTACTTCGACGGCATGGGCGCCGCTCCGGAGCCGGTCACCGACATCTCCGGCGCCCGGGTCCTGGCCAAGCTCGGCGACTCGGTCACCACCGACCACATCTCGCCGGCCGGCGCCATCAAGCCCGACAGCCCGGCGGGCCAGTACCTCAAGGAGCACGGTGTCGCCCGCAAGGACTTCAACTCCTACGGTTCGCGGCGCGGCAACCACGAGGTCATGATCCGCGGGACCTTCGCCAACATCCGCCTGCGCAACCACCTCGCGCAGGGCACCGAGGGCGGCTACACCCGCGACTTCACCCTGGCCGACGACCCCGCCGACGCGCCCGTCACCTACATCTACGACGCGGCGCAGAACTACGCCGCCCAGGGCACCCCGCTGGTGGTGCTGGGCGGCAAGGAGTACGGTTCGGGCTCCTCGCGCGACTGGGCGGCCAAGGGCACGAGCCTGCTGGGCGTGCGCGCGGTCATCGCCGAGTCCTACGAGCGCATCCACCGCTCCAACCTCATCGGCATGGGCGTGCTGCCCCTCCAGTTCCCCAAGGGGCAGTCGGCCGACTCGCTCGGGCTGACCGGTGAGGAGGCCTTCTCGATCACCGGCATCACCGAGATGAACGAGGGCCGGGTGCCGCCCACGGTCAAGGTCACCACCGACACCGGGGTCGAGTTCGACGCCGACGTGCGCATCGACACCCCCGGTGAGGCCGGTTACTACCGCAACGGCGGCATTCTGCAGTACGTGCTGCGCCAGCTCATCGAGGAGTAAGGGCGCGTCCCGCCCGCGGCCCGGGCCGCATCAGGACACTTCGGGGCCGCCGCCCGTCGCGCACGGGCGGCGGCCCCCACGCTTGCGGCGGCGCCCGGCCGTGTCGGATGGGCGCCACCTGGACTCCGCGCGAGGCGGGCGGCAGGCATAATGTCGTCCCGGCACGTGCGGGTGAGACGACGGAGAGAGCGGCATGAGCGAGGGCGGCACCGGGGGCGGCGAGCACTACGCGGGGAGCTACCGGCTCGCCGAGTCCCTGGGGCGCGGCGGGTTCGGCGAGGTCTTTCGAGCCGAGGCGCCTGACGGCCGGACGGCGGCGGTCAAGCTGCTGCACGCCACATGGGCGGGCGATGCGGGCATGCGCCGCCGCTTCGCCGACGAGGTCGAGCAGGCCCGACGGGTCAGCGGATTCTGCGTGGCACCCATCCTCGACGCCGACCCCGACGCCCGGCAGCCCTGGATCGCCACCGAGTACATCGACGGGCCGACCCTGGAAGCCGCCGTGCGCGACCACGGCCCGCGGCGCGGTGCCGACCTGCACCGCCTGGCCGTGGCCACCGCGACGGCCTTGGCCGCGATCCACGGCGCCGGCGTCGTGCACCGTGATCTCAAACCCGCCAACATCCTGCTGGCACCCGACGGGCCCCGCGTGATCGACTTCGGCATCGCCCGCGCGATCGAGGCCACGTCGATGACGGCCAGCGGAGTCGTCGGCACCATCGGCTACATGGCCCCCGAGCAGCTCGAAGGGGCGCGGCTCACCGCGGCCGTGGACGTGTTCTCCTGGGGCGCCGTCATCGTCTACGCGGCCACCGGGGTGGAGGCCTTCGCCGCGCCCACCCAGGCGGCGCGTACCGTCCGCGTCCTCACCGGCGATCCCGACACCGGCGATCTGGACGATCCGCTGCTGCCGATCGTGCTCGCCTGCCTGGACAAGGACCCCGCGGCGCGCCCCAGCGCGCGCACGCTGCTGGACATGCTGCTGGGTACCCATGTCCCCGACGCCGCGGGGGAGCGGTCGGGCGAGTCCGGCAAGCGCGGCGGGCTGCGGGAAGCCGTCGACGAGGGCCCGACGCCGGTCGAAGCCGAGGCCCGGACCCGCGTCGAGGGCGTCAGGGGCGGCGGGACCCGTGTGGAGACCGTCCGGACCGAGCCGGGCGGCGGCTCCGAGGCGGGCCGCGACCGTCCCGCCACGCTGCGCTACACCGGCTACGCTCCGGGCGGCACGCGAGCGGCGCCCGGCGACGGTGCGCAGGCCCCCGCCGCACCCCCGCAGGCCTGGCCTCCGGGCCCGGCCCCCGCGTCACCGGTGCCCGCGCCCGAGAGCCGGCGTGCCGACACCTCAGCGCAGCCGCCCGACCCCGCGGGCGGCACCGTCGACCTCGGCCGCGCCCCGGCCGGCGGGGTGCCGCCCTACTGGTTCGCGGGGCACCGCTGCACCGACCCGGGTGAGCTGGCGGCGGCCATGCAGGCCGACTGGACGGCCGCCGTCGGCGTGTTCAGCGACGAGGAAGAGCGCGCCGCCCTTGGGGCGTGGATGGTCGACGACGTCGGCGACACCGCCACCGACCGCTCGATCTTCCGCCGCCGCCCCGACGACGCCAACCGCGCCGTCGCCTGGTTCGTCGCCCAGCAGCGCCCGGACCTGCCACCGGTTTTCCGCGGCCGTCCCGCCGCAGCGGCCGACCTGCGCGTTCGCTTCGCCCAGGTCCGGCCGGTCTTCACGGGTGCACCGCCGGACAACGAACTGCTGCTGCTGGCACGCCCGGAGGTGCTGCGCCTGCTCGCTCTGCACGCCGACCCCGGCTCCGGAGAACTGCGCGCGCTGGCCGACGACCTCGCCACCGCCGAGCAGGCCGCGACCCGGTTCCGCACCCGGATGGAGCAGGCCGTACCGCGCCTGGCCCAGCACGCCGCCGTCGACTCCGTGCTCATCCTCGCGCTGCTGCTCGCCCCCGAGCGCCCGGTGCGTCCCGATGCGGGCGGCCACGCGGAGGTGGGCGAGTGGTACGACGTGCTGTGGGGCGCCGTCGCGCGCGAGCAGGACCCGGCGGCCCGAGCGGGCACAGCCGCGACCGTCGCCTCGCTGACCGGCGCGGCGCGCGACAGCGGAATGCGCAGGGCCGAGTGGGCCGCGGCACTGGCCGAGGCGGAACGGGGGCGCGCGGCGGCGTCCGCACGCTGGGAGCGCGAGTCCCGGCTGTCCCGCGCCAGGCTGTGGGTGCGCCGAAGCCCGCTGCTGCTGATCGCCCCCGTCGCTGTGCTGATCGCCGTGCAGATGCAGGTGTTCGCGACCCCCCTGCAACCCGTTGATGTGGCCGGGTGGGGCGTGCTCTTCCTGGGAGCCTGGCTGCTGTCGGCGGTCGTCTCGTGGGTGATCGGGCGGTTCAGCGGCCCCACCGGCGGATTCCCCAGTGCCGAGCATGCCGCCCACGCCAACCTCACCTGGCACAGCGACTACGTCGCCCGGCTCGCCGACGCGGTCGAACAGATGCGCGCCGAACTCCACGCGGTGCGCCGAGCCTGCGACCCGTGACGCGGCTTCCCGCCCCGCCTTCCGCCGTGCCCCGTCCGCTCGACGCCGCCACGTCAGCGCTGGGTGCCGGCGACGCTGCCGGTGGTCTCCCCTGTGGGATCGACGGCGATGCAGGTGATGTCGCGATCGTTCAGCAGCGTCCACATCCGCTTGCTGGGGACGGCCGTGGTCAGCTCCAACTCGGATTGGACGTGGGCGGTGCCGACGTACTTCTCGAACTCCCCGCCGCACTCCGCGACGGCCGTGTCGCGCAGTTCGTCCTCGCCCGGGTACTCGCCGTCATCCATGGTCACGCGAGCGTAGATCTCACCGTCGTGAGGGCGGTCGCAGTCGGTGGGGGCGGCCTCGGAGATGTCCTCGGCCGTGCCGTCCAGGCAGGCGCCGACGTCCAAGCCGTGGACGCTGTCCCGGGGTGCGGCGAAGGGGTTCAAAGCGCAGCCGGTCATCAGGGCGGCGGCTGCCGAGGCGGCGCATGCGGTGGCGGTGCGCAGCACGCGCGGGCCGGACGGTCTCGAAGGCATGGGGGTGTCTTCCGTCGGTGGGGGATGTCGCGGCGGGCCGTGTTCAGGCGCTCGCGGAAGGCTTCGCGCCCGGCACCGCCGAAGAGAGTGTAGATAATCCCGCTTGCCGACCTCTACCCCGTATGCAGGCAAAATCGGTCCCCTGCGCGGGGTGGGCGCGCCCGCCCGCTCGGCGGCCGCGCCCACCGCGGCGGTGGGGCCGGCTCAGCGCGAGGCGCCGGAGAGGCTGCCGGTCGTGTCGCCGGCGGGGTCGAAGGCGATGCAGAGGATCTCGCGGTCGTTCAGGGACTCCCACGTCTCCTTGGAGGGGTAGAGCATGTGGATGTCGAGTTCGGAGTCGGCGTAGGCCGTGCCGACGAACGACTCGAACTCCGCGAGGCACTCCTCCTCGGCGGTGCTGCTGACCTCGGCGTCGCCGGGGTACTCGCCGTCTTGCAGCATGGTGCCGGCGAACACCTCGCCGAAGTGCGGCTGAGTGCACTCCACGGTGGCGGCCTCGGTGATCTCGCCGTCTGACAGCCGGTCGGCCAGGCAGTCGCCGACCTCGAGTCGGAAGACGTCGTTCTGCAGGCCGGGGATCAAGCCGCAGCCGACGAGGGCCGGACCGGCGGCCGCAGCGGCGAACGCGGAGGCGATGCGCACCACCTGCGGCCGGATGGTCGTCGAGGGCATGGGGGAGTCTCCGTCTGATCGGGGATGGTGAACGGGGCGACGCAGCCGCCGAGCGCCCAGGGGGCCGGGTGTCCGGCGGCACCGGAGCCCGGCGCGGCCGCGGGCGCCACAGCGGGGCGCTGTGGCACGCGGCCCGTACCGGGCTCGGCAACCTCATCCGACGCGCCGCAGCGGAGCGGCGTTCCCGGGGAAGACGAACGTGCGTGTGGCCGCTGTCCCGTCCGCGGAGCCGCGCGCCGCTGCGTGTCGGCGGCGACTCGACGCCCCCGCTCCGCCGGTGCGCTAGAGCTCGACCTTCATCGGCTCCTCGCTGGGCTCGGGCATGCCGCCCGCAGGTTCCAGGCTGATACCCAGCTGCCGGGCGGAGCCCATGTCACCGGCCATCCCCGAGTACATGCCCTCGCCGGAGCGCTCCAGCATCCCCGCCGAGCGCATGCCGGAGTCGTCGACGTACCACATCTGGTAGTCCATTCCCTCCGGAGGCGCGGGCAGGCCTTTGACCATGATCATCACCATGTCGTTGCGATCGGAGGTGAACACGGTCGCCTGCGCCCGGCTGTGGGTGACGGGCTGTTCGTGCATGCTGGTGTCGGAGGAGGCCAGCAGCGACTCCACCTTGGCCGTGTGCTCGCTCATCTCCTCCATGCGCTGGCCCATGGCCACGACGGTCGCACCCAGGACCAGGACGAGCACCCCGGACGCCGCCGCCAGAACCCACGGCAGCCGGCGGCCGCGCCTCCTGCGGTCGGCCATGCCGACGACGTGCGCGCCGTCGCCCGTCTCCGTGTCACCGCCGTCCGCCTCCGCGGCGGCCCGGTGCGCCGACGCCGACCCCTCGGCGCCGCCCTCGGGCCCCGGCCGGGAATCGGCCGTCTCCGGCGGCAGGCGGCGTACGTTCGGCACGGCCGCGCGCAGCCGCTCCCAGACCGCCTCGGGCGGACGCTCGGCCTGGGCGTAGGCCAGGCGCACGGTCGTCGCGTGGAACTCGGTCAGGTCGCGGCGGCAGTCGGCGCACTCCTCGATGTGGCGCCGCGCCCGCTCGCGCTCCTCGCCGCTCAGCGCATCGACCGCATAGGCGGCGGTCAATCCGTGCACATCGTGCTCGGGCACGCTCACCATGAACCCCCTTGGATGCTCCGGGACCTGCCCCGGGGAGGAGTCGCGATTCCGCGAAGCAGGGCGGCGACGGCGACGCGCGCTGCCCTGTGCGACGGTTTCGTTCCTCTTGGTGAAAGGGCCCCATCATCCCGGCCCCGCATGGTGTCTCTCGGGTGGGAACGCACGAGGACACGGGTGCCGGAGGTCGGTCGAGAGCCCGGGGGGCCGGTCCTGGGCGCCTGCGGAGGCGGTGTACGACCGGCCGACATCGATCGGGCGGCCGTCGCCTGTGAGGCAGGAACCCTCGCCCGCGAGGTCGGGAACCCCGGAGCCGCAACGCAGGGAGAAGTCAAACCGTCACCCCCAGGCAGTCGCGCAGGCGGATCAGCCCGTCGCGCAGCCGGCCCTTCACCGTGGTCAGCGGCACCCCCAGCAGTTCGGCGGTCTCTCGCTGGGTGTAGCCGGTGTAGTAGGTCAGCCGGACGGCCTCGTTCTGCATCTCCGTCAGCCGGCGCAGGCAGCGGCGCACCTTCTCCCGCTCCAACCGGTGCTCCACCTGCTCGGCCACGTCCTCGGGCGGGGATGACTCCGGCGCCATGCGGCCGGCGACCTCCATGCGGGTCGCGGCCGACTGCTCCGCGCGCACCCGGTCCACGGCCCGGCGGTGGGCCAGTGTGAGCACCCAGGAGCGCACGCCGCCCCGGGCGGGGTCGAAGCGGGCGGCCAGGCGCCACAGCTCGGTGAACACCTCCTGGGTGACCTCCTCGGCCTGGGCGCGGTCCAGTATGACGCGGCGGGCGAGGCCGAAGACCGGGCCCGCCAGTTCGCGGTAGACGTCCTCGAAGGCGTCGAGTTCGCCCAGGGCCGTGCGCTGCAACAGAGCGACCAGCAGGCGCTCGTCGTCGGGACCGTCCGCGCCGTCCGCCGCGCTTTCGGCCGCCTGTGCGCGGCCCGGCGGCTGCGCCGGTATCGCCTGTTCCACTCGTGCCACCGTCCTCGGCTCCCACACCCGCCGTCGATTCCGATCCAGACTGCATTCGGAGCCGACACGGTCGAGGCGACCGCGGTGCCGTGACCGTCCATCGGGTGTTATCGTTTCGTGATCTTATCGGCGGTCTCTTCGCCGAAGGCCGCTCCGAAGCAGGGGCGTGTCTGATCATCAAACCACCTCGGCAGAGGAATCGGCGGCCGGGCAGCCGCCGCGGCGCCCTCGCCCTCGCGTCGGCGCGCTGTGCGGGCTCATCGCCGCAGGCGCCGCGCTGGGTACGGCCGAAATCGTCGGAGCGTTCGTGCGCCCCGCCGCCACCCCGCTGATCGCGGTCGGACAGGCGGTCATCGACCTCACGCCGCAGGCGCTGCGGGAGTTCGCGATCGCGGCGGTGGGCGAGGCCGACCGGCCGTTGCTCGTGGCCGGGACCGCTGTGCTGCTGGCGCTCTTCACGGCGGCGATCGGCGTCGGCTCCCTGCGGCGGCCCTGGGTCGGCGACGCCGGCATCGCGGCGCTCGCCGCGATCGCCATGGCCGCCGCACTCACCCGGCCCGAGGCGGACGCACTCTACGCCCTGCCCTCCGTGGCCGGCGGCGCGGTGGCGCTGGCACTGCTGCGCCTGCTGGTGCGCACCGCCCGGCTTTCCGCGGCCGCACCCGCATCCGGGGAGGGGGGAGAGAACCCCGCCGGAGCGGACACGTCCGCCGCCGAGTCCACCGACCCCTCCGAAGCCTCGTCGAACGCCGCGGGCGCCCGTCCGGCTGCCGGCGCCTTCGACCGCCGCCGGTTCGTGCTCCTGGCGGGCGGCGCGGCCCTGGCCTCGGCCGGAGCCGGAGCCGCCGGGCGATGGTGGGCCACCGCGCAGGCGGGGGTGGAGGCGAGCCGCGAGGCGATCCGGCTGCCCCGTCCCGCCTCCCCGGCGCCGCCGCTGCCCGACGGAGCCGAACTCGACGTGGACGGGCTGAGCTCGTTCTTCACGCCCAACGGCGACTTCTACCGGGTCGACACCGCGCTGTCGGTGCCGCGCATCGACGCCACGCGCTGGCGGCTGCGCATCCACGGGCGCGGAGCGAGCGAACGCGAATACACCTACGCCGACCTGCTGGAGCGCTCCGACCTGATCGAGCGCGACGTCACCTTGGCGTGCGTGTCCAACCGGGTCGGCGGCTCCTACGTCGGCAACGCCCGCTGGATCGGCGTGCCGCTGGCCGCACTGCTGCGCGAGGCGGGGGTCCGCCCTCCCGGCGAAGGCGGACCCGCCGACCAGCTCGTATCGCGTTCCTCGGACGGCATGACCATCGGCACCCCCGTGGAGGCGCTGATGGACGGCCGCGACGCCCTGCTGGCCGTCGGGATGAACGGCAAGCCGCTGCCCGCCGAGCACGGGTTCCCGGCGCGGGTGGTGGTGCCCGGCCTCTACGGCTACGTTTCGGCGTGCAAGTGGGTGGAGGAGATGGAGCTGACCACCTTCGACGCCTTCGACGCCTATTGGGTGCCGCGCGGCTGGGCCGAACAGGCGCCGATCAAGACCCAGTCGCGCATCGACACCCCGGGCACGGGCGCACAGGTGAGCGCCGGGACCGTGCCGATCGCCGGCGTGGCCTGGGCCCAGCATGTCGGCGTGGAAGCGGTCGAGGTGCGCATCGACGACGGTCCCTGGCGGAGCGCGCGCCTGGCCGCCGAAGACACCGCCGACACCTGGCGCCAGTGGGTCCTGGAGTGGGACGCCGAGCCCGGCGAGCACCGCATCACTGTGCGCGCGACCGACGAATCCGGCGCCACTCAGGTCGCCGAGGAGTCGCCGCCGGCGCCCGACGGGGCCACCGGCCACCACACCGTCGACGTGACGGTCTCCTGAGGCGCGGCTGCGCGAACGCGTGTACCCGCACGGCTCCGCCCCCCGGTCCCGACGTCGGCGGCGACCGCTCACGGCGGCGGTGGCGAGCGGGACCGACCGGATCCGAAGCGACACCCGTGTCCACCCGATCGCCGACCACGCCGCGCCGCCTGGTCGCCGCGGGAGTCGTCGGCCGGGCCGCCGAGTTCCCGGCGGCCGCCTGCGACGACGACAGGGTGGAAACGGCGGCAGGGGCGCGGAGGAATCCATGGCCGGGGAGGAGGGTAGGGAGGCCACGCAGCGCCGCATGCGGGGGCGCGGTACCCCCGTCGACGGACAGGCGTCCGAGTGCCGCGGCGCTGATGTCCTTACCGGGGCGCCCTGACGCTCAGAGGGCAATCGGTCCGACGGCGCAGGCGTCCGAACGCGGCAGATGGAGGAAGAGCCCGATGCACACACGAACCCTGGGCGTGCTGAAGCGGTTGGTGGCCGCGGGAGCCATCGGCCTGGCCGCTGTGTTCTCACTGGCCGCCTGCAACGACGGCGACGGCGGCGGCGACGGCGGCGGCGAGCAGCAGGAGGAGGGCGAGAACGGCGGCGGCGAGGACGGTGGCGAGGACGGTGGCGAGGACGGTGGCGACGAGGACGAGGGCGGCGGATACGGCGGCGGCGAAGGCGGCGACGAGGAGGACTGACGCCCGCGCCGGCGGCCACCGGTAGGACCGCGGCGCTCCGGTCACGCGTTCCCGCGGCGGATGCGGGCCGAGCGCCGGTTCAGGGGTTGTCGACGACCAGGTCGGCGTGCTCCCGCGGCCGGTGGTCGGCGTAGAACCCCTGCTCTTGGCGCGCCCACAGCGACCGGTACGGGGCGTAGTCGGCGGCGTCCTCCCGCGCGTCCAGCCGCGCGGCGCGCACATCGTCCGGAGCGTGCACCCACGCCAGCACGGACAGGAACGGACGCAGTTGCCGGGCGCCCGAGCCGCACCCCTCGATCACCAGCAGTTCCTGTACGGGCGTGTGCTGCCACGCCCCGGGAGCGCCGCGCTCCCAGTCGTGGCGCCGCCACCGCGGGTCTCCACCGCGTGCCAAGGGCTGCAGAATCCACGCGCGTACCAGCGGCACCGCGGCCTCCAGCCCTTCCCAACCCGGGTAGAGGTCGTCCATGTGCAGCAGAGGGCAGTCGGCCTCGGCGGCGATGCGCCCGGCGAGGAGGGTCTTTCCCGCACCCGAGCGGCCCTCGATCGCCATCACGCGGCACCGCCCGGCCAGTGCGGGGGCTTCACGCAGCGCCTCGACCGCACGCCGGCTCCACCCGGGGTCCTCGGTGCTCACCGCGGGAGCCGCCGCGAGGGGGCGATGGTCGGGCCCGGGGCCCCGCGTTGAATTCAAGTCTTGTAAGCTCCCTTTCACCAGCAGCGCCCGCCTTCAACGCAGAGGAGAGGGACCCCGTGACCGACGTCGAGGTGACCCCGGGCTCCCAGGCGGCGCTGCGGCGGGCCAACCAGCAGCGCGTGGTCGATGCGCTGCGCAGCGGAGGGACGCTGACCCAAGCCGAACTCGCCCGCTATACCGGGCTTTCGCCCGCCAGCGTCTCCAACATCGTACGCAACCTGCGGGCGGCGGGCACAGTCTCGGTCCGCGAGACCTCCTCCAACGGTCGGCGCGCCCGCGCCGTCACCCTGATCCGCCCGCCCGGGGCCGTAGTGGCGCTCGATTTCGCGCTGGACCGCCTTACGGCCGCCTTGGGCGACAGCGAGGGGGCGGTCCTGGCGCGCGAGAGCATCGCCTACGACGTCGCGGCCGAGCCCGATCGCGCCGTCCGGCGGGCGGTGTGGCTGGTGGAGACGCTGCTGACGCGCCTGCGGGTGGACCACGCCACCATCGCCGCGGTCACCGCGTCGGTGCCGGGCCCCGTCGACTTGCGTACCGGTGAGATCGGCGCCATCACCTGCATGCCGCGGTGGGCCGGATACCGCCCGGCCGAGGCGCTGTCGGCACGGCTGCGTGTTCCGGTGCAGGCCGAGAACGACGCCAACCTGTGTGCGCTGGCCGAGATGCGCGACGGCGTCGCCGCCGAGCGCCGGCACGTCATCTACGTGCGCGTCAAAGAGGGGGTGGGCGCCGGCATCGTCGTCGGCGGCCGCCTGTTCCGCGGCGCCGGGGGAACGGCCGGCGAGATCGGGCATATCGGCTTGGACGAGCGCGGCCAGGTGTGCCGCTGCGGCAACCGCGGGTGCCTGGAGACGGTGCTGGGCGCCCCCTACCTGCTGGGCATGGTGCCCCAGCAGGGCCACCGCACGCCCGAAAGCGTCGCGGAGCTGGTGAGGGCCGCCGAGGAGGGGGATCCGGGGTCGCGCCGGGTCGTCGCCGAGGCCGGTGCCGCGCTTGGCCGCGGCCTGGGGGTCCTGGCCAACACGTTCAACCCCGAGTTGGTGGTGCTGGGCGGCGAGCTGGTCGAGGCCGGCGAAGCGCTGCTGGAGCCGGTGCGCCGGACCCTGGAGCTGGGCACGCTGGGCAGCGCCCTGGCTCAGATGGGGATCGTACGAGGAAGCCTGGGCGACGACGCGGCGCTGCGGGGAGCTCTGGTGCTGGCGGCGGCCGAGGCGGCCGAGGCGGCAGTGGAGGCGGAGGCCTGAGCCCGACCGGGGGCGGTGACCAGGCGGAACGCGGCAGGCGAAGCAAAATTCCGATAATGTTCACACACATTCACATATCGGGCATAATGCTCTTGACCTGGGGTTTTGTTGAGTTCAGTGGTTGAATGAATCTGCCGTGACGTTTCGGTTATGTGTTCAAGGCTTGACGCCAACGGGTGAACAAGCTTGACTTCACCGCATTGGTCCACCGAGTGATCCGGCGCACAGACTCCGCCGGACTTCCCCCAGGCAACGTGCTCGGGGGCCACAAGAGGAGGTCAACCCGTTGATTAAGCGAAGCGGATTCATGTTCCGCGCCGCGGTCGGGGCGGCAGCGGCACTGTCCCTGCTCGCAACCGGATGCGGCGCCACCACGGACGGCGCGTCGTCGGGCGAAGGCGATACAGCGAGCGTCGAAGAAGGCTTCAAGGTCGGGCTGCTGCTGCCGGAGACCAAGACGGCACGGTACGAGGAGTTCGACAAGCCCTACTTCCAGGAGGGGCTCAAGGAGCTCTGCGAGAAGTGCGAGCTGCTCTACCAGAACGCCGACCAGGAGACCTCCAAGCAGCAGTCCCAGGCTGAGGCGTTGCTGACTCAGGGTGTGGACGTGCTGGTGCTCGACGCCGTCGACGCCGAGTCCGCATCCGGCATCGTCAAGAACGCCAAGAGCCAGGGCGTGCCGGTCGTCGCCTACGACCGGCTGGCCGAGGGCGGCGTCGACTACTACGTCTCCTTCGACAACCGGCGTGTGGGCGAGGTCCAGGGCCAGTCGCTGCTGCAGGCGCTGGACCAGGACGGCGGCGGCGAGGACAGCCAGATCGTGATGATCAACGGCTCCCCGACCGACCCGAACGCCACCCTGTTCAAGAAGGGGGCGCACGACGTTCTGGACGGTCAGGTCAAGATCGCCAAGGAGTACGACACTCCCGAGTGGAACCCCGATGAGGCCCAGACCGAGATGGAGCAGGCCATCACCGCGGTCGGCGCCGACAACATCGACGGCGTCTACTCCGCCAACGACGGCATGGCCGCCGGCGTCGTGGCCGCGCTGAAGAGCGCGGGCGTGGACGAACTGCCGCCCATCACCGGTCAGGACGCCGAGATCGCCGGAATCCAGCGCATCGTCGCCGGCGAGCAGTACATGACGGTCTACAAGGCCATCCGGCCCGAGGCGGAGGTCGCCGCCGAGATGGCGGTGGCCGCGGCCACCGGTGAGAACTACGAGGGCAACGGCGACCACGGCCTGACCAAGGTCGAGGACGGCAACGGCAACGAGATCAAGTCGGTCCTGATCGACCCGATCCCGGTGACCGTCGACGACATCGAGGACACCGTGATCTCCGACGGCTTCTACACCGTCGAGGAGATCTGCACCGACCGCTACGCCGACACCGACTTCTGCAAGGACCTGCAGGAGTAGCTCGAACAGTGCGAAAGGACGGGCGCCGGTCCGCTAACCGGCGCCCGTTCTCGAACGGGACCACAACAGACACGCGACTCCCGTCGTGGGCGCAGCCTAAAGGACACGATATTGAGTAGACCAGTCCTGGAGCTGTCCGGGATATCCAAGAGCTTCGGCGCCGTACAGGCGCTCAATCAGGTCGACCTCGCGGTCGACCCCGGCGAGGTCGTCGCCCTGCTGGGCGACAACGGCGCGGGCAAGTCCACCCTCGTCAAGGTCATCGCCGGCGTGAACTCCGGAGACAGCGGAGACATCCTCTGGGAGGGAAAGCGGGTCGAGATCAACCGGCCCGCCGACGCCCAGCGCCTGGGGATCGCCACGATCTACCAGGACCTCGCACTGTGCGACAACCTGGACATCGTCGCCAACCTCTTCCTCGGCGTCGAGAAGACAGCGTTCGGCGCGCTGGACGAGGTCGACATGGAGCGGCGGGCGACGGAGCTGCTCGACTCGCTCTCGGTCAAGATGCCCAGCTTGCGGGTACCCGTGGCCTCCCTGTCCGGCGGTCAGCGCCAGATCATCGCCATCGCCCGCGCCCTGCTGGGCGAGCCGAAGGTCGTTCTTCTGGACGAGCCCACCGCGGCACTGGGCGTGGCCCAGACCGCACAGGTGCTCGACCTGATCGAGCGGCTGCGCGACCGCGGTCTCGGCGTCATCCTCGTCAGCCACAACATGGCCGACGTCCGAGCGGTCGCCGACCGTGCGGCGGTTCTGCGCCTGGGGCGCAACGCCGGCGACTTCGGCGTCGAGGAGACCAGCTACGAGGAGATCGTGGCCGCCATCACCGGCGCCTCCGACAATCCGGTCTCGCGCCGCGCCTCGGTGACCCGGACGGAGGAAGCGTGATGGCACAGCAGACACCCGTCTCCAACTCGGACGAGACCGCAACGGGAACCGCCTTCGATCGCGACCCGCGCCTGATGGTCACCCGCACCAGCCCCGCGAGCCTGCTCGCGGCGATCAAGCGCCGCATCCGCGGCGGCGAGCTGGGCCCGCTTCCGGTCATCGTCGGCCTCATCCTCATCTGCATCGTCTTCCAGCTGATGCACGAGCGGTTCCTCTCGCCGCAGAACCTGTCCAACCTCACCGTGCAGATCGCAGGCGTGGGTCTGATGACCACCGGCGTGATCATGGTGCTGCTGCTGGGCGAGATCGACCTGTCCATCGGGTCGGTGGCCGGAGCCTCGGCGGCCGTGCTGGCAGTGCTCGCTGTAAGGGTCGGCATCCCCGAGTGGGCCGCGATCGCGGCCGCAGCGGCCACCGGCCTGATCATCGGCATCCTGCACGGCACCCTCTTTGCCAAAGTCGGTGTACCGGCGTTCGTCGTCACCCTGGCAGGCCTGTTGGGCTGGCAGGGCGTGCAACTGCAGCTGCTGGGCAGCGACGGCACGATCAACATCAGCGACAGCGGCCCCATCGCCGCGCTGACGCACACGTTCTTCGTCCCCGCCTTCGGCTGGGGGATCGCCGCGGTGGCGGTCGGGGCGTTCGTGGTGTTCACCCTCTTCGGCGAACGGCGCCGTGCGGCCGCCGGGCTGATGGCGATGTCGCCGCTGGAGATCGCGGTGCGCAGCATCGCGCTGGCGGTCCCGGTCTTCGGCTCGGTCTACATCCTCAACCAGTACAAGGGCCTCCCGCTCGCGCTGATCATCTTCGTCGGGTTCGTCGTGGCCTTCGACCTGATGCTGCGCAAGACCCGCTACGGGCGCATGGTCTTCGCCGTGGGCGGCGGCGCCGAGGCGGCCCGCCGCGCCGGCATCAACGTCGACCGGGTGCGGATCTCGGTGTTCGCGCTGGCGTCCATGCTCTCGGCGCTGGGCGGCATCATGCTCGTCTCGCGCTCCTTCTCGGCCAGCCTGGACACGGCGGCCGGCGAGGAGCTGATGATGGGCATCGCCGCGGCGGTCATCGGCGGCACCAGCCTCTTCGGCGGGCGCGGCAACGCCTACTCCGCCCTGCTGGGCGGACTGGTGCTGGGCGCGATCACCTCGGGCCTGTACCTGCTGCAGATGGGTACTCCGGTGCGCTTCATGATCACCGCCCTGGTGCTGCTTATCGCGGTCACCCTGGACGCGATGTCGCGCCGCAGCCGCCGCGCGCACGCCCGCGGAGGCTGATCGCCAGACCCCGCGTGCGCTCCTCCCGGCGCACGCAGCCCCGGCCGCCCGCCCCACTCCCCACCCCGGCGCGGAGCGGCCTCCCCGGCGCCCCCAGAGCCCCTCCCCTCTGGGGGCGCCGGCCTGTGCGGGACCGGGCGCGGAAGATGTCGGATGGCCCTACCCCTGGATGCCGGTCGGATAAAGGGGGGTATAGCGTCGGGCGCCTATGCCCGAACTGTCCTTCCTCCTGGTAGCCGGCACCGCGGTCCTGCTGGGCGCCGTGGTGCAGAGCAGCGTCGGCCTGGGCCTGGGGCTGGTCGCCGCGCCCGTGGTGGCGATGCTCGATCCGGCCTTGATGCCGGGCACGATGCTGATCGCCACGTTCGTGCTGCCGGCCTTCACCGTCGCCGCGGAGTGGCGCAACGTCGACTGGCGCGGTCTGGGCTGGGCGGTGCTGGGCCGCCTACCCGGTTCGGCGGGGGCGGTGTGGGTCGTGGCCACCGTGCCGCCCCGGGCGCTGGCCGCCGGCGTGGGCGTGATGGTCCTCGTGGCCGTCGCGCTGACCGTCCGATCGGTGCGCGTGCGCATCCACCGCGGCTCGCTGCTGGCGGCGGGCCTGGTCTCCGGCTTCACCGGCACCGCCACCTCCATCGGCGGCCCGCCCATCGCGCTGCTGTACCAGCACGAGAGCGCCGGGCGGATCCGCGGCACGCTGGGCGCCTTCTTCCTCGCCGGCACGCTGATGTCGCTGTGCCTGCTGGCCGCGGGCGGCCAGCTGCACGCCTCCGAGATCAGCGCCGGGCTCGGCCTGATCCCCTTCGTCGTCGCCGGGTTCGCCGCAGGACGCCCGCTGTGCCGCGTCATCGACGCCGGGCTGATGCGCGCCGCCCTGCTCGTGGTGGTCACGATCTCGGGCATCGTGCTGCTCGTGCAGTCGGCGCTGGGGTAATCTGCGGGAGCGATGAGTGCCCGACGCGATCCCGCGGACGCCGGTCCCGCCCCCGGGTACCGGCCCTCCCGGCGCCCCGGCAAGGACGAGCTCGCCGCAGCGGCCGGCGCCACGATCCCCGACGTCCTGGCCCCCGGCCTGGACATCCTCTTCTGCGGCATCAACCCCGGCCTGTACTCCGGGTGGAGCGGCTACCACTTCGCCCGCCCCGGCAACCGGTTCTGGCCGGCGCTGCACCTGGCGGGCCTGACTCCGCGGCGGCTGCGCCCTGAGGAGCAGCACCTGCTGCCGCAGTGGGGACTGGGGATCACCAACCTCGCCGCCCGCACCACCGCGCGAGCCGACGAGCTCGGCGCCGAGGAGCTGCGCGAGGGCGCCGCCGCCCTGGAGCGCACGCTGCGCGCCTACCGCCCCGGCGCGCTGGCCGTGTTGGGCGTCACCGCCTTCCGCGCGGCCTTCGGCGACCCGGCCGCCGCCATCGGCCCGCGCGGTCAGCCGATCGCCGACACGCCGGTGCGGGTGCTGCCCAACCCCAGCGGCCTCAACGCCCACTGGAGTGTGGAGGGGATCGCCGCGGAACTGCGCGACCTGGCGGAGGGGATCCGGGGTACAAGCGCCGGATTCGGTTAACAGCCGCCTCGAGCGGCTCGTAGACTCGGTGGAACCGAGCAGGATGGGCGTGCCGGGAGCACAGGAGGCACCGCTGTGTCGGCCACGCCGGACGAGGGGACTGACGAGACGTTGACGCTACTCGACTCGCTGCGCACACCGGAGGACCTCAAGCGGCTTCCGGCCGACAAGCTGCCGCAGCTGGCCGCGGAGATCCGGGAGTTCCTCGTCACCGAGGTCAGCCGCACCGGGGGCCACCTGGGTCCGAATCTGGGCGTGGTGGAGCTCACCATGGCGCTGCACCGGGTCTTCGACTCTCCCCGCGATCCGATCCTCTTCGACACCGGCCACCAGTCCTACGTGCACAAGCTGTTCACCGGACGCCAGGACTTCTCCGGGCTGCGCACCCGGAACGGGTTGTCGGGCTACCCCTCGCGCGCGGAGTCCGAGCACGACTTCATCGAGAACTCCCACGCCTCCACCGTCCTGTCCTACGCCGACGGCCTGGCCAAGGCCAACGTCATCCAGCGCCGGGCCGATCGCAGCGTCGTCGCGGTGATCGGCGACGGCGCGCTGACCGGCGGGATGGCCTGGGAGGCGCTGAACAACATCGCCGCCGGCTCGGACCGCCGCGTGGTCATCGTCGTCAACGACAACGGCCGCTCCTACTCGCCGACCACAGGCGGCCTGGCCGACCACCTGGCGTCGCTGCGCATGACCCAGGGCTATGAGCAGGCACTCGAACTGGCCAAGACGGCGCTGAACCGGGCGCCGGTGGTCGGCCAGCCGCTGTACGAGGCGCTGCACGGGCTCAAGAAGGGCCTCAAGGACGCCATCCAGCCGCAGATGATGTTCGAGGACCTCGGGCTGAAGTACCTCGGCCCCATCGACGGCCATGACGAGCAGACCGTGGAGAAGGCCCTGCGCCGCGCCCGCGACTTCGGCGGTCCGGTGATCGTGCACTGCCTCACCCAGAAGGGCAAGGGCCACGCGCCCGCCGAGAACCACGAAGAGGACCAGTTCCACGCCATCGGCGCGGCCAAGCCCGCCCCGTCGGCGGGGGAGAAGCCCGCGCCCGCTCCGCAGAAGTGGACGAAGGTCTTCAGCGAGGAGATCGTCGCCCTCGGCGCCGAGCGCTCCGACATCGTGGGCATCACCGCGGCCATGCTGCACCCCACGGGCCTGGCTCCCTTCGCCGAGGCCTACCCCGACCGCTGCTTCGACGTGGGCATCGCCGAGCAGCACGCCGCCACCTCGGCCACGGGGCTGGCCATGGGCGGGCTGCACCCCGTCATGGCGGTCTACGCCACCTTCCTCAACCGCTGCTTCGACCAGGTGCTGATGGACGCCGCCCTGCACCGCCAGGGCGTCACGCTGTGCCTGGACCGCTCCGGTGTCACCGGCCCCGACGGCGCCAGCCACCACGGCATGTGGGACCTGTCCATCCTGCAGGTGGTGCCCGGGCTGCGGCTGGCGGTGCCGCGCGACGCGCCCCGGCTGCGCGAAGAGTTGCGCGAGGCCGTGGCGGTCGAGGACGCGCCCACCGTGCTGCGCTACCCCACGGGTGCCGTGGGGCCGGAGATCGAGGCGGTGGAGCGTCTGGGCACCATGGACGTACTGCGCCGGGGCGCCCGCGACGAGGCCGCCGAGGAGGACTCCGCCGGGGCCGCGGAGGACCTGCTGCTGGTCGCCGTGGGTCCCATGGCCCAGACCTGCTGCGAGGTCGCCGACCGCATGGCCGACCAGGGCATCGGCGTCACCGTCGTCGACCCCCGCTGGGTCAAGCCGCTCGACCCGGCCCTGGTCCACGAGGCCGCCCGCCACCGCGTGGTCGCCGTCGTCGAGGACAACGGCCGCGTGGGCGCCGTGGGCGACGCCGTGGCCCGCACGCTGCGCGACGCCGACCTGGACGTCCCGGTGCGCACCTTCGGCATCGAGCAGGAGTTCCTGCACCACGCCAAGCGCGACGACATCCTCGCCGAGCTGGGGCTGACCCCCCAGAGCCTGGCCCGCAAGCTCACCGAGACGGTCTCGCGCCAGGCCGAGACCGCCGACGAGGAGCCCGCGAGCAAGTGAAGGCGGCCCTGGAGAACCCTTCCGCCCGCCGGTTGCGGTGGGCGGAAGGCCGGGCGCCCGACGGACGGGGCCCGCACCAGCGTTGATCTTGTACCTACGGGCACATGTGATCGCTCACAGTGACCGTAGGTACAAGATCAACGGCGGCTACGGCCGGTGGAGCCAGCCGAGGGTGGTTCCCGGAGGCTCCGCAAGGACGCCGCGCCTGTGGATTTCCCCTTGCGGCGGGCAGCGCCGCGGCGCCGCGATGGGCCAGAATGGGGGCATGACCTCTCCCGACCCCCTGCGGGTGGCGGTGATCGGTTCCGGTCCCGCCGGCATCTACGCCGCAGACGCCCTCACCCGGCAGAGCCGCGAAGAGGTGGCCGTCGACATCGTCGACCGGCTGCCCACCCCCTACGGGCTCGTGCGCTACGGCGTCGCCCCCGACCACCTGAAGATCAAAGGGGTGGCGCGGTCGCTGCGCGAGGTCCTGGAGAAGCCCGAGGTGCGCTTCATCGGCGGCGTGGAGTTCGGCCGCCACATCACGCGCGAGGGCCTCGCCCGCGCCTACCACGCCGTCGTCTACGCCACCGGCGCCAGCGTCGACCGCCGGATGGGCATCCCCGGCGAGGACCTGCCCGGAAGTGTGGCCGCGACCGACTTCGTCAACTGGTACTGCGGCCACCCCGACTCCGAGGTCGAGTCCTTCCTGCTCGACTCCGAGGAGGTGGCCGTCGTCGGGGCGGGCAACGTCGCCCTCGACGTCGTGCGCATCCTCGCCAAGAGCGCCGACGAGCTGCACCGCACCGACATCCCCCAGCCCATGCTGGACGTGCTGGCGGCCAGCAAGATCCGCCGCATCAACCTGCTGGCGCGGCGCGGCCCGCTGCAGGCCAAGTTCACCGCCCCCGAGCTGCGCGATCTGGGCAGGCTCGACAACGCCGAAGTGCTGCTGCGCCCCGATCAGGTCGATATCGACCCCAACAGCCGCGACATGCTCGCGGCCGAGCGCGCGGCGCGCACCAACCTGAAGGTCCTCACCGAGTGGGCCCAGCGCACCCCCCGCGACCTGCCGCGCCGCATCGACCTGCGGTTCTGGGTGCGTCCTGTCGAGATCCTGGGCGGCGAACGCACCGAGGAACTGCGGGTCGAGGAGACCGAGCTCGACGACGAGGGCCGGCTGCACGGCACCGGTGCCTTCGACACGGTCGAGGCGGGCATGGTGTTCCGCTCCATCGGCTACGCGGGCACCCCGCTGCCCGACGTGCCGTTCGACGAGCGGAGCCGCACGGTTCCCCACGACGAGGGCCGCGTGCTCGACGCCGAAGGCGGGAGGCGCCGCGGCGACTACGTCGCCGGGTGGATCAAGCGCGGCGCCACCGGAGTCATCGGCACCAACAAGTCCGACGCGTCCGCGACGGTGCGCAGCCTGCTCGACGACGCCGCCGAGCTGCGCGCCGCCGGCGGGGCAGAAGGGCTGGAGCCGGTCGAGGACGTGCTCAAGGGCAGCGGTGCCGCCGTCACCGATTACGGCGACTGGCTGAGCATCGACGCCGCCGAGGCCGAGCTGGGAGCGGCGCTGGGCCGCGGCGAGCGGGTCAAGCTGCGCAGCTGGGACGACATGTACGGCGCGATCGGCCGCTGAGGCGGCCGCGTGCCGCGGTCCGCTTCGCCTCCGGGGCGGCGACGCCGCGCAGCCGCAGGCCCGATCACTCGACCTCGGCTCGGGGCGCGTCGAAGGTGTTGCAGGCGCCGAGGTCGTCGCCGCCGGTGCCGGTGGCGAACCAGGCGCTGATGTTGCTTCCCGTGCCGTGGGTGGCCGTGTCCACGGCGTTGCCGTTCCAGCGGCCGAGGCGGTCGATCTCGGCGTCGCCGATGTTGTCCAGCCCCCGCAGCGCCACTCCCGCCAGGCATTCGGCCTGCAGTTCGATGCGGCGGGTCGCCTGCATGCGCTCGTCCTCGGTGGCGGCTTCGCGCTCCAGGGCGGCGCCGGCGGGCAGGATTCCGGCGAGCCTTTGCACGTGGTGGCCGTATTCGTGGGCGAGCAGCGCGACCCACAGGCTCTGCTGGTAGCCGGCGGGGACGTTGCGCGCCAGCTCGACGACGTTGGGTTGGACGAGGGTGACGGTCATCCGCTGCCCCCCGTCGTAGAAGGCCAGGGTGTGGTCCGGGTCGACGGACCCGAGCGGCTTGGGCTTGGTGCGGGAGACGCGGAACTCCGGTTCGACGCTGTGCACGCCCAGCTCTTCCAGCCGGGGCCGCCACAGCCGCGTGAGGCAGTCCGAGAGCGCGTCGTCGAAGGCCACCCACGAGTCGGCCGATCCCGCGTCGACATCGGGCAGCGAGCACTCCACCGGGTCGGGCACGGGCAGCGCGTACAGGGGATGGTCGGCCACGTCGATCTCCACCGGCGCCGGGCGGGCCGCGAAATCCGTGCTGGTGTGCCGGGCGGGATCGGCGGCCGCGGGCGTGGACGGCCCGGGCGGGGACGCCGGCACCATCAGCACCGCGCAGGCGGTGAACGCGGCAAGCGAGGTCAGCGCCGCGGCGGCCACGGCCACCCACACCACCGGCGAGCGGTTGCGGCGCGGCGGTGGCGGCGGCGAGGGCCACGGGGGCGCCGCCGGGGTGAACGGCGGGGGGCCGGGGTGGTGGGGGAAGCCCGGCGGGGAAGTCGGCGCGGCGGGGCGACCGGGCCCCGGAGGCCGTTCGCCGTCAGGGGTGGGCTGCACGGGGGGACTCTTCTCGGTCGTGCGGCTATGCGGCTGTGCGGCTGTGCGAAGGATGGAGAAGGGGGCGAGCGTGATCAACGACCCTATTCGGGCGCACAGGCGGAGGGTAGCGCACAGTACGGTCCACCCGGCGGACCGGGTCCGCGGCAGCCGGGCTCAGGGGGCCTGGTAGGCCACGCCCAAGTCGCGCGCCAGGTCGCGCAGCTCGGCTTCGAAAAGCGCCTCCATGTCGTCGGAGACGAAGGCCAGGTGCTGGAAGACCTCCATGCAGACGATGCCGTAGAAGCGCACCCAGCAGCGCAGCATCACGCGGATCGCGCCGATGGAGGCCCGGTCGCCGCCGAAGCCGGTCAGCCGTGCGAAGGCCTCCAGTTGGGCGCACAGGGTCGGGGAGGCCTCGGGCTCCTCGGGCACGGTGAAGCGGCCCTCGGCGATCAGCCGGTCGAACAGGGCGACGAAGGTCGCTGCGAAGCGCCGCCCCGCCTCGGAGGCCGGACTGCCGTCTTCCGGGAAGGTCTGCGTGGTGGCGGGGCCGAACAGCAGTGCGAACTCCGCCCGGTTGGCCAGCCCCCAGGCGCGTACGGCCCTCAGCGCGGACAGCAGCCGGCCGTCGGTGTCGGCGGCCGGCAGCGCGGCCTCGGCGGCGTCCACGGCCGCTGCGAGCTCGGCGAACAGGTCGGCTTGCAGCGCCTCCAGGAGGTCGCCGAGACTCCCGAAGTAGCGGTACAGCCCGGGCGCGGTCATACCCATCTCGCGGGCGACGGCGCGCAGTGACACCCCCGAGGCCCCGTGCGCGGTCAGGTGGCGCCGAGCGATCTCCTTGATCTCCTCCGATGTGGCTTTCCGCACACGCTCGCGGCGGCTGCCCGACGGCGCGTTCTCGACCTGGGGGAATGCCGGATCTCCTGTCACACCTCATCCTTCTGGTCCCCGGGCTGCGTACCGGGCGGCCGGACATGAGCATAGTCTGATAAACGGCGTGTTCTTGCGTGAACGCCGTAAACAAGCAACCGTCTCGCCTCTCACACCCTACGCTGCACGACGACGGGGGATCAGGGCATGTTCGCAGGTCTGGGCCGTTTCGCCCACCGGTGGAGGGTGCTGGTGCTCGCCGCGACGGCGCTGTTCGCCGCCTTCTCCGCGGTCTGGGGCAGCGGCGTCTTCGGCGCCGTCAGCGACGGCGGCTTCGAGCCGCCCGGCGCGGAGTCCTCCCGCGCGAGCGACATCCTGGAGGAGGAGTTCGGCCACGACCAGGTCGACGTCGTGGCGGTCTACCGCAGCGACGAGATCCGCGTCGACAACCCCTCCTTCGCCGCCCAGATCGACAAGCTGCGCGGCGACCTGCCCGACGACCGCATCAGGTCGATGCGCACCTACCTCGACGACGACCTCGGCAAGACCGAGCGCGGCATCCTCGTCTCCGAGGACCGCCACGCCACCTACGTGCCCATCACGCTGGCCGGCGACTCCGACGCCGAGCGGATGCACAGCTTCGAGGCCGTCGAGGACGAGCTGGACGCCGGTCCGCTGGAGACCGAGCTCGGCGGGACCATCGCCATCCAGCAGGACCTCTCCAGCAGGGCCGAGAGCGACGTGGTCCGCGCCGAGGTGATGTCGCTGCCGGTACTGCTCCTGCTGCTCGTGCTGATCTTCGGGGGCGTCGTCGCGGCGCTGATGCCGCTGGCCGTGGGCGGACTGGCGATCCTGGGCTCACTGACCCTGCTGCGCGCGCTCACCCATGTCACCGAAGTCTCCGTGTTCGCGGTCAACGTCGCCACCATCCTCGGCCTGGGCCTGGCGATCGACTACGGCCTGTTCATGGTCAGCCGCTTCCGCGAGGAGATGTCCCGCGGCGTGGAGGTGCGAGACGCCGTGCCGCGCACCCTGTCCACCGCCGGGCGCACCGTCGCCTTCTCCGGCGTCACCGTGATGATCGCATTCGCAGGTCTGCTGTTCTTCCCCCAGCCCATCCTGCGCTCCATCGGACTCGGCGGCATCGCGGTGGTGCTCTTCGACGTACTGGCGGCACTGGTCGTCCTGCCCGCACTGCTGGCCCTCGCCGGTCGGCGCATCGACTCCCTGCGGCTGTTCGCCCGCCGCCGGCGCCGACGCGAGATCGAGCGCGCCCGCGCCCGCGAACACGGGCTGACCCCCGACCAGGGCGAGGGCGGCTGGTCCCGGCTGGCCCACAGCGTCATGCGGCGGCCCGTGATCTACCTGGTGACGGTGTCCGCGGTGCTGCTGGCCTTCGCCTCGTCGCTGGCCTACACCGAGCTGGGCTCCACCGACCAGCGCTACCTGCCCGAGGACGCCGGCAGCCGCGTGGCCATGGAGTCGCTGGAGGAGGACTTCCCCGCCGGCGGCATCGGTGAGATCGACGTCGCCGTCACCGGCGGGGTCTCCGAGTCGGAGCTGCAGGACTTCGCCGACCGGCTGAGGGGCCTCGACGGCGCTGAGCGCGTCGAGGTATCCCGCGCCGACGCCGGCGCCGCCCACCTGACCGTGGCCTACCAGGGCGCCGCCGACGACCCCGCCACCTCCGAACTCGTGCGCGACGTGCGCGACGCCGCGCCTCCCCAGGGCGCCGACGAGGTCCTGGTCGGCGGGCCCGCCGCTATGCAGATCGACAACGTCGCCGCCATCGTCGACGCCCTGCCCTACACACTCACGTTCGTCTTCGCCGTGACCCTGGTACTGCTGTTCCTGGCATTCGGATCGATCGTGCTGCCCCTCAAGGCCGTCATCATGGGGGCGCTGTCGCTGGGCGCGTCGCTGGGCGTGGTCGTGTGGGGCTTCCAGGAGGGGCACCTGTCGGGGGTGCTGGACTTCACGGCTGTCGGCACGATCGACCCGACCTTCCTCGTGCTGATCGTGATCGTGGCCTTCGGACTGGCCATGGACTACGAACTCTTCCTGCTCAGCCGGGTCCGCGAGGAGTACGCGGCCACCGGCGACAACCCCCACTCCGTGGCCACGGGACTTCAGCGCACCGGCGGCATCATCACCAGCGCCGCCGTGCTGCTGATGGTCGTGCTCGCCGCGATGGGCACCTCCGACCTGCTCTTCTTGAAGATCATCGGAGTGGGGCTGACCGTGGCGGTGGCCGTCGACGCCACGCTCGTGCGCGCCCTGCTGGTGCCGGCCACCATGCGGCTGCTGGGCCGCGCGAACTGGTGGCTGCCCGAACCGCTGCGCCGGATGCACGACCGCATCGGTATCACCGAAGGCGAGGACGCCGCGGCGCAGGGATCGCGCGCCCGCGGCCGCGAGCCCGCCCGGATGCGCTGACCGGGCCGGAGTTCCCGGCGCGCGGGGCGCTCCGGCCCTCAGACCCGGTCGCCGCCGGGTTTGCGGCGGTCGTCGAAAGGCAGGCCGGGGCGGTAGACGTGGGCGGCCGCCACGATCTCGTCGAGGCTGTGGTCCCAGGTGGGCCGCACCCGCACCGCGTGGTCGGCGCCCCAGGGCGGGGGAGTGCGGAACGGGCGATCGGCCTCGCGAGTGGGGACGAGGTCCAGGTAGTGCATGTTCACCGTGCCGCCGCGGTGGGGCACGACCTGCGTGCAGGCCCGCAGCAGCGCGATATCCTCCCAGGCGAGGAAGATGTCCTCGCGGGCGGAGCGCGGCCAGGGTGCGGGGAATCGCGCTCCCTGGGAGTCGAGGACCAGCACGGGCCGCGGCGAGAGCAGGCGCGCGATCGAGCCGATGCCCGCGCCGCCGAAGAACACGACCGCCAGCAGGCCCATCACCACGTCGAGCAGGCTCCCGCGCAGCATCAGGGCTATACCGGTGCCGGTGAACACCGTGCACGCGACCGCAAGCCACGCCCCTTCCCACGTGACGCGGAAGCGGTTGGTGAGAACGAAGGGTGCCGTTGCGCCCGCCATGGCCCCAGCATAAGTCGTCCGGCGCTCGGCGTCTCGGGTGAGGGCGGCGCGGAGCGTCTCCGAGGGGGACTCGGCGACGGCGGGCGGACCCGCGGACCGGGGGTGCCGCCGCAAGGGCGGGGAGGGGAGACCCGGTCCGCGGGCCGCCGGGAGCCCGCGGGCTCCTTCGGAACCGCCGGTCCCGCGGCGCGCCGCGGGACCGGCGACGGCGGTCACACCGCCTTGGGGCCGTTCGGGTGGAACAGCGAGCCGTTGACCTTCTCGGACACGCCGGAGCGGTCCAGGTAGGGCGTGATGCCGCCCAGGTGGAAGGGCCAGCCGGCGCCGGTGATCAGGCACAGGTCGATGTCGGCGGGCTCGGCCACCACGCCTTCGTCGAGCATGATGCGGATCTCGCGGGCCATCGCCTCCAGCGCGCGCTGCCGGATCTCCTCCTCACTGGAGGGCCTGCCGCCGCCGGCGAACATCTCCCGCACCTCGGGGTCGATCTGGAAATCGGGGCCGTAGATCTCCGTCTTGCCCGACTCGACCACCCGCCGCAGCTGCTCGGAGACCCCGAAGCGGTCCGGGAACGCCTCGTGCAGCGTCTCCGACACGTGCAGCGCCACCGCCGGGCCGACCAGTTGAAGCAGCAGCAGCGGCGACATGGGCAGCCCCAGCGGCGCCACAGAGCGGTCGGCGACCTCAGGCTCGGTGCCCTCCTCCACGGCACCCAGCACCTCGCCCATGAACAGGGTGAGCAGCCGGTTGACGACGAAGGCGGGCGCGTCCTTGCACAGGACCGCCGTCTTCTTCAGCTGCTTGGCCGTGGCGAAGGCCGTCGCCAGCGCGGCGTCGTCGGTGCGCTCGCCGCGGACGATCTCCAGCAGAGGCAGCACCGCCACCGGGTTGAAGAAGTGGAAGCCCACTACCCGCTCGGGGTGCTTCAGCTTCGAGGCCATCTCGGTGATCGACAGCGAGGAGGTGTTGGTGGCCAGGACGGCCTCGGGCGCGACCTCCGCCTCCACCTGGGCGAAGACGTCCTGCTTGACCGACATCTTCTCGAAGACGGCCTCGATGACGAAGTCGGCGTCGGAGAAGGCGTTCATGCTCAGCGAACCGCTGACCTGGGCCTTGAGGCGATTGGCCTTGTCGGAGGTGATGCGCCCCTTGCCGAGCAGCTTGTCGACCTCGCCGTGCACGTAGGCGACGCCCTTGTCCAGCCGGTCCTGGTCGAGGTCGGTCATGACCACCGGTACGTCCAGGCGCCGGGCGAACAGCAGCGCGAGCTGGCCGGCCATCAGCCCGGCGCCGACCACGCCGACCTTGGTGATCGGGCGGGCCAGCGACTTGTCGGGCGCGCCGGCAGGGCGCTTGGCCCGCTTCTGGTTGAGGTCGAAGGCGTACAGGCCGGCCGTGAGCTCGTCGCTCATCATCAGGTCGGCCAGCGCCTCGTCCTCGGCGGCGAAACCCTCGTCGCGGGTGCGGTCCTTGGACGCGGCGACCAGCTCCAGCGCACGCGCCGGGGCCGGGGCGGCGCCGTGCAACTTGCCCTCCAGCATGAACCGGGCGTTGTCGATCGCCTGGTCCCAGGCCTGGCCGGTGTCGACCTCGGGCCGCTCGACGGTGGTCTCGCCCTTGACGACGCGGGCGGCCCAGCGCAGCGACTCCTCGACGAAGTCGGCGGGCTCGAACATCGCGTCGGCGATGCCCAACTCGCGGACCTCGGGACCCTTGATCGTCTTGTTCTGGGCCAGCGGGTTGTCGATGACGATCTTCAGCGCCTTCTCGACGCCGATGAGCCGGGGCAGCAGGTAGGTGCCGCCCCACCCCGGAACCAGGCCCAGAAACGCCTCGGGCAGCGACAGGGCGGGGATGCCCGAGGAGACCGTGCGGTACCGGCAGTGCAGTGCCACCTCGACGCCGCCGCCCATGGCCGCGCCGTTGATGAAGGCGAAGGTGGGCACGTCGAGTTCGCCGAGCTTGCGGAAGACGTCGTGTCCCAGCTTGGCCACCGCGTAGGCCTGCTCGCGGTCGCGCACCTGCGGCACGCCCGACAGGTCGGCGCCCACGGCGAAGATGAACGGCTTGCCGGTGACGGCAACGGCGGAGATGTCGGAGCGGGCGCGCGCCGCCTCGATCGCGTCGTCCAGGCTGAGCAGTCCGGCCGGGCCGAAGGTGTTGGGCTTGTTGTGGTCGTGCCCGTTGTCCAGGGTGATCAGCACCGCTTTGCCGGCGCCGTAGGGCAGCTGGACGTCGCGGGAGAGCGCGTGGGTGACCACCTCGTCGGCGAAGACCTCGCGCAGGGCCTCACGGGAGACGGGGGCACCGGTCGCGGCGCCCTGGTCGTCGGTGCTGCTCACTTGGCGCTCCCTTCCCAGTTGGTGTTCTCCCACAGCACGGTTCCGCCCATGCCCATGCCCACGCACATCGTCGTCAGGCCGTAGCGGACATCGGGGCGCTCGGCGAACAGGCGCGCGAGCTGCATCATCAGCCGCACGCCCGAGGAGGCCAGCGGGTGGCCCAGAGCGATCGCGCCGCCCCAGGGGTTGACGCGGGCGTCGTCGTCGGCGACGCCGAAGTGCTCCAGGAACGCCAGGACCTGCACGGCGAAAGCCTCGTTGATCTCCACGAGGCCGATGTCGTCCATGGTCATCCGCTGGCGTTCGAGCAGCCGCTCGGTCGCCGGGACCGGGCCCTCGCCCATGACCTCGGGGTCCACGCCGGCGAAGGAGAAGTCCACCAGGCGCATCCGAGCGTCCAGGCCCAGGTCGGCGGCGACGTCCTCGGCGGCGATGATCGCGCCGGTCGCGCCGTCGTTGAGGCCGGCGGAGTTGCCCGGGGTCACGTTGCCGTGCGCGCGGAACGGCGTCTTCAGCCCGGCCAGGCCCTCCAGGGTCGTCTCGGGCCGCGGCGGCTCGTCGGCGCTGGCCAGGCCGTATCCCTGCTCGGCCGAGCGCACCAGCATCTCGACCAGGTCCGGCTGCAGCTTGCCGTCGGCGTAGGCTTTGGCGACCTTCTCCTGGCTGCGCAGCGCGTAGGCGTCGGCGCGCTCCTTGGTGATGGAGGGGTAGCGGTCGTGCAGGTTCTCCGCCGTGTTGCCCATGACCAGCGCCGAGGGGTCGACGAGCTTCTCGGAGAGGAAGCGCGGGTTGGGGTCGACGCCCTCGCCCATCGGGTGGCGGCCCATGTGCTCGACGCCGCCGGCGATGGCGACGTCGTAGGCGCCGAACGAGATGCCCGCGCCGCTGGTGGTGACGGCCGTCATGGCGCCGGCGCACATGCGGTCGATGGCATAGCCGGGCACGCTGCGGGGCAGGCCCGCCAGCAGGGCCGCGCTGCGGCCGATGGTCAGGCCCTGGTCGCCTGTCTGGGTGGTGGCGGCGACGGCCACCTCGTCGACGCGCTCCGGCGGCAGGCCGGGGTTGCGGCGCAGTAGCTCGCGGATTACGCGCACGACGAGGTCGTCGGCGCGTGTCTCGGCGTAGAGGCCCTTGCCGGCCTTGCCGAACGGAGT
This sequence comes from Streptomonospora alba, assembly GCF_000826685.1. Taxonomy (GTDB): domain Bacteria; phylum Actinomycetota; class Actinomycetes; order Streptosporangiales; family Streptosporangiaceae; genus Streptomonospora; species Streptomonospora alba. The sequence continues at coordinate 159,475 of NZ_JROO01000004.1, forward strand.
CCTGACCCCGTCGACAAATACGACATCACGGGCAGTTCGCGGCACGATTTGCCCTCCTGGTTCCAACGGACGATGACCGGATACGAGGTAATGCTACTCGCCGGTAACTAGTGCCGCGAGCACGTCCGCCCACGCGTATCCACACGCCCGGGCCGAGGCGGGTGGGCTGCGGCGACGGGCCGCGTGTGCGTGAAGCGCCGTGGGGGCGCCCGCCGCCTGCCTCTTCTCTGCCGCCGGACGCGCGCTGCACCCTCCTACGGTCCCTTGCCCGGGGGGCGTGCGCTCGCCGTCGGGCGAGTGCGGCGATTCCTCCGTCGCGGGCCTCGGGGCTGCCCGAAGGGCTTAGAACAGCGCCGCGGCGTCGCGGTGGCGGCCCTGGGCGCTCAGTGCGCCGGCCAGGTCCCGGCGCAGGCGCAGGGTGAGCATGCGGATGTCGGGGTCGCCGGACGCGGAGAGCCCGTTGAGGTAGGCGTCGCGCAGCGTATCGGCCGCGTCCTCCAGGCGGCCCGCCTCGGTGTAGGCCCGGCCCAGCCGGTGCTGGACCAGCAGGGTGTCCAAGTGGCGGGTGCCCAGTCGGCGGCGCCGCTGGGCGAGGACCATGCGCAACTGCTGGACGGCCTCGTCGTCGCGACCCACGGCCGCGAAGGCCAGGCTGAGGCCCAGGCGCAGATCCTCGCGCCCCTCGGGTACGCCCGCGTCCTCGACCGCCTTCTCGTAGTGGGCGATCGCCGCGTCGTAGCGTCCGCTCTTGCGGTAGTTGATGGCCAGCCGGCTGCGCGCGGTGACGGTGTCGGCCGCCACCGGTCCCAGTTGCTCGTCGCGGCGCTTGAGCAGCGCCTCCCACTGCTCGGCGGCGTCGGCGTGGCGTCCCGAGTCCTCGTAGCACCAGGCCAGGTTCTCGCGGATGACGTCGGTCTGCTGGTGTGCCTCGCCGTAGGTGTTCACGGCGTCGTTCAGGGCCTGCTCGAACTGGGCGACGGCGGCCCCGCGGCGGCCGATCTGGGCGTACTTGCTCGCCAGGTTGTTGCGGGTGGCGATGGTACGGGGGCTGTCCGAGCCCAGCGACGCGACGTGGCGCTCCAGGACCTGCTCCAGTGCCGCGGCGCGCATGGCCGGGGTCCGCCCGTGCTCGCCGTCGGAGGAGCGGGTGGCGATTCCGGGCTCAGCAGGGGAGAAGCCGGCTTTGTGCAGCAGTGAGCGCCAGAACGCCACAAGCCTCACCCCCCAATCGGACACACCGGTCGCACTCAACGGGACCTCGCCACTTCGCATCAAGAACAGCACGATTCCATAACATAATCCGCCCCGGGGTGGGTGCGGGATAAAGGCGCCGTGCCGCGTGGCGTGATACGCACCACTTTCTACTCTAATCGGGCAAAAATGGGGGCAATCGCCCCGGCGGCAGGGGAGAGCGCGGCTGCGCGTGCCCGGGCACGCGCAGCCGCGGAAGCCTCAAGCGTCCGCGGCCGCCCTGCGCAGCGCCTCGGCCAGCCGCTCGGCGGTCAGCTCCACCTGCCAGGCGCGGGCGTGGTGCTCGCGCAGCTGATCGGCCACGGCGGAGGCATCGGCGCGCTCCGGCGGGGACCACGCCAGCCGCCGGACCGTGTCGGGCTGCAGCAGGTTCTCCGCGGGCATCACGATCCGCTCGGCGACGGCCGAGAGCTCCGCCCGCACGGCATCCAGCCGCTTGGCGGCCACGGGGTCGCGGTCGGCCCAGCGGTTGGTGGCCGGCGGGCCGTCGCCCGGGGCGCTGGGCTGCGGCAGCTCGGCCTGGGGCATGCCGCGTACGCGGTTGACGGCCTTGAGCCAGTTGGGCACGTAGCGGCGCGCCAGCCGAACGCTGAAGGGCTTGATGGCGGTGAGCTCGGGCGCGGTGGCGGGCATCGCCGTGGCGGCCTCGACGATGGCCGAATCCGGCAGCACCCGGCCCGGCGAGATGTCGCGCTCGCGTGCGATGCGGTCGCGCTCGAGCCACAGCTCGCGGACCACACCCAGCCCTCGCTGATTGCGCACCCGGTGGATCCCCGAGGTGCGGCGCCACGGGTCGGGGCGCGGCTCCTTGGGCGGCGCCTGCAGCACCCAGGCGAACTCCTCGCGCGCCCACTCCAGCTTGCCGGCCTCCTCCAGCTCGGCGCGCAGCGCGTCGCGCAGGTCGACCAGGACCTCCACGTCCAGCGCCGCGTAGGTCAGCCAGTCCTCGGGCAGCGGGCGCACCGACCAGTCCACCGCCGAATGCTCCTTGGCCAGGCGCAGCCCCAGCACCCCCTCGACCATCGACCCCAGGCCCACGCGCTGGTAGCCCAGCAGCCTCCCGGCCAGCTCGGTGTCGAACAGCTCGGTGGGCACCAGCCCGATCTCCGTGAGGCAGGGCAGGTCCTGGTGGGCGGCGTGCAGCACCATCTCGGCCCCGGCAAGCGCCGTTCCCAGGCCCGACAGGTCCGGGCAGGCGATCGGGTCGATCAGCGCCGAGCCCGCCCCGGTACGGCGCAGCTGGACCAGATAGGCGCGCTGCCCGTAGCGGTAGCCCGACGCCCGTTCGGCGTCGACCGCGACCGGCCCCGTGCCGGCGGCGAAGGCGTCGACGACCCGGTCCAGGTGCGCGGAGTCGGCCACGACCGGCGGCAGCCCCTCGCGCGGCTCGCGCAGCAACGGCGCCTCGGGTTCGGCCTCGCCGTGCGCATCACCCTGCCCGTTGTCGGGATCCGGGGGCCCTGTCTTCGAGTTCAGCACGTTCGCCACCCCTCCACGGTATGTGCTCGTCGCGTCGCGGGCGCGCGCGGAGAGGCCTCAGAAGGGCGCGGGAACGGCCCGGCGCCCGGTTCCGCGGGAGCCGGAGCGGCCGTGGGGCACTGCCGGCGCCCCCGTGCGGAGGGCGTTCCCGCCGTGTCACCGTGCCGGGGAGCTCACCCCTCCGCGCGTCCGCGCCGCTGCGTGATATCGGCGACGTCCACGGGCGGCAGCCCCGCCGCGGCCGACAACAGGTCCAGCCACACCTGCATGTCGCCCGACAGCTCCTCGCTCTCGGGCGACCACGAGGCGCGCAGCTCCACTTCGGTGGTCACCGGCTGGTCGGCCTTGCCGGCGAAGCCCTCGGTCGTGGCGCGCGTGACCGTTCCGCTCAGACCCGGATGCGGGGTCTGCCGCGCCTGGAGGGCCTCGGTCAGCCAGCTCCAGGCCACCTGGCCCAGCAGCGGATCGGATGCGATTTCGGTCTCCAGGTCGGCGGTGACCCAGACCACGACACGGAACGGGCCGGGCCAGTCGCGCGTGCCGTCGGGATCGTAGAGGACGATCAGCCGGCCGAAGGCGGCGTCCTCGCCGTCGGGGCGAACCGTGGCCGACATGGCCACGGCATGCGGGGCGAGGCGCTTGGGGGCGGGGATGTCCTCGACCGCGATCTCCGATCGGACCGCGGGTGCGCGCAGACTCTCGACCGCTCGTCGGAACGCGGGTGGCGCGTCATCGACCCTACCGAGAGGGGGCATGATGGAAACGACAGCCTTAATCTAGTTTGCGGGGCACTGGCAGCACCGACGAGACCGCGACCGCGCGCCCGGAGGGTCGGACACACGTCCGCTGCCCGCCGCCGAAGCGGAGCGCATCGGCGGTTGCGGTGCGTGACGGCGAGTACGCCATGACGGTTGCACGGCCCCCCGGTCATCACGCGGAGTTTTTCCGGCGTGTCGGCCATTTGTAACGATCTTGGGATCGGCGGGGACGCGGCGCTTGAGGGAGCCTCGCACCGCCCGACGGAGGATTCCCGCGCGACCGAGCCCGCCTACCGGCGGAAGCCGCACGCCGACTCTCCTTCCACCCACCTTTTTACCCGCCGTGTCGGAGTGGGGCACCCGCCGTCGCCGCCGGTGCGGCCGCGGCCGGATCGGGCCGCGGCGGTCCGTCGCGGACACGGGAGTCCCGCACACGTGGCACGATCGAGGTGTGACGCTGCACGACTCTCCATTCATCCGCGCCTGCCGACGCCTGCCGGTGCCGCACACACCGGTGTGGTTCATGCGCCAGGCCGGGCGCTCACTGCCCGAATACCGCAGGGTGCGCGCCGACGTTCCCATGCTGGAGGCCTGCGCGCGGCCCGACATGATCGTCGAGATCACCATGCAGCCGGTGCGCCGCTACGACGTCGACGCCGCCATCTACTTCAGCGACATCGTGGTGCCGCTCAAGGCCATCGGCATCGACCTGGACATCCGGCCCGGGGTGGGGCCCGTGGTGGCCGACCCGATCCGCGACGCCGAAGGCGTCAAGCGCCTGCGCGCGCTCGAACCCGACGACGTCCCCTACGTCACCGAGGCGGTGGGCACGCTGGTCGGCGAACTCGGCGAGCGGCCGCTGATCGGCTTCGCGGGCGGCCCCTTCACCCTGGCCTCCTACCTGATCGAAGGCGGGCCCTCCAAGAACCACGAGCACACCAAGGCGCTGATGTACGGCGCGCCCGACCTGTGGGCCGACCTGATGCAGCGGCTGTCCGCCATCACCGTGGAGTTCCTGCGGGTCCAGGCGGCTGCCGGCGCCGGCGCCGTCCAGCTGTTCGACTCGTGGGTGGGCGCGCTCAGCGCCGACGACTACCGCGAGTCCGTCCTGCCGTATACCTCCTGGATCTTCGAACGCCTCGCCGAGCTGGACGTGCCCCGAATCCACTTCGGTGTGGGCACGGGCGAACTGCTCAGCCTGCTCAGCGAGGCCGGTGCCGATGTGGTGGGCGTGGACTGGCGGGTACCGCTGGACAAGGCCGCCCAGCGGGTGCAGCCCGGCACGGCGCTGCAGGGCAACCTCGACCCCGCGACGCTGTTCGCGCCCTGGGACGCGGTCGCGCGCCGGGCCTCCGACGTCGTCGCCGCCGGGGCCGCAGCCGAGGGCCACGTGTTCAACCTGGGCCACGGCGTACTGCCCGACACCGACCCCGACGTACTCGCCCGCCTCACCGAGTACGTCCACACCGAGACGGCCCGCTAACACCGCCCTCGCCGCCCCGCGCACCGGATGGCGCATGCGCACGCTGTGGCGGCGGGGATCGGGAATGCGCGTCCGTGTGCTGAGTGTGCGCGGGTGGGCCGCGGCAAGGGGGCGCAGCCCGCTCAGCGAGCGCGCCGGCTCGCCGCCGAGAGCACGCCGCACCTGGAGAACAGGAGTCCGGGCGCGGCACCGGCCCCACGTGAGCGGCGGTGCACTGTGCCGGGAACGGGTGTCCCACCGCTCGGCGGCAAGCGGGCACACGCACTTCGCGCTCGCAGCCCCGTTGCCGCAGCCTTCGGGGCGGCCCGCCCCGGCGGTTCCCGGAGGTTCCTCGTGCACCGGGTGCTCCGCTGCGCCGGAGCACCCGGCCGGAACTCTGCACGGGGCCGGTCGGGCCGGGCACCCGCCTCAGCCGCGGTCCCCGCCGGGGCCGCCTCCGCCGTCGGCGTCGCCGCTCGGGCCCTCACCGGTACCCGCTTGCGAGACGCCCTCCGCAGCGGAGTGCTCACCCGAGGACTCGGCACGCTCGCCGTCCTCACCGCCGGTCTGCTGCGCGGCGCCGTCTCCGGCCGGGGCCGGCTCCGCGGTCCGGCTCCGGGCCGCACGGCGGCGGCGCCAGGGGAGCCAGACCGCGGCGGCGAGCGCGGCGGCCGGGACCGCGAACGGCAGCACCCAGCCCGCCGCGACCGAAACCGCCTGGGCCACCCCGACCAGGGCCCGCCAACCGCGCTGCAGGCCGCCGAGGAAGCCGATCGAGTCGTCCGCAGGCTCCTCCACGTAGGTCTCCGGCGGGTCCAGTTCCAGCCGAACGGTGCCGTAGGACGTCTGCTGGGCTAGGGTCTCCTGGCGGGCCTGCAGCGCCTCCAGATCCTGCTGGCGCGTGCTGATCTGCTCCTCCACGGCCAGGACGTCCTCGACGGACTCCGCCTCGTCGAGCAGTTCGCGCAGCCGCTCCAGCGACGCCTCGGCCGACTCGACCCTGCTGTCGACGTCGGCGACCTCCTCGGTCACGTCCGAGACCCGGCGGTCGAGGTTGGCGCGCGAGCCCAGCGCCGACAGCTCGTCCAAGGCGCCGTCATAGCGCTCCTGGGGCACGTGCAGCGTCAGCGACGCGTGCGGCGGACTGCCCTGGGCGGTGCTCACGTTCTCCTTGACGACGTAGCCCCCGGCCGATTCCGCGACGCCGACGGCCTCCTCGGCCGCATCGGGCACGTCGTCGACCTCCACGGCGAGGTCCGCGGTGTGCACCAGATCGCGCTCGGCGACGGGGACGTCGGCGGCCGCGTTGGAACCGGAGTCTTCGCCCGGGGCGGCGTCTTGGGCCTCGCCCCCCGGCTCCGCCCGTGCGGCTTCGCCGCTGTCGGAACCGGCGGGTCCCTCCAGCGACGCGCCGCCGGACGCTCCGTCCGCGGCGCATCCGGTCAGGGCGGCGATCAGGGCCAGCGGCGCGACGACTGCGGCGGCGCGGCGCCGCCGACTGCGGCCAAGCGGGGGAACGTCGGCATGCGTGGTGAACATGACCCTTGGACGTGGGCCGGTGCGTCCGGCGTTTCGGCGCGCGGATTGCGGCTTGGTCACGGGCCGCGCGCCCGTCCCGCCCGCCTCGGCGGTCCGCGGCGCCCGCGACGACGCGGATCACACCGCTACCCCGCGCACAGCGCTCCCGTGGATCTGGAAAGCTGGGAGCATGCAGCCGAAACCGCATGTCGTGGTGGTGGGGGCCGGTATCTCCGGGCTCACGGCCGCCTACCGCCTGGGCCGGGCGGGAGCCGAGGTCACCGTGCTTGAGGCGGCGCCGCGAGTGGGCGGCAAGCTGCACGCCTCGCCGGTCGCCGGTGTCCCGGTCGACGCCGGCGCGGAGTCGGTGCTCGCGCGCAGGCCCGAGGCACTGGACCTCATCGACGAACTCGGGCTCTCCGAGCGCGTCGAGCACCCCGCGCCGCTGCCCGCGAGCATCTACAGCCGCGGCCGGCTGCGTGCCTTCCCCAAGGGCCAGGTGATGGGCGTGCCCGGCGATCTGTCCGCGCTCGCGCGCAGCCGGGTGCTCTCCCCTCCGGGCGTGCTGCGCGCCGGCCTGGACCGCGTCCTTCCGCGCACCGCCATGGAGGGCGACCCGTCCGTGGCCGGCTACATCGGCGCCCGCATGGGCCGCGAGGTCGTCGAGCGCCTCGTCGAGCCGATGCTGGGGGGCGTCTACGCCGGGCGCGCCGATCGGCTTTCGCTGGACTCCACACTTCCCCAGCTCGCGCCGCAGGCGCGCGAAGAGCGCTCCCTGATGCACGCCGTGGGCCGCGCGGGCGAGGCGCAGCGGGCGCGGTCCCGACCCGGCGCCCCGGCCTTCGCCACGCTGCGCGGCGGCGTCGCGACCCTCGCCCGGGCCCTGGCCGACAGCGGCGCCGCACGTGTCGAGACCTCGGCGACCGTGCGCCGGCTGGAGCGCACCCCCTCCGGGGGGTGGTCGCTCGGCGTCGGCGCGGCGGCGCCCGACGCGCCCTCCTCGCCCCCGCGCGAGATCACCGCGGACGCGGTCGTGCTCGCCTGCCCGGCGCCGGCGGCCGCCAAGCTGCTGCGGCCCCTCGCCCCGGCCGCCGCGACCGAGTTGGCCGCCATCGAGTACGCGAGCATGGTCGTGGTGACCTTCGCCTACCCCCGCTCCGCCTTCACCCGCCGCCCTCCGGGCAGCGGGTTCCTGGTCTCCGCCCGCGAGCGCCTGACCATCAAGGCCGCCACCTTCAGCAGCCTGAAGTGGCCGTGGCTGGCCGAGGAGCTCCAGGCGGCGGGCCGGGATCCGCAGACGGCACTCGTGCGCTGCTCCATCGGACGCGCGGGGGAGGAGGCCAAGCTGCAGCGCGACGACGGTGACCTCGCCGCCGCGGCCGCCGCCGACCTCGCCGCCGTCTGCGGCATCACCGGCGACCCCGCCGAGCAGCGGGTCACCCGCTGGGGCGGCGGGCTCCCGCAGTACGACACCGGCCACGGCGCCCGCGTCGAGCGCATCCGCGCCGAGGTGGCCGGTCTGGGCGGCCTCGCCGTGTGCGGCGCCGCCTACGACGGGGTCGGCATCCCCGCCTGCATCGCCGGCGCTACCCGCGCCGCCGAGGACATCCGCGCGTCTGCGGCCGGCGCCGCCGGCGGGCGGGCGCACACGCCAACCAGTGACGATCAGACAAGGAGCCATCCGTGACCACGGGGCACGACAGCCAGGGCGCGGACGACGCGCAGGACCTGAACCAGCTCATCCGCTACACCATGTGGTCGGTGTTCAAGGCCGGGGACCTCTCCGGCACCGACCGCGCCGCCGCCGGCGAGGAGCTGGGCGCGCTGTTCGACGGCGCGGCCGGCAAGGGCGTGACCACGCGCGGGTGCTACGACGTGCAGGGGTTCCGCGCCGACGCCGACATGATGTTCTGGTGGATCGGTGAGAGTTCCGAGGCGGTGCAGGAGATGTACGCCTCGTTCCGCCGCACGCGGCTGGGCCGGGTGAGCACACCGGTGTGGTCGGTGGTGGGCCTGCACCGCCCGGCCGAGTTCAACCGCGGCCACGTCCCGGCTTTCCTGGCCGGCGAGGAGCCGGGCGAGCACCTGTGCATCTACCCGTTCGTACGCTCCTACGAGTGGTATCTGCTGCCCGACGAGGAGCGCCGCGCCATGCTGGCCGAGCACGGCAAGATGGCCGCGCCCTACCCCGACGTCCGCGCGAACACCGTCTCCACCTTCGGGCTGAGCGACTACGAGTGGATGCTGGCCTTCGAGGCCGGCGAACTGCACCGCATCGTCGACCTGATGCGCCGCCTGCGCGCAGCCGAGGCGCGCCGCCACACCCGTGTGGAGATCCCCTTCTACACCGGCCGCCGCAAGAGCCCGGCCGAGCTGGTGGAGGCGCTGGCCTGAGCCCGGCGGGGCCGGTCGCGCGCCGGCGGGCGGGCGGGCGGGTCCCGCTCCGCCTGCCGGCGCCCTCAGTCCACGGGCTCGGCGGGCGGCGGCATGGCTGTGCCCGCGCGGGGGTGGCGGCGGGTGGCGAGCAGGTAGACCGGAACCGCAGCCAGCAGCACCAGGACCAGACTGGAGCCGGAGTACAGCAGCGCGTCGCCGGCCGGTGCGTTCATCGCCCACAGGGTCAGGCACGCCACGCTGCCCGCGATCCAGAGCAGCACCGCGTAGGCGGCGCGGCCGCGCGGCTTGGGGTACTCGATACGGCTGACCATGAGCCAGGCCACCGCCACTACCGCGGCCGTGCCCAGCAGCACCGGCGGGTCCAGCAGTACGACGGTGATCACGGCCATGGCTCCGAACGGGCTGGGCAGCCCGGTGAAGTTGCCGCAGTCCGAGCTCTGGCAGGAGAACCGCGCCAGACGCACCACCACCGCCAGCAGCACCGCGGCCGCGGCGGCGACGGGCAGTGCGCCGCCCTCGCCGCTGAGGGTGCCCCAGGCGACGACGAAGAAGGCGGGCGCGAAGCCGAAGCTGATGACGTCGGCGAGGTTGTCCAGCTCGGCGCCCATTCCGCTGCTGCCGAGCTTGCGCGCCACCCGGCCGTCGAACAGGTCGCAGCCCGCCGCGACCAGCAGCAGTACCACGGCGACCGCGATGGCGCCGCGGTCCATCGGGCCGGAGACTCCTGCGGCGATGTGGGCCGACTGGGCCGCCGCCAGCTGCCAGACCGCCATGAACCCGCACAGCGCGTTGCCCAGCGTCAGGTAGTCGGCCAGCGCCAGGCGCAGCCGGGGCGCGGGCGCCTCGGCCACGGCTCCGCCCCCCGTGGCCGCCACCGGGATGCCGTCGGCGGGGGTGTTCACGGTCTCAGTCCCGGTCGAGGCGGGTTTCTCCGGCTCGAACCTTCTGGCCGACCTCCACCGCCGGGGCGATCCCCGGCGGAAGGTAGACGTCGACACGGGAGCCGAAGCGGATGAGGCCGATCCTCTGCCCCTTCTCCACCTTCTGCCCCTCAGCGAGATACGGGACGATACGCCGGACCATCGCGCCGGCGATTTGAACGACCGTGACCTCGCCGATCTCGGTTTGGAAGGTCCAGATGACGCGCTCATTACGCTCGCTGTCCTTGTCGAATGCAGGTCGGAAGCCGCCGGGCCGGTGTTCGACACCGGCCACGGCCCCTTCCAGCGGTGCACGGTTGACATGCACGTTCAGGGGGTTCATGAAGACGGCGACGCGGGTGCGGCCGTCGGTCTGGGGGTCGATGAACTGCACGACGCCGTCGGCCGCACAGGCCAGCCCGGCATCGGCGGCGACGCGCTCGGGATCGCGGAAGAACCACACCATCCCCAGTGCCAGCGCGCCGGCGGGGATGGCGGCCACCAGCAGTAGGGGCACGGCGACAGATGCGGCGGCCAAGGCGAGGACCAGGGCGAACGCGGGCAGCAGCCACGGCGCCGAGCCGCGGGCCAGGCCCGTGCGGTTGCGTCCGGGAGCGCGGGCGGGGGCCGGGGTCTGCCGGTCGTGTTCGGTCATTGCCAACTTCCGTCGGAGGCGGGCCGGAACTCGACCCGCGCCGTGCGCTGCTGCGCGCGCGTGGGCGGGCACAGCGATCGTAACGGCTGGAGGTCCCGAGATCACCAGCCGAGTGAACCCATGAAGGAGGATGCTATTGCACTGAGTCGTCTGCCTCCAGCGTGAGGGCCACGGAGTTGATGCAGTAGCGGGCGTCGGTGGGCGTGTCGTATCCCTCGCCGTAGAAGACGTGGCCGAGGTGGGAGTCGCAGTGCGCGCAGCGCACCTCGGTGCGAACCATACCCATCGAGCGGTCCTCGTACAGCTTCACGGCCTCGCTCTCGGCGGGATCGAAGAAGCTCGGCCAGCCGCAGTGGGACTCGAACTTCTCATCGGAGCGGAACAGCTCGGTGCCGCAGGCGCGGCAGCGGTAGACCCCGGTAGCCGAGGTGGAGACGTACTCGCCGCTCCAAGGGCGCTCGGTGGCGCCCTGGCGCAGCACCGCGAAGGCCTCCGGATCGAGGACCGACCGCCACTCCTCCTCGGACTTGTGCACAGAGCCGGTTGTTTCATCCATACCGGTGACGCTACCTCGATTCGCACTTCTTCGCCCGGTTGAGGCGCCAATGGTCGGTCGATGCGGAGTCAACGCGGCGTGGGCTGATGAATGCCTGTTTCTTCACCGCTGGGAAGTTCGCCGGAAAGGCGTTCGGGTACGGAACGTAGTGAGGCTACTGGCAGCCGGGAGTGTGACAATGCTGGTTTCGTACCGACAGCCATTGATTCACCGACAGCCGCTCCGTGTGGGGTGGGCCCGCTACTACCGCCTCTGGGTCGATCACCAGCTCGTCCGGCTCCGCGAGGAGACCCGGCCGGGGTGGAGCGCACTCGCCGCAGCCGCTTCCGAGGTCGTCTGGGTCGGCCGGCTCACCGCCGGTGCCGCGGCCCTGCGCGCGGTCCGGATGCGTCCGGGCCCGTGGACCGACGGGAAGCTGTTCGTGCTGCTCTGTGTGGTCGCCCTCGGATCGCTGGCCGTGGCCGGCCTGCTGGGGTTCGCCCTCAGCCGGTGGGTGGCGAGCGATGCCGGCGACGTCCTTCCCGCCGCGGGCGGGGCGGTCGCCGTTGGAGGAGTCCTCAGCGTCCTGGTCTTCCTGGTCTTCGCTTCGGTCGACGGAGACCGGGCGGGGGCGGACCGGGCGCGGGGGCGTCGGTAGGTTCAGGCACCCGGCTCGCCCAGCGGGCCGGGGCCGCACCCTCCCGGCGCGCCGAGCGCACACGGCACCGCGCCTACCCGCACAGGACCGCCGGCGGGGCGCAGCAGGCCCCGGCGAACCTCCGCCTCCATACGGGCGCGAACACGCGCCGCGTCACCGGGCGCCCGGCGGGGCGCGGCCGCAACGGTGCCGGGCCGCGCCCCGCCCGCGCGGCTCAGGCGTCGAAGTCGTACTGCAGCACGTAGGCCGAGCCGTCCAGGGTCATCTCGTTGAACTCCACCGGCGTGTGCTCGGCGGTCAAAGCGGTGCGCAGGACGTCCAGCACCGGGGTGCCCCGCTCAAGGGCCAGCGCGTCCGACTCGTCGGGCGTGGGCATGCGTACCCGGATCTCCTCGGTGAAGTGGGCGGGGGCCCGCCCCTGCTCGGCCAGGCGGGCGTAGATGCCGCCGGGACCGGTGTCGGACTCGGCGATGGCCGTGGCCCGGGCCAGCTCGGCCGGCAGGTAGGAGGTGGCCAGCTGCATCGGTCGCTGCGCCAGGCGGTAGCGCCGGTGGCGCCGCACCACCGGCGCCTCGTCGTCCAACCCCAGCGCGCGGGCCACGTAGGCGGGAGCGGGGGCGGTGGCCACCTCGACACTGTCGGTCTCGAATGAGCCGTCGGCGGCGTCGGCCTGCCAGATGGCGCGCCCGGCCCCCCACAGCTCGCGCGACAGCCGCCGCGGACCGTGCCTGCGCAGTGGCCGGAAGGTGCGGACGTAGACCCCTGAACCGCGGATCGCTACGACGATGCCCTCGTTGATCAGTACCGACAGGGCCTGGCGGGCCGTTGCCCGAGCGACGCCGTACTGCTTCATCAGGTCGTTTTCGCCTGGAACGCGGTCTCCGTGGGAGAGCCGTCCCGAGGCGATGGCGGCTCGCACATCCTCGGCGATCTCGCGGTAGAGCGGTGAGTCGTTTTCGGACGTCGGCACTGCGTTCATCCTCTCGCCCGGAAAGCACTGGGACGGCGGACAGGGGAGCGGCGATCCGGCCGGGGCCGCGCCGCGTTCGCTGGGGGAGCGGGATCAGGGACGGGAAACTTGCCGATTGTCTTATTTCTTACCCGCATAGGGCGGAGGGTGATACCGAACCACACTCCGGGTATGTCCCGTTGACGGTTCGTTTATGCGTTGCCGGCGGCGGGCCGGAACCGGACGCAACCGCCGCGCGCAGGTCGTCGCACCCCGAGCCCGGAATCCCGTCCCGACCGCGGATCAGGGCCGTGTGTACCTGATGAACAGCGAGCCCTCCGACTCCAGGAGGCCCTCCATATGCAGGTCGCGGGTGTGGGAGGGCGCATCGCCGGCCACGATCCGCGCGGACGCCGGGCCCAGCAGGCGCGGACTCAGCGTCAGGCACAACTCGTCCAGCAGCCCCGCCGCGGCGAACTCGGCCAGCAGGTGCGGACCGCCCTCCGTCAGCACCCGGTACAGCCCGCGCTCGGCCAGCGCGTCCAGCGCCGCCTCCGGGCGCACCCACTCCCGGCCGGCCACGACCACGTCGGCGGTCTGCGCGGCCTCGCGGCGCCGGTCGGCCGGAGCCGACTCCGTGGTGATCACGATGGTCCGCGACTGCGGCGGCGCACCCTTGAGCACGTCGGGATGCACGTCCAGGGTGCGGGTGACCACCGCCAGCGGAGGCGTCTCGGTGCGCCCTTCGCGCAGATCGCCCCACAGCTCGCGCGGGCGCACCGGCCGGTAGCCCTCGATGCGCGCGGTCGCCGCGCCCGCCAGCACCACGTCGGCCTGCCCGCGCAGCACGCTCATCACAGCGCGGTCGGGCGGCGAGGACAGGTCGACGGTACGGCCCGAGGGGCCCCAGGCACCGCCGTCGGCGCTGGAGACCATGTTGGCGCGCAGCCAGGGCCGCGTGAGGCCGTCGGGATAGGCATAGGCGGCCACGATGTCGGCGTCTGCCTGCGGATGCGGCAGCAGCGCGCGAAAACGGGGGCCCTGACCTGCGGCGTAGAGGGAAGCGGAAGTCATGGGTGCGAGCCTAGACAACGCGGGCCTCCGCGGCTCGCCGGGGTCCGCCGCTACCGGGCGTGCCGCGCCGCTCGCACCGGTCGCCGCGCCGGGCCTCAGCCGCGCGTGTTCTGGCGGTCGGATACGCGGCGCAGCAGCAGCAGTGCGCGGTCGATCACCCGCACGGTGCCCGAGGCCGGCACCAGGGGGCGGTCGGCGGTGTCGGGCTCGGCGGTGTCCAGTGCGGTCTCCCACGCGCTGCCGTACTCCTCGCCGGGCAGGGCGAACTCCACCGGTTCGTCGCCGTTGTTGAGCAGCAGCAGGAAGGAGTCGTCGCGCACCGGACGGCCCCGCGGGTCGGGCTCGCTGATGGCGTCCCCGTTGAGGAACGCGCCGAGCACGTGCCCGCCCGCGTTCCAGTCGTCGTCTTCCATGGGCTTGCCGTCGGCGCGCAGCCAGGCGATGTCGGGCAGGCCGCTGCTGCCCGCCTTGCGCCCCTGGAAGAACCGGCGCCGCCGGAACACCGGGTGCTCGCGGCGCAGCCGCGCCAGCCCGCGCACGAACTCCAGCAGGTCCGACTCCTCGTCGGCGTGCTTCCAGTCGACCCAGGCGATCTCGTTGTCCTGGCAGTAGGCGTTGTTGTTGCCGCCCTGGGTGCGGCCGATCTCGTCGCCGTGGGAGAGCATCACCACGCCCTGCGAGCAGAACATCGTGGCAAGGAAGTTGCGCACCTGGCGGCGGCGCAGGGTGACCACCTCGGGTCGTTCGCTGGGGCCCTCGACGCCGTGGTTGGAGGAGCGGTTGTCGTCGGTGCCGTCGCGGTTGCCCTCGCCGTTGGCCTCGTTGTGCTTGCCCTCGTAGGAGACCAGGTCGGCCAGTGTGAAGCCGTCGTGGCAGGTGACGAAGTTGACCGAGGCCACCGGGCGGCGGCCGTCGTCCTGGTAGAGGTCGCTGGAGCCGGCCAGCCGGGAGGCGAGTTCGGGCACCACCGGCTCGCCGCGCCAGAAGTCGCGCACCGTGTCGCGGTACTTGCCGTTCCACTCGGTCCACAACGGCGGGAAGTTGCCGACCTGGTAGCCGCCCGGGCCCACGTCCCAGGGCTCGGCGATCAGCTTGACCTGGGAGATGACCGGGTCCTGCTGGACGATGTCGAAGAAGGTGCTGAGCCGGTCGACGTCGTGGAACTCCCGCGCCAGCGCCGAGGCCAGGTCGAAGCGGAAGCCGTCGACGTGCATCTCGGTCACCCAGTAGCGCAGCGAATCCATGATCAGCTGCAGCGCGTGCGGATGGCGCACGTTGAGGCTGTTTCCGCAGCCGGTGTAGTCGAGGTAGTAGCGCTGGTCGTCGTCGGCCACCCGGTAGTAGCTGAGGTTGTCGATGCCGCGCAGCGACAGCGTCGGCCCCATGTGGTCGCCCTCGACCGTGTGGTTGTAGACCACGTCGAGCAGCACCTCGATGCCGGCCTCATGCAGCGACTTGACCATGGCCTTGAACTCCTGCACCTGCTCGCCGCGCGCGCCGTTGGCCGCGTAGCGGGCGTGCGGGGCGAGGTAGGCCAGGGTGTTGTAGCCCCAGTAGTTGGTCAG
This sequence comes from Streptomonospora alba, assembly GCF_000826685.1. Classification (GTDB taxonomy): domain Bacteria; phylum Actinomycetota; class Actinomycetes; order Streptosporangiales; family Streptosporangiaceae; genus Streptomonospora; species Streptomonospora alba. The sequence continues at coordinate 174,696 of NZ_JROO01000004.1, forward strand.
GCCGCGCGCCACCAGGGCGTGCTCGGGTACGAAGTGGTGGACCGGCATCAGCTCCACCGCCGTGGCGCCCAGCGAGGTCAGGTAGTCGATCATCACCGGGTGGGCCAGCCCCGCGTAGGTGCCGCGCTGGTGCTCGGGGATGTCGGGGTGGCGCATGGTCAGCCCGCGCACATGGGACTCGTAGACGACCGTCTGGTGGTAGGGGATGCGCGGACGGGCGGAGTTGCCCCAGTCGAAGTAGGGGCTGACGACCACGCACTTGGGCACATAGGGTGCGCTGTCGCGGTTGTTGCGCCGGCTCGGGTCGTCGAAGTGGTAGCTGAACAGCGACTCGTGCCAGTCCACGTCACCGTCGATCGCCTTGGTGTAGGGGTCGATCAGCAGCTTGTTCGGGTTGCACCGCTGCCCGTGCTCGGGCGCGTAGGGGCCGTGGACCCGGTAACCGTAGCGCTGCCCCGGTCCGACGCCGGGCAGGTAGCCGTGCCAGACGAATCCGTCGTTCTCGGTCAGCGCCACCCGGGTCTCGCCGCCGCGCTCGCCGAAGAGGCACAGCTCGACGCGCTCTGCGGCCTCGGAGAACAGCGAGAAGTTGGTCCCCGACCCGTCGTAGGTGGCACCGAGGGGGTAGGGGGAACCAGGCCAGACTTCCACCATGGCAAGCAATCTCGTTTCTCATTCGTCCTGTGACGAGATGGTTGTTCCGTCCTGGCCGCGCGAATATTCCTCCCCTTGCCGAATCTTGCAGGTCACCGCGGGTGCAATGCCCGTTTCCGCCTCACTTGCCGCTTTGGGATGCGGTTTCGGTCCCGGCGGCTGTGCCCGGATCGAAGATTGCGGACGCCCTCGTCGGCCGCGCGGGCCTATGCCGGCTTGGGGCTGCCGCGGTCGATGATCGCGGCGGTGTCGGTGCCCCGCGGCAGCGTCCCGAAGACACGCCCCCAGTCGCCGCCCAGACGCGAGGCGGTGAACGCGTCGGCGACGGGCCCGGGGCTGTGCCGGATCAGCAGCGAGGCTTGCAGCAGCAGCGCCATGGACTCCACGAGGCGGCGCGCCCGGAACTCGATCTCCTCGGTGTCGTGCAGCAGATCCAGCAGTCCCTTCAGCGCATCGTCGAAACGGGGATCGACGCCCTCGGCCCGGCGAAGTTCGCCGACGAACGCCTCGGCCCCCTCGGGGTGGCGTCCCAACGCCCGCAGCACGTCCAGCGCCGCGACGTTTCCCGAGCCCTCCCAGATCGAGTTCAACGGGGACTCCCGGAACAGCCGGGGCATGCCCGATTCCTCAACATAGCCGTTACCGCCCAGGCACTCCAGCGCTTCGGCGGAGTGTGCGGCCAACCGCTTGGTCACCCAGAACTTGCCGACGGCCACCGCGATCCGGCGGAAGGCGGCTTCGCCCTCGTCGCCGCGGACCGCCCGGTCGGCAGCGCCGGCAAGGCGCATCATCAGGGCGGTCGCGGCCTCGGACTCCAGGGTGAGATCGGCCAGCACATTGCGCATCAGCGGCTGGTCGATCAGCGCGCTCCCGAACGCACGGCGCCGGCAAGCGTGGTGGACCGCCTGCACCAGCCCGGCGCGCATGCCCGCCGCCGAGCCGATCACGCAGTCCAACCGGGTGCCGTTGACCATCTCGATGATGGTGCGCACGCCGCGGCCCGGCTCGCCCACCGGCCAGGCCCAGGCGCCGTCGTACTCCACCTCCGCCGAGGCGTTGGACCGGTTGCCCAGTTTGTCCTTGATCCGCTGGATCGCCAGCGCGTTGCGGGTGCCGTCCTCCAGCACGCGCGGCACCAGGAAGCAACTCAGCCCGTCGGGCGACTGGGCCAGGGTCAGAAAGAGGTCGCCCATCGGCGCCGAGGTGAACCACTTGTGCCCGGTGAGGCGGTAGCCGCCGCTTTCGGCAGGCACGGCGCGCGTGGTGTTGGCGCGCACGTCGGAGCCGCCCTGCTTCTCGGTCATCGACATGCCGGCGAGGAGACCGCTCTTCGACTCGGGCGGGCGCAGCCCGAAATCGTAGGTGCGCGCCGAAAGCAGCGGCTCAAGGCGCGCGGCCAGGTCGGGGGAGTGGCGCAGCGCGGGCACCGACGCATACGTCATCGAGATCGGGCAGCCGTGCCCGTTCTCCACCTGCGACCAGGTGTAGAACTTGGCGGCGCGGGCGACGTGGGCGCCGGCGCGGTCGTCGGCCCACGGCGCGGCGTGCAGCCCGTGGGTCACAGCGGTGTCCATCAGGACGTGCCAGGCGGGATGGAAGTCGACCTCGTCCACGCGGTGGCCGTAGCGGTCGTGGGTGCGCAGTACCGGCTCGTTGGCGTTGGCCTGCTCGCCCCAGGCCTGGGCGCGGGCGGTGCCGGCCAGGCGGCCCAGCTCGTGCACCTCCGCGGCCGCCCAACCGGCCTCCTCGCGCTCCAGCCCGGACAACAGGGCGGGATCGGCGGCGACGTCGTGGTTCTCCAGCGGCTCGGGCTGGTTGAAAACCTCGTGCGTGGGGGGCATGGAGCAGCCTTCCCTTCGACGACTACCGAACCGGATTCGGTCCCGATGGGGCCAGCCTAGCGTTCGGCGGTGCACTGGAGGCCGGGCGCGCGCCGTCCGGCGCCGAGCGCCTCGGCGACGGGGGCCGCCGGTGCGTCGAGACCGCGGTCGGCGCCGCTCAGCGGCGGCGCAGGCGCCTCCGTCGGCGCGGGGCGGGGAGTGGAAGGTCGTTTCGCGATCGAGGCCGGTGCCGGGGCTACGCTCTCGTCGATCCGGTCCGTCACGTCGTCGTCCAGCCGTACATCGCGGCCCGCGAGGTGCGCGAGCGACGCCACGGCACCCACCGGCTCCGTCACCCACGCGCAGGCGAGCTGGAACCGTGCTTCGAGAAGATGCCGTTGCCCGGCGTGCCGGAGCAGACCCTGCTGACCTACACCGCCGAGCCGGGCTCTCTCAGCGACGGACGCCTGCGACCGGTGGCGGGCGCCGAGGCCTTCGCGAGCTGACTGGGGGGCGACCTGTACCGCGTCGGCCCGCGAGGAACGGGGAGCCGTCCGACGCGGTCGACCTCGCCCCGAGACCCCTGGGGGTCAGGAGTAGCGGGGAAGGTCTCCGGTCTCGATACGGACGTTTCGCAGCGGTTCGGGCAGGACGACGGTGTCGCCGAACCTCATCCGGCGCACGGCCTGGAAGCGGCCCTCGCGCGGATCCGAGCAGCAGGTGACCGACCCGTCGCGGGGGTCCACCGGGAGGTAGTCCGGAATCCCCATCCCGCAGCGGTGGGAGAGCCCGCCGTAGAAGGTTCTGCTGCAGCAACGGACACGGGTTCCGCTCCTCTTCGAGACGCCGCCATCTCAGGGAGCGACCTCTCTCCGTGTCCGGGAAAGCCGCAGTCTTCACCTCGTAAGCCTAGTGACCGGGTCCTATCGCGGCCAGGTCCGCGCCGGGCCCGCGGTACAGCGCCGAAGGCTTCGCCCCGGCCCGGACGCCCTTCGCCGCTGCGAGCGCGGGCACCGGCGTCGGGTCGGTCCGACGCCGGCTACCGCGCCGCCGCGTCCGGCACCGGCACCCGGCCCAGGGCCTCGTCGTAGCGGCGCAGCACCACATCGGCCACCTCCGGGGCGTCGCCGAGCACCGGCGCGACCGCCACCGCGCCCTCGGCGGCCGCCTGCTCGGCCACCCTGTCGGCGAAGTAGCCCGGCGCCAGCAGGTAGTCGGCCACGGCCACCCGAGGGGCCCCTTGGGCGTACAGGCCCGCTACCGCCTCGCCCGGGGTGGGCGAGGCGGCCGAGGCGAAGGCCGGTACGACACGCTCCCACGGGCCCCGGCGCTCCAGCTCGGCGGCGGTGTCGGCGATCACCGCGTTGGCGTCGGCATGGCTGGACCCCGCCGAGGCCAGCACCAGGGAGGTGCCCTCACCGTGCGCCCCCGGCGTCTGGGCCAGGCGCCGCTCCAGCGCCTCCAGCAGCAGCGGGTGCGGACCCAGCGTCGCGCCGTAGTGCACCCGCAGCCACGGGCACGCCTCCCGCACCCGGTCCAGCGCCGCGGGCAAGTCGACCTTGCTGTGGTAAGCGGCGGTCAGCAGCGCCGGCAGCACCACGGCCTCGCCGGCGCCTTCGGCCGCCAGGCCCCGCAGCGCTTCCTCGGCCTCGGGCGCCACGTGGTCCAGGTAGGCCACCCGCACGTCCAGGTCCGGCCGCAGCGCGCGCACACGCTCGAACAGGGCCTCGACCGCGCGCGCCGAGCGTGCGTCGGCGCTGCCGTGGGCCACGGCCACCAGCGGTGCCCCGGCGGTATTCTCTGCGCTCATCTCGATCCCACTCACAGATGGATGCCGCACTCGGTCTTGCTCATCCCCGCCCAGCGGCCGCTGCGCGGGTCCTCGCCCTCGGCCACCTGTCGGGTGCAGGGGGCGCAGCCGATCGAGGGGTAGCCGTCGTACTGCAGGGGATTGACCAGGACGCTCTTCTCCTCGATGTAGGTGTCGACGTCCTCCTTGGTCCACCGGGCGATGGGGTTGACCTTGACCATCTTCCTGCGGCGGTCCCACTGCACCACCTTGGTCCCGCGGCGCGTGACCGCCTCGTCGCGGCGCACGCCGGTCAGCCACGCTTCATAGGGCTCCAGCGCGCGCTGCAGCGGCTCGACCTTGCGCAGGTAGCAGCAGATGTTGGGGTTGCGGCCGTACAGCCGCGGCCCCAGATCGCGGTCCTGCTCGGCCACGCTGCGCTGCGGCTCCGCGTTGATCAGGTTGATGGGGTAGACGGCCTCCACAGCGTCGCGCGTGCCGATGGTCTCGGCGAAGTGGTAGCCGGTGTCCAGGAAGATGACGTCGATTCCGGGAACGACCTTGGAGGCCAGGTCGATCATGAGTGCGTCGGCCATGGAGGAGGTCATGCACAGCCGGTCGCCGAAGGTCTCGGAGGCCCACCGGATGATCTCCTGGGCGCTTGCGTCTTCCAGTTCGGCCGCGGCCCTGTCCGCCAGGTCCTGGCCGTCCAATGTGACGTTCATGCGTTCCCATCCGTCGGTGTACGGCCGCTGTCGGATCCGCCGAAGGCGGCCGACCGCAGGCCGATGAACTTCACCCGGAACACCCGCGCGCAGGACAGGCAGGCCCAGGCGTACCCCGAGCCCGATTCCCCGTCGTCCTCGTGCGGCATCAAGTCCTCGTCCCCGCAGTAGGGGCAGTAGTGGGGGGCGGCGCGCTCGCTCATCGTGTGTTCCTCACCCCTCCGGTCGGGCTGCTCGCTCGGGCCGGGCGGCGGGCGGGCCCGCCCCGGCCGCACAGGGCCGCGCGGCCGGCGCCCCGCGGGCGCCGACTCCTCACGCTCACTTCAGATCGCCGTCCTCGGCCCTGGCCGCCCACGAGGCGAACGACTCGTCCTGCTCGCGCTGGTCCAGGAAGCGGCGCAGCACCCGCTCGATGTAGTCGGGCAGATCCGCCGACGTCGTCTTGAGCCCGCGCACCTTGCGCCCGAAGGAGGGGGTGAGTCCCATGCCGCCGCCCAGGTGCACCTGGAATCCCTCGACCTGCTCGCCGTTCGCGTCGGTCACCAGCTGGCCCTTGAGACCGATGTCGGCCACCTGGATGCGCGCGCAGGAATTGGGGCAGCCGTTGAGGTTGATGGTCACCGGCTCGGGAAAGTCCGGCAGCCGCCGCTCCAGCTCGTCGATCAGCTCGGAGCCGCGGTCCTTGGTCTCGACGATGGCCAGCTTGCAGAACTCGATGCCGGTGCAGGCCATGGTCTGGCGGCGGAAGACGCTGGGCCGCACCTGCAGGTCCTCGGCCTCCAGCGCCGCCGTGATGGAGCCGACCCGGTCGTCCTCGATGTCGAGGACGACGAGCTTCTGGTCGGCGGTGGTGCGGATGCGGTCCGAGCCGTGCTCCTCGGCGATGTCGGCGATGCGCGAGAGCCGCGTGCCCGACACCCGCCCCACGCGCGGGGCGAAGCCGACGTAGTTGCGGCCGTCGCGCTGGGGGTGCACGCCGATGTGATCGCGCTGCTGGCCCTCGCGCATGTCCACCTCGGGGCCGTCGGGCAGCGCATAGCCCAGGTACTCCTTCTCGAGTACCTCGCGGAACGCCTCCGGGCCCCAGTCCTTGATCAGGAACTTGATGCGGGCGCGGTGGCGCAGCCGCCGGTAGCCGTAGTCGCGAAAGACCGAGGTGACGCCCGCCCAGACCTCGCTGACCTGCTCGGGGCGCACGAAAGCGCCCAGCCGCTGGGCGAACATCGGGTTGGTCGACAGCCCGCCGCCGACCAGCAGGTCGTAGCCGGGCGTGCCGTCGGGGCCGATCACGCCCGCGAAGGACACGTCGTTGATCTCGTGGTTGGTGCAGAAAGCCGAGCACCCCGAGATCGATGACTTGAACTTGCGCGGCAGGTTGGAGAACAGCCGGCTGCCGATGTACTCCTCGTTCACCTGCTGGATCTGCGGGGTGGCGTCGACGATCTCGTCGGCGTCGATGCCGGCCAGCGGGCAGCCCAGGATCACGCGCGGGGTGTCGCCGCAGGCCTCCATGGTCGACAGGCCCACCGACTCCAGCTTCTCCCAGATCGCGGGGACGTCCTCGACCCGGATCCAGTGCAGCTGGACGTTCTGCCGGTCGGTGACGTCGGCGGTGTCGCGCGCGTAGGTGGTGGAGATCTCGCCGATGGCGCGCAGCTGGGCCACGCTCAGCTGACCGCCGTCGATGCGGACTCGCAGCATGAAGTAGCGGTCGTCGAGCTCCTCGGGCTCCAGGACCGCGGTCTTGCCGCCGTCGATCCCCGGGGCGCGCTGGGTGTAGAGCCCCAGCCAGCGGAACCGCCCGCGCAGGTCGGCGGGGTCGATCGAATCGAAGCCGGCCTTGGAGTAGATGTCGATGATGCGCTGCTGGACGTTCAGCCCGTCATCGTTCTTCTTGTTCTCTTCGTTCTTGTTGAGCGGTTCCCGGTAACCGAGAGCCCATTGGCCCTCGCCTCGGCGCGGCCGAGCGCCGGTCTTCGATGCGGACGTGGGAGGCATCGCGGGGTCCTCCGAAGCGATTGCGCGGGGCGCAGGAGCCGGCGCGCACCACAGCGGAACCTCGCTGCCCGGCACGTCATCGTGAACCCGGAGGAGCGGTGGTTCGGCGTGGACCAACGTCGGCGCCGCTTGCGCCCCTGTGAGAAACGGGCGTGGAAATACGAAGCGGCGGGGTCAGCCGACGTTGCGACAGATGGCGCTGCGGACGCGAAGAAGGTCCACGTGGCGGCGCACGCAGAGCATCGGGTCCAGGACAGCCATCATGTCTTCGACAATCGCACGTCCCGGACCCGGTTGTCCAGATACCACGGGTCTCGTCGACCGTGAAGCTCGTCACTTGACGGGCGGCCGCCCTTGTGGTCGGGCGCGCCGCGGTCACGGTCGGCTATCGAATCGGCCGACGGGTGCGCTGGGGGAGGGGATTCTCGGGGGCGGGCGCCTAGGTTGGGCGGTGTGTGGGCCTGGTGGAGTCGGACCGTGGAAGCCGTCCAAGCGCGGGCGGCGGCCTGGCGTGAGCGCTACCCGGTGCCGGGTGCGCTGATTGCGCTCCTGGCCCGGACCGTGCGCTCGATCTCCCGTGCGCGCGTGGTCGGGCTGGCCGCGGAGTCGGCCTTCTTCTCGCTGCTGTCGCTGCCGGCGCTGATGCTGGGACTCGTGGGCACCCTGGGACACATGGAGTCGCTCCTGGGCCGCGACACCGTCCTGGAGATCCGCGGCTGGATGCTCGACCTCGCCGCCTCGGCGCTCACCTCCGAGACCGTCGACACGCTCGTCGCCCCGCTGGTCGACGAGTTCCTGCAGGGCGCCCAGGGCGGGCTGCTGTCGGTGACCTTCCTCGTGTCGCTGTGGTCGGGATCGCGCGCCATGAACGTCTTCATCGACGCCATCACCATCGCCTACGGCCTCGACGAGTTGCGCAGCTATCTGGGCCGCCGCGTGCTGGCCCTGGTGTCCTACCTGGGCGGGCTGCTGTTCGCGCTGCTGGTGCTGCCGATCATGGTGGCCGGGCCCGACATGGTGCACCGGCTGCTGCCGGCCACCGTCGGCTACCTCCACCTGCTGTACTGGCCCCTGGTCGGTGCGCTGTCGACGCTGGCCGTGGCCATGCTGTACATGCTGAGCACCCCGGTGCACACCCCGCTGTGGCGCTACCTGCCCGGTGCGCTGGCGGCGATGCTGATCCTGCTGATCGGGTCGGGCGCGCTGCGGGTGTACCTGGACGCCTCCTTCGGGCAGGTGACCATCTACGGCTCGCTGGCGGCGCCCATCGCCGTGCTCGTATGGCTGTGGGTGATGGCGCTGGCGGTGCTGATCGGGTCGGCGCTCAACGCCGAGATCGACGCCATGTGGCCGACCCCGCGCACGGCCGCGGCCCGAGCCGAGATCGCCGCCCGGCGCCACGAGCGGGCCCGCCGCATGGTGGAGCGCCGCGAGGAGGCGCTCCAGGCCACCGGGGCTCCCGACGTGCCGACCGAGACCTCGGCGGAGCTGGCCGCGCGCATGTGGCGGCGGCTGAGCTGGGGAGACGACCGCGAAAGCGAGGACACCGACCCGGGCCCCGGCGCGGCGGGAGCCCGCCGAGGCGGACCCGCGCCCCGCAGCGGTGAGCCCGGCGGGGCAGAAGGCGGCGCAGCGGCGGGGCGGCACGGGGGAGGCGCGGCGCAGCCGGAATCCTCCCGGCCCGCACAGCAGGACGACGGTGATGGCCCCTCCGAGCCGGAGCCGGGGGAGACCGCCGAGCCGGCGGATCGGCCGACCGGCTCCTCCGGGGGCCGAAGCTCCCCGGTTGACGGCGATTCCGGCCCTTCGCCGCACCCCCGGGAGGAGGATCGGCAGAGTCCTGGGGCATCCTCGTAGGAACCGGCGCGTTCCTCCCGAATCCCCGCACTCCGCGCCGGCCAGGTGGTCACATTGGTCCGCACCCCCGGCACCGGTTCGCGTTTCAGCGCTCTGCCGCGCCCTGCCCGCCGCGCCGCCGGCGCGGTCGGCGCCGCGCTCGCCGTGGCGCTGGTCGCCGGGTGCGGCCTGCTGCCGTGGTCGGACGTCGGCACCCGCGGTCCCTCCGGTGCACCGTCGGCTCCGCCCGCCGAGGGGCCCACTGTGCCGGAGTCGGGCCCCGCCGCCCCGCCCGGCGCGGAGCGGATCGAGCAGGCCGAGTCGCGCCTGCAGGACGCCGAAGTGGCCCCCGAGTCCTCCGGCGCGGACTACGAGCGCGACGAGTTCGGCTCCTCCTGGATCGACACCGACGGCAACGGCTGCCCCACCCGCCACGACGTCCTCGCCCGCGACCTGCGCCGGGTCCGCGTCGCCGACGACTGCACCGTCACCCGCGGCGTGCTGGAGGACCCCTACACCGGCGAACGCGTGGAGTTCTCCGCCGACGATCCCATGGAGGTCCAGATCGACCACGTGGTGCCGCTGGCGCTGGCCTGGCGAACGGGCGCGAGCGAGTGGGACCGCGACACCCGCGAGGAATTCGGCAACGACCCCGGAAACCTGATCGCCGCCGACGGACCGGCCAACCAGGCCAAAGGCGACTCCGGGCCGGGGGAGTGGCAGCCGTATCCGCCGTTCCGCTGCACCTACGCCGTCGCCTACGTGGGCGTGGTCGACGAGTACGGCCTCCGCCTGCCTCCCGACGACCACGCCGCTCTCGAGGAGACGCTGGCGGCCTGCTGAACCGCGTGCCGGTGCCCGGCCCGGACCGCGGGGAGTGCGTGGAGCGATGGGCCCGTAGCCGGGGGCGACCGGATGCGGACGACCGTCCTGGGCGGCCGGATGTGGCCAGAAAGTGCGGGATCGCCGACAGCGGCGGGAAAAGGGCCTTCCGGCGAGCGATAGTGTGCACGGCGGCGCGCCACCGGCCGCTGCACCGCAGGTGGCGGCGCATGCCCCCGCGACCCGGCCGAGACCGCCGCCACCGCGGCCGTCGACGCCCGAGGCGCACCGAGTCCGGGGGGACAGGCGGGGCGGAAGTATCATCGCTCTGGCCCGTGCTGACTCCTCGCAGCGGGCCGACCCCGCAAGGCAGCCGATTCCGGCGGCGGTACCCCCGCCCCGAGCGTCCGGCACGACAGCATCCCTCAGCGACGGAACAGGTTCGGCCCCACATGACCGCAGCGTCTCCACCACGGCGTGCGCCGCACGCGGTCCCCACCGGTGCGGCGGCCCCCGGCCCCGGAGGCGGCCGTGAGTGAGCAGGCGACTCCGCACGGCAGCCCGGTGATCCTGGTCGTCTCCGCCGACGAGCGCAGCGCCGAAGTCACCGTCGAGCGCCATACGCGCACGGTCTTCGGCGCCACACCGAAGGAGACGCGCAACGCCGCACTGGACCTCGCGGCCGAGTACGCCGCGTACGTGGGAAAGCCGGTCCTGGTCAACGCCCGCGACGGCAACGGCTCCTGGGAGCTGGTCGTCAGCCCCACCGGTGTGGTGCGGGCCGCCGGCGGCACCGAGGCCGCCCTGCTGAGCGGGAACCGCACCTCCAAGCGCGGCGGGCGTATCGCCCTGGCCGCGGTCGGCGCCGTGCTCGTCCTGGTCGTCCTCGCCGGCGGTGCTGTCGCCGCGGTGCGCTACGGGTCTGCGCTGCTGCCGGAGGAGGAGCCCGCGGAGCAGCCCGCCGTGACCATGCAGACCCGGCAGGCGCCGCCCGGATTCACCGAGCAGGCCGCCTGGCGCCGGTCCATGCACCAGGGCACCCGGCCCGACGTCGCCCCCGGCGGCGAGTTCGCCGCCTACATCGACCCCGGGGGGCGGCTGCGCGTCGTCGGACCCGGCGGCGAGCCCGGGTGGCGCGCCGACCTCCCCCTGTCCGCCGACGAGGTCGTGGGCCCTCCGCGCTTCGTGCGCGCGGGCACCGAGGAGGCCGTCGCGGTGGTCGGCGACGGCGCGTTGTGGCTGTGGCCGCCCGACGGCGGGACCCCGGAGGAGATCACACTGCCCGAGGGCGCCGACGTCAGCTTCGCCGGCGGCGCGCCACTGGTCATCGCCGACGGTCGCGCCTCGATCCCCCTCGACGGCGAACTCGCCTCCGTGGAGAAACCCCGGGGAACCGGCGCGGTGCTCTCCGACGGCGAACGGGTGCTCGCCGCCGTCGTGCAGGGCCCTTGGACCTGGGTGGCACCCGACGGCACCACGGAGAGCGTCGAGCCGCAGGCCCCCGAGGGCGCCGACACCCTCGACGAGGTATACACCGCGGGCGGCGGCCCCAACGGCGGCTATGTCGTCGCCGCCTGGAGCCGGTCCGAGGAGGACGACCGCGTGGTGCTCGCCTTCCACGACTGGTCGGACGGCTCGGTGGCGGCGGCCGCCGAGGCTCCGCTGGACGGCTTGGACGAGGCGGTCTTCCGGCACAGCTCCGGCGCGGCCGCCTTCGGCCCCGTCGTCGCCGACCCGCAGGACGGCGAAGCTGAAGCCCTGGAGGGCTTCCAGGCCGTCAGCGCCGCCGGCGGCACCGTCTTCGGCGAGGCGGGCGGGGTCGCGGTCGCGATCACCGCCGGCGCCGAACCGATCGAACTCGAGGGCGACGTCGCGCGGCCCTGGGGCCTGCTCGGCGGACGCGCGGTCGTCGTCGCCGACGGCGACCTGTACGCCCTCGTGCCTGAATAACCCCCTCGATAAGCAGAAAGGAGCGATATGTCCTGGAAACCACGTGCGATAGGCGTGGCCGCGGCCGGCCTCATGGCCGCGGGCTTCGCCGGTGCGCCGGCCTACGCCGACACCGCTGACGCGGACTCGGCGGCCGACGCCCAGGAGTCTGCGCAGCAGACTGCTGAGCAGCAGGAGCAGCCTGCGCCCGAGCAGGAAGAGCGGGTCGTCGAACCGCAGCTCGGACTCGGCGGAGCCCTGGAAGACCTCGACGTCGGCGACGAGGACCCCGGCGAAGAGGACGGCGGCGGTGAGACCCCCGGCCCCGGCGGCCCGGGTGACGGCGGCGGCGATCCGGACCCCGGCGATCCGGACCCCGGCGATC
>NZ_JROO01000040.1 GCF_000826685.1 Streptomonospora alba
ACACCGAACCGCGCCGAAGCGCGGTTTGCGATCCGCTCTTTGTTATGTCTTCACGTTAGCAGGGATTTCGCAAGCCCACCAAATCGGTGAATTCTGCGTGTACCCGCCGAACGCCGCGTGGTCGTTCACACGGTCGCAATCACCGAACCAGGACACACCGCACGCGGAAGTACCGAATGCGTTTCATCGAGGCTCGGGCAAGTGCTGGGAGCACGTCCGCTATGCGTCCGTGTTGTCCGTGTGTCGGACCGGCCGACCGCCCATCCCGGAGGATGTTCGGTTCTCGGCTGCCTTGCTCTGTCCAGGCTACCCGCTCACTGCGACTGCCGCGAACGGTTCACCCGAAAGATCGTGGACTGTCGGCGGGCTCACGGCACCGGCCTGCGCCGGGTCCGTATGCTCCACCGGAGTTCCCCTTCAGCCCTTCATCTTAACCATGGATCGGGCCCCGGTGCAAAACCGCGAGGGCCGAACGCGACCTCGGGCTGTGCCGACGATCGCCGGCGGCCGCAGGGCCCGGGCTCACAGCCGCTCGCCCAGTCTCCGGGCCAGCTTGCGGAAGGCGATCCCGCGGTGGCTGATGGCGTTCTTCTCCTCGGCGCTCATCTCCGCCGTGGTCCGCGTCCAGCCGTCCGGGACGAAGATCGGATCGTAGCCGAAACCGGCGCCTCCGCGGCGCTCGCGCAGGAGACGCCCGCGGAGCACACCTTCGACGGCCTCCTCGACCTCCTTCTCGGGGCCGGGCGCGGCGCCGTGCGGCACCACGAGCACCGCCGCGGCCACGAACTCGGCTCCACGCCGCTCGTCGGGGGTGTCTGCAAGCTGGTCGAGCACGAGGTCGAGGTTGGCCGCGTCCCTGTCGCCGGACTCCGCGCCGAAGCGCCCGGACCAGCGCGCCGACAGCACTCCCGGCATCCCGTTGAGCGCGTCGACGCGCAACCCGGAGTCGTCGGCGACCGCCGGCAGCCCCGTGTGCCGGGCGATCGCGTGCGCCTTCAGGCGCGCGTTGCCCGTGAAGGTCGCTTCGGTCTCCGCGACCTCCGGGGCGTCCGGGTAGTCCGCGAGCCCCACCACGTCGGCGTCCAGCCCCGCCTCGGTCAGGATCGCCCGCATCTCCGGCAGCTTCTTGGCGTTGCGGGTGGCCAGCACCACCGTGATGCGGTCGCTCATCCGGCCAGCGCCTTCTTCTGGAACTCGGTGAGCTCCGCGCAGCCGGCCACGGCCAGGTCGAGCAGGCTGTCGAGCCGGGCGCGGTCGAACGGCGCGCCCTCAGCCGTGCCCTGCACCTCGACGAACTCGCCCTCACCGGTGACCACGACGTTCATGTCGGTCTGGGCGACCGAGTCCTCCAGGTAGTTCAGGTCCAGCCGCGGCTGGTCCTGGATGATGCCGACGCTGATCGCCGACACCGAGTCCTTGAGCGGGTTGTTCTTCAGGTTGCGCTTCTTGCGCAGGTGCTTGAAGGCGTCAGCCAAGGCCACATAGGCGCCGGTGATCGCCGCGGTGCGGGTACCGCCGTCGGCCTGGAGCACGTCGCAGTCCAGCGTCACGGTGTGCTCGCCCATCGCCTTGAAGTTGACCACGGCGCGCAGAGAGCGCCCCACCAAGCGGGAGATCTCGTGGGTGCGGCCGCCGATCTTGCCTTTGACCGACTCCCGCGCGCCGCGGGTGTCGGTGGATCGGGGCAGCATCGCGTACTCCGCGGTGACCCAGCCCTCGCCGGTGCCGCGCCGCCAGCGCGGAACACCGTCTTCGACGGTGGCCGCGCACAGCACGCGGGTGTCACCGAATTCGATGAGGGCGGACCCTTCCGCGTGCCGCAGCCAGTTGCGGGTGATCGTTACGGGTCGCAGTTGGTTCGGAGCGCGTCCGTCAGGTCGTGCCATGCGCGAAAGCCTATCTGCGCGACGCCCTCGACGCGCCGCCGGACCGCACACGCACGGCCGGTGGAGCCGAGGTATCCCTTGGCTTACGGTCTCGCCGCCAGGCACCGGTACGCGTCCGGAAGGTGACACCATGGGAGGCGCCGACGCGGTCGCGGATCGCGGGCGGCCTGAGCACCGCCGGATGTAGAGGGTCAGCACGCGATGAGATTCGTTCCGAGAGAGGTCTCGCGGACGCGGTTGGCCGTCGCCGCGGCCGTCGTCGCACTGGCCGCCGGGGGCTGCGCATCCGCGCCCGACGAGCCCTCGGGCGGGGACTCGCCCTCGGCGAGCGATCCGGCGGCGTCCTCCCCGGGCTGGTCCGCCGTCGGCGGCGAGTCCGTGACCGGCCCTTCGACCTCGCCCAGCGCCGTCAAGGGCGAAGCGGCCGAGGACCGCGGCGTCGAGCCGCTGCCGCTGCCCGCGTCGTGCGCGGCCACGGGCATCGAGGAGCACATGTCCGACGTCGTCGGCGAGCTGGAGCGGCCGGAGTTCACCGGGGTCCGCACGGAGAAGCGGCTGGAGTGCTCCTGGGCGGGCTTCGACCCCAGCGACGGCAGCGAAGTCGTGATGGTGACCTTCGCGCCCGAGAACAGCGTCGTGGACTACTCGGGCCATGTGCCGGTACGGGCCCAGCGCGACCGCTCCTTCTTCACCACGGAGGCGGTCTCGGCGATGGGCGGGCTCGCCGAGTGGGACAGCGGCGAGATGTTCACCGGGGTGAAGCTGCACCTGCCGGGCATGCTGGTGGCCACGACGAGCAACACCGCCCGGGTGGACACCGGCGACCTGCTGGACGGTGCCACGGGGGCCGCACGGGAACTCCTCGCGGATTCGGCGCCCCAGGACGGCACCGAGCCTGTGCCCGCGAGCCCGGCCGCCGGCGCCACGCCGCAGGCCCAGGCCGACACGCCCTAGCAGGGCTGAGCAGGAAGGCCGCTCCCGCGCGGATCGGCAGTCGGCGCCGCACGCCCGTCCCCGTCTCCAGTGTGCGGCCCTAGCCGCGGTGCTGACGCGCCCCGCCCGCCTTAGACGGGGTTGAGGGCGGCGTTGCCGACCTCGTAGACGGCGCCGGAACGGGCGATGTCGACGGGCCCGTCGAATGTGCTGCGGGCCTCGGTCAGGGTGCACTCGTCGTCGTTCCAGGGCACCAGGTGGGTCAGCACGAGCCGCTGAGCCGCCGCGCGCTGTGCGTGTTCGCCGGCCTCGCTCCCGGTCAGGTGCATGTCCTTGGGGTGTTCGCGGTGGTCGTGGAAGGACGCCTCGCACAGGAAGAGGTCGGTGTCGGAGGCGAGGTCGACGAGCTCGTCGCAGGCGCCGGTGTCGCCGCTGTAGGCCAGGCTGCTGCCTTGGTGCTCCAGGCGGATACCGAACGCGTCGACGGGGTGGTTGACCCGGTCCAGGCGCGCGGTCATCGGGCCGATGGCGATCTCACCGGGAGCGAGCTCGCGGAAGTCGAAGGTCTCGCGCATGCCGGGGTCGGAGTCCAGTCCGTAGACCTCGGCCATGCGGTCGGCCACGCCCGGCGGCCCGTAGACCGGGATGGGAAGTTTCGGACCGCCGGGCGCATAGGTGCGGGCCACCCAGTACGAGCAGAGGTCGAAGCAGTGGTCGGCGTGCAGGTGGCTGAGGTAGACGGCGTCGATCCCGTAGATGTCGACGTGCCGCTGCAGCACGCCGAGCGCCCCGTTCCCCATGTCCAGCAGGAGCCGGAACCCCTCGGCCTCCACCAGGTAGCAGGAAGCGGGGCTGGCCGGGCCGGGGAAGCTTCCCGAAGAGCCGATGATGGTGAGTCGCACGGTGCATAGCCTTTTCGCTGGGGTGCCTCCGCGGAGACGCACACGTGAAGCCGGTGTATCGCGAGGTGGGCCCCTGCGTGTTCTCCGTGTTACGGGTCTACCCCAATGACCGCAGCGGCGGTACCGAATGTGGCCCGAGTCTCACGCGTGTTGAATCACATGTGAGATGTTCACATATGCCAACTCCCGGAGTTTTCCCCGGTCAGGGTGGCAGCAACCGTTCGGGTCAGCGTCCCGCCCGCGCGAGCTGGCGGCTCTGCGCCACGAGGGTTCCCTTCACGTCCCACACGTCCACCGTCTCGTCGAACCAGCCGTCGTTGACGGCGTCGGCACGCGAGCTGAACATCAGCGGCCCCGGCTGGGGCACCGCGCGCATGTGCCAGGTGAGTTCGACGGTGGGGGCCCAGCGCCAGGAGCCGAAGACGGTGATCACGGGAGGCAGGGCGTCGACGGCCAGCGGAAGGAACAGGGCGGGGTCGTCGCAGGCGGGGCCGCCGTCCTCCGCGCTGACGTGCACGTACCCCGCCAGATCGGGCACGGGGTCGGACTCGCGGCCCAGCAGCCGCTGCCAGGAGTCCTCGGTGTAGAACTGGGCGACCCGGCGGGTGAAGGGGGGTGCGTTCTCGACGCCGGCACGCGGGTCGTAGAGGCGGCACTGGTCCATGGGCGGCAGCTGCGGCGCCGCCACGGTGTACTCGGGCACCGCACCGGCGTCGACCTCGGCGGTCGCGATGGTTCCGGTGACGCGGGGCTTGCCCTCTTGGCGCAGCGTGACCCGCACTGTGGCGACGGTGCGCCCGGCCTTGAGGACCTCGACCTGGACCTCGGCGGCCCCGTCCGCGGCGGGGCGCAGGAAGTGGAACGAGGAGGAGACCGCGTGCGGGTGCGGGGAGGCCTCCAGCGCCGCGCGCTGCATCACGGCCATCAGATAGCCGCCGTTCATCGCCTGGCCGATGAGGTAGCCGGAGTCGAGGTCGGCGGTGTAGAGGCCTTCGTCGGAGGAGGCGGTGACGGCGGTGGCGGTGTCGAATCGGGTCATGGGTCCCATTGAACCGAACGCCGTTCTGACCGGGTCACCGGCCCCCGATCGGCGATCAGGGCGGGGGCGACGGCGGGTGAGCGGGCGGGCCCCGGTCGCGTTCCGGGGCCCGCCCGCTCTCATCTGCGGCGCCGAGGGGGCTATGCCCAGAGCTGGCCGTCGATGCGCTTCTCGGCCTCTTCCAGCGTGCCCTCGTAGGCTCCGGTGGAGAGGTACTTCCAGCCGGCGTCGGCGATGACGAACGCGATGTCGGCCTCCTCGCCGGCCTTGACCGCCTTGGTGGCCATGCCCATCGCCGCGTGCAGTGCGCCGCCGGTGGAGATGCCGGCGAAGATGCCCTCGTTCTCCAGCAGCTCGCGGGTGCGCTTCAGCGCGGCGTCGGAGGGCACCGAGAACCGCGTGGTGAGCACCGACTCGTCGTAGAGCTCGGGCACGAACCCCTCGTCGAGGTTGCGCAGTCCGTAGACCAGTTCGCCGTAGCGGGGCTCGGCGGCCACGATCTTGGCGTCGGGCCGCTGCTCGCGCAGATAGCGGCCGACCCCCATGAGGGTGCCGGTCGTGCCCAATCCGGCCACGAAGTGCGTGATCCCGGGAAGGTCGGCCAGCAGCTCGGGCCCCGTCGTCTCATAGTGGGCGCGGGCGTTGGCCGGATTGCCGTACTGGTAGAGCATCACCCAGTCGGGGTGCTCGGCGGACATGGCCTTGGCCACCCGCACCGCCTCGTTGGAGCCGCCCTGGGCCGGGGAGTAGTGGATCTCCGCTCCCCACATCTCCAGCAGCTGGCGCCGCTCGGCCGAGGTGTTCTCGGGCATCACGCAGACCATCCGGTAGCCGCGCAGCTTGGCGACCATGGCAAGGGAGATGCCGGTGTTGCCGGAGGTCGGCTCCAGGATGGTGCAGCCCGGCGACAGCAGCCCGTCCTTCTCGGCCTGCTCGATCATGGAGAACGCGACGCGGTCCTTGATCGAGCCGGTGGGGTTGCGGTCTTCGAGTTTCGCCCACAGCCGCACGCTCGGCGTCGGCGAGAGCCGGGGCAGCCCCACAAGCGGGGTGCCGCCCAGAGAGTCCAGCAGGGAGTCGAATCGCATGGCGGCGGTCAGCGCATGCCGCCCGCGACCGCGGGCAGGATAGTGACGGTGTCGCCGTCGGCGACCGGAGCGTCCATACCGCCGAGGAAGCGGACGTCCTCGTCGTTGAGGTAGACGTTGATGAAGCGGCGCAGTTTGCCGTCCTCGACGAGGCGTTCCTGCAGCCCGGGGTGGCGCTTGTCGAGGTCGGTGATGAGTTCGCCGAGTGAGGAGCCCTCGCCCTCGACCGCCTTGGCGTCGCCGGTCAGGTTGCGAAGGATCGTGGGGATGCGGACCTCGGTGGCCATGAGCGTTTCTCCGTAGCGTGTGGACGTCTGCGTCTGTGTGGTGTCGCGGGCGGGCGGACGCCGACCGCACGCCCACGGGGACCGCGCGCGGGCGCGCACTCCGTTGCTGTGGTTTCCAACAGGCCGGGCCCACCGCTGATTCCGCGCCGGGAGGGCGGCGTGCACCGGGGCGGGGCGGCGGCGGTGGTGGTTTCCGGCCGTGCGCGCCGCCGCCCTAGGGGGCGGGCTCGGCCTCGACGACCTCGACCGGCTCCTCGGTCACCTCTTGGTCCACGATGCGGTAGGAGCGGAACTCCTCGGTCTCCGGGTCGCGGGTGGAGACGAGCACGTAGTGGGCGTTGGGCTCGGACGCGTAGGAGATGTCGGTGCGCGAGGGATAGGCCTCGGTGGCCGTGTGGGAATGGTAGATGACCACGGGCTCCTCGTCGCGGTCGTCCATCTCCCGCCAGACCTTGAGCTGCTCCTTGGAGTCGAACCGGTAGAACGTCGGGGAGCGCTCGGCGTTGGCCATCTCGATGAACCGCTCGGGCCGGTCGGAACCCTCCGGGCCGGCGACGACGCCGCACGCCTCGTCGGGGTGGTCGCGGCGCGCATGAGCGACGATCCGGTCGTAGATCGTGCGGTTGATCCTCAGCATGGGTCTCAGCGTAGCCGAGGAAATTTCCATACCCACCCACTGGGTATGGCTTGTCGCCCGGCACTCACTCCTGCTGCCCGGCGGCGTCGAACAGCGCCTCCACCAGGCTCTCCTGGAGCATGCCGAGCCAGTCGTAGAGGTGCATGGCCGCCGCATCGGTCTCGGGCACCGAGTCCTCGCCACGCAGGTAGGCGTCGTGGGTCTCCTCGTCGATCCCGAGCCGGGTGCCCAAGGCCAACCGGACGTCGTTCAGCGACTTCATCCAGGCGTGCGCGCCGCCGAGATCGAGTTCGACACGCCCGCCGCCGGAATCGGGCAGCGCGTCCAGGAGCGAGCGGGCGTTCTCGCGCTTGTGCACACGCAGGCCGTCCTCGGTGTAGCGCCGGAAATCGCCGGCGGCGCCGGCGTCGTCGCCGTAGGCGTCGGGGAAGAGCCGGGCCAGCACGGGGTCGTCGGGCTTCTCGGTGTTGGCGCCGATGCCGACGATGCGCTCGAACTCCTCCTTCTCCGGCGGCGCTTCGACCAGGTCCAGGACGAGCCCGGCCATGGCGCGCAGGATGTCGGCCTCGTCGGCGTCGAGGTCGATCACCACGCCGCCGCCGAGGGCTCGGAATCCGAAAGTCATCCAGTCGCCTTTCCCTGGCCGCCCGTCACTTGTCCTGCTGCAGTGTGGCCCACAGGCCGTATTCGTGCAGGGTGGCGACGTCGCGCTCCATCTCTTCCCTGCTGCCGCTGGAGACCACGGCGCGGCCCTTGTAGTGCACGTCCAGCATGAGCTGATGCGCCTTGCTCCGGGGGTAGCCGAATACGGTCTGGAAGACGTAGGTGACATACGACATCAGGTTGACCGGATCGTTCCACACGATCGTCACCCACGGGAGATCCGGTGCCGCCCGCTCCTCGGTCTCGGGACGCTCCAGATCGGCCGGGGCCGTACTCATGGGTGGTTCACCTGCCTCGGTCACCGTCTCCGGCTGGTCTTGTGGGGACGCCCGCCATGCGGCTCCCTGTGGGCTGCGACGCCGGGCGCCGCCGCGGGTTCGCGTCCGCTGCCCTCCATGGTGCCACTGTTGGAGGGTGCTTCTCGTGGGCAGAGTCATAACAGGCGTCCTATTTTGATACCGATAGTCACAAACTAGTCTGGTTCGCTATGACCGACGATGCGAGCAGCGCGCTCCTCACCGACAGGTACGAGTTGACGATGCTGCAAGGGGCCCTGCAGAGCGGGGCCGCGAACCGCCGAACCGTGTTCGAGATGTTCGCCCGCAGGCTCCCCGAGAACCGCGGATACGGCGTCGTCGCCGGCACCGAGAGGTTCCTGGAGGCGCTGGAGCGCTTCCGGTTCGACACCGCGGCGGTGGACTACCTCGCTGACACCGGCGGGTTCGACGACGCGACACTGCAGTGGCTCGCCGACTACCGCTTCTCCGGCGACGTCTGGGGCTACGGCGAGGGCGAGTGCTACTTCCCCGGATCGCCGATCCTGGTGGTCGAGGGCACCTTCGCCGAATCGGTGCTGCTGGAGACCGTCGCGCTGTCCATCTACAACCACGACAGCGCCATCGCCTCGGCGGCCTCGCGCATGGCGCTGGCCGCCGGGGAGCGTCCCATCATCGAGATGGGATCGCGCCGCACACACGAGATGTCGGCGGTGGCGGCGGCCCGCGCCTCCTACCTGACCGGGTTCTCCACGACCTCCAACCTGGAGGCGGGGCGCCGGTACGGCATCCCCACGGCGGGCACCAGCGCGCACTCGTTCGTACTGGTGCACGACACCGAGCGTGAGGCCTTCGAGGCGCAGCTTCGCGCCCTGGGCGGCGACACCACGCTGCTGGTGGACACCTTCGACGTGGAGGAGGCGGTACGCACCGCCGTCGAGCTGGGCGGCTCGGGCCTGGGGGGCGTGCGCGTCGACTCCGGCGACCTCAGCCGCACCGCGTTTCGGGTGCGCCGCCAGCTCGACGAGCTCGGCGCCCCCGACGCACGCGTCATCGTCACCGGCGACCTCGACGAGCACGCCATCCAGGCCTTGGCGGTCGCCCCGGTCGACGGCTACGGGGTCGGCACCGCACTGGTGACCGGATCCGGCGCGCCCACCGCGTCGCTGGTCTACAAGCTCGTCGCCCGCTCCGCGCACGGTGACAGCGAGGAGCTGGTGCCGGTGGCGAAACGGTCGGTGGGCAAGCCCAGCCGGGGCGGGCGCAAGTGGGCGTCGCGCGGGCTGAACGAGGAGGGCGTGGCCACCACCGAGTTCGTGCACGAGAAGCCGCCCCAGCACGAGGCGCGCCTGCGCCCGCTGCTGCAGCGGCTGGTCTCCGGCGGTGAGGTCGTGGGCCGCGAACCGCTCTCGAAGGCACGTGAGCGCCACGCCCGCTCCATCGCCGAACTGCCGGAGACCGTGTACCGCATGCATCGGGGCGAGCCGGTCATCCCGACCCGCTTCGAACAGCCCGCCCAGGTCTGACCCGCGGGCCTGCCGGGCAGGAAGAACACAGACGGAGTCGGGTGGGCCGGCGCGCCGGGACCGACGGACGCGACCGGCGCCGGGAGCCGCTCAGCGCCGCCCCACCCGGCGGAAGGAGGACCGCAATGCGGGCATTGATCGTCGTCGACGTGCAGAACGACTTCTGCGAGGGCGGCAGCCTGGCCGTGTCCGGCGGCGCCTCGGTGGCCTCGGACATCTCCCGCTACATCGCGGAGAACCGCGCCCAGTACGGCAGCGTCGCCGCCACCCGCGACCACCACATCGACCCCGGACCCCACTTCTCCGACGACCCCGACTTCGTGAACAGCTGGCCGCCGCACTGCGTGGCGGGCACACCCGGCGCCGACTTCCACCCCGGCTTCGAGACCGGCGACGTCGACGCCGTGTTCCGCAAGGGGCAGTACAGCTCCGGCTACAGCGGCTTCGAAGGCGAGACCGACGAGGGGCGCAGCCTGGAGCAGTGGCTGAACGACAACGGCGCGGCCGCCGTCGACATCGTGGGGATCGCCACCGACCACTGCGTGCGCGCGACGGCGTTGGACGCGTCCGGCAAGGGGTTCGACACCCGGGTTCTGCTGGGGCTGACGGCGGGCGTCTCGCGCGAGAGCGTCGACGCCGCGCAGACCAGCATGAAGGAGCACGGCGTACGGCTGGTGGGCGATCCGGTCGTGGCGGCCTGAGCATCGCCCTCGGCCGGGCGGGTGCGCCGCCGCGGGAGCCCGCGGTGCGTGCACCCGCACCGGGCGCCGCGCGTACGCCGGTGGGGCCGCCGAGGACGCACATCGGCCCCCGGTACGGGTCAGCCCCGGGACCGAGCCGTGAACAGGTAGTTGCGGTGGCCCTCCCGCACCCGGTCGGCGCTGCGCCACGCGCCGCCCACCCACGCCTGCATGCGATAGCCCGTCTGCGCCAGCCGCTCGACGAGATCGGCAGCGCGCGCTCCGTACTTGGCCAGGTGCCGGTCCTCGATTTCGAGCAGCAGCGCGGGACGGTGCGTGCGCAGCGTCGTCGCGGCGCCGTCGAGCACCGCCAGTTCGGCACCCTCGACGTCGGCCTTGATGAAATCGACGCGCTCCAGCCCCAGCTCGCCGACCAGCGCGTCGAGCGTGGTCACGGGCGCGGCGACGGTCCGCTCGCCGCGGAACTCGGCGTTGGGTCCCGCGCCGCACGCCCCGGTGGTCAGAAAGGCGCGGCCGTGCACGGGCAGCCCGCGCCGCAGCGGCAGACTCAGCGTGCCCGTGCCCTCCTCGGCGCCGACGGCGCGGCGCAGCACCCGGACGTTGCGGGCCCCCAGCGTGCGCGTCGCCGACCGCAGGAACCGGGCCGGTCCGGGCAGCGGCTCGACGGCGCAGACCCGGCCGCCGGGACCGGCGAGGCCGGCCAGGGCCAGGGTGTACAGCCCGTACTCGGCGCCGATGTCAAGGCAGACGTCGCCGGGGCGGACGACCTCGGCCAGGCCGGCGACCTCGTTTTCGATGAAGAACGCGTACGGGGACAGGCCGCGCAGCGCGGCGGCCGCAGCGCGCACGCCCGGTGGGCCGGCCGCGGTGCCGATCCGAGGCGGGCGGCGTGAATCGGAGGTCATGCGTCCTCGCAGCTGCCGGGGTCGGGGTGGTCCCCCGCCGCGCAGCGCGTCGGGGCTCGCCCATGCTAGACCCGCTCAAGCGGTCGGGGCCGCCGGACGCACGGGACCCAGTCTCGGCGGAGACGGAGCCCCGGGAACGCGAAGTGTCGCCAAAGGCGCGTTCCCGGAGGGTTCCGCACACTCCGCCGACCGAGCTAGTCGATGCCGATCGCGCGGCGGACCTTCGCGAGGGTGGCCGCGGCGCGCCGGCGGGCGCGCTGGGCGCCGGCCTCCAGGATCCCGTCGAGTTCGCTGCCCGGAGCCATCAGCTCGTCGTAGCGGTCACGCATCGGCCCGAACCGGGTGTCGATCTCCTCGAAGAGCTCGTTCTTGAGCTCGCCCCAGCCCATGCCGCCGGCCTCCAGACGCTTGCGGACGTCCTGGGTGCGCTCGGCCGCGGCGAGGTAGGACAGCAGCTGGAACGGCACGGAGGCGTCGGGGTCCTTGGGCTCCTCGACGGGCGTGGAGTCGGTGGGGATGCGCCGGACCAGCTTCTTGAGCTTGTTCTCCGGCATGAACAGCGGGATGTGGTTGTCG
This sequence comes from Streptomonospora alba, assembly GCF_000826685.1. Taxonomy (GTDB): domain Bacteria; phylum Actinomycetota; class Actinomycetes; order Streptosporangiales; family Streptosporangiaceae; genus Streptomonospora; species Streptomonospora alba. The sequence continues at coordinate 11,419 of NZ_JROO01000040.1, forward strand.
TAGGACTTGCTCATCTTCCGCCCGTCGACGCCGGGCAGGATGCTGCCGCCGCCTTCGGGGTAGGCGCCTTCGGGGATCGGGAAGCTGTAGTGCTCGCCGTAGAGGTGGTTGAACGCCTGGGCGATGTCGACGGTGTATTCGATGTGCTGGGCCTGGTCGCGGCCGACGGGGACGACGTCGGTCTCCATGATGAGGATGTCGGCGGCCATGAGGATGGGGTAGTTGAACAGGCCCATGTTGATCCCGGCGTCGAGATCGGCGCCGCCCGCGGCCTCGTTGCGGTCGCGCGCCGCCTTGTAGGCGTGCGCGCGGTTCATCAGGCCCTTGGCGGTGACGGTGGCCAGGATGGTGGCCAGCTCGAACACCTCGGGGACGGCCGACTGGCGGTAGAGCACCGTGCGTTCGGTATCGAGCCCGCAGGCCAGCCAGGTGGCGGCGACCGACCGGATGTCCTCGCGCAGCTTCGCGGGGTCCTTTATGGAGTTCAGCGAATGGTAGTCCGCGAGGAAGTACAGGCTGTCGTTGGACTCGGCTGCGGTCAGCGCGGGCCGGATCGCGCCGTAGTAGTTGCCGAGGTGGGGCATGCCCGAGGTCTGGATGCCCGTGAGGTAGGTCTTGGTCGCTGCCATGCCGCCGAGTTTATCGGCGCGCCGGCGAGCCCCGGAGCCACCGGGTGCGGGCTGTGGATCGCGCGCCCGTGCGGCCGGCGCGGTCCGACCGCTCGTAGCGGCCTCCGCCGACGCGACCGTGCCGGACACCGGAGTCGTCGGCGGTCAGGGCCCCGGCGCCGGGAAGCGTCCGCGGGGCGCTCCGGGCCGCGGAGGGCCCCGCGCGGCGGTGTGCGGCTCAGGGCCGCGGCCGGGGTTCCCGGTCGGTTCGCTGCTGCGGGTCGCGGAACGCCGTCCAGTGCTCGGACATGCGCCGGGCCTGTCCCTGGGTGAAGTGGTTCAGGCACGGGTCGTCGCTGTAGTTCATGAAGTTGTGGACGGGATCGTCGCCCTCGCGCGTCGGGCAGGTATCGCGGCCTTCGGGGCAGCCGGAGGACTGCTCGGCCTCGTAGGGCGTGTCGTCGACGTAGTCGCCCGGATCGGTGCACCCGTTCTGGAAGGTGTGGAAGAGGCCGAGCCAGTGGCCGGTCTCGTGGACGGCGGTGTAGCCGAGGTCGAAGCCCTCGCGTCCGCCGCCGGGGACGGTGCGGTGGTCGACCGCCACACCGTCGTTGTCGGGATCGTCCGGGTACTCCTGCGGGAACGTGGCCTGGCCCAGCACTCCCTCGCCCAGGCGGGTGATGTAGAGGTTGAGCGTCCCGGCGCCGCCCTGGTGCAGGCCGCTCTTGATCTCGTCCTCGTGCGCGCCGAAATCCTCGAACCACGCGTCGTCGGCGGTGCGGGTGAGGTCGGCGAGCCGGAAGCCGAATCCGGTGTCGGCGCCGGAGTTGCCGCCGCCGAACGCCTTGTCCATCACCTCGATCTGCTCGCGCACGGTGCTGTCGTCGAGGTCGCCGGTCCCGTCCTCGGCGTGCACGATGTGCACCGCGACCGGCACCGTCGCCGCCTGCTGCGTCTGTCCGGTGTGCGGGCCCTGGCGGGCGCGCAGGGCGGCGCGCAGTTCGCGCTCATAGGCGGCGGCCTGTGCTGCGGTGAGGTGCCCGTCCTTGTCGCGGCGGAAATCGCCGCTCCCCTCGGAGCTGTTCTCGATCGGGCAGTCGGCGGGCCGGGCGGTCGTCTCCGCCGCGGCGGGCACGGCGGTCAGCGCACCGCCCGCCAACACACCGGCTCCCACGGCCAGGGCACAGCACAGCCGCACCGCGGCGCCCGATTTGCCGCTGATGGCATTACCCAAGGTTTTTCCACCGTCGTCCATAAACACGGACGGTAGTTACATGGTTACAACACATCTCGGGCGACGTGCCCAGCTTGCGAACTGTTTGCCGGTTCTTGCGCGGCCGTCGCCCCGCGCGGACGTGCGAGCGGTGCGCGGCGACAGGACGGGCCGCCGTGCGCCGGGCCGAGTCGCTACCGCTGCCCCGTCGCCCACGCGCGGATCTTGGCGATGCGCTCCCGGATCTGCTCCTGGCTGGCCTGGGCGATGGGCGGCCCGCCGCAGACGCGGCGCAACTCGCTGTGGATCACGCCGTGCGGCTGTCCGGTGCGGTGATGCCAGGCGCCCACCAGCGAGTTCAGCTCCTTGCGCAGATCGGCGAGAACCTCGTGGGCGGGCGGCCCGCTCTCCTGCTCCTTGGGCGCCTTGAGCTCGTTGGCCTTCTGCTCGGACTTGCGCTTGCGCAGAAGCTGGCTGACCTGCTCGGGCTCCAGTAGGCCGGGCAGCCCGAGAAAGTCCTCCTCCTCGGGCGAGTCCGGCGTGCCGCCGCCGAACTCCGAGCCGTCGTAGAGCGCCCTGTCGAACTCGGCCGAGGCCTCCATGGTCTCGAAGGGGATCTCGTCGCCGGCGTCGGGCGTGTCCCGCTTCTTGCGGGACTCCTCGACCATCTCCTGCTCGGGATCGTCGTCCTCGCGCAGAGGGCGGTCGAGCGCATGGTCGCGCTCGCGCTCCAGCTCGCCCGCGTACTCCAGCAGGGTCGGCACCGACGGCAGGAAGACCGAGGCGAGTTCGCCGCGCCGGCGCATACGCACGAAGCGGCCCACCACCTGGGCGAAGAACAGCGCCGTGCTGGTGGTGGTGGCGTAGACGCCCACCATCAGCCGCGGCACGTCCACCCCTTCGGAGACCATGCGCACCGCGACCATCCACCGGTCGTCGGAGTCGGCGAACCGGTTGATCTTCTTGCTGGCGGTGGGGTCGTCGGAGAGCACCACGGTGGCGCCGCGCCCGGTGATCCGGCGCAGGATGCGGGCGTAGGCGCGGGCGTTCTCGTGGTCGGTGGCGATCACCAAGCCGCCCGCGTCCGGATGGCTGTTGCGCACCTCGGTGAGCCTGCGGTCGGCGGCGGCCAGCACCTTCGTGATCCAGTCGCCCTTGGGATCCAGGGCGGCGCGCCACGCCTGGGCCAGCGCGTCCTGGGTGAGCGGCTCGCCCAACCGCGCAGCCAGCTCGTCGCCGGCCGTGGTGCGCCAGCGCATCTCGCCGGAGTAGGCCATGAACATGACGGGGCGCACGACGCCGTCGGCCAGCGCCGGGGCGTAGCCGTAGCTGTAGTCCCAGGCGCAGCGCCGCACGCCGTTGGTGTCCTGCACGTACTCGACGAACGGGATGGGATTGACGTCGGAGCGAAAGGGCGTGCCCGTCAGCGCCAGCCGCCGCGCCGCCGGATCGAAGGCCTCGCGCACGCCTTCGCCCCAGGAGAGCGCGTCGCCGGCGTGGTGGATCTCGTCGAAGATCACCAGGGTGCGGCGGGCCTCGGTGCGGTTCCGGTGGAGCATGGGGTGCGCCGCGACCTGCGCATAGGTGATGGCGGCACCCGTGTACTGCTTGCCGAGTGCGCCCTGCCCGTTCTTGAAGTCCGGGTCGATCGCGATACCGAACGCGGCGGCGGCCTCGGCCCACTGCTTCTTCAGGTGCTCGGTGGGGCAGACGATGGTGACGGAGCGGACGGTGTGGCGTGACAGCAGCTCGGCGGCGAGGGTCAGCGCGAACGTGGTCTTTCCGGCGCCGGGCGTGGCCACCGCGAGGAAGTCGCGCGGCTCCCGGCGGAAGTACTCCTCGTAGGCCTCGCGCTGCCATTGCCGCAGACCGCTCAGCCGGTCCTCGGTGTTGGTGTCGACAAGCGTCATGCTGAAATACCCCAGATGCTCACGGGGACGAGGGTATCCCGCTGCGCCTCGGCGCATGCCGCGTGTCCACGGGTGCGTTCGTCACGCCGCGCCGGGGCGCGGGCCGGCGCGGAGGCGCACCGGCGCCGGAGGCCTGGCGCCGCGGGTCCTCAGCCGCCGCCCTCGGAGGTGTCGACGGCCCCGCTGTTGAATGGCATGTAGGGGTCGATCGCCGGGAAGGCGTAGTACCACAGCCCCGCCGCGACGCCCGCCACCAATACCGCCGCCAGCAGCAGGCGCACCGGCCAGGGGCCCGGGAGCAGGCGCCAGATCAGTCCGTACATCCGCCGATCACTCCCCCTCTGCCTGCTCGTCCGGAGCCATGTCGGCGATGCTGTCGGGCATGCCGTCCTCCTTGGGGCGGGTGTCGGTCAGTTCGGCGTGGACGACCAGCCGGTGGGTGTTGTCGAGCTTGGGTGCGCAGGTGGTCAGCGTCAGCAGGCTGCGCTGCGGGTCGTCGTTGTTCTCGGAGTCGAACGGGTCGGGGTCGACGACCTCGACCTGGTCGGGGGTGACCGTGCGCTCCTCGATCACCTCGTAGGTGTAGAAGTTCTCGGCATCCTCGAGGACGAGCTCGTCGCCGTTCTCCAGCACGTCCAGATCCCAGAAGATGCCGGGGTTGCGGTGCCCGGCAACGGCGTAGTTGCCCTGCTCGCCGGGGGCGGTGGCGTCACCGCCGGAGACGGCCTCGTCGCCGTAGTGGCCCGGGCTGTAGCGGATGTCCTCTTGGGAGACGCCGTTGACGACGACCCACTTCAGGTCCAGCTCGGGGACGTAGAGCCGGCTGTTGGCGGCGCCGGGCATGGCTCCGGCGTCGGGGCCCTGCTCCTCTTGCTCGGACCAGCTCTCCTCCAGGCCCTGGGCGAGCTGCTGCTGCTCCTGGTCGGTTTCCAGCTGCTTGCCGTAGACCTCGTAGGCGGCGAAGAAGAGCATCAGCACACCGGCTGTGAACAGCAGCTCGCCGACGGTGCGCACGATCCCGCGGGCGATGTCGCCGCCGCCGCGGCGGCGCTCAGGGGGCTTCCTGCGGCGCCCCCGGGCGTGGCCCCGGTGCCCGGTGCGGTGCCCATGCCGTTCTCTGGTGGAGACCATGTGACCTGCCGTCGGTTGCCGCCGCCCGGCCGCCCGCGCACAGTGAGCGCATCTCCGTTGCGTGTGGGCGGGGGTGCGGCGGTCGGGGGTGTTGGAGTCGGGTGGCCTCGGGACGCATTCGGCACGCACTGCGCGTTCTTCGCCGTGGGGCCCGAATGCGGCGATCGGCCCACAGTGGAGGGTACCGCGCCCGCGGCCCGCAGGCAGCGATCCCCGCCGAATCCGCACGAACCCGCAAAGGCGGCCATGCACGCTTTCGCGCCTCCCCGGGCGGGCGCGGGAAACGCCGAGGGCGCGGGGCGTCACGCCGCCGCGCCCGTCTCCTCCGGGCGGCCGCCCGTGCCGACCACCGCCCGCAGCGGCCCGGGGGACCGGACCGCATCGCGCTCCCCCCGCGGCACGGCGCTGCCGCCCGCGCGGGATCACCGGGCCGCGTACCGCCCCGGAGGGCGGGACCGCGAGGTCAGCCCTTCATCATCTCCTCGTAGATCTCCTTGCACTCAGGGCAGACCGGGAACTTCTTCGGGTCGCGGTTGGGCACCCACACCTTGCCGCACAGGGCGATCACCGGATTGCCGGTTATGGCGCTCTCAGTGATCTTGTCCTTCTGCACGTAATGCGCGAACCGCTCGCGGTCGCCGTCGTCGTGCGAAACATCCGGCCGGGTCTCACTGTCCGGAAGCACCTTGTTGACAACGTCCATTGCCATCGGGCCCTCACACCTCCTCCATGCTCGTTCCACGGTATCCGGCGGAGCCGGCGCTCAGTTCAGAGTGGGGTCGTCGGGATAGGTCGATACCAAGGCGAGATCCCCGCCCTGGCGGCGCAGCACCCGCGGCCACAGCGACTCGGGCTCGGCGGAGAACACGTCGTCGACCACGGCGGGCACGACGTACCACGCGTCCTCGTCGATCTCGTCGGCCAACTGGCCCGCGCCCCACCCCGCGTATCCGGCGAAGACGCGGAAGCGGCCGAGCGCACCGCCGAGGATCTCGGGCGGCGTGTCGAGGTCGACGACGCCCAGCCCCTCCACCTGCGAGCCCTCGTGCGGAGCGCCCTCAAGGGGGCGCCAGCCCAACGGGGCGTGGTCACCGCCGGGCATGCCCAGCGCCAGCCCGGCCCCGGTGCCCACAGGGCCGCCGGAGAACATCACCGCGGGTTCGGTGGCCACCCCGCTCCAGTTCTCGAGCACCTCGCCCACCGCCAGTCCCAAGGGGCGGTTGACGATCACGCCGAGCGTGCCCTCGGCGGGGTCGTCGTCGACGACGAACACCACCGCCCTGCGGAAGTTGGGGTCCTCCAGAAGGGGGGTCGCCACCAGGAGGCTCCCGGTCAGAGTCGGCTCGTCCATGCTCCACGTCTACCCGCATCGCTCAGCGGAATCCAGTGCCGCCGCGTGACCGGGGAGGCGCACGGCGCTCTGCGCACCCGGCCGCCGGGGTCGGCGGGGTGCCGACAGCGGGCGCCGCCGGGTCACCCCTTCAGGCGGGCCGGGCCGCCCCCGGCCCTGCGCTCGGTGCGCTGGGCCTGCTCGCGCAGCGCGGCGTCGCGCACGGAGGCGGCGACCTGGTGGGCCAGATCGGGCTGGAAGACGCTGGGGATGATGTAGTGCGGACCGAGCTCCTCGTCGGTGACGACGTCGGCGAGCGCCTTGGCGGCGGCCACCATCATGTCGGCGTCGACGTGGTCGCTCTGCGCGTCGAGCAGGCCGCGGAAGACGCCGGGGAACACCAGCACGTTGTTGATCTGGTTGGGATAGTCGCTGCGCCCGGTGGCGACCACGGACGCGTGCAGGTGGGCGACCTCGGGATCGACCTCGGGGTCGGGGTTGGCCAGCGCGAAGATGATGGAGTCGTCGTTCATCTCGGCGACGTCGGGGCCTTCCAGCACGTTGGGCGCCGAGACGCCGATGAACACGTCGGCCCCGCTGACCGCGCCGCGCAGGTCGCCGGCGTAGCCCTCGGGGTTGGTGTTCTCGGCGATCCAGGCGAGATTGGGGTCGAGGTCGCCGCGGCCGGTGTGCACCGCGCCGTGCACGTCGCAGACGACCACGTGCTTGGCGCCGGCGTGCATGAGCAGCTTCAGGATCGCGGTGCCCGCCGCGCCGGCGCCCGACATCGCGATGCGCACCTCGCCGAGGTTCTTGCCGACGACCCGCAGCGCGTTGCGCAGTGCGGCGAGCACGACGATGGCGGTGCCGTGCTGGTCGTCGTGGAAGACGGGGATGTCCAGCAGGTCGCGCAGCCGCTCCTCGATCTCGAAGCAGCGGGGCGCGGAGATGTCCTCCAGGTTGATGCCGCCGAAGCCCGGGGCCAGGAGCTGCACGGTGCGCACGATCTCGTCGGTGTTCTGGGTGTCCAGGGCGATCGGCCAGGCGTCGATGTCGGCGAAGCGTTTGAAGAGGGCCGACTTGCCCTCCATCACCGGCATGGCCGCCTGCGGGCCGATGTTGCCCAGCCCCAGCACCGCCGAGCCGTCGGTGACCACGGCGACGCTGTTGCGCTTGATGGTGAGCCGGCGCGCGTCGTCGGGGTTGGCGGCGATGGCCTGGGAGACCCGCGCGACGCCGGGGGTGTAGGCCATGGACAGCTCGTCGCGGTTGCGCAGCGGCACCTTGGACTTCATCTCGATCTTGCCGCCGAGGTGCAGCAGGAACGTGCGGTCGCTGACCTTGTGCACTGTGACGCCCTCGATCGCACCGAGCGCGTCGACGATGGCCTGGGCGTGGTCGGTGTCGCGGGCGGCGCAGGTGACGTCGATGCGGAGGCGCTCGTGGCCGGCGGAGGCGACGTCCAGGGCGGTGATGACGCCGCCCACGTGCTCGACGGCGTTGGTGAGGCTGCCTACCGCGCTGCCGTGCCCGTCGAGCTCCAGGCGAACCGTAATCGAATAGGAAACGCTGGGAAGGGTGGCCACGAAATGCTCCTTGTGATTCACGGATGTGCCGCGGGGCTGCCACAGGCCTGCCATGCCGTGGGGGGAGGTACGGCGGAGGCCGGGCGGCGCGATCATGCTTCTTGGCGCCGGTGCCGGACGACGGCCGCCGCGGTGGCTGGCAGCGGGAGACGCTGTCGGCGGACGACGGCACCGGTGGGTGCACCTCTCATAGTGCCATCACCGGGAGTCCGTCGGCGCAGGCCCCGAATGAGAAAGCGGCCACGGAGCGGTGCCCCGAGCGGGCGGCGCGGCCGCCGCAGGCCGGCTCGGCGGTGCGGGCGCCGGGCCGGTGCCCGGCCGGCCGGGCGCCCGGTCAGGTATCCCGGGCGCGCTCGCGGGCCATCCGCTCGATGAGGTCGACGCAGGTCTCCAGCGGAAGCGCGGTGGTGTCCAGAACCGCGTGGTACAGCGACGGCGACGCCGGATCGACCCGGTAGAAGCGGCGGACGTAGGCCGAGCGCGCGCGGTCGTTGTCGCGCAGGTCACGCATGGTGGGCGGGTGCCACGGCTCCTCGGCGCCGCCCTGGCCGTCCTCCTCGTCCGCGGCGTTGTCGGCGGAGTCGGCACCGGGTGCCCGCTCGCGCAGCATGGCGGCCTGGGACAGGCGGCGCTCGGGCGGGCCGTCGAGCCGGACGTGCAACGCGCCGGGGCGGTCGGCGAGCACCAGCGCGCCGGCGCGTCCCAGAACCACGCCGCCGGCCTGGGCGACCTCGCGGATGACCTGCTCGGTGTGCTCGACGAACTCCTGGTCGAACAGCAGCCGCCCGCTGCCCTCCGCGGCGTGCACGTAGGTCATGTCGATGCTGCCGGGCGTGGTCGCGGGCAGCCGCGCAGCCCCGGCGAGCAGGCGCTGCAGGCCGGTGGGGGCCCGATCGTCGTGTTCGAGCACATCCTGCAGGGAGCAGCCGATCTCGCGCGCGACCGCCGTGGGGACGGCGCGGTCGACGAAGGCCACGCCGAGCCGCTCGGCGACGGCCGGGCCGACCACGCTGCCGCCGGCTCCGAAGGCCGCCGATACCGTCACCAGGTACGCCATTGCACTCACCGCCAGGTCCGGCCCCGGTGCCCGCCGTGTCGGGCACCCGTTGCCTCGGTGGTACCCGGCGCGGGGCGCCCGGCCACCTTGCGGCGGCGATCCTCGTTCGGGTTCGCGCGCGGGGGCGGGCGTCGGCCGCGGGCGGGCCCCGCGGCGGCGGGCGGCGTGTCAGGCCGCCCGCCGCAACGGTGCGCCGACGCAGCTCAGCGGGATACGCGGGCCTCGGCGCCCGGCCCGCTCAGAACAGCGCGGAGGTCAGGGCGCGGCGGCCCTTGCCCACGCGCGGATCGCCGGGCGGCAGCAGCTCGAACAGCGACAGCAGGTGCTCGCGCGCCTGATCGCGGGCGTCGCCGCTGGTGCGCCGCACAGTACCGACCAGGCGATCGAACGCGTCCTCGACCTTGCCGCCGTACATGTCGATGTCGGCGACGTCGATCTGGGCCTGGACGTCATCGGGATCGTCGGCGGCGGCCTTGCGGCGCTCGTTGGCGTCGCCGAGCCTGCTGACGCGGCCGTAGAGGCGGATGTGGGCGAGCTTGAGCTTGGCCTCGGCGTCCTGCGGGTTGGCCTCGACCGCCTTGGCGTAGACGGCCTCGGCCGCCTCGAAGTCGCCGCGCTGGAGGGCCTCCTGGGCCTCCAGGTCGGCGGCGCTGGCCTCGCCGTCGGCGCCCTGCTCCTCCTCGCCGGCCTCCTGGGGCTCGCCCAGGCCGCTGTACTCCTGGGGCAGCACGCCCTGCTCGCGCAGGCCGTCGAAGATCTGGCCGAGCCACTCGCGCAGCTGGTCGTAGGTGGTCGGCCCGCTCGGGCCGGGAACGACCTGGCCGCCGATCACCATGGCGATCGTCGGTACCGCCTGTACGCGCATGGCCTGGGCGATCTGCGGGCTGGCCTGGACGTCGACCTTTGCGACGGCCCACTGGCCGCCTGCCTCGACGGCCAGCCGGTCGAGGGCGCGCTCGGTCTGGTCCGACTGCTCGGAACGCTGCTGGAGCACCGCTAGGACGATGGGCGCGTTCATCGAGCGCTCGAGGACCTCCTGTTGGAAGTTCTCCTCGGTGATGTCGATGGCATACGGGTTGGCGTTGCCGGACGACTCGTCGGCCTGCCGCTTGGCCTCGCGATCCAAGGCCGCCTTGCGAGCTCCGAGGTCGACCGCGCTCTGCATGGAGTAGTCCGAAGGCTGCATACTTCCATCCTGCCCCATACCGCGGGGGGACAGTGAATGTTATGCGGTGCCGACCGCCTGCGGTCACCGCGCCCGGGCCGGCGGACCGCCCGGCGCCCCGGGCCGGCACCGGCCCGGGCGCCTCAGGCCCCGGGCCGGTGCGGCCGGCCCGGGGCGGCGGCAGGCGCTGTCAGAGGCGCGGTTCCTCGGTGTAGGTGCCGAACTCCTGACCCATGGCCCGGCAGACCTCGCCGAGCGTGGCCTCGGCGCGCACGGCGTCGAGGATGACCGGGATCAGGTTGGGACGGGCGGGATCGCGCACGGCGGCGAGCAGGTCGGACAGCGCCCGGTCCACGGCGGCCTGGTCGCGCCGCTCGCGGCGCTCGGCCAGCGCCTGCTTCTGCTCGCGCTCGATCTCGTGGCTGATGCGCAGGGTCTCGACCTCGCCGGTGACCGAGGAGGTGTGACAATTGACGCCGACGATGCGCTTCTCGTCCTTCTCCAGGGCCTGCTGGTACTGGAATGCGGACTCGGCGATCTCGGAGGTGAACCACCCGTTGTCGATGCCGGCGAGGATGCCCGAGGTGATGGGGCCGATGCCGTGCTCGGCTTCGGCGCCGCCGCCCATGCGCTCGATGCGCTCGAACACGCGCTCGGCCTCCTCCTCCAGGCGGTCGGTCAGCGCCTCGAGGTAGTAGGAGCCGCCCAGCGGATCGGCGACGTTGACCACACCCGTCTCCTCGCGCAGGACCTGCTGAGTGCGCAGCGCGATCTCGGCGGACTGCTCCGTGGGCAGCGCCAGTGTCTCGTCCAGGGCGTTGGTGTGCAGGGAGTTGGTACCGCCGAGCACGGCCGACAGCGCCTCGACCGCGGTACGCACCACGTTGTTGTAGGGCTGCTGGGCGGTCAGCGACACCCCGGCCGTCTGGGTGTGGAAGCGCAGCCACTGCGCGCGCTCCTCGGTGGCGCCGAAGCGGTCGCGCATCCAGCGCGCCCAGATCCGGCGGGCGGCGCGGAACTTCGCGATCTCCTCGAAGAAGTCGACGTGGGCGTCGAAGAAGAACGAGAGACCGGGCGCGAAGCGGTTGACGTCCAGACCGCGCGAGAGGCCCAGTTCCACATAGCCGAAACCGTCGGCGAGGGTGAACGCCAACTCCTGGGCGGCCGTGGCCCCGGCCTCGCGGATGTGGTACCCCGACACCGACAGCGGCTTGAACGCGGGGATGCGCTCGCCGCAGTACTCCATCAGGTCGCCGATCAGGCGCAGGTGCGGCTCGGGCGGGTAGAGCCACTCCTTCTGCGCGATGTACTCCTTGAAGATGTCGGTCTGCAGGGTGCCGTTGAGCACGGAGGTGTCGGCGCCCTGGCGCTCGGCGGCGACCAGGTACATGCAGAACACGGGGATCGCCGGTCCGCTGATGGTCATGGACGTGGTGACCTCGGTCAGCGGGATGCTGTCGAAGAGGACCTCCATGTCGGCCGCGGAGTCCACGGCGACGCCGCAGTGGCCGACCTCGCCCAGCGCGATGGAGTCGTCGGAGTCGTAGCCCATGAGCGTGGGCATGTCGAAGGCGACCGACAGCCCGCCGCCGCCGTTCTCCAGGATCATCCTGTAGCGCTCGTTGGTCTGGCGCGCGTTGCCGAACCCGGCGAACTGGCGGATGGTCCAGGGCCGACCGCGGTATCCGGTGGCGTAGAGCCCCCGGGTGAAGGGGAACTCCCCCGGCCATCCGATCCGCTCGAAGCCGGGGACCTCCGCTTCGTCCGGCGGCCCGTAGACGGGCTCGACCGGTTCGCCCGAGAGCGTGGTCCTGGCCTCGGGCGCGGCGCCGCCCCGCCCGCCGGACCCGGGTGTGCGCGCCGCGTCGTAACGCGCCTGCCAGCGGGCGCGGCCCGCAGCGATGTCTTCAGGATTGGCCATAGTCCAATAGTAGGACGTCCAACTAACCATGCATAGAGGGGCACACCGCGCGGCCCGCCGCGGCTCCGGGGGCGGGCACGTCCCGCCCGAGCATCGCCCCGATGCCGACTCCGCGACGACTCCGTGTCGGCTCCGGCGCCGCGGTTGACGCCGCCGATCCGGCGCTGGAACATGTGCGGCCGATCCCCCTCAGGAAAGAAGCCGATGACTGACGATCGACTCTCCGCCGACGAGCCCCCGGAGGCAGGCGACCGCGACAGGGCGGCGCCGGACCTGGCGCGACTCTCCAAAAGCGCCCGGGCCGTGCTGGACGTGCTGGCCGTCCTGGGACCGCAGGGAGTACCGAAAGCGGCGCTCCGCGAGCAGATGTCGGTTCACCGCTACGTCTTCGCCTCACCCGGCCGACCGCGCTCCGCCCTCGGCAAGGTCGCGCACGTCGCGATCATCCTCAAAGGCGAGGCCGAGGTGGACGCGGCACTGCGCCGACTCGCGAAGAAGGGCGCCGTGCTCGACGCCCGGACCGCGACCGTCCGGGCAAGCGGACCGGCGCGCCGGGCGGCTCTGTCGGACCTGTCGGAGGAAGCGCTGACCCGGGCCGTGGTCGCCGCCGCCGATACCGTGGACGTGTGCTGGACACTCGGCCTGGAGGACGTCGACGCCCCGGAGGATCCCGAACTCGACCCGCCGATGCGCGTCCGCGCGGAAGGGCTCCTGGAGATCGGTTTCGAGGCGCTGGTGGAGGCCGATCACGACCTCTTGGACACCTACGGCTACCGGCTGCGGCACTCCACCGAGCACACCGTCGACGACGAACTGGACCACTGGCGCCGCCTGGTCGCCGAGTACGAGCGTGTGCACGGCCCGGGACGGCTCTCGGTGGCGCTGTGGGAACTCGGGCGCGTCCTCCATCGGCAGAACGGGGACCATGCCCAGGAGGTCGTCGAACTCTACGACGACTTCACCACCGACGCCCGCCGTGCACACGGACCGGCGGCCGCCTCGACGCTCGCCGGACGCGCCGCTCGCGCCGAGGCGCTCACCCGAGCCGGGCGGGCGCAGGAGGCCGTTGCCGACATGGAGTCGGCTCTGGCCGAGGCCGAAGGGGAGCTCGGCGCGTTCTCCGCGGGCACGACCCACCTGCATCTCGCTCTAGCGGCCGCACGCCGCGGGACGGGCGGCAACGAGGAGGCCGAGCGCCGTCTCGACGAGACCCTCCAGGCCTACGAGGCGCAGAGCGGCGGGGACCCCCACGAGACGCTCGACGCGCGGCTGACCTTCGCCCACGGGCTGGAGGAAGCCGACCGCACCGATGCGGCCGCGGAGGCCCTCCGCGAAGTCCTCGCCGACTGCCGCGCGCGGCTGAGGTTCTACGACCTCCGCCGGTGGGCCCTGATCAGCCGGGCCAAGTCCCAGCTCGCCACGTTGGAAACCGATATCGCCGGTGCGGAGTAGCAGTGGCGACCGTCGTCGAAAAGGCCCCATGACCCACCGGCCGGACACCTCCGCATCCGCAGAACCCGGCGAGCCGTCCCGACACGCCCGGGCCCTGCTGGACATCGCGGCGCTGCTGGGCACGGACGGCTTCCCCGAGGAGCTGCTGACCACCTCCAGCGGCGTCCTCGCCTACATGGACGCCGCACCCGGGCAGCCGCGGCTCCCGCGATTGACCGATCGACTGCGCCACCGCCTGCGGAGGCGGGCCGACGCCGGAGCGGTGCGGTCGGCTCTGGCCGAGCTGCGCGCGCTGGGGCAGGTGGCCGACGACGGCTCGGGGACGGTCCTCGTGCACGAATCGGCGCGGCAGCGGGTCTCGGCCGCCTTGACGGGCGAGGCCTGTGCCCGGGCCGTCGCCACGGTCGCCGAGGCGCTCCACGAGTACTGGCTGGACGCCCCCACCGGTGCCGCCCCCGGCCTCGCCGCGGATCCGTCGGCGCCCACCGCCGACGAGCGCGCCGATGCCGACAGGACCATGCTCGCCTGCACCGCGGCCCTCGCCGAATCGGCGGGCGACACGCTGCTGGAGCGGAACACCGACCTGCTCTTCGCCGCCGGCCACCGGATGCGCGAGTCCCCGCAGTATTCGGTCGAGCAGGAGGTGGAGTTCTGGCAGCGGCTGCAGGCCGGTTGCGAGCGCGTGTCCGGCGCCGACTCCGAGGACGCGTTCGGGGCCCGGGAGCAGCTCGGCGGCGCGCTGCTGACCCGAGGCCGGCAGTGGGCCGAGACCGCGGCGCGGCACTACGACGCCCTGCTGGCCGACCGCAGCCGCGCCCGGCCGCCGGGAGACGAAGAGCTGCTCGCCACCCGCGCCAACCGCGGCGAGGCTCTGGCCCGGGCCGGGCGCGCCGAGGAGGCCGCGGCCGACCTGGAGGCCGCCCTCGTCGAGGCCGCGGACCAGGGTGTGCAGTGGCCGGCGACCGCGCACCTGCGCAGCCGCCTCGCCCTCGCCCACCGGCTGGCGGGCGACCCCGACGCCGCCCTGGCGCTCCGCAGAGAGGAGGTGGAAACCGCGCAGGAGAGCTACGGCCGGGCATCCGGCCAGGCACTGTACGCACGCCTGGACCTGGCCCGCGAACTCCGCGACGCCGATCTCCCCGATGAAGCCGCCGAAGCCTTCCGAGAACTACGCGATGACTGCGGCGAACTGCGCCAGCCCGCCGATCCCCTCCGGCGGCGCCTGTTCGACGAGGCCCAGACGGCACTGGAAGAACTGGAGCACGGCGCAGGCTGAGACCGGCGATCAGCGGTTCGGGAGTGCGCGAGTGTGTCGCCGGCGCCGCTCCCGGCTCCGGCGACACACTCGATGGAAGCCGGGTACTACTCGCTCGCGCCGACGCCGGGTGGGACGTCGTCCGAGTGCTCGCCCCGGCGCAGGTCGCGGCGCTCTGCTGCGGGGAAGTCCCCGAACTCCACGCGGAGTTTGGCGAACAGGGAGTGGATCTGCCAGGCCTCCTCCTCGGAGTAGCAGTCCAGTCCGAAGTCCATGGCGACCAGGTCCTGTGTGGCCTGCTCGACGACCTCGCGGCCGCTGTCGGTGATCTCCGCCAGGGTGCCGCGGCCGTCGCTGGGGTTGGGCTTGCGGCGCACGAATTCCTGGCGTTCCAACCGGTCGATGGTGTTGGTGACGCTGGTCGGGTGCACCATCAGCCGCTCGCCGATCTTGCCGAGCGGCAGTTCGCCCGTCGCGCTGAAAGTGAGCAGGACCAGAGCCTCGTAGCGAGCGAAGGTCAGCTCGTAGGGCTTCAACGCGGCGTCGAGCTGGCCGATGAGGATCTGCTGGGCGCGCATGATCGAGGTGACGGCCGCCATCGAGGGGTTTGCGCCCCAGTGGCGCGTCCAGTTGTCATGCGCGCGCTCGATGGGATCGAAGGGAAGGTTCAGCGGGTTGCCCACCCCGACACTGTATCGAGCCGCCGATACCCCCATACCCGTAGAAAGCGCCCCCGCAGCGACTATGCCCAGTTCAGCCCGCCCGTGCCGCGCGACACGCGCTCCGTTGCGGGCCGCACCCGGCCGCGGCGGTTGCACAACCGCACGCATATCCCTTGATCTCGCCAAGACTAATAGTAAAGTTTCCTAAAAATTATCCCCCATCAGGACGGAGCGAGCGCACCATGGCCACCCCCCGCCCCCGACCGCCCGCACGGCTCGCGGCAGCGGCCGCGATCCTCGTCGTCGTTCCACTCGTAGCCGCTACCCAGGCGGCCACGGCCGCAGCCGACACCGTGTCCGGACGGGTCACCGTCACCCAGGTCGAGAACGCGCGCTGGCCCGGCGGATACCAGGCCGAGATCACCGTCGCCAACGGCACCGGCGCCCCGCTGAGCGACTGGACCGTCGAGTTCTCCCTCCCCGAGGGCGCGCAGGTCGACCAGATGTGGAACGCGTCCCTCGACAAGAGCGCCGACGGCTACACCGTGACCCCGCCCGGCTGGGGCGCCACCATCCCCGCCGGTGAGAGCTACACCTTCGGCTACAACGGGGAGCGCTCCGGCCGCGACACCGACTTCACCGCGTGCACGGTCGACGGCGCGCCCTGCTCCGGCCACGAGTACCGCCAAGTCGGCTACTTCACCCAGTGGGGCGCCGCCGACCGCGGGTACCTGGTCCAGGACCTGGTCGAGAGCGGGCAGGCCGAGCGCCTCACCCACCTCAACTACGCGTTCGCCAACCTCGACGAGGACGGGCGCTGCTTCATGACCGACGAGGAGGGCCGGGGCGACGCACACGCCGACTACGGCGAGGCCTATCCCGCGGCCGACTCCGTCGACGGTGTGGCCGACACCTCCAAGCAGCGGCTGCGCGGAAACTTCAATCAGCTCCGCGAACTGAAGGAGCGCTTCCCGCACCTGCGCGTGAGCATCGCCATCGGCGGCTGGGCCTGGTCGGACCACTTCTCCGACGCCGCACTGCCGGAGAACCGCGAGGCCGCCGTGGAATCCTGCGTCGACATGTTCCTGCGCGGCGACCTTCCCGAGCTCAACGGCGCCGGCGGCAAGGGCGCGGCGGCCGGACTGTTCGACGGCATCGACCTCGACTGGGAGTGGCCCGCCACCCCGGGTGAGCCCGGCAACGTGGTCCGGCCCGAGGACAAGGAGAACTTCACCGCCCTGGTCCGGGAGTTCCGCGACCGGCTCGACGCGCTGGAGCGGGAGAAGGGCCGCGAGTTCGATCTGACGGCTTTCGTCCCGGCCAGCACCGGCGCCATCGACGCCGGCTACGAGGTCGGCAAGCTCGCCGACGAGTTCGACTTCATGAACGTGCAGGGCTACGACTTCGCCGGCGCGTGGAACCCCGCCACCGGCCACCAGTCCAACGTCCGGGTGCCCGAGGACTCCCCCGCCGACGCCCCGCGCAGCTACGAGACCGTCGTCCAGGCCTACCTGGACCGCGGCGCCGACCCCGCGGACCTGGTCATGGGCGTCCCGTTCTACGGCCGGGGCTGGACCGGCGTGCAGCCCGGGCCGCAGGGCGACGGCCTGTGGGGCGAGGCCGACGGGGCCGCACCCGGCGAGTGGGAGCCCGGGTTCAACGACTACAAGGTCCTAAAGGACTACGCGGGCTCCGACGGCTTCGAGCTCTACCGCGACGACCACGCGGGAACGGCGTGGCTCTACAACGGCACCGAGTTCTGGAACTTCGACGACCCGACGTCCATCGCGCAGAAGGCCGCCTGGGCGCGTGAAGCCGGACTCTCCGGCGTCATGAGCTGGTCGCTGGACGGCGACGACGCCCGGGGCAGCCTGGTCAGGGCGTTCGACGGGGAGCTGAACGGCCGCGGCTGACCCGCGCACCCGCCGCCGGGGCCGACCGGGCGCAGATCACGCCTCCGGTCGGCCCTTCCCGGCGCCGGGACCGCTTGCAGCGGGTCCGGGGATTCAGCTCTCCAGGGCCGCGAGCACGGTGTCGGCCGCCGCGTAGGGGTCCGCCCCGGCGGCCACCTCGTCGGCGAGCTTGTCCAACGCCGCGTGGCCGCGGACGTCGGCCAGCCGGCGGGTCAGCTCCTCCATGGCGATGCCCTCGATCTCGCGCCGGGCGCGCTCGCGACGGCGCGCATGCAGTCCGCCCGACGCCCGCAGGTGCTCGACGTGCTCGTCGAGACGTGCGATGAGGTCGTCGACGCCCTCGCCCTCGGCCGCGGTCATGCTCACCACCGGAGGCTTCCACTCGCCGGGGTCCCTGTCGACCTGGGCGACCATCTGGCGCAGGTCGCGCACGGCGGCCCGCGCGCCCTCGCGGTCGGCCTTGTTCACCGCGAAGACGTCGGCGACCTCCAGCACACCGGCCTTGCCCGCCTGCACGCCGTCGCCCATGCCGGGCGCCGACAGCACGACGGTGGTGTCGGCGTGCGCTGCGATGTCGACCTCGGCCTGGCCCACCCCGACGGTCTCGACCAGCACGGTCCCGAACCCGGCGGCGGCGAGGATCCGCAGGGCGTGCGGCGCCGCCCACGACAGTCCGCCCAGGTGGCCCCGGGTGGCCATCGACCTGATGTAGACGCCGGGGTCGGTGGCGTGCTCCTGCATCCGGACCCGGTCGCCGAGGAGGGCACCGCCGGTGAAGGGCGAGGAGGGGTCGACCGCCAGCACGGCGACGCTGTCCCCGCGCTCGCGCAGCGCCTTGACCAGTGCGCTGGTCGAGGTCGACTTGCCCACGCCGGGCGCGCCGGTCAGCCCGACGATGCGCGCGCGGCCGGTGTGCTCGGCCAGCCCCGAGACGATCTCCCGCAGCTCGGGCGCCGCGTCCTCCACCAGCGAGATCGCCCGAGCGACCGCCCTCCGGTCCCCGTTCAGCACCCGCTTCACCAGGCCGCCGACATCCATCGGGCTCCCTCCGCGCGCTCGCCGCAGCTACTTGGACATCCGAGTATCGCAACCCGGGGCTCGAAGGCGCACGCGCCCCTGCCAATGGGGGGGAAGGCGCTGCCCACGACCTGCCCGCGGGGAGGAGGGGTGGGCGTGGTCGGTGCTGTCCGCGCGAGGCGGGGCACACGACGGCGGACGATCGGGGACGGCGTTCATCGGTTGCGGTAGACGGATGGTCGTGCCCCGAGGGAGGCGGCGATGACGCCGGAGGGCGGGCGCCCACCCCACGCCTACCGGACCGACCGACGCAGACCTCGCCGCGCCCGCCACCGCTCCCCCGCACCACGCCGCCGGAACCGGTGAAGGCTACGAGTCACCGGCGCACCTCCACGGCTCCCCAGCGGGTGCCCGGGACGGCGGACCGCGGACTCATTCCTGGTCGCCCGTCCTGCCGTCGGTCTGCTCGCGGAGGATGTCGGCGTGGCCGGTGTGGCGGGCGGTCTCCTCCATCATGTGCAGGAGGATCCAGCGCAGCGACAGCCGGCCCGCGTTCTCGTGCTCGAAGGCGTGGTCGAGGTCGAACCGGGCGGCGGCCTCGCGGGAGCGGGCGCATTCCTGCTCGTAGCCCGCCGTCAGAGACGCGAGCGTCGCTCCGTCGGGGACGGCCCAGGTGTCGTCGGCGGTGTCGAGAGGCAGCCCCAACTCCGCGGCGCTGCGGCCGGAGACGATGCGCTGGAACCAGTTGCGCTCCACCAGCATCAGGTGGTGCAGCACTCCGGCCAGGGTGGTCTCGGAACCGACCAGGCGCCGGCGCGCCTGGTCCTCGGTCAGGCCGCGCGCCTTGCCGGCCACGGCCCAGCGCAGGTAGTCGAGGAAGGCCTCCACGGTCTGGCGCTCGCCGCCGGTGGCCGTGGCCGGCACTGCGGCCTGGGCCTCGTGTACGCCGCGCCGAATCTCGGGAACCGCGGCCGCACCGCCGCCGGCGCCCTCGTGAGCGGCGGAGGCGCCCGAAGAGCCGGCGGGAGCTCGGGAGGCGTTGTCACCGCAGAATCGCGCACGAACGGAATCTATGCCCGGCGGCTCCTCGCCGGGAACCCCCGCTGATCGATGGCCGGCGGCTCAGCCCCGCCGACCCTGCATAGCGGCCCCGGCCGCAAGCGGCCGGCCGGGTGACCGGCGCGGTGCGCGCCCCTGCCCCGCCCGAAACCCGCGCCCCCACGACGCGGGGTGCCCCCATGGGGATCAGTCCAGCACCATGCGGACGACGGCACCCGGCTCCGGTCCGGCCTGGGCGGCGAGGGCGCCGCCGGGGCGCCATACGCCCGAGCGCCCGAGGGTGCGGGTGTAGCCGCCGCCGGTCGGTCCGGCGAAACTGCTGACCACGACCCACATGCCGTGCTCCGCGGCGGCGCGCGTGGCTCGCTGCTGCTGGACATCCGCGTCGTGGGCGTGTTCCAGGGTGGTGGCGACGTAGACGTCGGCGCCCAGGCCCGCGGTGTCGGCGGCGTGCGCGGCGACGCCGAGGTCCTTGCAGATCGCCAGGCCCAGGCGGCGGCCGTCGACGACGAAGACGGCGGGTCCGGCGCCGGGCGTGAACCGCTCGGGCTCGGCCCCGCCCAGCCACGTCTTCTCGTAGGTGCGGGCGGCGCCGCCGCCGTCGACGGCAAGCATCCCGATGTGCTCGGCGCCGTTCCCGCCCCGCACGGGGGCGCCCACCAGCGCGGTCGCGCCCGCCTCGGCACATGCCCGCACGAGGGGCTCCAACCGCGGGTCCTCGGGCGCGACCGGGGGCGCGTTCAGCTCGTAGCCGGTCAGCGACAGCTCGGGAAACACCACGACGCGTGCGCCGGCCGTGCGCACGGCCTCGGCGTGCGCGGACGCGTTGGCTCCCACGTCGTGGGACCGGCATACGGGCTGGGCGACCGCTATCGCCAACGGTTCGCGCACGGATACCGCCTCACTCTGCTCGGTCCACGAGCCGGTCCCTCCAGGGCGGGCGCGGGGAGATCCCTACTCTGGGCGCGCGTGCCGTATGCCTCAGGCGCCGGGCGCCCAGCGCCTACCGCCGCCCCCGGCTCGGGCGGCGGGTCGCCCTCCCGTCCCCAGGGCGGGCGCCGGGCTCCGCTACTCCCGGCGCCCGCACCGCGCGCCTCAGGCGCCGGGGACCTTCAGCAGCAGGGCGTCGCCCTGGCCTCCGCCTCCGCAGAGGGCGGCCGCGCCCAGGCCGCCGCCCCGGCGGCGGAGTTCGTAGACCGTGTGCAGGGCCAGGCGGGCGCCGGACATGCCGATGGGGTGGCCCAGAGCGATGGCGCCGCCGTCGGGGTTGACGTTCTCCGCGTCCTCGGGCAGCCCGAGGTCGCGCATCGACTGCACGGCGACGCTGGCGAAGGCCTCGTTGATCTCGATCAGGTCGAGGTCGGTCACCTCGGCGCCGGCCTTGCCCAGCGCGTGGCGGATGGCGTTGGAGGGCTGGGACTGCAGAGCGTTGTCAGGGCCGGCGACGTTGCCGTGCGCGCCGACCTCGGCGAGGATCTCGCAGCCCGACTCCTCGGCCTTGGCGCGGCTCATCACCACCAGGGCGCAGGCGCCGTCGGAGATCTGCGAAGAGGTGCCGGGGGTGATGGTGCCGTTCTCGTCGAAGGCCGGCCGCAGGCGCGACAGGCTCTCGGCGGTGGTGTCGGGACGCACGCCCTCGTCCTCGGCGACCAGGCGGTCCTCGCCCTTGCGCTGGGGGATCCGCACCGGCGCGATCTCGTCCTCGAAGCGCCCGTCCTTGATCGCGGCGGCGGCCCGCTGGTGCGAGCGGGCGGCGAAGGCGTCCTGCTCCTCGCGGCCGATGCCCAGCCGGGTGTTGTGCCGCTCGGTCGAGGCGCCCATGGAGTCGCCGTCGAAGGCGTCGGTCAGCCCGTCGTGGGCGGTGGCGTCGAGGACCTCCACCGAGCCGTACTTGTAGCCGTGGCGCGCCTTGGGCAGCAGGTGCGGGGCGTTGGTCATGGACTCCATGCCGCCGGCGACGACCACGTCGAACTCGCCCGCGTTGATGAGCTGGTCTGCCAGCGCGACGGCGTCCAGGCCGGACAGGCAGACCTTGTTGATCGTCAGCGACGGCACGCTCATCGGGATGCCGGCCTGAACCGCGGCCTGGCGCGAAGGGATCTGGCCCTGGCCGGCCTGCAGCACCTGGCCCAGGACGACGTAGTCGACCTGTTCGCCGGCGAGCCCGGCCCGCTGCAGTGCCGCCTCGATCGCGACGGATCCCAGCTGTACCGCTGAGAACGCGGAGAGCGACCCGAGTAGGCGGCCGATCGGGGTCCGCGCCCCACTGACGATGACGGATCCGGGCATTGGCGAGCCTCCGTTGCGTTACTTTCCGACCTCGTCTGCCACGATACATATACGTCGTTCGGCGGATTCTCGGAGGTGGAGCCCTTGCTGACCCGGATCGACCACGTCGGCATCGCCTGTTTCGACCTGGACGCGACCGCGGACCTGTACCGGCGGGTGCACGGTTTCGAGGTCGCCCACGAGGAGGTCAACGAGGAGCAGGGGGTGCGCGAGGCCATGCTGCGCGTCAACGGCACCGACGACGGCCACGCGACCTACCTGCAGCTGTTGGAACCGGTGCGCGAGGACTCCCCCGTGGCCGTGTTCCTGGCGCGGCACGGCGAGGGGGTGCACCACGTCGCCTTCGGCACCGGCGATGTCGCCGCCACCGCCGCTGAGATCGGCGGCACGGGCGTGCGCGTGCTCGACGAGTCCCCTCGCGCCGGCTCGATGGGCTCGTCCATCGCCTTTCTGCACCCCAAGGACTGCGGCGGAGTCCTGACCGAGCTGGTGCAGGCCGCCGGCGGCGCGGACGACCGGCCGGACGGGAGCGCGGCGGGCCCGGAGTAAGCGCCGGGCGGTCGGCGGCCGGGCCGCTGCCCCCACCGGTTGGGCCCTGCCCGCACCGGGGGCGCGTCGGCCCGCCGACCGTTATGCTGGGGGCGGCGCTGCGGGTCCCCTCCCTGTAGCCGCGGCGCTTTCGGTGCGCGGGGCCGCGCGAGACTGCGCACTGCGACGAGCCCCTCACCTCGGCTTTCGTCGCACGGTCCGCACTCACTCGGCCGGCCGACCCCGATCGAAATGCCGCGAACCCTCCTCTGCGGGGCGTTGAGCTTGATAAAGTCTGCTAGCTACCGGAACTTCCGGTACGACCCGTCACCTGCCCGTCACGGCCTGCCGAGTCGGGCAAGCTGCGCACAGCGTCCACTTCCGCCGGCAAGGCTCATTCGCTCCCTTTTCGTACCAATGGAGCGAACTCGCACACGTGCGCGCAGCTCCCGGAGTACTCTCGCCGGGAACACTCGCGAAACCGCTGGATCGTGGCGAGAGGAGCGGCCGCACGCGCCGGCGCCGGGCCGCACACCCCCGACTCGACACGAACACCCCCGTAAGTAGCCGTCTCGTCACTCGTTCAGGATTCCGCCACATGTCGTCGTCCGATATTGAAGCCCAGCTGACCAATTTCTTCGAGGAAGGCAACCAGGCCACCGAGTTCGACGTGGTTCTGCGCGGTTACGACCGGTCGCAGGTGATGAGCTTCGTCGACCAACTGAAAACCGAGCTCCAGCAGGCGCGGGAAGAAGCCGAGCAGAGTCGGAACGACCTCGCCGAGGCCAAGAACCAGCTGCAGGAACAGGAGCGCCCCACCTACTCCGGGCTGGGCGCCCGCATCGAGCAGCTGCTGCGTCTGGCCGAGGAGCAGGCCACCGAGCTGGTGCAGGGCGCCCGCGCCGAGGCCAACGACATCAAGTCCGAGGCCAAGATCGAGGCCGCCGAGATGCGTTCGGCCGCCGAGAACGAGGCCAACGACCTGCGCACGACGGCCCAGCGCGAGGCCGACGAGATGCGCTCGTCCGCCGAGAACGAGGCGGAGGAGATCCGCACGACCGCCCAGCGCGAGTCGGAGGAGCTCACCTCCACCACCGAGCGCGAGGTGCAGAAGAAGCGGTCGGCCGTCGACCACGAGATCGCCGAGAAGCGGGCGACGTTCGAGGGCGAGATCGCCAAGCTGCGCACCACGACCGAGCGCGAGTGCGCCCAGGCGCGCGCCTCGGCCAAACGCGAGCGCGACGAGACCCTGCAGACCGCCAAGCGCCAGGCCGACGAGATGCGGGCCCAGGCCCAGCGCACGCTGGAGGAGAGCGAGGCCAAGCGCGCGCAGGAGGAGGCCGAGTTCGAGATCCAGCTGGCCGGCCGCCGCGAGGAGGCCGAGCGTCAGGACGCCGAGCGCCTGGCCGCCGCGCAGGCCGCGACGCAGAAGCTGGTCTCCGAGGCCGAGGAGCGGGCCGCCAGCGCCGAGCAGCGGGCCACCAAGGCCAGCAACCAGGCCGAGCAGACCCGCCGCGACGCCGAGCAGCACGCCAAGCAGCTCGTCAACAACGCGAAGAAGAACGCCGAGCAGGTCAGCGCCGAGGCCAAGTCCAAGGCCGATCACCTGGTCAGCGACGCCAAGGCCGAGGCCGACCGCATCATGAGCGTCGCCCAGCAAGAGGTCGAGGAGATGAGCCGCCAGCGCGACAGCATCCAGTCGCACCTGGACCAGCTGCGCCAGCTCCTCGGCGGCGGTGGCGGAGACCCCTCTGCCGCCGCTGCGCCCGCAGCGCCTGCGCCCGCGCAGGTGGCCTCCTCCGAGCCGGCCGCGGCGATCGAGTCGCAGAACGGCGATCAGCAGGCCCAGGGGCAGCAGCGCTCGAACGAGAAGGCGGACAAGCAGCCGGTGGCCGCCTCCGGCAACAAGTCCGACGACGACGAGGACTGGTGGCAGGAGTAGTCACCCGCCCGCCGGACCGCTCCCCCGCGGTCCGGCCGGCCTGACGCCGTCGAAGGCCCCGGCCTCCCGGAGCGATCCGGGAGGCCGGGGCCTTTCCTGTGTCTGAGGCTGTCCAGGGCGCCGGCTCCGTCAGCGGCCGTCAGCCCGAGGAGGTCTCACGCTCGTAGGGGCCGTCCCACTCCACGGGCAGCGGCGCCGCATCGGGCGCGACCCGCTCGACGACCGTGTTCAGCACGGTGCGCACATAGGGCTCGCCCACCCACAGGTGCTTGGCGCCGTCCACCCCGATCACCTCGGCCTGACCCACCCGTGCGAAAAGCGTGCGGGCCTCGTCCGGCCGCAGGTAGTCGTCGAACTCCGGCACCAGGGCCACCAGCGGCTTGCCGGCGTCGTTCCACACGTCCAGATCCGCATCGGTGGCCCGGTGCAGCGGCGGCGACAGCAGGATCGCGCCCTCGACCTCGGGATCGCAGCCCCACTTCAGCGCCAGCTCGGTCCCGAACGACCAGCCCAGCAGCCAGGGCCGGGGCAGCCCCTCGAATTCGGCGTACTCGATCGCGGCGGCCACGTCGTAGCGCTCGGTCTCGCCCTCGCCGAACTCGCCCTGGCTCGTGCCGTGCCGGGAGGCGGTGCCGCGCGTGTTGAAGCGCAGCACCGCCACGTCGGCCAGCGCCGGCAACCGGTAGGAGGCCTTGCGCAGCACGTGGCTGTCCATCATGCCCTCGGCCGTGGGCAGCGGGTGCAGGCATACGAGCGTGGCCGCGGGCTCGCGCCCCTCGGGCAGGGCCAACTCGCCGACCAGCTCCAGGCCGTCGGCGGTGTGCAGGGTGATGGGGCGGCGCTCGGCTGGCAGCACCGTTGTGGCGCGGATCTGCATCGGTCCTCGGTTCACGGATGGGGCGGCCTCCGGTGCGGCGGGGCGGCCTGCGGACTGCCGCACCGGCGGGCCGCGGGGTCAGCGCCGCGGGTAGCGGACGCCGCGGTCGGTCCTTCGCTCCCAGCACGAGCTGTGCCAGTGGCGGCGGTCGTCGCCGTCACCGAAAGGCCGCCAGGCCACCACGTGCGGCATGGCCGGCGGGATCTCCTGGTAACAGCCGGGACAGCGGTAGGCCTTGGTCGCGGCGGACCCGGTGATCCGGCGGACGGCCCACTCGCCGTCGGGTCCGTTCTCGCGGCGCTCGGCTCCGGTGACGCGCCGGAACACGGCGTCCTCGTCGCCGGGCGGGCGTCCCCCTTTGCGGCGTCGGGGCGTGTTGCGGCGCGGACTCACCCCTCCAGGGTAGAGGCCGCCGCGAGCCGCGACCGACCCCGGTCCCGGCCTCGTGGGAGGACGCGCACCCGGCGAAGGGGCGGTGTCAGCGCAGGCTGTCCCGCCCGGTGACCTCCATGGCCAGCAGCACGGGCGCCGCGTCGGCAGTGGTGAGGCGGGCCGGGATCGGCGCCTCGAGCACCGCGCCGAACCACGGGAT
This sequence comes from Streptomonospora alba, assembly GCF_000826685.1. GTDB lineage: Bacteria > Actinomycetota > Actinomycetes > Streptosporangiales > Streptosporangiaceae > Streptomonospora > Streptomonospora alba. Next base: position 36,926 of record NZ_JROO01000040.1, read on the forward strand.
GCCGCGCTCCTCGAACAGCTCCACCGGGCCCTTGGGGTAGCCGCAGCCGAACCGCATGGCTGTGTCGACGTCGGTGGCCGAGGCGTAGCCGTCGCCGACCATCCGCAGCGCGTCGTTGACGTGCGGGACGAGCAGCATCGCCGCCAGGTCGAAACCGAAGCTCTCCGAGCGCACGGCCTGGGCGAGCGGCCCGGTGGGCGGCTCCTCGGCGGGGTCGGGGGCCCCGCTGTGGTCGTAGAAGCCGCGCCCGGTCTTGCGGCCCAGGCGCCCTGCGGCGACCATGCGCCGCAGCAGGGGCGCGGCCGCGTACCGCGGGGTGCGGAACTCCTCCCACAGCACGTCCATGACCGCCAGGCACACGTCCACGCCGACGAGGTCGGCGAGCGTGAGCGGGCCCATCGGCAGGTCGGCGTCCTTGGTGACGGCGGTGTCGATCTCCTCGCGGGAGGCGATCTTTCGCTCGTAGGCCGAGATCGCGTCGTTGATGAACGGCACCAGCAGGGCGTTGGCGGCGAAACCCGCCCGGTCGGTGACGGTGACCGGAGTCTTGCCGATGCGCTTGGCCACCTCGGTCGCGATGTCCACAGTGGCCTGGGAGGAGCTGATGGTGCTGACGACCTCGGTCAGCTTCATCACCGGAGCGGGGTTGAAGAAGTGCAGGCCCACGACCTTGTCGGGGCGCCCGGTCAGTGCGGCGATCTCGGTGACCGACAGCGAGGAGGTGTTGGTCGCCAGGATCGTGCCCGGCGGGCAGATGCGGTCGAGATCGGTGAAGACGTCGCGCTTGAAGCCCATGCGTTCGGGGACGGCCTCGACGACGAAGTCTGCGTCGCGCAGGTCCTCGCGGTCGGTGGTGAAGGCGATGCGGTCGAGGATGCCGCTGCGCTCCTCGGAACCGAGCTTGCCCTTGTCCACCGCTTTGGACAGCGACCGCCGCACGTGATCGCGGCCGCGCTCCATGGCGCCGCCGTCGACCTCCACTCCCCACACTTGGAATCCGGCGCGGGCGAACACCTCGGCGATGCCGGCACCCATGGTGCCCAGCCCGACCACTCCGACCTTGTCAAATTCCTCCATGCGACCACCTTACGCCGTCGCACGCAGGCGATCGCGCAAGTACGCCGCTGCTGCCGGGAAGCGCCGCGGCGCCGGCTCGGGAGGGGGACCGGCGCCGCGGTCGCCGCGGGCCGCGGTACGCGGCCCACGGGTCAGCAGTCGACGAGCTCGGGCGACTGGTTGAGCAGCTGGGCGCGCGGCGAGGTGAACTCCTCGTGGGCGGCGTCGGCGCCGGGCTTGAACAGCGCGACGCGGTGGCAGTTCTGGAAGGCCATCCGCATCCCGAAGTGGCGCTCCACGGCGGCGCGCATGGCGTCGCTGGCCAGCAGACGCAGCAGCTGCCCGCGCTCGGCCTCGCCGGGCGGGGGCACCTCGTTGGCCTCGTAGTCGGCGTCGCCGGCAGCGGCCCGCTCGGCCAGGCCGCTGACCACGCTCCAGGCGTAGGGCAGCGATTCACGGATGCAGGCGATGAAGTCGGTGTTGTCGACGGGGCCCTGCTCGGCCTTGCTCAGCAGTTCCGGCGAAACCGTCAGCGACATGGACGTCCCTCTCTCGTTGGCGACCGGGGCGATGCCCGAGTGCCGCGGGATCGGCTGGCCCCGTGCGGCGCCCGGCCTCTCGCACACCGGTCTGCGACGTTAGTCATCCGTGCGCGGAGCGTCACGGGGTCGAGGGGCCACACCTGGCTATCCCCGACGCCATACGAAAATAGTTTTCATTACCGTCCAGCGCCACCGGTTCGGGGAAATCGGTGGCGCGGATGTCCTCCGGCTCCCGCCGGCGCCCGCGCCGAAGCGGCCCGGCGGCCCGTCGGTCCCGTCCCGCCCGCACCGCCCGCCGCGCGTGGTTAGGATCGTGCAGCGTGAGACTCGTGATCGCCCGCTGCAGCGTCGACTACGTCGGACGCCTGACCGCCCACCTGCCCATGGCCCCGCGGCTGCTGCTGTTCAAGGCCGACGGCTCGGTCTCGGTGCACGCCGACGACCGCGCGTTCAAACCGCTGAACTGGATGAACCCGCCGTGCTCGGTCAAGGAATCCGCCGACGACGACGGCACCGAGATCTGGACGGTCACCCACGGCAAGTCCGGCGAGAAGCTGGTGCTGCGCATCGAGGAGGTCCAGCACGACAGCACCCACACACTGGGCGCCGACCCCGGACTGCAGAAGGACGGCGTCGAGGCCCACCTGCAGGAGCTGCTGGCCGAGCACATCACCACACTCGGCGACGGCTACACGCTGATCCGCCGCGAGTACCCCACCGCGATCGGCCCCGTCGACATCCTCTGCCGCGACGGTGCGGGCGCCACCGTGGCCGTCGAGCTCAAGCGGCGCGGCGACATCGACGGCGTCGAGCAGCTCACCCGCTACCTGGAGCTGCTCAACCGCGACCCCTCCCTCAGCCCGGTCAAGGGCGTCTTCGCGGCCCAGGAGATCAAGCCGCAGGCCCGCGTGCTGGCCACCGACCGCGGCATCGGATGCGTGACGCTGGACTACGACGCGCTGCGCGGCATCGAGCCCGACACCCCGCGCCTGTTCTAGCGCTGCGACCGGCGACGGCCGGGGCGCGGCCGACCCGGCGCAGAGGTGCCGAGCGGACTCGGCGGCGAAGGGACGTCGGGCGGCGCGGAGCGTTTCCGAGGGGTGGGCGACATACGGAGGGCGGGCGGCGGCGCTTCGGGGAACCGTCCATAACACCACACATCTACGACACAGCGGAAGATCTCTGGCTGGATGCGGCAATGCCGGGCGTATCGCCTTGCTCTCGGGTACACGGCGGTGACAGAGTGCCCGATACTTCGCACGAATCGCGCCCGTCTCATCACCCCGAGTAGACGGGCGTCCGCAGCAGGAGGACGCCAGTGCCCACAAGCCAACGATCCCCCAGAACCCGGCGGCACCTTCCGCCGAGCGTCAAGCGCCTCGCCTGCGCAGGCGCCTCGGCCACCCTGGTGCTGGGCCTGGGGCTCGCCCCCGGTACCGCGAACGCCGACGTAAGCGTACTGCCGACCCTGGTCACCACCGACGGCATCCGCGAGCACGTCGAGAACCTGAGCACGATCGCCGAGTACAACGGCGGCAACCGCGCCACCAACACCCCCGGCTACGACGTCGCCGCCGACTACGTCGTGGACCAGCTCAAGCGCGCCGGGTACCGCCCCAAGCGCGACGAGTACGACTACGAGATGTGGGAGGAGCACTCCGACGCAGTGCTCACCCAGCTCTCCCCCGAGCGCCGCGAGTTCGCCCCCGAAGAGGACTTCGTCACCATGTCCTACTCCGGCGCGGGCGACGTGACCGGCGCGGGAGCGCCCGTCGACTACGACAGCCAGGACAGCGGCTGCACGGCCGACGACTTCGCCGGCTTCCCCGAGGGCGCCGTCGCGATCGTCAAGCGCGGCAGCTGCACCTTCGAGGCCAAGACGTCCAACGCCGCCGAAGCCGGCGCCGCCGGGATCGTCATCGTCAACAACGAGGAGGGCGCGCTCCTCGGCACGGTAGGAGAGGAGTCCGCCATCCCCACGGTGGGCTCCACCACCGAGACCGGCGACGCGCTCGTGGCCGCAGGAGAGGACCTGGAGCTGCGGCTGAAGGTCGACGCCTCGGTCACCGAGAAGACCTCCTACAACATCGTCGCCGAGACCAAGGGCGGCGCGCGCGACAACGTCGTCATGGTGGGCGCCCACCTCGACAGCGTGCCCGAGGGCCCGGGCATGAACGACAACGCCAGCGGCACCGCCACCATCCTGGAGACCGCCCAGCAGCTGGCCAAGCTGGAGGGGCCGAACAACCGGGTGCGCTTCGCCTTCTGGGGCACCGAGGAGCAGGGGCTGATCGGCTCCACGAAGTACGTCGAAGGCCTGAAGGAGAAGGAGAAGGAGCGCATCGCTCTCTACCTCAACTTCGACATGCTCGGCTCGCCCAACTACGGGCGGTTCATCTACGACGGCCGCGGTGAGCTGGAGGGCTCGCTGCCGCCCCCGTCGGGGTCGGGCGCCATCCAGAAGACGTTCGAGGACTACTTCGCGCAGGAGGACCTGGCGGCCGAGCCGACCGAGTTCAGCGGCCGCTCCGACTACAGCGCGTTCATGGAGGCCGGCATCGCCTCCGGCGGCCTGTTCAGCGGCGGCGACGGCACCAAGACCGAAGAGCAGGTCGAGGACTACGGCGGCACCGCCGGCGTCGACTTCGACCCGAATTACCACACGGCCGAGGACGACATCGACAACATCAACTGGCGGTCGATCGACGAGCTGTCCGGCGGCGTGGCCCACGCCGTGGAGACCTACTCCGAGAGCACCCTCCCGGTGAACGGTGTGGCCCCCCGGACCTTCCAGGCCCAGGAGTTCCTCCCCGACCGGGTCGGAGACCTCTGGCTGCGGTAACCGTCCTGCCGCACGCATTGAGGCGCCCGTGGGCGAGGAGCCGACTCCTCGCCCACGGGCGTTCCTGTGGCCGCTCGGCCTTCCCGGCCGCCGCCTTTCGGCGCCCGCACCGGCCCTCGGATGGCCCCCGCCGCACCCGATCGGGACCGGCGCACCCGGCCACTGTGCAATCGCGGTCGACTACACGGCGTTTCCGCGCCGATTCGGAGAGTACCAACCCCGCGGCGCGCCCGACACCCGCCGAAACCGGACGGTTACCCGTTCCCGAGGAGGTGCCGACGGCCTCGCGCGCGTCCGGGGTCCGCGTGCCGACCGCGGCCTAGAGTGGCCCCATGACCAAACCGGACTCGGACACCCCAGTCGTGCTGTCGAAGATCTACACGCGCGTCGGCGACGACGGAACCACCTCCCTCGGCGACATGAGCCGCACCGCCAAGACCGATACGCGCCTGGTCGCCTACGCCGACGTCGAAGAGGCCAACGCCGCCATCGGGACCGCGCTCGCGCTGGGCGGCGACGCCGTCCCCGACGACGTGCGCACCATGCTCACCCGGATCCAGAACGAGCTGTTCGACCTGGGCGCGGACCTGTCCTGCCCCGTGGCGCCGGCCGATGAGGAAGCACAGGCCCAGTACCCGCCGCTGCGCGTCGAAAAGGCCTACATCGACCGCCTTGAGGAGGAGTGCGACCGCTACAACGCCGACCTTTCCACGCTGCGCAGCTTCCTGCTGCCGGGCGGCTCGCCGGCGGTCGCGCTGATGCACCAGGCGCGTGTGATCGCACGCCGCGCCGAACGCAACGCGTGGGCCGCGCTGGAGGAGCACGGCGAGGGTGTGAACCCGCTGACGGCCCGCTACCTCAACCGGCTCTCCGACCTGCTGTTCATCCTGTGCCGGGTGCTGGGCAAGGACGGCTCGGAGGTGCTGTGGAAGCCGGGCGGCCAGCGCTGAGGAGTTCCGCAGGGCCGCCGCGCCCGGCTGCGGGCGCCGGGCCCCTCCGCACTGCCCGCGGCGGCGCGGAGGCGGCCCGGCCTCGTGTCAGCCGTTGCCGAGTTCGTGCTCCACGGCCTCGACCTTGCTGTCGAGACCCTCGGACACGCCTTCGCGGATGTCGGCTTTGAGGGTGAGGCTGACCCGCGGAGCGCCTTCCCCCGCGGCGGCGACGGCACGCTTGACGACGTCCATCACCTCGTCCCACTCCCCCTCGACGCTGGTGAACATCGCGTCGGTGCGGTTGGGCAGCCCGCTCTCGCGCACCACGCGCACCGCGCGGGCCACCGCGGGGGCGACGGAGTCGTCGCCCGATCCCATCGGACTCACAGAGAATGCAACGATCATACGTTCAGACTAGGGCGTGCACCCGCGGGCCGGTCCAGTGCCGTGCCGGGAGGGCGGCGAATCCCCTGACACTCGCACGGGCGCCTGGGCGGCGGCGGTGGGGACCGCGGCGGCGGCCCGGCCCCGAGGCCCCCGAGCGACGGGCCGGGAAATCGGCTTCAGGACCGCCAGTGCGTGCCCGGCGGCATCGACTCCAGCCACGACAGGAAGCCGGTCAGCGCACCGTCGCTCATGGCCAGTTCGTAGACCGGCTCGGTGGGATCGGAGCCGTCGGAGGCGAGCCACCCCACTTCGATCACCACCAGGTCCAGGGTGAGCTCACGCAGGTCGCCGGGTGTGGGTCGGCGCCGGCCCAGAACGACAAGGCCGCGGCGCGACAGCTCGGCTGCCGGCCGCGGCCATAGTGAGAAGACTCGGTACCAACGCAGGTGCTCGCTCCCGTACCGGGCGAGTCCCATGCGCCAGGGGACCTGCTGGGAGGCGCACCCGGACCGCAGATAGCACTCGACGGCGCCCCCGCTGCGCTCCAGGAAGTAGCGGCGACCGGTGACGGCGAGCAGGGCGGCAACGGTCACGATGAGGAGCGCGATGAACAGCCATTCCGCCGCTCGGAACCACGGCTGGCCGAGTATCAACTCCTCCACCGGCGCACTCTCCCTGCTCAGCGCCTAACGGCGCCGTTCATGCGCTTGCTTCGGCTGCTTCGGCGGCCTGAAGGCGGCTGCGCGCCCGCGCGGCCCGGGCCTGGGCGCTCTCGTCCTCGACCAGGCTGCCCTGGGACTCGGCGTCGCGCAGCGCCGCCTTCGCGCGCTCGACGTCGACGTCCTCGGCCAGCTCGGCGATTTCCGCCAGGATGGACACCCGGTCGCCCAGGGTCACCACCATGAAGCCGCCGTGGACCGCCGCCCGCACCTCGCCGGTCTCGCGGGCGCCCTGTACCCGGACCACGGCCCCCGGCGCCAGCAGCGCCAGCACAGGCGTGTGCCCAGGCTGCACACCGATCTCACCGTCGACGGTCTTGGCGATGACCATATCGCCTTCGCCGGCCCACAGCTCCTGCTCCGGCGAGACGATCTCGACGAAAAGCTTCTTCGACACTGCCACAAACTCCTCTGCTAGTGGGCGGTTTCACGGGGCGCGGCCGGCCGCGGGTGCCGACCGCGCCCCGCTGAACGTCTAGCCCTGCAGCGTCTTGGCCTTCTCGACGGCCATCTCGATGTTGCCGACGTCGAGGAACGCCTGCTCGGGCAGGTGGTCGTACTCACCGTCGCAGACCGCCTTGAACGAGGCGATGGTCTCCTCCAGCGGGACGAACACGCCCGGGTTGCCGGTGAACTTCTCCGCGACGAACATGTTCTGGGACAGGAACCGCTCCAGGCGGCGCGCCCGCTCGACGATGATCTTGTCCTCCTCGGACAGCTCGTCGATACCCAGAATCGCGATCTGGTCCTGCAGGTCGTTGTTGCGCTGCAGGATACCGATGACCCGCTGAGCGACGTCGTAGTGCTCCTGGCCCACGTACTGCGGGTCGAGGATGCGCGAGGTCGACGCCAGCGGGTCCACCGCCGGGTAGATGCCCTTCTGCGAGATCGGCCGCGAAAGCTCGGTGGTGGCGTCCAGGTGGGCGAACGTGGTCGCCGGAGCCGGGTCGGTGTAGTCGTCCGCGGGGACGTAGATCGCCTGCATGGAGGTGATCGAGTTGCCCCGGGTCGAGGTGATCCGCTCCTGGAGCTGGCCCATCTCGTCGGCCAGGTTGGGCTGGTAGCCCACCGCCGAGGGCATGCGGCCCAGCAGGGTGGAGACCTCCTGGCCCGCCTGCGTGAAGCGGAAGATGTTGTCGATGAACAGCAGCACGTCCTGGTTCTGCACATCGCGGAAGTACTCCGCCATGGTCAGACCGGACAGCGCCACGCGCAGACGGGTGCCGGGCGGCTCGTCCATCTGGCCGAAGACGAGCGCGGTGTCCGGCAGGACGCCCATCTCGCCCATCTCCAGGAAGAGGTCCGTGCCCTCACGGGTGCGCTCACCGACACCGGCGAACACCGACACACCGCCGAAGTTGCGGGCGATACGGGTGATCATCTCCTGGATGAGCACGGTCTTGCCGACACCCGCGCCGCCGAAGAGGCCGATCTTCCCGCCGCGCACGTAGGGCGTCAGCAGGTCGATGACCTTGATGCCGGTCACCATCATCTCGGTCTTCGACTCGAGCTGGTCGAACGGCGGAGGCTGGCGGTGGATCGGCCAGCGCTCCTGGCTCTCGAAGTCGGAGGCGGGCACGTCCAGGGGCTGGCCCAGGGCGTTGAACACGTGCCCCTTGACGCCGTCGCCGACCGGAACGCTGATGGGGCCGCCGGTGTCGCGGACCTCGGCGCCCCGGACCAGGCCGTCCTGGGGCTTCAGGCTGATGGTGCGCACCAGGTTGTCGCCCAGGTGCTGGGCGACCTCCATGGTCACCGTCCTGGTCTGGCCCCCCAGGGTGACCTCGGTTTCGAGGGCGTTGTACAGGGGAGGCAGGGCGCCGACCGGGAACTCCACGTCGACGACCGGGCCGGTGACCCGGGCGATGCGCCCGGTGGCCGTGCCAGGCGCGGCCGTCCCTTCAACAGTCGCAGTCAATTCCTACTCACTTCCCGCGCTGGCACCAGCGAGCGCGTCGGCGCCGCCGACGATCTCGCTGATCTCGTTGGTGATCTCCGCCTGGCGGGCTTGGTTGGCCTGGCGGGTCAGGGTCTGGACAAGCTCCTCGGCGTTGTCTGTGGCCGCCTTCATCGCGTTGCGGCGCGAAGCCTGCTGCGAGGCGGCCGACTCCAGGAGCGAGAAATAGATCCGGTTCGCCACGTACTGGGGCAGCAGTTGGTCCAGCGCCTCCTCGGCGGAGGGCTCGAAGTCGTACAGCGGCTGAGCGCCCTGCTCGGCCTCCAGCACCTTCGGCTCGACCTCCTCCACCTCCAGCGGCAGCACGCGGTGGGAGGCCGCGTGCTGGGTGAGCATCGAGACGAACTTGGTGGTGACGATGTGGATCTCGTCCACACCGCCCTCGGTTTCGGTGTCCTGGGTGAAGCGCTCCATGAGCGCGTCGGCGATCTCCTTGGCGTCCAGGTAGCTCGGACGCTCGGTGATGCCCTCCCAGGTCCGCTCCATGGGACGCTTCCGGAACTCGTTGAAGGCGATGCCCTTGCGGCCCACCACGTACTGCACAACCTCCTTGCCCTGGTTGTGCAGCAGCGTGTTCAGGCGCTCGGACTCCTTGATCGCGTTGGCCGTGAAGGGGCCGGCGAGCCCCTTGTCGCTGGAGATGACCAGCACGGCGGCACGAGTCGGGTTCTCCGCCTCCATCAGCAGCGGGTGGTCAGAGACCCGCTGCGCCAGGGCGGAGACCGCTCGGGTGATCTCCCGCGCGTAGGGCTCGGCCGCCTGCATCACCCGCTGGGCCTTGGTGATGCGTGTGGTGGCGATGAGCTCCATCGCGCGGGTGATCTTCGCCATCGACTTCGTCGAGCGGATCCTCCGGCGGTAGACGCGAAGCTGTGCTCCCATCGGACTACTTCCCGCTGCTCTTGGCGACCTTGATGGTCTCCTGGCCGAGCTCGTTCTCGTCCAGGGCCTCGGCCTCCTCCTCGGAGCCCAGCACCGTGCCGGCCGAGGTCTGGAAGGTCTTCTTGAACTCGGCGACGGCGTCCTTGAGGGTGGCCTCGGTCTCGTCGGCGAACTTCCCGCTCTCGCGGATGTTGTCGAGGACCTTGGGGTGCTCGCGCGAGAGGTAGTCGAGGAAGTCGGATTCGAAGCGGCTGACGTCCTCGACCGGCACGTCGTCGAGCTGGCCGTTGGTGCCCGCCCAGATGGAGACGACTTCCTGCTCCATGGGGAACGGCGCGTACTGGCCCTGCTTGAGCACCTCCATGAGCCGCTCGCCGCGCTCCAACTGCGCCTTGGACACGGCGTCCAGGTCCGAACCGAAGGCGGCGAAGGCCTCCAGCTCGCGGAACTGGGCCAGGCCCAGACGCAGCGAACCGGTGACCGTCTTCATCGCCTTGGTCTGAGCCGAACCGCCGACACGCGAAACCGAGACGCCGACGTTGATGGCCGGACGCTGGCCCTGGTTGAACAGGTCGGTCTCCAGGAACACCTGGCCGTCGGTGATGGAGATGACGTTGGTCGGAATGTAGGCGGAGACGTCGTTGGCCTTGGTCTCGATGATCGGAAGACCGGTCATCGACCCCGCGCCCATCTCGTCGGAGAGCTTGGCGCAGCGCTCCAGCAGACGCGAGTGCAGGTAGAAGACGTCGCCGGGGTAGGCCTCGCGGCCCGGCGGACGGCGCAGCAGCAGCGAAACCGACCGGTAGGCCTCGGCCTGCTTGGTCAGGTCGTCGAAGACGATCAGCACGTGCTTGCCGCCGTACATCCAGTGCTGGCCGATGGCCGAGCCGGTGTAGGGAGCGAGGTACTTGAACCCGGCGGGGTCGGAGGCGGGGGCCGCGACGATGGTGGTGTACTCCATCGCGCCGGCCTCCTCCAGCGCGCCCCGCACGCCGGCGATGGTCGAGCCCTTCTGGCCGACGGCGACGTAGATGCAGCGCACCTGCTTGTCGGGGTCGCCGGAGTCCCAGTTGCTCTTCTGGTTGATGATCGTGTCGACGCCGATCGCGGTCTTGCCCGTCTGCCGGTCGCCGATGATCAGCTGCCGCTGGCCGCGGCCGATCGGGGTCATGGAGTCGATGGCCTTGAGGCCGGTCTGCATCGGCTCCCCGACCGGCTGGCGCTCCATGACCGAGGGGGCCTGGACCTCCAGATCGCGGCGCTCCGTCGTCTCGATCTCGCCCTGGCCGTCGATGGGCTTGCCCAGCGGGTCCACGACGCGGCCCAGGTAGTTGTCGCCCACCGGCACCGAGAGCACCTGGCCAGTGCGGCGCACCGTCTGGCCCTCCTCGATCTGGGAGAACTCGCCGAGGACGATGGCACCGATCTCGCCGATCTCCAGGTTCTGGGCCAGCCCCAGAGTGCCGTCTTCGAATTGAAGCAGCTCATTCGCCATCGCCGAGGGAAGGCCGCCGACGCGCGCGATCCCGTCACCGGTGTAGGTGACGGTGCCGATCTCCTCGCGCGCGGCGGCGTCGGGCTCGTACGACTGGACGAAGCGCTGCAGCGCGTTCCGGATCTCATCCGGCCGGATCGTCAGCTCCGCCATCTCACGTATGTCCTTGCTCTCGTGTGGCGCCGCGTTCCCCGGCGCCGGTGCATTCTGCTTGGGGGTGGATCGTCGCCTCAGCCGGCCAGGCGCCGCCGGACTTCGCTTACCCGCCCGGCGATCGTGCCGTCGATGACTTCATCGCCGATCCGGACGGAGATCCCGCCCACGATCGAGGGGTCGACGTCGATGTTCAGGTGCATGGGCCGCCCGTAGATCCGGGCCAGCGTGGCGCGCAGCCGCTCCTGCCGGTCCTCGCTCAGGGCGACCGCCGTGCGCACCAGCGCCACATAGCGCTGCGCGCGCTCGGCCACGAGCCGCCCGAAGTACTCCAGACCGTCTTCCAGGGTACGGCCTCGCGGGTGCGTCACCGCCTGGGTGACCAGCGCGGTCGTCGCCGGATCGGCCTTGTCCGCCAGCAGTTCCCCGACGACCGCGCTCTTGCGGTCGTCGGGAACCGACTCGTCGGTCAGCGCGGCACGAAGCTCGGGCTGGCCGGCGAGCACGCGGGAGAACCGGAAGAGCTCGTCCTCCAGATCGGTGAGCCGCTGCTCGGTCTCGGCGCGGGCGATCGTCGCGAAGACGGCCGCCCGCTCGACCGCGTCGACCAGGTCGCGCTGGCGCGACCAGCGGGCCTGGACGACGTCGCCGACCACCATGACGGTGGAGGGCGACGCCTGGGACTCCAGCAGCTCGCCGATCAGACCGGACTTGGCCTCGGCCGGGTTGGACGGATCGGCCAGCCACCGCCGCAGCGTGTGCTCGCGCCCGAGCAGCACCACGACCTCGAAGAGCTCGCGGCCCAGCGCCGCGGTGTCGGCCGACTCCAGCACACTGCCGAGTCGCTGGGTGACCTCCTCCAGGGAGGCGCGGCTGATGCCCCGCATCAGCGCACCTCGGCCTGCGAGGCGCTCTCGCTCTGCTCCAGCTCGTCCATGAACCGGTCGATGACGCGGTTCTGGGCGGCGCTGTCGCCGAGCGACTCGCCGACGATCCGCTCGGCGAGATCGGTCGACAGTGTGCCGATCTCATTGCGCAGCTGAGCGAACGTGTGCTGGCGGTCGGCCTCGATCTGGGCGTGAGCCGCGGCGAGGATCCGCTGCGCCTCGCTCTGGGCCTCCTCGCGCGCCTCGGCGATGATCGAAGCGCGCTGCTCCTTGGCCTGCTCCAGCTCTCTGGCGTACTCGCGGTGCGCCTCGTCCAGCTTCTCGCGGTACTGCTGGCGGATCTCCTCCGCCTCCGCTTCAGCCTTGCGGGCACGCTCGATGCCACCCTCGATCTGGTTCGCCCGCTCGTCGAGTGCGGACGTCAGTCGCGGCCACATCCGGTACACGACCAGGGCGAACAGGATGAAGGCGATCGCACCGAAAGTGAATTCGTCCCAGTGGATCTGCAGGATGCTGTCCTGCTCGGCTGCCAGATTCATGGCTGGCATCTCCTCCGCGTTGCTGGCCGACTTACTGCTGGATGAGCGCGAGCACGAAGCCGAGAATGGCCAGGGCCTCGACGACAGCGAAGCCGAAGATCATCTGGGTCTGCAGCACACCGCGCGCCTCGGGCTGACGGGCGATGGCCTGCACGCCCATGCCGAAGATGATGCCGACGCCGATACCGGGGCCGATGGCGGCGAGGCCGTAACCGATGGTCGCGAGGCTACCGGTGATTTCCATTGAATTCCCTTTACTCGAAACACGCCGACGGGTATGGGTTCCGCCGGGCTGGCGTTGCTTTTTGCGGACTGGGGTGACAGTTTGCGCGCACCTGGAGGGGACCCCCTAGTGCGCGCCCTCGACCGCCTGACCGATGTAGACGGAGGAGAGCAGAACGAACACATAGGCCTGGACGGCCATGATGAACAGCTCGAAGACGGTGAAGACCAGGAACCCGATCAGCGCCAGGGCGGAGTAACCCACCGAGACGGCGCCCAGCGCGGCCCCCATCTCGGTCAGCGGGTTGAACATGTAGAACCCGGCAGCGGCGAAGACCGCCAGCAGCAGGTGGCCGGCGAACATCACCGCGAAAAGACGCAGCGCGTGTGTGAACGGGCGGATGAGGAAGTTGGACAGCGCCTCGATGGGCGTGACCAGGATCAGCAGCGGTTTGGGGACTCCGCCGGGGACCAGGTGGGCCTTCAAGTGCCCGCCGACCCCGTTCCGGCGGATGCCGGCGCCGTTCCACAGCACGTAGACGAACAGCGCGAGCATGGTGGGGATCGCCAGGCTCGTGGTCACCGGCAGTTGCAGTCCCGGAATCGGAATGAGGCCCATGATGTTCATCGCGAAGATGAAGACGAACATCGTCACCATGAGGGGCAGGTACTTGTCGCCCTCCTTGCCCATGGTGTTCCGGGTGATCTGGTTCCGGATGAACTCCACCAGCATCTCGGCCAGGCTCTGCCCGCGGCTGGGCACGACCTTCGCGTTGCGCGTGGTGAAGTACCAGAATCCCGCCGAGATCAGCAGGGCCAGGGTCAGGACTACGAAGTACTTGGTGATGCCCGCGGTGCCGGGGATGCCGAAGTCCAGATAGGGCTCGGGGAAGAACAGGCTGGTCCCCGGAGGCTGGAAGCCGCATCCGTGGGTGTTGAAGATGTGGCAGCCTTCTTCGGACGCGGCACTGTGCAGTCCGGCGGACACGTCGTTTTGTTGGTTCACCGCTCCTCGCTCGCTACACGGCCGGGGGTTCCCTCAGCGATGAAGTGGGCGGCGCTCAGGCGAACCCATTCGTCGTGACGCAACTCAATCCTCGATGTATTGGGCGGTACCGTGCCGCTCGCATGGAGAGGCCGGCGACCGGACTGGACACTCAGGACCGGAAGAGATGGACGGCGATCAGACCGATCGCGCAGAACCAGCCGAGAAGCGCGCGGATCGGCCGGAACTCCGCTGTCGGTCCCGGCCTCAGGTCCGCCGACCGCCCCGCGCCGCCCCGCAGGGCCACGCCTCCCAGCAAGTAGGTGAAGAACATCGCGCCGTCGGTGCCCGGCGTTCCGGGGGAATCGCCGACGCCCGCACGGTCCTTCGTCTCGCTCCGGAAGATAGCAGTAGGTGAATCTTGTTCGCACATCACCCCATACGGGGGCTTTCACCGGATTCACCTTTCGCCCCCCACGCCCGAGCCGGTCGGCGACCCGTCCGCGTCCGACTCCTCAGCATCGTCGGATGCGGGTTCCACGGTGAGCTGGCGCACCTTGAGACTCGCGACGGCTTGGCCGGCGAGCCAGGTGATGACACAGGCCAGCGCGGTCAGCGCGAACGAGTAGTGGTGGAACGCCGTGGTGCCGCCGAAGAGCACGAGGGCCACCGCCAGGACGCCGATCTTGGTCGTGTACACGACGAAGGCGATGGGCAGCAGCAGGTGGGGGTGGCGCTGTCCTACCCAGGCGATGACGTAGGCGGAGACGGCGAAGAACGCCAAAACCAGCAGCGCCGCCAGAACGGCGCCGATGAGCCCCGCCACACCCGCCGCGACCGAGGATGCGACAGCAGCCGCCACCGCGACGGCGGCCGTGGGAATCGCGGCGCCTCGGAGAATCCGGGCGTCGTGTTCCTGCATGAGAGAGACTCCGGTGGCTGTGCTGTGGGGTGCTTGCTCGTGAAAGCTATCACAAGGATTCGGACCCCTGAGCACGGGTGGCCCCTCCGGTCACCCCTGCCGCTCGTGCGGAGTCGAGATCACCGACTGTCGTCGCAGGTCGTCTTATATGTCGCCGCGGTATGAGGGCCGCGGGTCATGTGCCGTTCGGCTGGATTCGACCTCCCGTTCGGCGCGGTCGCGGGACTCGGGGACCGGGCGCTGTCGCCGCGGGCCCGCGGGAGCGGGCCGGCGCGGCGGCGGACATGATCACCATCGCTTCGCCGCCTATCCCGCCGAGCCCGACTTCGCGGATTCCGACGCGGAGCCCGATCCCGCCGCGGCGGAGGCGCGGGCGGCCCGCGCCAGGCTTCGGCGGCGCAGCCGCGGCAGGGTGATAAGCCCCACTGCGCAGGCGGCCACGAGCAGCGTGACGGTCAGCACCACGAACGGGGTGTCGAAGATCGACAGCGAGACCGATGCGAAAGCGATGATCGCGGCCCACAGGTACATCAGCAGCACCGCCCTGGCGTGGGAGTGGCCCAGCTCCAGCAGGCGGTGGTGCAGGTGCTTCTTGTCGGGGGCGAAGGGCGACTTGCCCGCCATCGTGCGGCGCACCACCGCCAGGACCAGGTCGGCCAGCGGCAGCGCGATGACCAGCAGCGGCAGGAAGACCGGCATGAACAGTGCGACGCCGTGCACGCTGGTGCGGCCGTCGGGATAGAACTGGCCGGTCACGGTGATGGTGATCGCCGTCAGTAGCAGCCCGAGCAGCATCGCCCCGGTATCGCCCATGAAGACGCGGGCGGGGTTGAAGTTGTGCAGCAGGAATCCGATGCACACGCCGGCCAGGATGATCGCGATCATGGCCGGATAGGACTGCCGCTCGAAGCCCTGGTCGACGGCGGCCACGTAGTAGTAGGCGAAGAACGCGAACGAGGAGATCGCCACGATCCCGGCGGCCAGCCCGTCGAGCCCGTCGGCGAAGTTCACCGCGTTGATCGTGATCACGATCAGCAGGATCGAGACCAGCGCACCCAGCCACGGCCCCAGGGACAGCTGGGTGCCCGGCACCGGAAGCCAGAGCATCTGCACACCGGACCACACCATGATCCCCGCCGCCAGGGTCTGCCCGGCGAGCTTGGGGATCGGCCCCATCCCCCACCGGTCGTCGATGATGCCGATCACGATGATCACGCCGCCGGCGAGCAGCAGGCCGCGCCAGGTGTTGTAGACGAAGACGTCCTGCAGGTGCGGCAGGCGGTAGGAGATGAGCATCGCCGCCGCGAATCCGCCGTAGATGGCGATCCCGCCCATGCGCGGGATGGGCTCGCTGTGCACGTCGCGGTCGCGCACCGGAGGCACAGCACCGAAGGTGATCGCCGCTCGCCGCACGAAAGGCGTCAGCAGATAGGTGACCGCCAGGGCGATGACGAAGGTGAGCGCGTACTCACGCACGGCGTGTCAGGTGCCTTCCTCGGGTTGCGCGCCAAGGCGGGGGAGCCGGCGGGGCGGTCGGCGTTTCGGCGCTGGGCTGTCGACTTCTCCTGCTGCTGCGGCCACCGGCTCGGCTGGGCCGCGAGCCGGCGATCGGCGGGACCGCGGTCGCCCGTCGGCCGCTCGGTGGAGCGGGCCGGTCGCGACCGCGGTACGAGCGATGTCGGAACGGCTGCCGTTTCGAAGACCGCGGTGCAAACGAAACTAGCACTACTCGTATGCGGAACGCGGCACCACGACTCGGTCACGGAGCGTGAGGAACGTGTGCCACGCCACAGGGTACTGGAGCGCGGCAATCCGCCGAACGGGATCGGAGTGCCTCTGCGCGCCGGGAACGCCCTTCCGGGCCCGGACGCGCTCCGTAGCCGCCGCCGCTCGCCGCACACGGCATTCTTTGCGCTTTCTTAGCGCCTGCTGGGATGGGCATCGGGGGACCGGGGCAGGAGCCGTCGAGCGCGGTCAGGCCGTGTCGTCGCGCTTGGGTTCGGCGGCGGGTGTCTCTTCCTCGGGCAGGGGGGCGCCTTCCGCCGAACCGGTCGGCGCAGCTTCCTGAGCGCCTGCTGCGTCCTTCTCCGCGGATTCCTCCGGGGTCGGGCCCGCCTCGGCGTTCTCGGACGCCTCAGCGCCCTCCTCGCCTGAAGCGGTGCGCCGCTGGGGGACGCCGATCACCGTGCCGCAGACGGCGCGCAGGCGCTGGATCGGGATCGCGCCGTCGCGCAGGACGCGCGGGACGGCATAGGTGAGGTCGACGATGGTCGAGGGCGTGTCGTCGTCGCACGCACCGCCGTCCAGGTAGACGGCCACGGCCTCGTCCAACTGCTTCCGGGCCTCCTCCGCCGTCGTGGCGGCGGCGTGGCCGGAGAGGTTGGCGCTGCTGACCGCCATGGGGCCGACCTCCTTCAGCAGCTCCAGTGCGACCGGGTGCATCGGCATGCGCACGGCCACGGTCCCCTTGGTGTCGCCGAGGTCCCAGGACAGGCTCGGCGCCGCGGCGCAGACGACGGTCAGCGGGCCCGGCCAGAACTCCTCGATGAGGTCCTGGCCGTAGTTGCCCATGTCCTCGATCAGCGCTTGCGCGGCGCGGACCGAGCCGACGAGGACGGGCGGCGGCATGTCGCGGCCGCGCCCCTTGGCGTCGAGCAGTGCCGAGACGGCCGCGGGGCTGAAGGCGTCGGCCCCGATGCCGTAGACGGTGTCGGTGGGCAGCACCACCAGCTCGCCCCGGCGGACGCTCGACGCCGCATCCGTGATGCCGTCCGTGCGTCCCTGCCCGTCAGCGCAGTCGTAGCTGCGGCTCACCCCGGTCACCCCATCTCTCCTCGGCGCCCGGCCGGGCGCGTAGACCTGCCTGTCGTGTCATCGGGCCGACCGCCGGCCCGCCGGACTCCCGGCCACGCCCTCACTCCTCGGCTCGGCGCATGACCACGAACCGGTCGCGGTGCGCCAGGTCCTTGCGGTTGCGGACGTCGCGCCACCCCTGCCCCTCGGGGAACAGCCGGGGGATGTCGATACCCTGCCCGTCGCCGTGCTCGATCGCCATCGCGCCGCCCGGACGCAGCAGTCTGCGCCCCACCGCCTCCAGCTCGCGGATGGCGTCGAGGCCGTCGTCGCCCGCCCACAGCGCGGCGTCGGGATCGTGGTTGGAGACCTCGGGAGGTATCGCCGCGGCCTCGGCCGTGGGCACATAGGGCGGATTGGAGATCACCAGGTCCATCCGGCCCTCGAAGTCGGCCAGCGCCGAGCGCATGTCGGCCTGGTGGGCGGTGACCCGGTCCGCGCGGCCGCTGGCGTCGATGTTGCGCTTGGCCCAGCTCAGCGCCTCGCCGTCGAGCTCGACGGCGTGCACCCGCGAGCGCGGGACCTCCTGGGCGATGGAGATGGCGATGGCGCCCGACCCGGTTCCCAAGTCGGCCACCAGGGGGTCGGCCACGTCCATGGCACGCAGGGTGTCGATCGCCCAGCCGACCATGATCTCGGTCTCGGGGCGGGGCACGAAGACGCCGGGCCCGACCTGCAGTTCCAGGTAGCGGAAGTAGGCGCGGCCGGTGATGTGCTGAAGCGGCTCGCGTGCGGCGCGGCGCGCGACGCACTCCCAGTAGCGGGCGTCGAAGTCGGCGTCGGCGACCTCGTGCAGCTCTCCTCGACGGACGCCGTGCACGAACGCCGCGAGTTCCTCGGCGTCGGTGCGTGGCGAGGGGACGCCCGACTCGGCCAGCCGCAGCGTGGCCCGGGCGACCTCGTCGAGCAGGAAGTTCATGACTCGGCCTGCTCCAGCCTTTCCTTGGTGTCGGCGTCGATGAGCGCCCGAAGGACGCCGTCCAGGCTCCCGTCGAGGACCTGGTCGAGGTTGTAGGCCTTGTAGCCGACACGGTGATCGGAGATCCGGTTCTCCGGGAAATTGTAGGTGCGGACGCGCTCGGAGCGGTCAACGGTGCGCACCTGGCTCTTGCGCTCGGCCTCGGCTTCGGCGTCGGCGTTGGCCTGGGCCTCGGCGTAGAGGCGGGACCGCAGGACGCGCATCGCCTGGTCCTTGTTCTGCAGCTGGCTTTTGCCGTTCTGGCACGAGACCACGAGGCCGCTGGGCAGGTGCGTGATGCGCACCGCGGAGTCGGTGGTGTTGACGCTCTGCCCGCCGGGCCCCGAGGAGCGGAAGACGTCGATGCGCAGGTCGTTGTCGTGGATCTCGACCTCGACCTCCTCGACCTCGGGCACGACGAGGACGCCGGCGGCCGAGGTGTGGATGCGGCCCTGGGACTCGGTGACGGGCACCCGCTGCACGCGGTGGACGCCGCCCTCGAACTTGAGCTGGGGCCACACGCCCGTACCGGGCTCGGGGGTGCCCTTGTTCTTGAACGCGATGGTGATGTCCTTGTACCCGCCGAGGTCGGAGATCGTGGAGTCGATGACCTCGGTCTTCCACCCCTGGCGCTCGGCGTAGCGCAGGTACATGCGCACGAGGTCGCTCGCGAACAGTGCGGACTCCTCGCCGCCCTCGCCGGCCTTGACCTCCATGATGATGTTCTTGTCGTCGGCGGGGTCGCGCGGGATGAGCAGGTGGTGCAGGCGCTCGGTCAGCTCCTCGCGGCTCTCCTCCAGCTGCCGCGCCTCGTCGGCGAAGGCGGGATCCTCGGCCGAAAGCTCCCGCGCGGTGCCGAGGTCGGACTCGACCTGCATCAGTTCGCGGTAGGCGGCGATGACGGGCGTGAGCTGGGTGTAGCGCTTGCTCAAGGCGCGCGCCTGCGACTGGTCCGCGTGCACGGCGGGGTCAGCGAGCTGCTGTTCCAGTTCGTAGTACTCGCCCAGAAGGTCGTCCAGCTTCACGTTCGAATATCCAGCTTCCGTCGATGGCCGTCGATGGCGTCGTCGTTGTGGTGTGCGCGTCCGATCCCGCGGAGGCCCGTGGACACGTGCGGCAGCCGGACCGGGGCCCGCCTACGAACAGCGGCGCCGGCCGCGCGGCCCGAGATCGTCTCGGACCGCGCGCTCCGACGCCGCGTGCGGAAGCTACTTGGCGGTGCGCTTGCCGAAGCGCTTCTCGAAGCGGGCGACCCGGCCGCCGGTGTCCATGATCTTCTGCTTGCCGGTGTAGAACGGGTGGCAGGCAGAGCAGATGTCGGCCCGGATCTCGCCCGACGCGGCAGTGCTGCGGGTGGTGAAGGTGTTGCCGCAGGTGCAGGTGACCTGGGTCACGACGTACTCGGGATGGATGTCGGCTTTCACGTGGATCTCCTCGCTGTTGGCGGTCGCCGGGCGCACTCGGCAAGGCGCTGGGCTGCCGTTCCGATGGCGTGAACCGGTACCGCGGCGGTCGATATACCAGTTTGCCAGACCTTCAAACAAGAACCGACCAGCGGCTATTCCGGCCGCCGCGGGCGGCGGCCCGGGGAGCACCCGCGCGTGCGGCGCCGGACCGTTCAGCCACCGCGCCCCGGGCACGCGGCGCGGTGACCGTACCGAGCCGACGGCCTCCGCCCTCCGCTAGCGGGTGCCGGTGGGCTCGCGGCCCGGTCCGGTACCGCGGGCCGCGCGGCGCATCAGCACCACCAGGGCCGCCAGCGCGCCGAGGATGAGCGCGAGCATGAGCATCCCCGCGTTGAGACCCAGCCCGTACGCCAGCAGGTAGGTGAGCGCACCGGCCGTCAGCAGATAGTAGGTCAGCGGGATCACGGTCTGGCGGATCAGGTCGCCCTCGCGCCCCACCAGGCCGACGACGGCCGAGGCCGCGACGACGTTGTGCACGGTGATCATGTTGCCCGCCGCGCCGCCGACCGCCTGGCCGGCCACGACCGTCTCGGGCGCGACCCCGATCTGCTCGCCGGTGGAGAACTGGAACAGCGAGAACATCAGGTTGGACACGGTGTTGCTGCCGGCGACGAAGGCACCGAGCGCACCGATCCACGGAGCCAGCGCCGGCCAGCCGCCCCCGGCCGCCGCGGCCGCGCCGTGGGCGAGGGTGAGCGGCATGCTTTCCATGTCTCCGGCGCTGAACTCCGCGCCGGAGTTGATGAACACCCGCACCAGGGGAACGGCGAAGAGCAGCGCCACCGCGGCCCCGGCGATCTGGCCGCCGGCCAGGCGCCAGGACGCGGCGATCTGACCGCCGCTCATGCGGTGCAGGGCGTAGGTGACCAGGCAGGCCAGGATGAAGACCGCCCCGGGCGAGTACAGCGGCTGGACGGCCTCGCCGATGGAGGTGCCGAACAGTTCGTTCGCGCCGAGTTCGATGCCCTGCAGCCACTCCGGGATGCCCGGGAGGATGCGCGTGGCCACCAGCACTCCGGCCACCAGCAGGTAGGGCGACCAGGCCCGCAGCAGCCCGATGGAGGGCGCACCGCCGGTATCCGCGCCCGCCGGGCCGTCGCCGTCGCCGGGGTTGAGCCGGCCGTTCCAGCGCGCGGGCCAGCTCTCGCGCGGCCCGAAGTCCCACGTGGTCTTGGGCAGCAGGAATCCGCGCCGCGCGGCGGTGACGACGATCAGCAGGCCGGTGAGGCCGCCCAGCAGCGAGGTGAACTCCACCCCGAGGAAGGCGTTGAAGAGCACCGAGGGGACCGTCAGGGCGAAGGCGGCGAACAGGGCGAAGGGCCAGACCTGCAGGCCGTCGGCGAAGCGGCGGCGCTCGCCGTAGAAGCCGCACAGCAGGCAGCACATGAACAGCGGGATGAGCGTGCCGACGATGCCGTGCACGACCGCGGTCTGCAGTCCGATCCGCTCGACGAGCTCGGGCACGCTCAGGCCCAGCTCCTGCGCCCGCTGCTCGACCGCCGCCGAGCCGGCAAGACCGCCGTCGACGCCGACGAGGATGGGGGTGCCCACGGCGCCGAAGCTGACCGGGGTGCTCTGGATGATCAGGCCGACCATGACGGCGGCCATGGCGGGGAAGCCGAGCGCGAGCAGCAGCGGCGCGACGATGGCCGCGGGGGTGCCGAAGCCGGAGGCCCCCTCGATGAACGCGCCGAACAACCATCCGATGATGATCGCCTGGATGCGGCGGTCGGCGCTGATGCCGGTGAAGGTGGCGCGGATGGTGTGGATGGCCCCGCTCTTGGTGAGGGTCGCCAACAGCAGAAGGGCGCCGAAGATGATGTAGAGCAGACCGACGGCGAGGATGAGCCCTTGCACCGTGGAGGCGGCTACGGCGGCCCACTCCATCTGCCACACAGTCACGCCCACAAGCACGACCACCGCGTAGCCGGCGGGCATCGCGTACTTGGCGGGCAGGCGGAATCCGACCAGCAGGACACCGACCACCAGGATCGGCGCGATGGCGAACAGGCTGAGGAGGGGGAGGCTGTCCATCCGCTTGTCTCCCGGGGGTGGAGTACACGGTATGCAGTACGCCGTGAACCCTAGATCACATCGTCCCACCGGGTAAAGGCGGAAATGCGGACGGAAACGGACTACCGCAGGCCATCCGCATCACACGGATTCACACCCGCCGCGCACGGCAGGGCCGATCGCGTCGAGGGCGCACACGACAGGCGCCGCCCCCCGGCCCGGCCGGGGGGCGGCGCCTGTACTCAGGAGCGCTGCGCCTACGGCGGTGCCGCGACCGCCGGGGCCGTCCTCGGCGTCGCCGAAGGAGGCTAGGACCGCCGCTGGGCGCCCTCGGTCTCGTTGGCTCCGCCGACCGTGGTCTTCTGCACCTGCAGCAGGAACTCGGTGTTGCTCTGCGTGTCCTTCATCCGCTCCAAGAGCAGTTCCAGCGCCTGCTGGGTGTCGAGGGCCTGCAGCACGCGGCGGAGCTTCCAGATGATGTTGAGCTCCTCGCCCGACATCAGGATCTCCTCCTTGCGGGTGCTGGAGGAGATGACGTCGACCGCGGGGAAGACGCGCTTGTCGGCCAGGGACCGGCTGAGCTTGAGCTCCATGTTGCCGGTGCCCTTGAACTCCTCGAAGATGACCTCGTCCATCCGCGAGCCGGTCTCGACCAGCGCGGTGGCCAGGATCGTCAGGGAGCCGCCGTTCTCGATGTTGCGGGCGGCACCGAAGAACCGCTTGGGCGGGTACAGCGCCGTGGAGTCGACACCGCCGGAGAGGATGCGCCCGCTCGCCGGGGCGGCGAGGTTGTAGGCGCGCCCGAGCCGGGTGATCGAGTCGAGCAGGACCACCACGTCCAAGCCCATCTCGACCAGCCGCTTGGCGCGGTCGATCGCGAGCTCGGCCACCGTTGTGTGGTCCTCGGCCGGGCGGTCGAAGGTCGAGTGGATGACCTCGCCCTTGACCGTGCGCTGCATGTCGGTGACCTCTTCCGGCCGCTCGTCGACGAGCACGACCATCAGGTGGGTCTCCGGGTTGTTCTCCGTGATCGCGTTGGCGACCGACTGCAGCACCATGGTCTTGCCGGCCTTGGGCGGCGAGACGATGAGCCCGCGCTGGCCCTTGCCGATCGGCGCCACGAGGTCGATGATCCGCGTGGTCAGGATGTTGGGCTCGGTCTCCAGGCGGAGCCGGTCCTGCGGGTACAGCGGCACCAGCTTGGAGAACTCCTGGCGGTTGCGCGCCTGCTCCGGAGTCATCCCGTTGATGGTGTCCAGGCGCACCAGCGCGTTGAACTTCTCGCGCCGCTCGCCCTCGCGCGGTTGGCGCACCGCGCCCGTGATGGCGTCGCCCTTGCGCAGTCCGTTCTTGCGCACCTGGGCCAAGGAGACGTAGACGTCGTTGGCGCCGGGCAGGTAGCCGGTGGTGCGGACGAACGCGTAGTTGTCCAGGATGTCCAGTATGCCGGCGACCGGCAGCAGCACATCGTCGTCGCTGACGACGGGCTCGGTGTCCGGGCGGTCGCGGCGCCGGTCGCGGCGGTCCCGGCGGCGCCCGCGGCGGCGGTTGCCGCCGAAGTCCTCGTCGCCGCCTCCGCCGCGGTTTCCGCCGCCGCCTTGCTGCTGGCCGCCGTCCTGGCCCTGCTGCTGTTGCTGCTGGTTGTCGCCGCCGCCGGAGTCGTCGCGGTTCGCGCCGCGGTTGCGCCGGTTGCGCTGGCGCTCACGGCCGCCGCCCTGGCCGCCTTGGCCGGGCTGGCCGCCGCCCTGCCCGGACTGGCCGCCTTGGCCGCCCTGGGAGTCGGACTTCTGGGAGTTGGATGTCTTCGTCACGCTACTCGCGGGGGTCGAGGGGTCGGTACCGTCCGAGGGCCGGTTCTGGTCTGTGGAGTCCTCACCGCGCTTGCGCGGGGACCGGCGGCTGCGGGCCGGCTTCTCGGAGCGGTCGGCCTGTGTGGACTCGGAGCCGTTCCCGCCCTGCTCGGCCTTGGGCGATTCGGCTTTGGCCGGCTCGGCCTTGGCGGGCTCGGCCTTGGCCGCGGGCGCACTCTGCCCTGCGTCGTCCTGCGTGTCCTGCTGCCCGGCGCCCTTCTCGGGACGGTCCCCGGTCTGCTTGGCCCCACCCTCGGACTGCGGCGCGGACACAGGGCCGCCCTGCTTCGCCTCGATGGCGCCGATGATGTCGTTCTTGCGCATCCGCCCCGTGCCCGTAATACCCAGACTCGACGCCAGCCGCTGCAGTTCGGTCAGCTTCAGCGCCGACAGACCGGTACCGCCGGAGCGGCTGGGAGACCGGGACTGCGTGCTCTTTCTGGACGAGGTCGCGGCGTCGCCGGCATCCGCAGCGGACGCGGTCGTCTCCTGCTGCTGCTTGCTGACCGCCGCGTCCGTGTGGAGTTCGGTGGTGTCGCTCACTAAGGGTCCTTCCCAAGGAGCGGGCTCTGGCCGTCATCGTGTCGCTGACGGCCGGCCCGGTGGTGCGAACCGGCGGGGGCCGGGTCGGGCATGCCCCACGCGGATGTGTCGGGAACCGTGGATCCCTACCCGATCGCGGCGGGCTCTGGGTACAGCCAGGCGTGAGGGCGATGAGTCCGGTAGTGCCGCCCGTGAACCATTCTGCCGCCCTCGGCGGGCGAGTCGGCGGCACACTCAGGGTGGACGGATTCACGGGAGCGCCGCGAACTCAGCACAGTGTGGACCGCGTGCAGTGGTCGCATGGCCAAGACCACGTACACCTTGGACGCGGAAAACACTGTGGCGGATGAGCACACGCCCCGGATCGGGGCATCTGGTGCTTCACCCAGCCTAACATCACCGGAGCCCACAGCTATTCCTTGACACAGGTCTATGAACGGGGAGTTTCGATCCACGCTCCTGCCGGATCGATGGCTAAGGGGCGTATGTGCCAATGCTTACCCGTTCGCCGTTGGACTGAATCAACCAGGTCGTCACTGATTTGCGCAACATCCGGCGTTTCCGGGGATGAGGAAACGCCGCCTGCACGCCCCGCGTCGACCAGGACGAGCACGGTGGGACCGGCCCCGGAGACCACCGCCGGCAAGCCCTCGTCGCGCAGCTCGCGGGCGATGCGCAGACTCTCCGGCATAGCGGGCCGACGGTACTGCTCGTGCAGGCGGTCCTCGGTCGCCTCCAGAAGCAGCTCGGGGTGGCCGGAAACGGCCGCGACCAGCAGCGCTGCGCGCCCTGCCGTGAACGCCGCGTCGGCGTGCGGAACCGTCCCCGGCAGCAGGCCGCGCGCCTGCTCGGTCGACAGCCGTTCGTCGGGGATGCACACGAGCGGCCTCAGCCGCGCTGAAGGCGCCACGCCTGTCGCCCGCCAGCCCTCGGCCGAGCGCCAGGCGACGGTGAACCCGCCGTAGACGCAGGGCGCCACGTTGTCGGGATGGCCCTCGATCTCCGCCGCCAGCCGGAACACGCGGTCGCGGTCCAGGGACAGGTGCGCCGGATCCTGCCCGCTCAGCAGCGCGGTCGCGGCGCTGACGCCGGTGACGATGGCCGAGGCCGACGAACCCATTCCGCGCCCGTGCGGGATGCGGTTGGTGCAGCGCAGGTGCAGCCCGGGAAGCGGCTCTCCCGCCTCCTCGAAGACCGCCCGCATCGCGCGCACGATCAGGTGCGAGGAGTCCCGCGGAACCTCCCCCGCCCCCTCGCCCTCCACGTCGACGACCAGATCGCCGTCCCCTGTGATCCGGACGTCGGCCTCATCGTGCAGCCCCAGGGCCAGCCCGAGCGAGTCGAATCCGGGACCGAGGTTGGCACTGGTGGCGGGGGTGCGCACATGCACCCCGCTCAGATGCACCCCGGCGGGGAGCGATTGGGACATGCGGATGCTCTTTCCTTGACTTCTCTTCCTGCTGAAGCGCGAAGATTCTTCCCTCGCGGGTCGAGTCCTCTACTTCATCGCCAACCGCCGACCCGAGTCGACGGCGAGGGACGCGGCGCCGCCCACCGGTCTTGCACCGGCTCCACGTGCAACCGGTCGACGAGCCCCGTGGCGGAGGATCGTCGAGTACCGCCTGCTTCGCAGGAGTCCGCTTCCCGCCCCCGCCCAGTGCGGCGCACGGCCGCCGCTGCGCAGCGGCGCCGCGGGCTCAGACCAGGCCCAGCGCCGAAGCCGCCGTGGGAGCGTCGACGGGCACTGTCGTGGCCGCCGAGGCTCCGGCCAGCGCCCAGTCGGGGTCCTTGAGGCCGTTTCCGGTCACGGTGCACACCACGCGCGTGCCGCGCGCGATATGGCCGGTCTCGACCGCTTGGAGGAGCCCGGCGACGCTCGCGGCGGAGGCGAGCTCGACGAAGACGCCCTCCTCGGCGGCGAGCATGCGGTAGGCGGCCAGGATCTTGCGGTCGGTGACCGAGTCGATGCGGCCGCCGGACTCGTCGCGCGCCTGCTCGGCGTAGACCCACGAAGCGGGGTTGCCGATGCGGATGGCGGTGGCGATGGTGCGCGGGTGCTCGACGGGCGCGCCGTTGACGATCGGCGCCGACCCGCTGGACTGGAAACCGAACATGCGCGGCGCGACGGTGGATGCGCCGTCGTCGGCGTACTCGCGGTAACCCATCCAGTAGGCGCTGATGTTGCCGGCGTTGCCCACCGGCAGGCAGTGCACCTCGGGGGCGTCGCCGAGCGCGTCGACGACCTCGAAGGCCGCGGTCTTCTGCCCCTGCAGCCGGTAGGGGTTGACCGAGTTCACCAGCGCGACCGGGTAGTCCACCGACAGCTTGCGGGCGAGTTCGAGGCAGTCGTCGAAGTTGCCGTCGACCTGCAGCAGCTTCGCGCCGTGCACCAGTGCCTGGGCCAGTTTGCCCATGGCGATCTTGCCTTGGGGCACGAGCACCGCGCAGGTCATGCCCGCGCGCACGGCGTAGGCGGCCGCGCTGGCGCTGGTGTTTCCGGTGGAGGCGCAGATGACGGCCTTGGCGCCGTCCTCGGCCGCCTTGGTGATGGCCATCGTCATGCCCCGGTCCTTGAAGGACCCTGTGGGGTTGAGGCCCTCGACCTTGAGGAACACCTCGCACCCCGTCAGCTCGGAGACGCGCCTGGCCGGAACGAGCGGGGTTCCGCCCTCGTTCAGGGTGACGACCGAGGTGTTCGCTGTAACGGGAAGACGGTCGCGGTACTCCTCGACGACTCCCCGCCACGCCCGTGCCATGCTCACGACAGGGCCCTTTCGAGAGAAACGGGTGGATGCATTAGCCGATGCCGCGGACGAGGGCACGCCCCGATGCGCGGTGCCCCTGCGGATGTGTGCGGCAGCCGCGGCCCACGCCCGACGGCGCCGACCGCGCGGCCGCGGCACTGCCACCGAGTCTAGAGCCCGGCGGCGGCCGCACGTGCATCCGACGGGCACTCATCTCAGCAGTTGGGACGGCGTTTCACGGGCACCGCCGCGGCCGCGGCGGCCGCCGCTGAGCGGACCCGCGAACGCCGGCGCGCGGCCGGGGATCAGACGTCCTCGGAGAACGCCTCGACGCGCATGAGGCTGGCCACCGAGCGCACCATGTCCAGCCCGCGCAACCGCTCCACGGTCTCGGCCAGGGCGGAGTCGGGTGCGGTGTGGCTGACCAGTACCAGCTGGGCGTCCTCGCCCGACCCCTCCTGGCGGACGTTCTTGATGGACACGCCCATCTGCGCGAAGACCTCGGCGCAGCGGGCCAGCACGCCGGGGCGGTCGGCCACGTCCAGGGAGATGTGGTAGCGGGTTACCGTCTGCCCCATGGAGTGCACGGGCAGCCCCGTGTCGTGGGCGCCCTCGCCCATCGACGTGCCCGCCAGCCTGTTGCGGGCCACGGCGACCAGGTCGCCCAGCACGGCGCTGGCCGTCGGCCCTCCCCCGGCGCCGGGGCCGTAGAACATCAGCCGCCCGGCGGACTCGGCCTCGACGAACACCGCGTTGTAGGCCTCGGTGACCGCGGCCAGCGGGTGCCGGCGCGGCAGCATCACCGGGTGCACGCGCACGCCCACCGACTCGCCGTCCTCGGCGCGCTGGCAGATCGCCAGCAGTTTGACCACGCAGTCCATGGCCTTGGCGCTGGCGATGTCGCCGGCGGAGACCTCGGTTATGCCTTCGCGGTGCACGTCGGCCGCCGTGACGTTCTGCGTGTGGAACGCGAGCCTGGCCAGGATCGCGGCCTTGGCGGCGGCGTCGAAGCCCTCGACGTCGGCGGTGGGGTCGGCCTCCGCGTAGCCCAGGGTCTGGGCCTCCTCCAGCGACTCGGCGAAGCCGGCGCCCTGGGTGTCCATCCGGTCGAGGATGAAGTTGGTGGTGCCGTTGACGATGCCCAGGACCCGCTGGACCCGGTCGCCGGCCAGAGACTCGCGCAGCGGGCGCAGCAGCGGGATCGCGCCGGCCACCGCGGCTTCGTAGTAGATGTCGACGTTGTTCTCGCGCGCGGCGGAGAGCAGCGTCGCGCCGTCCTCGGCCAGCAGCGCCTTGTTGGCGGTGACGACGGACTTGCCCGCCTTGACCGCCTCCAGGATCAGCGACCGGGCGGGCTCGATGCCGCCGATGACCTCGATGACGAGGTCGATGTCGGGCCGTGTCACCAGCTCCGTGGCGTCGGTGGTGAACAGCTCCGGATCGACGCCGGTGCCGCGCTCGCGCCCGAGCCGCCGCACCGCGATGCCGCCGATCTCCAGGGGTGTTCCCACCCGTGCGGCCAGTTCGGATGCCTGCCGGTCGACCAGCTGCACCACTTCCGCACCCACAACGCCGCATCCCAGCAGCGCCACCTTCATCGCCATAGAGGGGTGACTCCCACTTCTGTCACGTCGTGTCCGTCCACTTCGTCCGCCGTCGGCCCGGCGCAGGCACCCGGCCCCGTCAGCCTACGTCCAAGCGGAGGAGGTCCTCCTCGGTCTCCCGGCGCACCAGTGTCCGCGGGACGCCGTCGCGCACCGCGACCAGGGCCGGGCGAGGCAGGTGGTTGTAGTTGCTGGCCATGGAGAAGCAGTAGGCGCCGGTGGCGGCGACGGCCACCAGATCGCCGGGACGCACGTCGGCGGGCAGGTAGAGGTCGTGCACGATGATGTCGCCGCTCTCGCAGTGCTTGCCGACCAGCCGGGAGAGCACCGGGTCGGCGCCGCTGGTGCGCGAGGCCATCGCGCAGGTGTACTCGGCGCCGTAGAGAGCCGTGCGGATGTTGTCGCTCATGCCGCCGTCGACGCTGACGTAGGTGCGGATGCCCTCGACGTCCTTGACGGTGCCGACCTCGTAGACGGTGATACCGGCGGGCCCGGACAGGGCGCGGCCGGGCTCGACGGCGATGCGCGGCATGGCCAGCCCGTGGGCGTCGCACTCGCGCTGCACGATGGCCAGCAGGCTCTTGGCGATGGTCTCGGGCTCCAGCGGGGTGTCGTCGGAGACGTAGGCGATGCCCAGTCCGCCGCCCAGGTCCAGCTCGGACAGCTCGACACCGTGCTCGCGGTGCACGCGGGTGAGGAACTCGGTGACGCGGCGCGCGGCCACCTCGAATCCGGCGGTGTCGAAGATCTGCGAGCCGATGTGGGAGTGCAGGCCGACCAGCTCGATGTGCTCGCAGGCCAGGACGCGCCGGACCGCCTCGGCGGCGGCGCCGGTGCTCAGCGCCAGACCGAACTTCTGGTCGTCGTGGGCGGTGGCGACGAACTCGTGGGTGTGGGCCTCGACGCCGGTGGTCACCCGCACCAGGACCGCGGGGGAACGGCCCCGCTCCGCGGCGATGCGCTCCAAGCGCTCGATCTCGTCGAAGGAGTCGACGATGATGCGGCCTACGCCGGTCTCGACCGCGCGCGCGAGTTCGGCCTGGGACTTGTTGTTGCCGTGCAGGCAGATGCGCTCGGGCGGCATGCCCCCGGCCAGCGCCACGTTCAGCTCGCCGCCGCTGCTCACGTCGAGCTTGAGGCCCTCCTCGTGCACCCAGCGGACCACGGCCTTGGTGAGCAGGGCCTTGCCGGCGTAGTAGACGTCGGCTTCGGCGTCGCTGAACGCCTCGCGGTAGCTGCGGGCGCGCCGACGGAAGTCCTCTTCGTCGAGCACGAACAGCGGTGTGCCGTATTCGGCGGCGAGGCGGCGTACGCCCGCTCCCCCGACGGTCAGCTCGCCGCCGGCGGTTTCGTCGCGCCGGGCCGTGGCCGGCCAGACGCGCGGATCCAGCCCCATCAGGTCGCGCGGCGGGGTGGGAGGGTTCTCCTCGGGCAGCACCTCCGCGTGGCGCGGACCGGCGGGGTGGGCGTAACGGCTCATGGTGTCAGTGCTCTCGACGTGTCGGCTTTCGTCCGGGCGTGACCGGTACGGCGTGCAGGGCTGTTCGGCGCGGTCGGGCGGGTGGGCGGCGCCGGCGGGGATCGGCGCGCCCGGCGGGGTGCGCGGGCGGCGCAGGATTCCCGCATCGCCCTGGGCGCCCGGGGTTTCCGGGGCCTCCATGCGGCGGGGCGTTCGCCGGAGTACTCACAGCCTTGTGGGCGCGGGCACGCCGAGCAGGGACAACCCCGCGTGCAGGACACCGGCCGCGGCCGCGCACAGCCGCATACGGCCGAGCGCCGGCGCGGATCCCCCGCCCGCGGATTCGACGGCGGCCTCCACGGCGAGTCCGCCTGACCCCCGCCATTCATGGTAGGCAGCCGCCACACCTTCGAGGTATCTGACCAGCATATGGGGTTCGCTACGCCGCCGGGCGGCGTGCAGGACCAGCGGGCCGTCGTAAAGCGCACCCGCCAGCGCGGCAGCCGCGGGTTCTTCCAGCGGGACGGGGGCGAGAGCGGGCGCCGCGGCGGTGGCGGCGGCCGCCTGCGCCTCGCCTGCCCAGCGCAGTGAGGAGACGGCGTGGGCGTGGGCGTAGCGCAGGACGAAGGCGGGATTGGCACGGGTGCCCAGCGCCCAGGCGCCGGGGTGCTCGGCGGTCGGCACGGCGGGCAGCCCGGGACCGGTCTCCTCGCCCGCGCGCGGGCGTTCGGCCGCCGCGCGGCAGAAGGCGACGCGGGCGCCGGCCTCGCCGATCACCGCGAGCAGCCGCCCGGCGGGGGTGTCGCCTCCGCCGCTGTCGATGCAGGGCTCGCGCCAGGAGACGTCGCCGGGCTGCACCGCGATGCACGCGCCGTCGGCCTCGGCACCGGGGTGCCCGGCCAAGGCGCGCATCCGGCGGCGCGCGTCCTCGCGCGCCAACCGCCGTGCCTCCTCTGCGGTGGCGGCACCGTGCAGGGGAGACGGCGGCGGGAGCGGTGCGGCCGAGGCACGCTCATCGGCGGGCGCGGCCCGGTCGGGCTCGGTGACATCGAGGCGGCCCAGGCCGCGAAGGTAGCCGAGATAGTCGCCCAGGAACGCGGCACCGTCGGCGGCAGCGGTGTGCACCATCGCGGCGCGCGCTTCGGAGGCGACGTCGAGCGCGACGAACCCGCCGCGCTGCACCCGGGCGCCGTCCACCCGGGCGACGCCGCGAAGCAGTGCGGCGGCGGTCTCGGCCACCCCGGACGCGCTCACGCCGAGACTCCCGGCCAGGCGCAGCGGCAGCGCCGTCGAGTACTGCGCCCCACCCGCGGACGCCACGCGCCGCGGTTCGGCCGGGGGGACGGATTCCAACGGGCACTCGGCGGCCGCGGCCACGGCGCTGCGCAGCAGGGCGTCCACGCGCCGGGGGGTCGCGCCCGCGGAGCGCCACCAGCGATCGGAGCCGTCGAGCGCCACAGGTCAGCCGGCCTGCTCGGCCCGGCTGTGCTCCGCGAGCTCGCGGACCAGCCGGATGAGCTCGGTGGGGTCGAACGGCTTGGTCAGGTAGGCGTCGACGCCGATCTCCTGTCCGCGCCTGACGTCGTCCTCCTGGGCGCGGGCGGTGATCAGCAGTACGCGCATCCCGCAGGTGGCGGGGTCCTCGCGCAGCCGCGAGGCGGCCACCCAGCCGTCGAGCCGGGGCATCATGATGTCCAGGGTGATCACATCCGGCCGGATCTCGCCCACGCGGGCGAGGCAGTCCTCGCCGTCAACCGCGGTGTGCACCTCGAAGCCCTCAAGCTGCAGGTTGACGGCGATCAGCTGCCTGATCACCTCGTTGTCGTCGACCACCAGTACCCGTGCCAGACCATCACCCACGGGCGCGAGACTAGCGTCCCCGCCCACGCCTCCGCTGGCGATCCGCCAAGCCCGCGGTAGTTGCACGACCCACCCTGCGGCGCCTGCTAGTCTGGATCTCGCAAAGCGCCCCCTTAGCTCAGGGGATAGAGCAACGGCCTCCGGAGCCGTGTGCGGAGGTTCGAATCCTCCAGGGGGCACCGGCGCTTTCACCCTTCGACCAGCGGAATCGCATATGCGGCCGCTGGTCTTTTCATGTGCCGGGCGCGATCCGGCCCGCCCGCGTACAGGGCTGCCACCGTCGTACGACATCCACCCGGATTCGCCGCAAAGCAGGCGAAAAAGGGCGGGCCACCGGCAGGTTCCGCCCCGCGTTTAGGTCACCTGTCTTGTGGTGATTCGGGTGGATAAAACCAGAGGCGTCCGCGCTTGCGCGGAGTGCCCTCCTCCACGCGCCGCGCGCCCCTCCGTCCGGCGAGGTGTGGGCAGGCTCTCGTGCGCAGACGGTGACTCTGATCCTTACGTGAAAGTAGGCTTGGCGTGCGCCGGATCCGCCGCCGCGGCCATCCCTTCTCCGCCGCACCCGACTCGCGGTCCGGTCGCTCGACTCTCGCCCGCAGGCGGCAACGGTGCCGCTCACGGAGCCGCTCCCAGGGCGGCCTCCAGCGGGAGCCATGCCCCGACCTGCGATCGCAGCAGACCACCGCGCGCTCCGACGTGTGCCCGGTGAGGGCGCGCGCCGCCCTGCACCGGTCACGTTGTGTGCGCCCAGCCGAGATTGGTTTCATGACCGCCCAGCAGACCAGCCCTCGCCGACGCCTCCCGATTCCGTCCTTGTCCGTGTCGAGGCTGCGCACGGAGGTGCTCGCCGGCCTCGTCGTCGCCCTCGCCCTGATCCCCGAGGCCATCTCGTTCTCGATCATCGCCGGCGTCGACCCGCGCATCGGGCTCTTCGCCTCCTTCACCATGGCGGTCTCCATCGCCTTCCTCGGCGGGCGCCCGGCCATGATCTCGGCGGCGACCGGGGCCATGGCGCTGGTCGTCGCACCGCTGGCGCGCGAGCACGGCGTCGACTACCTGCTGGCCGCGACCATTCTGGCCGGCGTCTTCCAGGTGGTCCTGGGACTGCTGGGGGTGGCCAAGCTGATGCGGTTCGTCCCGCCCAGCGTCATGACGGGGTTCGTCAACGCCCTGGCCATCCTCATCTTCATGGCCCAGGTGCCGCACTTCGCCGGCGAGGGCTGGCCGGTCTACGCCCTCATCGCAGGCGGACTTGCGATCATCTTCCTGCTCCCCCGGCTGACCACGGCGGTGCCCGCGCCGCTGGTGGCCATCATCGTGCTGACGGCCATCGCCGTCGCCTCCGGCGTCAGGGTGCCCACCGTCGGCGACATGGGCGATCTGCCCTCAAGCTTCCCGATCCCCTTCCTGCCCGACGTGCCGCTGACCATGGACACGCTGCGCACCGTTGCCCCCTACTCCCTGACGCTGGCTCTGGTGGGGCTGATGGAGTCGCTGATGACCGCCAAGCTGGTCGACGACATCACCGAGACGGGTTCGGCCAAGGGCCGCGAGGCCCGCGGCCAGGGCCTGGCCAACATCATCACCGGCTTCTTCGGCGGCATGGCCTCCTGCGCGATGATCGGCCAGACGATGATCAACGTGCGCTCCGGCGCCCGCACCCGCCTGTCCACGCTCATGGCCGGTGTGTTCCTGCTGATCCTCGTGGCGGTGCTGGGCGACGTCGTCGCCGTGATCCCCATGGCCGCCCTCGTCGCGGTGATGGTGTTCGTGTCCATCGCCACCATGGACTGGCACAGCATCGCCCCCACCACCCTGCGGCGGATGCCCTGGACCGAGACGGCCATCATGGTGATCACCGTCGCGGTCGTGGTCGTTACCCACAACCTCGCCATCGGCGTGATCGTGGGCGTGCTGGCCTCCACGGCCCTGTTCGCCCGCGGGGTCGCCGACCTCTCCGGGGTGACCAGCGTGCTCGACCCCGAGGGCGGGGTGCGGGTCTACTCCGTGCGCGGCGACCTCTTCTTCGCCTCCAGCAACGAGCTGACCGCCCGGTTCAACTACGGCGAGGAGGGCGTGGAGAAGGTGGTCATCGACCTCTCCCGCGCGCACATGTGGGACTCCTCGGCGGTGGCGGCACTGGACCACGCCGTGGACAAGTTCGCCAAGCACGGCATCACGGCCGAGATCTCCGGCCTGAACATCCCCAGCGAGGAACTGCACAAGGACCTCTCGGGCACCCTCAACGCCGCGCACTGAACACCGCGGACGCCCGCGGTGCGAACAAGAACGGCAGGGCCGCACCCCCGCGGGGGTGCGGCCCTGCCGTTCGCCGTCGGATACCCGGCACCGGGCCACGAGTCAGGGCCCGGACGGCCCGCGGTCCCCGGTCCGTGCGCCGTCCAAGCGAGCACGCAGGGCCTTCTTGTCGATCTTGCCGACTCCGCTGCGCGGCAGCGCGCCGGCGAAGTCGAACGACACCGGGATCTTGTAGCGGGCCAGCCGCTCCCCGAGGAACCGCCGCAGCTCGGAAGGGTCGGGGCGGTGGTCGGAGGCGGGCACCACCACCGCTGCGCCGGCCTCGCCCCACGTGCCGTCGGGGACGCCCACCACTGCGCACTCGCGCACGGCGGGGTGGGCGGCGAGGGCGGCCTCGACTTCCGCCGGATAGACGTTCTCCCCGCCGGTGACGTACATGTCCTTCACTCTGTCGACGATGCGGAAGTACCCGTCGCCGTCGACCTCGGCGGCGTCTCCGGTGTGCAGCCACCCCTCGCGCAGCGCCGCGGCGGTCTCGTCAGGGCGGTTGCGGTAACCCGGGGTCACGTTGGGGCCCTCCACCAGCACCTCGGACGGACCCGGCCCGGGCTCGGCGGTGCGCACGTCGGTGAAGAACGCGGCGACGCCGGCGCTGCCCGCCTTGTTCCCGCAGTCGGCCACGGGCAGCATCAGCGCTCCCGGGGCCGCCTCGGTCAGTCCGTAGCCCTGGACGAACGCGAGGCCGCGCGCCATGTACAGCTCGATGAGCGGCGGCGGCACCGGCGCGCCGCCGCACATCAGCAGGCGCAGACCGGAGAGGTCGGCCTCCTGCCATCGGGGCGAGCGGGCGATGCTCTCGTACATGGCGGGCACTCCGAACATCACCGTCACGCCCTCCTGCTCGATGAGGTCGAGGCTGCGCTCGGCGTCGAACCGCTCCTCCAGCAGCAGCCTCCCGCCCTTGAGCAGCACCGGCAGGCACAGCATGTTCAGCGCCGCTGTGTGGAACATCGGCGCGCTGACCAGGGCGGTGTCGGTGCTCAGAAGATCGGTGTCGACGACGGAGTTGACGCAGTTCCAGGTGACGTTGCCGTGGGTGAGCACCACTCCCTTGGGACGGCCGGTGGAGCCGGAGGTGTAGAGCAGCAGGAAGGGATCGTCGAGTTCGACGGGCCTGTCGATCTCCCCGCTCGGCGCCGTGGCCACGGCCCGCTCCAGGTCCTGCTCCCCGCCCCGGACCTGATCGCCGCCGACGACCAGGAAGCCGCCCACCAGCCCGGCTCCGTAGAGCGCCTCGGCGTCGCCGCGGCGGTCGGCGTCGGCGACGAGCAGCACAGGCGCGCTGTCGGCCGCCAGCACCTCCAGCTCGGCGAACGCCAGGCGGGTGTTGAAGGGGGTGAACACCGCCCCCAGCAGCGCGGCGCCGAACATCGCCTCAAGGAACTCCGGCCGGTTGGCGCCCAGGTAGGCGATGCGGTCGCCTTTGGCCACCCCGCGCTCTTCCAGCGCGTGGGCCACCCGCCGGGAGCGCTCGTCGAGCTCCCGGTAGGCGGCCGCGCGGCCGGCGTGCACGACTGCGGTGCGCGCACCCGCCGCACGGCCGCGCCGGGCGGGCCAGGATCCGACGCCGTGGTTGCGCATTGCGGCCTCCCAGGAACGTAGGGCTGAGTGCGGTGGCGGGCGGCGCGGGTCAGACGCGCCGGAGGTCGCGGCGGTAGGTCTCGGGGGTCAGCAGCACCGCCAAGGTGGCCAGCAGCGCCATCCCCGCGAGGTAGAGGCTCACGGCGAACGACCCGCCTTGGGTGGCGAACAGGGCGGTGGCGACGATGGGCGCCAGTCCGCCGCCGATGACATTGCCCAGCTGGTAGCCGGTGGAGATGCCGCTGTAGCGCACGCGGGTGGGGAACAGCTCCGACAGCAGCGCGGGCAGCGGGCCGTACTGGGCGGAGACGACGATGATGGCCAGGCAGCAGGCCAGCAGCGCCCAGAGGATCGTCTCGCGCTCGAACATCGGGAAGAAGAACATCACCAGCACGATCTGGGCGACGCCGCCGCCGATGAACACGCGCCGCCGCCCGAGCTTGTCGGACAGCGCCGACCAGCCCATGATGGCGGCCAGTTGGAGGGTGCTGGCGAGGATGACCACGACCAGCAGCGCGTCGCGTGAGTAGCTCAGCTCGGTGGTGCCGTAGGACAGCGTGTAGACCAGCACGATGTAGCCCAGGCCGGTCGATGCGGCGGTGGCGAACATGGCGCGCACGACGCCCAGCGGGTGGCGGAGCAGGATCTCCGACAGCGGTGCGAACCGCGGAGCGTCCTCGCTCTGCTGCCGTTTGCGCCGCTCCTCCTCGAACAGCGGGCTCTCGCTGATGCGCCGGCGGATCACATAGCCGACGACGATGAGCACCACGCTGGCGAGGAAGC
The DNA here is from genome assembly GCF_000826685.1 of Streptomonospora alba. GTDB lineage: Bacteria > Actinomycetota > Actinomycetes > Streptosporangiales > Streptosporangiaceae > Streptomonospora > Streptomonospora alba. Next base: position 73,479 of record NZ_JROO01000040.1, read on the forward strand.
CGATCCGCCACCCCCATTGGGCGAACGCCTCGGCTGTCATGGCCGAGGAGCCCAGCATGACGAGGTTGGCCGCGATCGCCCCGGCGGGCACGCCGAGCTGGGGCGCGGCTCCGAAGAGCCCGCGCCGTCCGGGCGGCGCGTGCTCCACGGCCATGAGCGCGGCGCCGCCCCATTCCGCACCCACGCCCAGTCCTTGGGCCAGGCGCAGCACGACGAGCAGGATCGGGGCCGCGGCGCCGATCTGGGCGTAGGTGGGCAGCAGCCCGATCAGGACCGTGGCCACGCCCATGACCAGGAGGGAGACCACGAGCATCCGTTTGCGGCCGAGGGCCCGGTCGCCCAGGTGGCCGGCGATGATCCCGCCGAGGGGGCGGGCGATGAACCCGACGGCGAACGTGGAGAGCGCGGCCAGTTGGCTGGCGAGGGCGTTGTCGGAGGGGAAGAACTGAGGGCCGAAGACGAGCGCGGCCGCGGCACCGTAGAGGAAGAAGTCGTACCACTCGATGCTGGTGCCGATGAAGCTGGCGAGGGCGATCTTGCGGGCTTCGCGCTGCTGCGAGGCGTCGGTGGAGGGGGGCGTACCGGTCACGGTGTCTCCGTTCCAGGAGGGGGATGTGCCCCTGTGCGAAGGGCCGCGGCGGGGGACGGGGCCGGGGCCCTTCCCGTCCCCCGGGGCCGTGGCGGCACGGACTCAGCCGCGCGCGTAGCGGCCCAGGCCCGGCCGGAAGCTCTTGGCGTCGAGGAACTGCTCCATGCCCTGGCTGCGCCCTTGTTCGGGGTCGAGGAACTGCGACTGCTCCAGCTTGGCGTAGAGGTAGTCCTCGGCCTGGTCCCAGGGCATCTCGGCGGCGAGCTTGTAGCCGGTCTTGGCGGCCCGCAGGACGACGGGGTTCATGTGGGCCAGGCGCAGGGCGAGATCGCGGGTCCGCTCGCGCAGGCGCTCGCCCGGAACGGCCTCGTTGACCAGGCGCATGCGCTCGGCCGCCCGTCCGTCGAAGGCCTCGCCGGTCATGATGTGGTACAGCGCGTCGCGCTGCGGCACGAGCGCCGCGAGCGCCCGGCTGACCACGCCGCCGGGCGGGATGCCCCAGTTGATCTCCGAGAGGCCGAAGCCCGCGTCCTCGTCGGCGACGGCCAGGTCGCAGGCCACGAGCGGGGTGAACGCGCCGCCGAAGCACCAGCCGTTGACCATGGCCACGGTCGGTTTGGAGTAGGTGGACAGCCGCCGCCACTGCCATTCCGCTGCGGTCCGGCGCACGCGGTTCTGCAGCGCGGGGTCACCGGAGGCGTCGACCTCGCGGAAGTACTCCTTGAGGTCCATCCCGGCGCTCCACGAGTCTCCCGCGCCCGTGAGGACCAGGACGCGGCAGCGCTCGTCGCCCTCCAGCGCGTCGAGGGTGGCGACCATCTCCTCGTTGAGGCGGGGATTCATCGCGTTGCGCTTGTCGGGCCGGTTGAGCGTCACCCAGGCGATGCCTTCGTCGAACTCGACGAGGACCGCCTCCCCCCAGGGCGGGGACGAGCCGTCGTGCGCGGCCCTGTCCGCAGACTCCATGTCAAACTCCTTGATATAAGGGACCTTGATGAATATGTAGCAAGGACCTTGATAATGTGTCAATCATGATCGAATCCGCTCGTGCGCAGGTCACGACCGAGGAATCCGAACCGCGCATCATCTACCTGGTCAAACGGATCGAGCTGATCGCCCGTGCACACCTGGACGGCGTCACCCGCGAGCACGGGCTGACCACCCTGCAGTACACGGCCCTGAGCGTGCTGCGGGCCCAGCCCGGGCTGTCCGCCGCGCAGCTGGCCCGGCGCTCCTTCGTCAGCCCGCAGGCGATGACCGAGATGGTGGGCGCGCTGGAGGCCAAGGCGATGATCCGCCGCGAGCCCGACCCGGAGAACCGGCGCGTGCTACGCGCCTACCTGACCGACGAGGGCCGCGCGGCCCTGGAGGCCTGCGACCGCGGGGCCGACCTCCTGGAGGAGCGCATGCTGCGCGACGTCGCGCCCGAGGACGCCGCCGCCCTGCGCCGCGCCCTCACCACCTGCGCCTCCGGCCTCACCGCGTTCACCGCGGCGGAGGCGGCGCACGCCTGAGGTTCCGGTCTGCACGGCGGCTGCCGCACGCCGGTCTGCCGCCGCCGCTCGCGGCGGCCGTGCGACGCGCGATTCCCCCGCTGCGAGCTGGTCGGGTGCCGGTTGTGTGCCGGTCTTGTCCCGAGTGGCGGGCGCGCCGTATTTTCGTGGCACCCAGGTACCCGGGGACGATACGCACGCCGCCGCTGTCAGGAGAGAAGTCGCCATGGAAACCGCCCTTACGCCGCTGGAGTTCGCCCGCCGTACGCGCAGGCTGCATCCGCAGCGCGAAGCGGTCGTCGACCAGGGCACGCGGCTGACCTACGAGCAGTTCTTCGACCGCTGCGACCGCTGGTCGGCCGCGCTGGAGCGGATGGGCGTGGGCAAGGGCGACCGCGTCGCCTACATCGCCCCCAACACCCACGCGCAGCTGGAGTCCTTCTACGCCGTGCCGCAGCTGGGCGCGGTACTGGTGCCGATCAACTACCGGCTCTCCGCCGACGACTTCGTCTACATCGTCAACCACTCCGGCGCCACGGTGCTGTGCGCGCACTCCGACCAGCTGGCCGTGGTCGACGGCGTGCGCGACCAGATGCCCGGCGTGCAGCACTTCGTCGCGCTGGAGGGCTCCGGCGAGGGCTGGCAGGACTACGAGTCCCTCGTCGCCGCCGCGCAGCCGCAGTTCACACGGCCCGAGATCGCCGAGACCGACCTGCTGACGATCAACTACACCAGCGGCACCACAGCCCGCCCCAAGGGCGTGATGATCACCCACCGCAACGCCTACATGAACGTGGTGGGCACGCTGCTGCACCTGCGCATCGGACTCGGCGAGCGCTACCTGTGGACGCTGCCGATGTTCCACGCGAACGGGTGGACCTACACCTGGACGGTCACCGCGGCGGCCGCCGCACACGTGTGCCTGCGCGCCATCGACCCCGGCCGCGTGTTCGACCTGATCCGCGAGGAGGGCGTCACCTGGCTGTGCGCGGCGCCGACGGTGCTGATCACCCTGGCCAACACCCCCGAGGAGGTCCGCGGCGCGGTCCCGCCCGGCGTGCACGTGGTCACCGCCGGGGCCTCCCCCGCCGCCGACACCATCGAGCGGCTGGAGGGCACCTTCGGCTGGTCGGTCACCCACGTCTACGGGCTCACCGAGACCACGCCGTTCATCACCGTGTGCGAGCCCTGGCCCGAGCACGCCGACCTGGCCGGCAACGAGCGCGCGGCGGTCAAGGCGCGCCAGGGCGTCGAGCTGATCACCTCCGGCGAGCTGAAGGTCCTCGACTCCGAAGGCGGCGAGGTGCCCTGGGACGGCACGACGGTCGGCGAGATCGCGGTGCGCGGCAACGTCGTGATGGCCGGCTACTACCAGGACCCCGAGGCCACCGAGAAGGTGATGGGCGACGGCTGGTTCCGCACCGGCGACGCCGCGGTCACCCACCCCGACGGGTTCGTCGAGATCCAGGACCGCATCAAGGACGTCATCATCTCCGGCGGCGAGAACATCTCCTCCATCGAGGTCGAGGGCGTCCTGCTGCGCCACCCCGCCGTCCTGGAGGCGGCGATCGTCGGCGTGCCGCACGAGCGCTGGGGCGAGACGCCCAAGGCCTCGGTGGTCCTGCGTGAGGGGGCCGCGACCACCGAGGAGGAGCTGATCGGCTTCGCCCGCGACAACCTGGCGCACTTCAAGGCGCCCACGCAGGTGGAGTTCGTGGACCAGCTGCCCAAGACGGCAACCGGCAAGATCCAGAAGTACGTGCTGCGCAAGGGTGCCTCGGCGGTGTCCAGCCAGTAGCCTCCCCGCAGCCGCCGGGCTGCACGTGCGGGCGGCCGTGGCGCCGACGCCGCCACGGCCGCCGGCGCCACGACTGCGCCGCTCAGGCCTCGCCGGCCACGTCGATCACGAGCTTGCCGGTGGTGCGGCCCGTCTCGCCCGCGCGGTGGGCGTCGGCGATCCGTTCCAGGGGGAAGACCTCGCTGATGTGCGGGCGCAGGCGGCCCGAGTCCGCGAGGTCGGCGACGGCCGTCATACCGGCGTGGTCGGACTCCACCAGCATGGGCTTGGCGTGCACGCCGCGCTGATCGGCCTCGTCGAGCAGCCCCTCGGGAGGGATCGGCAGGATCGTGACCATCGTGCCGCCGCCGCGCAGCACGCGCAGCGAGCGGAAGGCGTTGTCGCCGCCGATGGTGTCGAGCACGGCGTCGGCCTTGTCGACCACCTCGGTGAAGTCGGTCTCGCGGTAGTCGATGGGCTCGTCGACCCCGACCCCGCGCAGGAAGTCGTGCTTGCCGGCGCTTGCGGTGCCGAAGACGCGGGCGCCCAGGGACGTGGCGATCTGCGCTGCGAAGTGTCCGACGCCGCCCGCGGCCGCGTGGACGAGCACGCGGTGGCCCGACTCCACGTGCGCGGTGTCCACCAGGGCCTGCCAGGCGGTCAGCGCCGCGAGCGGTATGGCACCGGCCTCCACGTGGCTCAGCCCTCGGGGCTTGCGTGCGAAGGAGCGCGCGGGGCCGACCGCGTACTCGGCGAAGGCGCCCGCCCCGTAGGGGTAGGGCAGCATCCCGAAGACCTCGTCGCCCGGCTCGAGTACGGTCACGCCGATCCCCACGGCCTCGACCACGCCCGAGACGTCCCAGCCCAGCACGTAGGGCGGATCGCCGAGGAACAGGCGATCGGAGCGGTGCTTCCAATCGGTGGGGTTGAGCCCGGCAGCGTGCACCCGCACCAGGACCTGCGAGGGGCCGGGCCGGGGCACGTCGAGCTCCACTTCGTGGAGCACCTCGGGGCCACCGTGGGCGTTCTGCGACATTGCGCGCATGGTTTTGGCGGTCATACCTTCAGCCTCTCGTGACCGGGCCGTGCGGCAAAACGAACGGGCCGCGGCGGTGCGCCCGCGTATGGCCCCGGCCCGCGCCGCAGCGGGCCGGGCGCGGCAGGGCGGTGCCGAGGCGCGCCGGATGGTCCGCGCGTGCCCGGCGGCCAGCCGTCGACCGGCCGCCGCGTTCATGCGCGGCGAGCGCTACCGCCTCAGGCGTTGCCGCTGCTGCCCGCCAGCGAGAACGCGCGCAGGTCCTCGGGCATCCCCTCGCGGACCTTGCCCATCACGTTGCCGGTGGTCGCCTCGTCGAGCAGTTCGAACACCACGCGGGCGGCGAAGGCGGCCTTCGGCTCGTCGGCGTGGGCGCGCTCGGCCACGCGGCGGACGAACTCGTCCTGGCCGAACCGCTGGGTGGGCACCCACTGCTCGGTGACGCGCCGGACGTTCTCGCCGATCTCCTGCGGGAGCTGAGCGGCGAGATCGTCGGCGAGGTCGGGGTTGATCCGCTCGGCGATGGTCTCCAGCGTCGCCCGGGTGAACGCCTGGGCGGCGCCGCGGCTGTCGAGGTGGGCGCGATCCTGTACCTGACCGATGAAGGCGTCGTGCTTCATGTCCCCCTCCAGTCCGTCGTGGAAGCGGTACCGACCGGTTCTGCGCCGTTCACCGGACGGCCTGACTTGTCGCAGGTCCGCTACCACCAGATGCGCAGGCTATGCACCCGCGACGGCGCACTCGCCCGACCGAGGGGACCTGGCCCCGCTCACGCCCCTCCGCTGCCGCCACTGCCCCCGGCCCCCGGACCGGCGCGCTGCCTGCGGTTCCGCCCTACCCCGCGCCGGTTTCACCGCACCGCGTCGGGTTAGTCGGCCCACAAGCCGCGGGTGCGGCGCCGACGAGCGACCGCCGCCCCGACCGCGCCCGGCGCGGCGCGCTCCGGCGGCGGCGCGGCGGTCCGCCCGGCGCCCGCCCCGGCCCCGTGCAGCCGAATCGAGAGGTGGGCCGATGGTCGCGCATCAGGAACTCGTGGAACGGGTCGCGGCGCACAGCGAGGTGGGTGACACCGACCAAGCGGGGCGGGCGATCCGTGCGGTCATCCCCTCGGTCGCCCGACGGCTCGACGCGCAGACGCGCCAGGAGCTCCGCGACAGCCTGCCCGCGTCCCTGTGGAGCGAACCGCCTCAGGCGCGGGACCCGGAGATCGACCGCGTGGAGATGGCCACCGGTACCAGCGGAATCGCCCAGCAGGTCGCCGGCGACCTCGGCTGCGAACCTGAACAGGGACTGCACGTCACGCGCGTCGTGCTGGCCGAGATCGCCCGATCCGAGCCGTCGGTCTCCGACGGCCTGGCGTCCGCCCTGCCCCAGGAGCTTGCGGGCTGGATCGCCGACCCCACGGGGGCCCGAGGCCGGGCCGACACCGGGTTCACCGGCGAGCCCAGCCGACTGGACAAGGAGACCCTCGACGCCGCCCTGCAGCGCCTGCCCCAGTGGGAGGCCGACGGCGACTCCCTGGTGCGTACCGTGCAGGTCCCCGCCGACCGGATCCCGCCGCTGCTGTCGCGCCTCGACAAGCTCACTGGCGAAGCGGGGCACAGCGCCCGCCACCGGCGCACGACCGACGGCATCCAGTTCGTCCTGCAGACGGCCTCGGTGGGCGCCGTCACCACTGCCGACGTCGAGCTGGCCGAACAGATCGACCAGGCGGTGGCCGAGGTGGGCTCGGGCGGCTGAGCGCGAGCCGCCACGGCAGCCTGCGGCGGCCGCGTCCGGGCCTCGCTCCGCGCGACGGCGGAACGGCGCCCTGCCGGCCCCCGTATCGGCCGCCGGCAGGGCCCGGCGAGCGGGGGCCGGCCCGGTTCCAACGCGGGCCGGCCCCCGTGTCTGGCGTCCGCTCGCCTCACCCCCGCCTCGCGGGGGCACGTTCGAATGTAGGGCTCCCGTACGACATTCGGCGGCGGGCGTCCACAGGCCGCTGCGCACGGCAAGGGGGGCGGAGGGCCCGGCGCTGCTCGCGTTCCTATCGCACGGGGGTTCCGGTACCGTTCGACCAACCGGATCCGCCACCGCGCGGCGCGGTCCGGCGCCGGCTCGGCCGACGCAGGGCACGGCGGCACACCTGATCGAATCCCGGCGTTCGCTCAGGGTTCGCTCCCTGCTCGCCCGGCGCCGGTAGCTTTTGCGCGCAGTGCCTAGGAAGTGGAGTATTCGGTGGCCGAGCGGCTCGTCTTGCACATCGGAGTGCAGAAATCCGGAACGACCTATCTGCAGCAGATGATGCAGGACCGCACAGAGGAGCTCGCCGCGATCGGCGCGCTCTATCCGGTCCCGCCGCGGCGGCGAGCGGGCGCCACGCGGGTCAACTACCACGAGACCGCCACCTATGCGCTGCTGGGCGACGAGTACTCCTGGGTCACCGAGGAGCGCGCCGCGAAGGAGCGCACGTGGTGGGAGAACCTGCACAAGCAGGTGCGGTCGTGGGAAGGAACCGCGATCGTCTCGGCCGAGGCGCTGTCGGTGGTGCGCACCGAGGCCGCCCGCAAGACGATCGATGCGCTGGGCGCCTCCGACACCCGGGTGTTCATCACCGCGCGCGGGCTGGGCAAGCTGCTGCCGTCGGTGTGGCAGCAGCACATCCGCAACGGCAAGTCCAGCAGCTTCCACTCCTACCTGCGCCAGCTGGCCCGGCAGCGCGAGTCGGGCTGGGACCCGCTGGAGGAGGACCACAACACCCACCTGTGGCGCGCGTTCGCACTGGGCCGACTGGCTCGGCGGTGGGCCTCGATCGTGGGTCCCGACAAGGTGACGCTCATCAGCAACCCGGGGTCGCCCGCCGACCGGCTGTGGCACCGGTTCCTGGAGGCGATCGAGCTCGGCGACGCCTCGGGCGTCCCCGCACCCGACGACACCACGACCGTGCACAGCGGAGTCACCGCGCCCGAGGCCGAAGTGCTGCGTACGCTCAACTCCAACCTCTCGGGGGCCGAGTGGCCGGCCGATGACGCCCGGCGGCTGCGCACGCGGATCATAGAGGGGTTCGCACAGCGCTCCCAGCGCGGGCCGCGGCTGGGCATCCCCGCGCGGTTCCGCGAATCGGTGGACTCCTGGAGCCGTACCGACATCGAGGACCTGCGCGAGTCGGGCGTCCGCGTCGTCGGCGACCTGGACGAGCTGCTCTACTCGGCCGGCGCCGAGCCGCCCGAGCCGACCGTGAGCGACGTCGCCGAGGCCGCGGGCAGCGCGGCGGCGACGGCCGCCGCATGGTCGCCGAGCCTGAAGAGTTCCCTGTCCAAGGCGGTGTGAGGGCCGCGTAGGCCAGGCGCCGCGACGGGCACGGACGACCCGCCGGGGCCGCCGTCCCCGACGGCGGCCCCGGCTTTCGCGGCGCGCTCAGCAGCCCGGCTGCAGCGGTTCGCCCGCAGATCGCCGGCGGCCGGGCCGTCCGGCGGCATTCGGCGTCGGGGCGGGCCGCCTGCCGCTACTCTTCGGCGACGGCCTCGATCAGCACCGCCTGGGCCGGGAAGAGCCGGGGCATGGGGATCCCCAGGTGTTCCAGGGCGGTGCCCGTCACGACCGGGGCGGGTGTGGCGGCGTGCATCCACCCGGGCGCGCCCGCATCGCCGCGGGTGGGATCGCCCAGTTCGGTGCGGTGGAGCAGGGTGTAGCGCCGCTGCGGGTCGAGCCCGGGCAGCGTGGTGCGGCCGGGTTGCTCGGCCGGCGCCGTCTCCAGGCGTGCGAAGCAGTAGAGCGCGCGCTCGCCCGCCTGCGACACGACGCCGTGCAGCAGGGCTCCGGCATCGGTCTCGTCGCTGCGCACGGTGCGGCCGGTGTGCAGCAGGGGCCGGAACTCGCGCACCAGCGCCGTCCACGCGGCCACCGTGGCGAGATCCCGTTCGGAGCAGTCGGTGAGGTCCCACTCGATGCCGGCGTGGCCGAACAGGGAGGTGGCCAGCCGGAACGCGGTCTCGGTCCGGCGGTGGGTGGTGTGGGCGACCGGCGGGCCCGCGTGCGAACCGACGAGTTCGGGCGGCAGCAGCAGGCCGGTCCAGCGCTGGATGGTCTGGCGCTCCACCGGGTCGTTGCAGTCGGAGGCCCAGACCCGTTCCGTGCGAGCCAGGATGCCCAGGTCGACGCGTCCCCCGCCGCTTGAACACGATTCGAACTCCACGTGGGGGTGGCGCTCGCGCAGCGAGTCCAGCAGGGCGTAGAGGGCGCGTGTCTGGCGATGGACGCCGGGGACGCGCCCGGTGCCCGCCTCCGATGCGCCCGCATCCGCGGATCCGGCACCGGCCGCGTGCACGGCCTCGTACAGGTCGCGGTTGTGGTCCCATTTCACGTACCGGACGGGATAGCGCCGCAGGAGCGCGTCGAGCCGGTCGTGGATGTGCTGCCAGGTATCGGGGCGCGCGATGTCCAGCACGTACTGGTGGCGCCACGAGCGGCCGGGGGCGCCCTCGGGGTGCAGCAGCCGGTCGGGGCCGCTGCGGGCGAGGTCGGAGTCGAGGTTGACCATCTCCGGTTCCACCCACAGGCCGAAGTCCATGCCCAGCGCCCGCACGTGCTCGATGATGGGGTCCAGACCCTGCGGCCAGGTGTCGGGGTCCACGGTCCAGTCGCCCAGGCCGCTGCTGTCGCTGCGCCGCCCCCGGAACCAGCCGTCGTCGAGCACGAAGCGCTCCACGCCCACGGCGGCGGCGCTGTCGGCCAGCGTGCGCAGCCGGTCCAGGTCGTGGTCGAAATAGACCGCCTCCCAGGTGTTGAGCACGATCGGGCGCGGCTGGGCGGGATGCTCGGGACGGGCGCGCAGGGCGGCGTGCAGGCGTTCCGAGACGCCGTCGAGCCCGGCGGTGGAGTGGGCGAACACGACCTCGGGAGCTTCGTAGGACTCCCCCGGCTCCAGCCGGATCTCGCCCGGGCGCAGCGCCTCGGCGCCGCCCAGCACGGCCGAGTGGGCGCCGGCGCCCTCAGGCAGCCGCTCGACGAGGTACTCCTGGTCGCCGCTCCAGGCGACGTGGGCGGCCCAGACCTCGCCCGCGCGGAACCCGAACGCGCGGGTGCCGGCGGCCATCAGCAGGGGGCTGTCGTGGCCGGGGCGGCCGCGCAGGGCGCGCCGCAGCACCGTGCCGTCGGCCATGGCGCGCCGCTGCGGGCTCCGCTCACGCACCCACCGGCCGGTGAGGTCGAGGACCTCGGCGGCGCGGGCGGGCAGCGGGAGCAGCAGACGCAGCCCGGCGAGGTCGTAGGGCGCGCGGGGGTGTTCGGGGCCGCCGGGGTCCGCGGCGGCCGGGGCGGGCTCGGCGGTGACGGCGGCGCCGGCCCGCAGCACCCCGCAGTCGTCGAGCCGGTAGCGCAGTTCCACCGCGAGGCCGGCGCCGGGATCGTGCAGGTCCAGTAGGAGGGTGTCGGCGGATGCGCCGGAGTCGGTGCTGTGGCCGCGCAGCCGCAGCCGCGGTGCGGTGGCCGCCCCCGCGCGGTGTCCGCTGAGCGCCGGGGTTCCGGCCCAGGCGTCGGCCTCGGTAGGCAGGACGGTGAACCCGCGCGGGGTGTCGGGAGCGCTGCCGGGCACCGCGGGAACGGAGGTGGTGCGCAGGTGCTCGGCGGCCCCCGGTGGGAGGGGGCCGAGATCGGCGCCCCAGTGCAGCACCTCGGGCAGCCCGCCGCCGGCCCTGGGCGCGAGGTCGACGACCAGCCCCGCCCCGCCCCGGCGCAGGACGGCCACGGGCGCGGCGGGAGTGCTCGAAGCGGTCACGGTGCGCCTCCACAAGGGCTTCGGGGAGCTGGCTGTGCGTCCTTCGAGGCTAGACGACCACCCGGCGGCGGACTCCCCGGCGGGGACACTCCACGACCCCCGCTCCAGCATGTCCCCGGAGCCGTTCCCGCCCCCCGAAACCGCCCTCGGGGCCGAGCGCAGCAGAGCACCCGGCGGCGCCGGCCGCTCCCCTCTCTACGGTTCGATGACCGCCGGGGAGCCCGAACCGTAGGGATCGGAGCGCAGTTCCAGCGAGACGATCTCCGCGCCCTGCGGCATCTCGAAGACGACGTCCGTCTCCTCGCTGGCTCCGGGGTTCAGATCCTCGCTGCAGTAGGTGTCGCACGCGGCCAAGGCGGCGTCGAAATCGTCGACGTACTGATTGGCCTCGGCATCGTAGGCGTAGGAACCGCCCCAGTCGAAGTAGGCCGGAGCCGACGACTCGTTGGTGATCTGGACGTTGAAGATCACGAACTCGCTGCCGTCTGCGGCCCGGTCGGTGGTTCCCATGCCGTCGGTTATCACGCCGTCGTCGTCCACATAGGCCTCGTTGACGCGCATGGCGAAGACGCCGTCGCTTCCGGCGAGTCCGGTGAACGCCCCCAGCGGCGGAGCGGACTCGGGAGCCGGTTCCGCCTCCTGCTCCGCTTTCCCGCCCTCTTCCCGGGGCACGGTCTCCGTCTCGGTGGCGGTTTCGGTCTCCGGCTGGGAACCGGCCGCGGGCTCCGCGGACTCGCCCGTGGAGCAGGCGGACAACCCGGCCAATCCGGCCAGCACGGCCGTCGGCGGTGCGCCGGCGAGGAGTCTGTTGTTCATGGTTCTACCCGATCGCCTGCCGTCCGGGGAGTCCGGAGGTGCGTCGGATCGTGATCCGGCTCTCGGCCCGGCACGCGTCCCGCTGAGGGAACGCGTCCGGCGCCACAGGGTGCCCGAGTGCCTCGGGGACGGGTGGAGCAGGTCCGGTGTCCTCGGAACGGTGTGGATTGCGGTTGCGGCGCGACGTCCCGTCGCCCGCGGGCCCGCCCGAGCGGTCGCGCGGGGAGGCCGTGTCCTCCCTGTTCCCCCTCGCCCCCGCGCGAATCCGGGTGAAGCGAACCATTCGACCAGGTCGGTCACCGCTCGTGCCGACGCCCCCGGGCTCCGACCGAGGGCTTCGACCGAGGGCCGTCATGCGGAGTCCCGGACGATGAGCTCCCAGCGGGCGCTCATCACCTCGCCGTCGAGGGGGGCTCCGGCGTCCAGGCGCTCGAAGAGGCGGGCGACCTGGGCGGAGAAGTCGAACTCGCGTGCGCCCACCGTCGTGAGGGCCGGGGTGATCACCAGCCCTTCGGAGATGTTGCCGATGCCGCTGACGGCCAGCCCGCCGGGCACCGGGACACCGTGGTCGCGGGCGGCCCACACCGCGTCGATCGCGGCGCGGTCGGTGGCCGATACGACGGCTGTAGGCGGGTCGGGACGGCGCAGCAGGTCCCGCACCGCGGCGTAGGCCTGGGAGCGGGAGTCGGCCACGGGCAGCACCAGGTCGGTTGCGGCGCAGATGCCGTTCTCCTGCAGGACCTGCCGGTAGCTGCTCAGTTTCACCGACGGGGCGGTGCGACGGCTGTCCTCGCCCGGGTGGCCGAGGTAGGCGATCCGGCGGTGGCCCGCGGCGATCAGGTGCTCGACGGCGTCGCGGCAGGCCCGGGCGCGGTCCTGGCGCACGACGTCGAAGCCCTCGGGGGCGAGGTCGTCGTCGAAGACCACCAGGGACAGCCCTTGCCGGGCCAGCACCGCGAGTTCCTCCGGATCCACCGGGCAGTCGGGCAGCAGGACCGCGCCGTCGACGTAGCGCTCGCGCAGGACGCGCAGCAGCGCCTCTCCGGCGGCGGCACCGCTCATCGGCAGCGCCACCACGCCCAGGCCGCGCTCGGCCGACGCCTCCTGCATCTGCTCGGCCAACCGGTCCGACCAGGGGCTGGAGGGCGCCGGGTACATCAAGGCGACCAGGCCGCTGCGCCGCCGGCGCAGGCTGCGCCCGGCGTGGTCGACCTGGTAGCCCATCTCGGCGACAGCGCGCAGCACCCGCTGGCGGGTCTCCTCGGGCGGCGGCTTCGCACCGCCGCGGCGGCCGCTGAGCACGTAGGAGACCGTCGCGGTCGATACGCCCGCGCGGCGGGCGATGTCGCGTTGCGTGGGTCGTTCGGGAGGCTCGGTCACTGCCACGTCCAGCACACTAGTCCGCTGCCGTGCGGGCTCCGGATCCCGGTGCGCCCTCGGACGCACCGTGCGACGCGCACCGCTGGACGATCCCGGAGCGGCGGATGTAACGTACGCCATGTTAATCGAATAACAGACCTCGCCGCGGCACTCGCGGCGACCTCCGGCGCGTCGGGCGCGGTCCGCCCGCGTCCCGCACCGTCGCCGCTCCCCCGGAACTCCGCCGCGCCATCGCCGATCCACGAGGGCCGACATGACAAGCCCGAGCGAATCCACACGCCAGCCGATGTCCAAGGTCGTCGCGGCCAGCCTCTCCGGCGCACTGCTGGAGTGGTACGACTTCAACCTCTACGGGCTCTCGGCCGCGCTGGTCTTCAACGAACTCTTCTTCCCCGACGCCGATCCCCTGGTCGGCACGCTGGCCTCGCTGGCGACGTTCGGCGTCGGCTTCGTCTCGCGCCCCGTCGGCGCGCTGCTGTTCGGCCACCTCGGCGACCGCGTCGGGCGCAAGCAGATCCTCGTCGCCACGATGCTCATCATCGGCGGCGCGACGTTTCTGATCGGGCTCCTCCCCGACTACAACACGATCGGCGTCTGGGCGCCGATCCTGCTGGTCGCACTGCGCCTGATCCAGGGCCTGGGCCTGGGCGGCGAGTTCGGCGGCGCGTCGCTGCTCACGGTCGAGCACTCGCCGCGCTCCCGGCGCGGCTTCTGGGGCAGCCTGCCCCAGACCGGCGGCCCCATCGGCTACCTCATCGCGGTGTCGGTGGTGAGCCTGTTCGCCCTGATGCCCGACGACGACTTCCTCGCCTGGGGCTGGCGCGTCCCCTTCCTGCTCAGCGCCGTACTCCTGGTGGTGGGCCTGATCGTACGGCTCAAGATCGCGGAGACGCCCGCCTTCGACCGCGTCAAGCAGGCCGAGACTCAGGAGCGCCTCCCGCTGTGGACCGCGCTGAAGCGCCACCCCCGCAGCATCGTCGTGGGGTTCGGCGCCCGCCTCGGCGAGGCCGGGACCTCCCAGATCTACCAGCCCTTCGCCATCAGCTTCCTGACCACCACGCTCGGCTACGCCCAGGGCGTCGCCCTGACCGGGATCGTCGTCTACAACGTCATCGGGCTGGCGCTGATGCCGGTGGCCGGGGCCCTCTCCGACAAGGTCGGCCGCCGCCCGCTGTACATGACCGGCGGCGTCCTCGTCGCGCTGACGGCCTTCCCCTACTTCTGGCTACTGGAGACGGGCAGCATGTGGTGGGCGTGGATCGGCATGGGCATGGCCGCCGTGGGCGGCGCTGTGTGCATGTCGAGCCTGCAGGCCACACTGTTCACCGAGATGTTCAGCGTGAAGGTCCGCTACTCCGGCATGTCCTTCGCCTACCAGTCCTCGGCCATGGTCGCCGGCTTCGTACCGGCCATCGCCACCTCGCTGCTGATCGCCGGCGACGAGGCGGCCTGGCCGGTGGCGTTGCTGGTCGTCGGCCTGGGCACGGTCTCGGTGGTCTCGACGCTGTTCATGCGCGAGACCCGGCACGTCGACACCGCCGAGCGCGAGGAGGAGGCGGCCGCGGTCGGCGGCCCGACGCAGTAGCGACGCACCGAGCGAAGTCCGTCGCGGCGGCCCCACGGCCCGCCGCGACGGCGAGAAGGCGAGGATTCGACCGCAGTGACCAGCACTTCCGGGGCCGACCGCACCAACGTCATCGTGTTCTTCACCGACCAGCAGCGGTGGGACGCGACCGGCGCGCACGGCGCTCCCCGCGACCTGACCCCCAACTTCGACCGGATGGCCGCGGAAGGGGTGCACGTGTACAACTCCTTCACCTGCCAGCCGGTCTGCGCGCCGTCGCGCGCCTCGTTGCAGACCGGGCGCTACCCCGCCCAAGTCGGCTGCTTCCGCAACAACATCCCGCTGCCCGAGGACACGCCCACGCTCGCCGACCGCTTCAACGAGGCGGGCTACGACACCGGCTACATCGGCAAGTGGCACCTGGGCGACACCGACACCGCCGGTCCCGTGCGCCCCGAACAGCGGGGCGGTTACCGCGACTGGCTGGCCTCCAACCTGCTGGAGTTCACGTCCGACGCCTATGAGACCACGCTCTACGACGGCGACGGCCGGGCCCGCGAACTGCCCGGCTACCGCGCCGACGCGCTCACCGACGCCGCAGTCGACTACATCTCCCGCGAGCGCGACGCCCCGTTCCTGCTGTTCCTGTCCTTCCTGGAGCCCCACCACCAGAACCAGCGCGACGACTATCCGGCGCCCGAGGGCTACGCAGAGCGCTACGCCGGCACCTGGACACCCGGCGATCTAGCGGCGCTGGGCGGCAACTCCGCCGAGCACCTCGGCGGCTACCTCGGCATGGTCAAGCGGCTGGACGAGTGCCTCGGCCGGGTGCTCGCCGCGCTGAACGAACAGGGACTGGCCGAGAACACCGTCGTCCTGTTCACCTCCGATCACGGGTGCCACTTCAAGACCCGCAACGCCGAGTACAAGCGCAGCTGCCACGACGCCTCCATCCGCGTGCCCACCGTCCTGCGCGGGCCCGGCCTGGACACCGGCCGCCCGCTGCAGCGCCTGGTCAGCCACATCGATCTGCCGCCGACGCTGCTGGACGCGGCAGGCTTGAAGGTTCCCGAGGAGATGGACGGGCGCTCGCTGCTGCCGCTGGTGCGCCGCGAGGCCGACGACCGGCCCGACGACGTCCTGGTGCAGATCAGCGAGGCGGAGCTGGGCAGGGCGCTGCGGACCCCGCGGTGGAAGTACGGCGTGGTGGCCCCCGATGCCGACGCCTGGGACACCCCCGCGGCCGACCGCTACGTCGACGCCTACCTCTACGACCTCCACGACGACCCGCACGAGCTGCACAACCTGATCGCGGACCCGGCCTGCGCCGAGACGGCCGCCGCGGTCCTGGATCCGCTGCGCAAGCGGCTGGCCCAGCGCCTGGCGGAGACGGGCGAGTACCCGGTGATCGAGCCCGCGCGCTGAGACCGGCGGATCCGTCCTTCGCCCGGCGCCGGGTGTACCACCGCACGCGTGTGCGCATGCGGGAATCGGGGGTAGGGGGCGGAAGCGGACCGGGCTGCGGGTAGCGTGCGGCATGGTGACCGGCACGGCGGGCGCGCTCCGCGGGCAGCGCCGCAACGGAAGCCGTGCCGAGCGCCCACGGGGAGGGGGGTGCGCCGACCCCGGCGTCGGCCGCCTCGGCGCCACTACCGAAACACCGCGAGGAGGGTACGCATGGAACTCGACATGGTCGTCGAGATCCCGCAGGGGTCGCAGAACAAGTACGAGATGGACCACAAGGTGGGCCGCATCCGGCTCGACCGCACCCTGTTCACGTCGACGCAGTACCCCGCGGACTACGGCTACATCCCCGGCACGCTGGCCGAGGACGGCGAGCCGTTGGACGCCATGGTTCCGCTTGAGAAGCGTTCCTTCCCCGGCTGCGTGGTGCGGGTGCGCCCCGTCGCGGTGTTCTGGATGCAGGACGAGCGGGGCCCCGACGCCAAGGTCCTGTGCGTGCCTGTGGGCGACCCGCGCCAGGACCACATCCGCGATCTGCGCAACATGCCCGAGTTCCAGCTGCAGGAGATCACGCACTTCTTCGACATCTACAAGCGGCTGGAGCCGGGCAAAAGCTCTGAGGTCCGCGGTTGGCAGGACCGCGCCTCCGCTGAGGAGACGGTGGAAGCGGCCCAGCGCCGGGCCGCGGAGGCGGGCGGCGAGACCGCCGGGAACGCCGAGGCCGAGACGCCGTCACTCTGACGGGGGCTGCCGCGGCGGCCGACCGCCGCGGCAGCCGAGGGGAGCCGTCCCTCGGTCCAGGCCGACCCGCAGGCGAGGCGGCGCCGGACGCGCCCCGGCCGGCAGCTCGGGCTAGTCGACCACGCCGTCCCACAGCCCGCGGGTCCGGGCGTCCGGGTCCTCCACGACCTGCGGTTCCGGCGCGTCGAAGCGCATGACCGGGCGCCGCCGCAGGTCCCATCGGGGCCAGTCGAGGTCGCCGGTGGAGGCGAAGCGGACCCAGGCCCGGTGCATGTCGTCCGCGAGCTGCTGCGGCGCCTGCGGGCCGGCGAGGTTGCGGCCGTCGGCCAGGTTGTCGAAGACGAACGGGATCTCCAGGGCGTGGCACGCGCCGAGGCGCCCGCCGAGCCTCTGGGAGCGCCAGGCGAAGTCGTAGCCGTAGGTGCGCCCACTGCCGCCCGCCGCGGCCCGCGCCTCCAGCACGCGGGTGGCGGGCACCCGGAAGACGGCGTCGGTGCCCAGATCGGCGAGGGCATCGCCGGGGGTGGGGTTGCGCCGGGTGTAGACCTCGACGGCATCGGGGGCGAGCCCGATCCCGGCCGCCTGGGCGGCGACGTGTTCAGCGCGGATGTGGTCGATCAGGCCGGGCGCGGCCAGGAAGAGCCGGTACTCCTGGGTGGTCGTACCGATCAGCAGGTCCTTGTCGGCCGCCTCCCCCGCGCGCAGCGCGTCGACGGGCCGGCGGGTGAGCAGTTCGCCGTCGACGGCAGGCGAGAACGGCAGCGTGCCCAGGGCGGGCAGCCGCTCGCCCCACAGCCCGGTGTCGGCGCTGCCGCGCAACTCGGCGATGATGCGGGTCTGCTCCTCCTGCAGCCGCTTGGGCGACACCTCGGCCAGTTCCGCGCCCGTGGGCCCCACGTCCAGGCGCCCGGCGAGCACCCGCCCCACGGTGCGGGCGTCCTCGGCGCGCAGCGTGTTGTGTCCGGCGCCGGACTGGGCGATGGCCCGCCGGAACAGCGCGCGGGCGCGCGGGATCGCCATCAGGGTGGTCACGCTCATGGCGCCCGCGGACTCTCCGAAGACCGTGACCTGGTCGGGGTCGCCGCCGAACGCGGCGATGTTGTCGCGCACCCACTCAAGCGCGGCGATCTGGTCGAGCACTCCGCGATTGGCCGGCGCGCCCTCGACGAGCGCGAACCCTTCGGCGCCCAAGCGGTAGTTGAAGGTGACCGCGACGGCGCCGCTGCGGGCGAAGGCGCTCGCCTCGTAGCCGGGTTCGGCGCCGGATCCGTTGGTGAACGCCCCGCCGTGGATCCACACCATGACCGGTAGCCCGCGCTCGCCGGTTCCGGGGGTCCAGACGTTGAGGTTGAGGTACTCGTCTCCGGGGATGCTGCGCTCGGGCAGCGCCTCGGCGATACCGGCCTCGTAGGGCGGGTGGGGCGCGGTCGGGCCGTATTCGGCGGCTTCGCGCACTCCCGTCCACGGTTCCGGCGGGCGGGGCGCCGCGAAGCGCGCCTGCCCCACCGGGGGTGCGGCGTAGGGAATGCCTCGGAAGGCGCTGATCCCGCCTTCGGCGACACCGCTGACGCGACCGGACGCGGTCGTGGCCAAGGCCTCCATAAGCGCTCCCCACTGCAGTTGTCGGGCGGCCCGCCGACCGGCGCACCGCCGTAGACGTTCCTATGCAAACCGACCGGTCGGTGTCAACAGGGGATGCCGGCGCCCATTCCGCGGGGCGGCATGGCCCGGGCGACACGCCTTGTCTAGCCTTGCGGAACGAAGCGGTCGCCGCACCGCAGCTGCCGGCGCCCGACCGCCGAACACCCCCTTCCCGCCTCACTCGACGCCCTGCCCGACCGCCCCGCCTGCCGAGCGCTGCGGAGCGCCGCCCGCCTGCGCAGCGTTTCCACCCACGCCACGAGGAGATCGCCATGGCCCACGACGCGCCGTCCCCCGACAACGCCCGCACCGCGTGGTCGGCGCTGGAACCCGTCCACGTCCCCGTCTACTTCGCTCACGAGGCCCAGGCCCGCTACGCCTCCATCGGCCTGGAGAACCCCGCGATGCACTACTTCGCCTCGCGCTCGGCCCCCATGGGCGCCGTCGGCCCCGGCGCTGTGGCTGCGGCGTTCTACAACTTCAATCCCCAGGCGGTGCGCGCGGTCATCCCCCACGCCTGGTCGCTGGCCGCACCCGAGACGGTGCTGGCGGCCCGCAACGACGTCGCCGACCGTATGCTGCGCCGCGTGCTCGGCGAAGAGGCGGTGGACTCCGACCCCGTGAAGGAGGCCGCCGAGATCGCCCGCACGGCGGCGCTGGCGGCCGCCGAGCTTCCGTACGGGCGGCCGCTGTTCGCCGGCCACGCCGGTCTGGAGTGGCCCGACGAACCGCACATGGTGCTCTGGCACGCCGCCACCCTGCTGCGGGAGTTCCGGGGGGACGGCCACATCGCAGCGCTCGTCGACGCCGGCGTCTCACCCATGGACGCACTCGTGTCGCACGCGGCCACCGGCTCGATCAAGCTCTCGTTCCTGCGCAAGAGCCGCGGCTGGAGTGAGGAGGACATGGACGCGGGCGTGCGCGGGGCCGTCGAGCGCGGACTGGTCACCACCGACGAGGCGGACACCCCGTCTCTGACCGACACCGGCCGCACCATGCGCAGCCACCTGGAGGAGCGCACCGACTCCCTGTCGGTCGAGCCCTACGCGGCGATCGGCGGCCGGGGCTGCGAGCGCCTCGCGGAGCTGATGCGGCCCTTCCTCGAAGCGCTCAAGGCCGAGGGCCTGCGGCCGGGCACCCGGAACAAGCGGTAGACCGAAACCCCTGCGGCCGACCGCCGCAAAGGCCGGCGCACCGGGCCGGCACGGCCGGCCGCAGGGCCGCCGATCAGGCCCGGACCTCGCGGATGGCGTCCATGTGCTCCTCTCCCCACTCCCCGAGCGGCCGCAGCGCCCGATCCAGCGCGGCCCCCTTGCGGGTGAGCCGGTAGACCACTTTGGGCGGCACCTGCTGGTGGATCTCGCGGTGGACCACGCCGTCGCGTTCGAGCTCGCGCAGCTGCTGGGTCAGCACCTTCTCGGAGACCCCCGACAACTCGCGCCGCAGTTCGCCGGTCCGGCGCGGCTCGACGCTCAACGCCCAGAGGATCAGGGGCTTCCACTTGCCGCCGACGACCGCGACGGCGGCGTCCAGCCCGCACAGGAATTCGACCATGCCGCACACTCCTCGGGTACACCCACCTGCAGGTAAGTACCGAACAAAATAGTGGGTACTTGCCGCAGGCGCCGCACCGTCCAATGCTTGCGGCATGACGAATCCAGCCTCATCATCCGCACAGCAGGGCGTCTCGGTGGTCGGTCTCGGCCCGATGGGGTCCGCACTGGCACGCGCGTTCCTCGCCGAAGGGGTGCCCACCACCGTGTGGAACCGGACCCGTGCCAGGACCGAGGCGCCGGCATCGGAGGGCGCGGACGTCGCCGCCGACCTCGCATCCGCGGTGCGTTGCGCCCCCACGATCGTGACGTGCCTGCGCGACCACCGGTCCACTCGCGAGCTGCTCGAACCCCTTCCGGCCGAGGACCTGGCCGGGCGCACCGTGGTGGTACTCGCCTCCTCGTCCCCGGTCGAGGCCCGCGAGACCCAGGCATGGGCGGACGCGCGGGGACTGGACCTGCTCATCGGCGCGATCATGGTGCCGACGCCGCTGATCGGCACCGAGGACTCGCTGATCCTCTACAGCGGCCGAAAGGAGGTGCTGGAACGAAGCCGCCCGGCGCTGGAGGTCCTCGCACCGCGCTCGGAGTACGTCGGCGACGACCCCGGCCTGGCCGCCCTTCTCGACACCGGCATGCTCGAAGTCTTCTTCGCGGGGATGACCGGCTTCCTGCATGCGAGCGCGATGGCCACCGCGCAGGGATCGGCCGCCGCGGACTTCGCGCCGTGGGCCAAGGAGATGCTCGCGATCCTGCCGGCCGCCTTCGACGGCCTGGCCGCGGCCGTCGACGCCGGTGAGCATCCCGGCGACGAGGACAACCTGGCCATGGAACTGGCCGCGCTCGACCACATCGTCCGAACCAGCCGCGAATCGGGACTGGACAGCCGGTTCCCCGAGCTCATGCACGGCCTTGCGCGCACCGCGGTCGACCGGGGCCACGGCGCCGACGGCTGGTCGCGTGTCGTGGACATGCTGCGCACCGCCCCGGCGCCGGAAGCGGCGCAGGCCGGGTGACCGGGGCCGCGGCGGGTCCGGGACTGCTGCGACCCGCCCGGCCGGTGCGCGGGTGCGGCACGCGGACGCCTCGTAGGCTTCTCGGATGCGCATCAGCTTCGCCAGCGATCAGGGCCAAGGGCGGGCCAACGAGGACCGGGTGTGCGCCGGGGACGCGTGGGCGCTGGTGATCGACGGGGCGACCGCCGTACCGGGGCTCGACACCGGGTGCCGGCACGGCGTCTCGTGGCTGGTGGACCGGCTGAGCGGCACGCTGGCCGGGGAACTCTCCGCCGAGGAGCCGGCGCCGCTGACCGACTGCCTGGCTGCGGCGGTCGAATCCACACGCCGCGCGCACGGAGCGGGCTGCGACCCGGACCATCCCGACAGCCCGTCGGCCACCGTGGCCGTGGTCCGCCCCGAGCCCGCCGGTCCTGACGCTCCGCCCGGTCCGCGCAGACTGGAGTACCTGGTGCTGGCCGACTGCACCGTTGTGCTGGCCGAGGCCGACGGCGAGGTCGCCGCGATCACGGACGACCGGGTGGAGCACCTGCCCGGCGGCCGCCCCTACAGCGCCGAACTGGTGCGCACCCACCGCAATGCCGAGGGCGGCTTCTGGGTGGCGGGCGCTCTGCCCGAGGCGGCCTACCGCGCGGTAACCGGGGTCTCGCGCACCGCCGGGGCGCACTTCGCGCTGATGACCGACGGCTGCGCGCGCCTCGCGGGCCTCTTCGGCCACCCCTGGCCGCGGATCTGGCGAAGCCTGGAGTCCGGCGGCCCCGACTCCCTCCTCGCCTGGGTACGGGCCGAGGAGGAGCGCCGCGGGGCGTCCGTCGCCAAGCGCCACGACGACGCGACAGTGGTCGCGGGCGCCTTCGCCCCGCGGGCACGGCCGACCGGGTGAACGCGCGGGAGCCGGGCGGGTGTCAGAAGGGCGCCGTGCGTACCGCGGCCGGATTGTCCCAGCGGTCGACGGCGTCGCCGGGCCCGCTGATGCCCGGTCGACGCTTCTCCATGCCGGCGGAGTCGCACACGTCGGCGATGAAGCTGCGGAACTCCTCGCACCCCTCGAAGTCGATCGCGAGGATGTGGTAGCTGTCGACCTCCCCGCTGATCGTCTCGATCCGCAGTTCGGGCAGGCCGTTCCGGTCGAACCCGAACTCCAGCGACTGGGGGACGCTGACGTGGGTCCGCAGCTGCACGCCGGCGATGTCGTCCAGGCGGTAGCGCCGTGTCACCGCGCACCGCCCGCGCCGCACGCGCCGGTAGTGCAGCACGGACTCGTCGAGGACGAAGCGCACGCGGCCGTAGGGCGCGCGGGTGCGCCATCCCACCAGGATCATCACGGCCAGGCTGATGACGGCCGCCGCCGCGCTGGCCCACACCACCGCGTCGCGGATCCCCCACAGCACGCACCCGGCGAAGAGCGCGGCTCCCCCGACCGCCACCTTGCCCAGCTGCTGCCAGAACAGGCGCGTGTCGTCGGTGTAGATCCGTGTGCGCGCAACTGCCACGGGTCGGCTCCCTCACCGTGGTCCTCGATCACGAGGCCGGTAATACCAAGGGGAATGTACCTGATTCGTCCCTGTTGGGGGGAGTACGGGCACTTCGCAGGTCGCAACACCATCCAGCCCGTAGGATCTGCCCGGCCGGCGACGCACGCCGGCCGCGCCCCGCCCCGGGTACGCACGGCAGCGGGCGGACGCCGCAGACCGCACGGAGGGACCATCACCGAAATGGCCGACAACAGCACGCCCGGGACCACGCCGCAGGAGACCGGCTCGGAGGACGCACCGGTTCTCAGCGAGCGCGACGGCGGCGTCCTGCGGTTGACGCTCAACCGCCGGGACCGGCTCAACGCCTGGACCCCGCAGATGGCCGAGCACTTGTTCGCCCTGCTGCGCGAGGCCGACGCCGACCCGCAGGTGCGCGCGATCGTGATCACCGGCGCCGGACGCGCCTTCTGCGCCGGAGCCGACATGGAGGCGCTGAGCGGGATCAGCGGCACACGCCTGGAGATCGACGGGCGCTCGATGGCGCTGCCCGCCACGCTGCGCAAACCGGTCGTCGCCGCGGTCAACGGCCCCGCGGCCGGTGTCGGACTGGCGCTGGCGCTCTTCTGCGACGTGCGCTTCGCCGCCGACGACGCCAAGCTCACCACCTCCTTCAGCCGGCGCGGACTGGTGGCCGAGTACGGGATCGCCTGGCAGTTGCCGCGCCTGGTCGGACAGGGACGGGCGATGGACCTGCTGCTGTCCTCCCGTGTCGTGCTCGGCGAGGAGGCGCTGCGCATGGGGATGGTGGACTTCAGCCTTCCCCGAGAGGACGTCCTGGCCGAGGCCCTCTCCTACGCGGGCACGCTGGCCGCCGAGTGCTCGCCGCGCTCGATGGCGGCGATCAAGGGCCAGGTGCTGCGTGCCCAAAGCAGCGGCCTCGACGCCGCGGCCGACGAGGCGGCCGGGTTGATGGCCGACGCCTTCGCCTCGGAGGACTTCGCCGAGGGCATCGGCAGCTACGTGGAGAAGCGGTCCCCCGACTTCCCGGGGCTCGGGGCGCAGGAGTGAAGCATCCGACACGCCGCTGAGGCACCCGGCACGGCACATCGGCGCCGCACGCGGCTAGGCTCGGTACATACCATCCGGTCGGTCTGCGGCGGCGCCGACCCGGCCGAGAAGTCCACGTTGGGAGACAGCAGCCCTATGCGAGCCATCCAGATCACCGAGTTCGGCGGCCCCGAGGTCCTCAACCTCACCGAGGCCCCGGACCCGGCGCCCGGCCCCGAGGACCTCCTCGTCGAGGTCGAGCGCGCCGGCGTCAACTACGCCGACACCCACCGGGTCGAGGACACCTACCTCTCCAGCACCGGCCTGCCGCTGATCCCGGGAAGCGAGGTCGCGGGACGGACCCCGGACGGCCGCCGCGTCGTCGCCATGGTCGACAGCGGCGGCTACGCCGAGCGCGCCGTGGCCTCGCCGCCCATGGCCTACGAGATCCCCGAGGGCGTGGACGCCGCCACCGCCCTCGCGCTGCTCATCCAGGGCTCCACCGCCTGGGTGCTGCTGCGGCGCAACGTCCACCTGGCCGAGGGCGAGTCCGTCGTGGTCCACGCCGGCGCCGGCGGGGTCGGCTCCCTGGCGGTGCAGCTGGCCAAGGCCTTCGGTGCCGGGCGGGTCATCGCCACGGCAGGCAGCCAGGACAAGCGTGAACTGGCCCTGGAGCTGGGCGCCGACGCGGCCGTGGACTCGCGCGCCGAGGACATGACCGCGGCCCTGGTCGAGGCCAACGAGGGCCGCCGCGTGGACGCGGTGCTGGACATGACGGGCGGGCGCGTCACCGACGAGAGCATGCACGCGCTGGCGCCCTTCGGCCGGCTCGCGTTCTACGGGATGGCCTCGCGCGAGGCTCCCAAGCCGGTGCAGCTGCCCAACCTGATGCGCTACTCGACGACGGTCAGCGGCATGTGGCTGCCGCACGCCTTCCAGCTGCCGGGCAACGTCGTGGGCGGCGCGATGGCCGAGATGTTCGACCTGGTGCGTGCGGGCCGCCTGCGCGCCGTGCTCGGCGGCGACTACCCGCTGGACCAGGCCCGCCGCGCCCATGAGGACCTGCGCTCGCGCGCGACCCGGGGCAAGCTGACACTGAACCCGGCCGCCTAGGGCCTGGTTTTGGTGGGCCACCAGCCCGGGGCGGCGGGGTGAGGGGCCGATGCCGGTACCGCTGATGGCCCACCTGCGGCTGCCCCGCACCGTCGGTCGCCCACCCACGCGCCCGGACCGGGTACTGGGCGGCGCGGCCTACTCCTCGCGCGTCGACCGGGCCCACCCACGCCGATGCGAGATCACGGCGACGACCGCGTTCCTCCGTTGATCTTGTACTTACGGTCACATGTGATCGCTCACAATGACCGTAAGTACAAGATCAACGCTGATGCGTAGGGCCGGGACCGGGCCGGCCGCCTCCCTGGCGCGACCTCACCCGTTCAAAAGCCGGGACCTAGCCGACCGGCGGGGCACCGGGGGCGGGCTCCCGGGGACGCATCGGGCCGCCACCGCAGCAGGCGGCCGCTCTTGCGGGCTCCCGGAGGGGGTCCCCCTGCCCGTCCCGGCCCGTGCGCTCTCTAGAGCGTCCGCCCGGTCGTCGCCGCGCGCCGCTCGATCAGCCGGGCCATCTCGACGGCGGCCTCCAGCTTCTCCTCTGGGCTCATTTCGGCCGTGCCGTAGCAGACGACGTCCACCACGAGGTTTCGGTCGCGGAACTGGGCGACGACCCAGCTGCCCCCGGCTTCGTCCAAGGCCGGAAAGTCCAGTGACTCGACGTTGGTGTAGATGATCACGAACCCGTCGTCGCCCGCGCCCAGCCGGTTCACCTCGACGTCGGCCACGGCCGACCCGAAGTAGGCGTCGACACCGCGTGCCGCGGAACCCGTTTCGACGCCGCCGGAGAGTTCGATCCGGTTGCGGTCGAGCGCGCGCCGCAGCGACGCGTAGTCGGCCTCCTCGGTGGCGGGGTCGTAGCGGTTCAGGTTGGCCGCCCCCAGGGCCAAAGAGCCCGACTCCCTCCTGCCCGTGCACTGCGCCTGCTGCACGACCTGCGGCTCCCGGGTGTGCATGCGGTCCCCGGTCAGCACGACTCCGGTGAAGGCGGCGCCTTCGAAGCCGGGAACGGTGTCGAGGGCATCGGCGGGCAGCAGCTCCTCGCACGCGGCGATGTCGGCGTATGGCGGCCCGTCGTCCAGCGCGACCCATACGAACCCCGCGATCACGCCCACCGCGGCGGCTCCGGCGACGACACCGGCGATCAGCCGCCGGCGCAGGCGCTGCGCCCGGTCTCCGGCCGACGGCGGACCGGCGGACGCGGATCGGCGGCCGGGCACACCTGCGCTCGGCGCGGCCGTCCCCGCAGCGCCCCGGCCCGGTGGCAGCGGGCCGCCCGGCGGCCCCGGGAAATCGGCGTCGCCGGAGGACGCGGGTCCGTACCGTCCCGGCGGCTGACCGTACGGGCCGTACGGGCCGCGCGGAGCGCCGCCGTGGTATCCGTGGGGGTCGGGCGAGGGCTGGGGCGGCTGCGCGGCCATGGCGGCTCCTCCTGCGTTTCGGCGAGCCCGGGGGGAGGGCCGCGCTCCCGCCCCATTCTGGCGCCTCGCCGCCCTCGGCAGGAGGGGCGGCAGCAAGTCGTCGGCCGTACCGGGGCCGCCTCCTTTTCTCTTACCGGGGAATTCGCCGCACAATGGAGAAGTGGCACGTGGCAAGCTCCGCATCTATCTGGGCGCCGCTCCCGGCGTAGGCAAGACCTACGCCGCGCTGAGCGAGGCGCACCGACGCCGCGAGCGCGGCACCGACGTCGTGCTCGGGCTGGTCGAGACCCGCGACCGCCCCCGCACCGCCGAGCTCCTCGACGGGCTGGAGGAGATGCCGCGCCCGCCCCAGGCGGACGGCGCCTGCGCCGAATTCGACCTCGACGGCCTACTGGGGCGCGCCCCGCAGGTGGCCGTCGTCGACGACTTCGCCCACACCAACACGCCCGGCACCCGCAACGCCAAGCGGTGGCAGGACGTCGACGAACTCCTCAACGCCGGCATCGACGTCATCACCACGCTCAACATCCAGCACGTGGAGTCGCTCAACGACGTCGTCGAGCAGATAACCGGTGTTCGCCAGCACGAGACCATCCCCGACGAGATCGTCCGCCGCGCCGACCAGATCGAGCTGTGCGACATGTCACCGCACTCGCTGCGCCGGCGGATGTCCCACGGCAACATCTACCCCGCCGAGAAGATCGACGCCGCCCTCTCCAGCTACTTCCGCGAGGGCAACCTCACCGCGCTGCGCGAACTCGCGCTGCTGTGGGTCGCCGACCGCGTCGACGAGGGCCTGGCCCTGTACCGCGGCGAGCACAAGATCCGCCAGACCTGGGAGGCCCGCGAGCGGGTCGTGGTGGCGCTGACCGGCGGCCCCGAGGGCGAGACCCTCATCCGCCGCGCCGCCCGCGTGGCCGCGCGCTCGCGCGGCGGCCGCCCCCAGCCCAGCCACCTGATGGCCGTGCACGTGGTCCCCGGCGACAACCTCGCCCACCCGCTGCCCGACGTCATCACCGACCAGCGCCGGCTGCTGGCCGAGCTGGGCGGCACCTACCACCAGGTCATAGGCGACGACATCCCCACCGCGCTGCTGGAGTTCGCCCGCGGCGTCAACGCCACCCAGATCGTGCTGGGCTCGTCGCGGCGGCGCGCCTGGCAGTACATCTTCGGCCCCGGTGTGGGAGCCACGGTGGCGCGCGAGTCCGGCGACATCGACGTCCACATCGTCACCCACGAGGAGGTCGGGCGCGGGCGCAGCCTGCTGCCTCCGCTGGCGGCGAGCGTGAGCCGGGCCCGCCAGGTCTGGGGCTGGCTCATCGGCGTGCTCGGTCCCGCGGCACTGGCGGGCGCGCTGCAGCTGCCGATGACCGACGGCGTGGGACTGACCACCCACGTGCTGCTGTTCTTGGTCTGCACCATCGCCGCCGCCTTGGCGGGCGGGCTGTGGCCGGCGCTGATGTGCGCCGTGTGGAGCACCGTGCTCCTGGACCTGCTGTTCACACAGCCGCTGTACGGCCTGGCCATCGACAGTCCCGGCAACGGCGTGGCGCTGGCGGTGTTCGTCCTGGTCGGAGTGCTGGTGGCGTTCGTCGTCGACCTGGCCCGGCGCCGTTCCCTGCAGGCCAGCCGCTCCAAGGCCGAGGCGAGCACACTGAGCCTGCTGGCCAGCAGTGTCATCGACGGCCAGGAACCGCTGCCGGCCCTGCTGCGGCGCATCCGCGAGACGTTCGGGCAGCGCTCGGTGGCGCTGCTGCGCCAGGAGGACTCCGGAGAGTGGACCCGGCTGGAGTGCGTCGGCGAGGCCCCGTGCGAGGCCCCCGACCAGGCCGACGCCCTCGTCTCGGTCAGCGACTCCCTGGCGCTGGCGCTGCGCGGCCACATGCTGCCCGCAGCCGACCGCCGCATCCTCGGCGCCTTCGCCACCCACATCGGCATCGCACTGGAGCGCCAGCGCCTGGCCCACGACGCCGCCGAGGCCAAGCGCCAGGCCGCCCGCAACCGCATCCGCACGGCGCTGCTGGCTGCCGTCTCCCATGACCTGCGCACACCGCTGACCTCGATCAAGGCCAGCGTCTCCAGTCTGCGCTCGGTCGACATCGAACTCGACGAGCAGGACCGCGGCGAACTGCTGGAGAACATCGAGGAGTCCACCGACCGGCTCAACAGCCTCGTCGACAACCTGCTGGACATGAGCCGGCTGCAGACCGACACCGTCCAGCCCAAGATCCGTGCCGTGGGCCTGGAGGAGGTGGTCCCCGCCACCCTGATCGGCATCGCGCCGCACACCGTGGGCGTGGACGTACCCGACAACCTGCCGCGGGTGCGCGCCGACGCCGGCCTGCTGGAGCGGGCGGTGGCCAACGTGGTGCAGAACGCGGCGCGGCACAACCCGCCCGACCGCCCTCCCATCCGGCTGTCGGCCAGCGCCCTGGGCGACACCGTGGAGCTGCGGGTGGCCGACCACGGGCCGGGGGTTCCCGACGAGCACAAGGACCGCATCTTCGAGGCCTTCCAACGCCTCGGCGACGCACCGCGGGGCACCGGCATCGGACTGGGCCTGGCCGTGGCGCGGGGGTTCACCGAGGCGATGGACGGTACGCTCACCGCCGAAGACACCCCGGGAGGCGGCCTGACCCTGGTGTTCACGCTGCACAGCACCACGGCCGAGCCCGCGCGCGACGGTTCGCCGCTCCCGCCCGCGGGCGCGGCCGCCGAGCAGGAACCCGCCTCCGGCTCCTCGGGTTCACCGAGCGGCCCCTCCCAGGAAAGCTAAAAGGTGTGACGATGCGGATCCTGGTCGTCGACGACGACGCGCAGATCATCAGGGCGATGCGGATCAACATGCGGGCGCGCGGCTACGAGGTCGACACCGCCTTCGACGGCCGCTCGGCCCTGCAGGCGGCGGCCAAGCACCCGCCCGACGTGGTGCTGCTGGATCTGGGCCTGCCCGACATGGAGGGCGGCGAGGTCATCGAAGGACTGCGCGCGTGGACGTCGGTACCCATCATCGTGCTCTCGGCGCGCCACTCCTCCAGCGAGAAGGTGCGCTCGCTGGACGCCGGCGCCGACGACTACGTCACCAAGCCCTTCGGCATGGACGAGCTGATGGCGCGCATCCGCGCCGCCCAGCGCCGCTCCATGCACGTGGAGGAGGCGCCGGTGGTGGCCACCACGGCGTTCACCGTCGACCTGGGTGCCAAACGGGTCACCCGCGGCGACGAGGAGGTGCGGCTGACCCCCACGGAATGGCACATCCTGGAGGTGCTGGCGCGCAACGCCGGGCGGCTGATCAGCCAGCGGCAGCTGCTGCACGAGGTGTGGGGCCCCAACTACCAGAGCGAGACCAACTACCTGCGGGTGTACATGGCCCAGCTGCGCCGCAAGCTCGAACCCGACCCGGCGCACCCGGCCTACCTCATCACCGAGGCGGGCATGGGCTACCGCTTCGAGAAGGGCTGAGGACGGGCGCCGCGGGCGGCCGTTCAGCGAAGGCGCGTGCGCACGAACAGCTCCCGGGCCCGGTAGAGGTGGTCCGGGTTGTCGCTGAAGACGCCGTCCACGCCGGTCGCGAAGACCGCCAGGTAGTAGGACGTGTAGTCGCCGTAGCGGGTGGGGTCGTCGCCGATGTCGTAGCCGTCGGGCAGGAACGCGTTCTCGCTGCGCAGCGTGTAGGGGGTCACCAGCAGTCCGCGCTCGTGGGCGTCGGCGACCAGGGCGGTGGGCTCGCCCGCGCGCCCGTCGTCGCCGATCGGCAGCACCCAGCTCATCGCCGGGCCGACGGCGTCGGCGTACTCGGCGATGCCGTCGAGGGCCTCGGGCGTGGTCAGGTCGCCGCGGGCGCCGCTGATCAGCTGCACGACGCGCGCGCCGATCAGTTCGTCGACCTCGCGTGCGCTGTCGGGCTCGAAGGACTGCACGACCACCGGACCTTCCTCGTCGTCGAGGCCGCGCTCGCGCAGCGCCTCGGCGAGCATGTGCTCGGTGTCCAGACCGATGGAGTCGAAGTACCCGCCGTGCTTGAGCTCGGGAATGATCTGCAGGTCGCGGTTGCGGTGGCGGCCGCGCTCGAAGGTGTCGAGGACCTCCTCGAAGGTGGGGATGCGGAAGGCGCCGTCGAAGCGGGTGTTGCGCGGGCGCACGTCGGGGATGCGCTCCACGGCTCGCAGCGTCTTGATCTCGGCGAGCGTGAAGTCCTCGGCGAACCAGCCGGTGACCCGGCTGCCGTCGATGGTCTTGGTGGTCTTGCGGTCGGCGAACTCGGGATGGTCGGCGACGTCGGTGGTGCCGCTCAGCTCGTTCTCGTGGCGGGCGATGAGATGGCCGTCCCGGGTGGGTACCAGGTCGGGCTCGATGACGTCGGCACGCTGACGGATCGCCGTCCGGTAGGCGTGCAGCGTGTGCTCGGGGCGGTAGGCCGAAGCGCCGCGGTGGGCGATGACCCACGGGGTCTCGACGAGGGACTCGGTGCCGGCCCCGCCCGAAGGGCCGGCGGGCGCCGGCTCCGCGGCGGCGGGGGCGGCACCGGCCAGCAGCCCGAGGGCGAGCAGCGGTGCGGTCAGGGCCATGCGGCGGGAGGCGGCAGCGGGGCGTGGCATGGGGGGCTCCTTACGGGTTCCGCTGTGGCGCGCACCGGTGCCGAGCACCGATGGCGAACTCCGACGGGGAAGACCCTGGCGGGCGCACGCGACCCCTGCATTCCCCCCGGTTGAACGTCGGGCCACCGCCGGTCGAACGGCCGTCCTCACGGCACCGGGACGCGACCGCCCCCCTGCACCGGTATCCGCGGCTCAGCTCGCGGCCAGCTCCATCAGCATGGCGAAGTGGGCGGTGTCGGCGCGCTTGCGGTTGGCCTCGGCGATGGCGAAGAGGGGCGCGCACGCTCGGCACCAGGCCATCAGCCGCTCATGGGGGACGCCGATGCCGGCGGAGAGCACTGCAACGCGCCGCTCCACCTCCTCCAGGCTGTCGGCCCGCCATAAGGCCCAGTCGACGGCGTCGGCGGCTCTGTCGCCGACGCAGGCGCGGGGGTCGACCGCGACGAGGCCGCGCTCCTTCCCGCCGAGGAGGACGTTGCCGGGATGCAGGTCGCCGTGCAGCGGCACGGCGCCGTCATCGGCGTCGGCGAGGTCGCGCGCACGGGCGTGGCCCCGGTGCACCGCCGACGGCGGGATGATCTCGGCGGCCGGGGCCGACTGGCGTTCGCGCTCCCACATGTCGAAGATGAAGTTCATCCGGCTGTTGAGCGGGTGCAGCTCGCCGAGGTCGTTGCGGGCCACGTCCACCGAGTGCAGGTCGGTGATGAGCGCTGAGATCTCGGCCATGTCGGGGACCTCGCCCTGCAGCGCGACGGTGCGGCCGGGGCCGACGGCCTCCATCAGCATCGCGCTGTGCTCGCCGTCGACCTCCCACACTTCCGGCACCCTGCCGGTGTCCTGCCACATCCGCAGCAGGCGGGCCTCTGAGGTGACCAGGCCGTGGTCGGGAGAGATCTTGAGGACGCCGCGCGCGCCGTCGGCCGTGCTGCAGAACAGCACCACCGAGGTGCGGACATGCGGCGCGGACTCCTCGACGGTGAGGTTCCACCGGCGCGCCAGTTCGTCGACCCGGGCCGGCAGGCCCGCCAGCCAGTCGATGGCGCCGGTGCCGAATCTGCGGACCAGCCGCTCCTGCTGCTTCGCATCGACCAACTGCTGTGTGACGTCGTTCATGGGTCCACCTTGTGCATCGGCCCGGCCCTGGATCTGTGGTTTCGCGTTGGCGTGGCCACCCCGAGTGCTCGGCGCGCGACTGGAGGCGCGTGACGCACTGGTCGACCTACCCACTGACGCCGCACTCCTCCCCTTCGCATATGGGGGCGGTTCGCAGAGGTTGTGCGGGCGGCGACCCGACGGCGGCGGCCGACGCCCGCCTGACGGCATGCGCCGGCGGGCGG
>NZ_JROO01000041.1 GCF_000826685.1 Streptomonospora alba
CGGCCCGGAGCACGAGCAGCACCCCCTCGTCCCGATGTCCGAATCAGCGTGGTTGTGCACCATGTCGGTGGTGGGGGTATCGCGTCGGTTGCGGACGGTATCGCCGTGTCGGACGGCCGATGTCGCCGGTGTGTGGCATGATCGCCCCGAAACCCCCGGATGCGGCGGAAGGCGGGTGATCTCGACGGTGTCCACCGAGCACGAGACCGCCCGCGAACAGTCCGCCGCCGCCCTGCACTCGGCGGTCGCCGGCTACCTCGACCACTTGGCGGTCGAACGCGGCCTGGCCGCCAACACGCTCTCCTCCTACCGCCGCGACCTCCGCCGCTACCTGGAGTTCCTGGCAGGGCGCGGCGTCGACTCGCTGGCGGCGGTCGCCGAGTCCCACGTCACCGAATTCCTGCGCCGACTGCGCGAAGGCGACGCCGACCACCCTCCGCTGGGCGGCAACTCCGCCGGACGCGCCGTGGTGGCCGTGCGCGGCCTGCACCGCTTCGCCCTGCGCGAGGGGCTCGCCGCCGTCGACCCCGCGGGCGGCGTGCGCCCGCCCACGCCTGCCCGGCGGCTGCCCAAGGCCGTCTCGCTGGAGGCGATCGAGTCCCTGCTGGGTGCGGTCCCCGGCGAGGGCGCCCCCCGCTCCCTTCGCGACCGCGCCCTGCTCGAACTCCTCTACGGGACCGGGGCGCGCATCTCCGAGGCGGTGGGCCTGGACGTCGACGACATCACCCGGCTCGCCCCTGAACCCGCCCCCGGCTCCGAACACGGCGACCCGGCAGGCGCCCCCGGTTCCGACGACGGTGTCGCCGCCGTGCGCTACCGCGGCAAGGGCGGCAAGGAGCGGCTGGTGCCGATCGGGCGGTTCGCCCGCGCCGCGCTCGATTCCTACCTGGTGCGCGCCCGGCCGGTGCTGGCCGCCTCGGGCCGCGGTTCGTCCGCGCTGTTCCTCAACGCCCGCGGCGGGAGGCTGACCCGCCAGGGCGCCTGGGCGGTGCTGCGCGCCGCCGCCGAGCGCGCCGGGCTCAGCGACGTCTCGCCCCACACCCTGCGCCACTCCTTCGCCACCCACCTGATCGACGGCGGCGCCGACGTGCGCGTGGTCCAGGAACTGCTGGGCCACGCCTCGGTGACCACCACGCAGGTG
Source organism: Streptomonospora alba (assembly GCF_000826685.1). GTDB lineage: Bacteria > Actinomycetota > Actinomycetes > Streptosporangiales > Streptosporangiaceae > Streptomonospora > Streptomonospora alba. The sequence goes on from NZ_JROO01000041.1 coordinate 1,142, forward strand.
TACACCATGGTCACGGTCGACCGGCTGCGCGAGGTCTACGCCGCCAGCCACCCGCGCGCCAACGCCGCCGGGTGAGCGGTGGGCATGCCGAGTTCGCGGTCCGGCCAGGCTGCATAGAGTGTCGCGTTGAACGATTGTGCGCGGAGGTTCTAGAGTCGCGGCACGACAGTTGGTTGCTGTCGACATATTGAGTTTTTCCGGCGGCCGGTACGTCGGGGGCGCTACGGCGTCCGCGACAGGCCGGTCCGTAGGGAGGTCAAGGGTTGTGAGCTGGTCGGAGTACGACGATGTGGAGCCGGGGGCACCCATCGACGAAGACGTGCCGGACTCCCCGGCGAGCAACCCATGGGGGGCAACGCGCAGCACGGGGGCCGAACTGCAAGCGAAAAGACCGAAGCCGGAATACCCGGAGCCGGAGCCGTTGGACAGCCACGGTCCGGCACGGATCGTAGCACTGTGTAACCAGAAAGGCGGAGTCGGTAAGACCACCACGACCATCAACCTCGGCGCCGCCATAGCCGAGTACGGCAGACGTGTGCTGCTCGTCGACTTCGACCCGCAGGGGGCGCTGTCGGTGGGCCTGGGACGGCTCGACCCGCGCGAGCTCGAACTGACCGTCTACAACCTGCTCATGGAACGCGACGTCGGCGTCGAGGACGTGCTGCTCAAGACCGACATCGACGGCCTCGACCTGATCCCGAGCAACATCGACCTGTCCGCGGCCGAGGTGCAGCTGGTGGGGGAGGTGGCGCGGGAGCAGATGCTCGCGCGCGCCTTGCGCCCGGTCGTCCAGGACTACGACGTCGTTCTCATCGACTGCCAGCCCTCGCTGGGGCTGCTCACCGTGAACGCGCTCACCGCCTCCGACGGGGTCGTCGTCCCGCTGGAGTGCGAGTTCTTCGCGCTGCGCGGTGTCGCGCTGCTCATGGACACCATCCAGAAGGTGCAGGAGCGGCTCAACGAGCAACTCGTCATCGACGGTTTCCTGGGCACCATGTACGACCCGCGTACGCTGCACGCGCGCGAGGTGCTGGCAACCATCATCGACGGATTCGGCGACAAGGTCTACGGCACCGTCATCAACCGCACCGTCCGCTTCCCCGACGCCACTGTCGCGGGCGAGCCGATAACGCGGTTCGACACGGCCTCGGCCGGCGCCAACTCCTACAGGGAACTCGCGAAGGAGGTGCTGGCCCGGTGGCCAAACAGCGGTCACGGCGCGTGACCCTGCCGGGGGCGGACGAGCTGTTCTTCCGTTCATCCGACCCCGAGGAACCCGAGCCCGCACACTCCACCGCGGCGGCAGAGACCCAGCAGCAAGCCCAGCAGCCGGAGGCCCACCAGGCCGAGGCCGGCTCCGCGACGCCTGCACAGGCGCCGGCGCCGCGAGGGCTGCAGCCGACTCCGCCGCGGCCCAGCGGCAGGCAGCGCCATGACGAGAAGATCACCGTATACATATCGGCGCCGGAGCTGATCGCTCTGGAGCAGACCCGGCTGGCGTTGCGCGGCAACCACGGGCTGGCCGCCGACCGCGGCCGGATCGTGCGCGAGGCGGTCGCCGTGCTGCTCGCCGATTACGAGGAGCACGGGGAATCGAGCATGCTCGTGCAGCGTCTGACCGATTACTGAGCCGGCCGCCGGTGCGCGGTGGCAACCTGGAACGATGAACCGACCTGACACGGGCCCGCCGTATGGCGGCTGACGGGGAGGAGGCCCCCGACGGCGGGTTCCACGTCCACCTCGACAACTTCGAGGGGCCCTTCGACCTGCTGCTGGGGCTGATCTCCAAGCACAAGCTCGACATCACCGAAGTGTCCCTGTCGAAGGTCACCGACGAGTTCATGGCCTACATCCGGGCCCACGGCGACTCCTGGGACCTGGACCAGGCCAGCCACTTCCTGGTGGTGGCGGCCACGCTGCTGGATCTCAAGGCGGCGCGGCTGCTGCCGCGCGGGGAGGTCGACGACGAGGCCGACCTCGCCCTGCTGGAGGCCCGCGACCTGCTGTTCGCGCGGCTGCTGCAGTACCGTGCCTACAAGCAGGTCGCCGGCCTCCTCTCCGAACGCCTGGCCGCGCAGGGCCGCCGATTCCCGCGCGCCGTCCGGTTGGAGGAGCGCTTCGCCGACGCGCGCCCCGACGTCTTCATCAAGCTCGGCCCGCAGGAGTTCGCGATGCTTGCGGCACGGGTCTTCACGCCCAAGGAGCCGCCGAGCGTCCCGGTCACCCATATCCACCAGACGCGCACATCGGTGCGTGAGCAGGCCGAGATCGTCGTGCGCGCGCTGCGCGAGCGCGGCAGCCTCACCTTCACCGAGCTGACGGCCGACTGCACCGGTACCTTCGAGGTCGTCGCGCGGTTCCTGGCGCTGCTGGAGCTCTACCGCGCGGCCGGAGTCGACTTCGACCAGCCGGAACCGCTCGCCGAGCTGACGGTGACCTGGACCGGCAGCGCCGAGGGCGAGGTCGCCGTCTCCGACGAGTTCGACCAGGCCAAGCAGAGCAGCGAGGAGGACGCGTGAGCGCGGCAGAGCAGCAGGAGACCGCACCCGCGGCCGAGCCCGCAGGGGCACCGCCCGGAGACGAGGCGGGGGCCACCTTGCCGAAGGAGCCGACCGGGGCGGACGGCTCCGCGCCCGGCGCGCGTTCGCCTGAGGCCGACCTGCGGCGGGACCTGGAGGCCGTGCTCATGGTGGTGGACCAGCCCGTGCCCGAGTACGATCTCGCCCGCGCCTTCGACCGCTCGGTCGAGGAGATCACCCGGGTGCTCGCCGGACTCTCCCGCGAGTACACCGACCAGGGCCGCGGTTTCGACCTGCGCCAGGTCGCCGACGGCTGGCGCTTCTACACCCGCCCGGAATGCGCAGGCGTCGTCGAGCATTTCCTCAAGGAGGGCCAGGAGGTACGGCTGACTCAGGCGGCCCTGGAGACGCTGGCGGTGGTCGCCTACCGCCAGCCCGTCTCGCGGGGCCGGGTATCGGCCGTTCGCGGTGTGAACTGTGACGGCGTTATGCGTACCCTTGTATTGAGGGGGCTCATCGAGGAAGCCGGGCACGACTCGGAGTCCGGCGCCCACCTGTTCCGCACGACGAACTACTTCCTGGAGCGGCTCGGCCTGCGCGATCTGGACGAGCTTCCCGACCTCGCCCCTTTCCTGCCTGACGACATCGAAGGTTTTGACGACACCGGTGAACAAGCCACGTAAGAACTCCCAGTCCCGCGGTGAGCGGGACGCCGACGACCGCCGCGCCGGACGCGGCCGGTCAGCCCCGCGCGGTGAGCGCGGCGACCAGCAGAACACCGACAAGGGCCGGCGGCGCGACGGCGGTCCGTCCGCGCGCGGCCAGGCCAAGGGATCGGGACCGGCCCGCGGCGGTTCGCCCGCGCGCGGCCAGGGCAAGGCCCCCGGTTCGTCCGGCGGCGCTCCGTCCGCGGGCGGCCAGGCCAAGGGATCGGGACCGGCCCGCGGCGGCTCGTCCGCGCGCAATCAGTCCAACAGCCCCGGTGCGTCCGGCAGCGGCTCGCCCGCACGCGGTCAGGGCAAGGGCGCCGGCTCCTCCGGCAGCGCTTCGTCGGCGCGCGGCCAGGCCAAGGGATCGACCCGCGGCGGCTCCGGCGAGCGCCGTTCCCGCCAGGACACCGATCGACCGGGCCGCCAGAGCCGCGGAGGCGGCAGCAGCTTCCGCGATCCCGTTCTGCGCGCCGAGGCCGACCGCTCCCAGCGCTCGAACCGCCGCGACGAGCAGGGCGACTCCGGTGACAAGCGCCCCGGCTCCCGCGTCTACGCCCGCCGCGAGAACCGTCCCGCGGGTCGGCGCCCCGCCTCCCGCGAGAACCGCGAAAGCGGCGTGCCGCGCGGCGGCGGCGACGCCGAGCGCGACCTCTCGCGTGCCGCCCGCTCCCGGCTCAACACACTGCGCACCGAGTACGACCCCGGCGACGACGACCGCCCCGGCGACGACCGCGACGCCTACATCGACGTCCCCGGCGGCATCCGGCTGCAGAAGGCCCTGGCCCAAGCGGGCGTCGCCAGCCGGCGCGCCAGCGAGGAACTGATCGTCGAAGGCCGGGTCAGCGTCGACGGCCACACCGTGCGCCGGTTCGGCGCCCGCGTCGATCCCGAGACCTCCGAGATCCGCGTCGACGGCATGCTCGTCGCCATCTCGCCGGAGAAGCGCTACTTCGCGCTGCACAAGCCCCGGGGCGTGGTCAGCACCATGTGGGACCCCGAGGGCCGCCCCACCCTGGCCGACTACACCGGCAACACCGAGGACCGCCTGTTCCACGTGGGCCGCCTCGACACCGAGACCGAGGGCCTGATCCTGCTCACCAACGACGGCGAGCTGGCCAACAGGCTGACCCACCCGAGCTACCAGGTGGTCAAGACCTACGTAGCCAAGGTCCCCGGACCCGTGCCCCGCGAGATCGGCCGCCGCATCCGCGCCGGCATCGACCTCGACGACGGCCCGGTCAAGGTCGACGCGTTCCGGATCGTCGACAACGGCGAACCGCACGCGCTGGTCGAGATCCAGCTGCACGAAGGGCGCAAGCACATCGTGCGCCGTCTGCTGGAGGCCGTGGACCACCCGGCGATCGACCTCGCCCGTAGCCAGATCGGCCCTGTGGGCATCAACACCCTCAAGCCGGGGACGATGCGCGCGCTGACGGCCAGTGAGGTCAGCGAACTCTACACTGCCGCAGGTATGTAGCCGGCGGTGCGGCCTCTCCCCGTCGGCGGCGCATGCCGTCGGCGGGGAGCCGCTGTTTCGACGACGAAGGACGGGCAGAAGTGGCAGTACGAGCGATCCGGGGCGCGGTGCAGGTCGACGCGGACGAGCGCGACCAGATCCTGGAGGCCACCGCCGAACTGGTATCGGAGGTCCTCCGGCGCAACGAGATGACCCCCGAGGACGTCATCAGCGTGCTGTTCACCTCCACCCCCGACCTCACCGCCGAGTTCCCGGCCCTGGCGGCGCGAAAGCTCGGGTTCAGCGACGTTCCGCTGATCTGCGCCAGTGAGATCGCGGTGCCCCACGCCCTGCCTCGTGTCGTGCGCCTGATGGCCCATATCGAGACCGAAAAGCCGCGCGCCGACCTGCAGCACGTGTACCTGCGCGGCGCCCAGGCCCTGCGCCTGGACATCGCCCAGTAGCGGGCCCTGCCCCCGCTCCCGGGCTCCACCGGCTCCTCCGCGCGGACGCGTCGGTCCCCGGGCCCGGGCGAACCGGCGCCGCCCCTGGTGTCCGCGTCCGCGCCCCCGCGGTTCGCGCACGCGGGCGGCGGGGAGGGGCGTCGACTACGCTGGAGAGCCACGCGGACGGACGCCGGTGCAGCGCACAGGCGCGCGCGGGCCACCGGGTCCGGGCGCGAGGAGTATCGGGACGAGGAGCGACGTGGGCAGGATCGAACGCGCGGTCATCATGGGCGCCGGGCTGATCGGCACCTCGATCGCACTCGCGCTGCGCGAGCACGGCACCCGGGTCGCCCTCAGCGACCCCGACTCCGCCGCCCTGCGGCTGGCCTGCGAGCTCGGCGCGGGTGAGCCGCTCGGTGAGGACGCCCCCGCCCGCCCCGCCGACATCGCCGTGGTCGCCGCGCCGCCCTCGGCCGTCCCCGCGGTCGTGCGCGGCGCCCAGGACCGCGGCCTGGCCCACGTCTACACCGACGCCGCCAGCGTCAAGGACGGCGTTGTGGCCGCGGCCGAGCGGGCCGGCTGCGACATGGCCACCTTCGTCCCCGGCCACCCGATGGGCGGCGGTGAGCGCAGCGGCCCCAGCGCCGCCCGCGCCGACCTGTTCCTCGGGCGCTCCTGGGCGCTGTGCCCCACCGGCAAGGCCGACCCCGGCGCCGTGGCCGCGGTCCGCGAGGTGATCCGGCTCTGCGGGGCCCGGCCGGTGCCCATCGACGCCGCCGCTCACGATCGCGCCGTCGCGCTGGTCTCCCACGCGCCCCACGTCGCCGCGGCCGCCGTCGCGGCGCGCCTGCTGGAGGGCGACGATACGGCGCTGTCACTGGCGGGGCAGGGCGTACGCGACGTCACCCGCGTCGCGGCCGGAGACCCCCGGCTGTGGTGGGAGATCCTCAGCAACAACGCCGGCCCGGTCGCCGAGGTGTTGGAGGCCGCCGCCGCCGACCTGGCCGCCTCCGCCGCGGCGCTGCGCGAGACCGCGGCCGAGGGCGCCGACTCCACCGGCCGCGCGCCCGAGGCCGTCGGCGGGCTGCTGGAGCGCGGCGTACGCGGTCGCGATCGCGTTCCCGGCAAGCACGGCGGCGGGCGCACCCCCGAGTACGCGGTGGTGCCGGTGCTCATCCCCGACGAGCCCAACGCCCTGGGCCGGCTGTTTCTAGCCGCCGGCGAGTCCGGTGTCAACATCGAAGACGTGCGCCTGGACCACTCCTACGGTCTGCCGATGGGCGTGGCCCAGCTTTCCGTGACGCCCGACGCCGCCGAGCGCCTCGCGAGGGTGCTGCGCGAGCGCGGGTACTCGGTGCATTGAGAGCGGCCGGAGACGGGAGCCGGCCGGAATCGAGCACCGACGCAAGCCCGTATGGGGAGGAATCCGTACAGGCCGCCGCCAGCGCGGCGGTGCCGAAGGGGCGGCGGCGCCTGTAGGCTGAACCGTTGAGATGGGATGGATGCAGTACACCCCGGAGGAGAGCACCACGTGAGCGCGCAAGGCAGCGCCGAGGGAGTCGTCGTGGCCATCGACGGGCCCTCGGGGTCGGGCAAATCCAGCACGGCCAAGGGCGTCGCCGCGGCGCGCGGATTGTGGTACCTCGACACCGGGGCGATGTACCGGGCCATGACCTGGTGGATGCAGCACCACCGGATCGACGCCGACGACGCGGCAGCCGTCGCGGAGGCGGCCGGGCGCCCGGACATCACCATGGGTACCGACCCCGCCGCGCCCACAGTCCAGGTGGACGGCAGGGACGTCGCCCGTGAGATCCGCACTCAGGAGGTCACCGCGCAGGTCAGCGCCGTCAGCTCGGTGGCCGCGGTGCGGGAGCGGCTCGTCGCGATGCAGCGCGAGACCATCGCGCAGGCGCAGCACGAGGCCGGAGGCATCGTCGTCGAGGGGCGCGACATCACCACCGTCGTCGCCCCCGACGCCCCGGTCAAGATCTATCTGACCGCCAGTGCCGAGGCCAGAGCCAACCGGCGCAGCGGTGAGCTGAGCGGAAGCGATGTCGACGCCATCCAGGCCGACCTCGCCCGCCGCGATCTGCTCGACTCCAGCCGCGACGACTCGCCGCTGACCCAGACCGCCGACGCCCTGGAGCTGGAGACCACCGGCCTGGGGCTCGACGAGGTCGTGGCGATCGTGCTCGAACTGATCGACCGCGCCGCCGAGACCGGGGGCGTCGGCGAAGCCGGCGGATTCGGGGCGGCCGGGGCCGCGCAGGCGGCCGAAGAGAAGAAGGCCGAGCGCTCCGCCGCCCGTTGAGGGCGGCCCGCCGCCTGCCGGGAGCGCCGTCCGACGGCCTCCCACAGGCGGTGAACGCCCCGCGGGCAGAGAAACCGCGGCGGTAGGCGAGACCGCGGATCGGCGGCTCGCACGCGGTCGTGTTTGCGGAGGAGTTCGGCGACAGCGTCGGCGGAACGCCGACTGCACATAGGGGGCGGCGGCCCGGCGGCCGCCGTCCGGCAACAAGCCGCGCCCGGTGCGGGCGCGGCCCGTCATCATTCCGCTCCGCGGCACGCGATCCTGGGCGCGCGGAGCGGCGAAACCGGGAGTAGAGCAATGGCAGAGAACAACCCCGACCTCCACGGCCCGCCCGACGGCGTCGACGAGGAGACCGAGGTCAAACCCGTGGTCGCCGTAGTCGGGCGGCCCAATGTCGGAAAGTCGTCGCTGGTCAACCGCATCATCGGCCGCCGCGAGGCGGTCGTCGAGGACGTCCCCGGCGTGACCCGCGACCGCGTCGCCTACGACGCCTCATGGCAGTCGCAGGAGTTCACCCTCGTCGACACCGGCGGTTGGGAGACGGGCGTCTCCGGGCTCGCGGGGGTCGTCGCCGGCCAGGCCGAGTTCGCCGCCCGCGCCGCGGACGCGATTCTGTTCGTCGTCGACGCCACCGTGGGTACCACCGACGCCGACGAGGCGGTCGCCCGTGTGCTGCGCCGCTCCGGCAAACCGGTCGTGCTCGCCGCCAACAAGGTCGACGGGGAGCTGCAGGAAGCCGACGCCCTGGCGCTGTGGAACCTCGGCATGGGCGAGCCGTTCCCGGTCAGCGCCCTGCACGGGCGCGGCACCGGCGACATGCTCGACGCCGTGGCCGCCGTGGTCCCCCAGACTCCCGAGCGCGAGGAGGACGAGGACGAGGACGCTCCGCGCCGGATCGCCCTGGTAGGGCGGCCCAACGTGGGCAAGTCCAGCCTGCTCAACCGGATCGCCGGCGAGGACCGCGTGGTCGTCGACGCCACGGCGGGCACCACCCGCGACGCCGTCGACGAGATCGTGGAGCTGGGCGGCAAACCGTGGACCTTCATCGACACCGCGGGCATCCGCCGCCGCTTCCGCGCGCTGCAGGGCGCCGACTACTACGCCACAGTGCGCACATCGCAGGCGCTGGACCGCGCCGAGGTGGCCGTGGTCCTGATGGACGTCAGCGAGCCGCTCGCCGAACAGGACATCCGCGTGGTCGAGCAGGTGGTGGAATCGGGCCGCGCCCTGGTGCTGGCGTTCAACAAGTGGGACACGCTCGACGACGAGCGGCGCTACTACCTGGAGAAGGAGATCGACCGCCAGCTCTCCCGGGTCTCCTGGGCGCCGCGCGTCAACATCTCCGCCAGCACCGGCCGCCACGTGGAGCGGCTCGTGCCCGCGCTGGAGACCAGCCTGGCGGGGTGGGACACCCGCATCTCCACCGGTCGGCTCAACGGCTGGCTCAAGGAGCTGGTGGCTGCCACCCCGCCGCCGGTGCGCGGCGGCAAGCAGCCCAAGATCCTCTTCGCCACCCAGGCCGCCGCCCGGCCGCCGCAGTTCGTGCTTTTCACCACGGGCTTTCTGGAGGACAACTACCGCCGCTTCATCGAGCGCCGGCTGCGCGAGGACTTCGGCTTCCACGGGAGCCCGATCAAGCTGACCATGCGCATCCGCGAGAAGCAGGGCAAGGGCGGGGGCCGCAAGGCCGCCCGAGGCAGCACCCGCCGCGACTGGCGCCGCTGACGTCCACCGCGGCCACCTGCACACGCCCGCCTCCACCGCCCACCGCGTCCAGCCCGGTCCGCGTGCTCCCCGGCCCCGGTTGATCTTGTACCTACGGTCACTGTGAGCGATCACATGTGCCCGTAGGTACAAGATCAACGCTGGTCGCGGGGTGCGCAACCGTGTGCACGCGGAACCGGCGGTCGCCGTCCCGGGGCGGCGGTGCTCCCGTCGTCCCGGTCCTGCCTCGCCGTCTCCGCCTCCCAGCACCGCCGGGCCGATACGCGGACTGTGTGGGGATCTGCGTGATCTTGGAGGCGCTTGGATGCTTATGTATTATTTTTCTGGGAAGTAATCCCATCATCCCAGCGCTGCGCCCCTTCGAGGGCGCGGTGCGCGGGAGGCGACCCCAAAGGAGGGGTGGGGTCGCGGGAGGCGCCGCTCAGCGGCGCCTCCCTTTTCGGTTGCCCTGCCTTCGGCTGCCCCGGCCTCCCCGCCGTCCTCAGCCGAAGCGCCTCGCGGCGCGGATCGCCCGACACGTCGGTGCCTCGGCGATCCTCGGCGCGCCGTCGGGCGGCTGGCAGACTCGGTGGGAGCGGCACGTCCGCGCCCCGGCTGTCCCGGCGACTGGAGGAACCCGGTGCCCGACTACGGAAACCCCATCCGCTTCGGCGTCTTTCCCTCGCCCGAAGCCTCCGGCCTCGACGAGACCCTGGCCATGGCAGACGCCGCCGAGCGCGGCGGGCTCGACCTCATCGGCATCCAGGACCACCCGTACCAGCGCCGCCACCTCGACGCGTGGGCGCTCATGGCCACGGTCCTGGCCCGCACCGAGCGCGTCGGCGTCTTCCCCGACGTCGCCAACCTCCCGCTGCGCCAGCCCGCCGTGATGGCCAAGACCGCGGCGAGCCTGGACGTGATCTCGGGCGGGCGCTTCGAGCTCGGGCTGGGGGCAGGAGCCTTCTGGCAGGCCATCAGCGCGATGGGCGGCCCCTCGCGCACCCCGCCGGAGGCCGCGGGCGCGCTTGAGGAGGCCGTGGAGGTCGTCAAGCTGATGTGGAGCGACCGCAGCTCCGTGTGCTACGACGGAGACCACTACCGCCTCAGCGGAGTCAAACCCGGCCCGCAGCCGGTTCATGACATGGGCGTATGGCTGGGCGTCGGCGGGAAGCGCATGCTCGCCGCCGTCGGGCGGCTGGCCGACGGCTGGGTCCCCTCCAGCGCCTACTTTCCGCCGGAGAAGCTGCCCGCGATGAGCGAGCGCATCGATGCCGCGGCCCGCGACGCCGGCCGCGACCCCGCCCGCATCCGGCGGATCTACAACGTCATGGGCACCGTCGACGGCAGTGGGGAGGGCGCCCTGCAGGGGCCGCCGCACGCCTGGGTGGAGGAACTCTCCCGGATCGCCGTCGAGAACGGCATGGACACCTTCGTCTTCGCGCCCGAGGAAGGCGGCGTCGTCCAAGTCGAGCGCTTCGCCGCAGAGGTCGCCCCGGCCGTGCGCGAAGAGGTCGCCCGCCGGCGGGGACGCGGGTAGCCGTTCCGCGGGTGGGCGGGCGAGGCCGGCCGGCCCCGCCCGAAGCACCGTCCGGCAACGTGAAGGAGAAGCAGCCATGGACATCGAGGTCGCCGACGCCCCCGACCGCAAGCGCTACGAGGCCCGCACCGGAGGGGAGGTCGCCGGGTTCGCGGCATACCAGACGACCCACGAGCTCGCCGTGTTCACCCACACCGAGGTCGACCCCGCTTACGAAGGCCAAGGGGTCGGCGGAGCGCTGATCCGCGGGGCGCTCGACGACGTCCGCCGCCGCGGCTTGGCGGTTCTGCCGGTCTGCCCGTTCGTCAAGGGCTGGATCCAGCGCCACCCCGAGTATTCCGACCTCGTCTACCAGTCCAAGACCAGCATTCCTAGGGAGGACTGAGCGCCGCACGACCGCGCTGCGGCGACCCGGCGCCCGCCGCGGGGCCCCGGCGTCCCGCAGCGCCGGGCGGTGCGGTGGCCGGATCCGGCGCCGGAGCGACGCCGGGACGCATTCGCGCCCGTGTCAAAATCGGGTCATGGCCTCGACAATCGCAGCAGAACGGACAGCCGTCCTGGCACTGCACTGGCAGGTGAACACCACCCGCGCCGAGGGCTTCTTCGGCGACATGCTCAGCGCCGCCGTGCGCAGCAGCGGCGTGATCGAGCGGGCGTCGCGCTTCCACGACGCGGCCCGCGCAGCGGGCGTGCCCGTGGCCTTCACCCGGTTCACCGTTCCCGAAGGCGAGGGCGGCCTGGTCCGCAACACCGCGTTCATGACCGCCGTCGGCGAGGCCCAGGAGAGCTTTCGGCCCGACGCCCCCGGCGCCGCGCTGATCGAGGAGATGGCCGACCTGGGCGAGCGCGACCTCGTCGTCGACAACCAGCGGCTGTCGGGCCTGTCCAGCGAGCTGCCCGAGCGCCTGGCCGCGCTCGGGATCGCCACCGTGTTCGTGACCGGGGTGGCGACCAACCTCACCGTCGAGCAAACCGCGCGTCACGGCACCGACCTCGGATTCACCGTCCATCCGGTCTCCGACTGCGTCACCGCGGCCGACCCGGCCGCGCACGAGGCGTCCCTGGCCGACCTGGAACTGGTCACCGCCGGCTGCCTGACCGCTCGGCAGGCACTCGACCGGCTGGTGTGACGGCTGTCTCCCGTCCGGCTCTCCGGCGGCGGTTCGAGCGCACCAGGACCCAGCGGACGTCTGCCCTGGGCAGCGCGTGAACCGGAAGCGGCCTGGCCGCCCGGTTTGCGGGACATTCCCCGCGAAGGGGGCGGTCCAAGCGATCCGCAACCGGGTTGCAAGGCCGCCGCCTTACGATTGGTGCCGTTGCGACGACCGCCGGTAGCGCTTGCCGTGCCGCCGACGTCCGGGAAGCCGAACGCGGGCGGCCGGGCGCGGCACGGTACGACCGGAGGCCGACCGAAGCCGTGGAGGGGGCGGCGTGCTGCGTATCCGATTCGATGAGCAGTATCCGGAGGCCGTCCACCTCGCGGAGCGCCCTGATGCTCTGTGGGAGATGCTGCTGAGCCTGCACGCGCTGCAGGACCCCCGCGCCGCGCCGGGCCACGAGCCGTGGCGGCAGCGCGTCTGCGGGCGACTGACCGCGCCGATGCGTCGGCTCGCCGAGTTCGCGCCGCCGACGGGCTACTCACCCGACTTCCTGACACCGCCGACGGATGCCGACGGCCTCGACGAAGGGCTCGCGGCCGTCCGGGCCACCCCGGTTCACCGCCTGCGCCGCGACCTGCGGCTGCTGTCGCGGCAGCAGCCGCGCTCGGCGGTCGTGCGAAACCTGCTCCGCGAGGGCGCGACGGGACTCGGGCCGCTGACGGAGACGATGCGCGCCTACTTCGACCTGGCCGTCGCACCCGTATGGGAGGACCTCAACACCGCCGTCGAACAGAGCCTCGGCCGCACGGCGCCCCGCACCGCCGCCCCGCTCCTCCCTTCCGCGCAGCCCGTTCCCGCTCCGGGGCGGTCGGCGCCGGCCCCGGGCGCCGGGGCCCCGCCGACCGCCCGCCCGTCTTCCGTGGGCCTTGGGCCTGCTCCGCGTGCGCCGGCCGCCCCGCCCGCTTCGCACGGACTCCGCGACCTGCCCGCGCCGCTGCGCCGCTCGGCGCGCTGGCACGGCCCGGTGCTGGAGGTCGCCTACCCGGTGCCCCGCGACCTGGTGCTGGCGGGCCGCGACCTGCACCTGGTGCCGTCCTACTTCTGCCACCGCTATCCCATCGCGTTCTACGACCCGCAGTTGCCGCCCGTGCTCGTCTATCCGGCCGTGCACACCGCCGTGCCCGTCGCCGCCGCGGTGGATCCCCGCCGCCGAGCCGCCCTGGAGAAGCTGCTCGGGCGTACCCGTGCCGCAGTGCTCGCAGCGATCGCGGACGGCTGCACCACCACCGAGCTGTCCCGGTGCCTGGACATCTCCCCGGCCTCGGCGAGCGAGCACGCCACGGTGCTGCGCAGCGCGGGGCTGATCCGCAGCCACCGGGAGCGCAACACCGTCCGGCACCGCGTGACCGAGCTGGGGCTGCGGCTGCTCGCCGACGCCGACGGAGGGTGACCCCTGCTTCCGCTCCCGCCGGGGACGGCCGGAGCCGGCCGCACTTTCGGGGAGTCCCGAATGACGTTGCCGCGTCCCCGACCGCGCCGTTCACTGGCTATGGACGCGCCGAACCGCCGCGGGAGGCCCGGTGCCCGCGGTACGGGCCTCCGCGGAGCCCGGCCACCGCTCGCGGGGCCGGCGGCGCGCCGTGGGAGAACACGTAGGGCCGCGGCGTTCGCGGCCATAGGAGGGGAGAACCATGGGAGCCAGACGGACAGTCGCGACGCTTGCGATCCCGTTCGTCGTGGGACTTGCGGCAGTGGGCCTCTCGGCGGGTCCGGCCGCCGCGGCGGCCGACGGCCGGCCCTGCGCCTTCACCGGCGACTACCGCACCATGCCCACCGGCAACACCGTCCCGGTGCGCTGGTGCCCGGACTGGTCGCCCCGCTCCGACGGGCGCATCCCGGTCTACGAGGCGCCCACCGGCGGCTCCGTCGTCGGGTGGATGAACGACACCGGCACGCGCACCAACTGGTACGTGTGCCAGATCAACGGAGCGCGCCATGACGCAGGGGGGTACTGGAACACCTGGTGGGCCCTGACGATGGCCGACAACGGCCAGTGGGGCTGGGTCAACGAGACCTACTTCCGCGGCGGCGGCAACGGCGAGCGCGACGGCGGCCTGCCCGCCGACTGCCCGCCGCTGGACTGATGCGACCGACCTCCGCCGCATCAGCGGCGACCTTCGGAAAGGACCTTCGATGCGGATCGCCACGTACGCAACGACCCTGATCGCCGCGGCGGGCGCCGCGGCGGGGCTGCTGCTGACCACCGCCCTGCCGGCGTCGGCCGCCGCCGACGCCCAGCCCTGTGTGAACGCGGGATTCGACCGGCAGCCGCCCGCGTGGAACCCCGCACCCGCGCACTGGTGCCCGGACTGGTCGCCCCGCTCCGACGGGCGCATCCCGGTCTACTTCAACCCCGACCACACCTCGTCGGTGCGGGGCCATCTGAACCGCACCGGCGACCGGACCAACTGGTACATGTGCTGGTTCCCCGGAACCGAACTGCATCTCGGCGGCTACTACAACGACGCCTGGGCCTACACCATGGCCGACAACGGCCAGTGGGGCTATGTGAACCAGGTCTACTTCCAGGGCGGCGGCAACAACGAGCACGACCCCGGCCTGCCGCCCTGCCCGTCCTGACCGCGTCCCGCCCGCGTCCCGCCCGCGTCCCGCGCCGGACCGCATGCCGGCCGGCGCGGGCCGGCGGTCGCAGCGCCCTGCTGTTCCTTTCGCGTCCGCTGTGCGCGGGCGCCCCGACGGAGACGAGGAAGTATGAACGCGCTCGCACGACGACTCGCAAGCGTGGCACTGGGCGCGGCGCTGGTGCCCGCGGCCCTCATGATGACCGCCGCGCCCGCCGCGGCCGCCGACGATCAGCCGTGCCGCTTCTTCGAGAAGCGCCAGATCGAAGGCGTGTACTGGAATCTGTACCACTGCCCGGACTGGTCGCCGCGCTCGGACGGCCGGATCCCGGTCTACAACCGCCCCTACGGCGACTCCGGCGTCGCCGGGTGGATGAACAACACCGGCAACGCCGCGAACTGGTACATCCGCCAACTCCAGTGCGGCGGCTATCAGCTGGGCTCCTACAGCAACAACTGGTGGGCCATGACGATGGCCGACAACGGCGAGTGGGGCTGGGTCAACGAGACCTACTTCCGGGGCGGCGGCGACAACGAGGCCGACGGCGGCCTGCCGTACGGCGCCGGGCAGTGCACGTGACGACAGCGCTCCGCGGCCGCTGACGCCCCCTCCGGCCCGGTCGTGGTGACAGGCCTGATCGGCGCTACCGGCCCGCAGCCAGCTCGGCGGCCGCGGGCGCTGGTGCCTGGGCCTCGGGTGCGGTCCCTCAGCGGGGCCGCACCCGTCGTATGCGCTGCTCCGCTTCGGTCGACCCCGCGGGCCCGGGTGACCGCTGCGCGTCCGCCCGCCGCCGTTCCCGCGCGACTCCCGCGCTGCGCGGGCCTCAGGCGGCCCGTACCGCCAGCACCTCCGCCAGGGCCGACAGGTCGACACGGCCGGGAGCGCGGGCCCCCGCGAGCGCGCCCGGGGCCAGCAGTACCCGGCAGCCCGCCCGCTCCGCCGCCAGGGCGCCGCTTGGGGAGTCCTCCACCGCCCAGCACTGAACCGGGTCCACGTCCAGCATCCGGGCGCCCAGCAGGTAGGGCTCGGGGTCGGGCTTACGCTGGGCCACGTCCTCGGCGGTGACCACGGCGCCGAAGCGGTCCGGGCCCAATGCGGCCAGGGAGATCTCGGCGACCCGCCGCGGGGAGGAGGTGACCAGCGCCAGCGGAACGCCTGTCGCGCGCAGCCCGTGGAGCGCCTCCAGCGCTCCCTCCAGCACGGGCACCTCGGCCTCCAGCAGGCCGGCGACCCGCGCGACGATGCGCTCGCGCAGCGCCTCCAGTTCGTCCTCGGTGGCGTCGGTGCCGGTGTGGTCGGCCAGCAGGCGCATGGTCGTCCGGTCGTCGGTGCCGGTGATGGCTTCGCGCACCTCCGGCGTCAGCGGCCGGCCCAGTTCGGCGGCCACCTCGCCCAGGGCGGCACCCCACAGCGGCTCGGAGTCCACGAGGGTGCCGTCCATGTCCCACAGCACCGCCCGCGGCCGCGGAGCACCGGTCAGCTCGGACGTCAACGTCATGCTTCTCCCATCATCCCACCGCTTTCGCGTCCGAAGCGGCTCCAGCCCCGGCGCCAGCGCAGCCGCGCGGCCGGGTTGTCCACAAGCATCGCAGTCACCGCTGCGCGCCCGGCGGCCGCCTCAAACCGCGGCACGAACCGGCGCGGCAGGCACTCCAGCCGGGCATCCCCTCCGCACGCCCGATGCCGGCTGCGACGGGCGACATCACCGCCTAGCAGGATACGTACCGGACCGACCCGCTCGGCGACCTCCGCCAGGCGCGATCAGGCCGGAGCGGGGCCGTTCGCCGACCGGCTCGGGGGTGCCGGCGGGGCGGCGGCGCGGAATACCCGAAAAGCGAGGGGGAAACAAAGGTAAAGTTCTCCCCCCGTTTGGTTTTTCTGCGGTTATTTCCTATAGTGGTTACCGACGAAGCGAATCCCATGGCGCTGATTGAGAAGATCGAGGTAACGGCATGTCTCGGAAGGTTGAAGTCCTGCTCGTAGACGACCTGGACGGCGGTACCGCCGAGGAGTCGGTCGAGTTCGGCATCGACGGGAAGAGCTACCAGATCGATCTCAGTTCCGAAAACGCGAAAGAGCTCCGCGAGACCCTCTCGCCGTTTTTGCAAGGGGCGCGCAAGGTCCCGCAGTCCGGCCCCGGCCGCAAGGGGCAGCAGGGGCGTAAGAAAGCCGCCGGCGGAAGCAGCCGGCGGGCGGCGGAGATCCGCTCCTGGGCCAAGCAGGCCGGCAAGCAGGTAAACGACCGCGGGCGTATTCCGGCTGAGATCGTGGCCGAATACGAAGCCGCTCACCGCTGAGACCGAATACGACGTCCGCTTACCGAGTCAGCGGACCTCTCGTGTAGCGAAGACTTCGGAGGCGGGCCACCGGCCCGCCTCCGTGTCGTTTCACTTCTTCTTGAACCCGATTCCGGCCATGCCCAGCTGCTCGCCGGGCGCCAGGTTGTTGGCGTCGACGAGTTCGTCGGGACGCCACAGTGCGGTATAGCTCACGCCCGGTTCGATGAGGTCGAAATCCCCGAAGTGGTACTCGATCTCGTCAGGCGTGCGCGCCCAGCCCTCCTCCAGGCTCTCGCGCGTGATCCGCGCCAGCTCCTGCTGCGCGGGCAGCCCGGTGTCCACCAGCGAGGTGAGGAACAGGCAGCTGCCCGGAGCGAGGGCGTCGCGGTAGGTGCTGACCACCGAGTCGGCGACGTCGGGGGAGAGGTAGTGCAGCATCCCGACGAGCATCAGGGCGACGGGGCGGTCGAAGTCGAGCAGCCCGTGCGCCTCGGGGTGGCCCAGCACCGCCGCGGGATCGCGCACGTCGGCGGTGAAGACCTTGGTGTTGTCGTTCTCGGCGAGGAGCGCCTGCCCGTGGACGGTGACGAGCGGATCGATGTCGACGTAGACCACCCGCGCGTCGGGGTTGTGCGTCTGGGCGACCTCGTGGGTGTTCTGCACGGTGGGCAGGCCGCTCCCCAGGTCGAGGAACTGGTCGATGCCCGCCTCGGCCGCCAGGTAGCGCACGCCGCGCACCAGCACCTTGCGGTTCTCCCAGGCCGACTCCTTGATCCCGGGAATGTTCTGGGTGGCGTATTCGGCCAGTTCCCGGTCGGCCGCGTAGTTGTCCTTGCCCCCGAGCAGTGCGTCATAGGCGCGCGCGATGGTCGGCTTGCTGAAGTCCATGCTCGGCGGCGGCCACTGCGCGCCGTGCTGGTCGTCGCGGTCCTCGGTCATGGTTGGAATCCTCTTCGGGCCTAGGGGGCAGGATTTCTGATCATCGTAGGCCAATCCTGCGCGGATTCGCCGGTGCGGCCTGGCCCGTCGGCGCGCCCCTGCCCGACGCGCCGGCCTCCCGGGACCGTAGGGCAGCGGCAGCGGCAGCGGCAGCGGGACGGCGGCCGGCTGCGCCGATCGCCGGTTGCGGGCCGAGTGAAGGATCGGTGAACTCCGCCCCGCGGCGGCGGCCGCAGGTGGACACACGCCCCCGGGAACCTAAAACTTGGGTTCCCCGTCGGCACGGTGCCCGCTGCTCCGGAAAAGCGGCGCCGGGCCCCGAGGGCGAGCGAACAAGGAGCACCGAGGCCCCGATGCCGGACAACACGAGGGCGGCCGGCGCCGCCCGTGCCCGCACGCGTTGGCGGCTGGTCGTCCTGCTCGTCGCCCTCGGCGCTTGCGCCGGCGCCCTGGCCGTCCTCGGCGACGTCTTCCCCCAGGCCCCTGTACTCGCCATCATCGTCGCCGGCGCCGCATCGGGCGTTCTGGGCGCCGTGGGCGAGCTCGTCCGCAGGTTGTCGAGGCCGGAGGAGGCGCCCCCTCCGACTCCCGTGCCCGGGCCCCGAGTGATGGACGTGGACTCCCGGAGCCCGCTGTTCGTCGGACGCGACGAGGAGCTGCAGCGGATCCTGGCCGGGTTCGCGCCGCTGACACCGCGCCGCGCCAGACGCGGGCGCGGGCGCGCTCTGCGGCGCGGAGCCGACGGCCCGGCCGGCTCCTCGGGGTCGCTGGTCGCCGCCATCACCGGTGAGCCCGGCATCGGAAAATCCGAACTGGCGACCCAGATCGCCTACGCGGTCCAGGACGCCTTCCCACACGGCATCCTGCGGCGGGAGCTGTTCGGTGCTCCCGTCGGTGCCACGCGCGCTCCCCGCCGGCCCCAGAAGGTCCTGAGCGGCCTGCTGCGCAGCATCGGGGCCGCCCCGCAGCGCGACGACATCCCCCTGGAATCGCTGAGCCAGTTCTGGAAGACGCGCACCGAAGGGCTCCGGCTGCTGCTGATCCTCGACGATGCGAGGGACTTCGAGCAGGTGAAGCCGCTGCTGCCCGGCGGCGACGGCTGCGCGGTGCTGATCACCAGCACCGACACCTTCCTCGACGCGCCCATGTACGTGCGCCGCCACCCGATCGGTCCGCTGACGGCACAAGCCGGCGAGGAGCTGCTGCGGCGCCCCGCCGGCGCGGGTGCCGACGCCTCCGAACCGGTCCTCAGCGCTCCCGGCGACCTGGCCGCGATCGCCCGCGAGTGCGAAGGCCGCCCGCTCTCCCTCGCACTGTGCCGGGGCGCATTGCGCAACGGGGTCAGTACGCGCCAGCTGCTCAAGGAGCTGCGCCGGGACCACGGCGCGACGCTGTTCAGCGACCACGGCGTCGCCGCGGCCTTCCGGGTGCTGCTGCGGGAGCGCTCCGAGGACGAGCGGCTGCTGCTGTTCCGCTTGGCGCAGACCGGTCTGACCTCGGTCGCGCCGTGGGCCGCCGCCGCTTTGCTGAAGAAGACCGAGCCGGAGGCCACGGCGCTGCTGGAGGAGTTGTGCAACCGCCATCTGCTGCGCCGCGCGCACCGGGAGGGCGGGCCTTCCCTGCGCTACCGGCCGGTCAAGGAGCTCACGTCGATCCTGCGCACCGACTCGGGACGCAGCCTGGGAGCGGCCGGGATGGACCGGCTGCGCTGGTCCCACCGGAGCACGGTGCGGGCCACGGACCGGCTGCTGGCCGCCTATGCGCGCTTCGCCGAGGCGACCGCGATCAGCCGGTCGCCGTCGGAGTGGGGCTTCGGCGAACCCCCGCGACTGCCGGTTCCCGGCGCGGCCTCCGATCCCCGGCTGCCTGACGCCCAGACACCCGCCGAATGGTTCGCCCAGGAACGCCAGCAGATCCAGATCTGCCTCGGGCTGCGGCACAGCAGCGCCCCGCTGGCCGTCGAGTGGAGGCTGCAGCGGGCGCTGGCCGCCCACTGCCGCACCGGGCGCGTCTACTGGGCGGACTGGCGCGCCGCGCTGGAGCGCGCATCCCGACTGGCGCTGCAGATGGACAACCGGCACGCCTATGGGATCTCCCTGCTGGAGCGTGCCGAGCTCGCGGGCAACGAGGGCCACCACGGCAGCGCCGTCGAACTGGCCCGCCAGGCGCAGGCGCAGCTGGCGCACGGCGACGAGCGCTGGGAGGCGCGCGCGAGGCGGGCGATCGGCGTGAACCGCTACCGCCTGGGCGACCGGGACGACGGCGAGGGCGAACTGCGCGCCGCCGAAGCGGTCTTCGCCCGCAGCGGCGACCGGTGGTGGCTCGCGCGCACCCGCTGCAACCTCGGCGAACTCAACCGCTTCCGCGGCGACCACCTACGGGCGCACGGGCTGCTCACCGAGGCGCGTTCGGAGTTCGCCGAGCTCGACGACGCCGAGCAGGCGGCCAAGGCCGGGCTCCTGCTGGGCGAGGTGCTCGGCCACATGGGCCGCGATCTGGAGGCCTGGCTCACCCTGCGCGGCGTGCGCGACGCCTTGGAGCGCTCCGGCGGCTCCTGGTATCGCGCGCGCTGCCTGCGCGCCATGGGCCGGCTCGACACCAGGCGGCTGCGGCTGCAGTACGACGACTGCGACCTCGTGCTGTCGCCGGAGCGTGCGAAGGAGCGCGACCGCAGCCTGCGGGACTTCCTCTTCCGCGGGACCCTGGGCACGTTCGGCGACGAGAAGGCGGTGGCGCGTCTCACGGACGAGTGGCGGCGCGCCCGCAGGGAGCTGGTGCGCCGCAATCTCGGTACCGACCACTGGCCCGGATGCACCGCCGGATGGGACGGTGGCGGACTGCCGCGGTGGTTCGGCGAACAGGCGCGCCGACTGTGCGCCGACCGGGCGGAGTGGACCGACGAGGCCGGCGTCGCCAGAGCGGAGGAGGCCCACGCGCTGCTGGTCGAAGCCGGCGACGAATGGGGCGGCTACCGCACCCGGCTGATCCTGGGCGAGTTGCGGATACGCACCGACGTGCACGCGGGGCTGCGCGACATGGAGGCGGCGGCCGAAGGGTTCGAGCGGCTCGGGCACCAGTGGTGGAAGGCCCGGGCCTGGCGCCACACCGCCGACGCGCTGTACCGCCACAAGCACTACCGCCAGGCGAAGGAGAAGGCCGTCCTGGCCATGGAGGGGTATCGGGGACTGAGCAATCTGTCGGGCCGCCTGCGCGCCCAGGTGCTGCTGGGCTACACGCTGTCGGCCCTGGGCGAGAACCGGGCCGCCCTGGACGTGCTCGAGGAGGCCAGGGCCGACGCGTCGCGCGGTCGGGAGCAGGGCATCGTCCCGGACGACCTGCTGCAGGCGGTCGAGGACGCCCGCGCCCGCGTCGTCGGCGAGGAGTTCCCGCCGAGTGCGCCCGCCCGTACCTAGGCTGCGGCGGGCCGCCCGCTCACGCTCGGGCGTCGTCCGCCGCGGGCGGCACCAGGAACCGCCAGGCACCGGGCAGCACGTGCCAGGTACGTCCCGTGAGGTTCTCCTGAAGTTCGCCGTCGGCGCTGGCCGGGCAGGGGACGCCGCTGACGGAGACCCGGCGCACGCGGCGGTGGTGGACGTCGACCTCCAGCGGATGGGTGCCGCGGTGCAGCCGCACCGCGTGGACGGCGCGCTTGGTGAACCCGCGCGAGCGCGACACCACGAGATTGATCACTCCGCTGTCCAGCCGCGCGGTGGGCGCCAGCCGGGCGGCACCGCCGCCGATGTAGCGGCCGTTGGCAAGCCCCACCATGAGCACCTTGTGGTCGGTGTCGATGATGACCTCGCCGTCGGCCTCCACCCGCAGCCGGTAGCCGCGCGCCGCCAGCCCGACGAGGAACCCGCCCACCGGGAAGCTCGCGGGTCCCAGCAGCCGCTTCCAGCGGGAGGCCGTGCGGGTGCTGTCGGCCCCCGAGCCCAGGTGCACCGCGTTGACGGTGATCTCACCGGTGTCGTCGGCGATGAGGTCCAGCGGGCGCGCGGTCGCCGCGCGCAGGGCCGCGGCGGCCGCGAAGGGCTCCAGCGGCATGCCGAGTGTGCGGGCGAAGTCGTTTCCGGTGCCCATGGGCAGCAGCCCCACGGTGTGCCGACCCAGCTCGCCGCGCCTGTGCAGTGCGTTGGCCAGCGCGTGCAGCGTGCCGTCGCCGCCGGCGGCGATCACAGTGTCGTGATCCCGGACTCTGCTCAGTGACTTCTCCAGGTCCTCGGGGCTGGTACAGAACGCCGTCTCGGCATCGGGGTCCAGTTCGGCGACCACCTCCTGCAGCCGCTGAGCCTCGGCGCTGCCGGCATCGGTGTTGGTGAGCACAAGAATGATGGCGCTCCGTTTCTTCGTCGCGCCCGTGGTCGAGGCGCCTTTGATACGAACTTAGCCGACGCCGGAGGACAGGTGCGGAGGGAGCCGAGGCGCTGGTACGGCACGGAGCCGCAGCGGTGGGCGGTCGGCGGTTCGGGTGTTCGCCGGTGGCGCACGGTCGAGGCGGCGAGGGCAGCGGAGCATTCAGCCCGCGGGCGGCGCCTCCGGTGCTCGCCGGGGATGAGGCGGCGGCGGAGGCGGATGGTGCGGCCTGCGCCCTCCGCGGCCGCCGCTCTCCGTGGCGTGCCGCCGAGTGTGTCCGGGGAGCCGATCCCGGCGCAGAAAGCGGCTTGCGGCCACTCTGGCCCGAGGGGCGCGGGCTGGTCCGCGCGGCCTTCGCCGCCGGGCGGGAAGCGGCGGACCTCGTCCGCTTACGGAGCTAGCCGACCAGGCGCAGGCGCGGCTCGGGGCGGTTCGCGGCGCGGGCGATGTGGGCCGCTTCGGCCTCCAAAGCGGCGCGTGGCGGCGCCTCGGTGCCGGGGAACACAGTGACGCGCAGTTCGTCGCCGTCCGTCTCCCAGACGCCGGCGATGCGGCCTCCCGCGACCACGACGGGCGATATCCACCCCGCCTGGCGGCTGACCAGCGGGCGGTGCGCGGCCGCGAGCATGCCGGTGTCCTTGGTCCCCGGGCCCAGCACGTACTGGTCGAACGCACCGAGCAACCGCACCGTCCGCGTGGGGCGGGTCGCGGCGAGCTCGTCGGCGTCCTCGGCGCGGATGTAGGCCTCGCGCCCGTCCACCTCCACGGTGGCCAGCCGGTCGCCCAGCCCGGCGAACATGGCACGCAGGGCCGGTTTGCGGGTGTTGTTGCGCGTGAGCCAGGCATCGAACGCCTCGGGTGTGGCGGGCCCGTAGGCGCCCAGATAGGCCGGGATCGCCGCGGCCGCCGCCTCGTCCTCCTCCGGCAGTCCCCGCCAGCGGGGCAGGAGCGCTTCGGGGCGCGCGAAGGTCGCCCTTCCGTCGCGCGCGGGTCCCTGGCACAGCACGCCCTGCCAGGCCAGCGGCTTGAGCAGCGCGCTCCAGCCCGAACGCAGCTGCTCGTCCATCCGCGCGAAGCGGGAGTCGGCGACCAGCCCGGCGACGAGCTCCTCCCGCGTCAGCACCCGGTCGGCGAGCAGCCCGCCGACCGCTTCGGCCAGTTCGCCGACCTCCCCGGGGCTCGCGCCGAACGCCCGCTGCCAGGAGGGCTTCTCCCAGGTGCGGGCGGCCGCCAGCAGGGAGAGGAACGCGCCGGCCGCCTCGGGCGGCAGCAGGTGCAGCGTCCCGCGCATGGCCCAGGTACGCATCAGCTCGCCGCGCGCCAGCGCCTCCTCGACCGCGCCGGGCCGAGGCTCGGCGCACCGGACGGCGACGGCGGTCTCGGCGGCCGAGGGGACCTGCGCCTGCACCCCGCAGAGCCGATCGGCGACCTCGGCCGCCCCGCACTCGCCGCGCGGTTCGAGGAACTGCCGCCGCAGCCGCCACGCGTGCACCGCCTCGCGGTCGATCCGCATCCCGCCACCGCCCTCTCCGCGTCGCTCCGTGTGGACCGAGCATGCCACTCACGTCCGGTCGCCGACCCCGACCGGACGCTCCCGCCCTCACGCCCCGAGCGCGCCGACCGGCGGCGGGAGGGGGCGTGCCGCATAGGCGTCCACCCGTTGTGCAGTACACAACCTTGGCCCGCGTCCCTTCAGCCCGACCCTGCCTCCTGCCTAAGTTCTGGTGGTCAGCGGTCCGGTCCGGTATAGACCGCTCGCATCCCACGGGATGCATCCGCCCGCCGCCCGCCCCCAGGCGAAGGAGTTGCCATGCGTTACCGCCGCCCGATCCGCGCCGGCGCCCTGCTCGGGCTCGCCGTACTGCTGGCCGCGTGCGCCCCGGCCCAGACCGACAGCGCCGAGTCCGGCGCGGACAGCATGGAGGGCACGCTGCGCGTCTGGCTGTTCTCCGAGGTCGACCAGGAACCCAAGGAGAAGGTGGTCGACGAGGCCGTCGCCGAGTTCGAGGCCGCCCACGAGGACGTCACCGTCGAGGTCCAGTACATCCCCGTGGACTCCCGCGCCGAGCGGTTCCAGGGCGCGTTCAACGATCCCTCCTCGGCCCCCGACGTCGCCGAGTACGGCAACACCGACCTGGCCGGCTACGTCGAGGCCGGCGGCTTCGCCGACATCTCCGACGAGCTCGCCGAGTGGAAGCCCTACGACCGGATCTCCGACGACGTCGCCGCCACCGCCCGGGTGGACGGCGGCACCTACGGCGTGCCCTGGTTCCTGGGAGTGCGGGCCCTGTTCTACCGCACCGACGTCTTCGCCGACCTGGGCATCGACACCCCGCAGACCCTCGACGAGGTCGTCGAGGCCGGGCGGACGGTACGCGAGGAGAAGCCGGACATGCTCGGCCTCTCCAGCGGCGGCGCCTACACCTACGGCTTCCTGCCCTTCGTCTGGGCCCACGGCGGCGACATCGCCGAGAAGAAGCAGGGCTCCTACACCGCCGCCGTCGACTCGCCCGAGTCCAAGGCCGGTTTGGAGCTGTACTCCCAGGTGCTCTCCGAGGATGTCTGCCCGCCGCAGACCTGCGCCCAGATGACCGGCAACGAGAGCGTGCAGAACTTCATCGCCGGCAAGGCCGCCATGACCATCGGCGGCAACTTCAACCTCAACGCCGTGGACGCCTCCGAGGTCGCCGAGGACACCGCCGTCATCCCGCTGCCGGGCACCGAGCCCGGCTCCGTCGCTCCCGCCTTCGCCGGGGGCAACAACCTCGGAGTGCTCGCCGGAACCGACCACCGCACCCTGTCGGTGGAGTTCACGCAGCTGCTCGCCGGCAAGAAGTACCAGCAGCGGATGTATGAGGCGATGGGCAACCTGCCCACGCTCGGCGACGTGCAAAGCGACGCGGCCGCCGCCGACGAGGAGATCGGTCCCTTCGTCGAGACGCTGGAGTCGGGGACCCGCTTCGTTCCCGTCACCGGCGCCTGGGCCGCCATCGACGCCGAAGGCGTCCTGCCCACCATGGTCCAGCGGGTCTCCTCCGGCGACGCGTCGGTCGACGCGGCCGCCGCCGAGGCGGCGGATTCGCTCGACGAGTCCTTCGGCGGGGAGTGACAGGACCGCATGGCCACCCCCGCACCGCCGCTCCGCGTGGCCGGGCGAGCCCTCGCCCGGCTGCGCCGGAGCGGCCGCCTGGAGCCCTGGGTGTACCTGGCCCCCGCGCTGGTCGTGCTCGGGGCGCTGCTGGCCTACCCGCTCTACCAGCTCGTCCTGGTCTCCTTCTACGACTACCGCCAGCCCCAGGTCACCGGAGCCGAACCGCTGCGGTTCAGCGGCTGGGCCAACTACCGCACCCTGCTGGCGGACCCCCAGTTCTGGGAGGTGCTGGGCAACACCGTCGTGTTCGCGGGCGCCTGCGTAACGGGCACCCTCGCCGTCGGCGGGTGCCTGGCGGTGCTGGCCACGCGGCTGTCGGCGTGGGTGCGCACCCTGCTGTTCCTCGCCGCGCTGGGCGCGTGGGCCACCCCCGCGGTCACCGGCAGCGCGGTCTGGCTGTTCCTGTTCGACCCCTCGCTGGGGCCGGTCAACCAGGCGCTGGCCGGACTCGGCATGACCGGTTTCGAAGGCCACTCCTGGACCTACACCAAGTGGTCGGCGTTCGGGCTGGTCCTCAGCCAGGTGGTGTGGTGCTCGTTCCCGTTCGTCATGGTCACGCTCTACGCCGGAATCCGCTCGATCCCCGGCGAGGTGATCGAGGCGGCGCGGCTCGACGGCGCCTCGACCGGCCGCATCGCGCTCAGCGTCATGCTGCCGATGCTGCGCCCGGCGATGGTGATCGTGACGATCCAATCGATCATCTGGGACTTCAAGATCTTCACGCAGATCTACATCATGACCGGTGGCGGCGGCATCGCCGGGCAGAACCTCGTGCTGAACGTCTACGCCTACCAGCAGGCGTTCGCCTCGGGGCAGTACGGACTGGGATCGGCGATCGGCGTGGTCACCACCGCGCTGCTGCTGGCGATCTCCCTCGTCTATCTGCGCGTGCTGCGCCGCCAAGGGGAGGTGCTGTGATGCTCCGCCGACTGCGTACCGACGCCGCGGGACTGGCGATCGCGCTGGTGGTGGCCTTCCCGCTGTACTGGATGGCGCTATCGGCGCTCAAACCCCGCGCCGACCTGGAAGCCGGGGATCCGGCGCCGTTCACCCTGGCGCCCACCCTGGACTCCTTCCGCCGGGTCCTGCTGGTGGAGGACTTCGGCCGCTATCTGCTCAACAGCCTCGGCGTGGCCGCCGCTGTGGTGGTGTTCTCGACGCTGTGCGCCTTCCTGGCCGCCGTCGCACTGACCCGCTACAGGTTCCGCTCCCGCGCTACGCTGCTGATCATGGTGCTCATCGCGCAGATGGTGCCGGTCGAGGCGCTGACGATCCCGCTGTTCTTCCTCATGCGCGGCATCGGGGAGTCGGTGCCGCAGTTGGGACTCAACCACCTGGGGTCGCTCGTGCTCGTCCACACCGCCTTCGCGACGCCGCTGGCGATCTGGATGCTGCGCGGCTTCGTCGCTGCGGTGCCCCGCGAGCTGGAGGAGGCGTCCTGGCTGGACGGGGCGAGCAGCTTCACGTTCGTGCGCCGGGTGCTGTTCCCGCTGACCGCGCCGGGCGTGGTGGCCACGAGCATCTTCGCGTTCATCATGACCTGGAACGACTTCCTGTTCGCGACCACCTTCATCATCTCCGCGCAGGAGAACCAGACCCTGCCCGTGGCGCTGCTGTCCTTCTTCCGTCCCGACGAGAACGACTGGGGCGCCATCATGGCGGGCTCGGTTCTGATGACGCTGCCCGTGCTGGTGTTCTTCCTGTTCGTGCAGCGCCGCCTGGCCTCGGGTCTGGGAGGTGCGGTCAAAGGTTGAACGCCGATACTGCGCCCAGGCGCAACGCCTCGGTGTCCCTGCGCCGCGCGCTGGCGATCGTGGAGTTCGTCCGCACACTCCCGGCCGGCAGCGGCGGCGCCACCCTGACCCAGCTCGCCGAAGCCGTGGGCATCAACAAGAGCTCGGTCCTGCGCCTGGCCACCCCGCTGATGGAGGCGGGGCTGCTGCACCGCGACAGCGCGAGCGGCCGGTTCCGCCTGGGCGCGGGCGCCCTCGCCCTGTGGCAGGCGTACCTGGACCAGCTGGACCTGCGGTCGGTGGCGTCCGACCACCTGCGCGGGCTGATGCGCCGCACCGGCCACACCTGCCACCTGGTGCTGCTCGACGGCCACGACGTCGTCTACGCGGACAAGGTGGAGAACACCACGACGGTGCGGATGGCCTCGCGCATCGGCGCCCGGATGCCCGCCTACCGCACGGCGGTGGGCAAGGCGATCCTGGCGTTCTCCCCGGCGGACCTGGTCGCCGACGTGCTCGCCGAGGGGATGCCCTCGGCGACCGAGCACACGATCACCGACCCCGTGCTCTTCCACGAAGAGCTGCGGCGGGTGCGCGGGCGCGGCTACGCCATCGACGACCGCGAGAACGAGCCCGAGGTCCGGTGCGTGGCCGCGCCGGTCTTCGACCACAACCGCGACCCGATCGCCGCGATCAGCGTCTCGGCCCTGGTCAGCCGGCTGCCGCCGACACGGGTGCGTGACCTCGGCCCCCAGGTGGCCGAGGTCGCCACCCGCGTCTCCGCCCAGCTGGGTGCATCCGCGATTCAGCCGGAGTAGGCCGCTCGACGTGCCGACCGGCGGCCGGAGGCCGGAGGCGGCGGACGAAGCCGGTTCGCCCCCTTCGGCCACCGCCGGATTCGACGACGGGTGCAAGATCGGCGCGGTATGCGCGCTAGCTTCATGGGCATGCGCATCCTCGTCACCGGCGGAGCCGGGTTCATCGGGTCACATGTCGTCGCCGCGCTCGGCAGCGCCGGGCACGAGCCGGTCGTGCTGGATACGCGGCCGCCGCAGGAGCGGATCGGCGAAGGAGGGGCCGCCGAGCGGATCACCGGCGACGTCCGCGACGCCGCGGGGGTGGAGGCGGCGCTGCGCGGCGTCGACGCCGTGTGCCACCAGGCCGCGATGGTGGGGCTGTCCGTGGACTTCGACGACGCCCCCGCCTATGTCGGCGTGAACGACCTGGGCACCGCCGTGCTGCTGGCGGCGATGGCGCGCGCCGGGGTCGGCGACCTGGTCCTGGCGGGATCGATGGTGGTCTACGGCGAAGGACGCTACACCTGCCCCGACCACGGTGACGTCAGCCCCGGGCCGCGTCGGCCCGCCGACCTGGACGCGGGACGGTTCGAGCCGCCGTGCCCGGTGTGCGGCGCGGCCCTGGAGCCCGGACTGGTGGCCGAGGACGCCCCGGCCGATCCGCGCAACGTCTACGCCGCCACCAAACTCGCCCAGGAGCATCTCGCCTCCGCCTGGGCCCGATCGACGGGCGGGCGCGCGATCTCGCTGCGCTACCACAACGTTTACGGCCCCGGCATGCCCCGTGACACCCCCTACGCCGGTGTGGCCTCCTTCTTCCGGTCGGCACTGGCGCGCGGCGAGGCGCCCGCGGTCTTCGAGGACGGGCGGCAGCGGCGCGACTTCGTGCACGTGCGCGACGTCGCCGGCGCCAACACCGCCTCGCTCGAAGCCGTCGCCGAACGCGAGGGCGGCACCCTGAGGGCCTACAACGTCGGCAGCGGTACCCCGCACACCGTCGGGGAGATGGCCGAGGAACTGGCCCGGGCCCACGGCGGGCCGTCGCCCCGCGTCACGGGCGAGTACCGCCTCGGCGACGTCCGCCACATCACGGCCTCCTCCCGGCGGCTGATGGAGGAGTCGGGTTGGCGCCCCCGGGTGGGCTTCGCCGAGGGGATGACCGAGTTCGCCGCGGCGCCGCTGCGCGGCGCTTCCGCCTCCGCCGGCTGACCTGGCCCCGCCCGCCTGCGTCCACTCGCCACCGCCTCCGCGCCCGCGCCGAGCGAAAAACCCGGCCGAGCCGGGTCGCCCCGCTGCCGTCGGCTCCGAACAAACGGGTGTGGATTCGGGGCGCTACCACGGCGCCTCGGGGGTATTGGAGAACGAAGAGTGAACGAACGCTGACTCTTGGTGAGTCAGTAGGCGATGGGGCGAGCGCCGGCGGGGTCGGCCACCGGCACGGTAGCGCCGCACGGGCGCGCCCCGCCGCAACCGGCGCAGGAGGTGCCATGGACGAAGACGAGCCGCGGGGCGGCCCGGAGGCGGAGTCGGTGTCGGATGCGGCGGCGGGGGGCGACGGCACCGGGCACGGACCCCCGTCGGCCGAGGTGGTGCTGCCCTGCCTGGACGAGGCCCAGGCCCTGCCGTGGGTGCTGGGGCGCATACCCGCCGGATGGCGGGCGATCGTCGTCGACAACGGGTCCACCGACGGCTCCGCCGAGATCGCGGCGCAACTGGGCGCGCGTGTCGTCACCGAGCCCCGTCGCGGTTTCGGCGCGGCCTGCCACACGGGTCTGTGCGCGGCCGCTGCGGAGTTCGTCTGCTTCTGCGACTGCGACGGCTCCCTGGACCCCGCGCTGCTGCCGCCCATGGTCGCGTCGGTGCGCAGCGGCGCCGCCGACCTGGTGGTGGGCCGCCGTCGGCCCACCACCGGCGGAGCCTGGCCCGTGCACGCGCGCGCGGGCAACGCGGCGGTGGTGCGGATGCTGCGGCGGCGCACCGGGGTGCGCTTGGGCGACATCGGCCCGATGCGCGCCGCGCGCCGTATCGGGCTCCTCGATCTCGGCCTCACCGACCGGCGCTCGGGCTACCCGCTGCAGATGGTGGTGCGCGCCGCCGACGCGGGCTGGCGCATCGCCGAGGTCGACGTCCCCTACGTCGCTCGTAGCGGGCGCTCCAAGGTCACCGGTACCTGGCGGGGAACCTGGACGGCCGTGCGCGACATGCGGGCGGTGCTTCGCGGCCCGCAGATTTCGGCCGGTCCGATCGGGGAGGCCCGGTGACGGGCGGCGACGGCCGCGAGGGCCTCACCGCGGAACCGGACACGCGACCCCCGGGGTCTCCGCACCGCGCCGCCGTGCCGCGCCCGCCCGTGCACGGCACCCCCGCAGGCCCGACGACTCTGCTGGTCATCGCCAAGGAGCCGGTGCCGGGCCGGGTCAAGACACGGTTGGAACCCGCGTGCACCGCGCAGGAGGCCGCAGACCTCGCGGCAGCGGCGCTGGCCGACACGCTGGAGGCGGTGCTGGCCGCACCGGCCCGCCGCAGGGTGCTGGTGCTCAGCGGCGTCCCGGGGCCGTGGCTGCCCGAGCGCGGGTTCGAAGTCGTCGCGCAGGCCGACGGCGGCCTGGACGAGCGGCTCGCCGCGGCCTTCGCCGCCTGCTCGGGACCCACACTGCTGATCGGCATGGACACCCCGCAGGTGACCCCGGCCGTGCTGTGGCCGGCGCTGGCCGAGGACGCCTGGCAGGACGCCGACGCGTGGTTCGGCCCGGCCGAGGACGGCGGGTTCTGGGCGCTGGGCATGTCCGATCCCGACCCGCGCCTGCTGCGCGGCGTGCCGATGTCGACCGACCGCACCGGCGCGATCCAGCGCGAGCGCCTGGTGCGGGCTGGCCTGCGGGTACGCGACCTGCCGGTGCTGGTCGACGCCGACACCCCGGCGGCCGCCGCCCGTGTCGCCCGGGCGGCCCCCGCCGGCCGCTTCGCCGCGGCCTGGCGGCGCCGCGTCGGAGACGCCTGATGGCGGGCGTCGACGCGGCGCAGGCTTCGGCCGCCGTCGGCACCGCCGACCCCTACTCCCGTGCGCTCGGCACGGGTCGCGGGCCGCTGTTCCTGCGCTGCGAGGACGGACGCGTGCTGCCGTTGGAGATCGAGCGCTGGTGCGCCGGCCCCGACGCCGCGGACACCGCCGTACTGCTGCGCTGCCGGGGCACGGTCCTCGACGTCGGCTGCGGCCCGGGTCGGATCGTCGCCGCCCTGGCCGGGAGCGGGCACCGGGCGCTGGGCGTGGACGTACACCCCGACGCGGTGCGGCGCACCCGCGCCGCCGGCGGCCGGGCTCTGTGCCGCAGCGTGTTCGACAGGCTGCCCGGCGAGGGCGGCTGGGGCACGGCGCTGCTACTGGATGGCAACATCGGCATCGGCGGCGCTCCCGAGCGGCTGCTCGCGCGCCTGGCCGAGGTCGTGGACCCGCGCGGCCTGCTGCTGGTGGAGGTGGCGAGCGAGGACGTCGACGAACGGATGGCGGTGCACGTCTGCGACGGCCGGGGCCGGTGCAGCGCTCCGTTCCTGTGGGCGCGCGCCGGCGTGAGCGCTCTCACCGCCGCGGCCGCGAATACACGATGGGAGGTGACCGAGACGTGGAACTCGGGAAGCAGGGCGTTCGCCGCCTTGCGCAGAGCGGGATGAGCGGGGACGAGCACAGCGGTGCGGTGCCGGACGGCGCGCCGCTGGAGGCCGACCCCGGCCGGGGCCGGGGGCGCTCCCCGGCGGCGGACCGATGCGGGGCGGGACCGACGCCTGGGTGGTGCCGTGAGTAGCGATTCTTCGCAGCGCCCCGCAGCCCGGACCGTCACGCAGGCCCGGTCCGCCCGCCGTCCGGATGTGATCACGGGCGTGGCCGCGGCGGTGCTGGTCGCCGTCGCCGCTGTCGTCGGTGTGCTGATCGAGCGCGCCGGCCAGAAGCTCTACGTCGACTGGGAGCCGCTGTACTCCAAGTGGGACCCGCACCTCGGTCCCGGCACCCTGCCCGCGCTGGCGATCGCGGTGGCGGTGGTGGGCTGGGGGCCGGTCCTCGCGGCCCGGCTGCCCTGGCGCACGCTGGTGCTGTCCACCTGGGGCGCGACCATGGCCTGGACGTTCGCGCTCGCTCTGATCGACGGTTGGGAGCAGGGCGTCGCCGG
>NZ_JROO01000042.1 GCF_000826685.1 Streptomonospora alba
CGGACCGGATATGAATGCAAGCACGTTATGCGTAGCAGCGGGTTCAGCAGACCCGGTTCATGCGGATGTCACGGATATCCGATGCGGCGACTCAGCGGAGGCTGTCGGAGCGATCGGACTCCTCCTCGGTCAGTTTGCCGCCGCTCGGGTACTCCTCGGCGAGATCCGCATAACGGTCGACCAGGTCGTCGTAAGGGTCTTCGTGGGGCTGGTCCGGCGCATCCGCCGTCGCCCCGTCATCCTCAGCGACACCCAGCTCTGCCCGCAGCTGATCGAGGTCGGTGTGGCCGGTGTTGTACTTCAGCCTCCGAGCGACCTTCTGCTGCTTGGCCTTGGCTCGGCCGCGCCCCATGGCTCGACCCCCTCAACGATTGGGTTCGGATAACCCCAGATCACTAGCAAAACCGCAATGCCGGGCTGACGGCCGTCACCGCACTGACGACAGGCGCCAGCTTACGTACGGATACAACCGTACCCGGTTTGGCCCCTACCTGCCTACGCCGCCCATCCCTAACAGGCCGCGCGCGACCGGCCCATGCCGGCCGGAGCCGGCGGTGCGGGCAGCCGGGCGTGTCACCCCGCTGCCCGCGATGCCCGGAGGCCAACCGCGCCCCGGGCCGTGCGGGCGTTCGACCGTTTGAACGCCGCGGTGCAGTGGCGTTGTTCCCGGCACCGGCCCCGGCATGCCGGGGGCGGCCATCTGTGCCAGGATGCCCTGCGTGCTGCCCTATACCGCCTATCTTCGCGTGTACCAGCCGCTCATCGCGTTCTCCAACCGCGAGAAGGCCTACTGGCGGGCCTATGCCGCCTCCTCGCGGCGGCCCCGGCGCAGCAGCGCGGTAGCGGCCGAGCACAACGAGAGCCTGCGCCGCGTGGTGGCCACCCCGCCCGTACCCGTGCCCGAGCGGGAGAGCGGGGACGCCTATGTGCGGCGCCTGGAGGGCGAGGTCTACGTCTGCCCGTGGCAGACCCGGTTGCGGTCCTGGCTCGGACTGCGCGAGTTCCGCGACGAAACCCCCGCGCGGTTGAGCCCCGCCTTTGTGCCCGAGCCGATCGCGGCGGCCGCCGAGGCGCGGTTCGAGCGCTGGCGCGAGCGCGGCGAGCCGATGCGCACGCAGATCCTGACCAGCACGTGGACGGTGCCGATCCACTGGTTCGCCCCGTTCGACGCCGCCGAGCGCTGCCTGGTGCTGGGCGGCGACCAGCAGCCGGCTGAGACCGCCGACCCCGCCGCCGAGCGGGGAGAGGGCTGCGGTGCCGCCGAGCGCAGCGGCCACCCGGCCGGGCGGGCGGGCCAGACGCAGCGGACCCTGCTGTATGTCGCCGCCATGTCCGAGGCCCGGCCCCGGCTGGAGCGCGCGATCGCCCTGCTGCGTGAGCACGTCGGCGACGGGCCCATGCTGTCAGCGGCCGAGCAGCTGCAGGACTGGCTGCTGGGCGTGGCCCATCCTCGCGCCCTGCTGGAGCTGGACTACGGCGGTCTGGTGCACCTGGTCGACGACGAGGGGCTGCGCCAGGACCAGTCGGTGGCCGAGGTGGCCGCGGCGCTCACCGGGTTGGAGACGGGTGAGGAGGAGCTGGCGACGGCGATGTACCAGAGGGTCACCGGGCGCTGGAAGAAGCGCCAAGCCCTCCAGTACGCCAACTGAGGGTCACGGTTTCCCCAGCCGATCGCGAAACCCCTTCACGTTCCATTGGCCCGCCGCCACGCCGAACACCAACCTGGCGGCCAGGTTTCTCACCCAGCGCGGTCGTTCTACTGCGCTCTGACAGGCGGATATGTCCGGACGAGGTTCACAGTTGGCATCAACACCACCGAAACTGGGCATACCCCTCCATAGGGACCGACATAGACTGTGTCGAGCCGGCCACCGAACGCACCCTGCGTAACCGCAAAGCCGGGGCACACCGAGGATGTACGTGACACTGGAGAGGCGTCGATGAGAGAAGACAGGTACCTCACTCGCGCCGCTCGCGCTCGCGAAAGACCTGGCCAGAGGCCAGGGGACGGTATGCCTCGACGACTGCGACGCGGGTTTCAGTCCGGCCGCCCCTAGCACTTCCGGTTCACCGGATCGAGAAAAACAGGGCCGGAGAACGAAGTTTTGACCGAATACGCCACATGCCACTAAACGTGTCGCTAGAATCACTCAGCGTGACGCGACCCATGGGCGCCTTTGGAGTCTCCCATCCGACAAAGTCGCGGTAAGTGGTCGCGTAATCACCTCGGGTGATGCCAATATAGACCTACGAGGGCAATATTGGACATCCGGGCCCAAGTGCCAGGATAAGGCTCAGGATCGGCACACAGATCCAGGAGGAGAGGCCGTACACATGTCAACTCGCACGCCCGAGGCGGAGCCCCTGTTGACCCCTGCCGAGGTCGCCACCATGTTCCGCGTGGACCCCAAGACCGTCACGCGCTGGGCGAAGGCGGGCAAGCTGACCTCGATTCGGACCTTGGGCGGCCACCGCCGCTACCGCGAGACCGAGGTCCGCGCTCTGCTGGCCGGCATCCCCAGCCAGCGCACGGAGTGATCTCTCCCGGCTTGTGCCGTATCCGGGGGGATCGACCGGGGAGTGCGGAACTCCCCTACCGCTGAGGGCGGGCCGCACGGCGGCCCGCCCTTTCGCTCGCGCGGGGCGGCCGGGCCCGCGGGCAGCCCTCTGCTGCGCCCGCTCCGCACGCATCGTCCCTGCTGCGAGCGGGGGCAGCTTTGCCGCCGCGTCGGCGCTGTCGGTATGTTCGCTGCTGTACCGGCGGCAGGCCCCCTGCCGGGGGACCCGGCGAGCGTGCAGGCACGCGGCGTCGGCGGAGGAGGAGGCGGCGCCATGGCACGGAAGCGACGACGCGCCGCCCCGGCACCCCGGCCGAGGGCGACGGGGAGAGGGAGGCCGACGTGAAGGACATGCGCGCCGGCCCCACCGGCTTCCACGACGTACGCGAGACCAACCTGGGCGTCGTGCTGCGGGCGGTACGCACGCTCGCCCCGTGCTCTCGGGCCGCGGTGGCCGCCGCGACCGGGCTGAACAAGACCACGGTCTCCAGCCTGGTCGCCGACCTCATCGCCCGCGGCCTGCTCCGCGAGACCGGCGAGTCCGCCGAGCGCCGGGTCGGCCGGCCCGGCGTGATGCTCGCGCTCGACGACCTGACCATCGCCGCGATCGGGGTGGAGGTCAACGTCGACTACCTGTCGGTGGTCGCCGTGGACCTGCTGGAACGCGGCCTGGTCACCCGCCACATCGCCTTCGACGCCCGAGCGGCGGGCCCCGACGCGTGCGCGCGCCGCATCGTCGAGGCCGTGCAGTCGGTGGCGACCTCCCCTGCTCTACGCAGCCGCACCCTGATCGGGCTGAGCGTGGCCGTGCCCGGCCTGGTCGACGCCCCCAACGGCGTCGTCACCCGGGCTCCCAACCTCGCCTGGCGCGGAACCCCGCTGCGCAGCCGGCTCGAACAGCTGATGGAGCAGGCCGGCTCGGCGCCCATGCCGGTCCTCGTCGACAACGACGCGAATCTCGGCGCGGTGGCCGAGTACCGCGGCGGCCACCTCGCCCGCACCGGCGACCTCGTCTACATCACCGGCGAGGTCGGCATCGGCGCGGGTGTGCTGATGAACGGCGAGTTGCTGCGGGGCTCCGCGGGGTTCGCCGGCGAGATCGGGCACGTGCGGATGGTCGAGGACGGTCCGCCGTGCGGTTGCGGACGGCGCGGGTGTCTGGAGGCGCTGGCCGGAATCGAGGCGATCCTGCGCGCGGCGCTGCCCGACCGCTTCCCCGCAGGCGCGCTCACCCGCGCCGACTTGGCCGACCTGGTCGATACGGCCGTCGAGCGCGCGTCCGCCGGGGACCCGGTCACCGTGGAGGCCCTGCACACTGCGGGTGCCTGGCTGGGGCGCGGCGCGGCCACACTGGTCAACCTGGTCAACCCGGGCGTCGTGGTGCTGGGCGGGTACTTCGTGCCGCTCGCGCCGTGGCTGCTTCCGGCGTGCCGGCCGGCGGTGCGCGAGTTCTCCTTCGCGCCCGACGCGGGCGGGTGCGTCGTCGAGACCTCGGCGCTGGGCTTGAGCGCCGCCGCGCAGGGCGGCGCCGCGGCGATGATCGACGCGATGGAGAGCGGTCGGCTGCCGCTGCCCCCGCCGCAGGAGAGCGGCGTGGCCGCCGCCGACGAAGGGGCGTCCTGAGGCCCGGAGCCCCAGCTCCGCCGGTTGCCCGCCGGACCGCGGTCGCGCGCCGAACCGGCTTCCGGCGCTGCGGTCCCCGGCCGGCGGCGGAGCGGGCGCGCCGTTCCGCCGCCGGTGCGGCCTGAGGGCGCGGTCAGTCGCCCCAGCCTCCTTCCCAGTACTCCGTGTCGCCGTCCTGCCACCAGCCCGTCTCGCTGTCCTGCCACCACTGCGGATCGTTCGAATCGCCGTAGACGATGCCGCGGCCGTTGGTGGAGACGTAGACACGGCCGTAGACGTCGGGATCGCCGGTGATGGCGGCCCCGGTCCAGCCCCACTGGTGCCGGTCGTCGTTGATGCGCGTCCAGGAGGCGCCGCCGTCGTCGGAGCGGAAGATCCCGCGCCGGCCGTCGATCCTGGCGCTGGTGTAGACGGCGGGGTAGTCCGAGCCGGGTCCGGCCTTGCCGAATCCGACGGTGTCGGCTTCCTCCACCCCGGACAGCCGCTCGAAGGAGGCGCCGGAGTCGGTGGAGTGCCACAGACCGTAGGCGCCGTCCTCGGAGCCTCCCGCAAGCCAGACGTCGCCCGTGTTGCCGGGCACGGCCGCGAACCGGACGCTGCTCTGCGGCAGCTCCTGCGCGGCGGACTCCTCGAAGGTGGCGCCGCCGTCGGTGCTGACGTAGAAGGCCCCGCCGGCGTGGGCGTAGAAGACGTCGGGGTCGACGCGGTCGGCTTGCACCCGCGCGCCCTCCGGGACGCCCGAGGACGCCGACCAGGAGGCCCCGGAGTCGGTGGAGCTGTGCACCCCGGCGCCCTCGGCGCTCCACACGATCGCCGAGCCGTCGGCGGCCATGGCGGCGGTGCCCGGCCCGGTGACTCCGGAGGGCTCCTGGCCGGGCTGCCAGGTGGCGCCTCCGTCGGAGGAGACGGCGATGGAGGGGACGGAGTCGTCGTCACCGCTGCCCACGCGCACGAAGTGCTCCGGCGCCGACTCCGCGAAGTCCAGCGAGGTCACATCGGCGTGGAAGGGCTCGGTGTGCATGAGGTCGGGCACCGTGCCCAGGTCCTCGTGGCGGAACCCGCCGATGTCGCCCAGCGCCGACACCAGCGGGGTGTCCCCCGGCGGTGCGGCGAGGTCGTTTACGGCGGTCTCCTCGATGCCGCGCGCCTTGGGCTCGACGGTGACGGTCTCGTCGGCGTCCCAGTCGGTGAGGTCCTCGATGCCGTACAGCGTGGCGCCGGTGCCGTAGAGCAGGTGATCGGAGTCGAACGGGTCGATCTCCATCGCCTGGGTCATCCAGCCGAGCTTGGGCGCGGTCTCGGGCGGCTCCGGGTCTTCGCCGAAGGTCAGCCACGGTGCCGCGGACACGTCCATCTCATAGCGGTTGATCCGCTCGGGGTAGGCGCCGTAGCGCCAGGCCTGGGTCCAGCTTTCGCCGCCGTCGGTC
Source organism: Streptomonospora alba (assembly GCF_000826685.1). GTDB lineage: Bacteria > Actinomycetota > Actinomycetes > Streptosporangiales > Streptosporangiaceae > Streptomonospora > Streptomonospora alba. Next base: position 5,609 of record NZ_JROO01000042.1, read on the forward strand.
GTGCGGTACATCTGCATGTCGGGCCACCAGGAGATCTGCGTACCGACCATCAGGGTCCCGGGGCTCTGCCTGTCGATGGTCAGCCCGCCGTAGCCGAAGTGGTTGTCCTCGGAGCCCGAGGGCACCGGACTGACGTTCGTCCACTCCTCGGTGGCGAAGTCGAACTTCCACACGTCGCCGCTGTCGCCGCTGTAGGGACCGCCGGTGTCGCTGGTGGAGATGTAGAGCAGGCCGTTCTCGTGGTCGACCACGCCTTCGATGGCCAGGTGCCCCTCCGGTTGGCCGGGGATGCGCTCCCAGGACTCTCCGCCGTCGGTGCTGCGGTAGACGGTGTCGTCCTTGTCCATCACGCCGACGTAGACGTCCTGGGTACGGCTTCCGGGCGAGGCGCTGGTCTCGTCGAAGGCGATCCAGCCCACGCCCTGGTTGTCGCTGGAGAGCCCCGAGGAGTCGTCCGGGTCCTGGACGTAGTCGCCGGGGTTGGGCAGCGACTCCACCTCCGACCAGGTCTCGCCGTAGTCGGTACTGCGCCACAGGCCGTGGCCGCCGGGGGCGCCCAGGTAGAGCACGCTGTTGTCGTTGGGGTCGACCGAGAGCCGTTCGACGCCGCGGCCGGGCATGTTGCCGCCCAGCTTGAACGGGAGTTCCGCGGCCTCCCACGTCTCGCCGCGGTCGCGGGAGCGCAGGACGGCGCCGTTTCCGGGGTCCCAGTCGTTGGTGTAGGTGCCCACGGCGGCGTAGACGTTGTCGGTGTCGACGGGATCGGTGGCCAGCCCGGCGACACCGGTCCAGCCCCACTCGTCCCAGCCCACCCAGTCGAGCAGCGGGACCCACCGCCCGTCGTCGCCGTCCCAGCGGTAGGCGCCGCCGATGTCGGTGCGGGCGTAGGCCAGCCCGGGCTCCGACCGGTTGAAGACGACTCCGGGGATGAAGCCGCCGCCCTCGATCTGGGCGTTGTGCCACGTGTAGTCGCCGGACTCGGCCGCCGCCGGGCCCGCGGGGCCCAGCGCTGTGAGGGAGGCGGCGGCGAGCAGCAGCCCTGCCGCTGCTGCGCCGGTTCGCGCGGTGCGGTGCCGGCGGGCGGAAGGCGGGCGCGGGCAGGGGTGGGGGAAGGGACGGGGCGGGGAGGTCACGGCGGGCTCCTTGCGGTGGGGGATGGCCCGCGCTCGGCTCCGGATGCGCCGCTTCGGGCGGCGCATCGAACCGATTCGACGACGGCTCGGGTGTGGTTGGCGGATCAGGGACCGGGGAGCGCGGACGGAGCGTCGCGATCAGTGTGCGGAGGAACCCGAGACCGCGTCAACGGGAGGAAACCGCCCGATTTCACAGGGTGATCGCGGCCGAGGCGTTCGACGACGTCAGGCGCCCCGGCCGCGCGAAAGCCGACCGGGGAGCCCGCGGGTCAGCCGACGACGTGGCCCTGGACGTGGCCGTCGCGCCGCTCCCATTGCAGATAGCGCTCCGACTCGCCCATCAGCCCCGTGACGAGCCAGACGGCGACACCGACGTCGTCGGCCAGGCCAAGCACCGGCACGAAGAGTTCGGGCACCAGGTCGACGGGGGAAGCGACATAGGCGACGGCCAGGACGTACATCATCATCCGGGAGATGCTGATGCCCTCGTAACGGCCGCGCAGGCGCGACATCAGCATGCGCGGAACGGCGGCGGCGCGTTCCCCCAGCCCGGGGGCTCCCGGCCGGGCGCTGTGCCGCACGGCCTGCCATGCCGCGGCTCCGGCGGCGGCGCGGTTGCTCTTGCGCATCGGCTTCACCTCGATCGGTGCGTATCGGCGGTCCGGCCCGCGTGGCCGGAACATCGCACTACTCACGATATGACGCGTCGCCGGGAGCGAATGTTCCGTCGAGCGGCTAGGTTGGTCCCACCCCCTCGCTCCCGACATAAGGACCTCCTGGACCGCCATGCGAACGAAGACCGCCTTACCGGGGAAAGCGCCACGAATCGCCCCGCTCGTGGCAGCGGCCGTCCTCGCCCTGTCCGCCTGTACGGCGGTCTCGGGAGGCGGCACACCCGACCCTTCCGCCGCTCCCGCCCCCTCCGCCTCCGACGGTTCGGATGCCACCGCCGATGAGCGCGGCTCGGGCGCCGGCGATGAGGCGACCGAGTCCACGGGCCCGCTGGCGGGCACGACAGTGGTCATCGACCCCGGCCACAACGGCGGCAACGCCGACGCGTCCGAGGAGATCAGCGAGCTGGTCGAGGCCGGCCACGGGCGCAAGGCCTGCGACACCGTCGGCGCCGAGACCGCCGACGGCTACTCCGAGCACGCCTTCAACTGGGACGTGTCCAAGCGGCTGCGCGACAGCCTGGAGGACGAGGGCGCCGAGGTGGTGCTCACGCGCGAGGACAACGAGGGCGTCGGTCCCTGCATCACCGAGCGCGCCGCCATCGGAAACGAGGCCGGCGCCGACGCCGCCATCTCCGTCCACGCCGACGGAGGCCCGTCGAGCGGGCGGGGCTTCCACATCATCCGGCCCGGCGAGCTGGACGGTTACACCGACGACATCGCCGAGCCTTCACGGCGCCTGGCCCTCGATGTGCGCTCGGCGTTCGAGGAGGGCACCGGCCAGCAGCGCGCCGACTACATCGCCGAGGACGGCTTGGACGCGCGCACCGACCTGGGCGGGCTGAACCTCTCCGACGTGCCCAAGGTGTTCCTGGAGGCCGGGAACATGAGCAACAGCGCCGATGCCGCCGACCTGGCCGATCCCGAATGGCGGCAGAAGGCCGCGGAATCCGTCGCCGAGGGGATCGGCCGCTTCCTCCGGGAGGGCGAGGAGAAGGAGGGCTAGGACGCGTTCGACGGTCGCCGCCCTCCTGCGCGACCCCGGTCCCCGCCTTGCGGCCCGGCGGGCGAGGACTGGAAAACACCTCGCTCCCGCTCGCCCCGCTCGGTACGGTTGCGGGTGTTTTCGCCGCGGAGGCCCGTTCGCGTGTGGCCTCCCCGGCGCTTCCCAAGCGGAGAGCAGGTTTCGGTTATGGCATGTCGTATCGGTGAGCTCGTGCTCGGTTGCCGCGACCCCGAGGTGCTGGAGCGGTTCTGGTGCGAGGTCCTGGACTTCGTCGTGCTCGGCCGCATGCACGACGGCTCGGTGGAGATCGGGCCGCGCGAAGGGTTCGGCGGTCCGCAGCCGACGATCATCGTCAGTCGCAGGGACGAGCCGGAGCAGGGGAAGTCCCGGCTGCACATCGACGTCAACGCCACCGACCGCGATCAGGACGCCGAACTCGAGCGCCTTCTCAAGCTGGGTGCGCACCCGGCCGACATCGGCCAGACAGGGCAGGAGCAGTGGCATGTGCTGGCCGACCCCGAAGGCAATGAGTTCTGCCTGCTCAAGGCCCGCCTCGACCCACTCTGACGGCCCTCGGCGGCGACGAGGGCCGCGCCCGGGCGGAGGGCGCGCGGATGGCCGACGGTCCGCGAAGGCCGACCGCTGACCGCATCCGGACGATCCCCCGGCCGGGGTCGCTGCGAGGCCCACGGGTTCCGCGGCGACGAACGATGCCCGATAATCGCACGATGACCGATTCGTCCCCCGCAACCCCCGCTGAGAACCCCCCGGATACGGCCGAGGCCCCACTCGACTTCGACGTGGTGCTGCGCGGCTATGATCGCGCCCAAGTCATGTCCCTGCTTGAGACGATGCAGCGCAGCATCGCGGAGCCAGCCACCGGCGGCGCCATCACGCCCGCCCAGGCGCGCGAAGGGGCGGGGTTCGACGTCGTGCTGCGCGGCTACGACCGCGCCCAAGTGCACACCGCTTACGAGCGGCTGCTGAACCGCCTGGCACACGTGCACGGCGAGGCCGTCGGCGGCCCGGAGGGCGAGAAGCCGGCGCCAAACTGAGGAATCCGCCGACGAAGCGCAGCCCCGCGGCCGACACCGCGGGGCCGTCGGCGCCGCCGCCCCGGAATCCGCGGCTTCCGGCGGATCCGCTCGCGCCCCGCCACCCCGCCGCTCTCGGCCGGGCACCTGTGACCGGGGAGCCGACCGAGGAGTCTCCGCCCATGTCCCGTCGGAGAATCGGCACAATGTAGCCATGCCTCTGACACCCGGTGACATACGAAACAAGCAATTCAACACGGTGCGCTTGCGCCCGGGCTACAACGAGGAAGACGTCGACGCGCTGCTGGATCGGGTCGAGGCCACGTTCGCGGGCCTACAGGGAGGTCTGCGCAGCGGGCCGCCCATGACCGCCGAAGAGGTCGAGCACGCGAAGTTCCGGACCACGCGGCTGAGTCCGGGGTACGACGAGGAGGAGGTCGACGCCTTTCTCGACATCGTCGCCGCCGAACTGCGGGCGCACGGCCTGAGCCGCCCTTCCGAGGCGGCCTGGCCCAGCACCGGGCCCCAGCCTCCGCAGCGGCCGCAAGGAGGGCCGCAGGCACCGCCTGCACGGCACGGCCCCGGGCCCGCCGACGGCCCGCCCCCTCCTCCGCCGCCTCCCGGCCCCCCGGCCCCTGCACCCCCGCCGGTCGGAGGGCCGCCCCGCCCTGTCGGCCCGCCGCCGTCGGCGCAGGGCGGGCGTCCGCCGCTGCGGCCGGAGGACATCCGCAACCAGCAGTTCTCCACGACCCGGCTCACCACCGGATACCACGAGGAGGAGGTCGACGCCTTCCTGGACAGCGCCGAGGCCACGCTGGAGGCCCTGGTCCACGGCCACCCCGAGCGCGCGCCGCTGAGCGCCGCCCACGTGGATCGCGTCAAATTCTCCACAACGCGCGCCCGACCCGGTTACGACCCGGCTCAGGTCGACGCCTTCCTGGACTTCCTCGCCCAGGAGTTCCGCCACTACGAGGGCACCGAGTAGTGCGGGCCAGGGCACTGGAGGGCGGCGCAGTCCCGATCGCCGCGCTCCCGCGCCCTGGCCCGGCCCGCTGCGCCGCCCGCGGGCCGGGCGGTCCGCACGCACGGGCCGCACCGAAAGCGTCGCCCTCCGGACACGCTCGAATCTGCGCGCCTTGCATCCGATACGGAAAGTAATATGCGGTAACTTGACGCACACGTGCGTGTCGGAACTGGCACGACGGACGCGGAGGAGGGCAGCACCATGACGCACACAGCGGCCTCCGGCAGCGGTCAGCACCGCCTCCCACCGCTGCGCTCCACCGCGCGGTCGCGGTCGGGGCACACGGCCGCGACCCGGGCGCCCTCACCGCTCACCCGACAGGAACCGCAGCTCGGCCCCACCCGAGCGGGCGGGGGCTCCGACCATGTCCCGCTGCGGGGGGCGCAGACCCCGCCCCGTTCCCAACCGCACGCCGGCGCGACGGCGCCGACCGATGCCCCATCCGTTTCCCGGCATCCCTGGGAGTGGCCGCTGACCGCAGCGGCGGTCCTGGTGACCGCGGCGGCACTGGCCACCGCCGTCCACACCCTGTTGACAGCCCAAGGCGCAGTCTCCCTGGGGACCGCAGCGCTCGTGCTCGCCGGGGTCCCGGGCGGATGCTGGGCGTCGAGCGGACTGCGCCACGCCCGTCAGCGGGCGCAGTCCGTCCGGATCTCTCCGACGCAGTTCCCCGAGGCCGACCACACGATCCGGCGACTGAGCGTCGATATGGGCCTGGCCCGCACACCCGACGCCTATGTGTGCCCGGCTTCCGGCGGTCAGCGCGCCTGGGCCGCCGGGCACGGCAGGCGCGGCTACGTCGTCGTCCCGAGCGACTTGTTCGAGGCCGGCGGCAGGTTGCGCGACCCCGACGCGCTGCGCTTCGTGGTCGCCCACCAACTGGGCCACATCGCCGCCGGCCACGCGTCGTTCTGGCTGCGCGCGTCGACGGCGCTGGGGCGGCTGGTGCCCGTTCTGGGCTCGTCGCTGTCGCGGGCTGCGGAGTACACGGCCGACGACCACGCGCACGCGCACTGCCCTGAGGGCGTGCACGCGATCCGCGTGCTCGCCGGGGGCACGCGGCTGTACGCGCAGGTCAACATGAGCGAGATGGCCGAGCGGGCGCGCACCGACCGGGGGCCGTTCCTGCTCTTGTACAACCTGCTCTCCAGCCGGCCCGCCAACACCAAGCGCATGGCCGCCTTGCGCGATCGCACCCGCCCTGGACGCGTCTTCCTCTGAGCCGTCGGGGCGGGATCCGGTCGGCTAGGCGGTGGACTCCGGAGGCCGCGCGCTTCCGGAGTCCTCAGGCGTGAGCCCCGCCAGCAGCAGATCGGCGAAGTAGGCACCCACCTGCGCGCCGGTAAGCTCGCCGCCGGCGCGGTACCACGTGCTCAGATGGTGGACGGCCCCGAAGTACTGGGTGACGGCGACGTCGGCGGGCACGTCGGCACGGAAGGCGCCGTGGCGCCGGCCTTCCTCGACGATCGCGCGGAAGCGCTCGTGGTACTGGCGGCGCTCCTTGCGCACGGCGATCTGACGGTCTTCGGAGAGCATGTGCAGCGAGCGGAAGAAGATCCGGGTGTCGTCGAGGTTGTCCACAGTGGTGTGCACGACGTCGGCCGCGGCGGCGTACAGACGCTCGCGCGCCGGCCCTTCGGCGGCGGCGAACCGGTTCAACCGCTCCATCTGCATCGCCAGCACACGCTGGTAGATCGCGTAGAGCAGGTCGTCCTTGGAGGTGAAGTAGTGGTACATCGCCCCCTTGGTCACCCCGGCGGCCGAGACCAGTTCCTGCACCGAGGTCCGCTCGAAGCCCTGCTCGGCGAAGAGCCGCGAGGCAGCCGACAGCAGCCGGTCGGGAACCGCGAGGCTGCGGTCGGGTGCGGTCGCCGACCGCTCGGAGCCGTCCGTATTCTGCATGCGTCTTCCCGTCTTCCGGTCTGCCGCGTCGTCGAGAGCGAATCCCAGGATAGACATACCATCCGGTCGGTCGCCGCGCGCACACCCGACGGTCCGACACACCGCGGGCGCCCACCAGCGCGACACGCCGGACCGCCGCCTCCGACCGACACCGATCTCGACGATGTTTGCGCAGGCCACGAGGGACACAGCAGGGCTTGTGATGCAGCCGCGGCGGCACGTGCACCGACACCGGCGCCCGGTACGGTCCTAGGCTGGTGGAGCCGTCGCGACACGCCCGAGGCCGATGCGAGATCGAACCTTTGTTCGATACACTCCTTATGTGAGTCTTTACAACGAACGGATCGACGTCAGATCGACCACCGGCGGTCACCCCGCGTTCTTCGCCTGGCGCGACCGCACCTACCGTGTCCGGCGCGTCATCGGCTCGTGGTGCTCGCCGGGTGAGCCCGCCTCCCGCGGGCGCGGCGCTCGGGCCACGGCCACCGAGGTACGGCTGGTCCGCGTGGCCGCCGAGTCTCCCGAGGGGGAGCACAGCATCGCCGACATCACCTGCGACGGCGCCTCCGGCAACTGGACCATGCGCCGCCTGTGGGACTGACCCGCCCGGCCGCCCGGCCGCCCGGCCGCAGTGCGCGGGACGGCCGGGCGCGCGGGCGTAGCAGGAGGCGGCTCAGACGTCGAGTTCGGTCTGTCCCCGGGGGACGCGGGCGCTGCGTCCGCCAGAGGCCCTCTTGAGGCAGCGACGGCAGGTCACCGGGTTCTCAGCCGGGTGCAGGCGCAACGGGTCGGCGGCGGCGCGGCATAGGACCGCAGGCACGCGCACGCCCGCCCACACGGTCTCCTCGACGGCGTGGACCACCGACGACGCGCCGATCGTGGCCCGGCCGCCCGTGAGTTCGCGCCGACGGCGCGCCAGGACCGCGGCCAGATGCTCGACATCCGTCCCCGCCGCGCCGGAATCCTCGTTCGCCGGTCCGCTCACCCGACCAGCATCCCCCATCGCACCGACATCGCGCAGCGGGGCCGGCGCCCCGGTCCGGTCGCGGAGGCGTTCACGGCTCCACGTAGTACGCGGGCCCCTCCTCGCGGGCGTGGGCGATGCGGCGCATGATCCGCTCGTTCATGGCGGGCAGCCGGTCCGGCGTGAACCAGCCGACCTCCAAGGATTCCTCCTCGTCGGGGCGCGCCCTCCCGCCCACCGGGCGGCAGCGGAAGGTGACGTCCATGAACTGCACCCGGTCGCCGTTGCCGTAGGTGAACGGCGGCTCGGTGACCACGCCGGCGATCCGCTCGGGGACCACGTCGACGCCGGTCTCCTCGGCGACCTCGCGGACGAGTGCGGCGGCCGGCTGCTCACCGGGCTCCAGGATGCCGCCGGGGGTGCTCCAGCACCCGTCGTCCGCGCGCCGGTGCAGCAGGATCTCCCCGGACTCCGCGACGACCACGGCCGTCACGCCCGTCAGCCATATCAGCTCGTGGCCGACGTGCTTGCGCAGGCGGAGGATGAAATCGGGTGTGGGCATGGCTCCGACATTACCCAGCGCGGCGGAAAGCGCCCGCCCGGGATGGAGAGGTGCGTGCGTCGCCGTCAGTCGGCCGGGGGGCGCGTGTAGATGAGGGAGTAGCGCCAGAACAGCAGGCGGCGGATCCGGGCGCCCGGCAGGCGGAACCGGCTCGCGCGGCGGATCTCGGCCAGGCTCATCCGGGGCTCCCGCAGGGCTACGGGCGCTTCGGACGAGGGGGCGCGCACTCCGGTCGCGGCGCGGGCGGCGCGCAGACCGGCGCCGATCGCCCATTCCGGCGGCAGAGCGGCAGCGCTGACGGCGTAGTCGGCCGCGCTCTGCCGGCGGTACAGCCCGAGGACGGCCAGGACGCCGCCCGGCGCGAGACCGTTGGCCATGGCGCGCACCGATTCCGCGAAGTCCATGTGGTGGAGGCTCGCTACGGCGGAGACGAAGCCGTAGGCACCGGGAGCGATGCCGTAGTCGGCCAGGGCGGTATCCGTGTATCGGACGCCCAGCCGTCGCGGGGTGCGCTCACGTGCCTGTGCGATCGCGGCCGGGTCGGGATCGATCGCCTCGACCCGCGCGCAGCGGCCGGCGAGGCGGCGCGCGAAGGCGCCGGTACCGCAGCCGACGTCGAGCGCGCGCACGCAGTGATCGGGCACATGGCGCAGCAGGTGATCGTGGTAATGGGCGTTGTGGTTCCACGAGAGGTCCACGATGGCTCCGAGTGCACAGCGTGTGCGCTCGCACGGCACCGCGGCGGCCCCGGAATCCCGGGGCGCCGCGCGCCGCGGCGCGGTCGGCCATGGGGGCAGGGGCGGGTTGCTCAGCCCGCCTGCTGCTTGCTCTCCAGCAGCTCCATGGCGTTGACGGCCGCCGAAACGGAATTATGGACCGGAACCTGCCGGTGCAGTCCGACGAGGCGGACGACCTTGGTCACCCGTTCGTTCGGCGCGGCCAGCGCAAGGCTGCCACCGTGCTCCTTGACGGCGCGGTAGGCGTTGATGACGACGTTCAGGCCGCTGGAGTCCATGAACTCCAGCCCTGTCAGGTCGAGGATCAACCACGGTCCGTGTTTGTCGATCGCGGACAGGACATGCTCGTGGAGGTCGTCTGCGGTCGCGATGTCGAGGTCGCCCTCGACACTCACGATCACGCTGTGGTTCTCGACCCGGGTACTCAGCCCAAGCCTCTGCACGTTCACTCCTCCCAGCCCCACGTGTCGATGAGGGGTCCCCTTGCTCACCCTACGGAAAACTGCGGATTTCGGTAGGGGTCCATCCGCGCTTCCTCTCGGCTGCGGCCGCCGACGGAGGGGTTCGCGGCGCGGCCGACGCCGACAGGGCGGACCACCGAGGCTCGGCCCTGTTTCCGTAAGCCTTCGACCACATACGGTATTAGCCCTGCCGTCCGACGGGAATGCCGTAGCGCAAGTATTTTCTCCACATAAACGGCAATCCACCGCGCCGCTATTGTGACCTGTTTCATGCCCGGCGTCCAACCCCGTCATCACGGGATTGGCGGACGATGTGATGAATCATTACCTTCGCCCGATTCGTCCGTACCCGTCGTGACCTGGCGGCCCGGTTCCGGGCTTCCGCCCGCGAACTCGGCGAGGATCCGCTCGGCCGCCAGTGTGGGAGTCAGCTCCCCCGCGCGGACTCCGTCCTCCAGGCGCGGTGTCTCCTCGCGCACTCGCGGGTGCGCCGTCAGGCTGTCCATCAGCCGGTCGCGCACCTGCGCCCACATCCAGTCGACCTGCTGGCGGCTGCGGCGCTCGGCGAACTCCCCGGCTTCCTCCAGCGCGCTGCGGTGGTCGCGGACGCTCTGCCAGAAACCGTCGAGGCCGTCGCCGGTCAACCCGCTGCAGGTCAGCACCGGCGGCCGCCAGGCCGGGTGCACCGGCTGCAGCATCCGCAGCGCGCGGGACAGTTCGCGGGCGGCCTTGCGGGCGTCGGTCTCGTGCGGGCCGTCGGCCTTGTTCACCGCGACGAGGTCGACCAGCTCCAGCACGCCCTTCTTGATCCCCTGCAGCTGGTCGCCGGTGCGCGCAAGGGTCAGAAAGCAGAAGCAGTCGACCATGTTGGCCACGGCGACCTCGGACTGGCCCACGCCCACGGTCTCGACCAGCACCACGTCGAAGCCCGCGGCCTCCATCAGCACCATGGTCTCCCGAGTGGCACGGGCGACCCCGCCCAGCGTGCCCGCCGTGGGCGCCGGCCGCACGAACGCCTGCGGATCGACCGACAGCCGCTCCATGCGGGTCTTGTCGCCGAGGATGCTGCCGCCGCTGCGCGTGGACGAGGGGTCCACCGCCAGCACCGCCACCCGGTGGCCCTGCCCGGTGAGCCGGGCGCCCAAGGTGTCGATGAAGGTGGACTTGCCCACCCCCGGGACTCCCGTGATCCCGACGCGGTGGGCCTTGCCCGCGTGCGGCAGCAGCCGCACCAGCAGCTCCTGGGCCTGCTCGGCGTGGTCGGGCCGACGGGACTCCACCAGGGTGATGGCGCGGGCGAGCGTGGGGCGGTGCCCGGCCAGGACCCCCTCGGTGTAGGCGTCGATGTCGACGGTGCGGCTCACCGCGGCTCCTCGGCGGATCGCGCTGCGGACCTCACGACGGGTGGCCCAACTCGGATTCCAACGTGTCCAGCAAACCCAGCGCGGCCTCGGCGATGACGGTGCCCGGCGGGAAGATCGCCGCGGCCCCGGCCTCGTACAGGGCGTCGTGGTCGGCCGGGGGGATCACGCCGCCCACCACGATCTTGATGTCGGAGCGGTCCAGTGCGGCCAGCTCGGCACGCAGCGACGGGACCAGGGTCAGGTGCCCGGCCGCCAGCGAGGAGACGCCGACGATGTGCACGTCGGACTCGGCGGCCTGAGCGGCGACCTCGGCCGGGGTCTGGAACAGCGGGCCCACGTCGACGTCGAATCCCAGGTCGGCGAACGCGGTGGCGATCACCTTCTGCCCGCGGTCGTGCCCGTCCTGGCCCATCTTGGCGACGAGGATGCGCGGCCGGCGGCCCTCGTTCTCCTCGAAGGCGCCCACCCGCTCGGCCACGGCGTCCATGGCGGACCGGGAATCGGAGGATGCCCCGGCTTCGTCTCGGTACACACCCTGGATGGTACGGACCTGGCCGGCGTGGCGGCCGAAGACCCGCTCCATGGCGGCCGAGATCTCGCCGACGGTGGCCTTGGTGCGGGCCGCGTCGACAGCCGCGGCGAGGAGGTTGTTCTCCAGCCCGGCGCCGCCCGACTCGGCCGCCGCCGCGGCGCTGAGCCGGTCCAGGGCCGCGCGCACCGCGGAGTCGTCGCGCTCGGCGCGCAGCCGTTCCAGCTTGTCCAACTGCTCGGCGCGCACCCGGCTGTTGTCGACGCGCAGCACGTCGATCTCGTCCTCGGATTCGGGCCGGTACTTGTTCACGCCGATGACCGGCTGGCGGCCGGAGTCGATACGCGCCTGGGTGCGTGCCGCGGCCTCCTCGATGCGCATCTTGGGGATGCCGGCGTCGATCGCGGCGGCCATGCCCCCGGCCCGCTCGATCTCGGCGATGTGCTCCAGGGCGCGGTCGGCCAGCTGTGCGGTGAGGCGCTCGACGTAGTGGCTGCCGCCCCAGGGGTCGATGACGCTCGTGGTACCCGACTCCTGCTGCAGCACCAGCTGGGTGTTGCGGGCGATGCGCGCGGAGAAGTCGCTGGGCAGCGCCAGCGCCTCGTCGAGCGCGTTGGTGTGCAGCGACTGGGTGTGGCCCTGGGTGGCGGCCATCGCCTCGACACAGGTGCGCACCACGTTGCTGAACACGTCTTGGGCGGTCAGCGACCATCCCGACGTCTGGGAGTGGGTACGCAGCGACAGCGACTTGGGGTTGTCGGGTTCGAAGGAGCCCACCAGCCCCGCCCACAGCTGCCGCGCCGCCCGGAGCTTGGCGACCTCCATGAAGAAGTTCATGCCGATCGCCCAGAAGAACGACAGACGCGGCGCGAACGCGTCGACGTCCAGGCCCGCGCGCCGCCCGGCGCGGAGGTACTCGATGCCGTCGGCCAGCGTGTAGGCCAGCTCCAGGTCGGCCGTGGCCCCGGCTTCCTGCATGTGGTAACCGGAGATCGAGATGGAGTTGAAGCGCGGCATGCGCTGCGACGTGTAGGCGAAGATGTCGGAGATGATCCGCATGGAGGGCTGCGGCGGGTAGATGTAGGTGTTGCGGACCATGAACTCCTTGAGGATGTCGTTCTGGATGGTGCCCGCCAGCTGCTCGGGCGCCACCCCCTGCTCCTCGGCGGCGACGATGTAGAGCGCCATCACCGGCAGCACCGCGCCGTTCATGGTCATCGACACGCTCATGCGGTCCAGCGGGATGCCGTCGAAGAGCCGGCGCATGTCGTAGATGGAGTCGATGGCCACCCCCGCCATACCGACATCGCCGGTGACGCGCGGGTGGTCGGAGTCGTATCCGCGGTGGGTGGCCAGGTCGAAGGCGACCGACAACCCCTTCTGCCCGGCGGCCAGATTGCGCCGGTAGAACGCGTTGGACTCCTGCGCGGTCGAGAACCCCGCGTACTGGCGGACGGTCCAGGGCTGGTTGACGTACATGGTCGGATACGGGCCGCGCAGGTAGGGCGGAACGCCGGGGAACCGCCCCTCCAGTCCCAATCCCTCGCGGTCGGCCGGTGTGTACAGCGGTTTGACGCCGATCCCCTCGGGCGTCTCCCACGTCAGCGACTCGGGGGTCTTGCCGGTGGCCTCCTCGAAGGCGCGGGCCCAGTCGGCGGTGCGGGCCCCGCCGCCGGCGGCGGCGGAACCGGGTCCGATACGGCTGAAGTCGGGAATCATTCGACCACCCCCAGGGCGTCGTGCAGGTCTGCCAACAGCTCGGGCGCGTCGCATCCGGCGAAGCAGAACGCGTCCACCGGGGCCTCCTCGGGGGCGGCTCCCGGCCGCCCCGCCAGCAGCACCCGCTCGGCCCCGGCCTCCTTGAGCGCGGCGGCGGCCGCGGCGGCGTGCTCGGCGTAGAGGGCGTCGCTGCCGCACAGGCAGGCGATGCGGGCGCTGCTCTCGCGGAACCCGGCTGCCGCCTCGGCGGCGCCTCCTGTCGAGTCGCCGCCCACGGTCTCGATCCCGCCGGAGCGCAGCAGGTTGCCGGCGAACGCGGCGCGCGCGGTGTGTGCGGCGACCGGGCCCAGCGTGGCCAGGTAGACCCGCGGGCGCGCACCCGTCGCGGCCACATGGGCGTCGGAGCGGTCGCGCAGCTCCTCGAACTCCTGGGCGTAGCGCCGCCGCGGCAGGGCCGCGCCGCCCGCCGCGGCCGGTTCCGGGCCCGGGAGCGGCTCGCGCTCGATCGGCGCCTCGTCGAGGGCGGGGAACTCGCTGACGCCCGTGATGGGGTCGCGCCGGTGGGCGATCGCGTCGCGGCGCCGCCGCCACACCTCCTCGACCCGCTCGGCGACCAGGCCGCCGGCCAGCGCCTCGGCCATGCCGCCCGCGGCCTCCAGATCCTGGAAGAACTCCCAGCCCGCGCCGTAGAGGTCGGCTGTGCGGCGCTCGACGTAGAACGAGCCGCCCGCCGGATCGACGACCCGGGTGAGGTGGGACTCCTCGGCCAGCAGAGCGTGGGTGTTGCGGGCGATGCGCCGCGCGAAGCCGTCGGGCAGGCCCAGGGCCGAGTCGAAGGGCAGCACCGTCACGGCGTCGGCGCCGGCCGCACCGGCGGCGAAGCACGCGAGCGTGGTGCGGACCATGTTGACGTGGGGGTCACGGCGGGTGGCCATGGCCGCCGAGGTGGCGGCGTGCTGGTACATGGGCGGGCGGTCGGCGGCGTCCAGGTCGCAGGCCTCCAGCACGCGGTCCCACATCGCCCGCGCAGCGCGGAGCTTGGCGATCGTCGCGAACTGGTCGGCGCTCGCGGCGAAGCGGAACTCCAGGCGCCGCGCGGCCTCGGCGAGCTCCATGCCCTCGCCGGTCAGCGCTCTCAGGTAGGCCACGCCCGCGGCCACGGCGGCGCCCAGCTCCTGGGCGTCGGAGCCGCCGGCCTCGTGGTAAGGGGTCGCGTCGGCGGTGAGAAGCCGCAGGCGCGGGTGGCGCTGGGCGAAGGCGGCGGCGGTACGCGCCGCACCTCGGACGTCGGCGGGCTCACCGGTGCGGGCCGCGACGCTCAGGGGGTCGATGCCCAGACCGCCGGCCACCGCGCTCTCCGGCAGACCGCGGTCGGTCCAGGCGCGCACCAGCTCCTGCGCGGCAGCCTCGTAGTCGGCGCCGGGTTCGAGGGTGACCGGGCAGAAGTCGAGGTGGACGTCGGCCAGGACCTCGCCGATCCCGCCGACCGGGACGCCCGCCCCGCCGCAGACCAGCCACAGCGCACCGACGCCGTTCTCCAGGTCGGCGAGCACCGCCTGGCGCGCACGGTCGGGCCGCGGATCGCGGTGCTGCTGGCGCACCTCCCAGCCCTCGGTGACGCTCCCGTGCGGGCGGCCGCCGCGGGTGAAGGGCGCCAGGCCGGGGTAACCGGAGTCGAGGGCGTCACCGGCCGTGTACAGCGGACTCAGCCGGACGCCGTCGTAGGTGTCGGTGGCCAGGGTCTCCTCGGGCGCGGGGTCGTCGGGATCGACCTCCACGCCGGTCTTCTTCAGCACGCCGGCGACGAGCTCGCGCCACCGCTCGTACGTGGCCTCGGGAAAGTCCGCGAGCGTCAACCCGGCGGCCCCCTCCCCTTGCGCGGTCTGCGGACCGCTCTCCGGCGTCTCCATACCTCCGGATGTTAGGCAACCGCGTCGACGCTCGACCAATGCGGGTCCCGAAGCTGTGGACGGCGGGTCGGCCCGCTCGCACACGCCCCTAGCCGGTCGGGCTCGTCTCCTCGCCCTCGGGCGCATCGGCGGGCGGGAACACGAAGCGCTGGCGGTCGCTGACGACGATGCTGTAGCCCTCGGCGGTGGCCGCCTCGACGTAGGCGCCGAGCCCTTCGGCGGCGACGTTCTTGTCGTCGGCGTCCAGCACGACCTGGGCGCCGGAGGTGTCGCCGGTGCCGCGGGCGTCGCCGTAGATGTAGCCGTTCATGGCCAGCGCGGGCGAGATCGCCTGCTCGAACTCGTCCTCGAACTCCCAGCGGATCTCGCCGGCCTCCAGGCCGACGGCGATCAGCGGCGTCTCGCCGGTGGCCTGCGGCAGCAGCACCGTGCCCGTGTCCCGCTCGTAAAGGGCGCCTTGCAGCGGGGGCGGCGCGAACTCGTCCCCGGGCGGGTTGGCGCCGGGCTCGGCGACGCTCCACAGCAGCTCACCGCTGTGCAGGTCGTGCAGCGACAGCACCGAGGGCTCCTCGGGCACGGTCCAGCGCACCAGGGTGGCGGTGCGGGCGGGTTCGTCCCCGGGCCCCTCCCCGCCGGAGGGGGCGGCCGTGCCTTCGGGCGAGGGCGCCGCAGAGGAGGGGGAGTCGTCGGTGCCGGGCTCGGGCGAAGCGCTCCGGTCCTCCTGCGGAGCGCCGGTGCCCTCTTCGGGGGCCGCGGTCTCGCCGCCCTCGTCCCCGCTCGGGATCTCGTAGCTGCCGATGACCTGGGGGCGTGGCCGCTGGACGTCGGTGCCGCCCGCCAGCGCCGGGTCGTCGCCGGCGATGCTCCACAGCAGCTCGCCCGCGCCCTCTTCGCCGATGCCGCGCGCCTGCAGCAGCCCCTGGCCGTCGTCGAGCAGCAGCACGCCGTCGCGGGCCGCCACGGGCACGCCGTTGCGGTCGGGGTCGCCACCGTCGTCGGCGGCGCCGTTGCCGGAGCCCTCGGAGCCCGAGCCGTCCGGTTCCCCGGCGTCCTCGGGAGGAGCCTCGAAGGTGTACTCCCACAGCTTCGCGCCTCCGGGCGCGCGGACCGTGTAGTCGCCGTAGGGCTCGCCGGCGCTCCAGTCGGCGGGGCGGCGCACCACCACGCCGCCGACGAAGGACGTCCGGCCGCCGGTACCGTGCCACACCGTCTCGCCGTCGTCGCCGATCACCTCGGTGCCGCCGTCGCGCCCCTCGGCGATCAGCACCTGCGAGCCGTCGGCGTCCAGACCGAACCGCTGGATGTGCTGGCGGCCCCGCCAGAGCGTCCGCCCGTCCTCGGCTCCCAGCAGCAGGTGCCGCTCCTCGCTGTTGGAACTGACGAGGAAGGCGTCGCCGACCGCGGAGATCCGCACGCCCATCTCGTCGTCGAGGATGTCGGGCCCCTCGCCGCCGGGGCCGTGCAGGTGCCGCAGCGGCTCGCCGCCGACCCCCGGCGGAAGCTCGCTCTCGAAGGCGGTGGGCAGCGGGCGCGGCGAATCCTGTGACCCGTCCGGCTCGTCCTCGGGCGTGCAGGCGCTCCCCGCGACGAGCAGCGCAACGCCCGCGGCCGCTGCCAGCGGGGCCCGTCGCCAGGTGCGCATGACCGGTCACTCCCTACGACGACATCAGGTACCGGAATCCTAGAACGCGCGGGGCGGCCCCACATACACGGTCACCCCGGCGGCCTCGACCGCCGGGAGGAGCATCCGGCGGACCTGCGGCGACGTGCGGAACCGGGCCGGACTGCGGCATCCGCGCTCAGCCGGTGTCCGGATCGACCTCGACGGTGGCGCTGCCGCTGATCTCGTAGTGGGCCTTCCCACCGGTGGCCTCGGCCAGCCACGCGCCGAAGCCGGGGAGAGCGGGTTCGGACACGGCGACGTCGAAGTCCACGCCCGCGCCGTAGCGCACGTCCTGCACGCGGTACGCGGAGTCGCGCAGCCCGCTTTCCAGTCTGCCCGCGAGCAGGTAGTCGGCGCTGACCGTCACCACGGCGAGGGTACGCCGCTCCAGCACACCCACGCCGTCGAGTGCGGCGGCCACCGCGCTGCCGTAGGCGCGGATGAGCCCGCCGGCGCCCAGCTTCACTCCGCCGAAGTAGCGCGTGACCACGGCCGCGGTGTCGGTGATGCCGCGGTGACGCAACACCTCCAGCATCGGTACCCCGGCGGTACCGGAGGGCTCGCCGTCGTCGCTGGAGCGCTGCACATCGCCCTCGGCCCCGACCACATAGGCGGTGCAGTTGTGCGCCGCGCTCCAATGCAGCCGCCGGCGCTCGGCGATGAACGCCCGCGCCTCGTCCTCGCCGCCCACCCGCGCCAGGGCGCAGACGAACCGGGACTTCTTGATCTGCAGCTCGTGCTCGCCGCCGCTTCTGATGGTCCGCATGTCCGAATCCGATGGTAAAGGGCGCGGCGAGGGCGGCCCCGCCCCCGTGGCCGCCGGCGGTCTGGTTCGTCCGCAGCGCACAGGGGCGGGTCCGCCGGTCAGAGCGGCGTTCAGCCTCCCATCGAGAAGACCCAGTAGGCGATCCCGTACATCGTGCCCATGATCAGCACCACCGAGCAGACGTTCAGCCAGACGCCGGCACGCACCATCTGCCCGATCCGGATGTAGCCGGAGCCGAACGCGATCGCGTTGGGCGGGGTGGCCACCGGGAGCATGAAGGCGAGGGACGCGGCGAGGGCGGCGGGGACGACGAGGAGCATGATGTCCAGGCCCAGCCCCACAGCGACGCCCGCCAACACCGGCAGGAAGATGTTCGCGGTCGCGGTGTTGCTGGTCAGCTCGGTGAGCAGCAGGACCAGGGCCGCCACGATCAGCACCACCACCCATGCGGGCACGGCGCTGAGCAGGCCCACTCGCTCACCGATCCAACCGCTCAGCCCCGACTCCTCGAACTGCACCGACAGCGAGATGCCGCCGCCGAAGAGCAGCAGGATGCCCCAGGGCAGTTGCAGGGCGGTCTGCCAGTCGAGCGCGGCCACCCCCTGGCGGGCTTTGACCGGGATGAGGAACAGGGCCACGGCCACCGCCATGGCGATGCCCGCGTCGGAGACGTCGGCCAGCCACGGCAGCGCGTCGGAGACCGCGGGGACGTCGGCCAGCAGCGGGACGGCGACCCAGGCCACGGCCGCGCAGACGAAGACGGTGAGCACGGTCCACTCGCCGCGGGACATCGGGCCCATCTCGTGGAGCTGGTCGCGGATGAGCTGCCGGCCGCCGGGCAGCTCGCGGATCCCGGGCGGGTAGACCACGCGCGTCAGCAGCAGCCAGGCCACCACCAGGAAGACCGCCGCGAGGGGCAGTCCCACCAGCATCCACTGGCCGAACCCGACGTCGATGTCGTGGTTCTGGGAGAGGTAGCCCGCCATGAAGGCGTTGGGCGGGGTGCCGATGAGCGTGGACACCGACCCGATCGACGCGGAGTAGGCGATGCCCAGCATCAGTGCGGTGGCGAAGTTGGCGTCGCCCTTGCCGTCCCCCAACTGGTTGACCAGGCCCAGAACCGACAGGCCGATCGGCAGCATCATCACGGTGGTGGCGGTGTTGCTCACCCACATCGTGAGGAAGGCCGTGGCCAGCATGAAGCCGGCGATGAGCATCACGGGGCCGGTGCCGACGGCTGCGACGACCACCAGCGCGATACGGCGGTGCAGGTTCCACCGCTGCATCGCCATGGCCAGCATGAAGCCGCCCATGAACAGGAAGATGACGTCGTCGGCGTAGGGGGCCGCCACATCGGCGATGTCGGCGCCGACGAGCACGGGGAACAGCACCAGGGGCAGCAGCGCCGTCGCGGGCAGCGGGATGGCCTCGGTCATCCACCACACGGCCATCAGCGTGGCGACGGCCGCCGTCACCTTGCCCGCATGTTCCAGCGAGTCGGGCAGGACGAGATAGACGATCAGCGCCAGGACGGCGCCCACCCCCAGGCCGATCCTCCTGCGGGCCAGGCCGCCCTCGCCTTCGGCGCTGTCGCCGGGGGCTGTGGGCGAGCTGCCGCCGACCGATCCTTCCGTGGAGGACGTCGTCGACCCGGGTTCAGTCGGTTGCGCCATTGGATTTCCTCGGATCCGTCACACGGGTGTCGTGCATCACACGTGTTCTACCTGTGCCCCGGCGGGTGAACCGTCCGTGCGGTATCGAACCGGCAACGAAGTGGTGCGGCCCGGCCGGCCGGCCCCGCCGCACAATGGAGGTATGACCGGATCCGGTATCGACGCTCTCAGTGTCCTCGCCGAGCCGCTGCGCCGCAGGCTCTACGACTACGTCGCCCGGCGCGGCGACGAGGTCACCCGTACCGAAGCCGCCGAGGCGGTGGGTGCCCGGCGCAACCTGGCGGCCTTCCACCTGGACAAGCTGGTGGAGGCGGGACTGCTGGAGGTCGACCGGCGGAAGGTCTCCGGTCGTGAGGGGCCCGGATCGGGCCGACCGGCGAAGCTCTACCGCCGCTCCGCCCGCGAGCACGGGGTCCAGCTTCCGCCGCGCGACTACGGCACTGCCGCCGCGCTCCTGTCCGAGGCCGTCGAGCGCGCCGGCGCCGAGGAGGCGCTCTACGCCGCCGCACGGGAGGAGGGCGAGCGCCGCGGGGCCGCCTACGCCGCCGGGTACCAGCAGGTCCCGCAGAGATCGCAGGTCCGGCAGGATGCCCCCGGCGCGCCCGTGTCGGCGGACGGGCTCGCGGGCTGGCTGGAGGCCCACGGGTACGAACCCGTCGCCGAGGACGACGGCGCGGGTTCCGCGGACGGACCGCCGGTCGGTCCCGCCGGTCCGCTGCCGGACGGCGGCCCCGACTCCGCCTCGCCCGCGGCCCGCTCCACCCTCCGATTGCGCAACTGCCCTTTCGACGCGGTGGCCCGCAGCCATCCGCCGGTGGCCTGCGGGATGAACCTGGAACTGCTGCGCGGCCTGCTGCACGGGGCGGGCGCGGACGCCTACCGCGCGGACATGGCCCCGGCGGTGGAGGGGTGCTGTGTCGTCATCTCACCGGTCGGCGATTCCAAAACCAATAATCGTTGACATAGAACGACCGCGGGCTCATGCTGAAGCGCATGAGCCTCCACCACCTGGCCCAGATCAACACCGGCATCCTCAAGGCGCCCCTCGACGATCCCTCCATGGCCGAGTTCGTCGCGCTCCTGGATCCGGTCAACGCCCTGGCCGACTCCAGCCCCGGCTTCGTGTGGCGCTACACCGACGAGGGGAGCAACGACGCCACCGCAGCGCGGCCGTTCGGCGACGACGTCCTGGTGAACCTCTCGGTGTGGCAGGACCGGGAGTCGCTGTGGAACTTCACCTACCGCAGCGACCACCTCGACGCGCTGCGCCGCCGGCGCGAGTGGTTCACCCGCCTGAGCGGCATGCACGCGGCGCTGTGGTGGCTCCCGGCCGGACGCGTCCCCACGTTGCAGGAGGCGCGCAGCCGCCTGGAGATGCTCCGCTCCCGCGGCCCCTCCCCCGAGGCCTTCACGTTCAGCGAGTCCTTCCCGCCGCCCGGAGCGCACGAGAGCACCGCATCCGTCAGCGCACGCGACTGAGCCCGAGCCCCCGCACGGCGGTTCCGACCACCTCCCCCAGCCGCCCGGCAGTACGAATCCACGTGACAGCGGAGTCACTTGGGGTAGCGTTCCGCAGTGACACCGATCGGACATCGGGGGGTTCCACTGTGTCGTTGACCCGGGCCATCTTCAGCGTGGCCGCCGCATCACTGCTGCTTGCGGGCTGTGGAGAGGACTTCGAGGGCGACGACGAGGGCGCCGCCGACCCCTCTCCCTACCAGAACGGCACCGGCGATGCGGGCGCTCCCGGCCTCGCAAGCGTCAACGCCGAGTTCGCGACCTACTCGCCCGACGCCAAGGCCGTCACCTACGACGAGCAGGCGGTTCCGACGGGCGCCACTGTCACCCTGCACGCCACGCGAGACGGGGCGGAGACCGACTTCAACTTCGCGGCGACCGGTCTGCAGCCCGACGAGACCTACGGCGCCCATCTGCACACGAAGCCATGCGGGGAGTCGCCCGACGCCGCCGGTCCGCATTACCAGAACGACGAGGCGCCCGAGGACAGCTCGAACGACCCCGAGTACGCCAACGACGACAACGAGGTCTGGCTGGACTTCACCACCGACGGCGACGGCACCGCCGAATCCGACGCCGACGTCGACTGGCACCCCCGCATCGGCGAAACCTACTCCGTCGTGATCCACTCCGACCACACCGAGACCGCCGAAGGTGAGGCCGGCACGGCGGGCACCCGTCTGGCCTGCGTGAACGTTCCGCTGTAAGCACGGCGACCGGCACGTTCCCACGCAGGGCCCTGCGCGCGGCACCGACGGCGGGCCGCCCTCTCGCCGCCCCGCAGGACGCCGGAGTGCGCTGTCGGCGGCGCCCCGGCGCCGCCGGCAGCGCACTCCTCTGCCCGCTTCAGCCGGTGATCCTCCGATGCGGCATCAGCCGGTCCGCAGCGCTCCAGGCGGTCGTCGCCGCCGGACGAACCTCCGCCGCGACCGGGCGCGTCCGGTCCGGGTTCCGTCCGGATCCGGCGACACACCGCACGTCATCCGCGACTGCCACTCCAAGCTCTAGTTCAATCACGGAGAGTGAGAAACACTCGACTCCCCTGAGAACCCGAGGAACGAGAGCCGCGCCGTGCCGATCCGCCCGACCAATCTGGCCACCATGTCCGCCACCATCGCCGGCGCCTTGTCCGGCATGCGCTCCGACAGCGACGACACGATCCGACCTGTCACCGTGACCTTCGAGTCGGGGCACCGCCAGGTGGTGGACACCGGCGGCTGCAGGTCGCTGGAATCCGACCAGGGCGGCGTCGTGGCCATCGAGGCCGAGGCCGGCTCCAAGTACGCGCTCTTCGTCGGGACCTCCTGCCAGGGCGGCCGCGCGGTCACCTCGGGCCGCGGCTCCGTCGACTTCAGCCAGCCCGTCCTCGCCGGCGCGATCGTGCTGGGCTGAGCCGCGCTCACCGGCTCCGCAGCCCGCCACGCCGCCCATCCGCAGTCCGTCGCGCCCGACCTTTCGAAGAACGAAGAGCCTTCCCGATGCCGCCCTCTGAGCTTTCGCCGAACGCCTGCGGCCGTGCCGCCGCCCGGCCGACGACGCCCGGCCGCACGCCCCGCCACGCCGCCATCGCGCGCTCTTCGGCACCCGGCGCCCGGACCGGCGGTCCTGCGCGTTCCGCCGCGGCTCCGGCGGCGGAGCCGGACGGAACGGTCGGCTCAGCGGTCGATGCGGTCGGCGGCGGCCGCCGTCCGGGGGCGGATCCGCGCAGCGCGCTGCTCGGCGCTGCCGCGGTGGTGCGCATCCGGACGGCGGCCGCGGGGCGGCGCGGCCGGCCGGTCTCGACGCCCGGACTCACGGTGCCGGGCGGAGACTCAGGCGACGCGGCGCGCCCCCACGAGCTGCCGGTTGTAGTAACCGGCCATCTTGGCGGTCTGGATCGTTTTCCCGGAACTCGGCGCGTGGATCATTCTGCCGTTTCCGATGTACATCCCGACGTGACTCGGGCCGGAATAGAAGAATACGAGGTCTCCGGGCCGGAGATTCGACCTGGAGACCGATCTGCCTTGATCGAACTGGGTGTAGGTGGTACGGCTGATACTCTTGCCCGCCTTCTTGTAGGCGTACTGCACAAGGCCCGAGCAGTCGAAGGCTCTAGGGCCTTCGGCGCCGTATCGGTAGGGCTTTCCTACTTGTTTTTTCGCGTGTTGAACGGCTTCCCTGGCGACGCTCGACGCCTGGTGCACCCGCTCCTCGGAGGCCGCGGGAGCAGCGGATCCGATACCGAACGCGGCGAGCACCGCCAGGGAGGATAAGGTCAATGCGGCCCTGACCACGGCGCTGGATCTGTTTTCCGGTTTCGGGCACGCGGCTGCGATCGACATGTTCACTGGTCCCCCCGTATTTCGCTTCCCCCGAAGCGGTGCGCCCCGGGGCACAGTTCCTTAGGGAAACACAGGGGTCCGCCGCCTTCACCCTTATGCTCCCTTTGGCGTGTCGCGACGGATTTCCCCGCCGTATAGGCGGATACGGGCCCTCGGGCGCCTATCGGATCGGCAATTCCTGGGGATACGGGGAGTTTGCCGCAGGGTGGGGGAAACGTACGGATTCTCTCCGGCCCGTGGCGGGGCGACGGCCGAGCATCGCCGCCCCGTCGCGGAAACCGCCGGGGCACCGGCCCGAGCGGAACGTCGGGATCGGCCGCGTAGCGCTCAACACGCGCCGGGCGCAGGTCCCGTTCCCTTGCAGCACCCCCGGGCACCGAGCACCGCACGCCGCCTCCGACCTCGGGCCGGGCAGGCGGCCGGAACCGGACCGGCCCTCACTCCTCCAGGCAGCGCTCGACGATCCCGGTCAGCCGCTGCACCAGCGCGTCGGCGTCGGCCTCCATGAGGGCGTCGGCCCCGCCCATCCGGCGGACGTTGCCCACCCCGATCAGCAGCGCCGCGACCAGCGTCGCGCGGGTACGGGCGTCGGGCCCGCCGATGTAGTCCGCCAGCGGCCCGATGATCGCGCTCTGCAGCCGCTCCTCGAACACCGACTTGAGATCCGGATCTCCCAGGGAGTGCAGCAGCGCGCGCTGCAGCGGCGTCCCCTCGCCCAGGGTGCGGTGGACCACGTGCTCGGCGATGCGCCGCGGCAGGGTCTGGCGCTCACCTTGAACCAGTTGGGGGAACGCGGCGTCCTCGGCGATGACCTCGGCCAGCAGTCCGCGTTTCGCGCCGAAGTAGCGGTTGATCAGGGCGACGTTGACCCCGGCCTCGGCGGCGATGCTCCGTGAGGAGACCTGCGCGTAGCCCTCCTGGGTGAACAGCTCGCGGGCGCTGTCGAGGATGCGCTGGCGCGTGGCCTCGCGGTCGCGCACCCGCCCGTGGCAGGTGTCGGCGGCGTCCGTCGGATTCATCGGGCCCCCATGCTGTGGCCGGCGCGGAGTCGCAGCTCAGCGCGGCTTCTCCCGTTCGGTTCCCCGCACTATAACCGCTCCGCTTGACAAGTCAACACTGTTTACTTATACCTGGAACGGACAATCCACCGGACCGCTCCGCCTCAGCGGCGGCGGTCCGCCGTGCCCGGCCCCCAGCCGCCGCCTGCGCAGGTCGGCGGGGCCGTCGTACCAGCGCAAGACGGGGCGACGAACAGGAGAACCCGAACGTGGAGCGACGCTTAGGCACAGCGGACGAGGAGGCCGCGACATTGCCGGGGGAGCACGCCGACGGCGGAGCCGATGAGGAAGCGCAGGTGAACTACTCGCCGCGCCAGGTCGTCGAGATCCTCGTCGGCCTGATGCTGGCCATGCTGACGTCGATGCTGACCACCTCGATCGTGGGCACGGCCCTGCCCACCATCGTCGGCGAGCTCGGCGGCCAGGACCGCCTGTCGTGGGTGGCCAGCGCCACCCTGCTCACCATGACCGCCTCCACGCCCGTGTGGGGCAAGCTCTCCGACGTCTGGGGCCGCAAGCTGCTGTTCCAGACCGCGCTGGTGATCTTCATCTGCTCGTCGGTCGCCGCCGGGTTCGCCACTGACATGACCTGGCTGATCATCGCGCGGTTGTTCCAGGGGATCGGCACCGGCGGCCTGGCCGCGCTGCCCCAGATCATCCTCGGCGACGTGGTGGCCCCGCGCGAGCGCGGCCGCTACTCCGGCTTCCTCGGCTCCGTCTTCGGCGCCGCCACCGTCGCCGGTCCGCTGCTGGGCGGGTTCCTCGTCGACAGCCCGCTCGGCTGGCGCTGGTGCTTCTTCATCACCGTCCCGCTGGCGGCGGTGGCTTTCGTCGTCATCCAGCGCCTGCTCAAGCTGCCCGCGCGGCCGGACGTCCAGCATCGCATCGACTGGCGCGGCGCCACCTGCGTCGTCGGCGCCGCCAGCGCCGTGATGCTGCTGCTGAGTCTGGGCGGCCAGGAGTTCGCCTGGGCGTCCGCACCGTCCTTCGCGCTGATCGCCGCGGCGCTGGCGCTGACCGTCGCGGCCGTGCTGGTCGAACGCCGCGCCCACGAGCCGATCCTGCCGCCGCACCTGTTCCGCAACCGGACGTTCGTGCTGGGCTCGCTCGCCTCCGCCGCGGTGGGTATGAGCATGTTCGGCGTGATGATCTACCTGCCGCAGTACCTGCAGATCGTGCAAGGGCTCAGCCCCACGGCATCGGGACTGATGACCCTTCCGATGGTCCTGGGCCTGCTGACCGCTTCGATCTCCTCGGGCTTCCTCGTCAGCCGCACGGGAAGATGGAAGGTCTTCCCGGTCTCGGGCACCCTGCTCGTCGCCTCGGGCTTCACCACCCTGACGTTCCTGGACACCGAGTCCAGCCTGGTCCTGGTGGGGTCGGGGGTCTGCCTGATCGGACTGGGCCTGGGGATGTGCATGCAGATCCTCATCCTGGCGACGCAGAACGCCGTAAAGCGGACGGATCTGGCCTCGGCCACCTCCGCCGTCTCGTTCTTCCGCAACCTCGGCGGTGCACTGGGCGTGGCCATGTTCGGGTCGGTGATGACCAACAGGCTGCACGACGAGCTCAGCGGGTTCGCCGGTTCGGGCGATCTGTCCGGATCGGCCACCGGCTCGCCGGACGCGATCCGGGCGCTGCCACCGGTGGCCCAGGACGCGGTGATCACGGCGTTCAGCGATGCGATGCACACCGTGTTCACGCTGGGGATCCCGATCGCCGTCGTGGCGTTCGTGATCGTGCTCCTGTTCAAGCCGGTCCCGCTGCGCTCGGGACGCGGCTGACCCGCACGCACCCCTGGTGCCGCCGCCTGTCACGGGCCGCGCGGGCTCAGGGCGCGTTCCCGAGGCGCGCCGCCCGGCCCGGCGGGTCGGGACCCGCGCCCGCTCAGGGCCGGCGCCCAAGCGCCGGTAGATGCCAGGGCGGCCGGGCGGATCAGAGGTAGCGGCGGAAGCCCTCGGCCGAGCTCTCGAATCCCACGGCCGCGTAAAACGCCTGGGTCCCGGCCCCGTTCTCGCGGGAGAGCAGCTCGACCTTGTAGCAGCCGGCGCGGTCGGCGCGGTCGACGGCCTCCTCCACCAGCGCGCGCCCCACACCGGCGCGGCGGCAGACCGGGTCGACCACCAGGTTGTCGACGATCGCCCAGGATTGCGCGTCATGGGTGAGGTTGGCGATGACCAGCAGGTCCAGTGTCCCGATGATCTGCCCGCGGCGCTCGGCGACCAGGACCGAGCGGTCCGGGTCGTTCTCCATCCGGGTCCAGGCACGCACGGCGGCCGAGGACATGCGGACGGTGCTGCTCTGCTCGGGGATGGAGTCGCCGAGTTCGCGGAGGAGCCGCAGAATCGCACCGAGGTCAGACCGGATGGCCGCGCGGATAAACATGGCTTCCGGCATCGTAGCCGACACCGGGGAAAAGGCCGACGTCACCCTCAGGCCTGGACAAACAGCACGGAGCGGGATGCTCTCGGCACCCCGCTCCACCTGTGACATGAGCGAGTCCAGTCCGGCCCGGCCCTGTGGTCCGCGACGACGGAGTGCGCACGCGACACTTCGCCGGAGCGCGGACCGCGCCGGGGTCACGGCTTGATGATGCGCACTCCCTCAGTGCCCTCGGCGTCGTCGGGCCGCTGGGCCGCCGACGCGTCGGGCCGCTGGTGCATGGCCGTGATTCCCGGGTCGTTGGCCGACGGCGGTGCTTGCTGGGGCTGGCCGCTCGGATTCGGCTGCTGCTGTTGCTGCGCCTGGTGCTGCTGCGGCGCGGCGCCCGCGTTGGTCGGGCCCTGCGGATGCGGAGCCTGCCCGGCCGAATGCGGGGCTGCGCCCTGCCGGTCGGCGGACTGGTCCGGGTTGAGGCGGACGGTGGCTTCCTCGCCGGCATCCTGCTGCGGAGCGGCGGGACCGGTCTTGGAATCGGTACCGCCCTGCCCCGACTGCGCAGGCTCGGCCTGGGCCTGACGCTGCCCCGCCGGGCCCTCGGCCCCGGAGTCGCTCCCCCCGCTCGCGGGCGGCTGCTGCGGCGAGACGGCCTTGGCCGGCTGCTCCGCGGGCTTCTGTCCCGGGCCCTGCTTCTGCTGGGCATGCTGGCCCTGCTGCGGCTGGCGCCCCTGCTGCTGCGCCTGGCCTTGATCGGCCGCCTGCCGGGCCTGCTGACCCTGCTGGGGCTGTTGCCCCTGCTGACCCTGGTGCGGCTGGCGCCCCTGCTGACCCTGATTCGAGGAACCGGCGGCCTCCTGCTCCGCCTCGACCTCGGCCTGGGACAGTCCGCTCTCCAGTGGTCCCGCCTTCTTCTCGGCGTCGAGCAGCTCGGCCAGCGTGCCGTGCATGTCGCTGAGCCGGCGCACCGCCTCGTTGTGCGTCGCCGTGAGCGTGGCCAGGCGGCGGTCGGCGGTGTCGTTGATCTTTTTGGCCCTGGCCTCGGCATCGGCCATGCGCCGCTGGGTCTCCTCCTCGGCCTGCGAACGGAGCTGTTCGGCCTCCTGCTTGGCCCCCGACACCATTTCCTGGGCCTCGGAGCGCGCGCTGGAGACCACGCGCTCGGCGTGCTCCTCGGCGTCCTTCACCCGCTTGGCCGCCTCTTCCTCGGCCTTGCCGCGGATGCTGTCGACCTCGCTGTCGACCTTGCTGCGCTTCTCCTTCGCCTCTTCCTCTGCTATGCGAAGGATGCTGGACATGCGTTCGCTGATCTGTTCGTGCTCGGGCTTGACCGCGGCCTGCTCCTTGGCCTCGGCCAGCTCGCGGCGGAGCTGCTCCAGCTCGTCGTGGGTGCGCGCCAGCCGCTCCTGAAGGTCGCGTGTCTGGTTGTGGGTGCGCACCACGTAGTCGTCGACCTGACGCTTGCTGTAGCCGCGCTTCTCGGTCGGGAAGGCTTCCTCGCGGAGGAAGTTCGGCAAGATCTCTGCGCTGTGCTCGTTCATGTCCTAATCAACCAGGTTGGCTGCCAATGGGATGGTGGCCGGACTCCCTGCCTATCATTCCCATAACACCCGGAATACACGTCAATGACATTCATTCCCCAAGCTTGGCGGTGTGATGGGAAACCGCAACAGAGACCCGAATCGCGTGCGAAGTGTGACGTAGTGAACACGGGGGGAGGCGACTACGTTAATGCCCGCTGCACCTCCCGCTCAATAGCCTGGACGCCCCTGCGCATGCGGCGCGCCGCTTCGGCCCCCGTGCGCACGCCACTACTAAGGTATGCCCGTTCACAGCGGCGCGGGGCCGGAGGCGCCATCTCGGCGCGAATCGGCGCCCGGCCCCGGTCCCGGTCCCGGCCCAGGGAGGTACACGTGTCCGCTCCGCTCGTCGGAGACGCCCCGTTCGGAGAGCCCGACATCCATCCCGACGCCTGGATCGCCCCGGGAGCCGTCGTCGTCGGACGCGTACACGTCGGCGCCCGCAGCAGTGTCTGGTACGGCTCGGTCCTGCGCGCCGACACCGAGGACATCGTCATCGGCCGGATGTGCAACATCCAGGACCAGTGCGGGCTGCACTCCGACCCCGGCGAGCCCGCGGTGCTGGCGGACCGGGTGAGCCTGGGGCACAAGGCGATGGTGCACGGCGCCGAGATCGGCGAAGGTTCGCTGATCGGGATCGGCGCGATCGTGCTGGGCGGCGCCCGCGTCGGCGAAGGCGCCCTGGTGGCGGCCGGTTCGCTGGTGCCGCCGGGCAAGGAGGTCCCCGCCGGGACGCTGTGGGCCGGGCTGCCGGGCAAGGTCGTGCGCGAGTTGACCGACGAGGACCGTGCGGGCTTCGCCGAGACGCCGGAGAAGTACGCCCGCTACGCCGACCGCCACCGCGAGGTCACCTGGCTCAGCGCCCCCAGGCACAGGCGGTAGATGCGGGACGCGGCACCCCGCAGGCCCCCGCCGTACCCCCCGGCACCGGAACTTCGCCCCGTCGGGGCGCACATGACCAGCCGTCTTCAGGTTACAGGGGCAGTGAGGTGCGGCTCGTCAAGGGGGCGAACGGCGATGGGGCCGTCGGAGTGGAGTGGTAGGCGACCGGCGGAGACCGGGCGCTGGTCGCGTTGCAAGCAGTGGCTGAGGCGGGCCCGCAGCGAGGGGTACGAGCGCTCCATCCTGCTGCTCATCGCCAAGAGCACGCTGGCGGCCACGCTCGCCTGGATCGTCTCCTACACCGTGCTCAGTTCACCCGCGCCGGCGTTCGCGCCGTTCTCGGCGATGCTGATGATCCAGGTGACGATCTACCAGTCCATCGCCCAGTCGCTGCGCTACCTCGCCGCGGTCGCAGCGGGGGTCGCCGTGCAAGGGTTCATCGGATTCGTGGCCGGGGCCGGCGTAGCGACGTTCGCGGCGGTCACGCTGATCGCTCTGGTCATCGGACGGTGGCCGCGGCTGGGGTCGCAGGGTTCGCAGGTGGTCACCGCGGCGTTCTTCTCCTTCGCCATCTACGTGTCGGCGGGCGACACGCTCCAGGGCGCCGCCCAACTCGGCCAGATCCTGCTGCTGGTGCTCATCGGCTGCGGCATCGGAGTGCTGGTCAACCTGGTCGTGATGCCGCCGATGCGGTTCCGCAGCGCCGAACACGGTGTTCGCTCGCTCGCCCACGCGATGTGCGACCTGCTGTCGGACATGCACCCGCCGCTGCGCGAAGGCGACCTCGGACAGGAGCGCACCGGCCAGTGGCGCTACCGCGCGAGCCGGATGGGCACCACTGTCGCCGAGGCGCAGAGCGCGGTGCGCACCGCCAAGGAGAGCGTCTACTACAACCCGCTGCGCCTGCTGCTCCGGCGCCGCTCGCCGTCGTTCTCCGGCTATGCGGGCGTGGTCGACGCCCTCGACCGGGTCTCCTACCAGCTCGCATCCGTGACGCGCACCCTCGACCAGTCGGTGTGCCATACCAGCGAGGGACCGCAGCGGACCGAGTTCTTC
This sequence comes from Streptomonospora alba, assembly GCF_000826685.1. Taxonomy (GTDB): domain Bacteria; phylum Actinomycetota; class Actinomycetes; order Streptosporangiales; family Streptosporangiaceae; genus Streptomonospora; species Streptomonospora alba. Next base: position 35,518 of record NZ_JROO01000042.1, read on the forward strand.
GGGCTCTACGCGGACTTCCTCGCCTCGCTGGCGGAGATCACCGCAGAGCTGAGCGAGGTGGACGAGGACCGGCTCGTCGAGCAGGCCGAGCGCCTGAGTTCGCTGACACAGCGGTCCGGCGACTGCGAGAACCGCCTGTCCGAGCGTGCCGAGGACATCAAGCTCATCATCACCGACCGGACCAGCCCCTACGGCATCCTGCTCGTCGAGGTCTCACGCCTGCAGGAGGAGTTCGAGTACACCGCCGAACTCCTCCAGGACTCGGTGAACCGGGAGCTGTCCTCGGACTGAGCGGCGGGCCGGGGCCGCAACCACCCGCCCCGCAGAGCCCTGCGCTTCAGCCGTCCCGCTCCCCCTCAAGCGGACAGGGGGCGTCGCGGTCCCATTCGTTGGGCGTACAGGCGACGACCGAGACGAAGACGCGCTCGTCGCCGCCGAGCTGGTACTGCCAGGTGACGTCGCGGCCCGCGGAGATGTCGCGCAGGGCCGGGGCGTAGCGGTCGTCGGCGGGCGCCCAGAACGCTGTCGCGGCGTCGATCTCGCCGCGTACGCCTTCGTACCGGGAGACCATCCACTTGGCGGCGGACTCGGCGTCGTCCCAGGTGCCCGAGATCCGGTCGGCGGGCTTGCGCAGCCACCAGCACGCCTTGACGGGCGGCACATCGGCGTCGGCGAACCGGGGGCCGTCGATATGGGCGTCGCGCGCCTTGCGCGAACGGTCTTGATCGGATCCGCGCCAGAAGTACCCGTGATAATGCACGCCCTGATGTTCGCACGCGGCGACCTGCGAGACCACTGGAACACCCGGTGAGGCGGCAGTCCGGAGAGCGGCGGACACGGCGGCGGGACCGGTTTCCTTCGGCGCGCGTGCCGGTCCGGTCGGTGCGCTCCACCGGTGGGTGCCTACCACCGGATGACTAGCCGAACGTGGTTCTGAGAATGGCTCGTCTGGGTCATGCGGCGGCGCACCGCGCAGACGTAATCTGCATCCAGCGGGATGTCTCCGGCGGGATCCCACGTTGGTCGGCGTTCCGACCCGGGGATACGTATCGTCGGACCTGCCGTGTTCCCTGGTCCCGGGCGGTTCGCGCCCCCGCGGTGCTGTCGATGGAGGTGGGCGCGAATGGATCCGGACGTGCGCCTCCACGACCATGTGGCGATGGCCGAGATCGAACTCTACGCCGAACTGCTGATCGCGGTCGCCGGGTCCGACCGGCGGCTGACCTACGAGGAGATCGACGTCGTGCTGGGTGTGCGCGCGCCGGTCCCCGAGCAGAGGCGGCGCCGCATGCGCCGACGCCCCGCCCAGGCGCATCACGCGGGCTGAGCGAGGCGTTCCGACCCGCGTCTGCGGTGGTCCGACCGGCGCAGCAGGGCCGCGCCCCGGGTGGCGGCCTTCCCGGAGCGCGGTCCTGCCGTTCCGGTGCGTTCCCCCTCCTCAGGCGCGGCCCCGCGCGGGCCCCGAGAGGGCGGTGACCGTCCGGCCCGGGTCCGCGGACCCGGGCCGGACGTTCGAGGTCAGGCCTTCTCCTTGTGCTCCTCTTCGCTCGCAGCGGCGTCGGGCTTGACCGAGCGCAGCAGCAGCTGGGAGACGTCGACGACCTCCAGCGACTCCTTGGCCTCGCCGGCGGACTTCTTCTCGTTGATGGCGTCGCCCAGCATCACCTGGCAGAACGGGCAGGCGGTCGAAACCGTGTCGGGGTCGGTCGTCAGCGCCTCGTCGACCCGCTCGGTGTTGATCCGCTTGCCGATGCGCTCCTCCATCCACATGCGCGCGCCGCCCGCGCCGCAGCAGAAGCCGCGCTCCTTGTGCCTGTGCATCTCCTTGGTGGTGATGCCGGGCACCTGCTCCATGATCTCCCGCGGCGGCGTGTAGACCTTGTTGTGCCGGCCCAGGAAGCAGGGGTCGTGGTAGGTGATGTTCTCCTCGATGGGCTGGACCGGGGTGAGCCGGCCCTCGTCGACCAGCTGGGCCAGCAGCTGGCTGTGGTGGACGACGTCGTACTCGCCGCCCAACTGCGGGTACTCGTTGCCCAGCGTGTTGAAGCAGTGCGGGCAGCTGGCCACGATCTTGGTGACGCCCGCCTCGTTGAGCGTCTCGACGTTCTGCTGGGCCAGCATCTGGAAGACGTACTCCATGCCCAGGCGCCGGGCGGGGTCGCCGGTGCAGGCCTCCATACCGCCCAGGACCGCGAACTTCACGCCGGCCATGTGCAGCAGCTCGGCGATGGCCTTGGTGGTCTTCTTGGCGCGGTCCTCCAGCGCACCGGCGCAGCCCACCCAGAACAGGTACTCGGTGCCCTCGGGGAGCCGGTCCTCGACGACGGGGACCTCGAAGTCGAGCTCGGCCATCCAGTCCATGCGCCGGTCCTCGGCCATGCCCCACGGGTTGCCCTTGTTCTCCAGGTTCTTGAGCAGGGTGTTGGCCTCGGAGGGGAAGCTGGACTCGATCATCACCTGGTAGCGGCGCATGTCCATGATGTGGTCGATGTGCTCGATGTCGACCGGGCACTGCTCGACGCACGCGCCGCAGTTGGTGCAGGACCACAGCACGTCGGGGTGGATGATGCCCCCTTCCTCCTCGGTGCCCACGAGGGGCTGGCCGAGCAGGGAGAGGACGTCGTCGTGGATGTCGGGCGTCTCCTCTGTGACGCCCTGCATCAGGTAGGGCGCCTTGGCATAGGCGTGGTCACGCAGGTCCATGACCAGCTTCTTGGGCGAGAGCGGCTTGCCCGTGTTCCAGGCCGGGCACTGCGACTGGCAGCGGCCGCACTCGGTGCAGGTGGAGAAGTCGAGCAGGCCCTTCCAGGTGAAGTCCTCGACCTTGCCGACACCGAAGGGGTCCTCGTCGGGGTCGGCCTCCTCGAAGTCCAGCGGCTTCGTGCCGGACTTGTCCATCATCGGCTTGAGGCCGCCCAGCGCGGGACCGCCCTCGGGGTCGCGCTTGAAGTAGATGTTGAACGGCGCGGTGAAGCGGTGCCATCCGATGCCCATGGTCAGCACCGCGGCCAGGACCATGAAGAACATCCAGGAGATGATCAGCTTGAACGCGGCGACCAGAGCCAGAGCCGGCTCGCTCGCGGGCAGCACGGCGCCCAGCGCATGCGAGATCGGCGTGGCCCATACGGGGAAGGGGAAATCGGCCATCGCGACCTTGAAGCCGCGGATCACGAAGATGGCGACCAGCAGCGCGACGATGTAGGCCTCGACGTAGTAGGCCGTCCAGTGCACGGAGTTGGCGAAGCGGGAGTCGCGCCCGCGGCGGCGCGGCCCGGCGATCTGGCGGTAGAGGGCCAGCCCCACGATGGCGATCAGCCCCAGTGCCGCGATCAGCTCGATGGCCAGTCCGTAGACCGTCCAGTCGTGGATCAGCGGCAGGTGGAAGTGCGGGTCCCACACTTCGCCGTGGGCCTCGGCCACGGTGAACACCAGCAGCGGGAAGGACACCATCACGAACCAGTGGGCGACGCCCACCCACGGCCGCTTGAGCATCCTGGTGTGCCCGAGCACCTCGAGCAGCGTGGTCGTCAGTCGCCGGCCGAAGGGCCCCGTGCGCTCGCTTTCCACCGGTCGGCCCAGACGCATGGTCCGCACCATCCGGCTGATGCCGAACGCGAACATCGCGACCCCGACCACGGCGAAGAGGGTCGTGATGATCCCCAGAACGATGTAGAGCATCGCCCGCGGCCTCCCATCCTGCTGTCGTGCCCCGATGCGCCACACATCGGAGGTCCCCCGCATGTTACTAGCCGGTAATGGCGACTGGGTCCGTCGCCCCTGGCATGGACGCTTAGGCCGCGGCCTCCCAACGGTAGGCGACAACGGGCCGCCGCGAATCGGCGGGTTCACCTGCACCGCGACGGCGGCGCGCGGCGCGCTCCCGCCTCCATCATCGCCCGCGCGCCCGCGAGTTCGGACCGGGCTCGCCGCGCCGGTGTGAGCAGCCCCACCTTCCCGGCTTCCCGTCCTGCGTCCCAGCGCGCGACCCCCGAGTCCCGCCCGTTCCGGCCCTGAGGGCCCCCTGAACTCTCCCCGAGACCGCCCGGACATCCCGGGATCGGCAGGCCGCGGCGGGAACAAACGCCGTGGTCCCGGCCGTTGTAGAGGCGACAACAGGCGTTGAGTCGGCGTGACTCAAGTGATTTGACAGTAGACGAGCCGCGAAGCAAACTTACGTCTGTAAGACTCAACTCTGACGGAGGAACGAACTCATGGCACGTGCGGTCGGTATCGACCTGGGGACGACGAACTCGGTCGTCTCGGTCCTGGAAGGCGGCGAGCCCACGGTCATCGCCAACGCCGAAGGCGCCCGGACCACTCCGTCCGTCGTTGCCTTCGCCAAGAACGGCGAGGTGCTCGTCGGCGAGGTCGCCAAGCGCCAGGCGGTCACCAACGTCGACCGGACCATCCGCTCGGTGAAACGTCACATCGGCACCGACTGGAAGACCGAGATCGACGAGAAGTCGTTCAACTCTCAGCAGATCAGCGCCTTCGTACTGCAGAAGCTCAAGCGCGACGCTGAGGCCTACCTGGGCGAAGAGGTCACCGACGCCGTAATCACGGTGCCGGCCTACTTCAGCGACGCCCAGCGCCAGTCCACCAAGGAAGCGGGCACGATCGCGGGCCTCAACGTCCTGCGCATCATCAACGAGCCCACCTCCGCGGCGCTGGCCTACCACCTGGAGAAGGAGGACGAGGCCACCATCCTCGTCTACGACCTGGGCGGCGGCACGTTCGACGTCTCCCTGCTCGAGGTCGGCGACGGCGTGGTCGAGGTCAAGGCCACCAACGGCGACAACCGCCTGGGCGGCGACGACTGGGACCAGGCGGTCGTCGACTGGCTGGCCGAGCGGTTCAAGAACAGCAACGGCATCGACCTGTCCAAGGACAAGATGGCGCTGCAGCGTCTGCGCGAGGCCGCTGAGAAGGCCAAGGTCGAGCTGTCCAGCTCCAGCGAGACGGCCATCAACCTGCCCTACATCACCGCCTCGTCCGAGGGCCCGCTGCACCTCGACGAGAAGCTGAGCCGGGCGGAGTTCCAGCGCCTGACCTCCGACCTGCTGGACCGCACCAAGCAGCCCTTCCACCAGGTCATCAAGGACGCCGGCATCAGCGTCGACAAGATCGACCACGTGGTGCTGGTCGGCGGCTCCACCCGCATGCCCGCGGTCGTCGAACTGGTCAAGGAGCTGACCGGCGGCAAGGAGCCCAACAAGGGCGTCAACCCCGACGAGGTCGTGGCCATCGGCGCCGCGCTGCAGGCCGGCGTGCTCAAGGGCGAGGTCAAGGACGTCCTGCTGCTGGACGTGACCCCGCTGTCGCTGGGCATCGAGACCAAGGGCGGCGTGTTCACCAAGCTCATCGAGAAGAACACGACCATCCCGACCAAGCGCTCGGAGATCTTCACCACGGCCGACGACAACCAGCCCTCGGTGCAGATCCAGGTCTACCAGGGCGAGCGCGAGATCGCTCAGTACAACAAGAAGCTGGGCGTCTTCGACCTGTCCGGCATCCCGCCGGCGCCGCGCGGCGTGCCCCAGATCGAGGTCACCTTCGACATCGACGCCAACGGCATCGTGAACGTGACCGCGAAGGACATGGGCACCGGCAAGGAGCAGTCGGTCACCATCTCGGGCGGCTCGGCCATGAGCCAGGACGAGATCGACAAGATGGTCCGCGAGGCCGAGGAGTACGCCGAAGAGGACCGCAAGCGGCGCGAGGAGGCCGAGGTCCGCAACAACGCGGAGTCCCTCGTCCACCAGACCGAGAAGGTCATCAAGGACAACGAGGAGCAGATCCCGGCCGAGGTCAAGACCGAGACCGAGGACGCCGTCGGCGAGCTGAAGAAGGCGCTGGAGGGCACCGACATCGAGGTGATCCGCCAGGCGAGCGAGAAGGTCGCACTGGCCAGCCAGAAGATCGGCTCCTCGATCTACGGTCAGGGCCAGGCGGACGGCTCCGAGGACGCGCCGGCCGGCGCCCAGGACGACAGCGACAGCAGCGACGACGTCGTGGACGCCGAGATCGTCGACGAGGAGAAGAAGGACGGCAACGCCTGATCGGCCGAGAGGCAAGGCAAGGGAGGCGCAGCCAATGGCGCTGCCGGAGAACGACAACGGCGAGGAGCAGCAGGGACCGGTGATCCGCGACAGGCGGCGTATCGATCCTGAGACCGGCGAGCTCCGCACGCCTGAGGAGGACGAGGGCACCGCCCCCGACTCCCCCGAAACCCCGGTCGATGCCGGAGACGCCGGCGAGGAGCCCGTGGTCATCGACGAGACCGCCGAGGGCGGCGAGCTCCTCAAGGCCCGCGAGCAGGTCGCGGAGTTGACCAGCGACCTCAAGCGGACCCAGGCGGAATACGCCAACTACCGCAAGCGCGTCGAGCGCGACAGGGCGGCCCTGCGCGAGCAGGTCACCGCCCAGGTGGTGGGCGACCTCCTGCCGATCCTCGACGACATCGGTCGGGCTCGCGAGCACGACGAGCTCAACGGCGGATTCAAGTCCGTCGGCGAGTCCCTGGAGGCGCTGGTCACCAAGCTCGGGCTGAGGAAGTACGGCGATCAGGGCGACGAGTTCGACCCGAACGTCCACGAGGCCCTGACCATGGTGCCCTCACCCGACGCCACGGTTCCCACGGTGATCGAGGTCTTCCAGCCCGGCTACACCATCGGCGAGCGGGTTCTGCGCCCGGCACGCGTGGTGGTCGCCGGACCTGGGGACGATGCCGCTGAGGCGCCGGCATCGGCCGAGTCCGGCGAGTCGGGCGCCTCCGGCGGGGAGCCCGGTTCCGAGTCCTCCGGCGGGACCGGCGAGGACAACTAGCAGTACCCGGGCCCCGGGCGCCTCCGCGGCGCCCGGGGCACGCGGCCACCGGGCCGTCCACCGCGGCGGAGTGCGGAGGACCGGCTCCCGGGGACATCGGACCTAGAGCGCGAAGCGGGAGAAGGCAACGTCGATGAGCACGAAGGACTACCTCGAGAAGGACTATTACAAGGTCCTCGGAGTCTCAAAGACCGCCTCGCAGGACGAGATCAAGCAGTCCTATCGCAAGCTCGCGCGCGAGAACCACCCCGACGCCAACACCGGCGACCCCAAGGCCGAGGAGCGCTTCAAGGAGATCTCCGAGGCTTACAACGTGCTCAGCGATGAGAAGCGGCGCAAGGAGTACGACGACGCCCGTTCGCTCTTCGGCGGCTCCTACCGGCCCGGCGGCGGAAACACCGGCGCCGGCGGCTTCGACCTGGGCGACCTGTTCGGCCAGGGCCAAGGCGCCCCGACCGGTGGCGGCGGCGGGGGCGAGCGGCTGAGCGACCTGTTCGGCGGACTTTTCGGCGGGCGCGGCCGAACCACGACGCAGCCCCGGCGCGGGACGGACATCGAGACCGAGACACGGCTGACCTTCAGCGAGGCCGCCACCGGGGTCACCCGTTCGTTCCAACTCAGCAGCGACGCCGCATGCCCCACCTGCAGGGGCACCGGCGCGAAGGCGGGTACCGCGCCGCGGGTGTGCCCGAACTGCTCGGGCACCGGCCACGAGAACCGGAACCTGGGCGGGTTCTCGCTCTCGGAGCCCTGCAGCGAGTGCAAGGGGCGCGGCCTGGTGGTCGACGACCCCTGCCCCACCTGCAGCGGCAGCGGACGCGGCAAGAGCACCCGTACGATCCAGGCCCGGATCCCCGCAGGCGTCTCCGACGGCCAGCGGATCCGGCTCAAGGGAAAAGGCGCGCCGGGCGAGCACGGTGGACCGGCCGGAGACCTCTATGTGGTGGTACATGTGCAGGCGCACCCCGTGTTCGGCAAGTCCGGTGACAACCTGACGATCACCGTTCCTGTGACCTTCCCCGAGGCCGCACTCGGCGCCGACGTGCGGGTGCCGACGCTCAACGGCCTTCCCGTCACCGTCAAGATCCCGCCGGGCACTCCCAACGGCCGCACCTTCCGGGTCCGCGGCAAGGGCGCGACCAGGCGCGACGGCACGGCGGGCGACATGCTGGTGACCGTCGACGTGGCGGTGCCGGATCGCCTCAACGACGAGGCGCGCGAGGCACTGGAGAAGTTCCGTGCCGCGACCGCGGACCAAGACCCGCGCAGTGGTCTGGAGACGCGCGCGAAGGGGATGTGAATGTCATGACCGATCGGGGACTGGGCGACGATATCCCGGTCTATGTGATCTCGGTGGCCGCTGAGCTGTCCGGACTGCATCCGCAGACCCTGCGCCAGTACGACCGGCTCGGCCTGGTTTCGCCGGGCCGGGCGACCGGGCGGGGCAGGCGCTATTCGATGCGCGACATACGGACTCTGCGGGAGGTGCAGCGGCTCTCCCAGGAGGAGGGCATCAACCTCGCCGGGATCAAGCGCATCCTCGAGCTGGAGGACGAAGTGGAGAAGCTGCGCGAGCACGTGTTCCATCTGCGAAACGAGCTCGACGCGGCCCGGTCGGCGGTGGCGCGGCGCTCCGGCGGCGAGACCGGCGGAGGCGAGCTGCTGCCGGTGCGGCGCGCCCGCGTGACGATCTTCAACACGTCGCCTCCGCCCGAGCAGGACCAGTAGCCGACCGCACACCGTCGCACCGGCCGCCGCAGCGGCCGGTGCGGAGGGCCTGTGTTCGAAGCACCGATCCCGCGGCGGCCCCGCCGGCGGGCGTCACTCTTCCAGGCCGCGAAACACGATCCACAACCGCATAGCGATCGCTCGAAGGGGGCGGCGACGCATGAACTTCAAACTCACCACCAAGAGCCGGGAAGCCGTTTCGACGGCGACGCAGCGTGCCACGACCGACGGAAACCCGCAGGTCGAGCCGGTACACCTGCTCGCCGCGCTACTCGGCCAGGGCGAGGGGATCATCCGCCCGCTGCTCAAAGAGGTCGGCGCGTCGCCCGACGACCTCGCCGCCAAGACCGAGCAGGCGGTAGCCGCTCTGCCCAAGGTCTCGGGCAGCTCGGCGGGCGCGCCGGAGAGCACGCGCCAGCTCATCGTCACGGTGAACACCGCGGCCCAGCGCGCCCAGCAGCTTGAGGACGAGTTCGTCTCGACCGAGCACCTGCTGGTGGGCCTGGCCGCCGACGGCGGCGAGGCGAGCCGGTTGCTCAAGGACGCCGGCGCCACGCCCGAGGCACTGCTGGAGGCGTTCGACCGGGTCCGGGGCCCGGGGCGGGTCACCACCGAAAACCCCGAGGACACCTACCAGGCGCTGGAGAAGTACGGCGTCGACCTCACCGGACGTGCGCGCTCGGGCGCGCTCGACCCGGTGATCGGGCGCGACTCCGAGATCCGCCGGGTAGTGCAGGTGCTTTCCCGGCGCACCAAGAACAACCCGGTGCTCATCGGCGAGCCGGGTGTGGGCAAGACCGCGGTGGTCGAAGGCCTGGCCCAGCGCATCGTGGCGGGCGACGTCCCCGAGTCGCTGCGCGACAAGCGGCTGATCGCGCTGGACCTGTCGGCGATGGTGGCCGGCGCCAAGTACCGCGGCGAGTTCGAGGAGCGCCTCAAGGCCGTGCTCAACGAGATCAAGGAGAGCGACGGCCGGATCATCACCTTCATCGACGAGCTGCACACCATGGTCGGCGCCGGAGCCGCCGAGGGCGCCATGGACGCGGGCAACATGCTCAAGCCGATGCTGGCGCGCGGCGAGCTGCGCATGGTCGGGGCGACCACGCTGGACGAGTACCGCGAGCGTATCGAGAAGGACGCGGCGCTGGAGCGCCGCTTCCAGCAGGTGCAGGTGGGCGAGCCGTCGGCGGCCGACGCCATCGCGATCCTGCGCGGGCTCAAGGGCCGCTACGAAGCGCACCACAAGGTGCAGATCGCGGACTCGGCGCTGGTGGCGGCCGCCACGCTGTCCGACCGCTACATCACCGCCCGGTTCCTGCCGGACAAGGCCATCGACCTGATCGACGAGGCCGCCTCGCGGCTGCGCATGGAGATCGACTCCCGCCCGGTGGAGATCGACGAGCTGCAGCGCACCGTCGACCGGCTGAAGATGGAGGAGATGGCGCTGGGCAAGGAGTCCGACGCCGCCTCCCTGCAGCGGCTGGAGCGGCTGCGCGCCGACCTCGCCGACCGGCAGGAGGAGCTCAACGCGCTGGTGGCGCGCTGGGAACAGGAGAAGGCCGGGCTGAACCGGGTCGGCGAGCTCAAGGAGCGCTTGGACGACCTGCGCACCCAGGCCGAGCGCGCCCAGCGCGACGGCGACTTCACCGAGGCGTCGCGGCTGATGTACGGCGAGATCCCGCAGTTGGAGAAGCAGCTGGAGGAGGCCTCCCACGCGGAGGAGGAGAAGGACACCGGCGCGGAGCCGACCATGGTCAAGGACGAGGTGGGTGCCGACGACGTCGCCGACGTGGTGTCGTCGTGGACCGGCATCCCCGTCGGCCGGCTGATGGAGGGTGAGACGGCCAAGCTGCTGCGCATGGAGGACGAGCTGGGCAGGCGCCTCGTCGGCCAGCACCAGGCGGTGGCCGCGGTCTCCGACGCGGTGCGCCGCGCGCGCACCGGGATCTCCGACCCGGACCGCCCCACCGGCTCGTTCCTGTTCCTCGGCCCCACCGGCGTCGGCAAGACCGAGCTGGCCAAGGCGCTGGCGGAGTTCCTGTTCGACGACGAGCGCGCGATCGTGCGCATCGACATGAGCGAGTACTCCGAGAAGCACTCGGTCGCACGGTTGGTGGGCGCGCCTCCCGGCTACGTCGGCTACGAGGAGGGCGGCCAGCTCACCGAGGCGGTGCGCCGGAGGCCCTACACGGTGGTGCTGCTGGACGAGGTCGAGAAGGCCCACATCGAGGTGTTCGACACCCTGCTGCAGGTCCTCGACGACGGCAGGCTCACCGACGGCCAGGGGCGCAGCGTCGACTTCCGCAACACGCTGCTGGTCATGACCTCCAACCTCGGTTCGCAGTTCCTCGTCGACCCCGCGCTGGTCGGCGAGGAGCGGCGGGAGAAGGTCATGTCGGCCGTACGCAGCACCTTCAAGCCGGAGTTCCTGAATCGGCTGGACGACCTCATCGTGTTCGAGGCGCTGTCCACCGAGGAGCTGACCCGCATCGTCGATCTACAGGTGGACCGGCTGGCCGCGCGGCTGAGCGAGCGGCGGCTGGAGCTGGAGGTCACCCCGGCCGCCCGCGAGTGGCTGGCGCTGACCGGCTACGACCCGGTCTACGGTGCACGACCGCTGCGGCGGCTGGTGCAGTCGGCCATCGGCGACCCGCTGGCCAAGGCGATGCTTTCGGCCGAGCTGTCGGAGGGCGACACGGTGGTCGTCGACCTCGACGAGGGCCGGGACGCGCTCAGCGTGCGCCCGGCCGCCGCGGAGCCCGCGACCGCCTGACGGCCGGGCTCCGCGCAGCGGGCACACCGGGCTCAGCGGCCCCGGCGGCGTGCGCCGCCGGGGCCGTCGTCGCTTCGGGGGCTTCCTCGGTTCCGAGCGTAGGTCGCCGCGCCGGTCGGCGCGGCGCCCCGGTGTCAGATCACGTCGGAGTCGTCCTGGATCGGTTTCCGGGTGCGGTCGCGGCGGAGCATCATCAGGGCGAGGGTCAGCACGACCACCGCCACTCCGGCGACCATCAGGATCATGCCGATGGCGTCCAGGTCGAGCCCGGCGATATCGGTGGTGATGCCGTACGAGAGCACCGCCCCGATGACCACCAGGAAGATGCCGAGTCCTATTCCCATTTGGCTTCCTCCGCACCGCTCACGTTGGGCTCACGTCAATTACCTCTACCCGTTCGAGCGCTCGGCATCCCACAATCCCCGCTCCTCACCGGATCCGGTCAGGGTGTGCCCGGACACACGACGGCCCGGTGCGCAAGGGTCGTGCGCACCGGGCCGCGGATGCCGGGGCGGGATCGCCGCGCCGGAGCGAGGGGGCCTCCGGTCTATCGGAGGGGCCGGGCTCTTAGAACGCCGACTCGGGGACCTCCATCAGGTCCGCGTCGACGTTCTCGGCGATCTCGCGCTCGGTTGCCAGGCGCGGGAGGATCTGCTCGGCGAAGAAGGCGGCGGCCGCGATCTTGCCGGTGTAGAAGTCGCGGTCGGAACCCTCGGCGCCATCGAGCGCGTTCAGGGCCACCTCGGCCTGGCGCAGCAGCAGCCAGCCCAGCACCAGGTCGCCGGCGCTCATCAGCAACCGGGTGGTGTTCAGCCCGACCTTGTAGATCTCCTCGGTCTGCTCGGCCGAGCGCATCAGGTCGCCGACCATGTGCTCGACCATCTTCTCGACGTTGCCGGCGGCATCGGCCAGGGCCGCGCGCTCCTGCTTGAGGCGCCCGTTGCCGGCCTCGCCCTCGGCGAACGCCTTGATCTCGCCGACGAGGCGGCCGAAGGCCTCGCCGTTGTTCTTGACGATCTTGCGGAAGAAGAAGTCCTGCGCCTGGATCGCCGTGGTGCCCTCGTAGAGGGTGTCGATCTTGGCGTCGCGGATGTACTGCTCGATCGGGTACTCCTGCAGGTACCCGGAGCCGCCCAGGGTCTGCAGCGACTCCGACAGCAGCGCGTAGGAGCGCTCGGAGCCCACACCCTTGACGATGGGCAGCAGCAGGTCGTTGAGCGCGTCGGTGTCGCTGTAGTCGGCACCCTCGTGCTGGGCGATCTGCACCGCGTCCTGCTGGGTGGCCGTGTAGAGAACCAGGGCCCGCAGCGCCTCGGCGTAGGCCTTCTGGGTCATCAGGCTGCGGCGCACGTCGGGGTGCTGGGTGATCGGCACGCGCGGCGCGGTCTTGTCGGCCTGCTTGGCGAGGTCGGCGCCCTGCTTGCGCTCCTTGGCGTACTCCAGCGCGTTGAGGTAGCCGGTGGAGAGCGTGGCGATGGCCTTGGTCCCGACCATCATCCGGGCGTGCTCGATGACCAGGAACATCTGCCGGATGCCGTCGTGCTTGTCGCCGACGAGGTAGCCGATGGCCGGGTGCTTGGCACCGAAGGTCAACTCGCAGGTGGTGGAGGCCTTAAGGCCCATCTTGTGCTCGACGTTGGTGACGTAGGCGCCGTTGCGCTCGCCCAGGGAGCCGTCCTCGTTGACGAGGTACTTGGGTACCAGGAACAGCGAGAGGCCCTTCGTGCCCGGCTTGGCGCCCTCGGGGCGCGCCAGGACCAGGTGGAAGATGTTCTCGGTCATGTCCTGCTCGGCGGAGGTGATGAAGCGCTTCACCCCGTCGATGTGCCAGGTGCCGTCTCCCTGGTCGACGGCCTTCGTGCGGCCGGCGCCGACGTCGGAGCCCGCGTCGGGCTCGGTGAGCACCATGGTGGCGCCCCAGCCGCGCTCGATCGCCTGCTCGGCGAAGCGCTTCTGGTCGTCGTTGCCCTCTTGGTAGAGGATCTTGGCGAAGCCGGGGCCGGCGGAGTACATGTGCACGGCCGGGTTGGCGCCCAGGATCAACTCGGAGGCGGCCCAGGCCAGCGAGCGGGGGGCGTTGAGGCCGCCGAGCTCCTGAGGAAGGTCGAGGTTGTACCAGCCGGCGTCCATATAAGCCTTGTAGGACTTCTTGAGGCTCTCGGGCACCGTGACGCTGTTGGTCGAGGGGTCGAACACCGGCGGATTGCGGTCGGAGTCCTCGAAGGACTCGGCGACGACGCCGGTCGCCAACCGGTTGACCTCCTCGAGGATGGTGCGGGCCGTGTCCTCGTCCAGCTCCTCGAACGGGCCGCTACCCAGCACGTCCTGGCGCTTGAAGACCTCGAAGAGGTTGAACTCGAGGTCACGGAGATTGCTCTGGTAATGCGACATGGGCGCGCTCCGCTTGTCCGGGCCGCTGTGTGTGCACACGCGATCTACTGACTAGTAACAAGACTAGGTTACTACCCGGTAGCAGTGGTCGCCAGCGCCCGCCGCCTACCGTTCGGAGAGAGTCCTCTCACCCAGCGGATCACCCCAGGCCGACCGCGCTTCCGATGGGGAGCCCGCCGGAAACCGTCCGCGGCCGCCATCACGGCAGGCCGCGGCGAGGAGGATTTCAGCGCGAAGCGCACCGGTGCCGCCTGCGCAGCCTCTTCGGTGGCTTGGCAGGAGCACCGCAGCCGGAACGACGGCTCGATGCGGGACTCCTCGGCCGGGGCGGCCGATGCGATGCGGGCCTGATCGACGGCCGGCACCGCCTGCTGTACGCGCAGCGGCCTGGCCGGCGCCCCCCGGGGCAGTTCCAGCTCCGGCTGGGAGTTCTCCGCCGCGCGGGGACCTTCGAGGCGGCGCGGTTCACCGGCGGGAGAGCGGACTTCTCCGCGTCGTGCACCGGCCGGACGGTGGGCTTCGCCGAAGGTGGGGACAGCCCGGCCAAGGGCAGGCGTTTCGACGGTCCGCCGCATACCGCCGAGGAGGTACGGGTGCGGCGCTGCTGCCGCCCGAACGGGAGGCGCCCCCGCCAGGGCGGCGCATCGGCAAGGGCGGCGGGCTCCGGTCAGGTGAGCAGCGGGCGGACCTCCTCAGCGGCGAACCGCACGAAGCCCTCGGGATCCGGCTCGTCGGCGGTGGGCTGGAGGACGACGGTGTCGGCTCCGGCATCCGCGCGGCGCCGGACGGCGCGGGCGACGGCGGCCGCATCCCCGGACACCGCGACGTCCGGCACCGACGCGATCCCCTCGTGGTCGAGCTCGACCGCCAGCCGCTCGCCGGAACCCGGCCCGGTCGCGGTGAGGAGGTAGGACACCACGCGGTGGTCGTCGGTCCGCCCCGCTTCCGCGCGGGCCTCGTCGATCCGCTGCCGGGCCCGCCGCACCTCGTCGGGTCCGGCTGTGCAGTCGAGAACGGTCCCGTCCGCCCTGCTGCCCGCCAGGTCGATCGTGCGCGGGCCGCGTGCACCGGCGAGGATCGGGGCGCGGGTGGCGGGCGGCCAGTCGAGGGCGACGTCGTCGAGGCGGACGTAGCGGCCCTCGGTCGTGACGCGCTCGCCCCGCAGCAGCGCCCGCAGCGCCGTAAGGTGCTCCTCCAGCAGTGTCATGGGCGACGCCGCCTTCCGGCCGACCTGGGCCATCCAGTCCTGGACGCCGTGGCCGACGGCGAGCGTGACGCGGTCAGGGAACAGGCGGTACAGCGTGGCCGCCTCCATGGCGGTCAGCGCCACGTTGCGCAGCGGGACGGGGAGCAGGCCGACCCCGATCCGCAGGCGCTCACTCCAGGCCAGGGCCGCGGAGGCCGCGGCGATACCGCTCTCCAGAAAGCAGTCCTCCCACAGCCACAACTCCTCCAGGCCCGCGTCCTCCGCCGCCCGGACCACGGGGCGGAGGCGTTCAGGGGGAAGCTGAGGCCGGAACACGGCTCCGAGGGTGGTCATCCCCCGTTCCTACCGCGCCCCGATACCGGCGGGCAACGGCGTTCCCGGGTCCGGGGACGAGCGCGGCCGAGCCCCCTGCGCACCGGGCGCGCTCAGTCCGGCGAGCCCGGATCGAGCGCGGCGACGAAGGGGGTGACGCGGTAGGCGCCGGCCGCGGCGTCCTGGTCGAGAATCAGCGCCGTGCTTACTGAGGTCAGCCGCTCCGCCGGCGGTGCGGACCTCGACCGGCGACGCCGGTCCGTCGCCGCCGGAGATCTCGGCGAGGCCGAACTCCCGATCCACCCGGCCGGTGCGCACCACGCAGGTCCGGCCTACGAAGCCGCCGCCCCTGCGTTGCCGCTCGGCGGGCAGCACCCTGCGCACACCCAGCACGATCGCGCCGGGCCCGCCCCACGCCAAGACCACCGCCGCGACCGGGACCACCGGGCCCAGGGCGATCCTCCGAGCGGAGGTATCGGCGGGCGTCAGGTGCCGACGACCTCCTGCGCCGCCCGAGGCCGACGCTTCCAGAGCATGGCCAGCAGTGCGGCGCCCGCCAGTGCGGTCGTGACCGTCACCGGCACGAACGCCGCCTGGAACCCGGCACCCGCCTCCAGCACCACGCCGGCCGCCACGGTCACCACCACGGTGGTAAAGAAGCCGCTCATGTTCACCAGGCCCGAAGCCACGCCGGTGCGCTCGGCGGGCAGGCCGTCGCGGGCGAAGTCGAACGACAGCGCGGGAGCGGCCACCGCGCCGGCCGCGCTGACCACGAGCACCGCGAACACCACCCAAGACGGCGGCAGTCCGCCGGGCCAGCCGACCACCAGCAGCCAGCCCAAGGCGAAGAGGCTCACCAGCGTCGTCGCCAGCGGACGCCGCATGCCGGGGCGGCGGCCGACGAGCCCGCCGATCAGCGGGGAGATCCACAGCACGGACAGGCCCACGCCGGAGAGCAGCGTGCCGGCCAGTGCCGGCGGGAACCCCATCCCCTCGACGAGGAAGGGGTATCCCCACAGCACGCCGAGCATCGTGTAGGGCGGCATGATCGCGGCGTGGTGGGCCAGGCCCAGCCGGGTACCGCGGTTGCGCAGCGCCTCGCCGATGCTCTCCAGAGCGCGCACGGGAGGATGGGACGCCGCGGCCCGCCGGCTCGAAGGGCGATCGCGCACCACCAGCACCACGAGCAGCGCCATGATCAGTGTCAGGGCGGAGAAGAAGAGGTAGGCCCCGGTCCAGCCCATGCCCCGCAGCGCGAACGCCAGGGGGGCGACGCTGGCCGCCTGGCCGATCCCGCCGGCGACTCCGGTGAGCCCGCTGACGAGCGCGTACTGGGAGCGGGGGAACCACAGGGCGGCGAGGCGGATGACGTTGAGGAAGGTGACGGCGTCGCCGATGCCGATCAGCACCCGGCCGGCGATGGCCGCCTCAAGGGAGGGCGCGACGGCGAAGAGCGCCACCCCCACGGCCATCAGCACCGAGCCCGCCGTCAGCGAGACGCGCGGGCCGATCCTGTCGGCGAGCAGGCCGGTGGGAACCTGGAGCACGACGTAGACCAGCAGCTGCAGCATCGGAAGCATGGACAGCAGCGCCGGACCGGCGTCGAAGCGTTCCTGGGCCTGCAGCGCCGCAGCGCCCAGGCCGTTGCGGTGGAACATCGCCAGGAAGTAGACGCCTACGCCGATCACCCACACGAGCCAGGCGCGGGCGCCGCCGACGGGCTCGGTGGGAACAGAGGAAGCGCCGGTCGCGGCCGTCTTCGTCGCGGTCTTGGTCATGGCGGCGGTGGGGGTTCTCGCAGACGGGGAGTCGTCGGGCACCGGGGATGCCCGATCACCGGATGAATCCGCGCATGCGTCCGCCCGCTCGTGGCGGCTTCGCCCGTGCGGACCGTCCGCGGAGTCGGAGGCGTCGGCCCCGGGAACCGGGCCGCTCACGTGCGGGCCCCGAGCAGGTGCGCGGCTCCGTCCATATGGACCTGCACGGCGCGGCCGGCGGCCGGGCCGTCGCCCGCTTCGATCGCCGCGAGGATGGCGGCGTGCTCGTCGATGTTCCTGCACATCCGCGCCACGGTGCGGACCCCCTCCTCCATCATGCGCAGTTGCCGGTCGCGCAGTGAGTCGTACAGGCCGACCAGGATGTCGTTGCCGCTCGCGGCGACGATCTCCCGGTGGAAATCGCGGTCGGCCAGGATGAACGCCTGGCGGTCCCCGTCGACCTCGGTGCGCATCCGGCCGAGCAACTCGCCCAGTCGGCGCACCAGGGCGCCGCGCACATCGGCCTCGGCGCCGGCGGCCTTCTGCGCGGTGTGCCCCTCCACCAGCCGGCGGGTCTCGATCACGTCGTCGATCTCGCCTTGGGATACGGGCACGACCAGCGCCCCGCGCTTGGGGTAGAGCCGCACCAGGCCTTCCCCCTGCAGCCGCAGCAGCGCCTCGCGCACGGGAGTCCGGGAGACGCCGACACCGGCCGCGATGTCCCCCTCGCTGATGAGGTCGCCTCCGGCGTAGCGGCGGTCGAGGATCGCTTCCTTGGCATAGCGGTAGGCGCGGTCGGTCGCCGAGGTTGTTGTATGCATCTTGTATCTATGTTAGCCGCGCCCCCGAGTGCGCGCGCAGGAGAAGAGGGGCGAGGCGGGGTGGGTCCAGCCACGCAGCCCCGTGACGCGGAGCACGCCGGGTCGCCCCGAGCGGGTACGGGAGCACCGGAGACAGCGAGGAGGCCGTGATTCCGCCGCGGAAGCACGCCCGAATCCGCACGGCGGCGGGAGCGGGGGACTGCCGCTCGCGGACCCCCGTGGAGTCACGGAGGGCGACGACTCGGATACGGAACGCCGATGGAACCTCCGCAGAGCGACATATCCGGCCGTGGATACGCATGTTTGTACGGTTCGACAGGTTTCCCTTTGCCCAGACCGTGATCGTCACCCCTGCACGCGTCAGCACCCGCCTCCCACCAGGGGTTACGCAAGCCGCACCGCCCGGTGGCACCCGGTGACGCGCCTGACATTTCCCAGGGGCCGGGCATGGCCTGTTTCGGCCACACGGTTCCTCGACACCCACCATGAGCAGGGAAAACGGTCCGTACATCCCGATGTCGCCCCGCGTCCATGTGTGGCATGGGTCACATTTTCGAGGGTCGACCCCTAGGGGGCGATTGCTGCTACTATCCGGAGCGCAAAGAATAACCAGGAGGTAACGACAGAGTTCGCGGCCTACCAACTTTGCGAAAGAACATGGGTCCTCGACTGACCGGCCCATGCTCTGACCGCGGTAGCGCGCCGGCTCGTCCGGAGACGGCGCTCCTCGGCGGAAACCGGAACTGATCAGGAGACGTCGAAGTGAGTCACTGGCGGTTGAACAACCCGCGGGCGAACCGTGTGAAGGCAGCACTGGCGAACCGCGTAAAACACAGACCTCGTCACGCGTTCTGCGCCGAGCGAGCCGTCACCGCACTGTGGGACGAACTCGTCGCGGTCGCCGCCCGGCCGATGTATCGGGCCGGCACTTCCGAACTCGCGGTCATCTCGGTCATGCGCGGCATCAACGTCTGGTGCCGCGACGGAAAGTTCTTCTGGAACGATCTCTTCGGCAGCACCGTCACCCATCCGGCCAGCGACCCCGCCGGAGCGGCGCAGTTGCTGAGCTCCCTCACCTTCCCTCTCACAAGTCCCTTCCAACGCGGCCGCCATCACGCCTCGTCCCTCACGGCCGCTTGAAGAGCTCCCGGCGTTGCAGAACCCCCACCCGGCCCCCGGATCCCTCCCCGGCAGCCTCGTGGAGTCTCTATCGGTTCTGACGCCGTATACGCCCGATGAGTTCCGCCCGTCTCGCGGAAACCTCGCATGATCCCGATAACGCCGCCACGGGCACACCTGTGTCCGGCTCACGGCCGGGGCGCGCCCGTCAGCCGCCGCTGCGCTCGCGGATGAGCGCCTCCACCCCGTCGAGCATGCGCCGCAGCCCGAACTCGAAGATCTCGTCGGGACCGGGGGGTGTGGCGGCGCCGGCCGCCTCGGCGAAACGCGGATAGCGGCTGAAGTCGACGTATTCCTCCAGGAACACGTCGCGCGCAACCCGCCATGCCTGCGCACGGTCTCCCGGCCCTTCGCCGGAAGCCGCGTCCACGGCGTTGCGCGCCATACCCCGGACCAAGCCGTCCAAGCTCTCGATCACCGTCAAGCTCTCCGCGCGGGTGAGCCCGGTGCCCTCCAGCACATACAGCGCCGAGTCGAACCACGCCAGCAGGTTCGGCCCGGGAAGCGGGCGCTCCGATGCGAGCCGGAGCAGCCACGGACTCCTGCGAAAGCCCTGCCAGTCGGAACGGGCGACCGCCTCCAACCGCTCGCGCCATCCGCCGGGCAGTGTGTGCGGCAGCGGTCCCTGGCCGACCACGGCGTCCAACATGAGCGCGAGCAGCTCGGGCTTTCCGGGGACGTAGGTGTACAGCGACGCCGTACCCACCTTCAGGTGCTGCGCCACGCGGCGCATGGACAGCCCGTTGACCCCTGCGATCTCGGCGACCTCGATCGCCGCCTGCACCACCCGTTCCCTGCTCAGCCCGGGCCTGGGCCCCCGGCTGGAATTCGGCTCGTCCACCCCCCAGAGCAGCTTCAGCGCGCGTGTGGGGTCCTCGACGCGTTCGGCGGCGGTGTCGTCGTTGGTCATCTTGCCTACATCATAGAACTCCGTATAGCGTTCGGAGAAATTACCTCGAATGCTGTTCGGAGTTTGTGTCCGTGGATGCCCCCACCCATGCGCCCGCTCGCGGCGGCGTACGCCCCCGAGAGCGGGCCCTCGCTCCCGACCTCGCACGCGGCATCATGCTGCTGCTGATCGTGGTGTCCAACACCGCGTTCTTCCTCTATGCGGCCGAACACGGCCCGTCCGGCTGGCACCCCACCGACGGCTCCACAGCCGACCAAGCCGTGCAGTTCGCCATGATCACCGGACTCGACCTGCGCGTCTTCCCGCTCTTCGCCTTCCTCTTCGGCTACGGCATGATGCAGGTCATGCTGCGGCAGACCGCGGCCGGAGCCGACGAGCGCACCGCCGTTCGGATCCTGCGACGCCGCAGCCTGTGGCTGCTCGTCTTCGGCCTGCTCCACGGCGCACTCCTGCTCGGCGGCGACATTCTCGGCCCCTACGGTGTGGCGAGCCTGGTGCTCGGTGCACTGTTCCTGCGCCGCCGCGACGCCACCCTGCTCGTGTGGTCGGGGATCGCGGTCGTCCTCCTGGTGGTCGGCGAGGTCGTCTCCGCGTTCGACGTGCTCAACGCCGGAAACGCCGCCGCCCAGTCCGCCGACCCATCGACCAGCTACTACGCCTCCGACGAGGAGAGCTATCCCGCCTCGGTCGCCACCCGGTTCTTCACATGGCTGTACATCACCGTCGGCGGCGGGCTGTTCGGGTTCTCCTTCCACGCCGCGATGCTGCTCGGCTTCTGGGCGGCCCGGCGGCAGGTCCTCGAAGACCCGGCACGGCACCTGCCGCTGCTGCGCGTCGCCGCGGTCGCCGGCCTGGCCATCGGGTGGCTCGGCGGACTGCCCGCCGCCCTCGCCCACGTCGGCGCGGTGGAAGCCGCACCCGCGATGGTGGCGGAGACGGGGCCGCTGTACGCGGCGCAGTCGATCACGGGCCTGGCAGGCGGCCTCGGCTACGTCGCGGTGTTCGCCCTCATCGCCCATCACATCTCCGCCCGCACCCGGTGCAGCCTGCCCGTCGTCGCCGTGTCAGCGGTCGGCAGGCGGTCTCTCTCCTGCTACCTGGCTCACTCGCTGATCTTCGCGCCGCTGCTGGCGGCCTGGGGGCTGGGCTGGGGTGCGCACCTGACCAGCGCGACCATGGCGCTCTTCGCCGTCGGCGTGTGGCTGCTGACCGTCGCCGCCGCCTACGCCCTCGACCGCACCGACCGCCGCGGCCCCGCCGAGGCACTCCTCCGCCGCCTGATGTACGGCCGAGGGACCCCCATCCCCGAAACGCAGAATCCGCCCAGCACCCTCTGAGGTAGCCGCTCCCGGGCGGTTCCGGAGAGTTCCTTTCTCCGGCAGTCCGAATGAGCACCGCTCCGGTGCCGGGTACCTACGCCGGGCTCGCTACCGGGTGCCGTGCCCGCCCTGCGGGGGCCACTGGTTCGGCGGAGGCGGGCCGCCGGGCGGCGAGGGCTGCTGCGTCGGCCCGGCCTGGTGCCAAGCGCCTGGAGGCGGACCGGGCGGACTTCCCGGATACGGGTGCTGCGGCGGCTGGGACGGGCGGGACCTGCCGGACTTCGAGACCAGCACCACCACCAGGACGACCACCGCGATCACGATCACCAGAACCGCGGCGCCGGCGAGAAGAACCAACGGGGAAACCAGAGACATCGTGAAACCCTACGGTTCCGCGGGCCGCGCAGCCAGTGGCTCGGCCCGCGATCGGCGTTTCAGCCGGATCCGGACAGCGAAGCGGGGCCGGACCGGAGTCCGGCCCCGCTTCGCTGTCACTCGTCCTGCCGGAGCCTGCCGTGCGCTACCCCCAGATCAGCGCCGCGGTCTTGGGGTCCTCAAGCATGGCGCCGACGTCGCGCAGGACCTTCGAGCCCAGCTCGCCGTCGACCAGCCGGTGGTCGAAGGACAGCGACAGCGTCGTCACCTTGCGCACCGCAAGCTCGCCGTCGTGCACCCAGGGCATGTCGCGGATCTGGCCGAACGCCAGGATCGCCGCCTCGCCCGGGTTGATGATGGGCGTCCCGGCGTCCACCCCGAACACCCCCACGTTGGTGATGGTGATCGTGCCGCCGCTCAGGTCGGCCGGGGTGGCGCTGCCCGCGCGGGCGGTCTCGGTGAGCGCCTGCAGCTCCCGCGCCAGCTCCGGCAGCGGCTTGGTGTGCGCCTCCTTGATGTTGGGCACCACCAGCCCGCGATCGGTGGCCGCCGCGACCCCCAGGTTCACGTAGTGCTTGCGCACGATCTCCTGGCGCTCGTCGTCCCAGGAGGCGTTCACCTCGGGGTGCCGCCGTACGGCGGTCAGCAGGGCACGCGCCACCAGCAGCAGCGGCGACACCTTCACCTCGGCGAACTCCGGCCGCCCGCGCAGCTGCTCGACGGTCTCGATCGCCTCGGTGACGTCCACCTGCAGGAACTCGGTGACGTGCGGCGCGGTGAACGCGCTGCGCACCATGGCCGCGGCGGTGTGCTTGCGCACGCCCTTGACCGGGATGCGCTCCTCGCGCGCCCCGGCATCGGCCGCGGGAGCCGCGGGCGCGGCCTCCGGCTCCGCCTGCTCGGGCTGGGGAGCGGGCGCCGCCGGTGCGGCGGGCGCGGCCGGTGCGGCCTCCTCGCCCGCGTCGCGGCGGACGTCGTCGCGGGTGACGACGCCTCCCGGCCCGGTCGGGGTGACCGACGCCAGGTCGACGCCCAGATCCTTGGCCAGCTTGCGCACCGGCGGCTTGGCCAGTGCGCGGGCCTGAGTGCCGTTGCTCGCCGCACCGGCGCCGCCCTCGCCCTGGTCGGCAGGGGCCGGGGGTGCGGTCGGCGCCGCCTGCCCGTTGCGCTCGCTCTGCGCGCCGCCGGGCGCGGCAGCGGACTCCGCGGCCGCCGAGGTGCTCGCCGCATCCGTGCGCCTGCGGCGCGGGCGCCGGGTGGTCGAGGAGGCGCGCTCGCCGTAGCCCACGAGCGGCTTCTCCCGCTCCTCGGCCTCCTCGGCGCCGGCCGCTCCGCCGCCGGATTCCTGTGCCTGGCCGTCCGAGCCTCCGCCGGTGTCGACGGAGATGATGGGCGTGCCCACATCGACGGTGGAGCCGGCCTCCACCAGCAGCTCGCGCACGGTCCCCGCGTAAGGGCAGGGCAGTTCGACGGCCGCCTTGGCGGTCTCGACCTCGCAGATCATCTGGTTGACCTGCACCTCGTCGCCCGGCTGCACGTACCACTGCAGCAACTCGGCGTCGACCAGCCCTTCGCCCACGTCGGGCAGCCGGAACCGCTGCACGCCGGCCTGTTCGGTGTTCACCTGGCTCACCTTGTCTCTCCCGCCCCCTTACTAGTACGTGAACGCCCGGTCGACGCCGTCGAGGATCCGATCCAAATCGGGCAGGTAGTGCTCCTCCAGGCGGGACTGCGGGTAAGGGGTGTCGAAGGCGCCGACGCGGATGACGGGCGACTCCAGGTGGTAGAAGCAGGATTCGGTGATCCGCGCCGCGACCTCGCCGCCGATGCCGCCGGTGACGGGAGCCTCGTGGGCGATGACCAGCCGGCCGGTGCGCCGCACCGACTCCTCGACGGTCGCGTAGTCGACCGGCGCGAGGGAGCGCAGGTCGACGACCTCGATGGAGCGCTCGGTCTCGGCCTCGGCGGCTTGCAGAGCGGTCTTGACCATGGGCCCGTAGGCCAGCAGCGTCAGGTCGCTTCCCTGTCGCGCGATGCGGGCCGAGCCCATCGCCGCGGCGGAGTCCGGGGAGGCGTCGGTGTCGACCTCGGCCTTGTCGTAGTAGCGCCGCTTGGGCTCGAAGAACACCACCGGGTCCGGAGAGGTGATGGCCTGCTGGATCATCCAGTAGGCGTCGACGGCGTTGGCCACGGTGACCACCCGCAGCCCGGCCGTGTGTGCGAAATAGGCCTCGGGCGACTCGCTGTGGTGCTCGACCGCTCCGATACCGCCGCCGTAGGGGATGCGCAGCACGACCGGCACGCTCAGCGCGCCCGCAGAGCGGCGGCGCATCTTGGCGAGCTGGGAGAAGGTCTGGTTGGTGGCAGGGAAGAAGAAACCGTCGAACTGGATCTCGCAGACCGGCCGGTAACCGCGCAGTGCAAGGCCGATGGCCGTGCCGACGATGCCCGACTCGGCCAGAGGGGTGTCGATGACGCGGTCGGCGCCGAAGTCCTTGTGGAGCTGGTCGGTCACCCGGAACACGCCGCCGAGACGACCGACGTCCTCGCCCATGACCAGGACCTTGGGGTCGGACTCCATCGCACGGCGCAGCCCGGCGTTGATCGCCTTCCCGATCGTGAGGTTGACGCTCATGGTCACCGCCCTCCCTCGGCGCCGGCGTCTTCGAACGACGCCAGATAGTCGGCGAACTCGGCCCGCTGCAGGTCGATCTGGGTGTTGGGTTCGGCGTAGACCTCGTGGAAGATGTCCAGCGGGGCCGGATCGGGCAGCGACCGGCACTCCGCGCGCAGCTGTTCGCCGAGGCGGTCGGCCTCGGACTCGACCTCGGTGAAGAAGTCGTCGCCTGCGATGCCCTGCGCCTGCATGTGGGCACGGAGCCGCAGAATGGGGTCCTTGGCCTTCCACTCCTCCAACTCGGCGGGCACCCGGTAGCGGGTGGGGTCGTCGTTGGTGGTGTGGGCGCCCATGCGGTAGGTGAACGCCTCGATCAGCATCGGCCCCTGGCCCTCGCGGGCCTGCTGCATGGCCTTGCGGGTGACCGCCAGGGAGGCGAGGACGTCGTTGCCGTCGATGCGCACGCCGGGGAAGCCGAACCCGGCCGCACGGCGGTACAGCGGGACGCGCATCTGGCGGTCCGGGGGCTCGGAGATGGCCCACTGGTTGTTCTGGCAGAAGAACACCACGGGGGCGTTGTTGACGGCGGCGAAGGTGAACGCCTCGCTGGTGTCGCCCTGGCTGCTCGCGCCGTCACCGAAGTAGGCGACGACCGCCGAGCCGTCCTCGCCGGTGGCGCCGTCGCGCTGGATGCCCATGGCGTAGCCGGTGGCGTGCAGCGTCTGGCTGCCGATGACGATGGTGTAGAGGTGCAGGCCGTACTGAGCGGGGTCCCAGCCGCCGTTGGTCACGCCGCGGAACAGGCCGAGCAGCTCCTTGGGCGCTACACCGCGCGCCCAGGCGACGCCGTGCTCGCGGTAGGAGGGGAAGGCCATGTCCTGCGGGCGCAGCGCGCGCGCAGAACCGATCTGAGCGGCCTCCTGACCCAGCAGCGAGGCCCAAAGGCCCAGTTCGCCCTGGCGCTGCAGCGCGACGGCCTCGGTGTCGACGCGGCGCACCAGGACCAGGTCGCGGTAGAGTCCGCGGATCTCCTCGGTGCTGATCTCCAGGGGATAGTCGGGGTGGTCGCGCAGCTCTCCGTCCGGGGTCAAGAGCTGGACGAGCTCGGGTTCTCCATGCGCGGTGTTGTTCGACACCTGTCGCTCCTCGGGTACTCGGGGCCGATTTCGCGGGGTACCACTACGTCGGCCGGATCTCTGCCGCTCACCCGGGGTAACGGGTATAGCGGACAGCCCTACCGACATCGTGACAGAACTCACCGCCGACGGCGCAAGGGCCCAGCGCCGACTTTCATCCGCCGCCCCATCATGACCGAGACTCCTGAAACTGCAACTAGCAGGGCTTCCAAGTAAAAGCAAGGCCGTCCAAGGAAGAATTCGGACGGCCGAGAACCGGACGTGGGCGCCCTGGCGAGTGTCGTGTGACTGCGCAGCGGGACGTGATTACACAGAGCTATCAGACTGGGCCGCTGATGGAAGGAGGCGGCCCCGCCGGCGGCCGGTCGCGGCGCCGGGCGGTCTCGCGCCCCGGGGCGGAGCCGCTTTCGGATGAGCGGCCGCCCTGCGCGTTCGGGGGCACGGCCTCGCCGGGTGCGCGCGGCGGGTCAGGCCGCGGCGCGGACACCGCGCTTCTTGGCGTAGTCGCCCAGCTGCTCGCGCAGCTGGCGGCGTGCGCGGTGGAGCCGCGACATGACGGTACCCAGCGGCGTGCCCATGCGGGCCGCCACCTCCTTGTAGGTGAAGCCCTCGACGTCGATGAGGTAGACGACCAGGCGGAAGTCCTCCGGCAGCGCGGCCAGCGCGTGCCGGATCGCGGAGTCGGGCAGGCGGTCCAGCACCTCCGACTCGGCCGAGCGCGGCCCTGTGGAGGAGTGCGCCTCGGCGGCGGCGAGCTGCCAGTCCTTGATCTCGTCGGTGGAGTCCTGGCGGGGCTCGCGCTGCTTCTTGCGGTAGCCGTTGATGAAGGTGTTGGTCAGGATGCGGTAAAGCCACGCACGCAGGTTGGTGCCCGCTCGGAACTGATGGAAGTTGGCGAAGGCCTTCGCGAAGGTCTCCTGCACCAGATCCTCCGCGTCGGCGGAGTTGCGGGTCATGCGCAGCGCCGTGGGGTAAAGCTGATCGGCGTACGGGGTGACGGCGGTGGCGAAGTCGAGCTCTTCAGTGGACTCGGTGGATTCGCTCATACGCTCCAGGTCTATGGTCGTCAAATCTCCCCCTTGGGACGACCGGCCTTGCTACTGATTCGGTAGACGCACGCAAAGACGCCCTATGATGACGCCGTCACGCGTGATGCTTGTCACCGAAGCTTCCAGTTGGAGTCCGCGGCGACTCGAGATCCGGTAAAAAGGACCGCGGAACGCCTTCATGCGAGCGGATACGCACTGCCTCTCCGTCGGGACGACCGTCGACAACGGCGCGGGACGGATTCGAGCGGCGATGCGTCTCCCTGAGAGCGGGCGATAACGACGCCCAGGAGGAACCGGGACGCGGTGCGCCCCCTTGCAGGCCCTTCGAGGGTGGTTCGAGGGTGGCGGGTGTATCAATCGCACCCTCCTCCAGGATAGACGCCGACGCAACGGCCCGCACGGCGCCTCCTGGGTGCCGTACGCTTTCTGCTGCCCCGCCCCGCTACCCGCGGATGCGGCTCCATCGACCTCTGAACCGAACTCGCCGCCCGACCGATCAGTGGAGGACCCCGTGGCCCGCGTCGTGGTTGACGTCATGCTCAAGCCGGAGATCCTGGACCCCCAGGGCCAGGCCATCGCCGGCGCCTGCGAACGGCTCGGGTTCTCCGGAGTCCGCGGGATCCGCCAGGGCAAGCGCTTCGAGGTGGAGGTCGAGGGCGAGGCCGACGAAGCCAAGCTGGACGAGGTCCGGCGCATGGCCGAGACCCTGCTCGCCAATCCGGTCATCGAGGATTACTCGCTGCATGTGGGTTAGGACACGTCGAGCCGCCGCGCCGACGGTGACCTGAACCCGTCGCAGACGAGTGCCCAGGATTGCTCGCGCTGCGCGTTCGCCACGCCACCTGCCGCATACGGCCAACTCCGGCCCATGTCCGTTTCGCAGGACGCACCCCGGGAAATCTTCACTGTGTGCCTACCGGTCGTGAGGGCTTGCGATGGATGTGAAATTCTCGATTGCGCTCCCCCGACAGGCGTACACGGTGGCCGTGGTGCGGGAGTTCCTCGGGGAGGCGCTCCGCAGCACCGGCGTCTGCGCCGACTGCCGGTTCCCGATCCTCCTCGCCGCCTCCGAGGCCTGCGCCAACGCCGTCGATCACGGAGCCCCGTCCTGCGGCTACCAGGTCACGATCCGGGTCCACACCGACACCTGCGACCTTGAGGTCGCCCATAAAGGGCCCGGATTCAACCCCTCCCGGGTGCCCCTGCCAGACATCGAAGCCGAGTCGGGCAGGGGCCTTCTTCTGATGCGCCAGGTCATGGAGGACGTCTCGGTCTCCGCCGATCCCGACGGCAGCACCCGGCTGCACATGGCCAAGCGTTTCAGCCAGTGCCGTCCCGGTCCGCCCGAGCACGGCGAGTGGAGCCGCCTGGAGCCGGTCCTGCGCTGAACCCCGGCGCCGAGACCAGCAGGTAACCTCGGAAGCGGAAAGCGTCGGCGGCGGTCCGGCCGCACCCGGCGCCCGGCTCCCATCCGACCGATATCCGGAGAGTGCCCATGACAGCCCGTGTGGGCGTCGTCACCTTCCCCGGCTCCCTGGACGACAGGGACGCCGAACGCGCCGTCCGCCTCGCCGGCGCCCGCCCCGTCTCGCTTTGGCACGACGAGCCCGACCTGCGAGGAGTCGACGCCGTCGTGCTGCCCGGCGGGTTCTCCTACGGCGACTACCTGCGCTGCGGTGCCATCGCCCGCTTCGCCCCGGTCATGAACGAGTTGGTACCGGCCGCCCGCTCGGGCGCGCTGCCGGTGCTGGGCATCTGCAACGGGTTCCAGGTCCTGTGCGAGAGCCACCTGCTGCCGGGCGCGCTGACCCGCAACAGCTCGCTGCGGTTCATCAACCGCGCGCAGCCTGTGCGGATCGAGTCCACCGCCACGGCTTGGACCAACCGCTACACCGCAGGCGAGGAGATCCGCATCGTCCTCAAGAGCGGCGAGGGCAACTTCGTCGCCGACGACGCCACGCTGGACGAGCTGGAGCGTTCGGGCCGCGTGGTCGCCCGTTACGCGGGCGACGCGCCCAACGGCGCACGCCGCGGCATCGCCGGCGTCAGCAACGAGCACGGCAACGTGGTCGGTCTGATGCCCCACCCTGAGCACGCCGTGGAGGAGCTGACCGGCCCCTCGACCGACGGGCTCGATTTCTTCACCTCCCTCCTCGCGCACTTGGAATCCAGCCCCGCGGCGCCCGCCGCGATCGGCTGAGACCGCCGACGCGACGTCCGGGGGACGGTATGCGCTTGATGGACCAACTGCGGTCGCGGACGACCATGGTGGTGCTTGCCGCCGTGGTGACAGTGGCACTGGTCGCCACAGGAGCGGTCGGCCTGATCAGATCGCTCAACAGCCCTGACTCCGCCCCGGCGGCAGGGCAGAGCGGCCCGCCGGGGAGCGTCTCCTCGCCGGCGGCGGCTCCCGAGATGAACAAGCTGGGCAAGGCTCCCGACGACGTGTCCTACACCGACTTCGGCGAGCAGTGCCCGGACGTGGAGTGCGTACGCATCGTCGGCGTCGCCTTGCAGGACGGCAGTGCCGAGCAGGGCTCCGACAAGGCCACCGAGAAGGCGATCGACACGGTCTTCACCCACCTGCTCGACCAGGGCTGGGGACGGGTGCTGCCCAACGAGGAGGCCGACCCCGAGGACGTTCCGCTCGGTGAGGGCTACCTCTCCGACGGGCAGGTGCTGATCACGGCCACCCCGGTGGACGCGCCCGACGCCAGCGCCGGCCTGATGCTGATGCACGCCCAGGCGCCCGGGTCCTGAACGCGCGCGTCCCGGGAGCCGATCCCCCTCCTCCTCCGAACCGCAGACACCCCGCCGAGCACGCCCGAACGGAAAGCACCGCATGCCCGAACAGCCCCAGCCGGACACCGTCGCCGCCGCGCAGCGCACCCCCGAAACCCCCCAGCCCTACGCCGAGCTGGGGGTGGCCGACGACGAGTACGCGCGCATCCGCTCCATCCTGGGCCGCCGCCCCACGGCCGCCGAACTGGCGATCTACTCGGTGATGTGGAGCGAGCACTGCTCCTACAAGAGCTCCAAGGTCCATCTGCGCCAGTTCGGGGAGAAGGCTCCGCACAGCGATGCGCTGCTGGTCGGCATGGGCGAGAACGCGGGAGTGGTCGACGTCGGCGACGGCCGCGCCGTCACCTTCAAGATCGAGTCGCACAACCACCCCTCATACGTCGAGCCGCACCAGGGCGCGGCCACGGGCGTGGGCGGCATCGTCCGCGACATCCTGACCATGGGCGCGCGGCCCGTAGCGGTGATGGACGCGCTGCGCTTCGGGCCGCTGGAGGCCGACGACACCCGCCGTGTGCTTCCCGGCGTGGTCTCGGGCATCTCCTTCTACGGCAACTGCCTGGGCCTGCCCAACATCGGCGGCGAGTTGGGCTTCGACGCCGGATACGCGCGGAACCCGCTCGTCAACGCGCTGTGCGTGGGCGTGATGGGCCACGAGGACATCCAGCTCGCCCAGGCGCCGGGCCCGGGCAACAAGGTGGTGCTCTTCGGCGCCACCACCGGTCCCGACGGCATCGGCGGCGCATCGGTACTGGCCAGTGCCAACTTCGACGACGAGAGCCACGCCAAGCGCCCCAGCGTGCAGGTGGGCGACCCGTTCCTGGAGAAGCTGCTGGTGGAATGCAGCCTGGAGCTGTTCCGCGACCGGCTGGTCGTGGGCATCCAGGACCTCGGCGCGGCCGGGGTCTCGTGCGCCACCACCGAGTTGGCCGCCGGCGGCACCGGCGGCATGCGCATCGAACTCGACAGGGTGCCGCTGCGCGACTCCACGCTCACTCCGGAGGAGATCCTGATGAGTGAGTCGCAGGAGCGCATGATGGCCGTGGTCGAGCCGGGCAGCCTCGACGCGTTCATGGACACCTGCGCCAAGTGGAACATCCAGGCCAGCGTCATCGGCGAGGTCACCGACGTCACCTCCGAGGAGGCCGAGCGCGGCGGACGGCTGGTGATGACCTGGAACGGCGAGACGGTGGTCGACCTGCCCCCGCGCACCGCCTCCGACGAAGGCCCGGTCTACGAACGCCCCTACGCGCGCCCCGCCGAGCAGGACGCGCTGCAGGCCGACACCCCCGGCACCCTGGCGCGGCCCGACGACGACGAGGAGCTGCGCGCGCAGCTGCTCGACGTGCTCGCGGCCCCGGGCGTCTGCGCCCCCTCCTGGGTCACCGAGCAGTACGACAGCTACGTCAGGGGCGACACCGTGCTCTCGGCGCCCCACGACGCCGGCATGGTCCGGGTGGGCGACGACGGCGACCGCGGCATCGCGCTGGCCACCGACGGCAACGGCCGCTACGCGCGTCTGGACCCCTACACCGGCACCCAGGCCGCCTTCGCCGAGGCCTACCGCAACGTCGCCGCCTCCGGTGCCCGCCCGCTGGCGGTCACCAACTGCCTGAACTTCGGCTCACCGGAGGACCCGGGAGTGATGTGGCAGTTCGCGGAGTCCACCCGCGGCCTGGCCGACGCCTGCCAGAAGCTGGGCACCCCGGTCACCGGCGGCAACGTCAGCTTCTACAACCAGACCGGGGACGCCGCCATCAATCCCACCCCGGTGATCGGCGTACTCGGGGTGATCGACGACGTCCACTCGCGGCCCACCAGCGCGTTCCCGCGCAACGGCGAGGGCTCGCGCATCATGCTGCTGGGCAGCACCACCGAGGAACTGGGCGGTTCGGTCTGGGCCGAGGTCGTCCACAGCCACCTCGGCGGCCTGCCGCCTCAGGTGGACCTGGACGCCGAGGCCGCGCTGGCCCGTCTGCTGGCCGCGGCGGTCGACGACCAGCTGCTGACCACCGTGCACGACCTCTCCGACGGCGGCCTGGCCGTCGCGCTGGCGGAATCGGCGCTGCGCGGCGGAGTGGGCTGCTCGGTGCACCTGGACGACGACCCCTTCACAGCGCTGTTCAGCGAGTCGGGGGCCCGCGCGATCGTGGTCGCCGGCCCGGAGGAGGACGGGGACGCCTTCGCCCGGCTGTGCCGCAAGCACCATGTTCCCGCGGCCGAGATCGGCGTCGTGGGCGGCGGGTCGATGACCGTCACCCATCCCGACGGCGGGTTCAGCATCGGCCTGAAGACGCTGGGCACGGCCTACGGGTCGACGCTTCCGGGGGTTCTCGGAGACGAATAGGAGGAGGCGGGGCGCGCCGGGATCGCCCTGAGGGCTCCGCGTCATGCTCCGCTGTGGCGCTCCTGGTGGAACCGGCTCCAGCGGCCCAGAGGGGCCCGGCGTTCCGGGCTCCCCCGGGCCGCGGCCCGCCTACCGGCCGCGCCGCTCGTCCTCCGGCAGCTCGGCGTCGGAGTCGATGGCCGCCGGGTCGGTGGCCGCTTCCCCTTCGTCGGTGACGGTGGGCTCGGGCTCACGCTCCTCTTGGGCGCGGGTGGGCTTGTCGCCCTTCAGCATGCCCTGGATCTCGCTCTCGATCTCGTCGTCGAGCTTCGGGCTGTGCTTGTCGCTGCCTTGTGCCATCGCGCGCCTCCATACCGGTCATCGGCGCAGTCATTCCTGCTTACAGGTCCGCGGCTACCCGCCGACCCGCCCGGACAAACGGCACGCGGCGGCCGCGGCGAGCCGCGGCGACGAGTGGCCGCTCTCCCGCATGCGCCCCGCCGCCTCGGGCAGTGGCGCTGGCAGGGCGCGCCGGCCACGCGCCGAGCGCGGCCGCGTTGCCAGCGACAGCACAGCAGCGTCGGGAGGTGAGAGGGCCGTCCAGCTGCGGCCCGATCAACATGGATCTGCGATTTCTGGAACCGTTGTACCGTGCGCCCGGTCCGGTCGCTTCGGTCTACATGGACACCACCCGCGCCACCGAGAACGCCGTGCACGAGATCGGCCTGCGCTGGCGCGGGCTCCGCGAGGAGCTGTCGGAGAGCGGCGCCGACGAGGCGACGCTGAAGGCGCTCGACTCCGCGGCGGGCGGAGTGTCGGGCATCCCGGGCCCACAAGGCGAGGCGCTGTTCGCCGCGGACGGCGAGCTGATCGCGGCTTACACCCTTTCGAGCCCGCCGTCGCGGAACCGCGCGTCTCTGCTGCCGGTGCCCGACCCCATCGAGCTCGTCTCCGACCTCGACGACGGCCTGCCCTATGTGGTGGTGGCCCTGGACCGCGAGGGCGCCGACATCTACGCCTACCCCGCCTACGGCAGCCTCTCCGAGGAGCGCCACACGAGCGGGGCGACACTGCACATCAACAAGGTGCCCACCGGCGGCTGGCGGCAGAAGCACCACCAGCGCCATACCGAGGAGGTGTGGTTCGCCAACGCCGCCGAGGTCGCCCACGACGTCGAGGAGGCGGTCAAGAACGTCCAGGCGGCGGCGGTGTTCGTCGGCGGCGACGAACGCGCGCTGGGCAAGGTGCGCGAGCACCTTCACCACAGCACGGCCGAGATGCTCATCGAGCTCTCCGGCGGCGGCCGCGGCGACCCGGACGCGATCGCCGAGCTGCGCAAGTCCGTGGAGGAAGGGCTGCGCCGCACCGCAGTCGTCCTGCGGTCGGGCCTGATGGAGCAGTACGCCCAGGACCTCAACCGGGAGGGGCGGGCCGTCCAAGGGCTCTCCGCGACGTGCGAGGCGCTGCGCTCGGGGCAGGTGGGCCGCCTGCTGCTGGCCGGCGACCGCACCGACGAACCCACGTTGTGGGCGTCTGCATCGGATCCGCTGGAGACGGCCGAGGACCGCAGCAGGATGACCGATCCGGCCGAGGCGTTCGAGGCGCCGGCCAGCTCGCTGCTGCTGCGGGCCGCGCAGGCCACCAGCGCGGCGTTCACCCGGCTGCCCGATTCGGGCGACGCGCAGGACGGCGCCGGCGCGTTCCTGCGGTTCTCCGCGGCACCCTGAGCCGGTCCGGGCGCGGGGCGCGGCCGCAGGCGCCTCGTTACGATGATCCCGACGGGAAACCGGCCGCGGGCACGCGACGCTCAGCGTGGTCCGTCGGGGATGGCACCACGGGCACGGGAGGGCGCGGGATGGGTCGCCGTGGGCGGCTGAAGGGGCCGATGGGCAGCCACGAACGCCCGGCCAGCCCGTTGCTCTTCCGGCTCGTACTGGCCGTATTCGGGCTGGTCGTCCTGATCGCGGGCGCCGTACTGGCTGCGGTTGCGGGATCGGCTCCGCTGACCGTCGTGCTCTCGGCGGGGGCGGTCGCGGCGGCGCTGAACGTCTACTGGGTCGCCTTGCGCCGCCGCTACGAACGCTGAGCGGGCACCGAGGCGTACCGGTCCCGGCTCGGTGCTCGACTCCCGCCGGGTCCGCGAGCTCAAGCACCCGCGGACGGCGGATCACCCTCAGGCGCTCTCGGGGATCCGCTCCCGCCAGGCCTCCTCGTCCTCCCCGGCCCGGGTCTTGGCGGCCTCTTCGACCGACATGCCCTCGTCGGCGATCACGGTCGCGACTCGTCCTGGTCGGCGTCGGTCCGGTTCCCGTTCTTCGGCATTCGGCAGGCCGGGGAGTCGTCCTCGGCGAAGCCCGTGCGGAAGATCTTGTTCAGGTCGTACTCCGCGTGGTCGCCGGCGCCGCGGCCGTGCAGGCGTTCGGAGCGAAGGCCGGGGCGGGTGCGGGGGCGCGCGTCGGCCGTGCGCGCCCCCGCCGCCTCATTCGAACCAGCGCTGGGGCTCGGGAGCGAGGTTGCGGTAGATGTGCTTGGCCTCGCGGTACTCGTCGAGCCCGGCGTGGCCCAGTTCGCGGCCCACGCCGGAGCGCTTGAATCCGCCCCATTCGGCCCCGGGCAGGTAGGGGCCGAAGTCGTTGATCCACACGGTGCCGTGGCGCAGTCCGGCGGCGACGCGCTCGCCGCGGCCGGGGTCGTCGGTCCACACGGCGCCGGAGAGGCCGTAGTCGGTGTCGTTGCCGATGGCGACCGCCTCGTCCTCGGTGCGGAAGGTCTCCACAGTGACGACGGGGCCGAAGACCTCGGTCTGCACGATGTCCATGTCGCCGCGGCAGCCGGTGAAGACGGTGGGGCGGTAGAAGAAGCCGTTGGCCAGCTCGGGATCGTCGGGGCGGCGGCCGCCGGCGGCCACTGTGGCGCCTTCTTCGATGCCGCGGGCCACGGCGGCCTCGACCTTGGCGCGGTGCTCCTCGGACACCAGCGGGCCGCATTGCACACCCTCGTGCTGGCCGCAGCCCAG
The DNA here is from genome assembly GCF_000826685.1 of Streptomonospora alba. GTDB lineage: Bacteria > Actinomycetota > Actinomycetes > Streptosporangiales > Streptosporangiaceae > Streptomonospora > Streptomonospora alba. The sequence goes on from NZ_JROO01000042.1 coordinate 70,058, forward strand.
GCGCACGCGCTCGGCGCGGCGGCACAGCTCGGCCACGAACTCGTCGTGGACGTCCTCGTGCACGACCAGGCGGGCGCCTGCCGAGCAGACCTGGCCCGAGTGGAAGAACGCCGCGATCATGGCGTAGTCGACGGCCGTGTCCAGGTCGACGTCGGGGAAGACGATGTTGGGGTTCTTGCCGCCCAGCTCCAGTGCGACCTTCTTCACGGTCTCGGCGGCCGAGGCCATGATTCGCTTGCCGGTGGCCAGTCCGCCGGTGAAGGAGACGAGGTCGACGCCGGGGTGCTCGACCAGAGCGGATCCCACCTCGGCCCCGGTGCCCAGCACCAGGTTGGCCACGCCGGCGGGCACCCCCGCCTCGGCGCACAGCTCGACGAGCTTGCAGGTGGTCACCGGGGTGATCTCGCTGGGCTTGACCACCATGGTGTTGCCCGCGGCGATGGCCGGAGCCATCTTCCAGGCGAGCTGGAGCAGCGGGTAGTTCCAGGGGGTGATCATCGCGCAGACGCCGACGGGTTCGTAGACCACACGGCTGGAGACGCCCTCCGGCGTGGAGACCACGCGGCCGGAGTCCTTGTCGGCGAGTCCGGCGTAGTAGCGGAAGACGGCGGTGACGTCGTCGACGTCGATGCCGCCCTCTTCGATGGTCTTGCCGGTGTCCAGGGACTCCATCAGCGCGATCTCGGCACGGTCGCGCTGCAGCAGATCGGCGATGCGGCCGAGGATGCTGCCGCGTTCGGCGGCGGGGCGGCGGGCCCATTCGCCGCTGTCGAAGGCGGCGCGGGCCGCGGCCACGGCGGTGGCGGCGTCGTCGGCACCGCCTTCGCTGACGACGGTCAGCACGGAGGCGTCGTAGGGGTTGAGCACCTCGCGGGTGCCGCCCTTGGCGGCGGCGCGCCAGGCGCCGTCGATGTAATCGCTCTCGGCGCCCGCTGACCCGGGGTCGGACAGATAGGGCTTGGCCGGGAGTCGAAGGTCAGGCCCGGTCACGGGACCCTCCTCCCAAGGTGGGTTGGCCGGATACGGCCACGACAGAGTCTTCGCTGGTTGCACGTCAACCGCTAGACCATAACTGAGCTGGGTAAATCCTGAAACCGGAAAGCGTTTTCACGACTCGTGACACGCACCGCGTTGCGTCGTCGCCGACGACTGCAGGAGCGCGTTCCGCCTGACGCGCTGTCGGCCGCCGCCCCTGATCGCTGGTCGTACCCGGGTCTGGACAACGGCACCCCATCTCGGGTTAACGTAGATTAGGCATACCTAACGTGTGCCGGGTCGCCGTCGTCCCCGATCCCGGACCGCCCGCGCCGGGAGGCTGTTGAGGACCCATGCTGCTGGAGCAAGAACGCCGAGACGTCTGCCTGACCGCCCGCAGGCTCGTCGACTGCGGCCTCGCCCGCGACCAGGGCGGCAGCGTCAGCGTCCGCAGCGGATCCCTGATGGCGGTCACCCCGGCGGGGGTTCCGCTGGACAAGGTCGAACCCGCCGACTGCCCGGTGCTGTCGGTCGATGCCGGGGTACTGGAAGGGCGCCGCGAACCCGCTGCCGAGACCACACTGCACACCGCCGCTTACCGCAGCGGCGACGCCACCGCCGTCGTCCAGGCCTACGGAGACAACGCCGCCGTCATCGCCGCCGCGCTGGCCGAACTCCCGCCGATCCACCACAGCGCAGCGCGTCTGGGAGGTGCGGTCCCGGTGACCGACTACGCCACCTACGGCACCGGGCAGCTCGCCGACCACCTGATCAAGGCGCTCAAGGGCAAGTACGCCGCACTGCTGGCCAACCACGGCGGACTGGCCGTGGGCGCCGGAGCGGAGGAGGCCTTCGAGCACGCGCGGCTGCTGGAGTGGCTGTGCGGCGTCTACATTCGCGCCCGCAGTCTGGGCGAGCCGCGGATCCTCTCCGAGGACGAGCTGGCCGAGGTGCGGGCCCGCAACGCCTACGCGTGGGCGGGGCCCGACATCCTGTGAGGCCACGGCACCCGGGTGCTGGGAGTCTGCGGTGTGCACGGCCTCCGGCGGCCGCCTGCTCAGGCTGCGCCGGTGACCGATGCCGCGACGGCCAGGCCGATCAGCAGTGCGCCCAGACCGGCCGCCAGTGAGGCGGCGGCGTTGGCGAAGGCCAGGAACCGCCGGCGCTCGCGCAGCAGCGCGAACGTCTCGTAGCCGAACGTCGAGTAGGTCGACAGGGCACCGAGCACCCCCGTCGCCACGAGATCCGCGGCCCACTCCGGCAGCGTGAACCCGCCGGCCAAGCCCAGCAGCAGGCAGGCCGTGGCGTTGGCCGCGTGGGTGCCCCAGGGGAACGCCGAGTCGTGGCGCCGCTGCACGAACCGGTCGGCGAGGTAGCGCAGCGGAGCGCCGATCGCGGCCCCCAGCGCGGCGAGCAGGATCGTCACGGCGTCGCCTCCCCGTCGCCGCCGCCGCTCCGGTCGCCGCTCGGGCGGACGTTCGCGGCGCGCCGCCCCAGCACGCGCTCGGTCAGCGCGACGCCCGCCCACACCGCGGCGAGGCCGCCCAGCAGCGTCGCGCCGATGTAGCCCAGCGCGCCGGCGGGGGCACCGGCCTCCAACAGGTCCCGCACGTCGCCGATGTGGGCGGAGAAGGTGGTGTAGCCGCCGAGGACGCCGACCCCGGCGAAGGGCCGCAGCAGCCGGGAGTCCGGGCGGGCGTGCACGACCACCGTCATCAGCACGCCGATCAGCAGGCACCCGGGCAGGTTGGCGGCCAGCGTCGCCCAGGGGACATCGCCCGCCTGGTGGGGCAGCGCAAGCCCGACCGCGCCGCGGGCCGCGCCGCCGATCGCCCCGCCGAGCGAGACCGCGGCGAGCACCGCCCACGGCGCGTCGCGCAGCTCGCGGCGCCGACGGAGCGCGTGCGGACCGATGTCGGGATCGACGGGCGGGGGCGCCTCCGCGGCCGCGGAGGCGCCCCCGGGTTCGCACGAGCCGCGGCCGGGGCGCGCGGAGTCGGAGCGTTCGGGCACGGATCCAGTCCTACCAGCACCCCGGCCCGCGGCCGGAGGAGCCCTCCCGCCTTCCGTTCCCGTCGGGCGCCGAGCCGGGGAGCGTGACACCGACCTCGCGCACCGACGGCTGAGCGGTCGGTGTCGCTGCGGGTCAGTGAGCCAGGTGCTCGGTGAGCAGTTCGTTGACGCGGTCGGCGCGTTCGATGCCGGCGAGGTGGGCCGCTCCCCAAACCGTTTCCAGGCGGGCGCGCGGCAGGCCGCGGGCGAGGCGGCGGCCGTGGCCGGGGGGAAGCGTCGGGTCGTGGGCCGAGGAGACGACCAGCGCCGGCGCGGTCACCCGGGCCAGCAGACGGCGCTGGTCGAGTCCTGCCACGGCCGAGCACCAGCCGGCGAAACCCGCCGCGGCCACCCCGACGAACTCCTCGGCCAGCCGTTTGACCACATCGGGGCGGTGCTCGGCGAAGCCCGGAGTGAACCAGCAGAGAGTCGCCTCGTCGACGACGGCCTCCATGCCGTCGCGGCGAGCGCGTTCCGCGAGGCGCTGCCACGGCCCCCTGCGCGCCACCGCGGCGGTACCGGCCACATAGCCCAACCGCGCCACCCGTCGCGGTTGGGAGGCGGCCAGCCAGGTCGCGAGCATGCCGCCGAGTCCGGCCCCCACCACCGACAGCCGCTCCAGCCCGAACTCGTCCAGCAGTGCCAGCAGGTCGGCGCCCAGTTCGTCCATGGAGTAGCCGCCTTCGGGAGCGGGCGAGGAGCCGTGGCCGCGGTGGTTGACGCGCAGGACGCGCAGTTCCCGGGTCAGTTCGGGCATCTGCGGCTCCCACAGCGTCCACTTCGCCCCCGGCGGCGCCAGCAGCAGCACGACCGGGGCGTGCCGGGGCCCGTCAAAGCGGTAGTGGAGGGCAACGACGGCCATGCGCGACCTCCTGGTTCTCCAGGTGGCAAGCGTATCGGCACCGCGTGTCGCGCCGGGGCTTTCCTGATCATTCGGCGGACGCGCCCAAGCCGCCGGATTCAGCGTCCGCGACCGAGGAAGACGTCGACGAGGGCGCCCTCGGGCAGGCCCTCGCCGAGGCGCGGTTCGGTGGCGGCCCCCTGCCCGCGGGCACGTCCGAGGACACGGTTACGTCGCCCGCGCCGCCTCCCTGCTCCGACGCACTCATGGGGCCAGCAGCACCTTGCCCAGCACGGCGCGGCTCTCCAGCACGGCGTGGGCCTCCGCGGCCCGCTCCAGCGGGAAAACGGCGCCGATGGGGCTGCGCAGGCGTCCGGCGGCCGCATCGGCCAGCACTTCGCCGATGAGCCGCGCGCTCTCGGCCGGACCCGGTTGAACGTGCTCGATGCCGCGCAGCGTGATGCCGCGCCGCTCGGCCTCCTCGGCGGTGAACTCGGCGAATCCTCCACTGGGCGCGCCGTGCGCGGAGAAGCGGCCGCCCTCGCCGGTGATCGCGAACGCCTCGGCACCGATCCGGCCGCCCGCGCCGTCGTACACGGCGTCGGGGCCCTGGCCGCCGAATGCCCTCAGGACCCGGTCGGTCCATCGGGCTCGGGAGTAGTCCACGGCCCCGTCGGCGCCCATGTCGCGCACCAGGTCGAGCTTGCTCACGCCGCGGGCGGCGCCGACGATCTCGGCCCCGGCCGTGCGCGCCATCTGCACCAGCACCAGACCCAGTCCCCCGGCGGCCGCGGTGACCAGCACCCGTTCCCCCTTCGCGGCGCCGATCCCCTCCAGGAGCATCCGCGCGGTGCGGCCGTCGTGCACCAGCGCCGCCGCCTCGGGGGAGCTCAGCCCGTCGGGAACGGGCGCCAGACTCTCCTCGGCTGCGACGGCGCGCTCCGCATAGGCGCCCGAACCGCCGGTGGTCGCCACGACACGCCTGCCCACCCAGGTCCGGTCGACGCCCGGACCGATGCGGGCCACCCGCCCGGCAATGCCGTCGCCGGGGGTCCACGGGTGCTCGATCCCCCACACGTCCCGGTTCCAGCCGCTGCGGATCTGGGTCTCGACGAAGAGCACGTCGGCCGCCTCCACGTCCACCACGACCTCTCCGGGACCCGGCAGGGGCTCGGGGACCTCCACCGTCTCCAGCACCTCGGGCCCGCCGAACCGCCGCGTCCGCACCGCGCGCATGGCGCTCACTTCCTTCCGTCGTCCGTCCCGTTCGCCGCCCAGCCTTCTACCTCAACCAATATTGAGGTCAAGGGTCGGCGCGGGGCCGCGTCAGGCGGCGCTGCGCGGCGGGCCCGCACTTCTGCCCGCAGCGGATCGCCCCAGGGCAGAAACGCTCGATTCCGTGCCGGTGCGGGCCCCAGGCTGGACTCGACCGGGCGATGCGGTGGCCACCCGTCGGGTTCCGGCTTTCGATACCCCACGAGGAGGAGAAGTGCTTTCCACACTTCCGTCTACGCTTCCACGGCTCGCCGCCGAGGGCGGGGGAGCGCCCTTCGACGACCAGATCGCCGAGCGCCTGCTGCACGGCCGGCTGGTCGTCCTGGGCACCCAGGTCGACGACGCGGTCGCCAATCGGATCTGCTCGCAACTGCTGCTGCTCGCCGAGGAGGACCCCAAGCGCGACATCACTCTGATCATCAACAGCCCCGGCGGCTCCGTGCATGCCGGCATGGCCGTCTACGACACCATGCGGTTTCTGCCCAACGACGTGTCCACGCTGGTCATGGGATTCGCCGGCAGCATGAGCCAGTTCCTGCTGTGCACGGGGACCCCCGGCAAGCGCTACAGCCTGCCCAACGCGCGGATCATGATGCACCAGCCCTCGGGCGGAGTGGGCGGCACCGCGGCCGACATCGCCATCCAGGCCGAGAACCTCGCCTACACCAAAAAGACCCTGCAGGAGCTCATCGCGCGGCATACCGGCCAGCCGGTCGAGCGCATCGTCGAGGACCAGCGCCGCGACGCGTGGTTCACCGCCGAGCAGGCGCGCGAGTACGGGTTCGTCGACAAGGTGGTCGAGAGCGTGGCCGAGCTGAGCGGCGACACCGCCCGGCGCTTCGGGTTCGGCACGGAGCACGCGCCGGGGATCGCCCAGGCGGCGGTGTCGGCGCGCGAGCAGCAGGGGGCAGGCGCCCGGCAGCAGGAGGAGGAGCGGGAATGAGCCAGTACACGGTTCCGGTGGTGGTCGAGCGCACCGCGAGCGGCGAGCGCTCCTACGACGTGTTCAGCAGGCTGCTCTCGGAGCGCATCATCTTCCTGGGCACGCCCATCGACGACGGGGTGGCCAACGTGACCATGGCCCAGCTGCTGCACCTCGACTACGAGAACGACGAGCGCGACATCAGCCTCTACATCAACTCCCCGGGCGGATCCACCTCCGCGGTGGCGGCCGTCTACGACACCATGCGGTTCGTGCGCTCCGACGTCACCACGGTCTGCATGGGGCAGGCGGCATCGGGCTCCGCCGTGCTGCTCGCCGCGGGGACGCCCGGCAAGCGGATGGCGCTGGGGCACTCGCGGGTGCTGCTGCATCAGCCCTCCAGCGAAGGCCAGGGCGAGGCCGCCGACCTGGAGATCCAGGCCGCCGAAGTGCTGCGGGTGCGCGCGGAGATCGAGGAAATCCTGTCGGCGCACACCGGGCAGAGCGTGGAGCGGCTGCGCGCCGACACCGACCGCGACAAGATCTTCACGGCCCCGGAAGCCGAGGAATACGGACTGGTCGACCACGTGATCACCGGAAGGCGCGCCCCCGCGTTCGCCTGAGGACACGCCTGCGCCGCCCGCGACCGGCGGGCGGCGCCTGCTTACCGCGCGCCGTCCCGATGTTGACGGCGCAGGGGCTCAGGCGGCCAGCAGGACCGCCTGGGCACCGCCGACGGGCCCGGCCGGCTGCACCGCGCCCCCGCCGATCGGCGCGGGTGCGAGGGCGAGCTCGGTGTGCAGCCCGCCCACCAGGTCGACCAGCTGCAGCCCCAGCGCCCGATAGACCGCGGCCAGGACCTCGGAGGAAGGCTCCTTGCGGCCGCGCTCGATCTCCGACAGGTATTGCAGTGACACCTGCGCATGGTCGGCGACGTCGTGCAACGTGCGGCCCTGCTCCCGACGGACCCGGCGCAGCACGCCCCCGATGACGTCGCGCATCAGCGGCTCGTCGCCGTCGGCGCCCTGTTCGCCCATGGAGCCCTCCCCTGACACGTTCCCGGAGATCCGACACTACGCCGCCCGCTCCGGCAGGACCATCACTGCGGAACCGCTCGCCTGCGCGTTCTGCGGCGGGCAGAAAACCGCGCAGATTCAGACCTCCAACTCCTCCTCGATCGACTTCAGCCGGTGGCGGGCCAAGGCGAGATTGGCCCGGGTGCGGTCCATGGCCAGGTAGAGGAACAGGCCCTGGCCCTTGCGGCTGGCGAGCGGGCGGATGACGTGGTATTGCGAGGACAGCGTGATCAGGATGTCCTCGACCCCCTCGTTGAGATTGAGCTGCTCGATGGTCCGCATCTTCGCGCGGACGACCTCGGTGTTGCCCGCAGCGGCGACATTGAGATCGAATGAGTTGGTGGAGGAAAGCGTTCCCAGCGCCATGCCGCTGCCGTAATCGACGACCGCGGCACCGATCGCGCCTTCGATCTCCATCATTTCCTTGAGCCCGGAATCGATATTGGCCATATCCTTCTCTCTTCTGTGGGTGAACCTGAGCAGCACCGGCCGCTCGGCGATCCAGCGGCGCAGTCCTCGGCCCTGTCCGCGCGCCCTCGCTCCACCGGTCAAACGACCACCTCGCCCACCCGGGCGCTGCCGACGGACAGCTCCCGCAGGGCGTTGAGAACACGTATCAGGACGGGGCGCTCGACGTCGGTGGCGGCAGGGGCCGGCGCAGGCGTCCCCCGCTTCCTGCGGATTTCGGGGATCGGCGGCTGCGCCTCTTCGGCCAGGCGCCGCAGCAGGTGGAGTGCGCGGCCCAGGCTGCCGCGCTCGCGGTCCATCCGGACCTGGAGGCACAGGCCGGCATGGGCGAGCACGGTGTAGATCAGGTGATGGCTGCCATCGGTGATGACGACCTCCTCCACCGTCCGTCCCTGCTGAAGCGGGCCTTCCGCGACGGCCCGTACGACTGCCGAGGTCTGCGCCGCCCGAGCGGTGTCGTCGGCGCCGTGGCAGGCGAGGGCGCGACCCTCGCGCCAGTGGACGAGGCAGACGCTCAGTACCCCGTCCAGACCGAGAACCTCCCGCATCTGCTGATCCAGGTCGATCACGGCGCTCCTTCGCATGCACGGAACAAGCAGAACCGAAGGCGCGGAGAGATCCGCACCTTGCGACCACTGAAGAGGATAGAGGGAAAGGTGCGGTTCGCGCGGCTTTTTGGCGATTCGCCCTTTCAGTCTTCCGCCCGGCCCTGCGGCCGCCGATCATTCGGCGCGAGCGCGGCGAACGCGCGAAGTTACAGGTCAGATCCTCGAAATCGGAGAATCACATGAAAATCTCCGATCGCCCGGATTCGCATTCCACGTGCCTTTCAGGACCTTATTCGGCGATTTCCGACCCGGAAGCCCTGGTTTCCGTCCCGCGAAGAGGGGAAGAGACCGCCCCGCACACGCTCGCCGCCCGTCGACGCGGGCGGCCACGGCCCGGACGCGGTCGAAGGCGCGTGGCGAAAGGAGCGGTACGCGGCGCGCAGCGTCTCCTGCGGTGGCGGTGGTCGCCGGCGGGAGTGTTCGCGGCGCGAGCCGCGCCCGTTGCCGCGATCCTCGCGGCGGCAAGCGGCCGAGGCCCGGATCCCCCTGTGGCAGCCGGCCCGGCCCCGGCGGCATCGCGGAGGTTCCTCGCCGGAGCGCGGACGGTGCGCACTGCGGAGCACCCCGAACATGACGCGAGGGCCGCTTCCGTGTCCCCCCTCAAAATCACGGATGCGGCCCTCGCCTTGGGAACGGTCGCCGACTCCTCCCCCCTGGAGTCGCGACCTTTAAAGGCTTAAGTTATGGCGGGAGAGCTTCGCCGCAAGTCGGCTTTCCCTCTCGCTCTGGTTACCCAGACTACCGGTTATGACCTGCCGTAACAACCCTCTGTCACAGTGAACTACTTAAAGTAATATCCATATCCGCTCAACCCTCGAACCAAGCCACGTCCCGCGAGGTCAAGTCCGCAGTGGTTCCGGGGGCGGAGCGGCGGGCCGCTGAGGCGGACATAGCCTGGGATCGTGCGCTCTGTGTTGGTCAAACCCGGATGGATCGGGACGCATCTGCTGGCAGTGCTTGCCCTGGCCGTGTGCCTGGTGGCCGGGTACTGGCAGTTCGTGCGTGCCCAGGAGCCCTCGCGGGAGGTCGTGGACAACCCGGTGGAGCGGCTCTCCCAGGCGCGGCCATTGGGCGAGGTGCTGGAGCCGGGCGCCTACATGTCCGAAAGCGAGGGCAACCAGGCGGTGCGTGCGACGGGCGTCTACGCCCCCGGAAGACAGCGGCTGGCGCCCGCGCGCTCGCCCGAGGGCGAGAAGGGCTACTACGTCGTCGCGCCGCTCGTCACCGGTGAGGACACGGCCATCGCCGTCAGCCGCGGCTGGCTCCCCGAGAACGCGGCCGACTCCGCGCAGAGCGTGGCGCCCCCGCCCGAGGGCGAGGTGACGGTGACCGGGTGGCTGCTGCCGCCGGACAAGGCCGAGGAGGGCTACGTCCCCATGGACGTCCCCGAGGACCACGTCGCCCGGATCGCACCCTCACTGCTGGTCAACCAGTGGCCCTACAGGCTCTACGAGGGCTACCTCGTGCTGGGCGAGCAGCGGCCGCAGGACCCCGCGTCCGGTGGTTCCGCCGCCGAACTGCGGGAGATCCCCCCGCCCGAGCCGCCGAAGCGCACCGTGTGGGACTGGCGCAACGTGGGCTACGCCGCCCAGTGGCTGGTCTTCGGCGTCGCCGTCGTCGTCTTCTGGCTTTCGCTGGTGCGCCGCGCACTGCAGGAGGGCGGCTCCGCCGACGGCGATCCGCCCGGCGGCGAGGGCGACAGTGACGGAAACGACAGCGGCGGCGCCGACGGCCGAGCGCCCGCCGGCGAAGACAGCGGAGACGGCGATCAGGTGTCGGTGGCCCGGACCTGACCGGTTCCCCGCTCGGCCGCGTCCCGCGGCGGCTGCCTGGCGGCCTTCTCCGCCGTGGCCAAGCGGTGCTCGATGATCAGCCCGGCGAAGGGGACCGTGCCGGCCAGCGCCACCCCCACCGTCCGCAGAGCGCTCCAGCGCCGGTCCAGCGCCAGCCACAGCACGACGAGCACATAGGCCATGTACACGTAGCCGTGCGGAATGGCCACGATCGGCATCAGCACCGAATCGTCGCCGAAGAGCTGCTCGGTACCTGCGGGCGCGCCGACCAGCGAGAACCGCGCGGTCTCGCCGACGAGGTACTTCGCCGGCATCGACACGAACGTGAGCAGCAGCAGGAAGACGCCTGTCACATAGGCCAGGATGCGGTACAGGGTGAACGGCAGACGCTTCTTCTCCACAGGGCACCTCGTGCTGTCGGCGGGCGGCAGACGGCGCCCCGGGGCGGGCGCCGCCCGATGATGTTCGCGGTGCTCGCAGCGCATGCCGCACTGCGGACCCGAATCGAGCCTAAGCGCCGTGGTGAGCGCCGCGGATGCGGGGCACCTCACACTCCGTCAGCGTCCGGCACCCGGTTTCAGTCCGCCGGAACCGATCCCTACAGCACGCCCGAATCCCGCGTGGGGCTCTGCCAGCGGCCGTCGGAGCGGGTCGTCCACGCCTGGGGCGCCGTGCGCAGCGTCAGGTAGGCGTCGAGGATGCGCATCGGCAGGAAGAACAGCCCGTAGACCAGGTAGCTGGGCCGCCGCCGGACGGTCGCCAGCACGCAGGTCAGGATGTAGTCGGGCACGAACAGCCCGATGAGGATCGTGGTCAGCGGCAGCACCGCCGTGACCGCACCGTAGGCGCCGGCGTAGGCGTCGATGTCCAGCACCGCGCCGCCGGTGAGCGGCGGAACGAGGACGAAGAGGGCCAGCAGGGCCGTGACCAGCAACAGCAGCGAGACGACCACCACCTCCAGGATGTAGAAGAACAGCGCGAACCAGAACAGGCTCGGCCACATCCCGTGCCGGCGCACCGTCTGCCAGAAGCCCAGGGTCCAGCGCCGCACCTGCTTGACGTAGTCGCCCAAGGTGAAGGGGTCCTGGCAGTAGGCCTTGGTGTCGGAGCGCATGGAGATACGCCCGAGCCGCTTGTGGTGCACCTCGAAGGTCATGTTGAAGTCCTCGATCACCAGGCCCTTGGGGTTGATGTCGATGCCCTTGAGGGCGCGGGTGCGGTACACGCTGGCGAAGCCGGGGACGATGAACGTGACGCTGGTGTGCCGCCAGGTCTGGCCGAAGCGCATCAGGTACTGCAGGAGCCAGTAGAGGCGGTCGCGGTAGGCGGAGATCATCCGGCCCACGACCGTGCGCTGCTTGGGCTTCCACTCGGCCACGACGAATCCCGCCACGGCCGCGACGCCGGGGTCGCCCAGCTGGCGGCGGGCGCCCTCGACGTAACCGCTGTCGAGTTCGGTGTCGGCGTCGAGGATGACAACGCCATCGTAGTGCTCGGTCAGCCCGAACTCGTCGATGACCGCCTCGATGGCACCGGCCTTGCCGCGGTTGGTCAGCAGCTCCAGGACGTTGACACCGGTCTCGGCGGCGATGTCGGCTGTGGCGTCGCGGGAGCTGTCGGAGACCACGAAGATGTCCCAGCGGTCGAACAGCCGCAGCGCCGATGTGATAGCGGCGTCGATCACGGGCTCCTCGTTGTGCGCGGGGATCACCACGGCCAGCCTGAGGTGCTCGGAGTCGGCCGCGACACTGCCGGCGGGCGCGTTCGGCGCCGGCGCCGCCCCGGCCGCTGCGGGCGGCCCGCCGGCGGGCGCCGGATCGGACGTTCCCGCGCCGCCGCCCGTGCCGGGAGCCGTGCGCGAGCGCACCAGGACCCGGTCCTCGCCGGCCGCGCCGACCGCCTCGGCGGGTACGGCGGACCCGGCGCTGCGGGCGGCCGCGCGCCGGCGCTCGATCCCCCGATGCCTGCCTCTGCCGCTGCGCCGGGCTCTGAGCCCGCGCACCGAGTCGTCGCCCAGGCGCACGGCGCCCACCAGGCTCCACACGAACAGGTTGACCCCGAACGCCATGCCGAGGAGGAGCGGCATCGGAGCCGCCGCGAGCGCGGAGTCGAGGACGAACCGCAACCACTGCACGAAGAGTGCCACGGCCAGCGTCAGGGCGATCGCCCCGGCGAGCCAACTTCCGATGAAACGCGCCGTACGCACGGGTTGTCCTCCTGGCAGTGGATTCGGGGTGTTCGACCGACGGCGGTGGCGAGAACCGGCGTTGTGTTGACGTTCCCGAGTTCGGTTGAGTTCACCGAACTCGGCGGCCAAACCAGGCCACACGAATCCTAGGCATGTACTTGCGGTCGGGGGTGCCCGTTGATGCAATACCGGAGGGAGCCGGCCAGCAACACGACCCGATGTCCGTAGTTTCTTCGTATTCCACGCCGGATTCAACCGGTATCAGTCTTCCCCCGCCCACACGTCCGGATCGCACCGGCCCAGCATCCGCTAGCGGGTCCGACGCCGCGGAATCCGCCCTGGTCAGCACCACTCCACGTGCCGAAGCCGCCTCGGAGAGGAACCGCAGTGCGCGTCGCCATGCACCAGCCCCATTACCTGCCGTGGCTGGGACTCATCGACAAGGCGGATCAGAGTGACCTCTTTGTCGTTCTCGATCATGTCCAATACGAGCGCCGGGGGTGGCAGAACCGCAACTACGTCGCCACGAAGAGCGGTCCCGTCCTGCTTAGCGTTCCGGTATTGCAACGCAACCGGGGCGAACGAATCATCGATAAGAAGATCGACAACTCCCACCCATGGCAGGAAAAGCACCGCCGGACGCTCGAAGAGCACTGCTACAGCGGCGCACCGTTCTGGCCGGAGTTCCGCGGAGGGATTCTGAGCGTCTACGACCGGGAGTGGGAGAGCCTGGCCGACCTCGCCATGGCCACGATGCGCACCGCGCTCGACGGGTTCGGGATCGACACGCCCGTGGTGCGCGCGAGCGAGCTCGGCGAGTTCCCGGGCCAGAAGAGCGAGCTGCTCGCCCAGCTCGCCGCGAAGACCGGCGCGACCACCATGCTCTCCGGCGACGGCGCGCGCGACTACGTCGACAGTGCGGTCTTCGACCGCTACGGCGTCGGGGTGGAGTGGCAGCGGTTCCACCACCCCGCCTACACCCAGCACAACCGCGCCGGCGAGGAGTTCCTGCCCCGGATGGCTGCGTTGGACCTGCTCGTCAACGCCGGCCCCGCCGACGCCCTGCGCATTCTGCGCAGCACCCGCACACGCGACACCGGCGGCTGACCCTCCGCCTGCCGGTTCCGGCTCCCGTCCCACCTCGCACAGCCCGAGCAGCACGAATCCGCCGAGCCGACCGCGCCGCGCGAGACACCGCTCCGCGAAGCACCGGCCCCGACACCGCGTAATCTCCGGAATCCCCCATGAAGGGCGCCGCATCATGTTCGACTGGTCCAAACAGCGCCTCCTGGTCATCGCCCCGCACCCGGACGACGAAGTCCTGGGCTGCGGCGGCCTTCTGCACAAGGCGAGGGCCGCAGGAGCCGAGGTCTATGTGCAGTTCCTGACCGTCGGCGACACCGCCGACGTCTCCGAAAGGGGCTTCTCCACCGCCAACGAGCGCGTGGGCGAGATCAAGGCGGTAGCCGACCACTACCGCTGGGACGACTGGCACATCGCCTTCCCCGGTGACGACTACCACCTGCGTCTCGACGCGGTCCCGCGCTTCGAGATCGCCAACACCGTCGAACGGAACAGCCCGCTCTCCATCGCCTCCGTCGAGCCCACCGTGGTGATCGCTCCGCACCAGCTCAGCTACAACCAGGACCATCAGGCGGCGGCCGAGGCCGTACACACCGCGTTGCGCCCCTCCGACATCCGGCGCCGCCACCATCCCGGCCTCGTGCTGGCCTACGAGGAGGCCGCCGACCAGTGGCGCCAGGAGCCCTCGGGCCCGCCCAACATGCTCGTCGAGCTCGGCCAAGCCGACTTCGACGCCAAGATCGCCGCCATGCGCCTGTACGGCAGCCAGTGCCACGACCACCCGCACACGCGGTCCGAGCTCACTCTGCAGAGCCTGGCCGTACTGCGCGGGATGCAATGCGGGGTCGCATCCGCTGAGGGCTACTACGCGATGCGCTGGCTCGCCTGAGCACACCTCGGGCGGCCCCCGCCAAACGGAAACCGCGTATCCACGAGCACCCTGGATTGGGGAGGCAACTTGAAAGCCGTTGTGACCGGCGGGGCCGGATTCATCGGATCGCATCTGTGCGACCACCTGATCGCCCGAGGGCACGAGGTGGTGGCCCTGGACGACATGTCGACAGGTTCCGAGGCCAACCTGGAGCAGCTCAACGGGCACCCGCGCTTCGAACTGGTGAAGGGGTCGGTCCTGGACAGGGCGCTGGTCGACGAGGTCGTCGCCGCCCACGACACCGTCTTCCACATGGCGGCGGCGGTGGGCGTGCACACCATCGTGGACAAGCCGCTGGAGTCGCTGCGCACCAACCTGCACGGCACCGAGAACGTGGTCGAGGCGGCGGTGCGGCACGACGCCCGCTATCTCGTCGCCTCGACCAGCGAGATCTACGGCAAGAACGACGCCGACGGACTCACCGAGGACGCCGACCGCATCCTCGGCTCGCCTCTGAAGAGCCGCTGGTCCTACGCCGCGGCCAAGGGGCTCGACGAACTCGTCGCCTACGTCCACGGTGGTGACTCCGGCCTTCCCTGCGTCATCACCAGGTTCTTCAACATCGTCGGCCCGCGCCAGAGCGGACGCTACGGCATGGTCGTGCCCCGGTTCGTCGACCAGGCGCTGGCAGGCGAACCGATCACCGTCCACGGCGACGGCACCCAGCGGCGCTGCTTCGGCTCGGTCTTCGACGTGGTCCCGGCCATGGGCCGGCTGCTGGAGACCCCGGCGGCCCATAACCGCGCCGTGAACCTCGGCGGGCTGGAGGAGATCTCGATCGGCGACCTGGCGCAGCGCGTGGTCAAGCTGACCGGGACGACCAGCGGGGTGGTCCACGTGCCCTACGAGGAGGCCTACGGCGAGGGCTATGAGGACATGCGGCGGCGCATGCCCGACACCGGCCTGGCCGCCGACCTCATCGGCTACGAGCCGCAGTGGCGGCTGGACGACATCATCACGGCCATCATCGAGTACAAGCGCGCGGGCACCCCACCGCCACGGCACGCGTTACTGGCCTCCTGACCTCTGACGCCGTTTCCCGAGAGCGCCGGGCCGGATACCCGCTGTCCGGCCCCTCGGTGCCCTACCGGCGCCCATCGGGGCATCAGCCGCCGATCCGCGCGGCAGGGAGGTCAGGCCGGAAGCGCGCTCGCCGCGGCCGCGACCGCCAGGAGGCAGGCGGCCGCGCTCATCAGCACCAGCGCCCACGGGCGGGCGACGGGTGCGGGCGGACGGCCCGTCGTGTCGTCGTGCAGTCCGTGCTCCGTGATGCGCCAACGCCGCCGCAGGTGCACGATCAGCACACCCAGCGCCGCCAGAACACCCAGTACCGGAAACAGCCGGTGCAGCGGTTCGCCTCCTGTCTGCGCGCCGCCGGGCAGCAGCGGGTCGCGCAGGTACAGCAGCGCCACCGCCACGAGCACGATCAGCGTCCGCTGCCAGGCCAGCAGCGTGCGTTCGGCCTGCAGGCCGTCGGCGCCGGATCCGCGGGCGCGCCGCCCGCGCGGCCGCTCGGCGGCGCCGCCGCTTCCGTCCTCTGCGGATCCGCTCACGACCAGTAGTTCCCGAGCAGTACGACGGCGCACACCAGCGCCACTCCCACAGCGGTGATGACCGGCAGCGCGCTCATGGGCAGCGCCTGGTCGCGACGCATCGCCTTCTGCACCCGCAGCCAGCGCAGCGGCGCGTAGACGGTGATGACGATCGCGAGGCCGGTGAGTGCGAATCCCACCGCCAGCCGTACTCCGGAATCCCACTTCAGCGGTACCAGATGCAGTACCGCCACGGCTCCGGCGACCAAGGCGAGCGCGGTGCGGATCCAGGCCAGGAAGGTCCGCTCGTTGGCGAGGGTGAAGCGGTAGTCCGGTTCGGCGCCCCGGGACCCGCCCGAGCGCTCCGCACCGGCGTCTGTCGGTCCCCCTATGGAGGGATCTCTCCCCTCGGCCATCCCCCGCCTTCCGTCGTTCACGATCAACATCTCTCCACGACCCTAGTGACCTCGGCGTTTTCCTCCCAAACCGGTATTGATACGGGGTATTGCCGAGGGCTTCGCGCTGCGGAACGCCGCCGTCGACGACGGTGGCGGGGTCGGACTCCGCGTACGGCCGTGAGAGTGTCGGTCGGTGGCGGTAGGCGGGCGGGGTGTCGGCATATGCAGGGCTTCCAGGTCGCCGAATCGCCCGCATCGGTGCCGCAGCGGATGCTTGTGGAACAAATCAGCGGGCAGGACCGCTCTACGAGTTAGCACGTAACCGACCCGTCACCAGGAGACTTCGTGGCCACGATCGAACTCACCAAGGACAACTTCAACGAGACGTTGACGGAGAACGACTTCGTTCTCATCGACTTCTGGGCGTCCTGGTGCGGACCGTGCAAGCAGTTCGCCCCGGTCTACGAAGAGGCCTCTGAGAAGCACAACGACCTTGTGTTCGCCAAGGTCGACACCGAGGACCAGCAGGAGCTGGCCGCCAGCTTCGACATCCAGTCCATCCCCACGCTGATGGTGGTCCGCGAAAAGACGGTGATCTACGCCCAGCCGGGCGCCCTGCCGCAGGAGAGCCTGGAGGACCTCATCCGTCAGGCCCGCGATCTCGACATGGACGAGGTCCGCAAGGAGATCGAGAAGCAGCAGGCCGACGGCGAGGCTCAGGCCGAGTGAACCGCCGCACGGCAAGGGGGCGCACCGCTCGGGTGCGCCCCCTTCGTCATGCAGCGGCGGGTTTCCGCACGAGGTAGACGATGTCGGGCTCGCCGGCCCGGGCGGGGACCTCGACCGTCTCGACGGACCCGAACTCGCCGTCCAGCAGTGCGGCGAAGTCCGGTGAGCGCATAGCGCTCCAGAACGCGAGGGCGCCGCCGGGCCGCAGAAGCCGTCGCAGCCGCACCAGTGCGGCGCGCTCGTAGAGCCGGTCGTTGCCGTCGACCACGGTCCAGTCGGGCCCGTTGTCGGTGTCCAGGCAGATCACGTCGGCCCACGGCCCGTCTGCCGCGGCCTCCTCGGCGGCTTCGGCGAGCCAGGCGGTGAAGTCGGCGCAGACCGTCTCGCACCGGGGGTCGGCGAGCACATCGCCGGCGGCGGCACGCAGCGGCCCGCGGTGCCACTCCACCACCGCGGGTTCCAACTCGACCACGTGCACACGCTCGACCCGCGGGTCGTCCAGCGCCCGGCGCGCGGAGAAGCCGACGCCCAGGCCGGCGATCACCACGCGCACGCCCGAACCTCCGCGCGCGTCGGGCAGGGCGGCCAGGCAGGCCCGCACCATCTCGCGCTCGGAAGCGCCGTCACGGGTGTCCATCAGGAACACACCGTTGCTGATGATCTCGAAGTGCTCGCCCGCCCGGCGCAGCACCAGTTCACCGCCCGTGGCCCCGACGGTTCTGTCCACGACCGCCGGCTCCGCCTCGAATCCCGCGAGCGGTGCCGTAGCGCGGTCCACCGGTCCTCCTCGGAGTCGACGCCTAGCCGGGCCACCGGGGTCGGCGGTACTCGCCAGCCGGTGCGGATCCTACCCGCGCCCGCACGGCCGCAGGCTCGGCGGCTACACCCGGTCGCCGGTCACAGCCGGCATGCGTAGATGTCGGTGACCAGGATCGCGCGGGCGCCGATCTGCCACAGGTCGTCCATGATGCGCTGGGCGGTGGAGCGCGGGACCATGGCCCGCACGGCGACCCATCCCTCGCGGTGCAGAGGCGAGACCGTGGGGCCCTCCATGCCGGGCGTCAGCGCCACGGCGTCGTCGAGCTGCTCGGCGTGGACGTCGTAATCCATCATCACGTAGTCGCGCGCCACTAGGACGCCGCGCAGGCGGCGCAGCAGCTGCTCGATCTTGGGGTCGTTCTCGGCGCCGCGCGGGCGGATCACGATGGCCTCGGAGGTGAGGATCGGCTCGCCGAACAGCTCCAGTCCCGCGTTGCGCAGCGTCGTCCCGGTCGAGACCACGTCGGCGACGGCATCGGCCACGCCCAGCTGTATCGAGCTCTCCACCGCGCCGTCGAGGTGGATGACGCGCGCATCGATCCCCCTCTCCTGCAGGTAGCGGTCCAGCACCCCCTCGAAGGAGGTCGCGATCCGCTTGCCCTTGAGGTCCTCGACCGTCATGGAGGAGCCGCCGGGCGCGGCGAA
This sequence comes from Streptomonospora alba, assembly GCF_000826685.1. GTDB lineage: Bacteria > Actinomycetota > Actinomycetes > Streptosporangiales > Streptosporangiaceae > Streptomonospora > Streptomonospora alba. The sequence continues at coordinate 88,393 of NZ_JROO01000042.1, forward strand.
GCGGAAGGTGGAGCCGCCGAAGCCCAGCGGCAGCGCCTCCTCCACGGGCGCGCCGGAGTCGAGGAGCATGTCTCGGCCGGTGATGCCGGCCTGCAGGATGCCCTCACCGACGTAGACGGCGATGTCCTTGGGCCGCAGGAAGAAGAACTCGGTCTCGTTCTCGGGATCGACCATCACCAGGTCGCGGGAGTCCTTGCGCTGGCGGTAGCCGGCCTCGCGGAGCATGTCGCTGGCGGGGTCGGAGAGCTGGCCCTTGTTGGGCACGGCGATTCGGAGCTGGTCAGCCATAAAGCGGATGTCCTCGTTGAGCGTCGACTTCGAGCAGGGGCACGGACGCGGCCGGCCACGGGGACGAAACGGCCCGGACCGGCCTACAGATGCCGGTAGACGTCCTCAAGGCGCAGTCCGCGCGCCAGCATCAGCACCTGGAGGTGGTAGAGCAGCTGGGAGATCTCCTCGGCCGCGGCCTCGTCCGACTCGTATTCGGCGGCCATCCACACCTCGGCGGCCTCTTCGACGACCTTCTTGCCGACGGTGTGCACGCCCGCGTCCAAGGCCGCTACCGTGCCCGAGCCCTCGGGGCGCGAACGCGCCTTCTCGGACAGCTCGGCGAACAGCTCATCGAAGGTCTTCATCATCACTTTCCTCGAGCGGCGTGCCCTCCTAGCCTAGGCGCCCCCCGCCCCCGCTCGTGACCCCGCACCGGCCAAGGGCGGGGCCGCCGGGGCCGCACCGTCCGCGGTACCGGCGCGGACACCTCCGCCGGTGTGACGGCGCACACCGCCGGCGGCCCCGGACACCGGACCCGCGCCGTACCCACGCGCTCAATCCGGCTGGGGCACGGCCTCCTTGGAGCCGCCGCGGCGCGCGACGGTCTGGAACAGCCCCCTGGGGATCAGCCGCAGCAGACCGCCGACGGTCTTGTACTGCGCGCCGGGCACGACCGAGCTGCGGTCGGCCGCCCACGCCCGCAGCGACTCGGTGACGACACGCTCCTTGGACACGAACGCGATGTCGGGCAGCCCCTTCTCCTGTACGCCCTTGGTCATGTCGGTGCGCACGAAGCCGGGCAGCACGACCGTGACGCGCACGCCCAGACCGGCGACCTCCGCGGCCACGCTCTCGCTCCACAGCCGGACGAAGGACTTGCTGGCGCCGTAGACCGCGCCCCCGGGGTTGGCCACCAGCTCACCGGCCATCGAGGCGATGTTGAGGACGCCCATGCGGGGTTTGGCGTCCTCGGCCAGACCGGCCTTGCGGCGGCGGGCGATCTGCACCGGGACGACCGCGCGGGCGAGCCGGACCACGGCGCGGACGTTGAGGTCGAGCATGGTGTCGATCTCGTCGGGTTCCTGCTGGGCGAACTCGCCTCCCCCGCCGATGCCCGCGTTGTTGACGAGCAGGTCGACGGGCGCCGCATCGCCGGTCCCGTCGGCGCGCAGCCGCTCCTCCACACGGGCGAGGTCGTCGGCGTCGGCGAGGTCGGCCGGCAGGGCGACGACCGAAACCCCGCGCTGCTCGGTCAGCTCCCGCGCCAGCCCTTCGATACGTTCGGCGCGGCGCGCCACGAGGACGAGGTCGTATCCGAGGCGGGCCAGTCGGCGCGCGTACGCTTCGCCGATGCCCGACGAGGCGCCGGTCACCAGCGCGGTGCGCCGGTGCCGGGCTCCCCGGCCCGAGGAGGTGCTCGCGGTTTCGTTCCTGGACTCGGTCTGGCTCACGGCTGCTCGCTCTCCACTCGGGCCGTGCGGCCCGGTTTCCTACTGGGTCTGGTCTGCTCCGGTCTGCTGTGCGCGGCGGTACCGCTGCCGGCCCGGCGCCGCGGCTGCGGGCGCCGCACCGGCCCGCAGTCCGCCGCGGGCTCCGCACGCCGGGTCGGACATGTCTACCAATCCCGGCTCCACCGCCTCATCCGGACCCGTGTGACCGGTGTTACCCGACACGCACCGGTCCCACTAACCTGCGGCTTACGGTGAGAAGCATTACCGTTCATGCATGGCAGCGCCACAGAAACCACTGCAGTCCACTGGTCTCGATTCGCGGCTCCGCGACGCCGGACTCTTCGTCCAGCAAGCGGTCCGTACCTTCCGCGCAACGGGGGCGGTGGCTCCCAGCAGCCGCGCCCTCGGACACGCGCTGGCCCGGTTCGTCGACGAACGCGAGAAGCCCGACGCCCCACTGGCGATCATGGAGGCGGGCGCCGGAACGGGCGCCGTCTCGCGAGTGATCGCCCAGCACATGCGTGAGGGCGACACCATCGACATGGTCGAGTCCAACCCGGAGTTCGCCGGGCGTTTGGCCGACCAACTTGCCACCGCCCCCGACCTCAACCCCATCGCCGACAGCGCGACGGTGCACCAGATGCTGGTCACCGACCTCGGCACCGACCGCAGTTACGACGTGATCATCTCCGGGCTGCCCTTCGCGAACTTCACCGCGGAGGAGGTCCGCGAGATCCTGGAGTACTACTTCACCGTGCTGCGCCCCGGCGGCCACCTCTCCCTCTTCGGCTACCTCTACACCAAGCAGATCAAGGCGGTCGTCGCCCCCCGCGAGGACTACCTCCGCCAGGCCCGCTCCAGCTGGGTCGTCGAAGAGTGGGTCAACCGCTACGGGATCGGCACCGAGCGGGTGATGGCCAACCTCCCTCCCGCCTGGATCCAGCACCTGCGCCGTCCCGAAGAGTAGGCCTCCCCGCCCGATCCGGGCAGGTGGACCCTCCTCGGTTTCCGCCATCCGGTCGGCGGGCCCCGCAGCGGCCGTCACACGGCCGCTGCGGGGCCACCGGCCGCGGCGGAAACCGCAACCAGTTCGTCCAGCATCGCCGCGACGGCCGGCGGCTGGGGCCCCGCCGACACGGCCGCGAAAACCCGGCGCGAGCCGAGCTCCGGCAGCACGATCCGGGCGACGCCGGGTTCGCTGTGGCACGCGAAGGCCAGCTCCGGCAGGGCAGAGACCGCCAGCCCGCAGGCGACCAGCCGTTGCACTGCGACGTACTGGTCGGTGGCGAAGTCGATACGCGGCTCGAAGCCGGCCGAGGCGCACCGGAACTCCAGATGGCCGCGGCACCGCTCGCAACCCGACGCCCAGGTCGCGTCGGTGAGGTCGCCCAGACGCAGCCGCTCCTCGGCGGCGGCCGGGTGCCCCTCGGGTACGGCGAGCACGAGAGGATCGTCCATGAGCCGCACGAGGCGCAGCCGCTCGTCGGCGTCGCCGGGCGTCTCCGCGTAGTCGAAGGCGACCGCGATGTCGATCTCCCCGGACCGCAGCGCCGCGAACGCCTCGGCGGGCTCCGCTTCCCGGAGCGAGACCCGCGTCTCGGGGGCGCGCCGACGCAACGCGGCCAGAGCCTCGGGCACGAAGCCCGATACCGCGGTGGGGAACGCGGCCACACGCACCCGGCCCGCCCGCAGGCCCGCGATGGCCGCGACCTTCTCGTCGGCCTCGGCGAGGGCGGAGAGCGCGGTGTCGGCGTGGTCCACCAGCACCCGGCCCGCTTCGGTGAGGCGGACCCCGCGCGCGTGGCGGACGACCAGCGGCGTGCCGGCCTCGGCCTCCAGCCGGGAGATGTGGTGGGAGATCGCCGGCTGGCTGTAGCACAGGCTCGCGGCGGCCGCGCTCATCGAACCGAGGCGGGCGACCTCGCGCAGCACGCGCAGCCGGTGGAGTTCTTGCACGCACTGAAGGTATCAACCGTTTTTAGGGCTCCTGCGGAAAACTTCCGATTGTCCTTGGTCTGTGCGCGGTCCAGGATCGGGACATGGACACCGACCACGCCCCGGCCCGCGGCGACCGCCCGGCGCCGCATCCGCAGCAGACCGCGCCCAACGCTCCGGCGGCGCCCGAAGACCTCCTGCCCGCGGACGTCGCCGAACAGTTCGGCACCGCGGGCAGTCAGACCGCCTACTTGAACACCGCCACCTACGGACTGCCGCCGCTGGAGGCCCACGAGGCCGTGGTGCGCGCGGAACGCGACCGCGCGACCGGCCGACTGGATCTGGACGCCATGGACGCGGCGGTGAGCGGATCCCGCGCGGCCTTCGCCCGGCTGCTGGGGCTGACGCCCGACCGCGTCGCCGTGGGATCGCAGGCGTCGCAGCTGGTCGGTCTCGTCGCCGCGGCCCTGCCCGACGGCGCCGAAGTGGTGGCGGCCGAGGGCGACTTCACCTCCCTGCTGTTCCCGCTGCTGGCCCAAGAGCAGCGCGGCGTACACGTACGCCTGGTGCCGCTTCCCGAACTGGCCGCCTCCGTTCGGCCGAGCACCGACCTGGTCGCGGTCTCGGCCGTGCAGTCGTCCGACGGCGCCGTCGCGGCGCTGGACGAGATCGCCGCTGCCGCCGCGGCCAACGGCGCCCGGACGCTGGTCGACGCCACCCAGGCCGCCGGTTGGCTGCCCCTGGCGGCCGATCGCGTCGACCTGCTGGTCTGCGGCGGCTACAAGTGGCTGCTCGCGCCGCGTGGAACATGCTTCCTGGCGGGAACAGCCGAGGCGCTGGCCGAGCTGCCGCCGCTGGGGGCGGGCTGGTACGCGGGCGCGGAGATCTGGGATTCGGTTTACGGCGGACCGCTGCGCCTGGCTTCGGACGCGCGGCGGCTGGACCTGGCTCCGGTCTGGCCGGCCTGGGCGGGACAGGCCCCGGCGCTGGAGTTCCTCGCAGAAGTCGGTGTCGAGGCGATCCACCGGCACGATCTGGCGCTGGCCGCCCGGTTCCGATCCGGGCTGGGGCTGCCGGCGGGCGACTCGGCGATCGTCTCGCTGCCGCTGCCGCCCGGCAGCGCCGAGCGGCTGGCCCGTGCGGGTGTGGTCGCGGCCGAGCGCGCCGGGCGGATGCGGTTCAGCTTCCACCTGTCCACAACCCCCGACGACGTCGACAGGGCCGTGGAAGCCATCGCGTCCGTCGACGGAGCCGGGGACGCCCTCGGCGCCGCGACCGCCGACCGCTGAGTCAACTTCGATTGACTCCCTGCCGAAGTCAACATAAGTTGACAAACGAGCGGGCGCCGCCGCCCGAGCGATCGCAGTGACGGAGAGGCAGGGGTAGGCATGTTCGAGCGGTTCACCCACGATGCGCGCCAGGTCGTCGTGCTGGCACAGGAAGAAGCCCGCACAGCGGGACACGGCCGCATCGGCACCGAGCACCTGCTGCTGGCTCTCCTCGCCGAGGGCGGCGGAATCGGGCATCGCGCGCTGCACCTGCACGGCGCAGAACCCGAGCCGCTGCGCGCCGCGGTCCGCGCGCTGTCACCGGCCCCGGCCGACGGCGAACAGCAGGGGGCGAAAGCAGGCGCGGACGCCGCCGCCGACCGCCCGAAGCGCGGCCTCCTGCGGCGCCTGCGCAGCGCCGGAAGGCACATCCCCTTCTCCAAGCGCGCCAAGCAGGCGCTGGAGGAGTCCTTGCGTGTGGTGCTGGAGAGCGAGGGCGACTCCATCGGCAGCGGCCATGTCCTGCTGGGCGTCCTGCGCGTTCCCGACTCCACCGCCGGCCGTGTCCTCGCCGAAGCCGGCATCGACACCGCACCCCTCCGGGCCACCACCGAGAACCTGGTCGGTCGACCGGGCTCCGGCCGAGAAGGCACCTGAACGGCCATGCCGCGGGGGACGACGGCGGGGGTGCCCGGCTTCCAGCGCCCGCCGACCGCCCGCTCGGCACCGGGAGGTGAGGGCAGCGGCCCGCTCGGGCGCCGCACGGGTCGGACCGCCCGTCCCCCTGTCCGGCCCGGCCCGGCCTAGGCCTCGGGCTTCACGGCGGTGAAGACTGCGGTGCCGGGGAAGAGGCGGCCGCGCAGAGGGCTCCAGCCGTCCCAGGTGGCGGGGTTGTTCTCGGGCCATTCCGGTTCGACGAGGTCGCGCAGGACCAGGCCGGCGCCTGCGACCGCGCGGACCCAGTCGCCGACCGTGTGGTGGTGCTCGACGTAGACGGCCCGGCCGACCTCGTTCTCCTCGACGTAGGCGCGGCGGTCGAAGTAGGACTGCTGGACGGTCAGCCCGCGCTCGCCGGGGTCGTCGGGAAAGCACCAGCGGAACGGGTGGCTGACCGAGAACACCAGCTTCCCGCCGGGCCGCAGTACCCGCGCGGCTTCGGTCACCGCCGCCTCGGCGTCGGGCACGAAGGGCAGCCCGCCGAAGGCCGAACAGACCAGGTCGAAGGCCGCCGCCGCGAACGGCAGGCGCTGGACGTCGGCCTGCCCGACGGGCACCCGCAGGTCCGTGTGCTCGTCGATCCGCAGCGCGTGCTGCAGCTGGCGGTGGGAGACGTCTACGCCTACGACGCGCTCCACGCCCTGGGACCGCAGCCACCGCGAGCACTGGCCTGCGCCGCAGCCCAACTCCAGCACCCGCGCCCCGCGCAACTCCTCCACGGGACCGAGCAGCTGCACGTCGGCCTCGTCGACGCCCTCGGGGCCCCACAGGAACCCGGTGTCGCCCAGGAAGGAACCGTGCTCGGCCTGGTAGTCGTCGGCCGCGCGCTCCCACCACACGCGGTTGGCCTGCGCGCTCTCGTCGGGCCCGGCCGATCGCCGGGTGACACGCTGGATCTCGGCTCCGCCCGCTTCGTCGCTCATACGCCGATCCTGCCACTCACCGGGAAACGGACGCACAACAACCGCCCCGTCGACCCGCGACCCCGGTTCACACGCCGGAGCGCGGGCCATCGACTCGGGGCCGGAGCCCCTGGGGGACGGCCTCCCGGCCGCGGGCCCCCGCACGTGCCCGCCGGTCGTCACTTCCCGCTCATTCGGACGCTGGCGTGTCCGGCGTCTTTCAAGGTCGGCCGGGTCAGCAACTGATCGAGCAGGCACCACACACGCCCCGACGCGAAGGTCCCTTTCGTTGAGATCTCCGGGATGGGGATATCCGGCCCGAGGTGGTAGACGATGTGCGGTCCAGGCGCTTCTTCCTCTGTGATCGCCGGGCATCGGGTTCGCAGATCCGCCACCACCTCACAGCTCTGTACACGGTTCACCTGCCGGACCTTGCCGTCCCAGCGGAAGCACAGGAAGTTCGGCGGCAGCTTCGGCCAGCTGTTGTTGCCGCCGTAGGGATGGAAGTAGACGCGCTTGTCAGTCACGTACTCCTGAAAACCGACTCCTCCGACCCCGTCATTCGACACGACGACGCAATACACCCACTGGTCCTCCACCGGACGACGGGACGTTACCGACCCCATGTACGTCTCCAACTCCTCGAGCCACACTCGTTCACGGCCGCGGCACCCGTCCTTGGCATCACGAACGCAGTGTCTGATTCCGTCCCAGGAAACGTGGACGACCGGAACATCGTCGACGGACTCGGGCAGCTGCTCTTTCGCCCAATCCTGCGACGAGTCCGAGAGACTGACGAGGCGCTTCGACACGAACCCTGCGAACCGGTCCGCATACTTGCCCAGCTGAGCCTCGCCGGGCACGAGCCAGCCCTGCTTGGCCTCGATGACCACCTTCGCTGCAGGCGCTGTCAGCTCGATGTCGGTTCGGCCTTGGGCATCCGCCTGTTCCAACGCCACACTCACGTCCTCCGCCTCGGCGTCTATCGAAAGCTGCGACAGCAGCGACTCCATCAATCGAGGCGAGGATGCGAGGGCCCAACCCAGCGCCGCTGTGAGGTCGACCTCGTTACGGCCGAGCAGATCGAACACCGATACTGCCTCACGCCCGTATCGAGTAAGCATTCGCACCCCCGGGGCCCTGTGTGGCGAACGGATCGGAACGCGCCCCAACAATGGCGCGCAGCGGCGCTGGTTACAACCGGGCGTCGGAGCGCGCGGCCTCGTGGTCGGTGTCCTCGGCACCGTTCCCGTCGGGTGCGGCGGAGGCCGGCTCGGCTCCCGCTTCCGTGTTCGGCTGCGGGGGCTCCTCGTCGTCGCGGGCGTCGGCGATCTCGCGGCGCATCAGGAAGATCCATCCGCCCACGGCGATCCCGGTGAACACCCACCACTGCACCGCATAGGAGAGGTTCATGCCCGTGTTCGCCTCGGGCGCCGGGACCTGCTCGGGCGGGTCGGTGCCCTCAGGGCGCTGCTCGGTGAGCTCGGCGTAGCCGCCGTAGACGGGGTAAGGCAGATTCGCGGCGATCCTGTCGACGTCGACGATCATGATCTGACCCTCGGGCAGACCGTCGCGCACCCGGATTCCGGTGCTCTCCTCGGTCTCGCTGAACCTCAGTCGGCCGGTGGCCGTGACCCGGCCCTCGGGCGGCGGCGGCACGTCCGGCCGACTGGTGGCCGTCGGCGGCTGCTCGATCCATCCGCGGTTGACCAGCAGGGCGGTGCCGTCCGCGGTGACCAGGGGAGTCAGCACGTGCAGTCCCACTCCGCGGGAGCCGTCGCGGTTGCGTACCAGCAGTTCGTGCTCGGCGTCGTAGTGCCCGGTCGCGGTGACCCGCCGCCACTGCTCGTCGGCCGATACGTCCTCGCCCGGAGCGGTGAGCCGCCCGACCGGGACGGGGTCGGCCGCCATGTTCGCCTCTTGCCGGGCGACCTCCGCGGACTTGTCCTCCCAGCGGTCCAGCTGCCAGAAACCCAGCCAGATGAAGGAGGGCACGATCAGCGCCACCAGCGCGTGGAACGCCAGCATGCGCGGAGACAGCAGGACACGGAGCACGTTTTCGAGGCTATAGGAGACACGGGCTCCGCAGTCATCGGGTCGGCGTTTCCGACCTGCCCGAACACGCCTGCGGGGCGCCGCCCGCCCGGTCCGGAGGCCGGGCGCCGAAACGCGCAGGCGCCGCGCCGCAGGTCCGTTCGGACCCCGGGCGCGGCGCCTGGCCGGGCGGGCGGTGCGCGGCGCACTGCCGGGTGCTACTCCTCGGCGCCGGCGGCGTCCTCGGTGCCGACCGCGGCGGCCTTGCGGCGGCGGCTGATGACCATCGCGGCGCCACCGCCGCCGACGGCGGCCACGGCGGCGGCGACCAGGCCGCCCAGAGCCGGGCCGGTCACCGGCAGCCCGCCGGACGCGTCGGTGTCGTCGCCCTCGGGCGCGGGCTTGGTGTCCGGGGTGCTGTCGCCGCTGGGCTGCGGGGAGGGCTCGGGGGAGGGCGTCTTGTCGCCGTCACCGGGGCCGTCCTCGCCGGGGTCCTTCGGGTCGTCGGTCTCGTCGTCGCCCTCCGGCGGCTCCGTCTCCTTGCCGGAGTCGTCACCGGGGTCCTCGCCGCCGTCGTCCTCGGAGATCTTCTCCAGGCACTCGGCCTTGGCGACGCCCAGCACCGAGACCGCGTTGCCGCAGATGTCGACCGCGGCGTCGACGGGGACGTTGACCTGGTTGCCCGAGGCGACGCCGCCCGAGCCGTCGGTCTGCGGAGAGTCCTCGCCCTCGTCGCCGGCCGACTCCTGGATGACGTTCACCACGGTGGTGCACTCGGCCTTCGATGCGCCCAGCACCGCGACCGAGTTGCCGCACACGTCCAGAGCGATGTCCACGGGGATGTTGATCTGGTTGCCCGAGGCGACGCCGCCCGAGCCGTCGGTCTGCGGAGAGTCACCGTCCTCGGACTTGTCGACCAGCTTCTTCACCACGGTGGTGCAGTCCGATTCGGCGACACCGCCGATGGCGGCGGAGTTGCCGCACACGTCCAGAGCGGCGTCGACGGGGATGTTGATCTGGTTGCCCGAGGCGACGCCGCCCGAGCCGTCGGTCTGCGGAGAGTCCTCGCCCTCGTCGCTCGACGCGTAGAGCACCTCGGCCACGCGGGTGCAGTCGGCCTGCGAGATTCCCAGGACGGACAGGGCGTTGCCGCACAGCTCGGCCTTGACGTCGGCAGGCACGTTGAGCTGGTTGCCGGAGCCGATCCCGCCCGAGCCGTCGCTCTCAGGTCCGGCGAACGCGGTCGCCGGTGCGGCGCCGACCAGACCGGCGGCCAGCAGCGAGGCGGACAGGGACGTGTAGAAACGCTTGCGCATGTTCAGGCATGACCTTTCGCAGACGCGAACACGGCATGTGTTCGTTCGGAGGCGAGGCGTCACCTAAGGCGGGGTAGTGATCCGTCGCCCCGAGGGGGACAACAGGGTGGTCGGCGCCATCCGTGATGGCGCGGGAAGCACGGATTCGGTGCGCCCGCGCGTCGATGACAACCGAACGGCGACGCCCCGGTAATAGCCGGAGCGGGTTTCCTTGCGCCGTTGATCACCAACGCTAACAGCTTCCCGCCGAACGGCAGGGCTTTTTCCTAGAAAAAGGGCGATAACAGAAATCGGTGAGTACACCATCAGCTACACGTCGAAGTAACACCTGATCTGCACGCCCTGAACCTGGACTTGGGGACGGCCGATAAGCACGGAGGTACGGAGGAGCGAGCCGTCGCGACCACCCGAAAAACACCCGAAACCGCCCGATTCCAGTCGACTCGGAATGCACGCGGCACACGGCCGCCAGCACGGACAACACACACCAGACGGCAATCCGATCGCCGGAAAACCGCAATCCGACTTTTGCCCTGACCGCCCTTGAAAGCCGAGAAAGGGGACGAGCTACGCAAAGCTCGTTGAATAAGACATACCGCGTGGGTCGGCGGCAGGTCGGCGCACGCGCTTCGGCACCCTCCTCTCGCACCTCCAGGCCTCCCCGGCGCACTCCGGAACTCCGGAACTCCGAAGCCCCCGCACGAACGCCCCGGACAGCACAAAGCCCCGGGCGCGACCCCGGTACCCGGAGGTACCGCGGGATCGCGCCCGGGGCGGTACGCCGCGGGAACCGGTGGACTCACCGGCCCCCGCGGCGTTCAGCGCTGCGGCTTGCGCGGTGCGGAGCTCAGGCCTGCACGCCCAGGCCCTTGGCCACGCCGGCGCCCAGGTCGGGGTGGACGTTGGTCCAGTACTCGACCACGCGCTTCTTCATGTCGCCGGTGACCTCGGGAGCCGAGGCGTGCCCGACGATGTTGCCGACCATGTTGGCCCGCTCGGACTCGCTGAGGACCTTCTCCCAGAGCGCACGGGCCTGGCTGAAGTCGTCGTCCTCCTTGTGCAGCTCGTAGGCCGAGCGCATGATCTCGCCGGAGACGTGATAACCCTCGTCCTCGTAGAGCTCGTTGGCCGAGACGGCCCCGCCCATGGTGTTGGGCGCGTAGACCGGGTCGGCGTTGTTGGCGTAGGCCATCGGCCCGTCGAAGTTGTAGCTGCGGGTCTGGACCTTGGGCTGGTTGACCGGCAGCTGCAGGTAGTTGGGACCGATGCGGTAGCGGTGGGTGTCCGGGTAGGAGAACAGCCGGCCCTGGAGCATCTTGTCCGGGCTGCCGCCGATGCCGGGCACCAGGTTGGAGGGCTCGAACGCCGCCTGCTCGATCTCGGCGAAGTAGTTCGAGGGGTTCCGGTTCAGCGTGAACTTCCCGATGGTGATCTCGGGGTAGTCGGAGTGCGGCCACACCTTGGTGAGGTCGAACGGGTTGAACCGGTAGTTCACCGCGTCCTCGAAGGGCATGATCTGGACCTTGACGGTCCAGGACGGGTAGTCGCCCTGCTCGATCGCCTGCCACAGGTCGCGGCGGTGGGCGTCGGCGTCGCCCTCCATCGCCTTGGCCTCGTCGGCGGTGAGGTTCTCGACGCCCTGGTCGGTCTTGAAGTGGTACTTGACCCAGAACTTCTCGCCGTCGGCGTTGTACCAGAGGAAGGTGTGGCTGCCGAACCCGTGCATGTGGCGCCAGGTCTTAGGCGTGCCGCGGTCGGTCATCAGGAACGACACCTGGTGGGCCGACTCGGGGTTCAGCGTCCAGAAGTCCCACTGCATGTTGTGGTCGCGCAGCTGGTTGTCCGCGCGGCGCTTCTGCGAGTGGATGAAGTCGGAGAACTTCGAGGGGTCGCGGATGAAGAAGATCGGCGTGTTGTTGCCGACCAGGTCGTAGTTGCCGTGCTCGGTGTAGAACTTCAGCGAGAAGCCGCGCGGGTCGCGGGCGGTGTCGGCGCTGCCCAGCTCGCCGGCCACGGTCGAGAACCGGATGAGCAGCGGGGTCTTCTTCCCCTTCTGGAAGAGGTCCGCCTTGGTGTACCGGCTGACGTCCTCGGTGATCTCCATCTCGCCGAAGGCGCCGCCGCCCTTTGCGTGGACGACGCGCTCGGGCACGCGCTCGCGGTTGAAGTGGGCCATCTTCTGGATCAGGAAGTGGTCCTGGAGCAGCAGCGGCCCGTTGGGGCCTACCGACTGCGACAAACCATCGCTGGGCGCCGGGTGGCCGGCGTCGTCCGTGCTGTAGGGAACGCTCACTGCTCGCACCTTTCGGAAATGCTTGATGAGGCCTCGAATAACGGCACTGGGCCGGGGCAGGCGGTGCCCTCGCGGCAGCCGCCGACCCGGCGGAGCGGGGTCAGTCCTCGCTCTTCGTCCGCGCGGGCTGTCCGCTTCCGGATCCCGCCGGCTGTGCCTGGCATTGCGGACAGACGCCCCAGAACACCACCTCGGCCTCGTCGATCGCGTAGCCGTGCGTGTTCGACGGCTCCACGCAGGGAGCCTCACCGACCACGCAGTCGATGTCGGCGACCTCGCCGCAGGAACGGCAGACCAGGTGGTGGTGGTTGTCTCCGACCCGGGATTCGAAGCGAGCGGGCGAGCCCGCGGGCTCGATCCGCCGGAGCAGGCCGGCTCGGGTCAGCGCGTGCAGCGCGTCGTAGACCCCCTGGGTCGAGACGTGGCCGAGTGAGCCTCGCACACCGCGCGCAATGCGTTCGGCGTCGAGGTGATTGCCGGTTCGGACCTGCTCCAGTATTGCCACTCGTGCCGCGGTGACCCGGAGCCCGGCCGAACGGAGATCGTCGGCGACGTTGTCCATGCCATCACTCTAGGGCACAAACTGGAATGATTCAAGAAAACGAAGGAGTCAAGTAAGCTTCGTCGATCCCTCTTGGCCATCTGATGACCTGGAGTTTCCCTTCGCTTCAGGCGCCCGTCCAGCGAAGCCCGAACACACGCAACCACCATCCCGACACAAGGAGTAGCGAACCGACGCGCGCGGCAACTATCACCGCGGCGATCGCGCCCCGTATCCTCTCCTTGGCTCCATTCTCCGGAAACCGGGAATCGGCCTGCGGTCGCGCCCGCTCCGTGACGGCACCCCCGCCCCCGCACACTGCAGCTGCCTCCTACTTGGAGCTTCCGATGTCCAACGACGCTTCGGCCCCCGTTCCCCCGATCCTCGCCTCGGTGCGCACCGGTGCCGCCATGGCCGCCCTCGCACTGCTGCTGGCCGCCTGCTCAGGCGGGGCCGACGAATCCGACGGCTCCGGCCAGGCCGCGGGCGACGACCGCCCCTCGCCGGAGGCTTCGCCTTCCCCCGAGGAAACCGAAAAGAGCGCGCCCATCACCGTCGCCATCGGCGGCGACGTGCACTTCGAAGGCGAACTGCGGCAGCGCCTGGACGCCGACCCCTCCACCGCGCTCGGAGAGATCTCCCAGACGCTTTCGGCGGCCGACCTGTCGATCGTCAATCTCGAAACCGCTGTCACCGACGGCGGTACGCGCGCCCCCGGCAAGCAGTTCGTGTTCCGCGCCCCCTCCACCACATTCACCGCACTCGACTCGGCCGGCGTCGACGTCGCCACGGTCGCCAACAACCACGGCATGGACTACGGCACCGACGGCCTGCAGGACACCCTGGCCAACGCGGAGGAGGCGGACTTCCCCATCGTGGGCGCCGGCGAGAACGCCGAGGAGGCCTACGCACCGCACGTCTTCGACACCGAAGGCGGCAAGGTGGCGGTCATCGGCGCCGCCGACGTCCTCGACGACCACCTCATCTCCGCCTGGACCGCCGGTCCCGGCAAGCCCGGCCTCGCCTCGGCCAAGAACGAGATGCAGAGCCGACTGGTCGAGGCGGTCTCGGCGGCGGCCGAGGAAGCCGACACCGTCATCACCTACCTGCACTGGGGCCTGGAAGGCGACCACTGCCCCAAGCCGCACGCGCCCGGGCTGGCCCAGGCCCTGGTCGACGCCGGCTCCGACGCCGTGGTCGGCGGGCACGCCCACGTCCTCTCCCCGGGCGGCTACCTGGGTGATTCCTACGTCCACTACGGCCTGGGCAACTTCGCCTTCTACAACTACAGCGGCCCCACGGCTGAGACGGGCGTCCTCAACCTCACCTTCCAGGACGGCGAGGTGGTCGACGACGAGTGGAAGCCCGGGCAGATCCAGGGCGGCGTGCCCGTGCTCTACGAGGGCACCGCCGCCGAGAACGCCAGCGCCACATGGGAGTCCTACCGGACCGAATGCGCCGTGGGACTCAGCCCGAGTCCCGAGGGCCAGGAAGGCGAGGAGGAGCCGGTCGAGGCCGGCTGACCGGAACCGTCCTCCGGCCCGGCCGCCGGAGCCGCGACGGCTCCGGCGGCCGGATGCGCCGCCCGAGCCGCCCTAAGGCTGGTGCGCGTGCCCGGCCAGCACTGTGTCGATCTCCGCGATCAGCACCCGCTTCGCGGAGTCCTCCAGGAAGGACGCCGCCACACCGTTGCGGGCCAGGGCCGCCAGACCCGGCGCACCGAGTCCCAGTTGGGCGGCAGTGCGGTACTCGTTGGTCAGGTCGGTACCGAACATCGGCGGGTCGTCGCTGTTCAGCGTCACCGCCAGCCCGGCCTCGACCATCAGCGGCAGCGGGTGGTCCCAGACCTGGGCGACGGCTCCGGTGCGCAGATTGGAGGTCGGCGAGACGTCCAACGGGATCTGCTCTTCCCGGAGGCGGGCCACCAGTTCAGGGTCGCGCATGCTGTCGATGCCGTGGCCGATCCGCTCGGCCCCCAGCAGGTCCAGCGCCTCGCGCACACGCTCGGGCCCGCCGTTCTCGCCGGCATGGGGCAGGCTGTGCAGCCCGGCCGCGCGGGCGCGGTCGAACAGCTCGGCCATCGGTCCGAGGGGGACCTCCACACCGCCCACACCGAACCCCACGACACTGTCGGGCCCTTCGGCCAGCACCGCGTCGAGGGCCTGCTCGCCGGTGTGCACGCCGTAGTCGCCGGGAAAGTCGGGGACCCAGCGCAGCCGGACCCCATGCCTGCGCTCGGCCTCGGTGCGGGCCGCCTCGATCCCGTTGAAGACCGTGCGTGCGGACACGCCCCGCATCAGATGGGCGTAGAGGCTGACGTGCACCTCGGCGTAGCGCACGTTCTGCGCGGCCAGGCGCGCGGCCACGTCGGAGGCCAGTAGGGCGAAGTCCTCCTCGTCGACCAGCGTGTGCACCGAAGCCAGATAGACCTCGATGAAGTGCGCGAAGTCGCGGAAGACGTACCACTCGCGGACCTCCTCCAGCGATCCGGGAACATCGGCGACACCGTGCTTGCGGGCAAGCTCCAGCAGCGTGGCCGGCTGCATCGAGCCCTCCAGGTGCACGTGCAGCTCGACCTTGGGAAGTTCGTGGATGAACGCCTCGACGTCGGAGGCGAGTTTGGGGAGCTCCATTCGGGTGACGCTACTCAGCCGCAGGCTCCGCTCCAAGCGTGGCGCCCCCCGTTCGGCGCCGATCCGTCACATCAGTCGGCGTGGCCGTATGCGGTCAGATCGGCGATCACGGTCGCGACGTCGGCATTCAATGGGAACCGTGCGAACACGGGGCAGAGTCAAAGGGGGCGTGATGACCACTTCCACTCGCGGCACCACATGCGTGCCGACGGCACCGGAAGCCCAGCCGCCCGCCGACGCCTCCCGCCGAGCGGAGACCGGTGGGGGATTCGACACGGTCGGGTCCTCTCTGTCCCGCGCCCCTCTCCGCAGACTTCCCGCCCAGCACCGCAGCATGGTCCGGGTGCAGCGCATGCTCGACGCCTGCGCCGAACTGCTCGACGAAGGCGGTTACACCAACCTGTCCACCACTCGCATCGCCGAGCGCGCAGGCGTGGCCATCGGGTCGGTGTACCAGTTCTTCCCCGACAAGCGCGCGATCACCCAGGCGCTGGGACTGCGCTACCTGGACCTGTTCACCGCCCGGGTGCGCGAGCGCCTCTCCGCGGGCGGCCACAGCCACTGGATCCAAGCCGCCGACGCCATCATCGACGAGTACCTGGAGATGCACCGCACCGTACCCGGGTTCCGCAGCCTGCACTTCGGCGACGTCGTCGACACCCGCCTGCTGGACTCCGCGACCGAGAACAACCGGGTCATCGCCGCCCGCATCCGCACGCTGCTGACCTCGGTGGCCGGCGCAAGCGAGAGCGAGGACCTCGACCGGGCGGTGACCGTGGCCGTCGAGGCCGCCGACGCGGTACTCAAGCTCGCGTTCCGCACCGAGCCCGACGGCGACCCCCGCCTCATCGAGGAGACGAAGATCCTGCTGCGGAACTACCTCGGCCATCACTTCGGCTGAACTAGGCTTCGACATGCATGCTCAGCACGAATGAGGTCGGTCCAGATCGCCACGACGGCTTTCGGCATCCGAATACGGGAGGAGCCTTCAGTGCGAGCCGACAGCACCCCCACTCAGCCGACCACCGGTACGGCGGCCGGAATCCCCTTCGTCGCGATACCGCCCGCGGTCGCCGTCGACCAGGCGCCCATGATCCTCGCCCTGCACGCGTTCGAGCCGCCGCGCAGTGAGACCGCCCTGGCCGGCACCCTGCCGCTGGCGTCCCTGCCCGCGTGGCGCTTCTACCTGGGCCTGCCGATGTTCGGAGCGCGCCTGCCCGAGGGCGGGGTCGCCGAGGTCAACCGGCGCGGACAGTCGGACTACCTGATCGAGCTCTACGGACCCGTCGTCGAGCAGGCCGCCGCCGAACTCCCGCGCGCGGTGAAGGATCTGCGCGAGCGGTTCCCCGTCGCCGACTCCGCCATCGGGCTGATGGGCGTGGGGGCGGGCGGTGCCGCGGCGCTGCTCGCCCTGGCCGAGAGCAAGCTGCCCATCGCCGCCGCCGGCACGGTCAACCCGATCATCGAGCCGCGGGCGGTGCTCTCGGCCCGTGAGCGGCGCCTGGGCATCCCCTACACCTGGAACGACACCTCAAACGAGGTCGCCGCCTGGCTGGACTTCGCGGCACGGGCCGCCGACATCGCCCACCGCCGCCCCCAGCCACCGCTGCTGATCGTCAGCGGCCAGCAGGACGACGTCATCGCACCCGAGCGCGGTCGCGCTCTGCACGACGCGCTCGCAGCCGACTATCCCGCTCAAAGGCTGCGCCACATCGAGGTGCCCGACCTCGCCCACACCATGGGTCCGGAGCCGGGTCTGGAGCCCGGCCCGCCGGCTCCCGGCAACGTGCTGGCCGACCGCGCCCTGGCCGAGTGGTTCCACACCCATCTCACCGCCGCCTCGCAGGCCGCGTCGCCGACCGAGGAGACCGTCCGGCTGAACTGAGCCGGGCGGCCGCCGCCGTCGGCGCGGCGGCAGCCGAGCTCACATCGCCTCGGCCAGCTTGCGGGCGGCGATCTGGACGGGGTCCCACACCGGCGAGAACGGCGGCGCGTAGCCGAGGTCCATCGCCGCGACGTCCTCCACCGACATGCTGTTCCACAGCGCGGTGGCCAGCACGTCCACGCGCTTGCCCGCGTTCTCCCAGCCGACGATCTGCGCGCCCAGCAGCCGCCGTGAGCGGCGCTCGGCCAGCATCTTCACCGTCATCAGCGCGGCGCCGGGGTAGTAGCCCGCACGCGTGGTGGACTCCAGGGTGGCCGTCTCGAACTCGAAGCCGGCGCTTTCGGCCTCGGCCTCGTTGAGCCCGGTCCGGGCGACCTCCAGCCCGCACACCTTGCTGATCGCGGTGCCCAGCACACCGCCGAAGCGCGCGTAGCCGCCGCCGATGTTGGTGCCGGCCACACGCCCCTGCTTGTTGGCGTGTGTGCCCAGGGCGATGGCCACAGGCGCCTGGGACACGCGGTGCAGGCTCTGCACGCAGTCGCCCGCTGCCCAGACCCCCTCGGCGGAGGTCCGCATGCGGGGATCGACGGCGATGCCGCCCGTGGGGCCCACCTCGATCCCCGCGGCGCGCGCCATGCCGCTGTCAGGCCGCACGCCCAGGCCCAGCACGACGATGTCGGCCGGATAGGTCGCCTGGTCGGTGACCACCGCGCGGACCGCGCCACCGGGGCCGGTCTCGATGCCGGTGACCGGTTCGCTCATGTGCGCCTGGACGGCCATCTTCACCAGCGCGTCGTGCACCAGCCGCCCCATGTCGGGATCGAACGTGGACATGGGCTCGGCGGCCGCCTCGACCAGGTGCACCTCCATACCGCGCTGCACGAACGCCTCGGCCATCTCCAGACCGATGTAGCCGCCGCCGACCACGACCGCGCTACGCGGGCGCTCGGTGTCGACGAACTCGCGCACGGCGATGCCGTCGGTGAGGGTCTGCACGCCGAACACGCCGGGAGCGTCCATGCCGGGCAGGTCGGGGCGCACCGGGACGGCGCCGTTGGCGATCATCAGTTCGTCGAAGGGCTCCTCGACGGCGCCCTCACCCGCCGTGCGCACGGTGACGGTGCGCCGGTCCAGGTCGATTCCCTCGGCCTCGGTGCCGGTGCGCACGTCGATATCGAAATCACGGCGGAAAGTCTCGGGGTCGCGCGAGATCAGCTCGTCGTGACTCGATACTGTTCTGCCGACCAGATAGGGGATCCCGCATGCGGAGTAGGATGTGTGATGTCCGCGTTCCAGGGCGAGGATCTGCAGGTCCGCGGAGCCGCGCAGCCGCCGGGCCTGCGACGCGGCGCTCATCCCCGCCGCGTCGCCGCCGATGACGATGAGCCGTGACCGTGCGTTCACTCGCCGCTCCATGCCGCCTCCTCTGTCGGATGCTTCGGCGCCGACCTGAGAGACGCCGCCGCGTGGGATCATCCCCGTGGTAACCGGGAGATCCCCCTGGTTTCAACGCGACTCCCATTGTTGCTAGGAGGGCGACTTACGTGACGGAACCGGCACCGGTGTTCGCCAGCGGCGTCGATCACGAACGGCTCACGTCCCAACTCCGGTTCGTTCTGGAGACAGACAAGCTCAAGCGCATCCTGCGGCGCAACATGCTCGTCGACGGCTCACGCCGCGAGAACGACGCCGAGCACTCCTGGCACCTGGCACTGGCCGCCCGCGTGTTCGCCGAGTACGCACCGCAGGGCACCGACATCGACAGGGTCGTGGAGATGCTGGTGCTGCACGACATCGTCGAGATCGACGCAGGCGACACGTTCATCTACGACACACAGGAGACCGGTTCGCAAGCCGAGCGGGAGCGCGCCGCGGCCGACCGCATCTTCGCGCTGCTTCCCGAGGACCAAGCGGAGCACACGCGTGCACTGTGGGAGGAGTTCGAGGCGCGCACGACACCCGAGGCGCGCTTCGCCAAGGCCATCGACCGCTTGGCGCCGATGCTGGCCAACTGGCACACCGAAGGCGGCACGTGGGTGCGCCACAACGTGACCCGCGCTCAGGTCGCCGACAAGGTGAAGATCATCGCCGAGGGGTCGGAGGCGCTGGGATCCTACGCCGCGGCGCTGATCGAGGACGCCGAGCGCCGCGGATACCTGGCGGCCGGCTGAGGAGGCCCGCCGTCCCGGAGCGGCGGGGCGGCGGGACCGCTCAGAACCGCTCGAACACCAACTGGAGCGCCGCGGTCAGCCCGACGGCCACGATCAGCCCGCGCAGTGCGAAGGGCTTGAGCATGCGGCCCAGCAACGCCCCGGTGTACCCGCCGATGACCGACCCCGCCGCGATCAGCCCCACCGCGGCCCACGACGGTTCTCCGAAGGTGATGTAGAAGACCGCGGCCGTCACGTTGACCGTGGCGGCGAGCGCGTTCTTCAGCGCGTTGATGCGCTGCACGTCCTCGTCCAGGGCGGTGCCCAGGATGCTGATCAGCACGATGCCCTGGGCGGCGGCGAAGTAGCCGCCGTAGGTGCCGGCGGCGTAGACCCCCAGCGGCACCAGCGGCCGTCCCCGGCCCGATCGGGGCTTCTTGCGCTCGCGCACCCGGCGGGCGATGCGCGGCTGGATGATGATGAGCACGCAGGCCAGGCCGATGAGCACCGGCACGACGCTCTCGAAGACCTCCGAGGGCAGGTTGAGCAGCAGTACGCCGCCGGTCAGGGCGCCGAGGCAGGACATCGCCGCGAGGCGCAGGACGCGGCGGCCCTGGCCGTGCAGCTCGCGCCGGTAACCGAACGTTCCGGCGAGCGCGCCCGGCGCCAGGCCGATGCTGTTCGAGATCGACGCCGTGACCGGGGGGAACCCGAACGCCAGCAGGACGGGAAAGGTGAACAGGGTCCCGGATCCCACGACCGCGTTGATCCCGCCTGCGCCGATGCCCGCCAGCAGAATGGCGAGCGCCTCCCACGGACCCATGGACACCTTTCACGACGAGAGCGCGAGCAGCGGCGGGAGCGCATCGTAGGAACAGGCGGCTCCACACGCCGCGGGGACCTCCGGGGCCGCTGACCTGGCCGAACTCAAGGTCCACTGCATACAGTCTACGTGGAGTGCTCCTGTGGGCGCTCGCCGTCGCAACGCGCCCTGCGTCACATTCGCCGCCGCCCCGCGCCCGGGCCGGATCGCACTTCCACCGAAGCGAGCAGCACTCATCGCTCCCCGTGCCGATCACAAAACGCACCGTGTTGCAAATCGACGCCCATTTGGCTATGACCCACTCGGGCTATATCAGAAATGGGCCCAATGGGGCCTGTCGTGCGTCTTCGCCGGTCCGTAGTTTCGACCTCAGCGGTGAGGTAAGACACAGCGAGCCGAAACCCCGACCCCACGCGAAGAGCCGACCCCCTGTCCGGACCAGCGTGCGGGAATCGTTCCCGGCCGGTGTCCGCACCGCCGATCCGCGCCGGCGACCGCGCCCGCCGGCGCATCCGACACACATGCTGATCTTGGGAGTGGGGCAACATGTGGACTGCAGAGATGACGACCCGCGCACTGTGTCGCGAGGTCGACCCCGATGCACTGTTCGTCCAGGGAGCTGCGCAGAACCGCGCCAAACTGATCTGCCGCGGCTGCCCGGTACGCACCGAGTGCCTGGCCGAGGCCTTGGACGACCGCATCGAGTTCGGGGTCTGGGGAGGGATGACCGAGCGTGAGCGCAGGGCGCTGCTGCGGCGGCGTCCGGATGTCACCTCGTGGTGGGATCTGCTCACGGCCGCACGGGCACGCTACGAGCGGGAGAATTCGGAGACGGCAGGGGAAGGCTGGCTCCAGGACGCCTCGCTCACCGCACCGGTCCCAGCCGAGGCCGATCGGTAAGCGCGGCCCCGCACCGGGTGAGGCGGCCGGTTCGGCGGGAGCGCCGGACCGCCCCCGCCGCGCCCCGCGGCGTGTCCGCCGCCACCGCGGCGGCCGTCCGCGCCTTCGCGGCGGGACCGCGAAGGCGCGGACCGATCGATCCCGTCGGCCCGCCCGGGCCGCGCGTCCCGCTGTGGCCGAGGAGGGGGCGCAAGCACCGGTACGATCCCCCGGGAGCGGGTCCCGCCGCCCCCGGCACGGGATGCGCCTGCGGCGCCGCCGGGGCCGCCGCACACGTTCCTCAGTCCTTCAGGCGCTGCCGGGCGGCCGAACCGTCGGCGTCGTCGCCCGCACCGGCGGACTCGGCCGACGCCTCGCCGGCGACGTCGCGGACGCGCTCGAACACCTCGCCGATGCCCTCCAGCGCCTTGCCCATCTCGCTGGGCACGATCCACACCTTGTTGGAGTCGCCCCGCGCGATCTCCGGCAGCTTCTGGACGTACTGGTAGGCCAGCACCTCCCGGCTGAAGTCGCCGGACTTCAGCGCCTTGGCGACCATGGTGATCGCGTCGGCTTCACCGCGGGCCCGCACCGTCATCGCCTCGGCCTCGGCCTTGGCGCGCACCTTCTCCGCGTCGGCGGCGCCCTGGGCGCTGAGCACCGCGGCCGACTGCTCGCCCTCGGCACGCAGGATCGCCGACTGCTTCTGCCCCTCGGCGGTGAGGATCTCCGCGCGCTTGTCGCGATCGGCGCGCATCTGCTTCTCCATGGCCTCCTGGACCGACTCCGGGGGCTCGACCGACTTCAGCTCCACCCGGCTGACCTCGATGCCCCATTCGGCCGTCGCCTCGTCCAGCACGACGCTCAACTCCCGGTTGATCTCGTCGCGCGAGGTCAGGGTCTGCTCCAGCTCCATCCCGCCGATGACGTTGCGCAGCGTCGCCGAAGCCAACTGCTCGACCGCCTGGATGAAGCTGGCGACCTTGTAGGTGGCGTTGTAGGGGTCGGTGACCCGGATGTAGACCGCGGTGTCGACGTTGACCGACAGGTTGTCGTGGGTGATGGCCGCCTGCGGCGGGAAACTGACCACCTGCACCCGCATGTCGATGCGCTCGCGGACGTGGTCGACGAAGGGGACCACGATGTTGAACCCCGAGCTGAGGGTGCGGTGGTAGCCGCCGAACCGCTCCACCACGTCGGCCATGGCCTGGGGGACGATACGGACGCTGCGCCAGCCGATCACCGCCAGGATGGCGACGAAGATCAGCAGGATTATGACGATGGTTCCCATCAGGGCGGCTCCGGCTCTCCTGTCGGGGGGACACAGGCGGTCAGTGCGCGGTCGCCGAGCCACCTCGACCGGTCCTCGGCGACCGGTGCGCCGGCGACACGGCCACCGGCACACGCGGCGATCCTAAGCCGGATGTACCCGCCCGTCCCCGCAAAAGCCCACAGGCCCTGCACCAAACCGGGCACCTCCTGGCCGCATGCGGACAACAGCCCTGATTGCGGTCACCCCGATACGTCGATTAGATCCTGGCCTCAGCCTGCGGACGGCGGATCCGGCCCTCGCCGGACACGCGCGTCACACGGCGCGGGCGCTCCACCGCTCCCCGTCGCGCTCGACTTTCAGCGCCAACCCGAACGTCTCACTCAGGTTCTCGCCGGTCATGGCGAACTCCACCGGCCCCGCGGCCGTCACCGCGCCCTCGCGCATCATCAGCACGTGGGTGAACCCGGGCGGGATCTCCTCCACGTGATGCGACACGATGGCCAGCGCGGGCGCATCGATGTCGCCCGCCAGCGTGCCCAGGCGCCCCAGCAGGTCCTCGCGCCCGCCCAGGTCCAGCCCTGCTGCCGGTTCGTCGAGCAGCAGCAGTTCCGGGTCGGCCATCAGCGCCCGAGTGATGAGTACCCGCTTGCGCTCGCCCTCGGACAGTGTGCCGAAGCGCCGCTCCGCCACGTGGCCCACACCCCAGCGGTTCAGCAGGGCACGCCCGCGCCCGTAGTCGACGGTCCCGTACTCCTCGCCGAAGCGGCCGAGATAGCCGTAGGCCGCGCTGATCACCAGATCGAGCACGGTCATCGCATCGGGGATGCGGTTGGCCACCGCGGAGCTGGCGAACCCGACCAGGCTGCGCAGTTCCGTGGTGTCCGCACCGGCCACGGGCTCGCCGAGGACCTCGGCCGACCCGGCATCGGGCGCCAGCTGTGCGGCGGCCACGCTGAGCAGCGACGTCTTGCCCGCGCCGTTGGGACCGAGCACCGCCCAGCGCTCGTCCTCCTCCACGGTCCAATCCACCTCGCGCAGCAGTTCCGCCTCTCCGCGGCGCACCGTCACGCCGCTCATGCGCAGCACCTGGCCGTTCATCGCACTCTCCGTCGTCATACTGGGACTGGTGAATCGAAACAATCCGCCCTCTGCCGCCGTGCGGCCCCGCCCGCACCGGGCCGCTGAAGCGGCCCCGCGGCCCCCGAAAGGCCCGCGCGGCAGCGGGACCCCACCGAAGCGAACCTACTCGACGTCCCTCGGGCTCCGCTCACCGATCTAGGCTGAGAGACGATGCTGCGAGAACTCTCATCCGCCCAGCTCGTCGCCTGGGGCAACGCCTGGCTGGCCGGCCGGGCGGGCCTCGACGACGCCGTCAGCGCCGCCGAGCGCGACACCGGGCCCCACGTCATCGGGGCCGTGGACGGCGACCTCCCGTTCGAGGCGGGCGCACCGCTGCGCTCGGCCCTGGCCAAGCTGCGCTCACACGGGCTCTCGTCCTTCAGGCTGTGCCTGCCCGTCCCCGGCGACCCGCTGGGTCTGGTCGGCGGCACCGAGCTCAACAAGGACGCCGTCGACGCGCGCGAAGCCGTGCTGATGCGACTGGACCGGGGGAAGGTGGGCCTCGTACCGCACCAGGACCGGCGCGGCTCCTCCTACGTGGGCGTGGCCTGGACCCCGTACCCGGCGGCCGACGCCGACCCCGAGCCGGTACCGCTGCCCGACGCCGAGCACCGGCTGCAGGCCGCCATGCGCGAGTCGGCCGCGCTTTTCGGTCAGGTCGACGACATCTCCTCGTGGGGCCCGGAGGTCACGCAGGCCCTCGCGGACCTGCGCGACGCCGACCGGGCGCCCACACCGGGCCTGGCGCCCGGGCACCCGCAGCGCGCCCACCGGCTGGCCGCACAGGCCGACCGGCTAGCGGTCGTGGTCCGGCTGGCCGACGACGACGAAGGACGCGGACTCAGCTCCGCACAGATGCAGTCCCGGCGCGAGGCGCTGCGCGTACTCGACAGCGCAGTCCGCCGGGCGCGCGTCGCCGCCTACGGCGCCGCCGCCGACTGAGCCGCCCGACGGACCCCGGGACCGTACGCGGGGGACATCAGGGGAAAGCCAGGGACACCACCGGATCCCCGAAGCCGCGACCGGCACCGATACTGGATGTATGAACGAGACGGCATCCGCACCAGTCGCGGGACCCGCGAACCTCAGGGCCTCCGACGCCGACCGCGACAGCACCGCCGAAGTCCTGGCCGCCGCGCTGAGCGAGGGGCGCCTCACCCACGAAGAGCACAGCGAGCGCATCGACGCCGCCTACGCCGCGCGCACGCTGGCCGAGCTCGAACCGCTGACCACGGACCTGCCCGAGTCGGGATCCCTGCCGCACCCCCAGACTCCCGATCTCGCGCGTTCGCCCGACGGCACCGAGAACATCCGCACCGTGCTGGCCGCCGCAGAACGCAAGGGCCGCTGGCTGGTCGAACCGCGCACCAACGTCTCCGTGCTGATGGGTAGCGCCGTGCTGGACCTGCGCGAGGCCACGCTCGCTCAGCGCGAAGTGACGGTCCAGGCAGCGATCTTGATGGGCACCTTGGACGTCATCGTGCCCCCGGGGGTGCGCGTAGTGAGCCGCGCATCCGAGGTGCTGGGCACCACAAGCGTCGATACCGACAGGGGCGCCGACCCCGCGGCGCCTACCGTGGTGATCACCGGATCCTCCTGGCTCTCCACGATCGTGGCCAAGACCAAGGAACCCAAGCCGGTCAAGGCGGCCAAGCGCAAGCGCGGCCGGCGCTGAGCGGCGGCACCGACCGGCGCCATGCGGCGACGAACGACGAAACGCCGAAGACAGCAGAAGGACGGGCACGCGCCATGGAACCCGACCACATCCGCGCATCCGACGCCGATCGCGACCGCGTCGCCGATCGGCTGCGTGAGGCCGCCGCCGAAGGACGCCTGACCCAGGCCGAGCATGAGGAGCGCATCGACGCTCTCTACCGCGCCAAGACCGTCGGCGAACTCACCGAGATCACCCGCGACCTGCCCGTATCCGGGGGCATAGGCGACGGGGACCCCGCGCCGATGTCGGCGGCCACAGAGGAGGCGCGGCGGCTGGCTGCGCAGAGCACGGGGCGCGAGAACATCGTCGCCGTGTTCGGCGGCGCCGAGCGGAAGGGGCGCTGGCTGGTCGAACCGCGCACCAACGTCTCCGTGCTCTGCGGCGGAGTCGAACTGGACCTGCGCGAGGCCGTGCTGTCCCAGCGCGAGGTCACCATCCAGTGCGCGGTCGTCTGCGGCGGCCTGGAGCTCATCGTCCCCCACGGCGTGCGTGTGGTGAACAACACGTCCGGGATCTTGGGCGGGACGACTCTGCACGGAACGGACGCGGTCACCGACCCGAACCACCCCGTCATCCGGCTCACGGGCACATGCATGCTGGGCGGCATCGAAGTCAAGGCCAAGCGGCCCAAGCGCAAGCGGAAGAACCGCAGGTAGCACCGGAGGTCGACATCGGTGCAGGCCGGTGACCAGGAGATGAACATACGCTCCCCAGGCACGGCCCTGGCCGTCGGCCCGAAAAGTCGGGCGAGTACCGTAGTTGGCGCGATGAATGATCACACCACGCTCCTGGTAACGGTGACCGGCCGCGACCGCCCGGGCGTCAGCGCACGGTTGCTCAGCACCCTGTCCGTGTTCCCGGTCGTCCTCGTCGATCTCGAACAGGTCGTCGTGGGAGACCGCCTCGTCCTGAGCGCACTCGTCTCCGTCGACGAAGGCGTCGCCCCCGGCGTCCGCCGCGGCCGCGTCTTCACGGAGATCCGCTCGGCCGTGGACAAGACCTGCATCGACCTCGACATGGACGTCGAGTACTCCGACGGCAACGGGCGCGTCGGCCACGCCTCCACCGAACAACTCCACGTGACGGTACTGGCGGACCCCCTCCGTCCGGGCGCCCTCGGGGCGATCGCCTCCTGCGTCGCCCGAGCCGGCGCCAACATCGAGCGCATCGAGCGGCTCGCGAGCTACCCCGTCACCTCCTTCGAACTGGACATCTCCGGAGCCGACCCCGAGCAGCTGCGCGGCGATCTGTCCATGGAAGCCGCCACGCAGGGGATCGACGTGGCGCTGCAGCCCAGCGGGCTGCACCGCCGGGCCAAGCACCTGATCGTGATGGACGTCGACTCCACGCTGATCCAGGGCGAGGTGATCGAACTCCTGGCCGAGCACGCCGGCTGTGCCGAAGAGGTCGCCCGGGTGACCGAGGAGGCGATGCGCGGTGAACTCGACTTCGAGGACTCTCTGCGCCGCCGCGTCGCGCTGCTCAAGGACCTGGACGCGTCCGCACTCGACGAGGTGCGCGACCGGTTGGTGCTCGCTCCGGGCGCCCGCACCCTGGTGCGCACGCTCAAGCGGCTCGGCTACGAGTGCGCGATCGTCAGCGGCGGCTTCTCGCAGATCACCGACGCGCTGGTGGAGCGGTTGGGGATCGACTACTCGATGGCCAACACGCTGGAGATCGTCGACGGCAAGCTCACCGGCCAACTGGTGGGCCCCATCGTCGATCGCAAGGGCAAGGCCGAGGCCCTGCGCCGCTTCGCGGGCGAGGCGGGCGTACCGGTGATCCAGACCGTGGCGATCGGCGACGGCGCCAACGACCTGGACATGCTGCAGACCGCCGGGCTGGGCGTGGCCTACAACGCCAAGCCCGTCGTGCAGGAGCAGGCCGACACCTCGGTCAACGTCCCCTACCTGGACACGATCGTCTACCTCCTGGGCGTCTCGCGCGACGAGGTCGAAGCCGCCGACCGCGACGGCGACCTCGACGAGCCCGCCGGCTGAAGGCCCGCTCCGGCTCCACACCCCGCACCCCGGAAACCGACGCCCACGCGCGGCGTCCGGCCGCCGACAGCGGTCGCGGCGCCGCTGCCGGCCGTGCGGGGCCGGGCTACGGCGGCGGCATCGCCCGCGTAGAGCGCCTGCTCAGCCCGGAACGGGGAACGGAGAACCGGCCTCACGCTCGGAGGCGCACCGGCACAAGGCCCTTGCCGTCCCAGGGCCAGACACCGCAGCAGCCTGTGGCAAAGCCGCGTGCGCGTGGCGTGCGTGCGTCCCTGCCTTGCGGCCAAGCGGTGACACACTCAGCGACGTACTCGTCACCCAATGTATTCATCTTGGGTACAAAAAAAGGGGGGCAGGGCCCCCGACAAACGGGAACCCCACCCCCCAA
>NZ_JROO01000043.1 GCF_000826685.1 Streptomonospora alba
CGGCGAGGCCACACCCCCCGGCAGCCGGCAGCCGATCCCCACGATCGCGATCGGCTCCGCGGCGGCGCCGGTGAGCCGGCGGTTGTCCTCCTTGAGTCGCTCGTTGTCCTTCAGCGCCGAGCGCAACGCGGCGACGAGGCGTTCGGTGGCCTGCGGCTGCGACCGGTCGTGGGTGTTGGACGCGTTCATCGCGGACCTTCCTTGTCGTACGAGCGTGAGGGGCGGCGTCTGTCGACGGGGCAGGCCGCCGGCAATGGAGGGTGCTTTTCGGCCGCAGCGGCGCTACGGGCGTCAGCGCAGTTCGTCCTCGGTCAAGGCCAGGCCGACGAGGTCGTCGACGCTCATGGACTCGATCTGCGCACCGTCGTCGGAGACGGGAGCTTCTCGAGCCGCTCGTGTTTCAGGTCCGGTGCGGGCCAGATCGAGCAGCGATCCGGCGATCCCGCTCTCGCGCAGCCGGTCCAGGGGCACGGTGCGCACCGCGTCCAGCAGTCGGGTGAGAGTGTCTTCGCCGCCGCCCTGGCCGGCATCCGCTCCTTCGGCGGCCGAGACCGGTACCGCGGCGGCCGGCGGCGCGGGCTCGGCGCTCCCGCGCTCGTCGGGGCGCAGGCGGGCGGCGAGCTGGGCGGCGAGGGCCTGCGGAGTGGGGTGGTCGTAGAGCACTGTGGCCGGAAGCCGCAGACCGGTGGCGGTGTTGAGGCGGTTGCGCAGCTCCACCGCGGTCAGCGAGTCGATGCCGGCCTCGGTGAGCTGCTTGTCGGGGCGCAGCGCGGTGCCCGAACCGTGGCCCAGCACGGCCGCGGCGTGCTCGCGCACCAGATCCAACAGCGCGGCCCGCAGCTCGTCGGCGGGCAGATCGGCCGACACGAACTCCGACCGGTGCGCGGCGGTGCCGGCCGGGGCCTGCGCTGCGGCGCGGCGCGCACGGTTCCCGCTGCGCGCGTCCTGGGGCTTGTGCTCCGAGAGTCGGGCGGGCACCAGGTGCGGGCGGTCGAGGGCGAGAGCCGCGTCGAACAGCTCCAGTCCGCGCGCGGTGCTCATCGGCTCCACGCCGAGGCGGCGCATGCGGGCGAGTTCGGCCGCGCCCATCCGCCCCGTCATCGTGCTGTCCTGCTCCCACAGGCCCCACGACAGTGAGGTCGCCGCACGACCGCGGGCGTTGCGGTGGTAGGCGAGGCCGTCGAGGAAGGCGTTGGCGGCGGCGTAGTTGGCCTGCCCCGCGCCACCGAGCGTGCCCAGGGCCGAGGAGAACAGCACGAACGCCGACAGGTCGGCTCCGGCGGTCAGCTCGTGCAGGTGCCAGGCGCCGTCGACTTTGGGGGCGAGCGCCCGGTCCAGCTGCTTCGGCGTCAGCTCCCCCAGGGTGGCGTCGTCGAGCACGCCGGCGGCGTGGACCACGGCGGTCAGCGGCCGCGCCTGGGGGATGTCCTCCAGCAGCTCGGCCACCGCCGCCCTGTCGGTGACGTCGCAGGCGCGCACCTCGACCTCGGCGCCGAGCCCGGTCAGTTCGCAGACCAGGTCCATGGCTCCCGGGGCCATGGGCCCGCCCCGGCTCGTCAGCAGCAGCCGCCCGGCCCCGTGGGCGGCGACCAGATGCCGGGCGAGGGCGGCGCCCAGGGTTCCGGTGCCGCCGGTGACCAGGACGGTCCCCTCGGGATCCAGCGGTCGGGGCAGGGCGAGGACGGTCTTTCCGACCGTGGCGCCCTGCTGCAGTTCGCGCAGCGCAGCCGGCGCGTCGTGGAGGGCCTTGCGGCGCAGCGGCGGTTCGGGCCCCAGGCGCCCCGCCTCCAGCAGGTCGACGACCTCGCCGAGTATCCGCTGGATTCGCGTGGCGGGCACATCGGGCAGGTTGAAGGGCAGGTAGGCGCGTCCCGGATGCCGGGCCGCGACCTGCTCGGGGCGGCGCAGGTCGGTCTTGCCCATCTCCACGAACCGCCCGCCTTGGGCCAGCAGGCCCAAAGACGCGTCGACGTAGTCTCCGGCCAGCGCGTTGAGCACGACGTCGACACCGCCGGAGGCCGCGAACCGCTCGGCGAACTCCCGGCTCCGCGACGAGGCGATGCGGGAGTCGTCCAGTCCCATGGCCCGCAGCAGCGGCTGCTTGGCCGGGGAGGCCGTGGCGAAGACCTCCGCACCCAGGTGGCGGGCGAGGGCGACGGCGGCGGTGCCCACTCCCCCGGCCGCCGCGTGCACGAGCACGGACTCGCCGGGCCGCACCCGGGCGAGGTCCACCAAGGCGTAGTAGGCGCTCAGGTAGGCCACGGGTACCCCCGCGGCGTGCGCGAACGACCAGTCCCGGGGCATCGCAGCGATGTGCGTCCGCTCCGCGACCGCCTGCGGGCCGAACGCGCCTTCGAACATTCCCAGCACCCGGTCGCCGACCGCGAGGTCGTCCACCCCGGGGCCGACCTCGGTGACCACCCCGGCGCCTTCGCTTCCCATACCGGTCTCGCCGGGCAGCAGCCCCAGCGCCACCACGACGTCGCGGAAGTTGACTCCGGCGGCGCGCACGGCGACGCGGACCCGGCCGCGGCCGAGGGGCCCCTGCGCCCCGGGCGCCGGCTGGGGCCCGACGGCGTCCAGGGAACCGGGCTCGGCCACGTCCAGGCGCCAGGGGTCTTCCTTGGGCGGCGCGGCGGCGGGCGCGGCGGCCGGGACCAAGCGGGGGACGTAGATCCGGCCTCCACGCAGCGCCACCTGCGGTTGCCGCGTCGCCGCGGCGCGGCGCAGCACGTCGGCCGGGTGGCCGGCCGCGTCGTCGTCGACCAGTACGAACCGGCCCGGGTGCTCGCTCTGGGCCGTGCGCACCAGGCCCCACGCCGGGGTCTGGTGCAGGCCCTCAAGCCGGTCCGCGGCCGTCGCCGCCACCGCCCCGCGGGTGCGCAGCACGAGCACGGAGCCGGCGAACCTGGCGTCCTCGACCCATTCCCGCACCACGGCCAGGACCCGGTGGGCGACCTTCGTCGCGTCCCGGTGCAGCTCGAAGCGATCGGCGCCGGGGCACTCCGCGACCACGGCCGAGGGCGGCGGGGCTCCCGCGTCCAGCGCGCTCCGCAGTTCGTCGAGGTCGGCATAGGCGGTGTCGGCGGCCGAGGAGGCCGCGAGGCGGCCGGCCACCCCCAGGAACGCCCAGGCCGGCTCCTGATCGGGGGCCTGCGACGCGGGCCCCTCCGCGGCGGTCCATTCGAACGCGTACAGCTCTCCGGCCCGCGACAGAGGGGCCTCGGGCATCGGCCGCAGGGTGACCCGGTCGAGTTCCGCGACGAGGGCGCCCTGGGGGTCGTACATGTCGACTGCCGCGCTCGCGCCGTCCCGAGGCGTGATCCGCACCCGCAGGGAGGTGGCGCCGACCGCGGCGATCCGGAATCCGGCGACGGTGTGCGGCACTCGGGGAGGACCGTCTACGGGCGCTGCCGCGGCCAGGGCCTGCAGTGCGGCGTCCAGCAGAGCCGGGTGCAGGCCGAATCCGTGCGCCGCCTGGCGGTGCTCCTCGGGCAGCGCGACCTCGGCCAGGATCTCGTCCCCGCGCCGCCACAGGGCGCGCAGGCCGCGAAACGCCGGACCATAGGCGTGGCCCCGTGCGGCCAGGGTTTCGTAGGCGCCGTCCACGTCGACGGGGTCGGCACCGGCAGGCGGCCAGGCCCCAAGACCGGCGGCCGCGGCCCGTCGCTCGGCATCCGGCGCGGCGGCAGGACGCAGGCTGCCGCTCGCGTGGCGCCGCCAATCGCCGTCGGTTCCCTCGGGCCGGGAGTACACGCCCACGTCGCGGCGCCCCTGCTCGTCGGCGGGCGCCAGCACGACCTGGAAGGCCGCCCCGTCGGCGGCGGACTCGCCCAGGACCAGCGGCTCCTCCAGGACGAGTTCCTCCAGGTCCGGGCATCCCGCGCGGTCACCGGCGCACACCGCCAGGTCGGCCACCGCTGCACCGGGCAGCAGCACGCGTCCGCCCACCGCGTGGTCGGCCAGCCACGGCGCCTCGCGCAGCGCCAGCCGCCCGGTGCAGACGGCACCGCCGTCCGCGAGGTCGACGACGGCGCCCAGCAGCGCGTGACCGGTGCCCGCTTGCCCGAGGGAACCGGGGTCGGCGTCGGTGCGCGGCTGGGCCAGCCAGTAGCGCGTGCGGTGGAAGGCGTAGGACGGCAGGTCGACGCGGCGTGCGCGGCCGCTCGACGCCAGGGCCCCGAAGTCGACGGGTACACCGCGGACGAAGGCCTCGGCGAGAGAGGCCAGCAGCCGGCGCGGCCCGCCCTCGTCGCGGCGCAGGGTGCCCAGGGCCGCGCCGTCGGCGTCGCCGGCGGCCAGGGTGTCCTCGATGGCCGCGGTGAGCACCGGGTGCGGACCGGATTCGAGGAACAGGCCGTGTCCGGCGGCGATGAGCGCCTCGACGGCGGATCCGAACCGCACGGGCTCGCGCAGGTTGGCGTACCAGTAGTCGGCGTCGAGCGCTCCGCCGTCGAGTTCGGCGCCGGTCACCGCCGAGAAGAAGGGAACCGTGCCGCTCCGCGGCGCGATACCGGCGAGGTCGGTCCTGATGCGTTCGCGAGCGGACTCCACGTGCGGGGTGTGCGACGCGTAGCCCACCTCGATCATCCTGGCGCGCACCCCTTCGGCCTCGGCTGCGCCGACCAGCTCGGCCACCGCCTCGGCGTCTCCCGCGACCACCGTGGCGGCGGGGCCGTTGACCGCCGCGATGTGGGCGCGGCCGGTGCGCACCGCCGTTCGCTCGGCCGTGCGTTCGGGCGACTCGCCGAGGAAGCCCATGGCACCGCCGCCGACGAGCTCGCCGACGGCGCGGCTGCGCAGCGCCACGACCGCGGCCGCGTCCTCCAGCGACAGGGCGCCGCTGACGCAGGCGGCGGCGACCTCGCCCTGGGAGTGGCCGACCACGGCCGCCGGTTCCACCCCCGCTGAGCGCCAGACGTCGGCGAGGGCGACCATGACGGCCCACAGCGCCGGTTGGACGACGTCGACCCGGTCGAGGGAGGGAGCGCAGGGCAGCCGGCACAGTACGGCGCCGAGTGAGAAGTCGACGTGGGGAGCCAGTGCCTGCTCGCACTCGGCGATGCGCGCCCGGAAGACCGGGGAGGAGGTCATCAGCTCGGCGCCCATTCCCGGCCACTGCGCCCCCTGTCCGCCGAAGACGAAGACCGGTGCGCCCGGCCGCTCGGCGCTGCCCTGGACCACCAGCGCGTCCCCCGCCCGGCTCGCCCCCTCCTCCAGCGCGGCCAGCCCGCCGCGGAAGCCGGCGTGCTCGGCGGCCAGGACGACGGCGCGGTGCGCGAAGTGGGTGCGGTGCCGGGACAGGGTCAGACCGATATCGGCCGCCCGCGCGGCGGGATCGCGCTCCAGGGCGCTGCGCAGCCGTGCGGCCTGGGCGCCGAGGGCGTCCGGGGCCGCGGCGGTGACCGGCCACGCGACCAGGTCGGTCTGCAGCCACGGGTCCTCGGCCGCGCCCTCCGGCTCGGGGGGCGCGCCGGGCGAGATCGCCCGCGCGCCCGGCGGCGCCGCCGGTGCGCCGGCGGCGAAGTCGTAGGCGAGTTCGCGCGGGGGCTCTTCGATCAGCACATGGGCGTTGGTGCCGCTGATCCCGAAGGAGGACACGCCGCCGATCCGCACCCCGCCCCGGCGGTCGGGCCACGGCCGGGGCCGCGCCAGTGCGGGCTCGACTCCCAGGCCGCTCCAGTCCACCAGCTCCGAAGGCCCGCCGCCGGCTCCCGGCATCGCGGGCACCATGCCGCGGCCCATTGTCCCGACCAGGCTGATCACGCCGGCGACACCCGCCGCCGCCTGCGTGTGGCCGATGCCGGCTTTGACCGAGCCCAGAACGACACCGGGTCCGGCGGCGCCGTAGACCGCACCCACGGCCCGCGCCTCGATGGGGTCTCCCAGCCTGGTGCCGGTCCCGTGGCCCTCGACCACGCCGACCGCCTCCGGACCGATGCCGGCGTCGGCCAGCGCCGCGCGCAGCACCCGTTCCTGTGCCCTGCCGCTGGGGGCCGACAGCCCGTTGCTCGCGCCGTCCTGGTTGACCGCCGAGCCGCGCAGCACGCCCCACACGGTGCGGCCCGCGGCGGCCGCGTCGGCGAGCCGCTCCAGCACGATCAGCCCCGCGCCCTCGGACCACCCCGTGCCGTCGGCGCCGGCGGAGTAGGGCTTGCAGCGGCCGTCGGGGGCGAGTCCGCGCTGTGTGCTGAACTCGGTGAACACCCCGGGGGACGCCATCACCGTGGCCCCGCCGACCAGGGCGATCTCGCACTCGCCGCGCCGCAGCGCCTGCATCGCCTGGTGCAGCGCCACCAGCGAGGACGAGCACGCGGTATCGACCGTCACGGCAGGGCCTTCGAAGCCGAAGGTGTAGGCGATCCGCCCCGAAGCCACGCTCGCCAGGCTGCCGGTGAGCAGGTGCCCCTCCGATCCCGCTACGGGCTCGTGCAGCCGGGGCCCGTACTCCTGGACCATGGCTCCCACGAACACGCCGACGGAGCGGCCCCGCAGCGCGGAAGGGCGGATCCCGGCCCGCTCCAGCGCCTGCCAGGCGGTCTCCAGCAGCAGCCGCTGCTGCGGATCCATCGCCTGCGCCTCGCGGGGGGAGATCCCGAAGAAGCCCGCGTCGAACTCGTCGGCGTCGTGGACGAAGCCGCCGCGGCGCACATGGCTGCGGCCGGGAGCGCCCGGGTCGGGGTCGTAGAGACCGTCGAGGTCCCAGCCGCGGTTGCCGGGAAACTCCGAGGTCGCATCGGCCCCGGCGCTCACCAGGTCCCACAGCTTCTCCGGTGTGTCCACGCCGCCGGGCAGCCGGCACGCCGCCCCGACGATCGCGATGCGGTCGCCGGCCTCGTCCGAACGCCGGGCCTCGGCCCCCGCCCGAACGGCCCCGGGCCGCGCCGGCTGTTCATCCCGCAGCCGGAAGGCGACCTGGTCGGGCGTCGGCGCGTCGAACAGCAGCGTCACCGGCAGGTCCCGGCCTGTCGCCCGCGTCAGCCGGTTGCGCAGCGCGACGGCGAGCATGGAGTCCAGCCCCATGTCGTGGAAGCTGGCCGCGGTGTCGACGGCTTCGGGCGAGTCGTGGCCCAGTACGGCGGCGGTTTCGGCCTGGACCAGCCGCAGCAGGGCGCGGTGTGTATCGGCGCCCTCGTGGGCACCGGCTGTCTCGGGCCCCGCAGCGCGCGCCGGGCGTTCCTCCTCCGCCGACGCCGCGGTACCGGCCTCCGGGGCCTCGGGCCCCAGCCCGAAGGCGCGGTGCCGGAAGGCGTAGGTGGGCAGCTCGACATGCCGGGGCGCGGCTCCCAGCATCGCCTGCCAGTCAGGTTCGATCCCGTTGACGTGCAGTCCGGCGACGTACTCGGCCGCCGCACGTTCTTCGGCACCGGAGCGCAACCCGGACAGGAACGCCGCGCCGCCTTCGCTTCGGGCCTCCTTCCGCTCTTCGGCGCGGGCCGCGACGCAGTCGCGTGCCGCCTCGGCGATCCCGGAGCCGGGCCCGAGCTCGCAGAAGACGCGCGCGCCGCGCTCGTGCAGCGCCGCGACGCCGTCGGCGAGGCGCACGGCCTCGCGGGCGTGGCGGGCCCAGTGCTCCGGGTCGGCGAGTTGCTCGGGTCCGACGACGCCGCCGGTGAGCCCGGAGACCGGTTCGGGACCACACGCCGGTCGGACGTCCAGGCCGCGGGCCGCGGCCAGCAGGTCCTGCACCGCCCGCTCGGTCCGGGGAGCCGGCAGGATTCCGCCCGGAGTCGGGTCGGGGGCCTCGGCGCCGTGGGCGGCCAGCAGCCGCACAGCCCGGACCGTGCTCTCCCGGTCTCCTGAGAGGACCACCTCCCCCGGGCCGCCGACCGCGGCGACGGCGACCCTGCCGTCGAGTCCTTCGGATGCCAGCAGCGCGGCCGCGGCGGCGGCGTCGGCACCGACGCCGGCGTGAACGGCGTCGGCAAGCCCGTCGAGCTCGCGGGCCCCGGCGGCCACCAGCGCGCAGGCGTCGGCGAGCGGGAGCATCCCGGCGGCGTGAGCGGCGGCGGCCTCACCGGTGAGGGAGTGGCCGGCGACGAAGTCCGGACGCACTCCCCAGGCCTCCAGCAGCCGGTAGAGCGCCGTGCCGACGGCGAACAGGGCGGGTTGGGCCCACCCGGCGCGCTCCAGCAGCGCGGCCTGCGCGCTGCCCGGCCTCGCCCACACCACATCGCGCAGCGGGCGCTCCACGAGCGGGTCGAATCCGGCGCAGACCTCGTCGAAGGCCCTCGCGAACGCCGGGTGGTGCGCGTGCAGGCGCCGCCCCATCCCCGCGTACGGCCGTGCCAGACCGGAGAAGAGCATCGCGGCCCCGCCGCCGCGGGGCATGCCTCGCCGCACGGTGGCGGCGGTGGATCCGCGGGCCACGGCCGCGAGCCCGCCGGCCAGCTCCTCGCGGTCGGCGGCGACCACGGCGGCACGCCGGGCGAGCGGTGAGCGGGTGAGAGCCAGCGCGGCGGCCAGCTCCGGCAGGTCCGCGTCGGCGGCGTCGGCGACACGCGCGCCCAGCTGTTCGGCCTGCCCGCGCAGCCCCGCACCGCCGGCCGCCGAGAACACGAAGGGCAGCGGAACCGGATCGGTCCCGCGGCCGGCGCCGCGAACGCGGACGGCGCGGCCGGAACCGGTCTCCCGGCGCGTCCCCTCCGGGGCGGCCAGCACGAGGTGGCAGTTGGTTCCGCCGATCCCGAACGAGGAGACCCCGGCGACGGGTCTGCCTGCCGCCCGCGGCCAGTCCGCGCGTTTCAGCTGGACACGCAGCCCGAGCCGGTCGAGTGCGATGTCGGGGTTGGGCGCGGTGAAGTTGAGGCTGGGTACCAGCTCGGCGTCGCGCACGCCCAGGGCCGTCTTGATCAGCCCGGCGATCCCCGCTGCCGCGCCGAGGTGGCCGATGTTGGTCTTGACCGACCCCACCGGCAGCGGATCGTCCGCCGCCCGCGCCGCGCCCAGGGCCGTGCCCAGGGCCGCCGCCTCGACGGGGTCGCCGGTGGGCGTCCCGGTGCCGTGCAACTCGACATAACCCACCGCCGCCGGGTCGATGCCGGCGTCGCGGTAGGCCTGGTGCAGCACGTCCTCCTGTCCGTGTCGGCCCGGCACGGTCAGGCCGCTGGTGGCGCCGTCGCTGTTGACCGCGCCGCCCAGGAGTACGGCATGGATGCGGTCGCCGTCCGCCAGGGCCGTCGGCAGCGGCTTGAGCACCACCGCTCCCCCGCCCTCGCCGCGGACGAAACCGTTGGCGCGTGCATCGAAGACGTAGCAGCGCCCGTCGGGCGAAAGCGCCCCCAGGCGTTGTTCGCCCGCGGCGCTCTCGGCCGCCAGATTGAGATGGACGCCGCCGGCCACGGCCAGCTCGGATTCGCCCCGGCGCAGGCTCTCCATCGCCAGCTGCACACTTACCAGCGAGGAGGACTGCCCGGTGTCGACGGCCAGGCTGGGGCCGTGCAGACCCAGCGCGTAGGAGACCCGGTTGGCGATGACCGCGCGGCTGTGCCCGGTGAGGGTGTGCGCGGTGGCCGCGCCGGGGCCTCGGCGGTGCCAGCGGGCGGCGAAGTCGTCGCTCATCGCGCCCACGAAGACACCGGTCCGGGTGCCGTGCAGATCCCGCACGGGAACGCCGGCGTTCTCCACCGCCTCCCATGCCAGCTCCAGCATCAGCCTCTGGCGGGGGTCCATGGCGGCCGCCTCGCGCGGGGCGATCCCGAAGGGCTCGGGGTCGAACGCGTCCGCGTCGACGAACCCGCCCGGGAGCGGCCCACCGGCGGCCTGAGGTGCGGTGGCGGCCCGTTCCGGCGGCGGGTCGGCGATGGCGCTGCGGCCCGCACGCAGCAGTTCCCGGAACCGTCCCGGGTCGGCCGCGCCGGGGAAGCGGCACGACATGCCGATGACGGCGATGGCGCGTGCGCCGGCCGCGGTGCTGCGCGGATCGGCCGGATGCGAGTGCGTCACCAGATCCCCCTGCTCGTTCGCCCGTCCCTCAGCGCGCTGCGCACGGGAATGCGCACACGCTGCTGAATCGGCTTCCACCTGCACATGCGCTGCGCATCGGAGTTTTCCGCGTTCGCCGAAACGATCTCGGCGTCAGACGTTCTGCGCCACCCGCCGGCGGCGCGCGGCACCAAAAGGGAAGCGGAGGCTTACCACGAAGACACACCCCGGAAACGGGGCGGCGATTCTTCCTGGACAGGCGCGGTAAAGGGGTGGGGAAGGTTCGGCGTGCCCTGTGCCATGGCTGTGCCTCGCGGTCGACGGGAAAACGGTACGCAAGAAGACCAGACCAAATGCCGCATACGGCCTCAGATGACCACATGCGCCACTTAGACGACGCAACAGAGTGATCGTAGCCGGACCCCATTTCTTCGGCAATAGCAGCAATGTTTCGGACGCAAACGCCGATTCACCGACAAGATCACAAAAATGGCCATGGCTATAAAAGATGCTGGTGTGACACAAGAGACGTTCGGCCCGGATCCTCCGCGGGGAGGCCTCCGGGCCGAACGGCCGATGGTGCTCTTTCCGGTTGTGTCCGGGCGGCGGTTTACTGCCGACCGTCGTGCGCTGCTGCGACCTCCGCCAGGTACGCGCGTGCGAGCTCGGGGTCGTAGAGCCAGTCCTCGTAGTCGGGCGGGTAGTCCCAGCCCTGGATCCAGCGGTCACCGATTTCCGGGTAGCTCGCGGCGGCGCCGAGGAGTTCCTGGAAGTGCGCCGGAAGCTCCTGGTCCCAGAACGTGGACTGGAGCTCGGCGAACCGCTGCACCGGCAGCCCGTACTGCCAGAACCGCTCGAAGGCCCCGGAGAGGAACGCCTCGTCGAACGGGCGATCGCCGTGCTCCACGATGCTCTTCAGGTAGCTGCGCGCGCACCGGGTGGAGTGGTTCCATCCCTGACCGACGAAGGGGTCCATGGTGATCACCACGTCGGCGATGCCCAGCACGAGACCGCCCGAGGGCAGCACGCCCACGGGATTGCGCACCTGCGGCGTGAAGTACTCCACCAGCGTGCTGTTGCCGTCGACCAGCGCGGCGTTGCGCACCCGCTCGTAGTACTCCGGAGCGTACTTGCGCAGCAGGTCCTGCATCCGCCGCCACTGCTCCTCGGGCTGGGGCCGGTCGGGCCAGGCGTCCATCGGGCCGCCGCGCTTGTCGCCGAGGAAGAGCGAGTGGCAGGGGCCGTCGGTGGTCAGGAACGGCACGAAGATCATGTTTCCGGCGTCCGCGGTGGACGCCGCCCAGCCGATGTTCTCGCTCTCGCCGGGGTCGGGCAGCACGTCGTAGATGTTGGCCTGGGCCACCACCCGCGGACGCGCCCCGCTGAACCGGCTCGTGTCGGCGTCGAACAGCGCACCCAGTTCACCGGAGCCCACCGCGACCACGATCAGGTCGAACATCCGCGAGAAGTAGTCGAGGTCGGTGAGCGTCACGCCGTGGATGACGACCTTGCCGCCGGAGTCCTCGAAGTACTCCAGCCAGTCGGCCATCTTGATCCGCCGGTCGATGGAGACCGTGTACCGGTCCCCCTTGCCCGTCCTGCCCTTCAGCGCGACCGGGTCCGCGCCCGGCGGATAGAGGTGGATCTTGAAGTCCGTCATCCGCGGGGCCTGGCCGGTCCAGAAGTCCAGGTGCAGCTCGCGTTCGTAGTCCAGGGCGGTCGGGAAGGTCACCTGGGTCACGGAGGGCCTGCCGGTACGGATCTCCTTCGAGCTCTGCCCGGTGATCACCGTGACGTCGTAGCCGTGGTTGAGCAGGCCGTGGGCCAGATGGAGACCCGAGTGCCCGGCTCCGACGATGAGGATCTTGCGCATCTAAGTGGTCCTTTTGGCGAAGTCTGCGGTATGCGCCGACCGGGAGGAGGCGGCGCTGCGGTCACCCGACCGGCGCAGCGGCGGCGTTGTTCGACAGCGCGTACCGGAGCAGCGTCTTGAGCACCGACCCGCTGGAGGAGCGGTCGCGGGCGTCGAAGTCGAGGATGGGAACGTCGCTGCTCACCTCGAGCGCCTCGCGGATCTGCTCGGTCGTGTATTCGAGCGCGCCGTCGAACTTGTTGAGCGCCACGACGTAGGGGATGCGCCGGTTCGTCTCGAAGTAGTCGACGGCCTCGAAGCTGTCGGCCAGCCGACGGCAGTCGACGACCACCACCGCGCCCACGGCCCCGCGCACGAGGTCGTCCCACATGAACCAGAACCGCGCCTGGCCCGGCGTGCCGAACATGTAGAGGATCAACTGCTGGTCGACGGTGATGCGGCCGAAATCCATTGCCACGGTGGTCGTGACCTTCTGCGGCGTGGCCGAGGTGTCGTCGTGCGGGACGCTCGCCTCGGTCATCACGGCTTCGGTTGTCACCGCCGGGATCTCCGAGACCGAGCCGACGAGTGTCGTCTTCCCCGCTCCGAAACCGCCGGCGATGACGATCTTGGTCGACATCTTGGTCTGGATGTCACTGGAAAAGTCGTTCGAGACCACGAAGCGCCCTCTCGAGAACCTGGTTTTCGGACGGGCTGTCGCCCGTGATTGTGGGATGGATGTATACGACCCCCAGTTCGGCGAGATCACTCAGCAGCACCTGCGTCACGCCGAGCGGGATCTTCAGCTCCGCCGACACCTCGGCGACCGAGCGCGTCTCCCGGCACAGCAGGTAGATCCGCTGCGACTCGGGCATGAGGTTCGCGGGAGCGTCGTTGCTCGGATCGGCGGTGGAGACGAGCGTCTGCACCATGAGGGGGTGGCGTGATCGGGTCCGCCCGCCCGTGAACGTGTAGGGGCGGATGCGCGAGCCCCTTCGCTTGCGGTAGCTCATGACTGTGGCAACCTCTTCATTCGCTCCCGGCCTGCCCGGCCGCCGGCTCTAGTTCCCGATCACTTCCCGCAGCTGGGACCGCAGCTGCGGGGTGAGGGCGTGGCCGACGTTCTCCACCAGCCGGGTCATCTGGTAGGCGACGATCTTCATGTCCGCCGACGGCGTGGTGAGGACCGCCAGGCAGGAGCCGTCGCTGATCGACATGACGAACAGGTGGCCGCGCTGCATGCGCACGATCAGCTGCTCGCACTCGCCTTTGGCGAACAGCTTCGCGCCGCCCACCGCCAGGCTGTGCATTCCGCTGGCGATGGCCGCGAGCTGCTCGGCGTGCTCCTCGGGAAAATCCTGAGAGGAGGTCAGCACCAGGCCGTCGGAGGAGACGACGACCGCATGGTCGACTCCGGGGACGTCGGCGACGAAGTTGTTGATCAGCCACGCGAAGTTCTCTGCGGTCACGGCTATCTGGTTGTCCATCGCTATGTTCCAGCTCTCTCGCTCGGCGTGCGGGGGTCGGGGACCGGAGGCGCGGGGCGCCGGCGGGCGCACCGCGGCGCGTCACGGCCCGTCCGCGCGGCCGTCCTCGCGGGCGGCGGCGCGCTCGCCCTCCATGAATCCGTCCAGCTCGTCGCGGATCCGCTCGGCTCTCTCGGTGGCGTCTTCGGCGGGCGGGGGACCGGGCGGCTCCTCGGCGGGCATCATCCGCAGCGGCGACGTGTGGGCTGTTCGGCGCGGCAACCCTGCGGAGGTGACCGCTGACGTGGCTTCGCTCTGGCGCGGGCCGCTCGGGGCGGCCGAGGCGCCGGTGTCGCCGGCGGTCTCCTGGGGTGCGGGATCGGCGCGGTGGGCACCGGGCTGGGCCGCGCCCGCGGAGGGCTGCGGAGCGGCGCCCGCCATCGCGGGCACCGCCTGCTGCGGCACCGCCGGCGCGGGGGTGGGTCCGGTGGCGCTCAGCAGCGCGGCGGGGACGACCGTGTAGGCGTTGACGCCGCGGAAGGCGCGGGCCTCCAGCTGCACCCGCAGGCCGTGGCGGTGGGCGATGCGGCTGGCGACGTAGAGCCCCATGTGCCGCATCACGCGCTTGTCCAGTACCGGGGTGCCCGCCAGGCGTGTGTTGATGTCGGCCAGCTGGTCCTCGGGGATGCCGATCCCCTCGTCCTCGACCACCACCAGCAGCGCGCCGTCGGGCATCATCTGACCGCTGATGACGACCTGGGCGTGGTCGGGTGAGTGGGTGGTGGCGTTGTCGAGCAGCTCGGCCAGCAGGTGGCTCAGGTCGTCGGCGGCCTCTCCGAGGACGAAACGGTCGGGCAGGCGGCCGAGCTGCACGCGGCCGTAATCCTTGATCTCGGACGTGGCGGCGCGGGCGACGTCGAGCAGCGCCACCGGCTCGATGCCGGAGTCGTCGCTCTCCTGGTCGGCGAGCACCAGCAGGTTCTCGCCGTTGCGCCGCATACGGGTGGCCAGGTTGTCGATCTCGAACAGCTTCGCCAGCAGGTCGGGGTCTTCGGTGGAGTCCTCCAGGCTGCCGACGATGTCCAGCAGCGACTCCACCATGGTCAGGTCGCGCATCGCCAGACCGGCGAGCGCCTCGGTGAGCAGGCCGGGGTCGGGTGGGGGCTCGGGCACGTGGACGGGCTGCGCCCAGGCGTTGTACCGGTGCGTGGCGCCGGGGGCGCCGTGCGCGGAGCCGTTGTAGGCAGGGCCGCTCCACTGGCCCGGTCCGACCGGGTGAGGGGCGGCCCGGTGGGTAGCGGGAGCCTCCGGTCGCCAGGGGGCGGGCCCGCCGGCGGCGGGTCCCGGTGCGGGTGCCGCGGCCTGGGCCGGGGTGCCCGGCTGGAGCCGCACCGGCTGCGACTCCACCTCCCGACGGCCCATTCCCAGTCGGCGAAGCAGCCGCCGGAAGCGCCCTCCGCGGGCGGGTGAGTCGTCGTATGCGGTCATACGCGTCGGCCGGTCGTCGCGGCCGGGCGGTGAGGGCGGCTGCGCCACAACACGCCTCCTCGAATCGTCTCGGTGACCGGGGGATTCCGGCCCTGAAACGGCACCGGAAACACGTCGGCGGCCTGGGACCGCCGATCGCCTCGGTGCCTTGGTCGCGCGCCGCCGCACACAGAGAACGCTCCTGCCGGGCAATTCGGTTCGGCGCTCGCACCGGCGGGGGCGGCCGCTGCGACACCTCACCCCTGAACAGGAGGTTCGTCGAGTGGATCGGAAAATCCGCGCGAAACCAGGTCATGTGCAGGTCTCACTTTTCGTCGGGATCGTCAAGTCCCTCCGAATCAACGGCGAGCCTAGCAAAGGGCAACGACGAAAACAGTGAATCCTGGAAAACGCCGCGAAGATACTTCGGGCGCACTGCCTGCGTTGAATAATCCGGCGCATGCGCAATGCCCGCTTCATGTTTGCATCGCCCGAATAGGTGCGGTTACCGAAAAGCGCGGTTCACCTCGTTCGGTGAACCGGCGTCCTGTTAGGGACTTTCGGCACTACGGCCCCGCGCACGCCGCCCGCGTCCCGCGATCAGCGAGAACGAGAGAAATGAAAGCAGGGACGGCGCCGGGCGGACACCCCGCCACGGCCGCCGGGCGCGGCGGCTACGGCCGGTAGGCCGCCGTGGATCCGCGCACGACCAGCTCCGGGGCGAACCGCAGGCGCTCGTGGCGGTGGTCGGGATCGCCGAGCTCCGACAGCAGCAGCTGCATGGCCGCCCGACCCAGCTCGTACTTGGGCTGGCCGACGGTGGTCAGCCCCGGGTGCACCAGCGCGGCGAGGTCGACGTCGTCGTAGCCCACCACCGACAGGTCGCCCGGTGCGCTCAGTCCGCGCCCCCCCAGCCCTTTGAGGACACCCACGGCCAGCTGGTCGTTGGTGCAGAAAACCGCCTGCGGGCGGCGCTTGGGCCCGCCCGCCAGGACCTCCTCCACGGCCTTCTCGCCCGATTCGGCGTTGAGCTGGGCGGTGCGGATGACGCGCACCGCCTCGTCGGGATCGGATCCCGCCTCGGCGACGGCGGCGCACAGGCCCTCCAGCCGTGTGCGGCACTGCTCGAGGTCGGCGGGGCCGCCGAGGTAGGTGATGCGTTCGTGGCCGAGGTTGATCAGGTGGCGCCCGGCCGCCAGGCCGCCGGCGTGGTTGTCGACCGAGACGCTGCAGGCGGTCTCGCCGGGCACGTCGCCGATGTCCAACAGCACGCCGGGCACCCCCTGCTTGCGCAGCCACAGCAGGTCCTCGGTGTCGTTGTCGACGGGCATGATGACCGCGCCGGCGGCACGCTGCTCGGCCAGCAGCCGCATGGAGCGGCGCTGGCGGGCCGCCTGCTCAGCGGAGTTGAGCAGCACCACGGCCAGCCCTTCCTCGCCGGCGGTGTCCTCGACGCCGCGGGCGACCTCGGCGAAGAACGGGTTCGTGACGTCCAGAACGAGCAGGCCGACGGAGTCGCTGCGCCCCGAACGCAGATTGCGCCCGGAGGAGTTGCGGACGTAGTCGAGCTCCTGGACCGCGCGCTCGACGCGGCGCCGGGTGGACTCGGCGACACGCTCGGGGCGGTTGAGGACGTTGGAGACGGTGCCGGGGGACACACCGGCGCGCGCCGCCACGTCGTTGATGCCGACTGGCCGGTTGGTGCCTTCGGTCGAGGACAACGCTGCTCTCCGCGGTACTCGGGCGGCTCGTAGGCCGCTCATGCTCACAGGTTTATTAAAACGTGTCAACGTTCCGTCTCAGACTACTCTCCTGAGTCCGCCGGGGTACAGAATAACCACATCCGGCACGTCACCACACAAACACGGAGCGACGGCGACATTTCCCTGCAACCCTCTTGACACACGACCTGTGACCCACCTAACGTCCCACTTCATTGAAACGTTTTTCAACGCGCGCCGCCCCCTCGCGGCGCTCGATCGTCGAAGGAGGACGCCGTGGACCGTCACCCACCACCGGCTCCTCCGCTCCTGTCGCTGGCGGGGGTGTCCAAGTCCTTCGGGACGGTCCACGCCCTCCAGGACGTCTCCCTTGAGCTGCGTGCGGGCGAGATCCACGCGCTCTGCGGCGAGAACGGGGCGGGAAAGTCGACCCTGGTGAAGGTCATCGCCGGGGTGCACCGTCCGGACACCGGGCACGTCGAGGTCGGGGGCCGACCGACGGCGTTCGGCGCCCCCGCCGACGCCCAGCGGGCCGGCGTCGCGGTCATCTACCAGGAACCGACCCTGTTCCCCGACCTGTCGGTCGCGGAGAACATCTTCATGGGACGCCAGCCGCTGAGGCGCGGGCGCCGCATCGACAGGCGCGCCATGCGCGAGGCCGCCGAGGGCCTGTTCGCGCGCCTGGGCGTGCACATCGACCCGGACCGGCCCGCCCGCGGGCTCTCCATCGCCGACCAGCAGCTCGTCGAGATCGCCAAGGCGATGTCCTTCGACGCGCACGTGCTGGTGATGGACGA
This sequence comes from Streptomonospora alba, assembly GCF_000826685.1. GTDB lineage: Bacteria > Actinomycetota > Actinomycetes > Streptosporangiales > Streptosporangiaceae > Streptomonospora > Streptomonospora alba. The sequence goes on from NZ_JROO01000043.1 coordinate 17,228, forward strand.
GCCGACCGCGGCGCTGTCGGGCGTGGAGGTCGAGCGGCTGTTCGCCGTGGCGCGCTCGCTGCGCGACGGCGGCGCCGCGGTGCTGTTCATCTCCCACCGCTTCGACGAGGTCTTCCAGCTGTGCGACCGCGTCACCGTGATGCGCGACGGCGGCTACGTCTCGACCGACCCCGTGGCCGAGCTGACCGTCGACGACCTTGTACACCGCATGGTGGGCCGGGAGGTCTCCGCGCTGTTCCCCAAGCAGGAGGTCGCCCCCGGCGAGACGGTCCTGGAGGTCGAAGGACTGGGCCGCGCCGGGGTCTTCGCCGACGTGGGATTCTCGGTGCGCGCCGGTGAGATCGTCGCGCTCGCGGGGCTGGTCGGCGCCGGGCGCAGCGAGGTCGTGCGGGCCGTCTTCGGCGTCGACCGCCACGAGTCCGGCACCGTGCGCGTGGCCGGCACCACGCTGCCCAACGGCCGTCCCGCCGCCGCCATGGCCGCCGGTGTCGCCCTGGTGCCCGAGGACCGCCGCCAGCAGGGCCTGGTGATGGAGATGTCCATCGAACGCAACGCCACACTGACCCGCCGCTGGTCGCTGAGCCGGCTGGGCCTGCTGCGCCGGCGCGACGAGCAGCGGGCGGCGGCCGCATGGGCCGAGCGGCTGCAGCTCAAGGCCGGGCGGCTCTCCGACGCGGTCACCACGCTCTCCGGCGGCAATCAGCAGAAGGTGGTGCTGGCCAAGTGGCTGGCCACCGAACCGCAGCTGCTCATCGTCGACGAACCCACCCGCGGCATCGACGTCGGGACCAAGGCGGAGGTGCACCGGCTGCTGTCCGAACTGGCCGGCCGGGGCATCGCCGTGCTGATGGTCTCCAGCGAGCTTCCGGAGGTGCTCGGCATGGCCGACCGCGTGCTGGTCATGCACGAGGGCCGCATCACCGCCGAACTCGCCCGCGGCGAAGCCACCGAGGAGTCGGTGATGTACGCGGCGACAGGACAGGAAGGCAGGGCGGCGTGAGCGGAACCGAGGAGACCGGCGCACCCGCGGCGGGCACCGCGGCGCGGACCGGCCCGCCGGGCGCCGCCGCGGGCGAGGCCGCGCCGCAGCCGCCCAAGGAGCACGGCGCCGGCGACGGGCGCGCCGGCCGGCGCATCCGCCAGGTACGCGAGCTGGGCATCCTGCTCGCTCTGGCGCTGCTGGTGGCCGTGACCACGCTGGCCAATCCGGGGTTCCTCTCCGGGCAGAGCGTGCGCGACCTGCTGCTGGGCGCGACCCTGCTGACGATCCTGGCCGTGGGCCAGTCGATGGTGCTGATCACCCGCAACGTCGACCTGTCGGTGGGCTCGGTGATGGGCCTGTCGGCCTTCGCCGTGGGCGTCACGTTCGTGTCCTTGCCCGGACTGCCCACCCCGATCGTGATGGCGATCGGTGTGCTGGTGGGCACGCTCTGCGGCGTGGTCAACGGCGTGCTCGTGGCCGCCGCGCGCGTCCCCGCGCTGGTGGTGACCCTGGGCACGCTCTACATGTTCCGCGGGATCGACTACTGGTGGGCCGGGGGGCGGCAGATCAACGCCGCCGACATGCCCGACGGGTTCCTGGGGCTGGCCCGTATCACCCTGTTCGGTATCCCGCTGCCCGCGGTGGTCGCCCTGGCGGTGGTGCTCGCGGCCGGCTGGTACCTGCGCAACTACCGCAGCGGACGCGAACTGTACGCCGTGGGCTCGGAGCCTGCCGCGGCGCGCCTGGTCGGCATCCCGGTGGACCGCCGGGTGTTCGCGCCGTTCGTGATCAACGGGTCGCTGGCGGGCCTGGCCGGCGTCCTCTACGCGGCGCGGTTCGGCACCCTGGACGCGACGGTGGGCACCGGCCTGGAGCTGGAGGTCGTGGCGGCCGCCGTGGTCGGCGGTGTGGCGATCTTCGGCGGCAGCGGCACCGTCTACGGCGCGGCGCTGGGCGCACTGCTGCTGTCGACCATCGACGCCGCGCTGCCGATGCTGCAGGTCGGCTCGTTCTGGCAGCAGGCCGTGGTCGGCCTGCTGATCCTCGTCTCGATCGGACTGGACCGGCTGCTGGCGGTGCGCGCCGCCCGCCGCCTGAGAGGAGGTGGTTCCCGTGGGGCCTGAGGTCGACGACCCGACCACGAGCGCCGCTGCGGCTCCGCCGGAGCGGCCCGCGCCCACGGCCCGAGTCGGCGCCGTAGGCTCCGCCGGCTCGGCGCTGCGATCGCTGCTGCGTACACGAGAGGCGTCGATCGTCGGCGTCCTGGTGGCGTCGGTGCTGGGCGCCTCGCTGATGGTCGACGGGTTCGCCACCGGCCGCAACGCCGGGTTCCTGATCCTGGACGTCACCGCCATCGCGCTGATCGCGCTGCCGATGACCCTGGTCATCATCACCGGCGAGATCGACCTGAGCGTGGCGAGCACACTCGGGCTGACCAGCGCGGTCATGGGCCAGCTGTGGGTCGCGGGCCTGCCGCTGGAAGCGATCGTGCCGCTGTGCGTGCTGCTGGGATCCGCGTTGGGCGCGCTCAACGGGCTGCTGGTGACCGTGGCCGGGCTGCCGTCGCTCGCGGTGACGATCGGGTCCATGGCGATGTACCGGGGACTGGCCTATGTGGTGCTGGGCGACCGTGCCGTCGCCGACTTCCCCTTCTCCTGGACCGGCGGTGCCACCGCGCGGCTGCCCGGAACCGACGTCCCCTGGATCGCGCTGCTGATCGCGGTACTGGCGGTGGTCTTCGGGATCCTGCTGCACGCCACCCCGGTCGGCCGATCGCTGTATGCCATCGGCAGCAACGACGAGGCGACCCGGTTCTCCGGTATCTCGGTGCGCTGGACCAAGCTGTGGCTGTTCGTGGTCTCGGGCACGGTCGCGGCGGGTGCCGGCGTGTTCTGGACCCTGCAGTACGGCAGCGCACGCGCCGACAACGCGTTCGGGCTGGAGCTGTCGGTGGTGGCCGCGGTGCTGCTGGGCGGTGTGTCGATCTTCGGCGGCCGGGGCGCGCTGGTCGGCGTGCTGGCCGGCGTGCTGCTGCTGGGCACCATCCGCAACGCCCTCATGCTGGCCGACGTCTCCTCCGACGTGCTCGACATCGTCACCGGCCTGCTGCTGGTGGTCTCGGTGGTGCTGCCCACCACCCTGGCCCGCGTGCGCGAGCGCCGCCCCCGGCCGGCGCCGCCCTCCTAGGGGCCGTCCCCAACGGCCCCGGCCCATCCGCTCCCCCGCGCAGAAGGAAAGTGAACCCATCATGAGACAGCGCATCCGCTACGGCGTCACCGCCGCGGCCCTGGCCGGCGTCATGCTGGCGGCCTCGGCCTGCGGCGGCACCACCCGCGGCGAGGACGACGGCTCCGGAGGCGGCTCGGGCGGCTCCGGCGAAGCCGACCCCGACGCCGAGATCCCCGAGGACCTGGCGATCAGCTTCCTGCCCAAGCAGCTGAACAACCCCTACTTCACCGTCGCCGACAACGGCGGCAAGGAGGCCGTCGATGAGCTGGGCGGGGAGTTCAAGGAGGTCGGCCCCTCCGAGGCGAACGCCTCTTCCCAGGTCAGCTACATCAACACGCTAAGCCAACAGGGCAGCGACGTCATCGCGACGGCCGCCAACGACCCCAACGCGGTCTGCGGCGCGCTGAACCAGGCCCGCCAGGCGGGCAGCGTCGTGGTCACCTTCGACTCCGACGCCGATCCGAAGTGCCGCGACCTGTTCATCAACCAGGCGACGTCGGAGGACCTCGCCACGGTCCAGGTCGAGATGATCGCCGAGCAGATCGGCGGCGAGGGCGAGATCGCCTTCCTCTCGGCCACGCCCAACGCCACCAACCAGAACGCGTGGCTGAAGCTGATGGAGGAGGAACTGGCCACGGACGAGTACTCCGACATCGAGGTCGTCGACACCGTCTACGGCAACGACGACGACCAGAAGTCCTTCAACGAGATGCAGGGCCTGCTGCAGACCCACCCCGACCTGGCGGGCGTCGTCTCCCCCACCACCGTGGGTCTGGCCGCGGCCGCGCGGTACCTGGGCTCCTCCGACTACAAGGGCGAGGTGGCGCTGACCGGCCTGGGCACGCCCAACCAGATGCGGGAGTACGTCAAGAACGACACCGTCGAGGAGTTCGCGCTGTGGGACCCGGCCGACCTGGGCTACCTCGCCGCCTACGCCGGCGCCTCGCAGGCGGCGGGCCGCATCACCGGTGAGAAGGGCCAGACCTTCGAGGCCGGGCGGCTCGGCGAGTACGAAATCGGCGCCGACGGCGAGATCGTGCTCGGCCCGCCCACGGTGTTCAACAAGGACAACATCGACGACTACGACTTCTGACCGGCCCGGAGCCGGGGCCGTGCGCGGGGGCGCCGCCTTCTGCCGTGCGCGGCTCCGGCCGGGGCCCGCGATCCGAGGGAGGACGGCGATGCAGCGGGTCTGCTTCCTGCTCAAGGTCAAGCCCGACCGCCTCGAGGAGTACCGGCGGCGCCACGCCGAGGTGTGGCCGGAGATGAAGGCCGCGCTCAGCGAGGCGGGCTGGCACAACTACTCGATCTTCTGCCGCGACGACGGGCTGCTCGTGGGCTACGTGGAGACCGAGGACTTCGCGGCCGCCCAGCAGGCGATGGCCGCCACCGAGGTCAACGCACGCTGGCAGGCGGAGATGGCCCCGTTCTTCGAAGGCCTCGACGGCCGCCCGGACGAGGGGATGGTGCCGTTGACGGAGGTGTTCCACCTGGACTGACCGACGCCGCTCCGCCCCCGCATCCTCCCTGGCGCCGCCGGACGTTCCCGCTCATCGCCTGCTCTTCGGGACAGCGGAACGATCGACCGGAACTTGAATCGTTACAACCCCCAAGGAGCCCTCCGACATGACCGACAACAGCGTCGTCAAGGCCGCGCTGCGCAAGCAGGCCATCGAGCTTCCGTCCTGGGCGTTCGCCAACAGCGGCACCCGCTTCAAGGTCTTCGGCCAGCCCGGTGTTCCGCGCACGCCCCACGAGAAGATCGCCGACGCCGCGCAGGTGCACCGCTACACCGGCGTCGCCCCCAGCGTGGCCCTGCACATCCCCTGGGACACCGTCGACGACTACGGCGAGCTGGCCGCCTACGCCCGCGAGCAGGGCGTGCGCATCGGCACCATCAACTCCAACGTCTTCCAGGACGACGACTTCAAGCTGGGCAGCGTCGCCAACCCCGATCCGGCGATCCGCGCCAAGGCCTTGGATCACCTGCTGGCCTGCGTCGACGTCATGGACGCCACAGGCTCGGCCGACCTGAAGCTGTGGTTCGCCGACGGCACCAACTACCCGGGCCAGGACGACGTGCGGGTCCGCCAGGACCGGCTGGCCGAGGCGCTTGAGGCCGTGCGCGACCGGCTGAGCCCCGACCAGCGGATGCTGCTGGAGTACAAGCTCTTCGAACCGGCCTTCTACACCACCGACGTGCCCGACTGGGGCACCGCCTACGCCCACTGCCTCAAGCTCGGCGACCGGGCCCAGGTCGTGGTGGACACCGGCCACCACGCGCCCAGCACCAACATCGAGTTCATCGTCGCCTTCCTGCTGCGCGAGCACAAGCTCGGCGGCTTCGACTTCAACTCCCGCTTCTACGCCGACGACGACCTGATGGTGGGCGCGGCCGATCCCTTCCAGCTGTTCCGCATCATGTACGAGGTGGTGCGCGGGGGCGGGTTCGAGCCGGAGGAAGGCATCGCCTTCATGCTCGACCAGTGCCACAACATCGAGCCCAAGATCCCCGGCCAGATCCGCTCGGTGCTCAACGTCCAGGAGGCCACCGCCAAGGCGCTGCTGGTCGACGCCGAGGCGCTGTCCGCCGCACAGCGCGCGGGCGACGTGCTTGGCGCCAACGCGGTGCTGATGGACGCCTACAACACCGACGTGCGCCCCCTGCTGGCCGAACTGCGCGCCGAGGAAGGGCTGGACCCCGACCCCATGGCCGCGTTCGCCCGCTCGGGCTACATGGAGGCGATCGCCGCCGAGCGCGTCGGCGGCCAGCAGGCCGGATGGGGGGCCTGAGCATGGCGATCGCAGTGAGCACCGCCCGCCGCCGGCTGGCCGCGGCCGGCCTGGCCGCGCTCGTCCCCCTCACCGCCGTCGGTGCCGCCACCGCGCCCGCCGCCGCCGACACCGGGGCTTCCGGCGCCCCCGGCGCCGAACTGGTGCGCGACAGCGTGCTCGACGAGCAGGGCCTGTACTTCGTCTCCTACGACGGAATCGTCAACAACAACTCCTTCCAGCAGGAGGGCATCCTCACCCACGACCGCTACCAGTACGCCGCCTGGTACACCGCCGACCGCACCGCGGTGGTCGCCCGCCGCCCGGCCGGGACCCCCGCCGCCTGGCAGACGGTCGAGCTGCCGCACAAGCTCAGCGTCGACGACTCCCACAACGTCATCGCGATGGGCGTCTCGGCCGAGGACGGACGGCTGCACATCGCGATGGACACGCACAACTCGACCGTGTACTACCTGCGCTCGCAGGCCGGTCTGGCCGACGGGCGCGGCGCCTGGAAGGCCGAGGCCTTCGGCGAGGTCCAGCGCAGCCTGGAGGGGATGGATCCGGGCGGCGTCACCTACCCCCGGTTCGTGCCCACCCCCGACGGCGGGCTGCAGCTGACCTACCGCACCGGCGGGTCGGGCGACGGCGTGCTGGAGCTGGCCGAGTACACCGGCACGGACTGGCGAAGTGTGGGCGCGTGGTCCTCGGCCGAGGGCGACTACAGCGCCAACGGCGCCACGAGCACCACCCGGAACATGTACCTGCACGGGATCGGCTACGACGCCGACGGACGGCTGCACGCCTCCTTCACCTGGCGCGAGACCGCCGCCGGCGGCGACCTCCTGTGCGACCCGGGCGGCCTGGCCAACCACGACACCGGCTACGTCTACAGCGACGACCGGGGCCGCACCTGGCGCACCGACGACGGCGGTCTCGCCGCCGAAACCGGCACCGGCAACCGCGTCTCGGTCGACACCCCCGGCCACGTCGTCGACCCCCTGGACGTCGACCACGCGCTGATGAACCAGGAGTCCCAGGCCGTGGACTCGGCGGGCGACCCCCACGTCATGGTCAGCTACGTGCCCGGGCGCTTCACCCAGTGCGTCACCGACTTCATCGGCCAGCGCGAGCAGTGGGCGCGCCCGTTCCACATCTTCCGCGACGATTCCGGCGCATGGCACAAGACCGAGCTGCCCGAGCGGGTGGGCGCCTTCGGCCGCTCCCGCCTGGTGCTGGGGGCCGACGACGACGCCTACGTCGTGATGCCCGGCGGCAAGATCCTGGCCGCCACGGCCGCCTCCGACTACAGCGACTGGCGCACCGTCTACGACGGCTCCGCGATCGACGCCTTCGGAGAGGTCCTGGTCGACGACTCGCGCCTGGTCTCCGACGGCCGGCTGTCGGTCTTCTACCAGGAGCCGAGCACCGGCGAGGCGCCCTCGCCCGTCCACGTGGCCGACTTCGCGATCAACTGAGCCGAGCCGAGCACATCAGCGAACTTCAGGGGACGACATGACTGAGCAGACGACCCACGCACAGGTCGCGGCGCTGCTGGAGCGCTCGCACCGGCTGGGCTCCGATCCGCGCAACACCAACTACGCCGGCGGCAACGCCTCCGCCAAGGGCACCGCCACCGATCCGGTCACCGGCGAGGGCACCGAGCTGATGTGGGTCAAAGGCTCCGGCGGCGACCTGGGCACGCTCACCGAGGCGGGACTGTCGGTGCTGCGGCTGGACCGGCTGCGCGCCCTGCCCGGGGTCTATCCGGGCGTCGAGCGCGAGGACGAGATGGTCGCCGCGTTCGACTACTGCGCCCACGGCAAGGGCGGTGCAGCGCCCTCCATCGACACCGCCATGCACGGCCTGGTCGAGGCCGCCCACGTCGACCACCTGCACCCCGACTCCGGTATCGCGCTGGCCTGCGCGGCCGACGGCCCGAAGCTGACCGCCGAGTGCTTCGGCGAGAAGGTGGCGTGGGTGCCCTGGCGGCGCCCCGGTTTCCAGCTGGGCCTGGACATCGCGGCGATCAAGCGCGACAACCCGCAGGCCATCGGGGTGGTCCTGGGCGGGCACGGCATCACCGCCTGGGGCGAGACCTCCGAGGAGTGCGAGGCCAACTCGCTGGAGATCATCCGCACCGCCGAGCGCTTCATCGCCGAGCGCGGCGCGGACCGCCCCCACCCCTTCGGATCCGTGGTCCAGGGCCGCGAGCCCCTGCCGGAGGCCCAGCGCCGTGAACGCGCCGCGGCGTTGCTGCCGGCGGTGCGCGGGCTGGCCTCCACCGACCGGCCGCAGGTGGGCCACTACACCGACAGCGATGCGGTGCTGGACTTCGTCTCCCGCTCCGAGCTGGAGCGGCTGGCGGGGCTGGGCACCTCGTGCCCGGACCACTTCCTGCGCACCAAGGTGCGGCCGCTGGTGCTCGACGTCGCCGCCGACGCGCCGATCGAGGAAGCGCTGGAGCGGCTGCACGAGCTGCACGCCGCCTACCGGGAGGAGTACCGGGCCTACTACGAGCGCCACGCCGGGGCGGACTCCCCGCCCATGCGCGGCGCCGACCCCGCGATCGTGCTGGTACCGGGCGTGGGCATGTTCTCCTTCGGCGCCGACAAGCAGACGGCGCGGGTGGCCGGCGAGTTCTACGTCAACGCCATCAACGTGATGCGCGGAGCGGAGACCGTCTCCGCCTACTCCCCCATCCCCGAGTCGGAGAAGTTCCGCATCGAGTACTGGGAGCTGGAGGAGGCCAAACTGCGCCGCAAGCCGGCGCCCAAGCCGCTGGCGACCCGGATCGCACTGGTGACCGGCGGCGGTTCGGGCATCGGCCGGGCCACGGCCCGCCGCCTGGCCGCCGAGGGCGCCTGCGTGGTGGTCGCCGACCGCGACTCCGACGCCGTGGCGGAGGTGGCCGACGAACTGGGCGGCGCCGACACCGCGGTACCGGTGACCGTCGACGTCACCGATCCCGAGCAGATCGCGGCGGCGCTGCGGGAGGGCGTGCTCGCCTTCGGCGGGGTGGACCTGGTGGTCAACAACGCGGGGCTGTCGATCTCCAAGCCGCTGCTGGAGACCACCGAGGAGGACTGGGACCTCCAGCACCGGGTGATGGCGCGCGGGTCCTTCCTGGTGGCGCGGGAGGCCGCGCGGGTGCTCACCCGCCAGGCCATGGGCGGCGACATCGTCTACATCTGCAGCAAGAACGGGGTGTTCGCGGGCCCCAACAACGTCGCCTACGGGGCGGCCAAGGCAGACCAGGCCCACCAGGTGCGGCTGCTGGCCGCCGAACTGGGCGGGGAGGGCATCCGCGTCAACGGCGTCAACCCCGACGGGGTGGTGCGCGGCTCGGGCATCTTCGCCGGGGGCTGGGGCGCCCAGCGTGCCGCCGTCTACGGCGTGCCCGAGGAGGAGCTGGGCGCCTTCTACGCCCAGCGCACCCTGCTCAAGCGGGAGGTGCTGCCCGAGAACGTGGCCAACGCGGTCTACGCGCTGACCTGCGGGGAGCTCAGCCACACCACGGGCCTGCACGTCCCCGTCGACGCAGGCGTGGCCGCGGCCTTCCTGCGCTGAGGCGCGCGGGCGGGGCGGGCTCACCGGGACCGCGGTCCGGCCGCCGCGCCGACCGCGGCGGCCGGAGTCCGGGCGCGCCGAGCGCCCGCTCCGCAGACGCCGCGGGGCGGGTGAGGTTCGCGGGGAACCCCCTGATTCCCGTCAACCCTGCGCGCGACCGCCCCGGCCACCCCGGTCGCCGGTCTGTGGACCACGCCCGCCCCTCCCGCTCTCCACCGGCCGAATCCCGCCCTCGTCTGTACCGCCCGTCACCGACCGCCCCGCGGCCCGCCGGCCGCTCCACCCGGAAAGGCCTGCCGTGTCCCCCTCCGACGTCTTCGCCGCCGTCGACCTCGGCGCTTCCAGCGGGCGCGTCGTCGTCGGCCGCATCGGCCCCGACGAGCTCGCGCTGACCGAAGTGCACCGCTTCCCCAACCGGCCGCTGCGCCTGCCCAGTGGGCTGCACTGGGACATCGGCGGCCTCTACCACGGGATGCTCGACGGGCTGCGCGCCGCCGCACCCCATGCGCCGCGCTCGGTCGGCATCGACTCCTGGGCCGTGGACTACGGCCTGCTCGACGATGGCGGCGCTCTGCTGGGGCTGCCCCACCACTACCGCGACTCCCGCACCGACAGTGTCGCGCCCGCGATGGTCGAGCGCCTGGGCGCCGCGCAGCTCTATGCCCGCAACGGGCTGCAGTTCCTGCCGTTCAACACGATCTTCCAGCTCGCCGCGGCCCAGGGGGCGTCCCAGCTGCGCTGCGCGGCCTCGCTGCTGCTCGTCCCCGACCTGCTGGCCTACTGGCTGACCGGCGAGCGCGGGGCCGAGGTCACCAACGCCTCCACCACCGGCCTGCTCGACGTCGCCACGCGGCGCTGGTCGCCCGAGCTGGCCGAGGCCGCAGGTATCGACGCCTCGCTCCTGGGCGTCCTGCGCTCCCCCGGCGAGCGCATCGGCACCCTGCTGCCCGGGCCCGCCGAGCACACCGGACTGGACGCGGGCACCGCTGTGGCCGCCGTCGCCTCGCACGACACCGCCTCGGCGGTGGCGGCGGTCCCCGCGCGCACCGAGCGGTTCGGCTACGTCTCCTGCGGCACCTGGTCGCTCGCGGGGCTGGAGCTGGACGCACCGGTGACCACCGAGGAGGCGCGCGGCGCCAACTTCACCAACGAGCTCGGCGTCGACGGCACCACCCGGTTCCTGCGCAACATCATGGGGCTGTGGCTGGTGCAGGAATGCCTGCGCGAGTGGGGCCTGGACGACTCCGCGCTGCCCGGGCTGCTGCAGGAGGCCGCCGCCGCGCCGGCGTTCGCCGGCCTCATCGACGCCGGCGACCCGCGCTATCTGCCGCCGGGCAACATGCCCGCGCGCATCGCCGCCCACCTGCGCGAGACCGGCCAGGCGGAGCCGGCTGACCGCGGCGCGCTGCTGCGCTGCGTCCTGGAGAGCCTGGCGCTGGCCCACCGCGACACCTTGCGGCGGGCGTGCGCGCTGTCCGGCCGCGACATCGAGGTGGTGCACCTGGTGGGCGGGGGCGCGCGCAACGAGCTGCTGTGCCAGTGGACCGCCGACGCGCTGGGCCTGCCGGTGGAGTCCGGCCCGGTGGAGGCCACGGCCATCGGCAACCTCGCGGTCCAGGCGCGCGCCGCCGTCCCGGGCGCCTCCCAGTCCGACCTGCGGCACCTGATCCACGCCACCCAGCGGCCCCGCCGCTACGAACCGGCCCCCGACACCGCCGCGTGGGACGCCGCGGCAGCACGCCTGGGCCTGGAGTAGCTGCCTGCGCCCGCCGAAATCCCGTTGATCTTGTACTCACGGTGAGCGACAGCGATTTCCAGTGACGGTAGGTACAAGATCAACGCGGGTTGAGGCCGGCGAAGGTCTGGTCGAGGCCGTCGAGGAACGCCGACAGCGCCAGCTCGAAGCTGTCGTTGTCGATCTCGGCGGCGTGCTCGGAGAGCCGGTGGGCCTGGGAGAGGTTGGGGTAGCGGTCGCGGTAGACCTGCACGTCGGCGTCGAAGCCGCGGGCGAATGAGTTCATGGCCGCTCCCACGACCAGGTACTTGGTCGAGGCTCCGATCATGGTGGCGTGGCGGGCGGGCCAGCCGGCCGCGACCAGGCCGCCGTGCACGGCGTCGGCGCGGCGCAGCGCTGCCTCGCGGCGGCCCGGTCCGGCTGCGATGACCGGCACGAGGTTGGGGTGGGCCGCCAGCGCGGCGCGGTAGGAGCGCGCCCAGACCGTCAGACCGCGGCGCCAGTCGCCGGTGTCGAAGCCCGAGACGTCGACCTCGGCCATGGTCTCGTTGGCGATGTCGGCGAGCAGGTCCTCCTTGGTGCGGTAGTGGCTGTAGAGCGACGCCGCCTGGACGTCGAGCTCCTGGGCCAGCCTGCGCATCGAGAGGCCTTCCAGGCCGTCGCGGTCGACGAGCGCGAGCGCGGCCGTGCGGATGCCGCTCACACTCAGCATCGGCGTCCTGGGTCGGGCCACGCTGTCCTCCCGTCGTCGGCTGCCGCCGCTCGGGGCGCGGCGGCCCTGTCTGGAGCGATCCTGCCACGTCCCGCCGATGCGCGCAGGCCCAGCGTCGATGGCGGCAGGCCCGGCGGCGCTGTGGTTCGGACCGCTTGCGCCGGGGTGCGGGCAGCGCTTACGCTCAAAAACCGAACACCGTTAGGTAAACGTAGGAGCGGGGACACATGGTCGACTTCGGACTGAGCGAGGAGCAGCGGGAGATCCGGGCGTGGGTGCGCACCTTCGTCGAGCGCGAGATCATGCCGCGCGAGAACGAGGTGCTGCGCCGCGAGCGCGAGGGCGGCGCACCGGGCCTCAACGCCGACGAGGTGCGCGAGCTGCGCGAGCTGGCCCGCAAGTCCGACTTCTGGGGCGTACAGACCCCCGTCGAGTACGGAGGCATGGGCCTGGACGCGGTCTCCGCCGCCATCATCGAGACCGAGCTCGGCCGCACCTTCTTGACCTTCAAGTTCGGCGGCGAGGCCGACAACATCCTCTTCCACTGCGACGAGGAGCAGAAGCAGCGCTACCTGCTGCCCACCATCGCCGGCGAGCGCCGCTCCTGCTTCGCCATCACCGAGCCCGGCGCCGGATCCGACGCCAAGGCGATCCGCGCGCGTGCCGTCAAGGACGGCTCGGACTGGGTGATCAACGGGGAGAAGACCTTCATCACCGGCGGCTGCGAGGCCGACTTCGCGCTGGTCTTCGCCGTCACCGACCCCGAGCTTGGCGCCGACGGCGGCGTCACCTGCTTCCTGGTCGACCGCGAGGCGGGCTGGACCTCCGAGCCCATCGACACCATGGGCGAGCGCCGGCCGGCCGCGCTGTTCTTCGACGACGTCCGGGTGTCCGAGGCCAACGTGCTCGGCGAGGTGGGCAAGGGCTTCGAGCTCGCCATGCAGTGGATCGGCAAGGGCCGCTACCTGCTGCCGGCCCGCGCGCTGGGCGGCTGCGAGCGGATGATGGACATGAGCATCGACTACGCCAAGACGCGCTCGACCTTCGGCGCTCCCATCGCCGAGCGCCAGGCCATCCAGTGGATGATCGCCGACTCCCAGACCGAGATCGAGGCGCTGCGGCTGCTGGTGCTCAACGCCGCCTGGCAGGTCGACCAGAACCGCGACTCGCGCCACGCCCAGTCGATCGCCAAGCTCTTCGGCGGCGTCAAGGCCAACGAGATCGTCGACCGGATGATGCAGATCCACGGGGGCATGGGCTACACCCGCGAGCTTCCCCTCGAGCGCTGGTACCGCGACCTGCGACTGCTGCGCATCTTCGAGGGCACCGACGAGATCCAGCGCCGCACCATCGCACGCGACCTGATCAAGGGCCGCGTCAAGGTCGGAGAGACGCTGCGCTGACCCCCGCCCTCCTCCGGCGGTCCCCCGGGGCCCCGCCGGCCGCCGCGGCGGCCGGCGGGGCTCAGCTCACGCCGACCAGGTCGACGACGAAGACCAGGGTCTCGCCCGGCTTGATGACCCCGCCGGCGCCGCGGTCGCCGTAGGCCAGGTGCGGCGGGATGACCAGCCGGCGGCGGCCGCCCACGCGCATGCCCAGCACGCCCTGCTCCCAGCCCTCGATGACCTGGCGCCCTCCCAGCACGAAACTCAGCGGCTCGCCGCGGTTCCAGGAGGCGTCGAACTCGCGCCCGGTGGACTGGGAGACGCCGACATAGTGCACGTCGACGGTGGATCCGTGACCGGCCTGCGTGCCCTCCCCGACAGCCAGGTCGGCGGCCTCCAGGTCGGCCGGCGGCGGGCCGGGGCCGACATCGACTCGGGGGCGTTCGAGCGTCATAAAGCCACTCCTCGGCGTACGTGTGACGGACGTCTCAGCGTACCGGGAGGGCCTGCACGGGCGCATCGGGGCCACCCCCCGCCGCCGACACGCCTACGCGTCCAGGTCGCCGACCGTCGCCGCCACCAGGTGCCCGTGCCCCCGCACGGTGACCCGTCCGCAGCAGGCCGGCACGAACACCGACTCGCCCCGGCGCAGCGCCAGCACCTCGCCCGACTCCGCGACCAGGTCGGCGGAGCCCTCCAGGCACAGCACGACCGAGGGGACCCCGCTCTCCAGCCGCGTGCCGATCTCTCCCGGCCCGGCGGTGGACAGCGCGAAGTCGCCGACGCCGGGGCGGAACTCGGTGCGCCCCCCGGTCGGCATGGGCCCGGTGAAGGGGATGGGCAGCACGGAGAAGTCCACCACCGCCAGCACCTCGGCGGTGTCGACGTGCTTTCCGGTGAGCCCGGCGCGCAGCACGTTGTCGGAGCCGGCCATCACCTCCACGGCCGTGCCCCGCAGGTAGGCGTGCACGTTGCCCGCCGGCAGGAACAGCGCCTCGCCGGGGCGCAGGCTGACGCGGTTGAGCAGCAGCGCCGCGACGGCGCCGGGATCGCCCGGATAACGCTCGGCCAGTTCCACGACCGTGTCGTGGTGGGCGCCCGCGCCCAGGCGCTTCCACTCGGCCACGAAGTCCCCCACGAGCCGCTCGCGTCCGTCGCTGTCCAGGGTCAGCAGCCGGGTCAGGGCGGCGCGCAGCGCGGCGTGCACACCGGTGCGCCCCAGGTCGCCGCGCAGCATCCCGGCGAGCTCGCAGCCGAGGCCGTCCAGGTCGGCGCGCGCCGCGGCGGGGTCGCGAAAGCCGCACAGCGCCTCGAACGGCTCCAGCGCCAGCACCAGCTCGGGCTTGTGGAAGGGGTCGCGGTAGTTGCGGTGGGGCGCGGTGACGGGGATTCCGGCCGCCTCCTCGGCGGCGAAGCCCGCGCGGGCGCGTCCCGCGTCGGGGTGGACCTGCAGCGACAGCGGCTCCTCGGCGGCCAGCACTTTCAGCAGGAAGGGCAGGCGCTCGCCGAACCGCTCGACGGTGCGCTCGCCCAGCATCTCCTTGGGAGCGGCGGCGATGAGCTCGTCGAAGGAGGAGCGGCCCTGGGGGGTGACGACGGTACTGGGCGCGCCGGGATGAGCACCCAGCCACAGCTCGGCCTGGGGCCGCCCGTCGGGTTCGACGCCCAGCAGCCGGGGGATGGCGGTCTTCGCCCCCCAGGGATACGGGCGTACCTGGTTGATCAGCCTGTGCATCCGCCCCGCTCTTTTCGTTCTCCTCCACCGGCCGCACCGTCGGTGACAGTCTGGTCGACCGGGCGCCGCCGCGTCAGTCCGGCCTGCCCCTCGACCGGGGTGGTGCCCGCACCACCCGCACGCCGCGCCGCGCGAATCCAACGTATCGAATCGCCCGGTGTCGTACTTGACGTCCCCGGCAGGGCGGGCGAACGTACCCAGCGACAGACAGGGCGATTGCATAGTCGGGGGCGGGGCGTGACCGGGCTGGTCACAGCCGCGTGACGATCCGGAAGAAGCTCCCCCACACAACAACGGAGCCCCGATAGAAGAGCAGGGACTTCCACATCTCCGGCTCAACAAGAGGACTCCGTTGCCCCTGCAGTCTGCCACGCGCGCATCCGCCCTGTCGGCTCCTACCGCTACCACCGCGCACAGGGCGAGGACCAGGACCCCCGCGATCGGCGAGGACGTCGCCACCCGCTCGGATGCATCCTGCTCACCGCCCTATGCGCGGTGGTAGCCGGAGCCCGGTGCCTGGAGGCGATCGGCCAGTGAGCGACCAGCGCACCCCAGCACACCCTGGCCCGGCTGGGCGCCCGCACCACCAGCCCGGCCCTGGACCTGCGCCAAGCACCCAGCCCCGCCACGATCCGCCGCGTCGTCACCGCGCTGGATCCGGCCGTGCTCATCGGACCCAGCGCCGTCGAGGACGCCGCCGTGCTGATCGTAGGCGGCACGAGCCTGCGCGGCTCGGCCACCGCCGACAGCCCGCCCGCCCACCTGTTGGCGGCGATGACCGCCGGCGGCCACACCGCCGCCCAGGTGTGGATGGGCGACAAGACCAGCGAGATCGCCGCCGTGGGCGCCCTCCTCGCCGGGCTCGATGTGGCCGGACGGGTGATCAGCGCCGATGCGCTGCACACCCAGACCTCCACCGCCCGGCACCCGGTCGGGCGCGGCGCCGACTACCTGCTGACCGTCAAGGCCAACCAGCCCACACTGTTCACCCGGGTCAAGGCGCTTCCGTGGGCGCAGGCGCCGGTGTTGGAGGCCACTCGCGAGCGCGCGCACGGCAGAACGGAGGTGCGCACGGCCAAGGTGCTCACCGCGCCGCGGATCGCGTTCCCGCACGCTGCTCAGGTGGTGCGGGTGCACCGGTGGGTGCGCACCGCCTCCACGGGCCGGGTGAGACGCAGCTATGCCTACCTGGTCACGAGTCTGCCGGCCGAGTGCGTCACGGCCGGGGAGTTGGCGCACCTGGTGCGCGGCCACTGGCGTATCGAGGCCCGCCACCACGTCCGCGACGTGAGCTTCGGTGAGGACGCTTCGCGGGTGCGCACGGGCAACGCACCGCAGAACATGGCGCTGCTGCGCGATACCGCGATCGGGCTGCTGAGCGGGCTGGGGTTCGCGAGCGTCCCCGCGGCCTACCGGTGGGTGGGCTACGACTGCTTCACCCGCCCGCTCGATCTCCTCGGGATCGCGTGACCAGCACCTGCGCCAGCCGGTTCAGAGAATGAAATCGCCCTGAGCGACAGAGAGGTGCGTCGAACCCAGCGAATAGCAGATGAGCGCCGCAGGCGCCAGCCTGCGCCGGAGGACCGTCAGCTTCGACGAAGAAGACGCGTTATCTGCTGGGAAAACAAACCAGAGACAACGCCTGGGCTGTAAAGACTCCTCATTTCTTTCATTGCTGCCAAACCGACACGACTTCCGGCTTGCGGATTCTCGAATAAGTACCTCATAATGCTACGCAAATGCTCAATAGAGGGCTCTGCCCATTTCTGGCCCGCAAAGGCCTCCCACTCCTTGGCTGCATCGTCATGGACATCAATTATTTTGCAGTCCACCAAGAACGAGTTCCCGTCTCTCATGTACTCAGTATTTCCACTCCAGTTTGTGGCGACAACAGGCAAGCCCATCGCCATTGCATCAGAAATCGGTCGACCCCACCCCTCTCCGCGCGTCGGAAGCACGAATGAATCAGATACCGCATATAAGCGGAAGAGATCCAAACGATTCAATCGGGTCTCCAACAAAACCACCTTGGGAAGTCTCCTCCTTCGGCGATCAGAGAATTCCTCCATAGTCCTCCTTAGAGACGACCTCTTTTTCTTGTCCAGCACATCGCATCGCAAGATAAGAACAACGTCTTCATGGAAAGAGAACTCGTCAAAATATGCCCCAAGCAAGATGTCCCACCCTTTCCTCCATTGCCAGTTGAATATAGACAGAAACTTATATCCATTTACAGGAATGCACTCCATCGGGCGACTTGGGCCCCCGAAAAGTCAATAAAGTCGACCGGTTCCGGAATCACGACTATTTTCTCACTCGGAATCCCTGCAGCCGCATAGGTCTGGGCATTGAACAGACTTGGCACCCATACCTCGTCGACACTGTAAGACCGTTCGACCCAGACAGAAGGCAGCTTAGCGGTTTCGAACATCGAACGCCATATGGCTGGCCCGCGGAAACTATCCGGCCAGGGAGAAGTCCACGGCAAATGAAAAATATTGAGGAAATCCGTGACCAGGGAAGGGTCAAATGAGGGCTCTAAATCCTTCCTGTAATACTCTGGAACCCTGCCCGCGTTTCCTGAGTTGGACAGCGGCTCAATGCAAGTTCCGAAGCCCAGACTGCGCAGTCCACGCAATACTATACGGGCCTCATTTGCGTACCCACTTTCGTCTGCCAACGGACCCCACCAGCGCACGCCCGGAGCATCGAAGCCTTCCTCCCGGGTCACGATCGATCCTTCATCCGTCTATTTCCTCGATCGATCTCAGTCTCCGTGCTTCCTCTCGAAAATCTTGTGAATATT
The DNA here is from genome assembly GCF_000826685.1 of Streptomonospora alba. Taxonomy (GTDB): domain Bacteria; phylum Actinomycetota; class Actinomycetes; order Streptosporangiales; family Streptosporangiaceae; genus Streptomonospora; species Streptomonospora alba. Next base: position 35,154 of record NZ_JROO01000043.1, read on the forward strand.
CGCAATCTCCGACCGCATCCATGAAGCGCGCTTTCTGCTCTAATATGTTTATGGACAAGTACTGAGAATCCAGTCTCGCCCCAAAAGCAGCAGCAGATACAATCTGTTCCCATGCCGAGTCAAGTTCACCGGTCGCAGTCAGCAGGTTCCCGTAGTAAATTAGCCTGAGTGCACGGTTATGGTCGGGACGGACTGCAGTCACCCTCAGGAAATCTGAATTATACATGAACCGAATTGCCTCGTGCGGCCCTGATCTCCATGAAACTATCTCGATGGCACGATGCAAACTTTCCATGAGGGCGTCGTCGGGATCGGTTTGGTGCCGGAGCTCCGAGTAGGCCTGCCGTTGATTGTTAAATGCTCTGTCCGTCAGCCGACGGGATGCACCGTTCTTTTCGTTCCTGAATTGGATGAGAGTGAGGTGGTTCAGCCCTTCGCAGAGACGCGCTGCGGCAACTGAACTGTCGTGAGAGGAGCGAACCAATTCAGAATATATTTTTACCGCCTGATGAACCCAAACAGCAGCTTCACTTCTACACCTCAGGCGCATAATCCGGCCGAGCAGCAAGGATGCCTCTGCCATGAGTTCAAGGTTTTGGGGAACCGGGTCCACACAAGCCCTTTGGATTCCATCGATTGCCCGCAGGACGCTTTTCTCGGCTTCGTGAATACGACTCCCCATATTCGCTAACTCGCGGGCCTCCATCAGGTCTCCCGAGAGTCGACGCCGCAGAATTCTATCTCGTATCATCCTGTACTCCCTATTCCACTTATCTGAGACGCCAGCAGCGCTACCTCCGTAGTGAACTCAGTCCGATTTATGTTCTCGTGGACGATCGCTCCATCAATTTTTGAGACAGGATGATGATGAAGGATCTGTGCATCGATAACTACCACGAATTCACCCTGCCCCAGACTTGGAAGATGCCTTCGTACTTCAACAGGACTCCCTACAAGGGAATAAACTCTAAGTTTGCACCAAACATTCAACATAGCACCTGACCCGAAGTTCCTCAGAACGATCCCTTGCATTCTCGGGTCAGCATAGATCGCCGGTGCCGCATACAGATAGGAGCGCGCCTGCTCCTTGGTATATCGGAGGGCGATCCAAGATATAGTAAGCGCCACTAGAGATACGCCGGTGCTCACATAAGCGGCAATTTCAGGGGCCACGAAACTTCCAGAGATCGCAGAGGAGAGCGAGGAGGGCGGCGCGGTGCGCTCAACTGTCTTTCAGCCTGCCCCCTCGGACAAGATCGGAACAACTTCGGGTCTCCCCCACCGAGGTAGGAGCGGTGCTGTAGGGACTTGTAAAGTCTACGATAAGAGCTGTTCTCACCACCATGGATTCCATCGCAGAAACCGTCGCATGGACGAACCCCATTCGCCTCGCTGAATAACTCTGTTCACCGTGGGCATAATTCTCCACGAGCTTCTCATGACTTGTTTGCATGGACGGGTAGGTTTTTGAGCCGGTCGGAGGAGGAGTTGGACGGCGCCCGACGTACCCACCCTGACTTGTTGCGGACGGGGCAGCCTGGTGTGCCGCGTCGCCGAGGGCGGGCCGACACGCGGTCGTGCCAGCGGACGGAAGCTGGAGGAGCCGCTGAAGGTCTCCGGCGGGCGGGTGGCGTTTCGCCTGCGGCCGTTCCAGATCCTCACCCTGCGCCTGGCGCGCGGCCAGGCACCGCCGCGATCCGTGGGACACACCCGCGCCGGATCCGGGTAGCGGGCCGAGGGCGCCGGACCGGACCGCGGTTCGGCGCCTTCGGCGAGGCCGCCGCTCAGGGTCCCGCAGCGCACGCGCATAACAATTCCGAACGGGGAGGATCACACAGGCTCACAAATGGTATTACCATTGCCGCCAGTCTCCGGCGCACGTCACACCGCGCGCCGCCCCGTCCCCATTCCCGGAGGAACCCGTGGAAGCGATAGACCCCGCCTACGGCACCGTGCCGCTGCTGCTCATCGCAGCGGGCGCGATCGCCGCGCTGCTGATACTCGTGATCTGGGTGCGGCTGCACGCCTTCGTCGCGCTCACCCTGGTCAGCCTCGGCGTCGCGCTGGCGACCCGCATCCCGCTGGACCAGATCGTGCCCACCATGCTCGACGGATTCGGCGGCACCCTCGCGAGCGTCGGACTACTGGTCGGCCTGGGCGTGATGATCGGCCGGCTCCTGGAGATCACCGGCGGAGCCGGGGTGCTCGCCCAGGCGCTGATCAGCGCCTTCGGAGAGCGACGCGCGCCCCTCGCATTGGGCGTGGCCTCCCTGATCTTCGGCTTCCCGATCTTCTTCGACGCCGGACTGATCGTCATGCTGCCGATCGTCTTCAGCGTCGCCCGCCGCCTCGGCGGCTCCGTGCTGCTCTACGCGCTGCCCACAGCGGGCGCCTTCGCCGTGATGCACGCCTTCGTGCCGCCCCACCCCGGCCCCGTGGCCGCCGCCGACCAGATCGCCGCCGACATGGGCGTCACGCTGATCGTCGGCCTGGTCCTGGCCGTGCCCACCTGGTACATCGCCAGCTACCTCTACTCCCTCTACGCCGGCAAGCGCATCTACCTGCCGGCACCCGCCGAGTTCGGCAACGCCGACCCCGCCGACCCCGCCGAGGCGGATTCGGGTTCGGGCTCCTCGGCCTCCTCCGGCTCCTCCGGGCTCCCTGCCGAGGGCACCGCCACCACGGCGACCGCGAGCACGACGCGCACCAGCGCGGAGCGGGTCCCCGACGACGCGCCGCGCCTGGCCACGGTGCTGGGCATCCTGCTGCTGCCCATGCTGCTGATCTTCGCCAACACCGGCATGACCACCCTGACCACCACCGGTGCCCTGCCCGAGGACGCCACCTGGGTGCAGGCGCTGATCCTCATCGGCCAGACCCCCGTCGCACTGCTGATCACCACCCTGGTGGCCATGCCTGTGCTGGGCCGGGGCCGGTTCACCCGCCGGCGCGTCGAGCAGATCGTCAACGGCGCGCTGGGGCCGGTCTGCGCGATCATCCTCATCACCGGCGCCGGCGGCATGTTCGGCGGCGTCCTGCAGGCCAGCGGCATCGGCGAGGCGCTGGCCTCCAGCCTGGAGTCCACCGGCATGCCGGTGATCCTGGCCGCGTTCGTCATCGCGACGTGCCTGCGCGTCGCCCAGGGCTCGGCGACGGTCGCGCTGACCACCACGGCGGCGCTGGTGGCACCGCTCATCGCCGCCTCGCCGGACCTGAGCACCATCGACCTGTCGCTGATCGTCGTGGCGATCGCCTGCGGCTCCACGGTGCTGTCCCACGTCAACGACTCCGGGTTCTGGCTGGTCGGCCGCTTCCTGGGCATGGACGTCAAGACCACGCTGCGCACCTGGACGGTGATGGAGACGCTGATCGGCACGGTCGGATTCGTGCTGGCGGCGCTGCTGAGCCTGGTGCTGTAGGGACGCCGGCGCCCTGGAGGACGCGGTCGCGCTCAGCCGCCGCCGGCGGTCTCCTCGTCCTCCAGGGCGGCCACCACCTCGTCGACGATCGCGCGCATGGCGGCCCGGGCCACATCGGCCAGGCCGCCGCTGATCGCCTCGGCGACGTGGGTGTGCAGGTTCAGGGCCTCGGGGCGGGGCTGCCTGGGCATCAGGTGGTATTCGGTGCGTCCGGTGAGGACCTCCGAGACCACGCCCGTCAATCCCGCGAACATCTCGTTGCCCGACATCTGCAGGATGCGCCGGTGGAACTCGACGTCCAGGCGCAGGAAGGCCTCCAGGTCGCCGCTGCGCCCGGTGGCGACCATGCGCCCGTTGAGCTCGGTCAGGCTCGACCGCTCCTCCGGCGAGCCGCGGCGGGCGGCGAAAGCGGCCGCGGGGGGCTCGACGGCGGCGCGCAACTCGGTCAGCGAGCGCAGCTGGTCGATGCGCCGCGGTCCGGCCAGCCGCCACCGGATCAACTGGGGGTCGTAGACGCTCCACTCCTCGGGCGGGCGCACCGTCACGCCCGTGCGCGGACGGCTGACCACCAGGCGCATGGACTCCAACACGCGCACGGCTTCGCGGGCCACCGTCCGCGACACCCCGAAGCGGTTGGCCAGCCGGTCCAGGGTAAGAACGGATCCGGGCTCGTACTCGCCCGCGGCGATCGCGGGCCCCACCTCCGCGAGGACGCGGTTGTGCAGGGTCCGGTGATCGGGGGCGGCGCTCATCTGTCTCCTTCGACCTGCCCGGCGGCGGGCCCCGGCCCGACGCACAGCGAAGCTTCATTGGTAACACTATTAGGGCGCGCACTGGGCGCGTTCACAGATCCGAACACGGGAGCAAGGAATGGCACACGGCACGCACTTCGTCGTCATGGGCGTCTCCGGCACGGGCAAGAGCACCGTGGCCGAGCCCGTGGCCGAGCGCCTGGGACTGGCCTTCGCCGAAGCCGACGACTTCCACCCGGAGTCCAACGTCGCCAAGATGTCGGCCGGTACCGCGCTCACCGACGAGGACCGCCGGCCGTGGCTGGAGGCGCTCGCGGCGTGGATCACCGAGTACGACCGGCGCGGCGAGTCGACGATCATGGCCTGCTCGGCGCTGAAGCGGGCCTACCGCGACACCCTGCGCGCCGCGGCACCCGACGTCCGCTTCCTGCACCTGGACACGACCATCGAGGTCATCGCGGCGCGGCTGCGCGAACGCAAGGGCCACTTCATGCCCGAGACGCTGCTGCGCTCCCAGAAGGCCACCCTGGAGCCCTTGGCCGACGACGAACCGGGCGCCACGCTCGACATCACCCCTCCCGCGGAGGAGGTCATCGAGCGCGCCGCCCGGATCGTGGCCGCCGCTGTGGGCTCCGAACCCGGTTCGCGAGACTGAGTCGGCGGCGCGGGACGTGATCGGTGTCAGCTGCCGGCGGTTTCCATGTGGCCCATGCGGATCGAGACCTCCATGGCGGCCTTGCAGACCGCCTCGCCGATGGCGGGAAGCTTGTCCTGCTCCATCCGGTAGGAGGGGCCGGAGGCGCTGAGGGCTGCGATGACCTCACCGGTGAGCCCGCGGATCGGCGCGGCGACCGCGTTGAGGCCCACCTCCAGCTCCTCCAGGGCCGTGGCGAAACCCCGTTCCCGGATCTCGTCGATCTCGACCTGAAGGCTGTCGGCGTCGGTGATGGTGTGCGGTGTGAGCTGCTCCAGGTGCCCACGCAGCACCCGACGCTGGTCGGGCAGCCGCATGTGGGCCAGCAGTGCTTTGCCGGTGGAGGTCGTATGCAGGGGGTTCTGCCTGCCGACCCAGTTCTGGCTCACGATCGCCGATGCCCCGCGGACCTGGTCGATGTTGACGACCATGTCCCCGCTGGGTATGGCGATGTTCACCGTCTCTCCGAGATCGGCGGCCAGGTCCTCGCAGACGCGTCGGCTCTGCTGGGTCAGATCCAGCCCGGCCGCCATGGTCCCGGCGAGCCGGATTATGCCGAACCCGAGCTGGTACTTGCCCCGCAGCCCGGGCTGCTCCACGAGTCCGCGCCGCTCCAGGGCTCCGACGAGCCGGAACGCCGTGGACTTGTGCACGCCCAGCTCGGCCGCGATCTCGGTTACCCCGGCCTCACCGTGCTGAGCGAGTATCTCCAGAACAGTGATCGCCCTGTCGACCGACTGGACGGGCGCGCCGTTGCTACCCGATCCCGACTTGGTCGACTCCGCTTCACCGCCCGACCCCCGCTCGACCCGGTCCGGGCCAAGGGTGCTTTGACTCTTTCCTGCGCGGTGGTCGTTGGAAGCCATGGAGACCACGATAGTGGTCAAACCTGGACAGACCCTGGACACGCCCGACCGACCGGATGTTTTTGCAGGTCAGGACTCTACTCACGGGTCAACTGAGAACCCGGGCGTAGCGGCTGACCCGCCCAGCGCGCCGAGGTGCACCGACCGCTTCGGCCACGCCCGCCGCTCCCGGCCCGCGGGGTCGCGGGCGCCCGGTCCCCGCGTCGCACGGGTGTGTTCGACGGGTCCCTCCGCAGCGATCGGCACCCGCCCCCGACCCGGCGGCGTGACGCGCGACGGGCTTCTCGGCGCGGGGCGCTGCGGTAGGGACGCCTTTACTCCTACTCCCCTACTCCCCTCCTCGGCGGCTTCGCCGGTATCGCCCGGCGCCAGCGGCTTCGCCATAGTGCCTGGCGAAGCCTCCGGAGGACGTCGCGAGGGTGAGCCCGCCCGTCACCCGCCACCGCCCTCAGCGGCCGCGCAGCAGCCCAGCGGCCGATCGAACGCGCCTTACGCCCAGGCACCCTCGGAGCCGTCGCCGGCTCCGCCCGAGGACCTGGCCGCGTCGGCCCGGGCAGTGAGTCGGTCCAGAACCCGCTCCAGCAGGCGCGGGTCGGGCTGGGGCAGCCCGGCGATCGCCGAGAGGTACAGGCCGTCGCCGACCAGGCGGATGGTCTCGGCCAGCACCGGATCGCCCAGCTCCTCGTGCAGCAGCCGGGACCACTGCTCGAACATCCGCCCGATCAGTTCCGCGGCCTCCGGAGGGACTCCTTCTTTGCTGCGCAGCGCGGCGATGACGGACCAGTAGAGCTCGGCCTCCGCCACCGTCCCGGGCACGGAGGTGCGCAGGAAGAACCGCGCGACCCCCTCCGGGCTGTCGCGCGCTGCGGCGAACTCCTGCTCGGCGCGCTCCGCCAGCCGCCGAACCAGCCCGGTCATCATGGCGCCCTTGCTCGGGAAGTGGTAAAGCAGCCCGCCCTTGGACACCCCCGCCGCGGCGGCCACCGACTCCAGCGTCACCGCCGAAGGGCCCCGCTCGATCAGGACGCCTTCGAGCGCGTCGAGGATGCGGTCCCGCGTCGTCGAACTCACACCCCGACTGTACTGCGGGCGCGGTACTGTACCGTCTGGACGGTACAGTCGATGGGTGCGGCGACGGCAGGCGACCGCGGAAAGCCGAGGAAGTCATGGCAACCGCCGACCGGACCGACCCGGTATGCGGCGCCCCCGCCGACAGCGGGCGGCCGCGCGACTGGGCCGCCCTGGCCGTACTGGTCCTGCCCGTGCTGCTCATATCGGTGGACATGACGGTGCTCGGCTTCGCCGTCCCCTACCTCAGCGCCGACCTCTCCCCCGGCTCCGCACAGCTGCTGTGGATCGTCGACGTCTACTCGTTCGTGCTGGCCGGACTGCTGGTCACCATGGGTTCCCTGGGCGATCGCATCGGCCGCCGGCGGCTCCTGCTGGCCGGCTCCGCCGGATTCGGCGCCGCCTCGCTCCTGGCCGCCTACGCCCCCACCGCCGAAGTGCTCATCGCCGCACGCGCCCTGCTGGGCGTGGCCGGCGCCACGCTGATGCCCTCCACGCTGTCGCTCCTGCGCAGCATCTTCACCGACGAGCGCCGCCGCCTGCTCGCCGTCGCCGTATGGGCCTCGGGCTTCTCCGCGGGATCGGCGCTCGGTCCGATCGTGGGCGGATGGCTGCTGGAGCGCTTTCACTGGGGTGCGATCTTCCTGATCAACCTGCCGGTGACGGGGCTGATCGTGCTCGCCGCCCCGCTGCTGGTCCCCGAATCGCGCAACCCCGGTGCGGCGCGCCTGGACGTGCCCAGTGCGCTGCTGTCGCTGGGCACCGTGCTGCCCGCCGTCTACGGGATCAAGGACCTAGCGGAGCACGGCTGGTCCGCCCCGGCCGGGCTCGCGATCGCCGCGGGGCCGGTGCTCGGCGCCGTTTTCGTTCGCCGCCAGCTGCACCTGCCCGATCCGATGATCGACGTGCGGCTTTTCGCGGTACGCCGGTTCAGCGCGGCGGTGGGCACCAACCTGATGCTCGTCTTCGCCATCGCCTCCTCCCTCTTCGCGCTGACCCAGTACCTGCAGCTCGTCGAAGGCCTCAGCCCGATCCGTGCGGGCCTGGCGCTGGTTCCCGGGCTTGTGCTCTCGGTGGCGGCGAGCTTCGCCGCTGTGTCGCTCTCGCGGCGGCGGAGCCCGGCGACGGTGGTGGTCTGCGGACTCGCCTTGATCGCCGCCGGGTTCGTCCTGACGGCCATGGTGCCCGGCCGCGACGGCGCGCTCCTGGTGGCGGTGGCGTTCGCCCTGCTCGGCACCGGGATGGGGCTCGCCGAGACGCTGACCAACAGCGTGGTGCTCACCGCTGCCCCGCCGCAGCGGGCGGGTGCCGCATCGGCGATCTCCGAAACCGCCTACGAGCTGGGCGGCGCGCTGGGCGTGGCTCTGCTGGGCAGCGTACTCACCGCCATCTACCGGCATCGGCTGGGCGAGGTGGCCGGTGTCCCCGAGGGGGCGATGGCCGAAGCCGCCGAGACGCTGGGCGCAGCGGCGGCCGCCGCCGAAGGGCTCGGCCCCGGCGCCGCCCAGGCACTGATGGGGGCCGCCCGCGAGGCGTTCACCGACGGCGTGCGGCTGACCGGCGCGCTCGCGGCCGCCGTGGTCGTCGCGGCGGCGGTGTTCGCCGGCTCGCTGCTGCGCGAGCGCGGCTCGGCGTCCGCAGAGCGCGCGCCGCGAAACCGCTGAGCGCCCGGACCGTCGGTGAGAGCCGGACGAGCGGCAGGGCGACCGAGTCCGATCCGGGCGCATCGCGGCGGGCGCGCGCGGACCGCGACACCGGGTGGAGTCAGCCGCGACTGGAGGCCCGCGGCTCAGGCACCAGGCCTCCGGTGCGGCTCATGCCGGGCAGCGCCGCGTCCAGCTCCCGCTGCAGCGGGACGGTGCGGGCGAAGGCCGACAGCTCGGCGGCCAGCACGGGCTCGGGGCGCCGCTCGGCGATCGCCAGCTCCACCCCGGTGGGCTCGGCGGGTTCGGCAAGCGGCACCGCCCGCAGCCCTTCGCCCATCCCGCCGGAGGCGAGCCATGAATGGGTGAGCACCGCGCAACCGCCACCGCGGCCGATGTGCTCGAACAGGGCCGGCAGCGAGTCGACCTCCACCCGCACCGCCGGCTCCTCGCCGGTGGCCGCGGCCACCGTGTCGGCCACCCGCGGCCACAGCGGGTCGGGCAGCAGCCGGCACAGCGGCACGTAGGCGAGCTCGCTCCACTCCACGGCCACTCCGTCGGCGAACCGGCCACTGTCGGCGGTCAGCAGAACGGGCCGCTCCCGGTAGAGGACCGCGCGGCCGCGCGAGCGCGCCGGGTCCAGCTGCGTACGCACCGTGCCGCAGTCGAGACCGCCGCCGTCGGCCAGCCCGCGCTGGATCTCCGCAGCGGACATGCTGCGCACGCTCAGGGCCACCCGCGGGTGGCGAGCGCCGAAGCCCGCCGCCGCCTGGCCGAACACGGCGGCCGCTTCGGGCAGCACTCCCACCCGCAGCGTTCCGATATGTCCGTCGCGCACGGTTTCGACGTCGGCGGCCAGGTGATCGCGCTCGTCCAGGATCCGCATCGCCCAGCGCAGCACGCGCTCCCCTTCGGGCGTGAAGCCCTCGAAGCGGTGGCCGCGCCGCACGATCGGGACGCCCAGCTCGGACTCCAGCTTGCGGATGCCGGCGGAGAGCGCCGGCTGGGAGACGTGGCAGGCGAAGGCGGCCCGCGCGAAATGCCGCTCGCGCGCCAGGGCGACGAGGTACTCGAACTGCCGAATCAGCATCCCCGTTCCCCATTCGCATGCGATGTCGACCGGGACCGGACCCAGGGGTTGTCCGGCCCCGGCGGCGGCGAGGGCACCGGGCGTCGACCGACCCCGGCGCCATACGCGCCATCGCTACCCCTCCAGCGGGAGAGGTCGAACATACATTGTGGTGCCTGGGACCACATCCGCGCCAGGGATGGGGAGAAATCACCCGACTCCGGCGGTGCGGCCACCGGCTCGGCGGTCGGCCTGGAGCCCGCCGGCGCCCGATTCCGGCCCGGGCCGCGCACAAGCACGCCTGCGGCCCTGCGGCGAGCGCATGGCAGCACACGCCTGCGACGTGGGCAAACCGCAGCACGGCGGCGCTACGCCGCCTCCAACGGGCCCGGCCACCCGGCCGCCACGGCCGCCCCGGCCCGGCCCGGCTCGGTCAGCGGCGCATCGGGACGCAGCCCATGGCCCGAGGGCTCACATCCCCGCGGCCCGGCCCGCGGTGCCGGTCGCCTCGCCCTCGCCGACCGCTTCCTCACCGACCGCGTCCTCGTCAGCGCCCTCGGCGACCTGGTGGTGGTAGGCGACGCGGGTGGTCTCGGTGTGCTCGCGCATCAGGGCGGCGGCGCGCTCCTGGTCGCCGGCCTCGATCGCCGCGATGATGGCCTCGTGCTCCTCCCAGGACTCGCGGCCGCGCCGCTGCACCACGAGCCCGTGGTACCAGCGCACCCGCCGCTCCACCTGGGCGGCCAGTCCTTCAAGGACCCCGTTGCCCGCGAGCTCCACGATGCGGTGGTGCAGCGCGGCGTTGCTGTCGACCATCGCGTCGGTGTCGCCGCGCTCCAGGCCTTGGACGCCCTCGCGCCACAACTCCCACAGCCGCTGGGTGCCCTCGGAAGTCGCGGAGCCGGCGGCGAGCCGGGCGGCCTCGGTCTCCAGCAACGAGCGCACGGCCAGCAGCTGGTCGGCCTCGCTCTCACTGGGCTGGTGCACGAACGCGCCGTAGCCCGGACGCAGATCGACCCAGCCCTCGTTGCTGAGCCGCTGCAGCGCCTCACGGACCGGCTGGCGGGAGACCCCCAGCTGCTCGGCGAGCTCGTTCTCGACGAGGTGGCGTCCGGGTGGCAGCCGCCGCCGCGTGATCAGCTCCAACAGCGTCTCGTAGACGCTGTCGCGCAGCGGGGCGGGGCGCTGCACCGGGTTGGCCAGCACACCTTTGTCGAGATGGGACGAGGTCATGGGTCCGCGGCTTTCGTCGACTACAAGCCCTTGCGAGTAACGGGTTCTGCGGACCCGAGTCTAGGCCAGGAGCGGGTACCCGAAGCCCCGCCGAGACCCCCCGTGCTCCGGCCGCCGGGAACTCGGAGGCGGTCGCGGCACGGTGCCGTCCGGCCCGCCCCCGGTCACCGAGCCGTAGGCGGTTCCCGTTGCCCCTGCCAGCCACAGAGCCGCTGGCGGCTTCCGCGGCGCGGCCGGACCTCCTCGAACGGCCGGACATTCCTGAGCCGACGAACCGCGGGGCGTTCGGTCCGCCGTGGACCCGCGGGGCCGGACGGTCGGCGAACCCGTCGGCCCGCGGGCGGCCACACCGGCCGGTCGACAGGCGCGCCGGCCGCACCTTCCTCGGCCGACCGCCCCTCAGCGCGGCAACCAGAGCAGGCCGGCGTAGGGCCCGCTCCAGCCGGGCGGGATGACGGCGTAGGCGTCGGCGAGCGCGGCGCCGCGCAGGCTGCCGGGACGGTCGTAGCCCACGGGCTCGGCCTGGCCGCCGGAGACGCGTACGGCCACGAGCCGGGTGTCGTGGGCATGCGGTTCGACCGCGCCCTTGACCCGCATCGAGGGCGGCAGCACGCCGTCGGTGTCGGGGGCGCCTGCCATGGCGCGCAGCGCGGGCAGCAGCAGGGTCGTGGCGGCGGCGAGGGCTGCGTTGGGGTTTCCCGGAAGGCCGACCACGACCGTCCCTGCCTCGCCGAGGTCGCCGGGAGCGCCGGTCCCGCCGAGGGAGGCGAGCAGCTGCGGGTGTCCGGGGCGGCAGGCGACGCCGTCGACCACGATCGTCGCGCCGACCTCGGCCAGCGCTGCCCTGAGGTGGTCCGCCGGGCCCTTGGACGAGGCGCCGCAGACCACGACGACGTCCGTGCCCTCGCCTCGGGCCGCCCGGAGCGCGGCCGCCATCGATTCCAGCGCATCCGGTAGGAATCTCGGCTCACCCGCCGGTTCGGCGCCGACCGAGGAGACGATACCGGGCAGCATCGGACCGATGGCGTCGCGCACCTGCCCGCGCCCCGGACGCCCCGACGCGGCGATCTCGTCTCCGGTGACCAGCACGGTCACCCGAGGGCGACACACGAGCAAGGTGTCGTGGCCCAGCGAGGCGGCCAGACCGATCAGCGCGGGAGTGACCGTGGTCCCGCTCGGAACCACGGTGTCGCCGACGAGGGTGTCCTCGCCAGCGCGGCGCACGTGCTTGCCGGCGGCGATCTCGCCCCGCACCCGGCTTCCGGCGCCGCTTCCGTCACCGGCGCAGGTGGTCGCGTGCTCGTATGGCAGCACCGCGTCCGCGCCCTCGGGGACCTGGGCTCCGGTGGCGATCTCCACGGCCTGCCCGGGGCTCAGCCGCCCGACCGCGTCGGCGGCACCCGCCAATATCCGGCCCGCCACGGACCACTCGGGCCCGGGCCCGGCCACCGCGTAGCCGTCCATGGCGGCGGCGTCATAAGGCGGAACGCCCACAAGCGCCGTCAGTTCATGGGCGAGGACCGCGCCCAAGGCGTCACCGAGCGCGACGGCCCGCCCGCCGGAGCACCCGCTCCGCGCCCCGAGCCGGCGCGCCTCCTCGCGCGCCTGTGCCCACGGCATCACAGCGTTCCCGCAGCGGACCATCGCACTCCTCCGGCTAGTGCCGACATATCACCCCTGACACGCCCCCTGTATATCTGCAGTCCCCGGACGGCCGGCTGTCAACCCGGCCGCTGGTTTGCCGTGTGCCGACTTTCCGCTAAAGTTCTAACTGCACGACGGCGCAGGCCGCCCCCACCGGGGACCGGCGCCGGATCGTACGCGGACGTGGCTCAGTGGTAGAGCATCACCTTGCCAAGGTGAGGGTCGCGGGTTCGAATCCCGTCGTCCGCTCGGAGACACCCTGGGGGTTGCCTTCACCCCTGCATGAGTCCGGTGGAGTGGCCGAGAGGCGAGGCAACGGCCTGCAAAGCCGTCTACACGGGTTCAAATCCCGTCTCCACCTCTGGTACCACCCTGGGGCGGTTAGCTCAGTTGGTTAGAGCGCTACCTTGACACGGTAGAGGTCACAGGTTCGAATCCTGTATCGCCCACCAGCATCACTGGAGGTCAGAGGCCGTTCATCGGTCTTTTTCAGTTATCGCGGGCTTCGGCGATGGAGCCGATCTGGAGACGATCTTGCTCCGGCTCCGTCACGAAGCCCGTTTCTCATCGGGTGCACGGTAGTACTCACCCAGCCGTGGAGCCGTCTCCACGATCCACTCGCACTCGGCCGGTTTCACCGCCTGCACGCTCCGCTGCCAGCGCTCCTCCAGCACCGTGCGCACCTGCTCCTTCATCGCCGGCGTCACGTGCTCATACACGTCGCCCATCCCCCGCATGCGATGCCCGAGGCGGGCGGCCCGTACGACTTCGGGCACCCCGTCCTCGGCCAACCATGTGCGGTGGGTGTGGCGGCCTTCGTTGAAGGTGAAGCCCGGCAGGAGCGGTGCCCGCAGCCACGCTTCCTCACTCTCCGGATTCCCGTCCCAAGCCGGGCGCCAGAACCGGGTGCGGAAGTTGCCGCGGCGCAGTTGCCCGCCCCGGGATCCGGTGAAGACCGCCCCGCCCGGCTCCGCCTCCTCCAGCAGGTCGGTGTAGAGGGCGTCGAGGAAGTTCGCAGCGCAGCCTCCACCGCGGTCGGCATTGCGCGCCCAAGCTGTTCATGCCGGGCGGCGATGCCCTCCACCATGCTGCTTCGCAGCGCCTCAGGAGCCCGGTTCGATTCAGCCGTCGCGTCCTCGAAACCAGGTGAATTAGTTCGGTGCGTAGTCACACGGTGACCCTCCCATGGGTTTTCGGGGTGCAGCAGGGCACGCTGCGGGGCATCGCAGGGCAATCTGGAGCGGCTCGTCGCCGGTCCTACACCCGACTCCCTAGGGTTATAGCCGCTGCCTTCGACGGCGGTGGTGCGGGAAGGAGCCGAGAGATGGCCGATGGCGCCGAGGGGCCACTGACGCAAGAGGCGGCACTGGATGTCGCTTCACAGGCAGGCGCGGAACTGGGACTCGTCGCCGCCGAGCGCCGCGTACTCGGGCCGGTCGGGGCGAACGCTTCGGTACTGCTGCCGAACGAAGCGCTCGTACTGCGCATTACCGCCAAGGCCAACGCCGAGCGCATGCGCCAGGAGCTGGATGTGGCGGCGTGGCTGAACGACTCCGGTGTCCCCGCCGTACGTCCGGCACGACCTGTGCCCATGGGCGTTGCGGGCCGACTGGTTTCGGTATGGCACGAGGTCCCCGACCCGCGCATGGCCGACAGCGCCGAACTGGGTCGTGCGCTGCGCCGCCTGCACTCCGTTCACAGCCCGGATGAGGTGCATCTTCCGATTCTGGAGCCGCTGCGCGGAGCCGAGCACTACCTCGAGGCGGCCACCGGCATCAGCGCCGAGTCACGCGCATACCTGCACTCTCGCCTCGAACAGCTGCGCCAGGCCTTCCGAAGCGTGGAACCGGCGTTGCCCCTCGGTCCGGTCCACGGCGATGCCCACCGCAAGAACTTCGCGTCCACCCCCGGTGGCGAAGTCGTCGCCATGGACCTCGAGCGGGTGTCCACAGGCCCGCGTGAATGGGATCTGGTCGTCGCTGCGGTGTACAACGAGCTGGGTTGGTACACCGACAGCGAGTACACCGCCTTTGCCTGTGCCTACGGCTATGACGTGCGCGACTGGGAGGGCTATGACACCCTCGCCGACATCCGGAGGCTCCGCATGACCGCCTGGCTCAGCTCCCGCACCGGCCGCGAACCGCGGCTCGTTCCCGAGGCCGAACACCGCATCGCCACCCTGCGTTCGCGCCCCCACCGCTTCGACTGGACGCCCGGCGTGTGACCTACTGAGCCCCCGCCGGAGAGTCGCGGGTCCGCTTGCGGAACATGCGCACTGCGGATGCGTCGGCATAGGGCTGCAGACTGTCGTCGAACCGGCGGACATAGCTCTTGACCCGTGCCGACCGCATCGGAGCTGCATCAGCCACGACTTCGCCGGCGATAGCGCAGGCAGCGTCGACATCGCCGGCTCCACCCATCGCGTAGGAGCCGGCGAGGATCAGGCCCGCGAAGGTGCGGCTACGTCGATATTCCCTCCGTGCGCCGCTCCGGCTGGCTCGGGCGTGGCGACGCGCCGCTTGCGCATGTCCCAGGTCGTGGAAGCAATGCGCGAACTCGTCGTTGACCTCGGCCTCGTCGAAATATCCCAACCACTCGGGTTCCTCAGCGGCGTCACTGGAGGCAAACAAGTGCTCCATCCTGCCCAAGGCCTGGGTACATGCCCGCTCCTCCCCCAGCGACGCCAGCGCACGGGCCTCCATGGCCGCGAACATCGCCTCGCCCCCCGGGGTCACCCCGCCATTGGCCCCCACCTGCGCGCTGCGTGCCAGGTCCAACGCATGGCGGAACTGCCCTCGGAAGTTCGCTTGGTGGCTCAATAGAACCAGCGTCTTTCCCGCGAGAGCCGGATCTCCGGCCCATCGGGCGAAGTTCAGCGCCTGCACGAAGTAGCGGCGTGCCAGCGTGTAGTGCCCGGCGTCGTAGGCCATGGCCCCCGTCTTGTAGGTGAAGCGCGCCGCCGCAGAAAAGAGCGCTCCGCCCACTGCGGCGGTGTAGCTCCCCTTCAGGAGCGGTGCTACCTCGCTGTGTAGGTACTGTACGGCGGCGACGCGGGCGTGTCCGCCTCCGAACTCGTGATCGAGCGCTTCGAACAGATCACACGCACGATTGACGGCCGCGACGTCATCCTCACCGACCCGTGCTGTTCCTTCGTGCCTCTGGGGCGGCTCCGTATTCGACGTTGTCAGCCACCGTAGAGCCACCGTGCTCACGTCGGGCTCCGGCGGACCTTCTCCTGATCCCTCGGTTTCGAACTCGAGATCTGCTGCCCACAACGTTCGCGCCGCCTCAGCCGAGGCGTCCGAGGACTCACCGATCTCCGCCGACGACCGGTGACGGTCTCGCTCCTGGCCACCTGTCGAGGCCGGCGCACCGCTCGATCCTGGACTCACCGTCCGACCACGGGGTACCGGATGAAACCCGAGGTCTCCGTCGCTGTCGGCCCCGAGCACGGCTTTGAGCCCGGAGCGGTAGGCGGCGCTGGGCCAGCGGACTTTGCCGCGCTCGTAACGGGCGATGGCGTGGGCGTCCAATGCATAGCGCTTGCCGGTGGCATTCCACAGGTAGTCGTTGACTGCCTCGGCCAGTTCGCTTCGGCTCATCGCTTCCCCTGGCGCCGAAGGTGAAGGACACCCCTCACGCGCCCTCCGAAGCCGGTGATTGAGTTCCACAATCAGCTCCTCGTGCCCGTCGGCTTTCAGGGTAACGAGACGCCCTGACCTCAGGCCCGATCTTCGACCATGCTCGGTGGCTTCCCACGCCGAAGGCAGCAGATGGCTGCTGCCACTTCCGTCCGCTTCAAAAGGCGTTCCAGGTCCATGGACGGGGGACGTGGCCGCGCAGGCAGCGGATGCGGTGCCGGGCCTCCTCCGCGGCGCCGGGACGGGATTCGGCCTTGCTGAGGGTGAAGCAGACCCAGCGCAATTCTTGGATCTCCGCGAGGGTCCGGAACCCCGGCGCGGTGGTCACGTCATAGCCGCCGTAGGCGGTGACGAAGGCGTTGTAGTCCTCGTCGGCGATCCGGGCGAAGTCGGTATAGTCCACGGCCAGGGAGACCAGATCGGCGTCCCGCGGGCCGAGGGCGACCTTCTCAAGGTCCATCACGATGGGCGTCCCGTTGTCGGGCACGGCCACGTTGCCTTGCCAAGCATCACCGTGAATCACACTGCAGCTTCCCACAGCGCCAAGCCCCTGGTACTGCTCACGAAGATCGGCAAGGCGCCGAGTCAGCCATGCTCGATCTTGGGGATCCAACGCCTGGGCGGTACTGATGTGGTCGGGATCGATGCCGGCGAACGGATCGAACCGAGGCAGCCGCAGCTCTTCGGGTATCGGCAGGCTGTGAATGGTGCCTAATACAGCACCGAGCTCGCCCGGTGTGGCGGGCCGGTGCGGTGGCAGCAAACGCCACCAGGTGACCGGGCGACCACCGATGACAACCGGCTGGGGAACGCCGGCAAGAGCGTGAACGACCGGCACCGCGCAGCCTTCCAGCCAACGGGAAACGTCCACTTCGCGCTCGGCGACAACGCAGATCCCGGGCCGCCCGACGCGGGCGACGACGCGATCGGGCAGCCGGTACAGGACGTTGGCGCCGTCGCGGATCAGTTCAGCGCCGTCGGCGTTGATACCCGCAGCGCGTGCCGCAGCGGTAAGGACGGCACTGGCATCGAGGGCGTGGAAGCTCACGCGCAGATCGTCTCAGGTGTTCTCGGTCGCCACGGCAGCGACGTCGCGGACCAGGTCGGCGACGTCGCCGTCGCGCGTATGCGGTCGGGCGGCCCGTTGCAGGCCGTGCAGCTCGTTGGTGATCCGTGTGGACCGCAGCGCTTCGGCGTCGGCCACGGCTTGCCGTCCAATCGGTACCGCCTCGTGCGGGTCGCCCACCTCCATCAACAGCGAAGCAAGGCGCACGCGGGAGAACACGCGCGAGCGGGGGTAATGGGATTCGTGCAGGGAGATGGCACTACGAATGCGGTGTGCGGCCAGTTCGGGGCGGCGGGTCTGCAGTGCGAGGGGGATCAGGGCTTTGCCGGTGCTTCCCTGGTGCTCGGCTTCGTCGTAATAGCACAGCCAGGGGGGATCGTGCTCCGGTGCGCGATCGGCGAAGCAGGCATCCGCCCGGTCGATGTCGGCGCGGATGTCGCGGGCGGCAGCGGTCAGCGCGAGCACGCGTGCTCGTAGGGTCCATAGCATTGCCCGGGCGGTTGCGGAGAGGCGGTCATCGCGGACCTGGGCCAGCTCGATGAGTGTGAGGGCGTCATCGAGCTCGCCGAGATAAGCCGCCTTGCGTGCCATCTCAGCAAGGGTGTTGGCGCGCAGTGCCCAGGAACCGGCTTGCTCGGCGCACCACAGCGCGAAGCGGAAATACCGGTCCGCCGCGGCGAAGTTGGCGATGTCGAAGGCGGAGTAGGCCACTACACTGCTCAGGTTTCCCACCGCCTCATACATCGCCGTGCGGACGTCATTAGCGGCGCGCGCCTCCAACAGGGCGCCCACCCAGCGCAGCTGGGAGGACGCGGCCTCGCAGCACAGGCCCCGCCGAAGACGTTCTCCGACATGGCGATGGCTCGGGTGGCGCCACGCACATACTCGACATCCGTCCAACCCACCCGGGCGGGAACCGGTGTTTCCACTGCTGTGTCCGCCAGGAATGCAGCCGGGGACTGTCCGAGGTCGAGATGCCCCCCGATGCCGACCGAGGTTGAATGCAAGGGGGCGGCTCCAGAGGAACCCGGGCGGTCCGGCGTAGGTTCATCTCCCGATTCTTCAGAGGCCCCGTGCCCGGTGACCAGCGACCGCCTGCCAGCGGCCGGCGATCCGAATCTCCCGCTCTCGTTCGCTCCAGGCTGGGGAGGCGACGCGGTGCTGCTGCCTCTTCGGGCGGGATGAAAACCCAGATCCGCATCGCGGTCCACAGCAAGGACGGCTTTGAGACCTGCGCGGTAGACGGCGCTGGGCCAATGCACCTTACCGCGCTCGTAACGAGCGATGGTGTGTGCGTCCAGCGCATAGCGCTTGCCGGTGGTGCGCCACAGGTACTCGTTGGCCGCCTCAGCCAGCTCCGAACGAGTCATTGCCTCTCCCGGCGCCGAAGGCGACGGGCATGCTTCCCGCGCCGCACGAAGTCGGGAGTTCGGTTGATCAGCGGTCATTGCGTTCCCTCATAGCCGCGTGGTCGCTTCCGGCAAATTGCCCTTGGATGCCCTTTTGTCTGCCCTGCCGAATTCGGTGCGTTGGATCGACGCTTGGCGTCTATGACACCACAGGACGGCGGCCCCACGACGGACGGAGGTCGCGCAAGTTCAGCCCTCGGAACGCCGGCGGCGCTCGCGCTGCCAAGCGCTTTTCATTCATCGCAGTACTGTTCCCCTTTTCCTCCTCCCTGGCCAGGACGGCGCCGCCCTCGGCTGGCCAGGAACGGGGTGGCGGTAATGGAGGACCGCATTCCCCGCGCCGAGCCGTCCGAGCGTTCAGTGCCGGTGTCCGACCTGCACACCGCAGGCACTCCCATCTACGCCGACGCGCTCGACGAGGACCTGCCCGCGGTCCTCGAGAAGCTCCGCCAGAGGTACGGGGCCCTCGCTCCCGTGCAGGTCGCCCCGGGCGTGGGCGCGTGGGTGACCCTGTCCTATGACGTCAGCCTCGACGTCTTGCGCGACCGGGTGCGCTTTCCGCGTGATCCCCGCCGCTGGCGCGAGGCGCGCGAGGGCCGCGCCACCCCCGAGACCGTGCCGGGGCCCTTCTGGTACTTCCGCAACGCCTTGGCCTCCGACGAGCCGGACCACTCCCGCTACCGCAGCGTCATCGTCGACGCGCTGACCCGGATCACCCGGGACGGCACCCGGCTGGCCATCGCCGACATCGCCGCGGACCTGCTCGCCGCACCGGGTGCAGCCGGGCGCATCGACGTGGTCGCCGACTACGCCTTCCGCCTGCCGCTGCTCTTGCTCAACCGCTACTTCGGCTTGGACGACGCCCACGGGCGGGAACTGACCGAACTCATGCGCCGCGTGTGGGACGGCGGCGCCGACGCAGAGCAGGCGCGCATGGACCTGTTCGGCTACGCCCAGGCCGTCACCGCCGCGCGGCGAGCCCAGCCCGGCGCCGACGTCGTCTCGCGCATGATCGCCCACCCCCACGGGTTGGATGAGGAGGAGGTGGCCCACCAGCTCATCCTCGTCATCTCCGCCGCCCACGACCCGCTGATGAACCTCATCGCCCATACCGTCCACGTGCTGCTGACCGATCGCGAGATACGTGCGGACGTGGCCGGGGCGCGCACCCGCATCGACGAGGCGATCGACACGGTGCTGTGGCGCTCGCCGCCGATCACGCTGCTGCCGGGCCGCTACGCGGCCCGCGACATGGAGGTGGCCGGCGCCCGGGTGCGCGAGGGCGACTGCCTGATCATCGGCTACGGCCCCGCCCACGCCGACCCGCAGGTCGCCCCGGGCATCGACACCGCCGCGCTGTCGGGCTCGCGCGCGCACCTGGCGTTCGGCGCCGGGGCCCACCAGTGCCCGGCTCACAACCTGGCGCGCCAGATCGGCATCGACGCCGTGGCCGCCCTGCTGCACCACATGCCCGACCTGCGCCTGGCCGTGGCTGCTGAGGATCTGGTGCGGCGCCGCTCGCCGTTTGCCCACGGCCTGCACGCGCTGCCCGCCGCGTGCACGCCCACCCAACGCGATGCCGACTCCTCCCCGTTGTTCTCCTCTGCTGGAGGTGCCCCGTGCCCGCACGCCCCGAGCCCATCGTCCTGGTCCCCGGACAGGCCCACGCCCAGGCACGCGAGCTCCACGCGGCCGGCCCGCTGGCGCGCGTGGTGGTGGCGGATCTTCAGGTTTGGGCGCTGACCCACGACGCGCAGCTGCGTGCCGCCCTGGTGGATGGGCGTTTCCGCCGCAACTGGCGCGCCTGGTCGGCCTTAGCCCAAGGCGCGGTGCCCGCGGATCACCCGGTGGCGGCCATGGTGGGGCTGGACAACATGCTCACCGCCGACGGCGCCGACCACCGGCGCCTGCGCGGACTGATCTCCCAAGCCTTCACGCCCGGCCGGATCGCGGCTTTGCGTCCCGCGATCTGGGGGCGGGCCGAGAAGCTGGTGGAGGAGCTCGCCCTCGCCGCAGGGCCGGTGGATGTGAAGGCCGCCTTCGCCTACCCGCTGTCCCAGCAGGTCTTCGGGGACCTGTTCGGCATCGGCGACACCGACCACGGCCGCATCCGCGCGATGGTCGACACCGCCTTCTCCACCGCGCCCCCGGACGAGGTGCGGGCGATGCGGGCCGAGGTCGACGCCTACCTCGACGAGGTGATCGCCGCCAAACAGGACGCGCCCGGTTCCGACGTGGTCTCGGCGCTCGTCGGGGCCCGTGAGGGCGGCGAGGGGCTGACACCCGCGAGCTGCGCGACACCCTGTGGCTGCTGCTCACCGCCGGCTATGAGACCACCGCCTCCGCGCTGGCCAACGGCATCGAAACCCTGCTGGGTTCCCCTGATCAACTCGCGCGGTCGTGTGCGGGCGAGGCGGCCTGGCTGGCGGCCGTGGAGGAGATCCTGCGCGCCGCGACCAGCGTCGCCACGCTGCCGTTCCTCTTCGCGTCCGAGGACGTCACCGTCGCCGGCCACACCATCGCCGCGGGTGAGGCGGTGCTGCTGTGCTACCTGGCCGCCAACCGCGACCCCGCCCGTTACGGCGAGGCCGAGGCCCTGGATCTGGGAGCGATGCGGCCTCGCCACCTCGGCCTGGGCCACGGGCCCCACGTGTGCCTGGGGGCCGCGCTGGCGCGCGCTGAGCTGGAGATCGGCCTGTCCACTCTGTTCGCCCGGTTCCCTCGGGCCCGCCGGGTCGAGCCCGCCCCGCCGCGGCTGGGGTCGGTGTTCATCAACTCCCCCGCCGCGCTGCCGGTGCATCTGGAGCCCGCCGCCGCATGACCCCCTCGACGCAAGGAGCACGCAATGGTCTACCCCGCACGAACCGTCCCCGGTTCCGCCTCCTCGACGCGGACCCCAACGGCCGCCGCCGCGGACCAGGAGCCCATGGTGCTGCCGGTCGCGATCGGTAGCGGCGCAGGGCTGGCGGGTGCCCAGTGAACGACATCGACATCGCCGGCGTCGTGGCGCGTCTGCGTCGTGATTACCCGCAGTGGACCGTCACCCACCACGCCACCGCGGCCGCCCCGGGTGGGATCTTCCTCGCCCGCCGCCCGGTGCCCACCGACGACGGCACCGAGGCCTTCGCCGCGGCAGCCTCTGACGAGCAGGAGATGCGTCGGCGCCTGGACATCCAGGAGAGCCTCATCCAACGCTTGATCAGCCTCAGCCGCGGCGGCTCCCTCGCCCTGGACCACGATGCCGAGGTCGCCGCGGTGATCGCCGACCTGGAGGACGCTCACCCGCGCTGGCGCCTCAGCTACGAGATCGGCTCCCTAGGCGCAACGTTCACGGCCCGGCGAACTCTTCCCCCGCACCATGCCGACCTGGGGCTGTTGGAGACCGTGACCGCCCCGAGCGCGCAGGAGCTGAGCTGGCGTCTGGCCTCCCAAGACGCGCAAATCGCCGCCGTGTCCATGGCTGAGGGGCCCGAGGCGGATCCCGCCGGGAGCCTCACCGACACCGTGGCCGGCTTCGAGGACCTGCTCCGCCGCGCCGCCGGCGAAACCTGACCCGAGCCCTCGACACCCGTCCGGCCCTCCCCCTGACCAACTGGTGCCCCTGATGACGATCGAACCCTTCCCGCTCTACGCCCACACCGGCCCACCCGCCGAGCTCTGGCCCAGCCTGCGCGCCCGCTACCCCTCCGGTATCGCCCCGGTCATGCTCGACCCCTACACCCGGGCCTGGCTGCTACTCAGCTGGGAGACCAACAAGCAGGTGTTCCGCGATCCGCTGGAGGTCTACTCGGTCGACCCACGGTGGTGGCGCGAAGGCACCGACGGCACCGTGCCCGAAACCTCGGGGCTGAAGGCCATCTACCGCCCCCGCGACAACGCCCGCCACCACGACGGAGCCCGCCACCGCCACTACCGCCAGGCGCTGGAGAACGCGTTGGGCGCGGTCGACCAACGCCGACTGATCGCCGAGGTGGACGAAGCGGCCGACCTACTCGTCGCGCGCTTCGCTGCCCGCGGGTGGGCCGATCTCATCGAGGACTACGCCGCACAGCTGTCGGCGATGGCCCTGACCCGTTTGCTCGGCCTCGACGACGAGACCGGTGCCCGGGCGTGTACGGCCATGCGCCAACTGTGGGACGGCGGCGGAGGCGGCGACGCCCTGGCCGGTTGGTACGACCTCTATGCCGTGCTGGCGGAGTCAGCCAAGCACCAGCGGGACGTGCCGGGCGACGGGGTGATCGCCGGCCTGATCGACGCAGGACACACCGACGAAGAAGTCGCCGACCAGGCATCCCTGGTCGTCTCGGTCACCCACGATCCCGGCGCGCACCTGATCGGCAACACCCTGCGGGCGCTGCTGACCGACCGGACGCTGCGGGGCGAGGTATTGGGGGCACGTACCCGCACCGCCGATGCGCTGGATCTGACGCTCGTGCGCGATACCCCGATGCGCACCCTCATCGGGCGCTGGCCCCGCGTCGACCACCGCATCGGCGACTACACCGTCCACCAAGGCGACATGGTCGTCTTCGGCCTGGAGTCGGCCAACCAAGACCTCATCGACAAAAGCGGGATCACCCATCCGCAGGGGGCGCCGGCCTACATCGCCTGCGACACCCACGCCCTGGGCGCCGGCACCCGTGCACACCTGGCCTGGGGAGTGGGCGCCCACCAGTGCCCGCACAGCAGCCGCGATATCGCCACCACCATCGCCGAACACGCCATCGACCGGCTGCTGGCCCAGCTGCCGGACATGGCGCTGGCCGTCGACTCCACGGCGCTGGTGCGGCGGATGTCGTTGACCATCAACGGCCTTGAACGCCTCCCGGTCCAGTTCCAACCCACCACGATCACCAAGGGACAGACATGGCAGAGCCCCGCCCGCCCCTCGTCCTCGACCCCGGCACCAGCCACGCCGACCTCGCACCGCACCTCCTCGCCCATGGCCCGCTTGCTCAAGTGGATCTTCCCGGAGGGATAAGGGTGTGGGCCATCACCCACTACGACGCGCTGAAAGAGGCACTGCGCAACGAGCCCGAGGCCTTCGTGCGCAACATGACCAACTGGCGCGCCCTAGCCGAGGGGGAACTCAACCGGGCCAACCCCATGGTCGCGATGCTGGATGGCATGGACTCCATGCTGCAGTCCAACGACCCCGACCACGCCCGGGTGCGCCGCCTGGTGCAGAAGACCTTCACCCACCGGCGGATCCAACACCTGCGCCCGCAAGTGGAGGCGGTGGTGGACCAACTGCTGGACGGGGTGGAGGCCGCCGGGCGCGAGCGCACCGTGGACCTCAAGTCCGAGTTCGCGGTACCGCTGCCCATCCGGGTGATCTCGGACCTGCTGAGCATCCCGGAAGAGGACTCGGCCACGATCCAGGACCTGACCACCCGCGCCCTGTCAGGGCTGCACCCGGGGGTGATGGAGGAGTTCTGGGCCTTCATCGACGACACGATCGAGCGCAAACGCGCCCGTCCCGACGAGGGTCTGATCAGTGCGCTGATCGCGGTGCGCGACGAGGATGAGGCCCGGCTCAGCCCCAAGGAGCTGCGCGACAACATCCTGCTGTTCTACGTCGCCGGCTATGAGACGACCATGGGGGTGCTGACCAGCGGGGTGCAGGCGCTGCTGGAGCACCCCGACCAGCTCGAACTGATCCGCACCGGGCAGGTCGCGTGGTCCCAGGCCATCGAGGAGATCCTGCGCTGGCAACCCTCGGCGGCCACCCTGCCGATGATGTTCACCGCCCGCGACGGGGTCCGGATCGGTGACGTCGTGCTGGACAAAGGTGAGCCTCTGCTACTGGCCTACCTGGCCGCCAACCGCGACCCGGCCGTGTGGGAACACGCGGACACGTTCGACATCACCCGCGAGGCAGGGGCGCACCTGGCCTTCGGTCACGGACCGCACCACTGCCTGGGCGCACCGCTGGCCCGGATGGAGCTGGGGATCGCCCTCCCCGCCGTCTTCGAACGGTTGCCCGACCTGCACCTGTGGGGCGAGCGCCCCGGCCCGGCTCCCAGCCTGCTCATGCACCACCCCGCCTCCCTGCGGGTGATCCTGGCCCGCCATGTCGGCCGCGGCGCCTCCATGGTCGCCGCCTGACCACGGCCACCGCTGAGACGACCGGGCCATGCGCTCCGCGCCAGCCGCGCCGATACACCCGCCGATCCGTATCGGCGCCGGCCCCAGGGGAGACAGCGCGTCGAGCCGGGCCTGGTCACCGGTGGAGCGCGTGCTGAGGCGCGCCCCACCGGGACCACCCTCCCTGAACGAGACGGATCCCTTGATGCACATCAACGCCGGCCCCCGGCCAACTCCCACCCCTTGGAACACGCCAATGACATCCGATGACGAAGGCGTCCCGCCGAGCCCCGCCTTCACTACCGACAAAGCCACCCCGGCCCGCGTCTACGACGCGCTGCTCGGCGGCAAGGACAACTACGCCGCCGACCGCGCAGCCGCCGCACGGATCAAAGCGCGCGAACCCAACGCCGAACTGGTCGTCCACGCCAACCGCGCGTTCCTGCGCCGGGCAGTGACCTACCTGGTCGCCAACGCCGGTATCCGCCAGATCATCGACCTAGGCTCCGGGCTGCCCGAGCAAGACAACGTCCACCAGGTCGCCCAGACCATCGCCCCGGAAACCCGCGTGGTCTATGTCGACAACGACCCGATCGTGGCCACCCACGGCCACGCCCGCCTGGCCGACAACCCCAACACCGCCGTGATCACCGCCGACCTGCGCGACACCACAACCGTCATGGACGCCCCCGAAACCCGACACCTGATCGATCCCACCCAGCCGTGGGCGCTGCTGGCCGTGGCGGTGTTCCACTTCATCCCCGAGGACCCCGCCGAGATCGTGGCCGCCTACCGAGCCCACATGCCCCCAGGCTCGCACCTGGCGCTGAGCCACCTGTCCCAGGACGCCACCACCCCCGAGGTCGCCGAGGAAATCACCCGCACCTACGCCGAACAGGCCACCGCCCCCATGGTGCTGCGCAGCCGCGAGGAGATCACCCGGATCTTCGCCCGCATGGCGCTGGTGCCGCCCGGACTGGCGCTCATCATGAACTGGCGCCCACCCGTCGCCCCCGTGGCGCCTGACCGGGTGTGGTTGTTCGGCGGCGTCGGCCGCCTGCCTGCGCCCCCTGACACCCGGAGCGCGACCTCAGGAAAGCACGCCCCATGACGAGCCTTCCTCAGACGGGCCGCCGTGGCGTCACCCGCCCCGATCTGCGCGCCACCCTGGCACTCTTCGTCGGCAGCTCCTCTGGTCGCCGCCACGCGCGAGAAAGGTGCTCATGAGCCTTCCCACCACCGTGGTCGTCGTTGTGGCGGGCGAGGTGGTCCTCATCGGCGCATTCGCCGGCCGGGCCCGCCGTGACGGCGCAGACAAGGCTGCCTATCACGTGCTGTTTCCCGCCACCGCCGTCGTGCTGGGCGTCATCCTCGCGCTGGCGCACCTGGCCGGCTGGTGGTGAGCACCATCCCACCGATCCGCGCCCCGCCCGCGGGAGAACCAGCACCCCACTCCCCAGCGACTCCGAGCCCTTCTTCCACCATTGCCGAGACAGAGACCGATCGTGACGACACCCCCCTCAACCACCGCCACCGCCCCCACAGCAACCTCCGACCCGCCGGTGCGCGGGTGGCGGCGCCTGCTGCCCCAACCCACACCCGCCTCGGCCCTGCCCGCGCCCAAGCCGATGCCGGCCTGGCTCGCCTACACCGCCTTGGTCCTCGCCTACACCGTGACGTTCGGCTACTCGCTGACCGGCATCGTGGCGGCCTACCTCTCCGGCGGCACCGCACCGGTCACCCACCCGCCCACAGCCCAGAACTTCTGGTCACAGGCCCTGCCCGGCTGGATCCAGCACGCCGTCCTCCTCCTGGTGGTCACCGCGGTGGTGCTGCTGGTGGCCTGGCGGCGCCGCATCCGCGTGCACGATCTGTTCGCCCCCGCACCGCCCTCGGCCCCCACCGCCGAGAGCAAGCAGCGAGCGCGCCGCCAGGCCCGGACCGTGTTCCTTTGGGCACTGGCCGGGATGGCGGCCTGGATGGTGGCCTCCTCCGTCATCGGCCAACTGGTGCCCGCAGGCCTGGCCGGCGGGTTCGCCATCGAGAACCGCAGCGATGCCATGTGGATCGTCGGGCTGCTGGGACCGACCCAGTTCACCACCGCCCTGATCGAGGAACCCGTCGTCGTGGCGGTGCTGGTGATCCTGCTCAGTGCGGCCTACCGACCGGCCGCCGAAATCTACACGGTCGGGGCGATCGCCAAGGTGGCCTACCACGCCTACTACGGGCCCGTGGTGCTGCTGCTGATCCCCGAGGCGCTGCTGGTGCTGTGGCTGTATCGGCGCACCGGGCGGCTATGGGCCGTCATCTGCGCCCACGCCGCCTACAACGGCGCCTACTCCCTCCTGGTGATCGCCTGGCCGCCCGTCGCCGCCTACATGGGCTGAGCACCCACGCCGCGGTCCCCGCACGAATCCCCCTCGCGCGGGGACCCTCCGCACCCCAGCCGTCATCGACTTCGCTGCCGAACTTCCCAGCACAGGAAGCATCCATGACACCGCCCTCGAAACAGATCCGCATCGCGTCGCAGAACCTGAAACACGGCGGCATCCAGACCGGCGACGGCCGCCCCGACGACCGGTGGCCCACCATCGCCGCCGATCTCCGCACGGTGCAGCCCGACATCGTGTGCCTGCAGGAGTGCCACGGCTGGAGCGACCACCTCCGCGCCCAGGTCTACCGCGCCGAACAGGACCTCGGCATGCGCCTGGCCGGGCTCGTGCGCGGCCGCGCGGTCGGGGGCAACGCCGTCTTCTACCGACCCGAGGCCATGGCGCAGTGCGGGTGGGCCGACGCCTACGCCCAGGAGACCTACACCGGCCTGGGAGTCGCGCTCTTCGACGTCGCCGGCTGGTCCCAGCGGCTGGCCGTGGCCAGCACCCACCTGACCACCACCAGCGCCGAAGCGGCGATCGACGAGGCGATGCGGGTGGCCGACCGCATCACGCGCTACAGCGCATACGGGGTGATGATCGGCGACATCAACACCCACCCCGTGCGCGACGGCGGTAGAGCCCCCGACGCGGCGACCGCAAAGCCGCTGGACCGGGCGGCGCGCTGGGACAGCGACGACCAGCCCGATCGGCGCGTGGCCCACCGCCTGCACCGCGCCGGGCTGGTGGACGCAGCCGACCACCTCGCCCAAAAATCCGGCGACACCCGTCTATACGCACCGACGGGCCACGGCGGCATCCGGGTTGATCAGGCACTGGTGACAGCACCGCTGACCGCGAAGCTCACCACCTACGAACGGGTGGAGACGGCCAGCGACCACACCGGGATCGTGATCGGAATCGACCTGTAATCCACGCGCGCCGGTTGAGTACCGGCCACCGCTTCCCATGCAGTCCAGCCTTCGCCCGTCACCACAACAGGTGGACGCGGTCGCCGTCGAGGTAGCGGCGGGCGGCGATGGACATCCGCAGGCCCCCGGGACTGACCCGTGAGGACCAGCCCACCCCCACATCCGTGGAGCTCGGCGGCCCTTCAGCAGACGGTGCACATCGACGGCCGGTTCCTCCCCACGTCCCCACGTCCGTGGGGCTCGGGCATGCCTAGAATGCGGCATGCTCTCGATAGCCGGTCCATCCCCACGCGTGCGGGCAGCACTCCCCGGTATGCCCGTTTCAATAGCTGCCGAGAGGACCATCCCCGCGCGTGCGGGCAGCACACTGAATGACCTGCGCCTTCGCCGACCCTATAAGCCGATTTCATTCACTTCACAAGAAACCGACAAAAGCCCCACGCTTCCGCGGACTCACAGCTGTCTTAAGGCCGGAATCAGTCTCTACAGCGCGAGGGAAGGAACCCTCGCCTGATCGAAGCGCCCCTGCTGTCCCCACTGTTTGACCAGACGCCCCAACGTTCCTTGTGGCCGAAGTGGGACGCGATCTCGCGGCCGGTGGGCAACGAGCCGCCCTCACCACGGTTGTCCAGGGCCCAGTGCCAGGCCTCGGTCTGGCACCGCGGTACCGACTCAGACGGGGCGGCAGATTCCGCCTACGCCGGACTCGGATACACCTTTGGCTTCTCGCCGCCCAGTCGATTGCGGCTCAGCGGACGGGACAACGCCTGGTGTGGGCGAGGCCTGCTCATCATCGGTGTACGCAG
>NZ_JROO01000044.1 GCF_000826685.1 Streptomonospora alba
GGCCAGCCGCCGGGCGTCGGCGTCGCCGCGGCGCACGACCTCGTGGACGGCGACCAGCATCGCGCCGCTGACCACCATGAGCAGTGCCTCGTCCACCGGCTCCTCGGCCTTGCGGAACAGCGCCACGTTGCGGTCGGTCCACTCGCGCAGGCGGTCGCGCAGCTTCGACTCGAACCCGGGCGGGCCGTCACCGGAGAAGAACAGCACCGTGGTGTCGCGCTCGTCGATCGCGCCGTCCAGGTAGGCCCGCGCGGCGATGTACATCAGCCGCGTGGGGTCGGTCTCGCCCTGGGACCGGGCCCGTGTCACCGCCCGGTGGGTGCGCTCCTGCTGGCGCTGCTGGAACTCCTCGTACAACGCCGTGTACAGGTCGGCCTTGCCGGTGAAGTGGTGGTAGAGGCTGCCGACGCTGGCTCCCGCGTGCTCGACGACCTCGCTGACACCGGCCCGCGCGAACCCCACGGTGCGGAACACGTGCGCGGCGGCGTCGAGCAGGGCGCTGCGCGTGGCCGCGCCGCGGTGCGAGATCCGGACGGGTTTGGGCGCTTTGTCCACAGTCAACGTCGGCTTACCGTTCCTTTCCGCAGCGGCGTGCCGTCGGCCCGCCTAGGTCGAGATTACGACAGGTGATTACGCTTGTCCCAAACCACCGACCACGTCCCGCCTGGCACGCAGAGCCGGCTTCGAAGGGTTGAGCGATGAGCGTTCCCACCGCCCCGGCGGAGTCCCCGGGTGCACCCGACCGAAACCTGGCGCTGGAGTTGGCCCGGGTCACCGAATCCGCAGCCCTGGCGGCCGCTCGCTGGGTAGGCCGCGGCGACAAGAACGGCGCCGACGGCGTCGCGGTGCGGGGCATGCGGCACATGATCAGCACCGTGTCGATGACCGGCACCGTGGTGATCGGCGAGGGCGAGAAGGACGACGCCCCGATGCTGTACAACGGCGAGTCCGTCGGGGACGGCTCGGGGCCCGAGTGCGACGTGGCGGTCGATCCCATCGACGGCACCCGCCTGACGGCGATGGGTATGCCCAACGCGATCTCCGTGCTCGCCGTGGCGCCGCGCCACTCGATGTTCGACCCCTCGGCCGTGTTCTACATGGAGAAGCTGGCCACCGGCCCCGAGGCGGCCGCCGCCGTCGACATCGACGCCCCCATCGGCGACAACGTGCGGGCGGTGGCGCGGGCCAAGGGCGTCACGCCCCAGGACGTGACCGTCGTCATCCTCGATCGCCCCCGCCACCAGGACATCGTGCGCGAGGTGCGCGAGGCCGGTGCCCGGATCAGGTTCATCACCGACGGCGACGTGGCCGGCGCGATCATGGCGGCGCGCGCCGACACGGGCGTCGATCTGCTGCTGGGGATCGGCGGGACCCCCGAGGGGATCATCTCGGCCTGTGCCATGAAGTGCCTCGGCGGCGTCATCCAAGGCCGGTTGTGGCCAACCGACGACGCCGAGCGTCGGCGTGCGCACGATGCCGGGCTCGATCCGCAGCAGGTGCTGACCACCGACGACCTGGTCGCGGCGGAGGACGTGTTCTTCGCGGCCACCGGGATCACCGACGGGGAGCTGGTCGGCGGTGTCCGCTACCAGGCCGGGGGCGCACACACGGACTCCCTGGTGATGCGGGGCCGTACGGGGACCGTGCGGCAGGTGCGCAGCGAGCACCGGCTGGCGAAGCTCGCCGCCTTCAGCGGAGTGGATTTCGCATCCCCCGCCTCCGAGCAGTGACCACACGCATCAGCTGCAACGGGACGTTTGCGCATTGGTACCTTCATAGCGGATTAAGTGCGTCGCTGCGGAGGTTCGATGTCCTACCCTGATCCCCCCAACCAGCCGTCGTGGGGAGCGCCCCCGGGTCCGCCCGGCGGCCAGTACCCGCCGCCTCAGCCCGGCGCGGTATACGCATCGCCGCCGAGTGCCCCGCGGCGGTCGAATCGAATGTGGATGGTCCCTGTGGCAGCGGGGCTGGGCGTGGTCATGATGGCCGGCACCGTGTGGGCGGCGACCAGCGTCGCCCAGAACGTCTTCGTCGGCGCCCAGCCCGAATCGGTGCTGCCCGCCTCGTCCATCGCCTTCGCCAAGCTCGACCTGCAGCCCAACGGCGGCCAGCTCGCCGCCTACGCGCAGTTCGTGAACCGGCTGCCCGACTCCATGCGCGAGGACATCGACCCGGAGGCCGAACCCGGCAAGGAGCTCGTCGACTCCTACATCGAGGAGGCCGAGCTCGACGGCATCACCTACGAGGAGCACTTCGAGCCCTGGATGGGCCAGCGCTTCGGCGCCGCGACCTGGATAGCCGGCAGCGAGGACGCCGCCTCCAGCCACGCAGGCGAAGCCGTCGCCCTGGCCGTCGAGGCCGACGACGAGGGCGCCGCCGAGGAGTCCCTCAGCGAGATTCAGAGTCAGCTGGACACCGATCCCGCCTTCGACATGCGCGACGGCTTCGCCGTCATCACGGAGAACGCCGCCGCCCTCAGCGACCTGGAGTCCCAGATCTCCTCGGGCGGGACTCTGGACGAGAACGACACCTACACCCGGGACATGGAGGCGATCGGCACGGAGAACCTCGCCTCGGCGTGGATGGACCTGGAGCAGTTCGCCGCCCTGGGCGCGGAAAGCTCCGGCGGGACGGGCTCCGGCGGCCTCGACGGGTACGGCGGCGTGCAGCAGCCAGATCCGCTGGAGTCTCTGGGCGAGTACGAGGACGTCAGCGGCCGCGCGGCGATCGCGTTGCGGATCGAGCCCGAGTACATGGAGCTGCGCGGCGACATGTTCGACGTCAGCGTCGACGGCGCCGGATTCTCGGACTACGAGCTGCCCGATCCCGGCCTGCAGATGATGGGCGACCTTCCCGACGACACGATGATCGCCTTCAGCGGCACCGGCGTCTCCGATCTCCTCGGCCAAGCCTATGAGGACAACCCCGACGACTTCGGCGACCTCGACCAGATGATGTCCGAGCTCGGGCTGACGATGCCCGACGGACTCACCAGCCTGCTGGGCGAGAGCACCGCAGTGGGCATCACCGACCTCGGCGGCTCCCTCGACCAGTTCGCCAACGGGATGTCGGGCATGCCGTCCCTGCAGTACCGCGCCGAGGGCGCCGACTCGGCTGCCGTGGAGGACGCGGTCCAGCGGATGTGGGAAGGCTCCTACGACTCTCCTCCCGGCGTCAGCTCCGAGGGCCCGGTGACCATCGCGACGTCGGGCACCACCGGAACCGGCAAGCTGGGCGACGACCCCGTCTTCAAGCAGACGATGGCCGACACCGGCTCCGCCCACATGGGGATGTACATGGATCTGCGGCCCATCGCCGAGAGCGCCGACGAGGACTCGCCCGAGCAATGGGGCGCGCTCGGGGCTTCGGTGGGGTTCGACGACAAGGCGATGTCGATGCAGGCCCGCTGGGCGCCCGACGGGAACGCCTAGCTGTGATGTCCCGGCCGGGCGCCTCCCGTGAAACCGAGGAGGTGCCCGGCCGGGGGCCGCCCGGGCGCCGTCAGTCGATGAGCTTGCGGTGCATCTGGAAGACCGCCAGGCACCACGCCACGGCCACGAACGCGAAGAGGGCGGCGAAGTGGAGGGCGGCCTCGCCGACGCCGATACCGAACGCGGTGCCGCGCACCAGCTCGACGCAGTGGTACAGCGGGTTGACCTTCGCGACGGCCTGCGCCCAGCCGGGCAGGGTGCCGATCGGGAAGAAAGTGCCCGCGATGAGGAACAGCGGCGTGATGACCCCGGAGATGATGTAGTCCATCGTCTTGATCGAGGGCACCGCCGCCGACATCCAGATGCCGGTCAGCGCGAACCCGAATCCGGTGACGAACGCGATGACGGGAACGAGCAGCATCGCCCACGACGCGGGCAGCCCGAAGGCGATCGCCACCAGCAGCGGGGCGCATCCGTACACGCCCGCCTTGCAGGCGATCCAGCTGGCCTCGCCGGTGACCAGCTCGCGCACGTCCACGGGGGCGGCCAGCATGCCGTCGTAGGTGTGCTGGAAGACCCGGCGCACGTAGGTGTCGATCAGTCCGGGGAACATGGACGTGAACAGCACCGACGTGGCCACGATCCCGGTGCCCAGGAAGTGGATGTAGTCGTACCCGCCGATCGCGCCGACCAGCGAGCCCAGTCCGACGCCGAAGGCCAGCAGCATGATGACCGGCTCGACGATCGAGGCGAAGGTCGTGGGCTTCCAGCTGCGCCGGTACAGCGCCCACTCGCGGGCCAGCACCCCCGCGATCGGTGCGAGTTCGAACCGACCCGGCGGCACCTGGACCGCGGGGGCCGCGTCGGCGCTCGATCCGCCTCTGGTCCGCGTATCCGGGCTCATTCGACTCTCTCCCCCGTCAAGGTGACGAACACGTCCTCCAGATTGCCCGCGCGGGCGTTGCCGCGGCCCAGCGAGTCGCGCAGGGACTCGGGCATCGCGTCGGCGCGCAGCACCGACAGGGTGGCGCCGGTACGGCGGGTGGCCAGCCCCGCGGCGGCGACGCGCTCCTCGATCTCGTCGGCGCGCGCCCCCGGCTCCACGGGGAACTCCTCGACGGTCGAGCCCGCGTGGCGGGCGATGAGGTCGGCGGGGACACCCTGGGAGACGACCCTGCCCTTGGCCATCAGCGCCACGACGTCGGCGAGGCGCTCGGCCTCCTCGATGTAGTGGGTGGACATCAGCACGGTGACGCCCTCGGCACGCAGCTCGGTGATCAGCCCCCACAGTTCCTGGCGCACCTGGGGATCGAGCCCGACGGTGGGCTCGTCCAGCAGCACCAGGCGCGGGCGGTGCACCAACCCGCGCACGATCAGCAGGCGCCGGCGCATCCCGCCGGAGAGCTTGTCGGCGCGCAGGTCGGGGCGGTCCTCAAGATGGGCCAGGCGCAGCCCGCGATCGACGGACTCGGCGCGGCGTGCCCGCGGCACCCGGTACAGGTGGGTGAAGACCTCCAGGTTCTCGCGCACCGTCAACTCTTCGTCCAGGTTGTCGTGCTGGGGCACGACGCCCATCTCGGCACGGGCGCGCTTGGAGGCGCGGGGAACCGGGTGGCCCAGCACGGTGATCTCGCCGGAGTCGGCGCGGCTCTGGGCGGTGAGCATCTTCATGGTGGTGGACTTGCCGGCGCCGTTGGGGCCGAGCAGGCCGAAGACGGTACCGGTGGGAACCTCGAGGTCCAGGCCGTCGACAGCGGTGAAGGAGCCGAAACGCTTGACGACGTCGCGCAGCGCGACGGCGGGTGCCCCGCCGGCGTCGGCGCCGTGCGCGGGCGAGGCGCCGGCGTCCGTGCGCGGGCCGTCGCGCCCGGCGGGTTCGGCGGGCCCGGTGCGGTCGACTGGCGCGGCCGAACCGTCGGGGGCAGAGGATTCGGCGGAGCCCACAGAAGAGCTGCGTCCCGATAGCGACATAGGACAACCGTAGAAGCGGACAGTGACAATCGGCCACTGCTTTTCCGCGCCCGCGAGCGGCGGCGCATCCGGGCGGGCCCCCTCGTCCTGCTGCGCATCGCTCCAGGCGGTGCGGGGTTGCCGACGGGTGGGGCGCGGCGATCTGGCAATCTTGGGTTCAGGTTTTCCCGCGAGGTGTCATGAGGTGTGATCCAACGATGGGCGATTTCCGCGTCGAGCACGACTCGATGGGCGAGGTCAAGGTCCCCGCCGAAGCCAAGTGGCGCGCGCAGACGCAGCGCGCCGTAGAGAACTTCCCGATCTCCGGACAGGGGATCGAGCACGCCAACATCCGCGCCCTCGGGCATATCAAGGCCGCCGCGGCCAAGGTGAACACGGAACTGGGGGTGATCCCCGAGGAGTTCGGCACGGCGATCCGCGAGGCCGCGCTGGAGGTCGCCGAAGGCACGTGGAACGACGAGTTCCCCATCGACGTGTTCCAGACCGGCTCGGGCACGTCGAGCAACATGAACACCAACGAGGTGGTCGCCACCATCGCCGCCGAGCGCTCGGGCGCGGCGATCCACCCCAACGACCACGTCAACGCTTCGCAGTCCTCCAACGACGTCTACCCGTCGTCGCTGCACATCGCCGCCGTCTCGGCGGTGGTCCACGAGCTCATCCCGGCGCTGCGGCACCTGGAGGGCGCGCTGCGGGCCAAGGCGGAGGAATTCGACACCGTCGTCAAGAGCGGGCGCACCCACCTGATGGACGCCACCCCGGTCACGCTGGGCCAGGAGTTCGCCGGCTACGCGGCGCAGGTGCGCAACGGGGTGGAGCGGCTGGAGGCGACCCTGCCGCGCGTGGCCGAGCTGCCGCTGGGCGGCACCGCGGTGGGCACCGGCATCAACACCCCCGAGGGCTTCGCGGCCAAGGTCATCGCCGAGATCGCCTCGGCCACCGGCCTGCCGCTGACCGAGGCCCGCGACCACTTCGAGGCCCAGGGCGCGCGCGACGGCCTGGTGGAGCTGTCGGGCCAGCTGCGCACCGTCGCGGTGGGCTACGTCAAGATCGCCAACGACATCCGGTGGATGGGCTCGGGCCCGAGCACCGGCCTGGCCGAAATCCGGCTGCCCGACCTGCAGCCCGGCTCCTCGATCATGCCCGGCAAGGTCAATCCGGTGCTGTGCGAGGCCATGCTCCAGGTCGCCTCGCAGGTCGTGGGCAACGACGCGGCGGTGTCCTTCGGAGGGGCGTCCGGCAACTTCGAGCTGAACGTGCAGCTGCCGGTGATCGGACGCAACGTGCTGGAGTCGATCCGCCTGCTGGCCAACGTCTCGCGGGTCTTCGCGGACCGGTGCGTCGCCGGCATCGAGGCCGACGAGGAGCGCTGCAGCGCCTACGCCGAGTCCTCCCCCTCGATCGTGACGCCGCTCAACCGCTACATCGGCTACGAGGAGGCCTCCAAGGTCGCCAAGCAGTCGCTGGCCGAGCGCAAGACCATCCGCGAGGTCGTGCTGGAGCGCGGCTACATCGGCGCGGGCGAACTCACCGAGGCCCAGCTCGACGAGGCGCTCGACGTGCTGCGGATGACCAACTCCCAGTAGTCGGCCGCCCGGTGCCCGCCGCCGCCCGCCTCGGCGGGTGCGGCGGCGCCGGCACGGCGGCCTGTGCGGCCGCAGCCGCACAGGCCGCCGGAGACGGGTGCGGCCCCGGACGAGAGGGGTGCCCGGGGCCGCGGGTCGAGCCGGCGGACCGGCTCCATGCTTGTCGGCGGCTTAGGGGAGCCGCGTTTCCCGCTCTAGTACCAGCCCTGGGATTGGGAGGTCTCCCAGGCGCTGCACGGGGAGCCGTACCTGTCCTCGATGTAGCCCAGTCCCCACTCGATCTGGGTGGCGGGGTTGGTGCGCCAGTCCGAACCGGCGTCGGCCATCTTGCTGCCCGGCAGGGCCTGCGGGATGCCGTACGCGCCCGAGCTCGGGTTCTGCGCGGTGTGGTCCCAGTTGCTCTCCTTCTCCCACAGGGGCTCCAGGCAGGAGAACTGGTCGGATCCCCACCCGTAGTCGGACAGCATCGAGCGGGCGATGGACTTGGGGTCACCCGTGGCCGTCGACCCTCCGCCGGAGGAGCCGGAGTCGGATTCGGTCTCCTCGGGCTCGGGCTCGGGCTCCTCCTTCTTCTCCTGTTTCACCGTGGCCGACCCGTTCGCCGGGCCGGTGACTTCGCCCAGGCGGTCGCGGACCTTGTCCCGCTGCTGTTCCAGCTGCTTGTCGGAGACCTGCTCCGTAGCCGCGAAGAACCGCTGCGGGCCGCTGGTCGCATCGGGGACCACCACGGAGGCGCTTTCGCCCGGGTCGCCCCCCTGGTCGGCGAATGCGGTGACGGCGAACGCCGCACCTGCGACCACCGCTGCCGAGCCGACCGCCGAGGCCACCCGCAGCGAGATCCGGTTGAGTAGCAACAATCGCCCTTTCGCCTGTCGCGCACCCGGCGATGCGTGCGCGAATGAGCCTGTCCCCTGGGTCTCCACAGAACTGAGGAAAAGAGCGGGGGGAGGTGCGCATCGCGTCGACCGCCGGCCGGCCTCACCCCGAGGAGAAGACCGCGTGGAGGGTCGGGGGTCAAAGATCCGTCACACGCGCCCCAAGGGCTCCCTATACAACAGCAACCACCCTGCCGCATGATCACGACTGCGTAACACCGTTTGAACTATGACGTGGTTCACAGTGCGCAGAGTTATCAACGGAAATCCCGACATAGCGGGAGAGGACGAAGCTGACCTCGGAATCGTATCGGATCGCGGGGCGGCACCGGCAGGCAAAAAGCGGGTAATCACCATGCGTGACCGGGTGGCCATCCCCACCCTCGGCGCCGCCGGTTCGCACACGGCGGGCGGAATCAGTCCAGCGGCAGGTGCCGGTGCTCCTTGCCGGTCCCCGCGCACATGCGGCACGGTTCCTCGACCCACTCCCAGGTGATCATGCCGTTTCCATCGGCGACCGGGCGCTCGGGGGACCACCGTCCCTCGCCGTCGCAGTAGTGGCACGCGATATCGGTACGACTGCACCACGGGCAGTCGGTGAGCGCGCAGCATTCCCGCGTCGGTGTGTCCATGGATGCCCCCTCCCGAAACGGCTGTAGCGTCCCACAGGCCCGGAACAGCGTCCACCCCGGCCGAGTCGGCCCAGGCCGGCACCGGCTGAGCGCGGCGGCTCCCGGCACCGGGCTGCGTCCCGCGGAGCCTCGGCGCCGCGTGCCGGCGGGAACCCACCGGGACCAACACGCAAGCGCCCCGTGTTCCCGGTGGGTTCCCGGGTTCTACGCGCTGCCCTCGGCGACGAGCGTCTTCTCCCAAAGGGCGTCGCCCTGGGAGTCGCGCAAGGCCACGGTCAGCTCCTTGCTCTCCGGGTCGATCTCGACCTCGCCGAAGTGCTGGAAGCCCTCCATCGGTGAGGCGTTGGCCGCCGGCGGCGCGTGCACGAACGCGGCCTCGGGCCCGAACGTGGGGTCCAGCTCGTTGGGGCCGAATCCGCCCGCGTGCAGCGGGCCGGAGACGAACTCCCAGAACGGGGAGAACTCGCGCGCAGCGGCCCGCTCGGGCGAGTAGTGGTGCGCGGCCGTGTAGTGCACGTCGGCGGTCAGCCACACCACGTCGCGCACACCGCGCCGGTGCAGCCCGTGCAGTACGCGCTCCAGCTCCGATTCGCGCCCGCGCGGGCGGCCCGCGGAGCCGTCGGCCACGCCCTCGATCCTCTCGCCGTCGGGCACGACGAGCCCGATCGGCATGTCGGAGGCGACGACCTTCCAGGTGGCCCGTGAGCGTGCCAGTCCGTCCACCAGCCAGGCCGCCTGGCGCCGGCCCAGGATGCCGGCGAAACCGTCGGCGTCCGCGGTGTTGGGGTCCCGGTACGGGCGCATGTCGATCACGAAGACGTCCAGGTCGGGCCCGTAGTCGATGCGGCGGTAGATCCGGCCGTCGACCGCCTCGGAGGCCGCGATCGGCTGCCACTCGTGGAAGGCCCGGTGCGCACGGCGGGCCAGCACGTCCACCTGGCGTACGCGGTAGCGGTCGTCGTCGAGGACCTCGCCCGGGTACCAGTTGTTGACGACCTCGTGGTCGTCCCACTGCACGATCTGCGGGACGCGGGCGGCGAAACCGCGCAGCGCGTCGTCGAGCAGGTTGTAGGCGTACTGGCCGCGGAACTCGTCCAGGGTCTCGGCCACCTTGGACTTGGCCTCGGTGACCAGGTTCCGCCAGATCCGCCCGTCGGGCAGATCCACCCGCTCCTGCAGCGGCCCGTCGGCATAGCAGGCGTCGCCGCTGTGCACGAAGAAGTCGGGTTCGCGCTCGGCCATGGCGGCGAAGACCGGCATGCCGCCGATGTCGGGGTTGATGCCCCAGCCCTGTCCGGCGACGTCGCCCGACCACACGAAGCGGATCGGCCGGTCGCCGCCGGGCGTGCGGAAGGAGCCTTCGAGCACCTCGCTGGTGTGGCGGCCGGACTCGGCGTGCACCCGGACATAGGCATCACCGCCCGGCGCCAACCCGCGGATGCGGACTCGGCCGGTGCCGTCTGCGCCGGGCGAGAGGTGAGGGCCGCGCAGCGTGCGCGCGTTCGCGAAGTCGGGGCGGTCGGAGACTTCGACGACCATGCGCGCGGGCCGGTCAGCGCGGGTCCACACCACAGCGCCGTCCTGCCGGGGGTCGCCGAACTGCAGGCCGTGGGTCAGCTGCGGCCGGTTGCGGCCCTGAGCGAGGGCGGGAGCGGCGGGCACGGCTCCCATCGCCGCGGCACCGAGCCCGGCCGCGCCGTAGCGCAGCACGGTCCGCCTGTCAGGGCTCTGCGATGCGGTGGGACGGGAGCGGGAGGGGTCGGCGGACGACGCTTCGGGGGAAGGGGACGGCTCGGGGAACCCGGGCA
Organism: Streptomonospora alba; assembly: GCF_000826685.1. Lineage (GTDB taxonomy): Bacteria > Actinomycetota > Actinomycetes > Streptosporangiales > Streptosporangiaceae > Streptomonospora > Streptomonospora alba. The sequence continues at coordinate 10,304 of NZ_JROO01000044.1, forward strand.
TGGGGGCCTCCAGGGGGCGGGCTGGGACTCGCCGGACCGTTCTATCGGGGTTCCGCCGCGTCTCGCCCGCCGCCATGGGAACGGCGGATGAACGCCGGCGATCGATGTTCGCCGGCGCACCTGGCGGCGGTTGCGACTGTGCTTGCGGTGCCTCGCACGCCGCCGATCCGCGGCAGGCCGCCCCGTGGAACGCCGAAGGCCGGTGCCGGCTCCCTATAGCGGAGCGGCACCGGCCTTGACGGCCCGGCCGCCCGCGCCGCCCCGGCCCCGGCCGGGGCCGGGGCGGCGCGGGCGGCGGCGGGTCAGCCTTCCAGCATCTCGGTCACCAGGGCCGCGATCGGTGACCGCTCGGACCGGGTGAGGGTGATGTGGGAGAACAGCGGGTGCCCCTTGAGCTTCTCGACGACGGCGACGACGCCGTCGTAGCGGCCCACCCGCAGGTTGTCGCTCTGGGCGATGTCGTGGGTGAGCACCACCCGCGAGTTCTCGCCCAGCCGTGAGAGCACGGTCAGCAGCACACCGCGCTCCAGCGACTGCGCCTCGTCGACGATGACGAACGCGTCGTGCAGCGAGCGGCCGCGGATGTGCGTCAGCGGCAGGACCTCCAGCATCCCGCGGTCGACCACCTCGTCTATGACGTCTTGCGTGGTGACGGCGGAGAGGGTGTCGTGCACCGCCTGCGCCCAGGGCGACATCTTCTCGTTCTCGGTGCCGGGAAGGTAGCCCAGCTCCTGGCCGCCCACGGCGTACAGCGGCCGGAAGACCATGACCTTGCGGTGCTGGCCGCGCTCCAGAACGGCCTCCAGGCCCGCGCACAGCGCCAGAGCGGACTTGCCCGTGCCGGCGCGGCCGCCCATGGAGACGATGCCGACCTCGGGGTCGGTGAGCAGGTCGAGGGCGACGCGCTGCTCGGCGCTTCGCCCGTGGAGACCGAAGACGTCGCGGTCGCCCTTGACGACCTTGACGGACTTGTCGGGGAGCACGCGTCCCAGGGCCTTGCCGCGCTCGGACACCAGTACGAGCCCGGTGTGGCAGGGCAGTTCGCGGGCCGCCTCGATGTCGGCGGTGCCGTCGCCTTCGAACAGTGCCGAGACTTCGTGGGCGGGGACCTCCAATTCGGCCATGCCGGTCCACCCGTGCTCGATCGGGAGCTCGGCGCGGTATTCGTCGGCCGCGAGCCCGATCGAGGACGCCTTTATCCGCATCGGCAGATCCTTGCTGACGAGGACGACGTCGGCGCCCTCCGCCCGCAGGTTGGAGGCGACGGTGAGGATTCGGGCATCGTTGTCGCCGAGCCGGAAACCCGCCGGAAGGACGGACTGGTCGCTGTGGTTGAGCTCCACCCGCAGCGTTCCGCCCTCATCGTTCACCGGGACGTCGACGTCGAGGCCGCCGTTGTCGACCCGGAGGCCGTCCAGCCGGCGCAGTGCCTCTCGGGCGAAATATCCCAGCTCGGGGTGGTGCCGCTTGCTCTCCAGCTCGGTGATAACGACGATCGGCAGAACCACCGCGTGCTCGGCGAACCGGCCGATCGAGGCGGGATCGGCCAGCAGCACGCTCGTGTCCAGCACGTAGGTGCGGCGCTCGCCTCCTCGCTCGGCTAGGTCAGGAGTGTCGTCGGCACTGAGGTGGATCGAGGAACTAGCCACTCGTTCTCCCCTTTGGGCGCGCCGCGGCGCCCTGGTCTCACGGGATACCAAGGACCGGGACCAGCCCCGCAAGGGCCGGGACCGGCCCTCGTCTCCATGAGCTCCTTCACTGGCCAGGACCTCAAATGCTCGGGGCCTCCCGAGTAAGCGGATGGGCACCGCTCACTTGATTCGACGGTACCCGGCTCCCGGCAAAGAGCAAGACCCCCAGGTCGCACGGCATGTGAACACCCCGTTACGCGGCGATTCCTCCGATCCGGGAGCGGGGCGGTGCGACCGGTCCGGCGCGGGGGCGGCTCAGGAGCCGAAACGCCGGTTGCGCGCGCCGTAGGCGCGGAGCGCTCGGAGGAAGTCCACCTTCCGGAAGGCCGGCCAGAAGACCTCGCAGAAGTAGAACTCCGCCTGTGCGCTCTGCCAGAGCATGAACCCGGAAAGTCGCTGCTCCCCCGAAGTGCGGATGAGCAGATCCGGATCCGGCTGGCCGCGCGTGTAGAGATGCTCGGCGATGTGGTCCAGGTCGAGTCGCTCGGCGAGCTCCTCGAGACTGGTGCCTTTGGCCGCCTCGGCGACGAGGAGCGACCGCACCGCATCAGCGATCTCACGTCTTCCTCCATACCCGACCGCAACATTCACAATCAGGCCGGAGTTTCCGGATGTGGCGGCGTGGGCCTCTTTCATCACCCGCGCGGTGGAGTCGGGCAGCAGGTCGAGCGCGCCCATGGGGTTGACGTTCCAGCCCTCGCGGCGCAGGCGGGTGACGGTGCCTTCGATGATCTTGAGCAGCGGTTCGAGCTCCTCGCGCTTGCGCGTGAGGTTGTCGGTGGACAGCAGCCAGAGTGTGACCACTTGCACGCCGATCTCGTCGCACCAGCCGAGCAGGTCGAAGATCTTCTCGGCACCGGCCTGGTGGCCCGCCTCGGCGCTGGCGAGCCCGCTGATCCGGGCCCATCTGCGGTTGCCGTCCAGGATGACGCCGACGTGGCGGGGGATCTCGAACGTGCCGAGCGAGCGCTCCAGCCGACGCTCGTACAGCCAGTACAAGGGGTCACGAAGCCCCATGGGACGCTACCTTTCGCCGCGTTCGGGGGGGGGACAGGCGCCAACGCACCCGTCCGGTTCACCGCGCTCCGGCGCAGCGACCGCGAGCGTGCGCGCCACCGTGTCCAGCGTAGGGCGATAAGTCGGGTTCACGTTACTGCAGCGAGGCGCGGACATGCTTGCGGCCTTCGTGGATACGGGACTTCACCGTGCCCAGAGCGAGGTCGAGCTCGGTGGCGATCTCCTTGTAATCCATCTGGCACAGGTCGCGCAGCACCAGCGGGGCGACCAGGTTGGGCCGGTCGCGCTCCAGCTGGTCGAGCGCCTCCAGCAGGTCGATCCGGGAACCCGCGATCACGCTCGTGGTGCGGGGATCGCGATGGTTCGGGATGCGATCGGACTCCGTCGGCATCTCCGCGGAGCGCCGCTTCATCGACCTGTAGGTCTGCCGTGCCGAATTCGAAACCACCGTATACAGCCACGTGGTGAAGAGCGAATCGCCCTTGAAACCGCCGATGTTGCGGGCGACGCGCAGCAGCGCGTCCTGGCAGGCCTCCTCGGCGTCCTGGCGGTAGGGCAGGAAGCGCGCGCACCTGCGCAGCACCTCCGGCTGGATCCTGCGGAGCAGATCGTCCAGCGCCGCGGAGTCGCCGTCGCGCGCCCGCCCGGCGAGCTCCTCAAGGGAGTCGTCGACCTTGGCGGCCGACCGCCGGGACCCGGGCCCTTTGTCACTGTTATCCACGACTGACAGCTCCCTGCACGAGCGGTTGCCCTCTACATGTCTTCCACGTCCATCCCCCACCATGAGGTTCACATCCCCGTTGGACGCGTAGGAGCCCGCGGCGGCTCCGCAGCCGCCGAGACCCCGCGCTGCGCACGCGATTTCCCACGTTTGGCCCCCGCGGCACTGGTAAGGCAGTTCCTGTGGCACAACCGGACACTTTCGGCCGATACCGCGTTATCCGGCATCTCGGCTCGGGCTCGTTCGCGACCGTATGGCTCGCGCACGACGACCAGCTGGACACCCCCGTGGCCGTCAAAGTGCTGGCCGAGAACTGGGCTCACCAGCTGGATGTCCACGACCGCTTCGTGGCCGAGGCCCGCATCCTGCGCCAGGCCGACTCGGCATGGCTGGTCAGAGTGCACGATATCGGCACGCTCTCCGACGAGCGCCCCTATTTCGTCATGCCCTACGCAGACCAGGGCAGTGTCGCCGATCTCATCGCCAAGCGCCCGCTTCCCCTGGACGAGGCGCTGCGGCTGCTGACCGAAATCGGCCAAGGTGTCACCGTCCTCCACCGCCACGGCACCATCCACCGCGACATCAAGCCCTCAAACGTACTCCTGCAATCCTCGCCCGTGGGCCAACGCGTTCTGGTGGCCGATCTCGGCTTCGCGAAGAGCATCGACGGCGCCTCGGGGTTCACGGCGGCCGCGGGCACCCCCGGCTACATGTCGCCGGAGCAGCACGGCCCCGGCGGCGACCTGGACGTGCGCGCCGACGTCTACTCGCTGGGCGCCGTCGCCTACGAGCTGATCACCGGCCGCCGCCCGCCGGCGCCGCCTGTGCGGGTGCCGCCGCGGCGGCTGCGGCCGGGCGTGCCGCAGGCGCTGGACGAGTTGATCATGTCGGCTCTGGCCGAGGACCGCACCGCCCGACCGCCCGACGCCAAGGCCTTCACCGACCGCATCCGGGCCATCCGCATGGTGCCCGACCTGCGCTCGGAACTGCCGTGGTGGGTGCGCCACCGCTCGTTGTGGCGGCGGGCCGTGGCCGTGCTCGCAGCGCTGGCACTGGTGCTGGCCGGCACCACCGGTGCCGCGGCCTCGTCGACCCGTGCGCTCACCGAGGTCCGCTACGCCGGCGACGAACTGCACCTTGCGGTACCCCAGGCCTGGGCCCGACAGTTCCACAACGGGCGCGCGGTACCCAGCGCTGTGGAGTCCGACCGCACTTCGGGGGTGCTGGTCGCCACCGACCTCGAGGCATGGGACGAACCCCGGGCCTCCGTGGCCGGGGTGTTCGCCGCGCTGCTGCCGGGAACCGGCCACGACCTCGATTCCCTGCTGGACGGCGCGCCCTGCCCGGGCCCGGTGGAGCGGCGCGGATTCGCCGGTCCCGAGTGGTCGGGGGAGATCCGCCAGTGGCCCTCGTGCGCCGGGCGGCCGGGCGCAGTCGCCGTGGCGTCGCTGGCCAGCGCACACCGCGAGACGACGTTGTACCTGGAGGTCCGCCAGCCCGGCCGCCGCCCCGACGTGATCGACAGCATCATCGCCGCCACACGGCTCTCACGCTGACCCGCGCCGCTCCCGCGTGTCCGCCTACGGACGCGCGGGAGCGGCGGGACGGACCTTCACGCCCGGGCCCCGGCGATCTGCTCGCGCAGCGAGTCGGCGTCGGTCACCGGGAGACGGCAGGTGAAGCCCTGGCACACGTATGCCGCAGGCGCGCCGCCGATCAGGCCTCGGCCCTCCAGCAGCGGCACCTGTTCCGCACCGGCGCCGTCCCCCTCGCCGCGGGTGACAGCAGTGCCCAGGGGCGCATCCACCAGAGCGGTGCGCAGCAGCTCCTCCGTCGCAGGGACGCCGCGCGGACCCACAACCGCGATCTCCAGCGGACCCGACAGCAGTGTCTCGGCGACCGCCAACCCCCAGCCCGCCGCACGCGGCGCCTTGCGCGCCAGCGGGACGGCCACGGCCAGGGCCTCGTCGGCGGCCTGGCGATGGCGCGCCGAGCCCGTCAGCGCGGAATAGCCGAGCAGTGCGCCCGCCGCGGCGAACCTGCCGGAGGGCGTCGATGCGTCGGTGGGGTCCTGCGGGCGGTTGAACAGCGCCTCGCTGTCGTCGGCGGTGTCGTAGAAGCCGCCTTCGGCGTCGCCGAAGTGCTCCAGGACGGTGTCGAGCAGCCGGCCGGCCGACTCCACCCGCTCGGGCTCGCCGGTGACCGCGTGCAGCGCGAGCAGCCCTTCGGCCACGTCCGCGTAATCCTCCAGCACGCCCGCGCTGCCGCCGGCCCTGCCGTCGCGCGAGGTGCGCACGAGCCGGTCGCCGCTGACGTGGACGCGGGCGATCAGGTCGGCCGCCTCCCGCGCACGCTCGACCAGGTCGGGCCGGTCGAACAGCGCGCCGGCCTCGGCCAGGCCGGCGACGGCCAGCCCGTTCCACGCGGCCACGATCTTGTCGTCGCGGTCGGGCCGCACCCGCTTGGCGCGTGCGTCCAGCAGCGCGGCGCGCACCCGCTCGTAGCGGTCGGGGTCGCCGGGGTCCGCACGCAGCTGCAGCACGGAGTAGCCGTGCTCGAACGTGCCCTCCTCGGTGACGCCGAACAGGTCGGCGGCCCAGGCGGCGTCCTCCTCGCCGAGTGCGTTGCGCAGTTCGGCGGGCGTCCACACGTAGTAGCGCCCCTCCTCGCCCTCGGTGTCGGCGTCCAGCGCCGAGGCGAACCCGCCCTCCTCGGTGCGCAGGTCGGCGACCATCCAGTCGGCGGTCTCCAGAGCCACCCGGCGCGCCAGCGGTTCGCCCGTGGTGCGCCACAGCCGGGTGTAGGCGCGCAGCAGCAGCGCGTTGTCGTAGAGCATCTTCTCGAAGTGGGGCACCACCCAGCCGGCGTCGACGGAATAGCGGGCGAACCCGCCGCCGAGCTGGTCGTACATGCCGCCGCGGGCCATCGCCTCGGCCGTGTGCCGGGCCATGGCCAGACTGCGCTCGGCACCGGTGCGTCCGTACTGGGCCAGCAGGAACGACAGCACCATGGACGGCGGGAACTTCGGAGCGCCGCTGAAGCCGCCGTTGGCGTCGTCGTACTCGCGGGAGAGCGTCTCCACCGCTTCGTCGAGCACCTCCGGGCCGGGCGCGTTCCCGCGCCCCACCGAACGGGGGCCGCTCAGCGCCTCGACCACGCGCCGGCCCTGCTCGACCACGCCTTCGTGCTCGTCGGACCACGCGCGCTGGACGCTCATGAGCAGCCGCTGGAAGTGCTCTCGGGGGAAGTAGGTACCGCAGTAGAACGGGGCCCCGTCGGGCGTGAGGAAGACGGTCATCGGCCAGCCGCCCTGACCGGTCATGGCCTGGGTGGCTTCCATGTGGACCGCGTCGACGTCGGGTCGCTCCTCGCGGTCGACCTTGATGTTGACGAACCCCGCGTTCATCATCTGCGCGGTAGTGGGGTCCTCGAAGGACTCGTGGGCCATGACGTGGCACCAGTGGCAGGCGGAGTAGCCCACCGAGAGCAGGATGGGCACCTGTCGGCGCCGTGCCTCGGCGAACGCCTCCTCACCCCACGGATACCAGTCGACAGGGTTGCCCGCGTGCTGGAGCAGGTAAGGGCTTGTCGCTTCGGCGAGACGGTTCGGCATACCCCCACTCTGCCCACGCACCCGCCGTGGATGCCACCGCGGGCACGGCGCGACCGTGCCGGTGCCGCCGCCCGGGTCCCGCTTGGACGGCGTCATGGCGGAGACCGGGCGCGACCGGCTGTGACACAGCACGCCGGCGCCGACCACGGCGGGCAGGGCGCGCCGCCTACTGCGACGGCCTCACCGGCAGGCTGGTCGCGACCCCGCGGTCGCCTCGCCCCACCGGCTGAGCGCCGCCCCGGCCCTCGCCGCGGAGCGGTCGGCGGAGGCGGCGCATCCACCTACGACGGCGGGGAGGCGGTGCCCGTCGTGTCGGCGGCGGGGCCGGAGCCGTCGTCGGCGGTCTCCGCGGAGTCGGAGTCCGTCCGGGAGTCGCCGGTGTCGTCGCGCGCGACCTGGATGCCGTCCAGACGCTTGCGCATGGACTTCATCAGGAAGTACAGCGCGACGCCCACGGAGGCGATGGCGACGAACCCGAGCACGCCGGGGGTGACGGTGTCGGCTGCAGGCCCCTCGGAGGCCAGCGTTACCAGGGCGTTCATGCCGTTCATACTCTCACCGTGTCGCGCACGCCCGCGAAGAGGTCGTCCTCGGGGACGTCGGTGTCCACCAGCGAGCGTGCGAGGTGGTAGTCCTCATGCGGCCATGCTTCGCGCTGCACGTCCATCGGCACCGCGAACCAGAACCCGTTGGGGTCGATCTGGGTGGCGTGGGCGATCAGGGCCCTGTCGCGCGTCTCGAAGAACTCGTCGCACTTGACCTGCGTGGTGATGTCCCACTCGGGGAACTCGCGCTTGCGCATGCGCTCCAGCCACTCGGCGAGGGGGTTCTCCAGTCCGCGCTCGTCGAGGAGTTCGGCCACGCGCTCGAACCGCGCCTGGGGGAAGGAGACGTGGTAGTAGAGCTTGAGGGGCTGCCAGGGATCGCCGGTGCCCGGATAGCGCTCGGGATCGCCCGCGGCGTCGAAGGCCTCGACCGACACCTTGTTGGTCATGATGTGGTCGGGGTGGGGGTAGCCGCCCTTCTCGTCGTAGGTGGTGACCACGTGCGGACGGAACGACCGCATCGAGCGCACCAGGGGCTCGGCGGCGGTCTCCAGCGGCTGCATCGCGAAGCAGCCTTCGGGCAGGGGCGGCAGAGGGTCGCCCTCGGGCAGGCCGGAGTCGACGAAGCCGGCGAACTCCTGGTGGACGCCGAGGATCTCGCGGGCCTCGGCCATCTCCTTGCGGCGCACCTCGGCGATGTTCTCGCGGATCTCCGGGCGGTCCATCGCCGGATTCAGGATGGAGCCGGCTTCTCCGCCGGTCAGCGTGACGACGAGCACTTCGGCGCCCTCGTTCACATAGCGGGCCATGCTGGCCGCGCCCTTGCTGGACTCGTCATCGGGATGGGCATGAACGGCCATCAGCCGCAGACGCTCGGACAACGGAACGGTCCCCTTGGGTAGTCGCGTGAGACGAATGTACGGGCGGGAAAGGCGTCCGCCCGCGGGATCGGCCCGCGCCGCCGGCCTTGCGGACATGCGAGGCAGGGGTGGGACAGGGGCGACCCGGGACGGGGCTATCTTAGACAACGTAGACCCCATGTTCGGAGATTCCCGTATGCCCGACCGCCCCGCCGGCTCCACGTCCGGCGAACCCGAGCCCGCGTCCGGCACCGCCGAGTCCGCCGCCTCGTGGACGCGGCGCCGCCTGGGCAACACGCCTGTCTTCTTCGTGGTGGGGCTGCTCGCCGCCGTGGTCTTCACGATCGGCTGGGGATACGCGCTGATGAGCTACAGCGGCTCCGGGGGCGCTTCGGTGCAGGTGGTGTCCTGGCAGACCGAATCGCAGGAGGCCAGCGTGAGCTTCCAGGTGAACAGCGACGCACCCGCCGAATGCGTGATCACCGCGCGCGACGACAAGCATGTCGTGGTCGGGCAGAAAAGCGTCGACGTCGAATCGGGAATCCGCGACGTCACCGCGACTGTTGACACGATTCGTGAGGCTTCCGCGGTAGAAGTGGGCTCTTGCAGGGAACAGAGTCCCACAAGGTAGTCCGGCTCCGCCGCCCGTCCGGGCTCCCCGCCGCCCGACCACGCCCATCCTCCAGCCACGCCGCGCGGACCAGCGTTTATCGCCCCGCCGTCCGAATGGCGCGGTGATAATCTCGTAAGTTCATCTACGGCCGATACGGCCGCAGTCACTAGTAGCACCAAGGGAGTTCCCGTGACCGAGACCCGCGATGACAACGTCACCTGGCTGACTCAGGAGGCGTATGACCGGCTCAACGCGGAGCTGGAGCACCTTACGGGCACTGGTCGTATCGAGATCGCCGACAAGATCGAAGCCGCCCGCGAAGAGGGTGACCTCAAGGAGAACGGCGGCTACCACGCCGCCAAGGAGGAGCAGGGCAAGATCGAGGCCCGCATCGCCCAGCTCCAGAACATCCTGCGCAACGCGCGCGTGGGCGGCGCGCCCCCGAAGGCGGGCACCGTCGCTCCCGGTATGACGGTCACCATCAAGTTCGAAGGCGACGACGAAGAGGTCACCTTCCTCCTCGCCTCCCGGGAGGAAAGCGGCGCGCCGATCGACGTGTACTCGCCGAAATCGCCCCTGGGCAGCGCCATCAACGGCAAGAAGATCGGCGAGACCGTCTCCTACACGCTGCCCAACGGGCGCAGCGCATCGGTCGAGATCATCGACGCCGTCCCTTACGGCTCCGAGTCCTCCTGACGGGCTCCCACAGCACGCAGTACGCATCGAGAGGGGGCGGCCGAGCGGCCGCCCCCTCTCGATGGCGGGAGCGGATTTCGGACCTGCGGTGATCGCACGTCCGTTCCCGGCCGGATCCGGCCCGCGGCCTCGCCCCGGCCCCGCCGCCGTCCGGTGGCTGCTCGCGGCCTGCGGTGACACCATATGTCGGTGGCCTATTCCCCGTACCCCTGGAACAGCACGCCCCCCGGCCCGCCGGGGTATCCGAGCCCGCCCGCCGGACCGGCGCCGTACTACGGCTCTGGGCAGCACGGTGGGGGGCAGCGGCCCGCGGCCTCGTTCGGCCGGCGCCTCACCGCCCGCGTGATCGACTACGCGGTCATCGGCATGGTCGTCGTCGTGTCCTTCATCCTGATCTCGCTCCTCGCCGAGGTCTCGACCGGCCGGCAGGACATCGCCGACCGCTACTTCGACGCGTGGGCCTACCTGTTCCTCTTCGGCACCGGCCCGGTCATGTTCCTGCACGACTGGCTGTGCAACGCCGCCCGCGGGCGCACGCTGGGCAAGGCCGCGATGGGCATCCGCGTCGTCCGCAGGGACGGCGGCCCTCTGCGCCAGGGCCAGTCGGCGGGCCGCGCCGCCGTCTTCGGCCTCCCCCAGACCCTGCCGTGCCTGGGCACCCTGTTCACTCTGCTCGACTGCCTGTCCGCGCTCGCCGACGCCGACACCCTGCGGTCACTGCACGACCGCATCAGCGGAACGATCGTGGTCCGCGGCTGACCGCCCCGGTGCGGACACCTTCACCAGGAATCCGCCACCGCCCGCCGGAGACGCAGCGCGTCACCCGCCTTCCTCCGGCTCGGAGTCCGGGCAGGCCGGTGCGCTGTCGCCGCCGCGTACGTGGGCCGCGGGAACGTGGTCGTGCGCTGAGATCCGGAACCACGTGTCGCTGACCCCCTGCGGTCCGGTGACCTTCGTGCCCGCCTCATGACAGAGGACGTCGACCGACGCCCCCGCGGAGGCGAGCCCGCGTTCGGGGTGGAACGTGCCCGGTCCCGACCGCACCGGCACGGTCTCCTCGGCGGCGGCGCCGGAGATCTCCCCGGGGTGGGCGTACCCGGCCGTCCACAGGTAGTCGACGTGCACCCAGGCGTTGGTGGCCAGCTTCAGCCCGTCGTCGAACGTACCGTCGGCGAGGTCGATCCCGGCGGGGTTGAGGACCCGGCGACCGAACCCGTCGAGGCCGCCGTTGTAGCCGTACTGCCGCGCCGCCTGCGCCTGCGGCAGACCGCGCGGCAGGTCCGCCCAGTCCTCGCGCTCGGCATTCCAGTAGTCGTCGGTGATGTTCCACGGGCCCACGTCCCAGACCGGCGCGTAGACGCAGCGGCCCCCGGGCTCCGTGCCCTCCCGCTGCCCGCCGCCCTCGCCGGCCTGCTCGGTGCACACCCGCACCGTGTAGTCCCCGGCACCGCGCTCGGACAGGCCGCGCCGCGACGGCAGCGCGACGAAGTGGGCGTTCTCGCCGATGCGGTACCCGTTGGCCGTCAGCCGGCCGACCTGGCCGATACGGGTCGCGAACACCCGCGCGGAGTAGGGCCGGGGCCGCTCGGGCAGGGCCTGGTCGGCGTCCTGGCCGTCACCGGCCCCGTCGTGGTCCGCGTCCGCGGAGCCGCCGACGCCTTCGGCATCGGCATCGGCATCGGCATCGGCATCGGCATCGGGCCCATCTTCACCCGGCCCGGCGTCGCCGCCGCCGTCCGCGGCGGATCCCGGCGCCTCCTCGGCGCCGTCCCCGGACTCCTCCCCGGACGGCTCGGCGCCGCCCGACTCATCCGTTTCCGGCTCCGTCGGCTCCGGCTCCGACTCACCGGCGGGTCCGTCCGCCTCGCCGGTGTAGCCGACGGGACGCAGCCGCACGTCGGAGACCACGACCGCGCGCTCCCGGGGCTGCCCGCTCTCAGCCGAGCCGCCCTGCTCGGCGCCGCCGACCGAGATGCGCACCTGCAGCCGCGCCACGGGAGCGGGCAGTCCGAGGCGGGCAAGCACCTGCGACTCCGCGTGCGTAGGCGCCTGCCCGTCCCCCTCGTCCGGGGTGACCTCGGGGCGGTTCGTGCGCCACTCGGTCCACATGCCGTCGACGCGCACCCCGCGCGCCTCGACGACCAGGCCGTTCGCGGTACCGGTGAGGTCCATCCACACCTCGACGGCGCGGGCGGGCTCCTCCAAGGGGTGGTCGGCGAAGGTGGCCGAGGCCCCCGAGGACCCGGCGGTGCGCTGGGCGGCACCCGGATTCCGCGATGCGGGCAGCCGCAACTCACCGCCGCCTGTCAGCTCGGCGCCGACCCGGTCGGCGGCCGACGGTTCCTGCTCGATCCAGCCCGTGCCCGGCGGCCCGGCCGGTGCCTCCGCCGCCGCGGCGGTCGGATGCCCCAGCACCATCGGCGGAATCAGCAGCAGAACACCCGACACCCCGGCACACGCGGCCTGTCCCCAGGAAACCGACATCTTGCCCCCTCACTGCGTCACTCTCAGTAAGAGGGAAACCACAAAAAGCGGCAATCGCGGCGCGCCGGGCACACCGGAACAGGGCAGGGTAAAGACGCCCGAGCGGGGATATGCCCGGGCGCCCTCGGCTCTGGATCAGTTCTCGAAAGCCAGCACGCAGGCCGTAAGGCTGTGCACGTGGTTGCGCCCGGCGACAGGGCCGATCTCGCCTGCGGCGAAGAAGCCGCCCACACTCTGGATCCCCAGGTTCTGCTGCACCAGCCGGACGTCGTGGTCGGAGGTGGCGAACATCGCCGTACCGCGGCTGTTGCAGGAGAACAGCAGCGCCGCCGCGCTGCGCCCGCCGGTCTCCTCGTTGAACACCTGCAGGCGGTCGACCAGATCGGCGGCCGCACTGTCGTAGTCGCGGACCTGGAAGCGCACCGTCTGGCCGACGTCGACCATGTCGCCGATGGTCAGCGAACCCGCCTCCGGGTCGGCACCCACCACCGAGCGCACGAGGAAGTCGCCGTGTTCGTGGTCGTCTGCGTACTCGTCCATGGCGATGCCGATGTGCAGGCCGTTGGCCGCCAACTCCTGCTCTTCCGGCGGAAGCGAGTTGACCAGGCTCTCCAACCGCTCGTAGGCGGAGTCGCCGGCCAACTCCAGGATGACGTTGCCCTCGGCCTTGGTGACGACCATGGCGCGGCCGATGGGCCGGCAGCCCTGGCTGACCATGGTGCCCACCACGCCGGAGCCGCCCAGCATCAGGCCGACCGCACCCGCGTCGACGACCTCGCCGCCGCAGAACAGCCGGACGGAGTCCTGGCCGCGCATGCCGTCGGCCAGCCCGCCCACGATGGGCAGTCCGTCCAGGGCGTCGGTCGAACGCTCCACGAACGACTGCGCCGGGAACTCGTAGGGGTTGACCAGCAGCAGGGCCGCGCGATCGTCGGAGTCGGGCTCGTGCATGCCCACGACGGCCAAGTGGTCGCCCTCGGGGATGACGTCGAGCCGGAAGGGGGCCAGCGTCACGTCAGGCAGATGCGCCGCCCACACGCTCACCGCGCCCTGCTCCTCCATCCCGCGGCCGGCGCCGACCACACCCGTCGCGCTGCACCCGAGTGTGACCGCGTCGCCGGCCAGCGCCATCACGCGCTGACCCGCCAGAGTCACTTCGTCGGGGTCGGCGCCGCAGACGAAGAAGCAGATGAGGTCGGCGTAGGCGTCGAGCGAACGCGTCGCCTCCAGCACCGCCCGCTCGGCGGCGCTCACTAGGTCGGCGCCCGTCGCCAACGCGTCACCGAACCTGGCCATCGACTGCCACCTCGCTCATCGGACCCGACGTCTTCAACCGGACCATACTCCCAGTCACACGCGGTCAAACCCGTGCGGCGCCTGACGTATTTCGCCACATCCCCACACCGAGGCGAGCGGCCGGCGCGATGTGGCCCAGGCCACTGGCGGAATCCGCGCGCGTGCATAGACTCGACCCCGTGTCTGCCTCGACTGACGGCCACACCGTCCCCGAGCCGCCCGCCCGCGAACCCGCCACCGCCCCGAGCGGAGACGCCATGCGTCACCTGCCTTCGACACTCGGCGCCCTGCGGGCCTCCGGGCACGTGCACCGCCCGGTCAAGCACGAGGTGCGCGACAACCTCCTGGCTCGCATGCGGGCCGGCGAAGAGCGCTTTCCCGGCATCGTCGGTTTCGACGAGACGGTGCTGCCGCAGGTGGAGCGCGCCCTGCTGGCCGGTCACGACCTCGTTCTGCTGGGCGAGCGCGGCCAGGGCAAGACCCGGCTGATCCGTACGATATCCGTGCTGCTCGACGAATGGACGCCGGTCGTGCGGGACTGCCCCGTCAACGACCACCCCTACGATCCGGTGTGCACGCGCTGCCGGACCCTGGCCGCCGAGGCCGGCGACGATCTGCCGGTGACGTGGTGGCACCGCGACGACCGCTACGGCGAGAAGCTGGCCACACCCGACACCGGTGTGGGCGACCTCATCGGCGACGTCGATCCGATCAAGCTCGCCGAGGGCCGCAGCCTCGGCGACCCCGAGACCGTGCACTACGGGCTCGTGCCGCGCACCAACCGGGGCGTGTTCTGCCTCAACGAACTGCCCGACCTGGCCGCGCGCATCCAGGTGGCGCTGCTGAACGTGCTGGAGGAGCGCGACATCCAGATCCGCGGGTACGCGCTGCGCCTGCCGCTGGACGTGCTGCTGGTGGCCAGCGCCAACCCCGAGGACTACACCAACCGGGGCCGCATCATCACCCCGCTCAAGGACCGGTTCGGCGCCGAGGTCCGCACCCACTACCCGCTTGAGCTGGAGGAGGAGGTCGACCTGGTGCACCAGGAGGCCGACCTCGTCTCCGACGTGGTCGTGCCCCGGCACCTGGTCGAGACCGTCGCCCGGTTCACCCGCCTGGTGCGCGAGTCCTCCTCGGTGGACGACCGCTCGGGCGTCTCGGCGCGCTTCGCGATCGCCGGCATCGAGACCGTCGCCGCCTCCGCGCAGCGCCGCGGCGCGCTCACCGGCGAGGACCACCCGGTCGCACGCGTCTGCGACCTCCCGCCGATCGTCGAGACACTGCGAGGCAAGGTCGAGTTCGAGGTCGGCGAGGAGGGCCGTGAGAGCGAGGTGCTGGCGCACCTGCTGCGCCGGGCCACCGCTGAGACGTTCCGCCGCACACTGGGCGGCGCCGACCTCACCGCGCTCACCGACCTGTTCGCCGACGGCGGCACGGTGGAGTCCGGAGAGCTGGTCAGCGGCACCGAACTGCTGCGCGGCTTGGGTCCGCTGCCCGGCCTGGCCGACCTGATCGCCCGCCTCTCCCCCGACGGGGACACCGGCGAGACCCCGGGCTTCGCGGCCGCGGCGGTGGAGTTCGCGCTGGAGGGGCTGTATCTGAACCGGCGGCTGTCCAAGGACACCGTGCGCGACCGCACCGTCTACCGGACCTGACACCGCCGCTCTGCCGCCGGAGGGGAGACCTCCCGTGAACCGCTTCCGCTACGGCGAATTCGACGACGGACCCGACCCACTGGCCCCGCCCTACGACGTGCGCACCGCGGTCGACGAGCTGGGCCGCGACATCATGGCCGGCAGCGACCCGAAGCGGGCGCTGCGCGACCTGCTGCGGCGCGGCACCCAGGGCGTGCGCGGGCTCGACGACCTGCTGCGCGACGTGCAGCGGCGCCGCGAGCAGATCCGCTCACGCGGACGCCTGGACGGCACGCTGGAGGAGGCGCGCGCCCTGCTGGACCGTGCGCTGGGCCAGGAGCGCGCCGAGCTGTTCCCCGACCCCTCCGACGACGCGCGGATGCGCGAGGCCGAGCTGGATTCCCTGCCTGAGGACACCTCGGCGGCGGTGCGGCGGCTGTCGGACTACCGGTGGCGGTCGCAGGCGGCCGCGCAGAGCTTCGAGGAGCTGCGCGACCTGCTGCGCCGCGAGGTCCTCGACACCCGTTTCCAGGGGATGAAGGAGGCGCTGGCCGAGAGCACCCCCGAGGACATGGAGCGGGTGCGCGAGATGGTCGAGGCGCTCAACGCGATGCTGGAGGCCGACGACCGCGGCGAGCACACCCAGGCCGACTTCGACCGCTTCATGGACGCCTACGGCGACATGTTCCCCGAGGAGCCCAAGCCGCGGAACCTGGAGGAGCTCGTCGACTCGCTGGCGCGGCGCGCCGCGGCGGCCCAGCGCATGATGGACTCGCTGACGCCTGAGCAGCGCTCCGAGCTGCAAGGGCTGATGGACGAGGCCAACGCGCAGTCGGGGATGAGCCAGGCCCTGGACCGGCTCTCCGGCGCGTTGCGCGCCCGCCGCCCCGACCTCGACTGGAGCGGCGGCGAGCGGATGGAAGGTGAGCAGGGCCTGGGCATGGGCGACGCCACGACCGCCCTGCAGGAGCTGGCCGACCTCGCCGATCTCGACGCCGCTCTGAACCAGCGCTATGCCGGGGCCGGGCTGGACGACATCGACGAGGAGGCGGTGCGGCGCGCCCTGGGCCGCGCGGCCGTCGACGACCTGGAGCGGCTGCGCGCGGTCGAGCGGGAGCTGCGCGAACAGGGCTATGTCGAGGGGTCGCGCAACAGGCTGCAGCTGACGCCCAAGGCGGTGCGGCGCCTCGGTGAGACGGCGTTGCGCGAGGTATTCGCCGACCCCTCGAACACCCCGCGCCCCGGCGGGCACTCCGACGACGCCGCCGGGCACTCCGGCGAGGCCGTCGGGTCCACGCGCCCCTGGGCGTTCGGCGACGAGGAGCCGCTGGATGTGGTGCGCACCCTGCAGAACGCCGTCGCCCGGGGCGGAGCCGAGGCCGGGGGGCGGGTGCGGATGCGCCCGGAGGACTTCGAGGTCGCCGAGACCGAGCGCCGCGACGCCGCCGCGGTGTGCCTGCTGGTCGACCTGTCCTACTCGATGGCGCTGCGCGACCTGTGGAGTACCGCCAAGCAGACCGCGATGGCGCTGCACTCGCTGGTGACCACCCGGTTCCCGCAGGACGCCGTGCAGGTCATCGGGTTCAGCGACTACGCGCGCGAGTTGCCCCCCAACGGGCTGGCCGAGCTGAGCTGGGAACCCGTGCAGGGCACCAACCTGCAGCACGCCCTGCTGCTGGCGGGGCGGCACCTGGACCGGCACGCCGACTTCGAGCCGATCGTGCTGGTGGTGACCGACGGCGAGCCCACGGCGCACCTGCAGCGCGACGGCTCGGCGGCCTTCGCCTGGCCGCCGTCACCCGAGACCACCGCGGCGACCTTGGCCGAGGTCGACCGCATGACCCGCCGCGGCGCCGACCTCAACGTGTTCCTGCTGGCCGACGACCCGCGCCTGGAGCAGTTCGTGGACGAGGTCGCCCGCCGCAACGGCGGCCGTGTCGTCCGCCCCGACGCCGACCGCCTGGGCGGCTACGTCGTCCGCGACTTCCTCTCCCGCAGGCGCCGTACGGCCTAGAACCGACGCCGTGCAGTCGAGCAGCACCCGCCCGCCCCCACGCCGTTGATCTTGTACTCACGGTGACTCTCGGCCGCCGCGAGTGACCTTAGGTACAAGATCAACGGCGTGGGGGCCGCGTCGGCGGGGGCGCCCGTCGGCGGTCAGTCGGGGTGGGAACTGGCCGCCATCGCTTCCTCCAGCGCGTCCTCGGTCGTCGCGCCCTCGGTGTACATGAGCTGATGGCGGTCCGCCGGCATCACGGTCTCGGTGTAGCGGACCGGCCGTTCCGGATGCTCGGAGTCGCCGCCGTAGGCGAGCCGCTCCTGCACGAGCAGCGGCACCCCCCGACCGATCCCGAAGGCCCGTTGCTGCTCGTGCGAGGGCATCTCGGCCCGGATGACGTCCCAGGACCAGGTCTGCGGAAATCCGAGGCTCGCCAGGACCTCCCGCGTCCCCTCCTCGATGTCCACCGGATCCCGCAGCCGGGTTCCGGCCGCGATGCCGCCCGGGTAGTAGGAGTCCTGGCGCTCCCACAGCTTCGCCCCGAAGATCCTGTCGCACCGCCGCCGCCACAGGTCCGACTTGTCACCGAAGCGATCGAGTTTCAGCAGCCGCGCTATCCGCTCAGCGTCCTCCAGCTTCACCGTCGTCACCGTGAGAGCGAGCCGGGGTTCGCCGAGCTGTCCTCCCAGCCGCTCCAGATAGCGCGTATACCGCTCGTCGTCCGGGAGGCCCCGGACGGCCGAGGCCAGGTGGACGGTCGGTCTGAGCCGCTCGGGAACTCTGCTGCCGCTGCCCTGCTGCTTGACGATGCGGCCGCGCTGCGCCAGATCGTCCAGGGCACGGCGCACGGTGTTGAGGGAGACGCCGTAGCGCTTCATCAGCTCGTCCTCGGTCGGCAACCGCCGGCCCGGTTCGATCTCCCCCTGGTTGATCCTGCGCACCAGGTCGTCGGCGATCTCGTCGCTGAGAGCCGCCATGGTCACCCCTCACCCCGGCAGCAGGAGCCGCCGGCCGCTCATGGAGCACGCACCCGAACGAACGGGTCTTCCCCTTGGTAAGACTTATGGGAATGAATCACCGGGAATGCATCGGACAGTAGACCGTCTGCGGCAGGCGTTCAAGACACGATCCCGAACCGCCCGCCCTGACGGCCCGACCGGGCGTGTCCGGGAGGTCGGCAGGTGACGCGGCCGGGCCGGGTCACCGGTCGTAGACGTTCACATCCGAGGCCGTCTGCAGCAGGTCGTGGGAGATCTCGCCCTCGGCGTAGAGCAGTTGGTGGCGGTCGGCCGGCAGGAAGGTGCGGGTGAACCGAACCGGCGTGGTGTCGGAGTAGGCCACCCGCTCATGGACGAGCAATGGGACGCCGGGACCGAGCCCGAACCGGGAGGACTCCTTGAGAGAGGGCATCTTGGCGCCCACGACGTCCCACGAGCCCGTCTGCGGGTATCCGAGCTCGGCCAGCGTCTTCTTGGTGCCGTCGGGGATGCTGGCGGGGCGGTCCAGGTCGGTGCCCTCGGCGATGTAGTCGGGGTAGAAGGACTCCTGCCGCTGCCACAACCGCGAGCCGAGGAAGCGGTCGTAGCGCCGGATGACGACGAAGCCCCGCGCGTCGGAGGGGTCGAGCTGAAGGAGGTGGGCCAGCATGCCCGTGGCCGCCTCGCGCCCGACCGTCAGCTCCTCACGCGGCACCTGGCCCTGCTCGCGGCGTATGCGTTCGATGTACTCGTCGTAGCGCTCGTCCTCGGCCTGCCCTTCGATCGGCGAGGCGAGGTGGACCGTGGGGCGGTAGTCGCGGACCCGGCTGCCGCTGCCCTGCTTGGTGTCGATGCGCCCGCGGCTGGCCAGCTCCTGGAGCGCCCGCCGTACCGTGTTGCGCGAGGTGCGGTAGGTCTGGATCAGCTGGTCCTCGGTGGGCAGAGTCTCGCCGGGGCGGTAGCGCCCGTCTTCGATCTCCTCCATGAGCTCCTGAGCGATCTCGATATGCCGAGGTTCCACTGCCACTCCCAGCGAGTTCTTCGATTCGTTCTAATGAGTCTACTCAAACGGCTTGACGGATGACTACATAGATCGCATCGTAAGAGTTGTAGGAATGAATCGCATAAGGCTGAACAGGAGACGAAGAAGTCTAAGCCGACCACCAGAGCGAACCCGAGCGGAAAGATTCATTCCTCTTCCGGCTCCCAGCCGGAACGTGCGGCCGTCGGACGGGTGGCCGCACGGAGCGAGAGGAGGGGCAATGTCCCTGGCAATCGGAATGATCGCGGTAATCGTCCTCGTCGCGTTGTTCAGCGCGCTGCTGGGCATGCTCGTCGCCGCCTCGATCGGCATCCGGCGCAGCGACCACGGCCGCTACCGGGCCCTGCGGAACGGGCGCGACGACAGCAGGTTCTCCGGCGCGGCGCGCAGCTTCAGCGGCCTCCGCTTCGTCGAGAACAGCTCGATCCCCGAAGCCGACGACGACGCGGAAGACGACGAGGGGCAGGACGACGGCCGCGGTGACGGCTCAGCCCGCAACGGCCGCCCGCACGCCGTCGCCTGACTCCCGGCGGGGATCGAAACCCCGGTTCGCTCGGCAGGCGCGCCGCGTGCCCGGCCACCCCGGGCACGCCCGCCTCGCCGGCGCCTACCGGATGTCGACCCAGCGGCACACCTGCCGCGTGCGGCTCACTGCTCCAGAGCGCCGGTCAGGTCCGCGATCAGATCGTCGGCGGACTCGATGCCGACCGACAGGCGCACCAGATCGCCCGGAACCTCCAGCGGGGAGCCGGCGGCCGAGGCGTGGGTCATCCGACCCGGGTGCTCGATCAGCGATTCCACGCCGCCCAGCGACTCGCCCAGGGTGAACACCCGCGCTCGATCGCACACCTTCAGCGCCGCGTCCTCGCCTCCGCGCACGCGGAAGGACACCATCCCGCCGAAGGCGCGCATCTGCCGCTGGGCGACCGTGTGCCCGGCGTGCTCGGGCAGGCCCGGGTAATAGACCTCGGTCACGGCCGAGTGGCGCCCCAGCGCCTCGACGACGCGCTCGGCGTTGGCGCAGTGCCGGTCCATGCGCACGCCCAGCGTCTTGATGCCGCGCAGGGTCAGCCACGCGTCGAAGGGCCCGGCGACGGCACCCATCGTGTTCTGGTGGAAGGCCAGCCGGTGGCCCAGGTCCGGGTCGGAGACGACCAGGGCGCCGCCGACCACGTCGGAGTGCCCGCCCAGGTACTTGGTGGTGGAGTGCACCACCACATCGGCGCCCAGGGTGAGCGGGCGCTGCAGGTAGGGCGAGGCGAAGGTGTTGTCGACGACGAGCAGCGCGCCGCCGTCGTGGGCCACCCCGGCCAGCGCTTCGATGTCGCTGATGGTCAGCAGGGGGTTGGTCGGCGTCTCCGCCCAGATCGCCACGGTCTCGGGGCGCACGGCGCGGCGCACCGCCTCGGTGTCCGACTGGGGCACGGCCTCCCACTCCACTCCCCAGCGCTCAAGCACCGTGGAGAACAGCCGGAACGTGCCGCCGTAGGCGTCGGAGGGGATGATCACGTGGTCGCCGGGCTTGGCCACCGTGCGCAGCAGGGTGTCCTCGGCGGCCATGCCCGAGGCGAAGGCCAGCCCGCGGATGCCCGATTCCAGCGCCGCCAGGCACTCTTCCAGCGCTCCGCGGGTGGGGTTGGAGGTGCGGGAGTACTCGTATCCGCTACGCAGCCCGCCGACGCCGTCTTGGGCGTAGGTGCTCGTCTGGTAGATGGGCACCACGACCGCGCCGGTCTCGGCGTCGGCCTCCTGCCCGGCGTGGATGGCCAGCGTCTCGAACCCGTCGAACGTCATGGGCAACACACTAGGTCAGTGCGAAGGGTGCGGGCGCGGCCTCCACAGGACTCCACCGGAATCAGCCGAGAAGCTCGTCGATGTAAGCCTCCCACGGCGGCCCGGGATCGGCGGGGCGGACAGCGGCGCGCAGGCGCTCGGCCTCGCCCGGCGAGTAGAACCGGCGAAGCGCGTCGGCGAGGTCGTCGACATCGTCCGGGGCGCACAGCAGCCCGTCCTTCCCGTCCGCCACCTGGTCGGCCAGTGCGCCTGCGCGGGTGGCGATCACCGGAAGGCCGTGCTCGTGAGCCAGGTGCACGTTCTGGCTGGCCGTCGCCGAGCGGTAGGGCAGCACAAGCGCGTCGGCCTCGGCGAACAGGCCGGGCAGCTCGTCGGCGGGCACGTAGCCCTCGCGGAAGCCGACGCGATCGGCGACTCCCAACTCGGCCGCGAGATCGCGCAGCTCCCGCGATCCGCCCCAGAACTCGCCGGCGACGGTGAGGCCGACGTCGGCGGGCGCGCTTCGGGCGAAGGCGCGCAGCAGCACGTCGACTCCCTTGTAGGGCCGGACGATGCCGAAGAACAGCAGCCTGCGGCGCGGTCCGCCGCCCGCCGCGGGGACCGGGCCGGCGTCTCGGGCGCGGGGCAGGTGGGGCGGCAGCGGGGCCCAGCGCACGGGGACGCGCTCGCCCACGAGCCCGCGGGCGGTGCGGGCCTGTTCGGGCGAGTGCGCCAGGACCGCGCCGACGCGCCGCACCAGGGTGCGCATCAGGGCGGCGTCGCCCCGTCTGCGCTCGTGCGGCAGCACGTTGTGGCACAGCGCCAGCGTGCGTGCCCGCCGCCCGACTCCGGCGAGGACGCCCAGGTAAGGCACGGCCTGGGCGGGAATCAGCACGGTGACCACGACCAGATCGGCGGCCGCGCCCATCCTGCGGCCGGCGCGCCACCACCCCAGCGGTCGGTTCCAGGACAGCTCGCGCCGAGTGGCGGAGAACGGCTCTCCCTCGGGAGCGGACACGGTCTGGCGGCCGGGATACAGCAGCGCCGGATACTGGGCCCGCCACGACTCGACGGCCACCTCGTGTCCGCGCGCGGCCAGCCGGTGGGCCAGTTCGGTGGTGTGGAGCGCGCCGCCGCCCTTGTAGGGGTGGGCTGGGCCGACCAGGCAGATGCGCATGGGCGGCTCAGGAACCGTCGCGCGAGCGCACGATCAGATCGGCCAGCAGGGCCATGGCCGCCACGATCAGGCCGCTGGTCACCAGCATGATCGTGTTGTTGGGGACGTAGAGCGGCTGACGCACCTGGTCGAAGACGAACTTGGCCGCGCCGATGCCCAGCAGCCACAGCGCGAGCGGCATCAGCACCTTGAGCGGGTTGAAGTACATGACCATCCGCAGCACCTGCAGCAGGTAGCGGTAGGCGTCGCGGACGAAGTGGAACTTGGAGGTGCCCGACCGCTTGGCGTAGTCGATCGGGATGTAGAGGACGGGGTGCTGGTTGGACAGGAACGCCAGCGTGAGCGTGGTGACGCAGGAGAACCCGGGCGGCAGCAGGCGCAGATAGGGCAGCGAGACCTCGCGGCGGAAGGCCCTCAGCCCCGAGTTGAGGTCGGGGATGCGCGTGTTGGTCAGCCGCTCGGCGAGCTTGCGGATCAGCCACTTCATTGGGACCCGCAGCACCCGGTGGCTGCCCGATTCCTGAGTGCGTGCGCCCACCACCTGGTCGAAGCCGGAGTCGGCGGCGAGCAGGTCCACGAACTCGGGGATGCGCTCGTTGGGGTAGGTCATGTCGGCGTCGGTCCACACGACGATGCGACCGCGGGCGCGCTGGGTACCGAGGCGGCGCACCGTGCCCGCGCCCCCGTTGTGCCCGAAGGCCACAACCCTCAGGTGCGGGAACAGCGGCTCGGCTTCGCGCAGCAGCGCCAGGGTGTCGTCGGTCGATGCGTCGTCGACCGCGAGCAGCTCATAGGTGTGGCCCGAGGCGTCCATCGCCGCGCAGACGCGCTCGACCTCCTTGATCACGTGCTCCTGCTCGTTGTAGCAGGGCAGCACGATGGTGACATCGGGCGCCTGCTCGGGCGCGCCGCCTTCTTGGTTCAGGGACATCTCGCTCACGGTGGGGTTCAGGATAGCTCCGCGGCTCAGCGGTGCGGTCAGCGCACGACGGCGACCCACACGTCGCCGTCGAAGACCCACGCGCCTGCCGGCGGCTCCATCAGCGTGCTGGGATCCTGCTCGGTGTTGACGTCGAAGGGATGGCTTATCCGGGTGCCCGGCGGCACGTGCGGAAGGATGTGGCGCGGTTGCGAGGCGGCGAGCACGGGGGTGCGGCCGCGCTCCTCGATCTCGGCGACGACGCGCGCGACGTCGCGGCCCGGTTCGGAGGAGCTGAGGCCGGCCGCGGGCACGCCGCACATGCCCCGCACGAGCTGAAGATAGCCGCCGTAGAGCCCGTCGACCACGAGCACGCTGGCGTCGTCCGGTATGGCCCGGCACAGTTTCCGTGTCGCTTCGACGCTGCCGACGTCGGAGCGGTAGGTCATCACCCCCGCTGCGGTGATCGCGGTGGGCACCAGCATCGCGGCGATGCTCGCGGCCGCCGCGACGGCCGCCGTCGTCCGGCGCACCTCCGGGCGGCTCACCTCCGGCTCGCTGTTCAGCCGACGCGTCAGCCAGGCGGCGAACCACACCGCGAAGAGGATGAACGCCGGCAGCACCAGCACGATCAGCCGCCTGCTGGCCCAGGGGTGGTCGGGGGTGATGGCGGGGCGCAGCAGTGTGGTGACCACGGTCCACGACAGCACCATCGCCGGCAGCACCCACTGCGGCGCCCTGCGGCTCATGATCCGGCGCACGATCAGCGCCGCGCCGAAGCTCGCCAGCAGTACCGTGCTCAGCCCCACGTACCAGCCCACCCAGTGCAGGCTCATCTCGTAGTAGGTGCGGTCGGGGTGGACGGGCAGGCCCTCAAGCTCCTGCACCTGGCCGATGTAGGCGGCGGTGGCCTCGTCGCCGTGCCCGGTGTCGGTGTAGAGCAGCGGGCGCAGCGCGATCACGGCCATCACCGCGATCACGGCCCAAGCGGCGGCCGTGGGCAGCCACGAGGGCCGGTCGCCGCGCGGCAGGCCGCGCCGCCACAGCAGCGCCACCGCCGCCGCGACGCAGGCGACCACGGCCGCGCTGATCCACAGCAGCGGCACGAGCGAAGCCGAGAGGTGCTCCAGGTAGGGGCGCGAGAGTCCGTAGCCGGCCACGGCACCGTAGCCGACCCCTACCGCCAGACCGCCCAGCAGCGGCAGCGCCTGGCCGCGCCGGGCCACCAGCAGCAGCCCGGCGAAGGCCACCAGGGGAAGCAGGTCGCGCAACGCGGTGATGCGTACCATCAGGCCCAGCCCGAAGACCAGCCCGGAGGCGGCAGCCAGCGTGTGCCACCGGCTCCAGCCGCCGCCGAGCGCGGTCCTGCGCGTCAGCGCGTCGAAAGCCAGCACGAGGGCGCCCAGCAGCAGTACCTGGGCGACGGGTTCGCTGTAGGTGGAGCGGCTGATCCACTGCTGGGTCTGGCACACCGCCAGCACCGACGCGGCGGCCGGCGCCCAGCGCGGGCCGATGAGGCGGGCGGCCAGCCCGCCGAAGGTGAGCACGCCCAGCCCGCCCACGACCGGGGGCACCAGGACCATCCCGGTGAGCCCGCCCAGCCAGTGGCCGACGGTGTAGACCAGCGGTGCCCCGGCGAGGAACTGGGGCCAGATCACGTCGCCGACCTCGTAATAGGCCAGGCTGCCGTAGACCAGGGCGGGATCGTCGCCCGCGATGAGGCCGCGCTGCTGGGGGATCGGCAGCCGGCCGTGCTGGGCGATCCAGGCGGTGTACTGCGCGTAGGAGGCGGGGTCGCGGCGCACGACGAGGATCTCGGAGTGGTAGCCCAACTGCACGGCGACGAAGGCGACGGCGATCCCCGCGGTCAGCACGAGCGGCCACCACGGCAGCCGGGCGCCGTCGCCGTCCGACGGCCCGGGCACCGACCGCACGATCAGCACCACCCCCGCCGCCACGGCCGGGATCCCCAGCAACGCGCCGGTGAGTGGAGTGAGCACCCCGGCCACCAGCAGCGGAAACGCCACGAGGAGCCAGGCCGCCAGGACGACTGCCGGCGCCGCGGTGACGCGCGCGAACAGGCGTGCGGAGGTCCATCCCATGAGGGCACCTTCTCAGCTTCGGCAGCCGGGCCGCGCCACCCCGGGCGCCTGCGGCGCCTGTGGCGCGTGGGCCCCCGAGGGCGTGGGGGATCGGCGCCATGGGCGGTGCAGCCCCGGGTTCCCCGCGAGTAACATGTGCCCCGGCGCAGGGCCGCTCCCTCACTCGCCCCCAGGCGGTTCCGGGCGCCGAGCTCCCTGCCGGCGACGTGGAAAGGACCTCCGTGGGCGCGGAAACCCCTCTGGATCTGTGGCGCTCCGCCGTCGCGGCGGATCCCGCACGCCCGTTCGTGACCGTCTACGACGAAGCCACGGGCGGCCGGGTGGAACTGTCGTTCGCCACCTTCGACAACTGGGTCTCCAAGACGGCGAACATGCTCGTCGACGGCCTCGGCGCCGAGCCGGGTGAGCGGGTCGGACTGGCGCTGCCGCTGCACTGGCAGAGCCTGGTGTGGCTGCTGGCCTGCTTCTCGACCGGCACGACCGCCGTGGCCGGCGCGCCGGGCCGGGTACCCGAGTGCGACATCGCCGTGGCCGACGCCGACCGCCTGTCGGCGGCGCTGGACACGCCCGCGCGCGAGGTCGTGGGGACGTCGCTGCACCCGCTGGGCGCTCCTCTGGACGAGTGCCCGCCGACGGCCATGGACTACGGCGTCGAAGTGCGCGGCTACGGCGACCACTTCGCCGGCGCACCGGTGGATCCCGCAGCGCCGGCGTTCGAGGTCCCCGCGGACGCTGCCGGCGGCACCGACCTGCTGGGGACCGAGATCTCGGCGGGCACGCGCACCGGCGCCGAGCTGGCTGAGGCCGGCCGCCGGAAACTGGCCGAGTGGGGGCTGACAGCCGACGATCGCGTGGCTATCATCACCTCCGCACCGGACTCCCCCGCCGCCTTGGGATCGCTCCTGGCACTGCTGCTGGCTCCCCTCGCCGGCGCGATTCCGCTCGTGCTGCTCCCCGGCGGCGCTTCGGCTAGCCTGCAACAGCGGCTGGACATGGAGCGCGCCACGGCGACAGCCGGTGCGCAGGCCGGCGCTCCCGCTCTCGCCGACCCCCGCAGGCTGCTGACCTGACCCCTCCCCTCATTGGTGCGAAATGCCCGGAAAACGCTCGTCCCGAGGCTCCGCGAAGGGCCGCGCGGCGCGGAAGAGCCTGTCTGTGGGCGGCTGGATCGCGGTACTGACGACCGCGGTGGTGATCGGAACCAGCCTTACCGCCTATGCCGCCTACTACGACATCTACGGCAACATCGAACAGCAGAACATCAACACGGACGCGTTCGGCGACCGGCCCAGCAGGGTCGAGGGCGCGATGAACATCATGGTGATCGGATCGGACATCCGCACCGGTGAGAACGGCGAATACGGCGAGGCCGAGGGGCAGCGCCCCGACACGCTCATCATCGCGCACATCTCCCCCAACAACGGCCGAGCGACGCTGGTCAACCTGCCCCGCGACCTGATGGTGGACCTGCCCGCGTGCGAGGGCCAGGGCGACACCGCAGGCATGCCCGCTCAGCGCGGCATGATCAACTCGCCGATGTCCCTGGGCGGCGTGCAGTGCCAGTGGAAGGCCGTCGAGACCATCACCGGCGTCCACATCGACCACTTCGTGAGTGTCGACTTCACCGGGTTCAAGGGCATCGTCAACTCCCTCGGCGGCGTGCGGATGTGCATCCCCGAGCCCATCGACGACCCCAAGGCCAAACTGCACCTGGAGGCCGGCGAGCAGAAGCTGAACGGCGAGGAGTCGCTGGGCTACATGCGCTCGCGCTACGGCCAGGGCGACGGCAGCGACGTCAGCCGCATCGAGCGCCAGCAGGAGTTCCTCGGCGCGATGCTCAACCAGGTCATGCAGGGCGAGATCCTCAGCAGGCCGAGCACCATCACGGGCTTCCTCAGCTCGGTCACCGAGACCATGACCACCGACGACGAGCTGACGCTGGAGGTCATGACCGACCTCGCCATCTCGATGCGCGAGGTCGACCTCGGCAACATCAACTTCGTCACCGCCCCCAACGGCGCCGACCCCACCGACTCCAACCGCCTGGCACTCAGCCAGCCGCAGGCCTCGGAGCTGTTCGAGACCATCGCCAAGGACCAGAGCATCACCGGCGACGACGGCGGCAAGGGCGGCGGTGACGGCGGCGGCAGCGGCGAGGAGAAGGCGCAGGTCGAGCCCGGGGACATCTCCGTGGAGGTGCTCAACGGCGAGGGCACTCCCGGCCTGGCCGACCAGGTGGGCCAGTGGCTGACCACCGAGGGCTTCCAGGTCGCCAACACCGGCAATCCGGTCCAGGTCCCCGCCCAGACCACGATCTACCACGGGCCCGGCAAGAAGGCGCACGCCCAGGCCCTCGCAGACGAGGCCGTCAACGCCACCGTCGAGGAGAACCCCAACCTCGGCGACACGGTACAGCTGGTGCTCGCCCAAGACTGGGACGGTTTCACCAGCACGGCCGGCGAGTCCTCCGGCGGCGGGGCCGGCGGCGTGGACGGCACCACGGCGAAGGAAGCCAAGCAGCAGTGCGGTTAGGGCGTGTGCTTCGCGGAGCGCCGGCCGCCGGCGCTCCGCGAAGCACCCTGCGGGAACCACCGGGGCCGGCCGCCCCAGCAGGTCGCGGCGACGGGGCCCGTGTAGCGCGAAGCGCTGTGACCCTGTCTGCAGCCGAGCGGCGAGGGCGCGCCCGGCGCGTTCCCGAGAGGCCCGTCGGCCTGTGGACGCGCCTCTTCACGAAGCGCCGCTCGCCGAAACCTCGTCGCCCGCTCAGCAGGACCCGGCGCCGCGGACCTGCCGCCGCGGATCCGCCGCCCGCCGTCGGCGGGCGGCGGAGCGGTCCGTCCTCAGGCGGTTGCGGCTCCCGCCGAATCCTCGGCGGCGGGGACCTTGCCGTGGACGATCAGGTCGGTCCACATCTCGCAGACGCGGTGCAGCGAGTAGTTCTGCGTGATCTCGGCCTTGGCGGCCATGCGCGCGGCGTCGAAGCGGCCCTCGGAGACGACGGCGTGGATCGCCTCGGCCATCTCGGCCGGGCTGTCGTGCAGCCAGCGCCCGGAGTAGATGGTGTCGGCGCCCGGCCAGGTCAGCACCGCCGGAACCCCGCCCGAGGCCGCGCATTCGGCCGGGGCCAGGTGGAAGCTCTCGTCGTCGCTGGTGGAGAGCATGAACCCGACCCGGCGCAACCACGTGGCCACGTCGGGGCCGAACGGGTCGAAGACCACGCCCTCGGCCAGCAGCGGGTCGCGCTGGATCGTGCGGTAGGTGCGCTCGTAGTACTCGCGCTCCTCCGGCCGGTTCCACACCCACCAGTAGTCCCAGGGCTGCTTGGTCTTGACCGCGAGCGTGTAGCGGGGGTCGCGCCGACGCAGCGCACCCAGCACCTCGATACCGCGGTCCAGCCGCTTGCGCGAGGGCGCGATGCCGACCATGCCGAGCGTGAACTCGGCTCCGGACAGCTTGGGCCGGTCGAGCTGGTCGACGTCGACCCAGTTGGGCAGCACGACGACCTTGTCGGCGGGCCATCCGGCGAGTTCGCGGGTCAGCGACGCGTAGTAGGGGCTGACGCACACCACCGCGTCGACCTTGTCGATGTCGAGCTTGCGGGGCCACTCCGCGTAGAGCTCGAAGCGGTGCAGGCGCACCACCAGCCGCTGGTCCGCCCTCTTGTGCTCGGCGTAGAACAGGGCGTTGGGGCCGCACCACTCGCAGATGACCACGTCGGCCCAGGCGGCCAGCTCCCTGCTGCGGTACTGGTCGTGGTTGCGCAGCGACTCCCACTGGTCCACACGCACGTCCAGGCCGGGCAGTGAGGTCAGGAACTCGGAGAGCCGGGTGAAGAACTTCAGGTCGTGCCCGGCGATGACCACCTTGATCGGCCGCTGCGGGTCGGTCCCCGCGGGCGCCTGCGGGCAGGCCAGCTCCAGGTAGCCGCGCAACCGCTCGGCGGCGCGCTCCAGACTGAAGTCGGCGGCCGCGGCGCGGCAGCGCTCGGCCGCCTCCCCGTACAGCTCGGGGTCGGCGGCCAGGGTCAGCGCGTCGGCGACCGAGTCGGCGTCCTCGCCGGCGAAGAGCGGGTAGTCGGCGCCCAGCAGCCGCTCGTGCATCGGGGTGCGGTTGACCACAACGGGCAGCCCCAGCGCCCCCAGCTCCAGGACCTTGGTCGACAGTTCCAGGCTGGCGTCCATCTCGGGGGCGCGCCAGGACAACCCGACGTCGCACTGGGCCGAAAGCCGCAGCGCCTCGGCTCGCGGTTTGCCGCCGTGCCAGGTCAGGCCGTCGGTGCTCTCCAGCGCCCGGCTCATGGAGCGAGCCCACTCCGGCGAGTCGCGGTGCACCTTGTCGCCGATCATGTGCAGCTCGGCGGGCACGCCGCGGCGCGCCAGGGCGGCGGGCAGCTCCGTCATCTCCAGCGTGTTCCAGCGCGGGGCGAACTTGCCGGTGTAGACGAGCTTGAGCGGCTGGTGGGGTTCACCCGTGCCCTCGACGTCCTCCGGTGTGACCACCACGGGCGGGAACAGGACGCTCTTGCCGCAGGCGGCGGGCACGGAGGACTCCAGGAACCCGCGCAGCTCCTCGGTCTGGCACAGCAGCAACCGCGAAGCCACGGCGATGTCGGAGATCTCCGAGACCGCGGTCGCGGTCATGCCGGCGACGCTCTGCGGCACGTCGGTGAGGTAGGTCCACAGCCGCCCGGTCAGCTGCTCGCTCTGGGCGGCGGCGACGGCCAGTCGGCTACCGCGGACGACGACGAGGTCGTACCCGTGCTCGGCGTCCAACCGGGTGATCAGCTCGACCGCCTGGTCGGGGGTCAGGCCTCGCTCCCCCGCTTCGGGCACCAGGCCTTCCTCGTGCGGCCGGCGGACGGTCACGCCCGGCGCGTCCGCCAGCGGCGCGATCAGCCGGTCGGTGGTCACCGGTGCCTTGAGCAGCAGTGTGGCCTCGCACCCGGCGGCGGCCAGGCCCTGCGTCATCGACTGCGCCCAGATCGCCGAGCCGTCGATGATGTTCAGGTCGACGTCGCCGTAGACGAGGGCGCGCAGGCTGCGGGTACGCCCGCTCCCCGCGCCGGCGGCGCCGGTCCGTGAGCCCGGAACGTCGCCGCCTCCGCTCGCGGGATCGCGTTCGCGCGGATGGTTGGTCACGTACTTCCCTTCGTTCCGATCCTCCGGGCCGCGCCCGTGTGGACGCCGGTCCGGCCCGCTCGGCCGGCGCGGAGCGCGGTCGGCGGCCGGCCTGTTCGGATCGTGCTGACAGCGGTGTGCTCGGGGGCGGTGCGGGGCATCAGCCGGTGCCGGGTGTGGTCCGGGCCCGCTCGGAACGGGACTCGCCGGTTCCCAGCAGCGGCCCCAGCGCCAGCAGCCGCGCACCGTGCCTGTTCCACACGCCCGGCTGCAGCGCCCGGCAGAGGAGTTCGCGGCGGGCCAGCTCCGGCACGATGGAACCGACGAAAACATACTCCTGCTCGGCCGCCGCGTGGCCGACCGCATCGGCCGAGTCCCCGATCGGCCGCCGCTGCGAGTGTCCGTCGGGCACGGCCGGCCCCACCGCGTCGGCACCGGAGCACTCCGCGGCGCACAGCAGGTCGGCGAGGAAGTGCTCGCCGCGAGGGCCGCTCCACAGCGCCGCCCACGGCGCGGCGGCGGCGCGGGCGAGGCGCGCCCAGTCCTCGGGCTGCGGAGCTCCCTCGGGCGCCGCGCCGGCGGCCGTACGCACGGGGACTCCGTGCGAGCGCAGCCGCTCGATCCCGGCCAGGTGCACCGCGCTTTCGGGCACCACGACCTCGTCGGGGGCATAGGACTGCTGCAGCACGTCGCCGGCCAGGGCGAGGCTTTCGGCGTCGTCGCCGGGCAGGGCCAGCAACGCGGTCTGGCGGCTCTTCAGCGGCAGCGACGGGCTGCCCGAGCCGGGTGCGAACCCGAGTCGGCCGAAGATCTCGGCGAGGCGCACCGGGGTGGCGTCGGTGAGGAACACCGAGCGCAGCACCAGGCGCAGCTCTTCGGAGGTCAGCGGGCCCGCCTCGCGCAGCCGGGCCAGCTCCTCGATCGCGGCGCTGGAGCGCAGGGCCCGCACGTCGGCGGCGACCGTGCGCACCGCCGCGTCGCGCTCGTCGGATTCGCCGCGCGACCCGCCGCCCAGCAGCAGGGCCCGGGCGCCGCAGGCCAGAGCCCTGTCGGCCAGCGCGGTATCGTCGACGACCACTCCGGAGGATGCGCGCAGCCGGGCAGGCAGCTCCTCCGGATCCTCGCGCACGCCGGCCAAGCGGCGCATGCCGTCCTCGGCCAGCCGCTCGACCAGCCGGTCGGCCACGACCCCGGCCGGGGCGGGCGAGGGAACGTAGGCGGGTTCGGGGTCGCGCTCGGGTTCGGCTGCCACGGGGTTGAAGCGGTGCAGCGGAACACCGGTGTCGCCGCGGTGGACGTGGTCGAACTCCAGGGCCGCCAGCCCGGGCGGGGCGGGGGCGTCGGCGATCAGGACGGTGGGCACGCCGCGCGCCGAGGCCGACTCGATCACCCAGTTGAGCACCCGAGTACGGTCGCTTACGGCGGGGTCGCCGGCATGGGCCCACAGCGAGCCGGGGGCCGCGGCCGAGGCGGACACGCACACGACGTCGACGTCGACGGACTCGAAGGCCGCCTGGGCGTCCTGGGGCCGCAGCGGCACGACGCGCACATACGGGGCCAGTGCCGCGTGGACCTCGGGGGCGAGGATCCCGGCGACCACAAGCCGGCTGTCGCGCACGCCCACGCCGCCGGAAAGCAGCCGGGCCTCTTCGCGCTCGGCGTCGAAGGAGCGCACCGGCTGGGTCTTGCGGCCCCTCCCGGTGGCGGGCTGGGTCCGGCCGGCCCTGCGCCAGAGCCGGAACAGGTCGCGCGGCAGCCGTACCAGGCCGCGCCCGGGCCGCTTGGCCGCCGCGGTCAGGGCGCGGCCCACCTGCAGCGAGGTCGAGCCTTCCACTGCCGCCAGCCGCGCCTTGGCCTCCTGGAGCTGGGCCTCCCGCTCGGACAGGGCTTGTCTCAGCTGTTCGGTGTGGCTCAGTTCACGCCGTTTCACGGGATACTTCCTGCCTTGGGGTGCGGATCCGGTGGGGCACGGGCTCAGGCACTGCGATTCCGGCCGGGCGCCGGCGCACCGGACGTCCAGTCGGCGAGGACTGTCGCGATGCGCTCGCCGGCGTTGCCGTCCCACAGCGGGGGGACGTCGGCGAGGGCCGCGGTGTCGATGCCCTCGCCGGCCAGGATCTTGGAGACCAGGCCGGGCAGTTCGGAGTCGGTGACGAGCCGGTTGCTGCCGTGGGTGATGGTGATGGGCCGTTCGGTGTTGGGGCGAAGGGTCAGGCAGGGCACGCCCAGGATGGTGGTCTCCTCCTGGACTCCGCCGGAGTCGGTGACCACGGCGGTCGCGCCGCGCACCAGCGCCACGAAGTCAATGTAGCCCAGCGGCTCCAGCATGTGCATTCGCGGATGATCGGCCAGGCCGGCGGCCGTCAGCGACGCGCGGCCGCGCGGGTGGACGGGCATCACGACGTCGATCTGGTCGGCGACCTCGTGCAGGCGCGCCACCAGGCGCGCGACGGTCTCGGGGTCGTCGACGTTGGCAGGGCGGTGCAGGGTGGCGGCGACGTAGGAGTCGGGCAGCTCCAGGCGCTCGCGCAGAGCGGCGGTGTCGAAGCGGTCGAGCCGTGCCAGCAGCGTGTCGATCATCGGGTTGCCGACCAGGTGCACCCGGTCGACCGCGACCCCCTCGGCGGCGAGGTGGCCGATCGCCTCGGGGCTGGTCGCGAAGCACAGGTCGGCGAGCTGGTCGGTGAGCCGGCGGTTGACCTCCTCGGGCATCGACCAGTCGAAGGAGCGCAGACCGGCCTCGACGTGGGCGACCGGGATGTGCAGCTTGGCCGCTACGATCCCGGCGGCCAGCGTGGAGTTGACGTCGCCGTAGACCACCACGAGAGCCGGTGAACGCTCGATGAACTCCCGCTCCAGCCCGGTCATCAGCGCCGCGGTCTGCTCGGCGTGCGATCCCGACCCCACACCGAGGTCGACGTCGGGCCGGGGCAGCCCCAGCTCGCGGAAGAAGACCGCCGACATGCGGTCGTCGTAGTGCTGGCCGGTGTGCACGACCGACTGGCGCAGCCCGCGGGCCTCCAGCGCCGACACGACCGGCGCGGCCTTGACGAAGTTCGGCCGCGCGCCGACGATGTGCACGATCTCAGCGGAGCCCGGACCACCGCCGGAAGCGGAACGCACCGCCTCGGCCGCGTGCCCAGGAGCCTCCGTGCCATCGGCGGGCCGGTCGGCTCTGTCACCGCCGGAACGGGCGGCCGGTGCTGACGACATCGTGTTCCCTTCGTTTCGGATCCCCGGGACCGCCTCTGTTGGACGCCCAGACGTCACCGGCGGATCACTTCGACGTGGTTGGATACTCCACCGTGCGCAATTTCCTCAAAGCGGCCACCTTCACCGCGAGCCTGACCTGGAGGCACCTCAGGCGCGAGCCCGCCCGGCTGCCGCTGCTGGGCCTGCGGCTGCTGCCGCGGCGCGCGCGCAACGGCGCTCGAACTGTACTCGGCCGTAGTGGTGCGTTCCCTCGGGCCTACGCCCTGTGGGACGCGGGCCACCGAGCGGAGTCGCTCGACGCCGTCCGCGGGGCCGCCCATGGAGCCTCCCCCCGTCGCCTCGCCCGTCTTGCCGCCTTCGCGTTGGCGGTCGAGCAGCCCGGCCTCGCCGAGGAGCTCATCGCCGCGCTTCCCCACGGCCGGCTGCGCAGCGCGCTGGCCCACCGGTCGGCGCTGACGACGGGCCGCGCGGTCCGCGAAGCGCCCTCGGGCCGGTGGCCCGACCTCACGGTAGCTCCGAGGGGGAGAACGCCACACCACGACACGATGAACGATCGGGGATCACCCGGCGCCGTCCGCCGTGTGCTTCACCTGGTCACCAACGCCCTGCCGCACACCAACGCCGGCTACACCCAGCGGACCCACCGCATCGCCCAGGGCCAGCGGGCCGCCGGCCTCGACCCCCACGTGGTGACCCGAGCGGGCTATCCGCTGACCAAGGGAATCCCCGACACCCGCGCCAGGGTGGACGTGGACGGCGTCTGCTACCACCGGCTGCTGCCGTGGCTTGCACCGGCCGACGAGGCCGCGGAGCTGCGGGCGGGTCTGCGGCGGTCGCTGCCGCTGGCGCGGCGGCTGCGCCCCGACGTGCTGCACGCGGCCAGCAACCACGGCAACGCCCGCCTCGCGCTGGAGCTGGGGCGGCGGCTGTCGCTGCCGGTGGTCTACGAGGTACGCGGGTTCCTGGAGGAGTCCTGGCTCTCGCGCGACCCGTCGCGCAGCACCGACGACGCCTTCTACGCCGCCGAGCGTGCCCGCGAGACCGCCTGCATGCACGCCGCCGACCTGGTCGTCACGCTGGGCGAGACCATGCGCGCCGAGATCGTTGGCCGGGGCGTCGATCCCGACCGCGTGATCACCGTGCCCAACGCGGTGGACGAGTCGTTCCTGGAGCCGCTGCCCGACGGCGCCGGCCTGCGTCGCGAGCTGGGCGCCGGGGAGGACGCCTTCGTGGTGGGCACCACGACCAGCTGCTACGGCTACGAGGGCCTGGACACGCTGATCGACGCCGTGGCCGAGCTGCGCCGCCGCGGGGTCGCGGCCCATGCGCTGATCGTGGGCGACGGCCCGGAACTGGAGGCTCTGCGCGAGCGCGCCGCTGCGGCAGGGCTGGGCCGGGCGGCCCACTTCCCCGGTCGGGTGGCGGCCGACGAGGTCCGCCGCCACCACGCAGCGCTGGACGTGTTCGCCGTTCCCCGGCGCGACGAGCGCGTCAGCCGCCTGGTGACGCCGCTGAAGCCGGTGGAGGCGATGGCCGGCGGACTGCCGGTGGTGGCCTCCGACCTGGAGGCGCTGCGCGAGATCGTCGAGCCGGGCGCCACCGGCGAGCTGGTCCGGCCCCAGAGCCCGGGCGAGCTGGCCGACTGCCTGGAGAAGCTGGCGGCCGCCCCGGAGACGCGCCGCGCCTACGGCCGGGCGGCGGGTGAGCGCGTGGGCCGCGACCGTACGTGGAAGGCGGCCGCGCACCGCTACATCGAGGCCTACACGTCGCTGCGGGCCTGACCGCGCCGCGCCGACCCATTCGGTCCCGCCGGCGCCCGCGACCGGCGGCGCTGCGAAACGTGATCATTCGCGTAGCACCCCCGGCTTCTCGTCCGTTTCATACAATTCAACGCCGTTTCTGTCCCAAGAAGGACAAACACGAAATCCCGGGTGGCGTACTCGTAAATTCCTCCCCACACGTGGGAGTTTCCGTGTGGCACGGCCGGTGCGCTGCCCTACAGTCGGAAACCAGGGGAAACGGAGGCCTTTGCCCTGTGCAGAGGCCCGCGAACCTGGACTACACCCGGCATGCGCCGCACACCGGCTCGGAGAATCCGCTGGAGGGATCCGCGGAGATGACCGATTTGGGCCGTCTTTCGAAAAGATGCCAACGGGCGGCCGCACCTACGCGTCCTCGTCTCGGTAAGGCAGCCATGGCGGTAAGCCGCACCCCGGTGCTCCAACCACGCAAACGAAGGCGAGGGTGACCCTCAGTGGACGTCGCAACCCCAACATCGGATCTGGTCGTCGTCGGCCTGGGCTACGTCGGCCTGCCACTGGCGCACCAGGCCGCGTGCGCCGGACTCACCGTCACCGGGCTGGACGCCGGTCCCGCGGTGACCGCGGGTCTCAACGAGGGGCGCTCCCACATCGACGACCTCGGCGACGCCGACATCGCCGCCATGCTCGAACGCGGCTTCACCGCCACCACCGATCCCTCGGTGGTGGCGGGCGCCCGCAACGTCGTCATCTGCGTCCCCACGCCCCTCTCCGCGGAGGGCGGCCCCG
Source organism: Streptomonospora alba (assembly GCF_000826685.1). GTDB lineage: Bacteria > Actinomycetota > Actinomycetes > Streptosporangiales > Streptosporangiaceae > Streptomonospora > Streptomonospora alba. The sequence goes on from NZ_JROO01000044.1 coordinate 46,342, forward strand.
ACCTCGGCGCCGTGACCGCCGCCGGCCGGTCCATCGCCGGATACCTGGCCCCCGGAACCCTGGTGGTCCTGGAGTCGACCACCTACCCGGGGACCACCCAGGAGGTGCTGCGACCGCTGCTGGAGGAGTCCGGGCTGGTCGCCGGCTCCGACTTCCACCTGGCCTTCTCGCCCGAGCGCATCGACCCCGGCAACCCCACCTTCGGGGTGGCCAACACGCCGAAGGTGGTCGGGGGCATGACCGAGCAGTGCGGCGAGACCGCCGCCGCCTTCTACCGCCGCTTCATCGACACCGTCGTCCAGGCGCGCGGCACCCGCGAGGCCGAGATGGCCAAGCTGCTGGAGAACACCTACCGCCACGTCAACATCGCCCTGGTCAACGAGATGGCGATCTTCTGCCAGGAGCTGGGCGTGGACCTGTGGGACGCGATCTCCTGCGCCGCCACCAAGCCGTTCGGCTTCCAGGCCTTCTACCCGGGCCCCGGCGTGGGCGGCCACTGCATCCCCATCGACCCGAACTACCTGTCGTACAAGGTCAAGACCCTGGGCTATCCGTTCCGGTTCGTGGAGCTGGCCCAGGAGATCAACGCCCGCATGCCCAGCTACGTCCTGCAGCGCTCCTTGGAGCTGCTCAACGACGCCGGCCTGGCGCTTTCGCGCTCGCGGGTCCTGCTGCTCGGGGTGACCTACAAGTCCGACATCGCCGACCAGCGCGAGTCGCCGGCCAGTCCCGTCGCCCGCAAGCTCGCCGAGAAGGGCGCGACCCTGACCTACCACGACCCCCACGTCGAGGAGTGGCGCCTCAACGGCGAGCCGCTCCCGCGCGCGACCGACCTGGAGCAGGCGATGGCCGAGGCCGATCTCACCATCCTGCTCACCGACCACAGCGTCTACACGCCCAAGCTGCTGACCGAGCACGCCCGCCTGCTGCTGGACACCCGGGGCGTACTGCGGCGCCTGCCCGCGGGCGCGGTGCACGAGGACGGCCACACCACGGCTCCGATCGAACGCGAAGGGGCGGTGGTCCTTTGAGGCAGCCGCGGAGCCCACGGGGCCTTCACCAGGTGAACCTCCCGGCGTAACCCCGGTTTTCACCTGCTGTTCCCCCGGCTCCCTAGCATGAGCGACAGAGCAGAACGGCTCCGACCGCAAAGCGCCGGGAATCGGCGTTCGGAAGTGGTGAACTCGCACATGCACGTTCTCGTGGCGACCGTGGTGCACCATCCCGAAGACGCGCGCATCCTGCACCGCCAGATCCGCGCGCTGCTCGACGCCGGCCACCGCGTCACCTACGTGGCGCCCTTCGCCGACTGCGGTGTCACACCGTGGCAGGAACTCGCCCCGGTGAACGTTCCGCGCGCGTCGGGCCGGCGCCGCACGGCCTCGCTTCGCGCGGCCCGCGCCGTCCTGGCGCGCCTGGCACCGCAGTCCGACGTCCTGCTCCTGCACGACCCCGAACTCCTGCTCGCCCTACCGCGCACCCGCCCGGCCACAGTGTGGGACGTCCACGAGGACGCGGCGGCGGCGCTGCTGACCAAGCCGTGGCTGCCCCGGCCCTTGCGGCGCCCGCTGGGTCCTGTCGTGCGCGGCATGGAGCGGCGCGCCGAGCAGCGGATGCACCTGCTGCTGGCCGAGGAGGGTTACCGCGAGCGCTTCGCCCTGGACCACCCCGTCGTACCCAACACCACCTATGTGCCGGAGCGGCCCGAGCGCAGCCCGGGCACGGACCGGGTGGTCTACCTGGGCCACCTCTCGGCCGCGCGCGGCGCCGGCGAGCTGGTGGAGATGGGCCGGCTGCTGCGCCCGCACGGCGTTCGGGTCGAGATCATCGGCGCGGCCGACCCCGGCATCCGGCCGATGCTGCGCGACGCCCACCGCGAGGAGGCCGTGGAGTGGTACGGCTTCGTGCCCAACGACCAGGCCCTGCGCATGATCTCCGGTGCGCTGGCGGGCGTCTGCCTCCTGCAGGACACCCCGAACTACCGCAGCTCGCTGCCGACCAAGGTGGTCGAGTACATGGCTCACGGCCTGCCCGTGGTCAGCACTCCCAATCCGGCGGCGGTCTCGCTGGTCAACGGTCGCCCCGAGGGCGACTGCGGCACCGTGGTGCCCTTCGGCGACGCATCGGCGGCCGCCGATGCGGTGCTGCAGCTGCGCTCGGACGCCATGCTGCGCGAGCGCTTCTCCGCCGCCGGGCACTCCATCGCCCGCTCCGCCTTCCATTGGCCGCTGCAGGCCGATCCGTTCGTGCGCCAACTGGAGGAGTGGGCCGGCGTCGAAAGGGGCCCCCGGCTGCCGCTGCAGTCCTCCACTCCGGTCGGCGACGCGCACGAGAGGGAGGTCGCGCCGGCGGCACTGCACAACCACGGCGCCGGCGCCGAGCCCGCCAGGCGGATGCCGCTGTGAGTCGCGGGCACGGCCCAGACCGCGGAGTCAGACCACGGGCGGGCGCCCGTCCACGGTCATGCGCCAGACCGTGGACCAGCGCATGGGCCTGCGCGGGCCGCAGTCGCTGCGCCAGCCCTCGCGGAACCCGCGGAACCACGCCCGCAGCTCGGGCAGCGAGCGCTCCCGCAGCACGGTGATGCCGACCCATACGGCCAGGTGGGCCAGTGCCAGCGTCCAGGGAAGGTTCCGCCGCGCCAGCCACACCCGGTTGCGCGCGTTGAGCCGGTAGAAGTCCTCGTGCCGGCTGGGGTGGGTCGAGGGGTGGTACATCACCGCCTCGGCGTCGTACTCGATGTGATAGCCGACGTCCAGCACGCGCCAGGCCAGGTCGCTTTCCTCGTGAGCGTAGAAGAACCCGCCCGGCAGCCCGCCGGCCGTGTCGAAGGCGGCGCGGCGCACCGCGGCGGCACCGCCCAGGAACGTGGTGACACGACTGGAGCGCAGCGGGTCCCCCACGCGCAGGCGCGGGACGTAGCGGCGCAGGTCGGGGCCGCCGTCGGGGTCGACGATGCGGAAGGTGAGGATGCCCAGTCGCGGGTCGGCGGCGAAGCGGCGGCTGACGTGGTGGACGAGGTCGCGCGAGCGGTACCAGCCGTCGTCGTCGAGGAACAGGATGATGTCGCCGCTGGCCGCTTTGACGCCCTCGTTGCGCCCCTCGGGGATACCGATGTTCTCGGGCAGGCGGACCGTGATGACGCCGTCGGGCAGCTCGGGCAGCTCGGCGCCGTTGCTGACCACGATCAGCTCCAGGTCCGCGCCCTCCTGCTCCAGAACGCTGGTGACCGCACGGCGCAGCTCGGCCGGCCGAGTCCCCATCGTCAGGATGACGCAGGAGGTCTTCAAGGCCAGCTCACCTCCGCACCCGACCGCTTTCCCGTCGTCAACCGTACGCGACGACGAGGCTCCACGGTCCGCGCTGCGCTGCGGTGCTGCGGCGGGCGGGTCGGACGCTGCAGGGTCGGTTTCGCTCGGCAGGCCTGGACTGGTCATGGGTACCGTTCGTAAACGTGGACGCATGGTGGACGGATGATGAGCGTTGCACATCAGGTATAACGGAATGATAAATCACTACGGTCGCCGACCTGCTCACCAGCAGGGCCGCCGGGTGCCCGGCGGTGCGGCACCGGGCACCCCCGCTCGCGGTCGGTCTACTCCAACCGCCGCGATGCCAGCACGCTGACCATGTGCAGGATCGTCTGCACCGCGGCGACCGCGACGCACACCACCACCAGCACCCGGGTCGCCATCAGGTCGCCGCGCGCCAGGTCGATCACCGCGGTACCCAGCGCCAGCAGCGAAAGCTCGACGGCCTGGATGATGCGGTGGAACCGCAGCGCCGAGGCGGCCTTGCGGGCCAGACCCAGCCGCGGCGAGCGGGGCTGGAGCTGGTCGTCGGCGATCTTCTCCGAGAGCCCGGCCTTGGCGCGGGCCACGACCACGTTGTCGGTCTCGGCCTTGATCAGGGCGGCGCCGAGCGCGGCGGCCATGCCGGCGATCACCCACCCGCCGGCGTCGAGCCCGCCCTGGGCTCGCACGCCGAGCCCGATGAGCAGGGCGACCTCGGCGAGGTAGTGGCCGATCCGGTCCAGGAAGATCCCGGCGACGCTGGTGCGCCCGGTGAAGCGGGCGACCTCGCCGTCGGAGCAGTCCAGCAGCAGGTAGAGCTGCACCAGGACGACCGCCGCCGCGGCCGACCAGAATCCTCCCAGCGCCAGGACGCCGCCGGCCAGCACTCCCGATCCCATCATCAGGTAGGTGATGGGGTTGGGCGGCACGCCCAACCGCACGAAGACCGTGCTGAGATAGGGCGACAGGTCGCGCATGTAGAGCCGACCCGCCCAGTGCTCCTCGTTCAGCCGCTGCTTGATGCCCTCGGGCTGACCGCCCGAGCGGATCTCAGCGATCGATGGCTTGGACATATTCCGCCACGCTCCGCCTGATGTCGTCGTCCGAAAGGGCCAGGTGCTCCAGCACGGTGTAGCGTCCCGGCCGGGTGGCGGGGGCGTGGGCCACCGCTCGCGCGAACTGCTCCTCGTCCAGGCCGACGTCGCCGGGCAGGGTGGGAAGGCCGTGGCGAAGGAGGCAGGCGCGGATCTCGTTCATGCGCGCCTCGCCGAACCCCTGGTACCGGCTCCGCAGGAAGTAGGCGTAGAGGGCGCCGATTCCGGCCAGCTCTCCGTGGTTGCTGGTGCCCGGGTAGAGCTGGTCGACGGCGTGCAGTACCTCGTGGCACGCGCCGCTGGCAGGGCGGCTGGAGCCTGCCACCGACATCGCCATGCCGGAGAGCACGAGCGCCTCGGCCAGCGCGGTCAGGAAGTCCTGGGAGTCGACGGTGTCGCCCCGGTTGACGATCGCCTCGGCCGCGGTGCGGGCGAAGGTGACCGCCATGCCGTCGACGGGCTCGCCCTGCTCGCGGCCGGCCAGTTCCCAGTCGGCGATGGCCGACAGGTTGCTGACCACGTCGCCCACACCCGAGCGCACCAGGCGCGGCGGGGCGGCGCGCACGTAGTCGACGTCGACCACGACCGCGACCGGCATGGTGACGCCGTAGGAGCCCTTGCCGCTCTCGTGCTCCAGGGAGCTGACCGGCGAGGCGATGCCGTCGTGGGAGAGGTTGGTGGCCACGGCGACCATGGGGATTCCGGCCATGGAGGCGGCGAACTTGGTGACGTCGATGGTCTTGCCGCCGCCGATTCCGGCAACGGCCTCGTAGGCGCCCGAGCGCAGCTTCTTGCCCAGCTCGGTGCCCACGTCGACGCTGCCGCCCTCGACCTTGAAGACCTCGCAGTGCGGCAGGTCGAGCTCGGCGGCGATCTGGGAACCCTGTCCGGGGCCGACGGCCACGGCGATGCGGCCCTCGTTGGCGATGCGGCGGTCGGCCAGCACGGATCCCAGCGAGGCGATGGCGCCCTGGCGGACGTCGATCGCCAGCGGCGCATTGATCATGCGGGCTAGTAGTGGCATGCGATCTCCCTGGCGCGGTTCAGATCGTCGTGGTCGTCGACCTCGACCCAGTCGACCTCGCCGATCGGCGCGACGGCGACCTTGCCTCCGCGGTCGACCAGCTCCTGGAAACCGTCCTCGTAGTAGAGCTGGGGGTCGCGCTCCCACGTGGCCCTGAGCGCGTCGGCGATCCGGTCCGACAGCGAGCCCTCGATGAGGGTGGCGCCGATGTACTCGCCGGCGGCCTCGGCGGGGTCTATGAGCTTGGTGATGCGGCTGAGGTGACCGGAGCCGTCCAGGGTCACCTTCATCTCCTCGTCGGCCAGAGTTTTGGCGCTGTCCACCGCCAGGAGCAGTTCCGGTCCTCGCGCGGCGAGTAGCGTCTCTTCCACGCTGACCGGATGGACGGTGTCGCCGTTGACGAGGAGGACGCCTTCGGAGAAGTACTCGCGCGCGGTCCACAAGGAGTAGGCGTTGTTCCACTCCTCGGCCTTGTCGTTGTAGGCGAGGGTGAGTGAGACGCCGTGGCGGCGCTCCATCTCCTGCTTTCGCTGCTCGACGGCCTCAGCGCGGTAGCCGACGACCACGACCACGTCGGTCAGGCCCGCGGCGGCGAGGTTGCGCAGCGAGATGTCCATGATGGTGGTCTCACCATCGACCGGCACCAGTGCCTTGGGCAGGGTGTCGGTGTAGGGGCGCAGTCGGCGGCCCGCTCCTGCGGCAAGAACCATACCGAGCATGTAGGCGTGTTCCTCCTTACATCGTGGAGGCGTCCACGCCTCCCGACTCGTTGCGCGGAGCCCGTGCTTCCGCGATCGGGGCAGCGAGCCAGCTCGTCGTGGCCTCCCAGACGAGCAGCACCGCAAGGTAACCCGTCAGTACACCGTAGGTGAACGGCAGCCAGCCCAGTGCCCCGCCGGCGGCCAGGACCAGCATCCGCCCGTCCCATCCGAGCATCGCCCGCATGACCCAGGCGGGCGGGCGCAGACCGGTGCGGGTGCGGTGCACCGCGTCGGCGTGGTGCAGCGCGACCGCAGCCAAGAGTACGAAGACCAGCGGGCCGCCGACGCCGGACCCGTAGCCGAGCGCCAGGACATAAAGGTACTCCGTCACGCGCAGGAGGGGCGGGACCAGCCGGTCGAACCGTCCGCTGTGAGGGTGCCCCGAGGCGACTCCGGAGAGCAGTAGCGCGGCCACCGGTGCGAACAGGGTAATGCCTGCGAGATGGTTGAGGCCCGTCGCCATCAGTGCTCCGGCCACCAGGGCCCCGGCCAGGGTGGGCAGCAGCGGCGGGAGCCCGCCGGCGGCGAGCCGGCCCATGGCCGTGCTCAGATGCCCGTCGTCACGGAGATAGCGCAGGTCCACGCCGACATCGGGCGGTGGGGAAGCGCCCATGGCTCACCTCGTGGTGTCGTCGGGGCGGCCGGTGAGTTCGGCGGTGACAGCGAGGACGCACCCCACGATCAGTGCGACGAACGTCACTCGGGCGTCCCAAATCGTTATCGTCAGGGCCACTACGCCGAAGCGCGCGGCTTGGGGGAAGGCGGCGAGCCACGTGCGGAAGCTCGGCCGCGGCCCGGGCACGGGAGGTCCCGTGCCGGTGTCGGCGGTGTCGGACGGGAGCGCGGGGCCGCCCGGGGTTTCGCGGTCGTCGGCGGAGGACGCCGCACCCAGAGCGTCGGCGCGGCCCTCGGACCAGCCCGGCCAAGGTGCGCCCTTGGGAACCGTGCGGATCCCGAAGAGCAGGCCGTCGCCGGGAGCGGCGGATGCGGCGCCGCCGGAGGCGTCCCCGTCGGAGGCGTCGCCGTCGCCGTCGCCGTCCGCGACGGTGTCGGCAGTGGCGTCCGCGGACTGTTCCGGGGCCCCGAGGAGCTCGGCCGTCAGCGACGCGTCCCCGGGAGCGCTGTCGTCCGGGCGCCGACTGGGGTCGACCGCCTCGATGGGCCGGGGCAGCCCGGACTCGGGTGTCCACTCGGGCCGGCCGACGTCGGCCCTACGCGCGGCCGCCACGGAGTCCCGCAGCGCGAGGGCGATGAGCGCGCCCGCCGCCCAGGCCCACGCGTCGGGCACGCCGGCGGCCGTGCCCCCGACCGCGAGCCCGACGTAGACGACGTACTCGCGCAGGCGCCCCAGCACCAGCGCCAGCCACACGTCCAGGCGGTCCCGGCGCCCGCCGCGCAGCCGGTCGGCCACCGGATCGGTGACGAGGACGGCTCCGAGCAGGAGCGAGCCGACGACGGCGCCGCGAAGTCCGCCCTCGGTGAACCACACGGCCGCCGCGACGGCCAGTACGAGCCCGATCCGCGACATGGCCGACGGGCTGACCCGTCCCCGGCGCGACCGACCGCCGAGGGGTCCGGTGCGCCTGCTGCCTCCGCGGCCGGAGTGAGCGTCGACGTCTGACACGGCAGTGCCCCTCCCACGCGGCCTCGAACTCACCGTGTACCCGCGGGGGTACGCATGGCAACCACCGGCACACCGGACGCGCGGTAAGAGCGGAAAGTCCAAAAAGCCGGGGAGGACGGGAAATCCGGGGAGCCGGCGAACCGCGTGATACGGGTCGCCGCGGACGACGGGGCCCTGGCGGCCCTCTCGCCGGGGCGCGCTCAGGCCGCCCGGCCGCCGTCCCCCGGTTCCCGGCGCCCGCGGTCGCCGCCCCGCTCCGCGGCGGGAGCGTCGGCGCTCTCGGGACCCCCGAGCCGGCGGGCCCGCCGGTCGGCCCCGCCGGCGGCCGTCCCGCCCGGCTCCGACGGCTCGCCGCGCTCCTGCTCCTCGGCGGCGCGATCCTGCTCGTAGGCCCGCAGCGCTGTGTCGATGCCGGTGTCCAGAGCCAGGCCCCCGTCCCTCAGGTACAGCCCGCGGGTGCAGAAGCGCCGCAGGTCGGCCTCACTGTGCGAGACCAGGACCATCGTCCTGCCGTCGGCCAGCATCCGCTCGACGGTGCCGTAGCACTTCTCCCGGAACTCCTGGTCGCCGACTGCCAGCACCTCGTCGACGAGCAGCACGGGGTGCTCCAGCTGGGCGACGAGGGCGAAACCGAGCCGGACCTTCATGCCGCTGGAGTAGTGGCGTACCGGCATGTCGATGTAGCTCTCGCGCAGGTCGGCGAAGTCGACGATCTCGTCGAAGCGCTCGTCGATGTCCTGCCGGCTCATTCCGTGCAGGGAGCCGACGAGGTAGATGTTCTCCCGCCCGGTGAGCCGGCCGTTGAACCCGGCCCGCAGCTCCAGCAGCGGAGCGACCCTGCCGCGGACCGCCACCCTGCCCTCATCGGGGATGAGGACCCCCGCGATCAGCTTGAGCAGGGTGGACTTGCCGGTTCCGTTCTTACCGACGATGCCCACGCACTCGCCCCGACGGATCCGGAAGGAGACATCGCGCACCGGCCAGAAGGCTCCCTCCGCACCCGGGCCGCGCCCGGCGCCCAGCAGCAGCTCGCGCAGGCCGCGCCTGCGCCTGCGGTTCGCGGAGAACCGGATACCGAGGCCCTCGGCCTCGATGACGGGCTCGGTCATCACAGCTCCTTCAGCACCGAGGCCTCCAGACGCCGGAACGTCGCGTACCCGACCACCAGGACGAGGATCGCTCCCCCGATGCTCGTCGACAGGACCAGGGCGCCGGGAGCGTCGGCCGGATACCAGACGGCGTGGTGCATCTTGAAGAGGCCCAGCAGCGGGTTGAACTGGAAAAGCGTCGTGAACCAGGTGGGGAAGCGGTCGGACTCCAGCACCAGGCCCGAGGGGATGATGATGGCCGACGCGTAGAACAGCACCCGGTTGAGGATGCGCACCATCCGTTCGACGTCGCGCACGAGCACGTTCACCGTCGCCAGCAGCAGTGTCATCCCCAGCGAGAACACCAGCTGCACGGTGATCGCCAGCGGCAGCCACACCAGAATCCCCTGAGCGCTGGTGCGCCCGCCCAGCGCGAAGACGAAGGCGAGCAGCACCGGCCACGTGAACAGGTAGTCGGCGAACTTGGCGGCGGCCGCCTGCACGGGGAAGATCTCCCGCGGCATGCGCATCGTGGTGATGAGCTTGCTGTGGCTGATGATCGCGTTGGGCGCCTGGTTCAGCGACTGGGCGAACCACAGCCACGGCAGCAGACCCGAGATCAGAAACAGCAGGTAACCGCCGGGCGCGTCGCCGCCTCCGGGAACACCGCGGTTCGTGTCGAATACGAGGCCGAAGACGAAGAAGTAGACCCCCGCCATCGCCAGCGGCTCCAGCATCGACCAGGCGTATCCCAGCAGCGAACCCTGGTACTTGACCTTCAGGTCCCGCCGCACGAGGAGGCCGACGACCCGCCGGCTGTGCCAGACGGCCAACGCCCGTGACGCCACCGAACCCCCTCCCCGATGCCGCCGTCGCCGATCCGGCGGCGCGGCGGCGGCCCAGCCTACCGGCGGGGCGCCCGGCTCAGCGGCGCGCGACGGCACCGGCCGCCCCGCGCCGGTGGGCTAATCTCGGCTGCGATGCAGGGCTCGCCGGACGAGCCCGACACAGGCCCTCGGCCGCAGCGGGAAAGGACGACGATGCAGGTGGACTCCGCCACGCCCGCGCATTCGCAGACGGGTGCGCGCCCCCACGTCACGGCGGCGGTGCTGGCGGGCGGCGTCGGCGCACGCATGGGCGGGCCCTCCCCCAAGCAGTTGCTGCCGCTTGCGGGCCGCCCGGTGCTGGAGCACGCCCTGGCCGCGTTCTGCGCCGCGCCCGAGGTCGACGACGTCATCGTGCTGATGGTGCCCGAGCATCTGGACGAGGCCGAGGAGATCGTCGCTCGTGCGTTCCCGGACCGCGTCTCGGCCGTCCTGCCGGGCGGGGAGAACCGCACCGAGACCTCGGCCGCGGCGCTGCGCGCGTTGGATCACCGCGGCGACGAGGACCTGGTGCTCCTGCACGACGCCGCCCGTCCGCTGGTGACCCCGGAGATCATCAGCGCGTGCGTGGACGCCCTGGCCGAGGCCGGGGCCGCGGGCGTGGCCGTGCCCGCAGGCGACACGGTTGTGGAGATCGCCCCGACGTCCGGCGGCGCCGAGGTCCTGCGCGACGTCCCGCCCCGCTCCTCGCTGCGCCGGATGCAGACGCCGCAGGGGTTCCGGCTGGAGGTCGTGCGCCGCGCCTACCGCCTGGCGCTTGCCGATCCCGATCTGGTGGCCACCGACGACTGCGGCGTGGTGCTGCGCTACCTGCCCGGCGAGGAGGTGCGCATCGTCGCCGGCGACGAGTCCAACATCAAGGTCACCAATCCCGGCGACGTCGAGATCGCCGAGACCCTGATGCGCGTGCGCGGCGGCACTGCCGCCGCTCCGTCCGCGGCCCGGGCGCGGCGGCAGGAGGCCCGCGGGTGACGGTGTTCAGCGCACCCGAGGTCATCGGGCACCGCGGGGCGGGGCGCGGCACGGCGTCGGGCTACCGGGAGAACTCCGCCGAGTCCTACCTGGCCGCGATCGGGGCCGGAGCGCACTGGGTCGAGATCGACGTGCGGCGCACCGCCGACGACGCGCTGGTGATCCACCACGACGAGGCCTTGCCGGACGGTCGGCCGATCGCCGACCTCCCGGTGGAGGCGTGCCGCGAAGCGGGACTGCTGCGTCTGGACGAGGCGTTCGCGGCCATCCCCCTCTGCGCGGGGGTGGACGTCGATGTGAAGTCGGTGATGGAGGACGCGGTCGATCCGCCCGAGCGGCGCACCACGGCGCTGCTGCTGCCCGCCCTGCGCCGCGAGGCCGAGCGCCGCCGCGCCGCCGCCGGCTGCGAGCGCGTGTTCGTCTGCTCGTTCGACCCCGCCGTGCTGCTGGCCGTACGCGAGGGGGCACCGGAGATTCCGCTGGCGTGGATGCCGTTCGTGCGCAATCCCCTGGACCAGGCGGTGGCGGGCGCGGCGGGGTTGGGCTGTGCGCTGGTGGCGATCGACGCCCGCTCCTTCGGCCTCGCGGGCGAACCCGCGCGACCGGGCCGCCGCGAGGTCGCCTATACGGTCGGCGTCGCCCACCGCGCGGGGCTGGAAATCGTCACCTGGTGCCCCGACCCCGTCGATGCGGCCCGGTTCGCCGACGCGGGGGTGGACGCGGTCGTCGCCGACGACGTCCCCGGAGTGGTCGCCGCGTTGAAGGCCGACGCCAGGCGCTGAATCCGCACCTGCTTCGAGGCGGTTCGTCCGGCTGCAGCTATGACGACACCGCCTTTCGCCCAAGCCCGGAACCGACGGTCCGCGAACCGCTCGACGACGTAGAGAGAACACACGGAAGAGTCGTCCTCACACGGCACGGGAGGGACACCGCCGTCCTCGTCTCGGCGTACCGCTGATCCGAGGTCAGGCGTGCTGTTCGCGGTTCGCGCGGGCGACACGGGAGTCGGCCCCGAGGCTGGGCGGGCTGGTGAGGAAGCCCACGCCCCAGGCCATGTGCATGGTGGCCAGGGCGGCCGGGATGCTCAGGCGGGCCTTGGCGGGCAGTCCGCGGCCGAGCGGGACCGAGGCGGCGATGATCGCCGCCGCGTACGTGCCGGGAACGAGCCAGGCGGGCCAGAACACGAAACCGCCCGCCAGTCCGAGCACGATCCCGCAGACGGCCGTGGGAGCGGCGAGGTAGCGCAGGCTGATGGTGCCCTTGTGCTGGCGGGAGACCACATGGCGCCAGCGCCCGTAGTTGAAGTACTGCTTGGCCAGCGCGCGCACACTGGGCCGCGGGCGGTAGGAGACCCGCATCCTGGGTTCGAACCAGACCGTGCCGCCGCTGGTGCGGATGCGGTGGTTCATCTCCCAGTCCTGGGCGCGCAGGAACGCCACGTCGTAGCCGCCCACGCGCTCCAGCGCCGAACGGCGGAAGACCCCCAGGTAGACGGTGTCGGCCGGACCTCCGGAGCCGCCGGTGTGGAAGCGGGCGTTGCCCACGCCGATCCTGGAGGTCATGGCGGCCGCGACCGCCTTCTCCCAAGGGGTCTCGCCCTCTGCGGCCATGATGCCGCCGACGTTGTCCGCACCGGTCTCCTCGATGGTGCGCACGGCGACGGCGAGGTAGTCGGAGGGCATCATCGAGTGCCCGTCGATACGCGCGACGATTCCGTGCGAGGACGCGTCGATCGCGGCGTTGAGGCCCGCGGGGGTGCGGCCCGTCGGGTTGTCGACGACCTTGACCCGCGCGTCCGCGGCCGCGATCTCGGCGGCGACCTCGCGGGTGCGGTCGGTGGAGGGGCCCACCGCCAGCACGATCTCCAGCTCGCCCGGGTAATCCTGGGCGAGGACGTGGCGAACTGCGGACGCCAGGTGGCGCTCTTCGTTGAGCACGGGCATGACGACGGATACGGCCGGCCAGGTCACGGGCGATTCCAACGGTCGGGCTACAGGGAGCGCGAGGCCGGGTCGCGGCTTCGCAGTCGATACGGTACTGCACTCTTCGACGACGCCCGGCCACGGCGCACACGCCCCCTCCGCAGTCCGCACCGGACTGAACCGCGCGCCCGCCGCGCGCGTCCCACCAAGGCGAGCGGCCGAACAGCCGATGCGCCCGCTCAGGAAGCGGGCAACACGCCGAGAGGTGATATCGGGCGACCGATGGGTGGATTCGGTGACAACCTAGAGGCGCGAACGTGAGGGCCGGTGGATTCGCGCGGAGCCGGGGGCACGCGATGCACGTGCTCCGTCGGGGCCGTGGGAGACGGGGCGCAGAGCTCGCTCTTCGCCGCGCCGCCGACCTCGTTCCGCCCGCGCAGGACCGCGGAGCGGCGAGCGGACGGAGGGTGCTGTGAGCGACCGCCCTGGCGAGGACCGGCGCAGCGGAGAGCGAGCCGGACGCGGCGAGTTCCGCCGCATGCGTTCGGCTCCCACGCCGCCCGATCCCCGGCGCGGCTTCACGCCGCCCAGCGGCCATGTCCGGCGCAAGCGCGCGGCGCTGCTGATGGCCGGCACCATGTCGATTCTGATCCTGCTGGCCTCGGGCACCGCGTGGTCGCTCACCGGCTGGGTCTCCGGGCAGCTCAACCGCTTCGACGTCTTCGGCGAGATGGTCGACGGCGACCGCCCGCAAGCCGGCGCACACGGCGCCCTGAACTTCCTGATCATCGGGTCGGACACGCGCGACGGCATGGAGCGGGAGAAGCAGAACGAGCTGGGCGTGGGCCGGGCCGAGGGCAAGCGCTCGGACACGATGATGCTCGTGCACCTCAACGACGACCGCGATCACATCACCGTCGTGGGCATCCCCCGCGACTCGTGGGTCGACGTCCCCGGCCACGGCGAGAACAAGATCAACGCCGCCTATTCGCTGGGAGGGCCTTCGCTGGCGGTGGAGACGGTCGAGTCGGCCACCCACGTGCGCATCGACCACTACGTCGAGGTCGACTTCACCGGATTCGTGGACATGGTCGACGCCCTCGGCGGCATCGAGGTGTGCCTGCCCCAGCCCATCGACGACGAAAAGGCGCACCTGGACATGGCCGCGGGTACGCACCGGGTGGACGGCACCGAGGCGCTGGCGTTCGCACGCACACGCGCCACCGAGGGGGGCGACCTCGACCGCATCGACCGCCAGCAGCAGGTCCTCTCGGCCATGCTGGAGACCGCGCTGAGCACCGACACCCTGTCGGACCCCCAGCGCTTCGGCGACTTCGTCGACACGGCACTCAACTCGGTCACCGTGGACGAAGGTCTGGACACCGGCGCCATCAACACGCTGGCCGGCCAGCTGCGCGGCATCGGGCTGGGCGACGTCACCTTCACCACGGTGCCCGTCGAACAGACCGACTTCTGGACTCCGCACGGCGACGTCGCGGTGACCTGGGACCGCCGACGCGCCGCGGACATGTTCGCCCGGATCAACGCCGACAAGCCCCTCGACGGCGCGGAAGGCCAGAGCGGCGGCTCGGCGGCCGGGACGTCCGGTTCCTCTCCCGAACCCGCGGACATCCGCCTGCAGGTGTTCAACGGCACCGGCATCCCCGGGCTCGGCGCCGAGGCGGACCGCGCCTTCAGCGACGCCGGCTTCCGGGTGCCTTCCTCCGCGCGCAACTGGTCCAGCACCGAGGTGCCCGAGACCGTGCTGCGCCACGGCCCGGGCAACAAGGAGGAGGCCGCCGCGGTGGCCGAGACGGTTCCGGGCTCCTCGCTGGAGGAGGACGAGCAGCTCGGCGACAAGATCCAGGTGGTGATCGGGTTCAACTACCGCGAGGTCAAGGCGCCCGAGACGGAGCAGGCCGCCCCCGACCCGTCCCCGCGGCAGTCCGGCGGCCAGGAGCACGGAGACGCCTCCTCCGCCCGGGAAAAGGTCTGCGAGGGCTGAACGGCCCCGGACCCTCGTCCCCCGAGAGGGAAGGGACCCCCCGGGAGCCCACGGGGCCCTGCTCCGCCCAAGCGTGCGGGGCCCCGGGCGGAAACGGGCGATAGCGTGGGTCCCCCGGCGCCGGACCGGGAAGGTACGGCCACCTGCTGAGGAGGCACGATGCTGCGCCACCTGATCGGTCTGCTGACGGGTCTGGTCATCGCCCCCGCGATGTGGGCCGCCCTTGCCTGGTCCGCCCAGCGGGTCTCCACCACGGTGGACGGCGGCGAGGGCTTCGCACCGCTGGCGCTGACCGCCGTGGGCGTGCTGATGGCCGTCGGCATCGCCTGCGGGTTCCTCGCCGGCGCCCGCATCTCGCCGCTGGCGGCGTTCGTCGGCGGCGGCCTGCTGCTGAGCTATGCGCTGTGGCCGGTCATGGCCCCGGGCACGGTGGACGCTGTACTGCCCGGCTGGGTCCCCGACGACTCGATCCTCCACCCGCTGGGCCCCGGGCTGCTACTGGCGCTGCCGCTGGGCACCCTGCTGTTCATCTCCGGGCTGGTGCCCTCGCGGTGGCGCTCCCGCTACGCGCCCCGTCCGGGCGACCCCGGGCCGCCGCCTCCGGCCAAGGGTGTACCCGGCCCCCGCGCCGAACACGGTCCCGAGCCGGTCGGCCCGGCCGACCCGGCGGCCGGCGGCTCCGGCGGGCCGCAGGAGGGCGATCCGGACAAGACCACCACGCCGATGCGCCGCCGGCGCATCGGCAGGCCGCGCTGGCACGCGAGCTCGCCCGAGCCCGAAAGCGACACGCTGGAGTTCCAGCGCGGACGGAGCTGACCGGCTCCGGGGACGTGGCCCCGTGTCCGGTGTGCACCGGAATGCGGCCGAGCGTGCGGCACCTCTGGCACCGGGTGGGGAGTCCCGGCTAGCGTGTGATGTCCAGCGCGTCCCCGGCTGAGGAGTCTGTGCCATGTCCAACGGCCTGCGCCACTTCCTGGGCCTGCTCGTCGGAATCCTGGCCACCCCGCTTCTCGCGGCCGGACTGGCCTGGGCTCCGCACTGGAGCGCCGAGGCCGGCCTCGGCCACGACCCGGCCGCCGTCGTTCCGGGGCCGTCATGGCTGGTGCCGGTGACCGTGCTGGCCTTGGTGGGACTGCTGCTGGGCCTGCTGACGGGATCGCGCCTGTCGCCGCTGGCGGCGCTGCTGCCCGGCCTGGTCATCGGCGCCGTAGGTTTCATCGAGACGGCGGAGCTGCCCCATCCGGTTCCGGCGGTGGCCGACCTGCTGACGGTGGAGTGGGCCGAGGAGCAGCCGTGGTTCTCCTGGGGGCCGGTGCTCGCCCTGGTCGGCGCGGCCCTGTTCATCTCCGCGCTGGCGCCCTCGCGCTGGCGGCGCCGCCTGCGCGAGGAGGACTTCGACTACGACGACGACCCCTACGGCGGCTACGCCCCGCCCCCGGCGCGTCCCGGAACCGGTGGCACGCCGCCGGAGGCCGACGAATCCACTCGGACGATGTCCTGGGACGCCGACGGCATGCCGCCGCGCTACCACGTCTCCGATCCGCAGGGCCGGCAGCCGCCCTCCGCGGGTTCGGCGGGCTGGAACGATCCGCACGGCGACACGCCGCCGCCGCGGTGGCCGGACCGCGGCTCCGGCCCGTAGGTTCGCCCGGCTTCGCCGCCCTGCAGGGCACCGCGCTGCGGGCCACGGCGCCCGCACTGTTTACACACGGGTAATCTTGCGGCCGAGCGGCCGCTCGAATCCCGCTACACCGTCGCCGCACCATCGCATTCGAGCCGTGCCACCCTCGGCGGCCGCTCCCGTCCGCGGCCGGACGACGGCTGCGGGTGGCCGGATCGACGTTGAACCGGACACGAATCCGGAAATACCTCTCCACAGGTGCGCGCGGACGCCCCCACGGCCGCGCGCGACAACGAATCCGGGGCCGCGCAGTCGCGGTGGGCCACACCGCACGGCGCGAGCGGCACCCGGACGCGCGTCATCACCGGCGCCGACCCCCTCCCGACCCGGCGGTAACATGCCAAGGCCGCGGGGCGAAGCAGCGTCGGCGCGGACGGTAGCGACGCCAGCTCAGCTTGGAAGGACGGACCATTGGTCGCAGAATCGCGGAGCAGGATCTCCGTCATCGGCACCGGCTACCTGGGTGCCACGCATGCCGCCTGCATGGCCGAGCTCGGCTTCGAGGTGCTGGGCCTGGACCTCGACCAGTCCAAGATCGACAGCCTCGCCGCCGGACGGGTGCCGTTCTACGAGCCGGGCCTGGAGGAGGTCCTCCAGCGCAATCTCGCCAACGGCCGCCTGCGCTTCACCGCGGACTACGACGAGGCCGTCGCCTTCGCCGACATCCACTTCCTGTGCGTGGGCACCCCGCAGCGCGCCGACTCCGACGCCGCCGACCTCGCATTCGTCGAGGCGGCCGTCGACGACCTCGCCTCCCGGCTGACCGCTTCCGCGATCATCATCGGCAAGTCGACGGTTCCGGTGGGCACCGCCGGGCGGCTGGCCCAGCGCATCGCGGCCCGCGCGCCCGCGGACATCGAGGTACACCTGGGATGGAGCCCGGAGTTCCTGCGCGAGGGCTTCGGCGTGGAGGACACGCTGCGCCCCAACCGCATCGTCATCGGCACCGACTCCCCCGCCGTCGAGTCCGCCATGCGCGACCTGTGCGCGCAGCAGATCGAGCAGGGCATCCCCTTCCTGGTCACCGACATTCCGACGGCCGAGCTGGTCAAGGTCTCGGCCAACGCGTTCCTCGCCACCAAGATCTCCTTCATCAACGCCATGGCCGAGGTCTCCGAGGCCGCCGGCGCCGACGTCATGAAGCTCGCCGAGGCGCTGTCCCACGACGACCGCATCGGGGGCAAGTTCCTCGGGCCCGGGCTCGGGTTCGGCGGCGGCTGCCTGCCCAAGGACATCCGCGCGTTCATGGCCCGCGCCGACGAGCTGGGCGTGGAGCCGGCGTTGTCCTTCCTGCGCGAGGTGGACGCCATCAACCAGCGGCGGCGGGCGCGCACCGTCGACATCGCCCGAGGACTCATCGGCGGCAGCTTCGCGGGCCGCACCGTGGGCGTGCTGGGTGCGGCGTTCAAACCCAACTCCGACGACATCCGCGATTCGCCCGCGCTGCACGTGGCCTCCGCGATCGCCGAGCAGGGGGGCGTCGTCACCGTCTACGACCCCGAGGCGCTGGAGCGCGCCAAGCAGGAGTTCCCCGCCCTGCGCTACGCGCACAGCATGCTGGAGGCCGTGCGCGACGCCGAGGTCGTGCTGCTGCTGACGGAGTGGGCGGAGTTCCGCGACGCCGACCCCGACGAGCTGGCCAAGGTGGTGGCCGAGCCGCGGATCGTGGACGGCCGCAACGCACTGGACCCGCAGCACTGGCGTGGCTGCGGGTGGACCTACAGGGCGTTGGGGCGGCCCTGACCGGACGGCCGGAAACACAAGGCATGATGGGGGCATGAGCATCAGCGCAGTCGCCGACGAGGACGCGATCCGCCGCGTGCTGAAGGAGGCCCGCGTGTGGGCGATCGTCGGGCTCGGCGACAACCCGCAGCGCCCCGCCTACAGCGTCGCCCGCTTCCTGCAGGAGCGCGGCAAGCGGATCGTGCCCGTGCATCCCCGTGCCGCCACGGTCCACGGCGAGCAGGGCTACGCCTCGCTTGCCGAGGTCCCCTTCGACGTCGATGTCGCCGACGTCTTCCGCCGGTCCGAGGACGCCGGGGCCGTCGCCGACGAGGCGCTGGCGCGCAGCGACATCTCCACCGTGTGGTTCCAGCTGGGTGTGGTCGATCCGGATGCCGCCGAGCGGGTCGGCGCGGCCGGACGCACCATGGTCATGGACCGCTGCCCGGCGATCGAGTGGCCGCGTCTGCTGGGATGACCGACGACCACGACACACTCGGGCGTTATGCGCCGTTCGCAGGGATACGTCGCATACCGACTGGATTCCCATGCTTTGCCGGAAACAGCACTGACCGCGATCGGTTCGCCGCGCGGCGAGCCGGGTAGGGAGCGAACATGCGACGCCCGCGCTTCCTCCGCTCCTTGGCCGGCGACCGCCAGGACGCCGAAAGCGGCTCTACCGCCGACGTCGACGCGCCGCCGCCGATCGACCCGGACCGCTCCGAGCAGCGGCGGGAGCTCGCCGACCTCCACGGGTGGGACTACGCCGAGCGCCACCAGGCCGCCATCCAGGGCTGGCCGCGCACGGCCCTGCCGCCCGGCCCGCTGGGGCGGGTGCGCCACGAGCTGACGGGCCGCCACCGCGGACGGCCGTTCCGCATCTTCGACTACGTTCACCACGGCGCGCCCGGCGCCCCGTGGCAGCGGATCGAGGTCTGCGCCGTCGCGCTTCCGGTCCGGGTCCCCTACATCTACATCCGCGGCCACGGCGACGACGAGGGCGACGTCTACGCCGAGAGCCCCGACTCCCGCTTCGCCCTGGAGCTGCTCTCGGAGTCCGTGCGCGCGGACCTGCGCCGATACGGATTCACCGATCTGGTGATGGACCGCGACGTACTCATCTGCACCAGCGACGGCGGTGGCCCCGGCGCCCCGGAGTCCCGTCTGGAAGCGCTGACCGAACTCGTCGACAGGGTCCCCGCCGACGTCTGGGCGCGCTGGGGCCAGGACTGACAGCCGGCTCAGTCCGCGGCGCCGAAGCCCGTCGAGGCCGTGCCGCCCGCCACCTGGCGGCGCAGCCGCGCGCCCTTCTCCTGGGCCTGGCTGCGCAGCTCGTCCTGGAACTCGCTCATGCGCGTGCGCAGGTCGGGGTCGTGGGCGGCGAGCATGCGCACCGCCAGCAGCCCCGCGTTGCGGGCGGCGCCCACGGCCACCGTCGCCACCGGAACGCCCGCGGGCATCTGCACGATCGACAGCAGCGAGTCCATCCCGTCCAGGTGGCGTAGCGGAACGGGCACGCCGATCACCGGCAGCGGTGTGACGGCCGCCAGCATGCCCGGCAGGTGGGCGGCGCCCCCGGCACCGGCGATGAGGGCCTTGAGGCCGCGCCCGGCCGCCTCGGAGCCGTAGGAGATCATCTCGTTCGGCATGCGGTGGGCGGAGACGACGTCGGCCTCGTAGCCGATGCCGAACACCTCCAGCGCCTTGGCCGCCTCTTCCATGACCGGCCAGTCGGAGTCGCTGCCCATCACGATGCCTACGGCCGGGGCGTCCTCGCTCACGTGTGCACTCCTTCGCTGATCGGCGGCACCTCCGCGCTCGGGGCGCGGCGTGCTGCGGCGGCCCGCTGCCTCCGCACGACGAGAGCGATCCTATGGCGGCGGTGGCCCGAGCGGAGCCAGCGCACACAGCGTGCCGTGATGCCCAGCGCCCGGCGCGGCGGGGCTTCTGCGCGGGGGCGCGCGCCCGCTACGGTGGAGTCACCGGCGCGGCCGCCCGCGCACCCAGTGGGCGCGGCGGCGCGGACCGCTCCGCGGCAGGGAACTCACCAGGCAAGGAGGCGTCGACAGTGATGCACCGCCAGCAGCACCCGCGCAAGGCGGAGGTCGGCTGAATGGCCGAGACACAGGGCCCCGTCGACCGCATCGTCACCTCCGGGACCTTCCGCCTCGACGGGGGCGAGTGGGAGGTCGACAACAACGTCTGGATCGTCGGCAACGAGCGCACGGCGATCGTGATCGACGCGGCGCACGACGCCGAGGAGATCGCCCGCGCTCTGGGCGACCGCGAACTGATGGCGGTCGTGTGCACCCACGCCCACAACGACCACATCAACGCCGCGGCCGAGCTCGCCGATCTGGCCGACGCGCCGATCCTGCTGCATCCCGACGACGCCGAACTGTGGGCGATGGTCTACCCCGACCGCGAACCCGACGCGCCGCTGCTGCACGGCGAGTGGCTCCAGGCCGGCGACGTCGAGCTGGAGGTGCTGCACACCCCCGGCCACAGCCCTGGCGCCGTGTGCCTGCACGCGCCGGGCATCGGCACCGTCTTCACCGGCGACACCCTCTTCCAGGGCGGTCCGGGCGCCACGGGGCGGTCCTTCTCCGACTATCCGACCATCGTCAGCTCGATCCGCACCCATCTGCTGTCGCTGGCTCCCGAGACCGTGGTGCTCACCGGACACGGCGACTCCACCACCATCGGCGCCGAGGCCGCGAACCTGCAGGAGTGAACCGGCCGCGGGCACCGGGTGGACGGCGGCTCGTAGAGCCCGGCTCCCCCGGTCGCCCGCGGGGACGTTCGGCGGCGGTCTGGGCGGCTGTGCCGCGCCGGCTCATGCCGGGCTGGACGCCGACGGCGACAGCACGGTGCCCGCCGGGGGCAGGAAGAGCGCGAACGTGGTGGGCCGCGACTGGATCAGCTCGATACGCGCGCCCTGGGACTCGGCGATGTGGCGGGCCAGGGCCAGACCCAGGCCGGTGCCGTTGCCGCCGGTCACCTCGCGCTCGAAGATCCGCCCGGCGATCTCCTCGGGTACACCCGGGCCCTCGTCGCTGATCTCGATGCGCACGGACCCGCCGTCCTCGAACTTTCGCACCGTCACCGTGCCCGCGCCGTGGCGGCGGGCGTTGTCCACCACGGTGGCCATGATCTGCGTGAGGTCGGTGTTGGGGATGGCCGCCGACAGGCCGTGCTCGCCGGTCAGCACGACGTCGCGGCCCTCCCTGCGCAGGATCGGTGCCCATTCCGAGACGAACCGGCCCAGGGCCTCGTCGATGTCGATGGCCTCCGCCTGGGGCTGCTGGCTCTTGCGCGCCCGCCCCAGCAGGCTCTCGACGGTATCGACCAGCCGCTCGGTCTGCGCCAGGGCCGCCTCGCCCTCGTCGCGGACGACGTCGGGGTTGTCGGCCTCGGAGATGATCTCCTCCAGCCGCATCGACAGCGCCGTCAGCGGAGTACGCAGCTGGTGGGAGGCGTCGGTGGCGAAGTGGCGCTCGGTGGCGATGAGGCCGGCGATGCGCTCGGCGCTGCGATCGAGCACCTCGGCGACCCGGTCGGCCTCGGAGATCCCGTAGCGGTGGCCCCACGGGGTGACGATGCCCGAGCCCAGCCGCTCGGCGGTGGCGGCCAGGTCCACCAGGGGCAGGGTCAGCCGGCGGGCCTGCAGCATCGCCAGTCCCACAGCGACTCCGATCGCCAGCAGGGACAGCGACCCGATACCCAGCCAGGCGTTGAGGATGTTCTCCCGCACACGGGCGGTGTCGCGCCAGACGGTGACGGCGCCCCCCGCGCTCGAGGAGGCGGTGGCGTGCACGCTCGGCGGGGCGTTCTCCGCGCGGGGGTCGACCTCCCAGCCTCCTGCGGAGAGGACCTGGCCCGTCTGCAGCCTGATCTCGATGTGGCGCTCGGGGTGGACCTCGGTGAGGCGACCCAGGTCGACCTGCTCGGACTCGGCGAGCTCGGCCTCGATTTCGGCCGCGATGACCTGGGCCTCCTGCTCGACCTGGCGCCGGGCCTGGGAGTGGATGGTGCTGTAGGTCAGCGCGCCCAGCGGCAGCCCCAGCAGCAGGACCGCGATCACGGCCACCACCAGCGTGGAGAACAGCATCCGCCTGCGCATGTCACACCCCCACTGCCCGATCCGCTCGGCCCGGGGACCGCCTTACGGCCCCGGCGGCGGGGCGGGGCCGACTAGTCGCGTTCAAACCGGAAGCCGACACCCCGCACCGTGGTGATGTAGGAGGGCTGGTTCGCGTCGTCCCCGAGCTTGCGACGAAGCCACGATATATGCATGTCCAGCGTTTTCGTGGAGCCCCACCAATTGGTGTCCCATACTTCGCGCATGATCTGCTCGCGCGTGACGACCTTTCCGGCGTCGCGCACCAGAACCCGCAGCAGATCGAACTCCTTGGTGGTCAGCTGCAGTTCGCGGTCGCCGATCCAGGCGCGCCGGGAATCGTTGTCGATTCGCACGCCGTGCACGACGGGCACCTCGGCCCCGCCCCTGCGCAGCAGCGCGCGAACGCGGGCCAGCAGTTCGGCCAGGCGGAAGGGCTTGGTGACGTAGTCGTCGGCTCCCGCGTCGAGCCCCACCACGGTGTCGACCTCGTCGGCGCGCGCGGTGAGGATGAGGATCGGTGTGCCGTGGCCCTCGGAGCGCAGTCGGCGGGCCACCTCCAATCCGTCCATTTCGGGCAAGCCGAGATCCAGGACCATCAGATCGACGTCGCCGGCGCGGGCGCGTTCAAGGGTCTCATTGCCGTTGACGGTCACCTCGACGGAGTAGCCTTCGCGGCGGAGTGCGCGCGCAAGGGGCTCGGAAATCGAGGTATCGTCCTCGGCCAGCAAAACGCAGGTCATGCGGCCGATCGTAAAACGACGGCACGTATTTCCCTATGATCCGCGCCGTAAAGAACCGGGTCGGACGAAAACACACCAGCCTCATAGCGGACATAAGGTCACAAAAATCTGCGGGTTGTGCATTCTTTGCCGATCCCGTGCCGGGAATTTACCGCCCGCTGCGCCGCGCCCGCGTCAGGAGGGCTCGGTCTGGCGCGCCGGAACGTCCCCATCGGCGCCGGCCGGGTTTTCGGCGGGCCGCGGCTCGGCCTGCGGCTCGGCCTGCGGCTCGGGCTGCGGCTCGGGCTGCGGCTCGGGCTGCGGCTCGGGCTGCGGCTCGGGCTGCGCCGGAAACACCCACAGCTTGTAGGAGACGAACCGGAACACCGATCCCATCCCCACGCCGACGACGTTGCCCGCGATGTTGCGTGCGAGTGGACCGTCCAAGCCCAGGCCGTAGACCGAAACCCACAAGCACGCCAGCTGGATGCCCAGCCCGACCGCGTTGAACACGAAGAACAGCACGTACTCGCGGGCCAGGCCGGTCCGGGCGCGGTGCCTGAAGGTCCAGAAGCGGTTGCCGAGGAAGGCCACCACGGTGGCGATCAGCACACCGAGCGCCTGTCCGACCAGCGGCGAGGCGTCCAGCACCAGCCAGAGCACGTTGGTTGCGGCCAACTGGACCGCGTAGGCCACGCCGCCGACAGCGCCGAACTTGGCCAGCTCGCGGGCCAGCCGCGGCAGCCACTCCGGCGTCACGATCACCGATCGCACAGGGGGACCCGCTCCTTTGCCCTGGTGGTCATTAGAATTCCGGGGGGCGCCGCTGGTGTTGTGCCAGCTTACTCCCCGCCCGTTGCGGACCACCAGCGTAGAAGTCGTCGACGAGTTGAGGAACTGTGAGCGAGCATCATCGGCCCGTCCCCTGCGTGGGGATGGTCGGCGGCGGGCAGCTGGCCCGCATGACCCACCAGGCGGGGATCGCCCTGGGCGTGGACTTCCGCGTCCTGGCGGGCTCGCCCTCCGACAGCGCGGCGCGCGTCTGCGGCGACGTCCACCTCGGTGACGACCGGGGCCTGGCCGATCTTCTCGCCTTCGCCAAGTCCTGCGATGTGATCACCTTCGACCATGAGCACGTCCCCGAACACGTCCTGCGCGAGGTCGAGGATTCGGGCGCCAGAGTGCGCCCGGGCCGCGCCGCCCTCCAGCACGCCCAGGACAAGCTGCGCATGCGCACCCGCGCCCAGGAGCTGGGGGTGCCGTGTCCGCGCTGGCGTGCGGTGACCGCCGTCGACCAGATCGAGGCGTTCGCCGAGGAGACCGGCTGGCCGGTGGTCCTCAAGGCCGCCCGCGGCGGCTACGACGGCAAGGGCGTGTGGGTCGTCGCCGACAGGGCGCAGGCCCACGAGGTGCTGGAGCGCGCAGCGGAGAACGGCGTGCGGCTGCTCGCCGAGGAGCAGGTCTCCTTCCGCCGCGAGCTGGCGGTGCAGGTCGCCCGCTCTCCCTACGGGCAGCTGGCCGTCTATCCGGTGGTCGAGACCGTCCAGCGCGGCGGCATCTGCCACGAGGTGATCGCCCCCGCCCCCGGTCTGGACGAGGACAAGGCCACCGCCGCCCAGCAGCTGGCCATCGACCTCGCCCACGCACTGGACGTGGTCGGCGTGCTCGCCGTGGAGCTGTTCGAGACCGAGCGCGGCGTCGTCGTCAACGAACTCGCGATGCGCCCGCACAACTCCGGGCACTGGACCATGGACGGCGCGCGCACCTCCCAGTTCGAGCAGCACCTGCGCGCGGTGCTGGACCTGCCGCTGGGCTCGCCGCGCGGCACCGCCCCCTACACGGTGATGGCCAACGTGCTCGGCGGCGACGACCCCGCCGTCTACGAGCGCTACATCCACGTCATGGCCAAGGACCCCGAGGTCAAGGTCCACTTCTACGGCAAGGACGTGCGTCCCGGCCGCAAGATCGGCCACGTCAACGTCGCGGGAGACGACCCGGCGGACCTGCTCGCCCGGGCCCGGGACGCGGCCTCCTACCTGCGCGGCGACCAGGGCTGAGGCACCGGCGCGCCGCCCTCCGCCGCCCGGTCGGGGCGCGGGGGCGCCGCGCGCCCTACGCCGAGGGCTCGGGTACCGGATGCTCGGCGGCCCGGCTGACCTCCTCCCACCGCGCCCAGGTGTCCATGCGCTGCCGGGAGACGTCGAAGGCGAGGTCGTAGACCATGCCGCCGAGCAGCAGCCGCAGCGGCGGGGCGTCGCTGTCGACCAGCGTGAGCAGGGCCTCTGCGGCGAGCCGGGGCTCGCTGTCGACCGGCTCGGATTCGGCCTGCGACCACTGCCGCTCCAGTTCCGCCCGCAGGGGAGCGTAGGCTTCCAGCGGTTCGGCGGTGCGCATGCGGGTGTACAGCTCCGTCCAGTAGCCGCCGGGCTGGAGGACGGTGACCCGCACGCCGAAGGGTGCGGCCTCCATGGCCAGCGCCTCGCTCATGCCCTCCAGGGCGAACTTGCTCGCGCTGTACATCCCCGACGAGGTGTAGCCGGCGACGGCGCCGATGCTGGAGACCTGCACGATGTGGCCGGATCCCTGCGTCCGCAGCTGCCGCACGGCGGCCTGGCTCACCCATAGTGCGCCGAAGAAGTTCGCCTCCATCTGATGGCGGGCCTCGGCCTCGGAGAACTCCTCGACCATGCCCATCGACAGTGTTCCGGCGTTGTTGACCACGATGTCCAGGCGGCCGAAGCGCTCCACGGCCGCCTCGACGACCGCGAACACCGCCGACCTGTCGGTCACGTCCAGCGTCCGGGCCAGCACCCGGCCCTCATAGCGCGCGGCGAGCCGATCCAGGGCCGCGGTGTCGCGGGCGGCGGCGACGACGCGGTCGCCGGCCTCCAGCGCCGCCTCGGCGAAGGCGCGGCCCAGGCCCCTGCTCGCCCCGGTGATGAACCAGACGCGTCCGGCGCCGTTCTCGGAAAGGGTCATGCCGTCATCCTCCTTCGGAGCGAGACGGACCGTTCCGCCTCGCTGATTCAACCATGGGCGACATGCGGACCGATGTCAAGACGGACCGTCTCGTCTTATCTGCTGGTAGTATCGCGCCGTGAGCACCGGAAGCGGAACCTCCCCCAACGCCGCGCGGCGCAGTGACGCATCGCGCCGGGCGATCCTGAGAGCCGCCTTCGACCTGGTCGGCGAGGTCGGCTACGCGAAACTGAGCATCGAGGGCATCGCGGCCCGCGCCGGAGTGGGCAAGCAGACCATCTACCGCTGGTGGCCGTCGAAGGGCGCCGTGCTCTTCGACGCGTTTCTGATGCTCTCCGAGGACTCCGGCGGCTCCCCGGCACTACCCGATACGGGGGATCTGCGGGCCGATCTCGTCGCGGTGCTGCGGGCGACCGTCGAGGAGCTGAACGATCCCCGTTACGACGAGCCGATGCGGGCTCTGAACACCGAGATCGCTCACGACCCCGAACTGGCCCGGACCTACCTCCAGCGGCTGGAGCGGCCGATGCGCGAGCTCAAGAAGGACCGGCTGCGCAGTGCGCAGCGGGCCGGCGAACTCCCTTCTGACCTCGACCTGGACGTGGCCGTCGACCTGATCTGGGGCCCGCTGCTCAACCGCTGGATGCTGCGCGGCGGCGAACTGACCGGCGACTACGCCGAGCGGGTGGTGGTCGCCGCCCTCGACGGCCTGCGCCCACGCGGCGGCGCCGTCGGCTGAGGCCCGGACACGGCGCGCAGTGTCGCCGCGCGAAGGCGGGAGTCGGCCGGGGGTGTCAGGCCGCCGGGCCGGCGGGTTCGAAGCTGCGGCGCAGAGCGTAGGGCTGGAGCTGCCCCAGTCCGTGGGCGTGGCGCGCCCGCGCGGCGACCACCTGCAGCGAGGGGTCGTCGCTCAGCAGGTCGGCCGTCGCCTCGTCGATCAGGATGGTGCCCGGACGGGCGAAGGAGGTCAGCCGGGAGGACCGGTTGACGGTCGTGCCGAAGACGTCGCCCAGCAGCGCCAGCACCGGTCCGTGGGCCAGCCCCACCCGGACGTCGGGCACCTCGACGTGGGTCTTGACGCCGTCGGCGAGCTGCAGCGCGATCTCGGCCGCCTGCTTCGCGGTGTTGGCGACGTAGAGGATCTCGTCGCCGAGCGTCTTGACCACGCGCCCGCCGCCCGAGGCCACGATGTCGGTGGCGGTGGACTCGAAGCCCTCGACCACCTCGGCCAGCTCGACCTCGTCCAGTTCGCGGCTGAGCGTCGTGAACGACACCAGGTCGGCGAAGCCCACCGCCAGCGGGAAGTAGGTGGGCGCGGCGTCGTCGCTGCTGCGGACGAAGGCGATACGCCGGGCCACGGAAGCGGCGAGCTGACGGCGCCAGATGTGCAGCAGCAGGGTCTCGATACCGGGCATCAGGCCTTGGGCCAGGCCCACCAGCGGCCCGTGCGGCTCCGCGTCGGTGCTCTTGTCGGGCGAGTGGGAGAGCGTGGAGAGGATGCTGGTCTGCCATTCCGCCAGCCGGGCCATGGTCTGGCCCATGGCGCGGGCGAGCCGGATGGCGGCGTCCTCGTCCAGGACGCCGTCCTTCATCAGCTCGGAGGTGATGCGCAGCGCCTCGACGTCGCCGTCGCTGAAGGCGATCTCGTCCTCGCCGCGGGTCGCGAAGCCCAGAGCCCGCCACACCCGCTTGGAGAAGTCGCCGGGGGCGCCGGAGAGCCGGATCGCCTCTTCCCGTGTGTAGCGGGCCTCCCCGCCGAGCAGGACGGATTCGATCTCCGTGGGGTCGGGACGCGACGGCATCAGAAACTCTCGTGTTCGAGGCCAGTAATGGCGGTGCGGGGAGGAGGCGTCGGGCGGAGGGGCGTTTCACGGCACCGTCGCCCGCGTGTCATTGTCGGTTTAGTACGTGCGGGCGGTGCGCGTCAAGAAAACTCCGGCCCCACTGTCCCTGCTCACGGGCTTCTCCCCGGGTCGGGCGGTGAGCCGCCGTCCTGCTGTTCGGCCTGGCCCGGCCCGGCCTCGCGCCGCTCCGCGTCCTCGACCGCACGGTAGATCTCGCCCTGCAGCCACCGCACACGCGGGATGTCGTGCAGTTCCATGCCCTCCTGCTCTGCGGCGGAGCGCACGGTCAGGGTGCCGCGGCCCAGCATCCGGTCGCCCAGGGACATGCTGTAGGAGACGTCGTTGACGCGGCTGAGCGGGATGTCCCGGCCGTGCTGGGTCAGCAGGCCGTGCCTGTTCATCAGCCGCCGGTCGCTGAGGATGTAGAGGTTCGTCCACCACCCCAGAAGCGGCACCAGCCACAGCACGACTGCGGCGACGACGGCCAGCGCGATCACGAGGTAGCGGGTCCAGCGCGCCCACTCCTCACCGGGAGGAAGCAGCCAGACGACGACCGCGGCGACGGCCGCGATCACGATGAGCGCCAGGAATTCGTCGATCACCGTGGTCCAGTGCCGACGGGTGCTGTGAATCAGCGCCTCGTCGCCGGCCAGGTGGCGCCGCCCTGTTGCCATACTCCGATCCTCGCACAGCCCGCCCGCCCAAGGCAGCTCGGCGCGGCGCCACACGGGGCCTCCCGGCGCCTCGGCCCCCGTGCACCCCGGCCTTTCGCACGGCGGTGCCTAGTCCTGATCGGGGCGCAGGTGGACGACGTCGCCGGCGCTGAGGAGGTGCTCCTCCCCCGCGTCGTCGCGCACGGCCAGGTGCCCCCCCTCGCCGACGTCGACCGCCCTGCCCCGCAGCTCGCGGCCGCCGGGCAGGTGGGCGAGCACGCGGCGGCCCAGCGTGGCGCAGCAGGCGCGGTACCGCTCGGCCAGGCCCGCCGCTTCGGCGTCGCCTCCGGCTGCCGACCAGGCGGTATACAGCGCTGAGAACTCCCCCAGCAGTGCGGCGGCCAGCTCCTGGCGGTCGGCGTCGGGGGCGCCGCACAGCGCCAGGGAGCCGGCGGTCTCGACGGGCAGCTCCTCGCGACGCTGGGAGACGTTGAGGCCGATGCCGATGACGACGCCGATCCCGACGCCCCCGGACTCACCGCCCGCCGCGGCCGGGTCCCCGGGGAAGGCGGCCTCGGAGAGGATCCCGGCGAGCTTGAGCTCGCTCCCCTGCGCCAGGAGGTCGTTGGGCCACTTCAGCACCGCCAGCACGCCCGGCCCGCTCTGCAGCGCCCTGACCGCCGCCACGCCCATGATCAGCGGCAGCCACCCCAGCCGGGTCGGCGGGACGGCGGGGCGCACCAGAGCCGAAACGGTCAGCGCGGCGCGCGGGGGCGCAGCGAAGCCGCGGTCGAGCCGCCCCCGT
This sequence comes from Streptomonospora alba, assembly GCF_000826685.1. Taxonomy (GTDB): domain Bacteria; phylum Actinomycetota; class Actinomycetes; order Streptosporangiales; family Streptosporangiaceae; genus Streptomonospora; species Streptomonospora alba. The sequence goes on from NZ_JROO01000044.1 coordinate 75,535, forward strand.
CCTGCCGTCTGGTGGTCGGCGGCCAGCACCGCGCCCCCGGGTTCGCCGTGCCGGGCACGGTCGAGCAGCTCGCTGTTGGTGGAGGCGATCTCGGGCAGCACCTCGACCGAGCGCCACAGCCCGCCGGGGCGCACGAGTGCGCTTTGGAGTTCGGGGCCGCTCAGCGGCGGGCGGGGCCGATCGGCGCCAGGGTCGCCGGGGCCGACGGCGGAGGGTGTGCTCATGGGCCCATTCAACCGCGCTGATCCGGTCCTCCCGCACAACGGCGCCTTCCCCCGTTGATCTTGTACCTACGGTCACATGTGATCGCTCACAATGACCGTAGGTACAAGATCGACGCTGATGCGGAAGGAGGGCCGGGCCCGCCGCGCAGGCGGGCCGGCGCCGTGCCGTCAGCCGGTGTTCTGCAGGCCGGCGGCCACGCCGTTGACCGTCAGCAGCAGCAGCCGCTCCAGGTGGCGCTCGTCCTCCTCCGACAGCGATTCCTCCTCCGCGCCGCGCAGCGCCGACAGTGCCCGCAGCTGCAGGTGGGACAGCGCGTCCACGTAGGGGTTGCGCAGATCGACGGCGCGGGAGAGCACACTGCGGTTCTCCAGCAGGCGCTCGTGGCCTGTCACCTTGAGCACGAGGTCGCTCGTGCGGTCGAACTCGTCCAGCACCACCCGCGTCAGCTCCGGCCTGCCGCCCAGCGCCAAGTAGCGCTCGGCGATGGCGCGGTCGGTCTTGGCCAGGCTCATCTCGGCGTTGTCCAGCAGCGAGGAGAACAGCGGCCACTCGTTGTAGGCGGCCTGCAGCTCGCTCAGATCCGGCGCGGCGGCCAGTCCGGTACCCAGCCCGAACCAGCCCGGCAGGTTGACCCGGGTCTGGGTCCAGGCGAACACCCACGGGATGGCGCGCAGGTCGTCGAGGCCGCGGGCGGCGCTGCGCCGCGAGGGGCGCGAGCCCAGCCGCAGCTCGCCCAGCTCCTCCAGCGGGCTGACGGCCGAGAACCACTCCGCGAAGCCCTCGGTCTCGATGAGCGAGCGGTAGGCGTCGTGGGCGGCCCGGGAGATCCCGTCGGCGAGCGTGCGGTACTTGGACGCGGCCGCGTTGGCGCGCTCCTGCACCTCCTCGGTGCTGGCCATCAGCACGGCGTGGCCGACCTGCTCGATGTGGCGGTGGGCGATGGCGCGCTGGCCGTAGCGGGCGAAGATCACCTCGCCCTGCTCGGTCACCTTGAACCGGCCCGCCACCGACCCGGGCGCCTGGGCGAGCAGCGCCCGGTTCGCGGGCCCGCCGCCGCGCCCCAGGGACCCGCCGCGGCCGTGGAACATGGTCAGCCGGACGTCGTTGCGCTCGGCCCAGGAGGCGAGGTGGGCCTGGGCGTCGTAAAGGCGCAGCGTCGCGCTCACCGGCCCGACGTCCTTGGCGGAGTCGCTGTAGCCCAGCATCACCTCCATGCGGCGGCCGGTCTCCTCCAGGCGGGCCCGCATCCGGGGCAGCCGCAGCATGCCGTCGAGCACGTGCGGCGACGCCTCCAGGTCCGCGCCCGTCTCGAACAGCGGGATGACGTCGAGCACCGGCGTCTGGCCGGTGGGCATGGCGTATTCGGCCAGCTCGTAGACGGCGGCGATGTCGTCGGCCGAGCGGGTGAAGCTGACGATGTAGCGGCGGCAGGCGTCGACGCCGAAGCGCTCCTGGATCCAGGCCACCACGCGCAGGGTGGCCAGCACCTCCTGGGTGCGCTCGGAGACCTGCCCGCCGGCCCGCAGCTCCTCCAGTGCCTGGGCGTGCACCTCGCTGTGCTGGCGGATCTCCAGCTCGGCGAGGTGGAACCCGAACGTCTCGGCCTGCCAGATCAGGTGCTGCAGCTCGCCGTTGGCCTGGCGGGCGGCGCCGGCCCGGGCCAGGGAGTCCTGGACACGGCGCAGCTCGGTCAGGAACTCCTCGGGTCCGCGGTAGGCGAGGTCGGCGTTGCGCTCGCGCGTCGCGCGCAGGCGTTCCGTGGCGAACAGCAGCGCCTGGCGGTGCGGCTCGTTGGGCGAGCGCTTGGTGATCTCGGCCATGATCCGCGGGTAGCCGGCCTCGGCCGCCGCCAGCGCGTCGCGCAGCTCCTGGCCGGCGGGGGTGAGGTTGCTGTAGACGGTCAGCGTGCGGGCGACGCGCCCGCACGCGTTCTCCAGAGCGCGAAGCACATGCTCGGCCTGGATGGAGATGGCTTCGCGGGTGACGTCGTGGGTGACGAAGGGGTTGCCGTCGCGGTCGCCGCCGATCCAGCTGCCGTAGCGCACGAACGGGCGTGCGCGCACGGGTTCGCGGCCGGTCCCGTCGGGGTCGATCGCCGCGTCCAGGGCCCGGTAGATCTCCGGCACCACCTGGAAGATCGTCTCGTCGAAGGCGGCCAGGGCGGTGCGCACCTCGTCCAAGGGGTCGAGCTTGGTGTAGCGCAGCTGGGAGGTGCGCCAGAGCAGGTCGATCTCCTCCAGCAGGCGCCGCTTGGTCTCGGCCTCGGCGGTGCTGCCCGGGTGCGCGCCGTGCAGGCGGTCGAGTTGTCCGCTGATCCGCAGGATCGCGGTGGAGACCGCTCGGCGCCGCGCCTCGGTGGGGTGGGCCGTCAGCACGGGGTGGAACTCCATGTTCTCGACCAGCTCGCGCAACGTCTCCTCGCCGGCGCTCTCGCGGATGGCGTGCACGGCCGCCGCCAGCGACTCCCGCGGGGGGTTGTCGGCGTCGTCGCGCTCGCGCAGCGCGCGGATGCGCTGATGCTCCTCGGCGAGATTGGCCAGGTGGAAGTAGACGGTGAAGGCGCGCGCCACCTGTTTGGCGCGTTCCAGCGGCCAGGAGTCCACCAGTTCGGTGATCTCCTCCCCGCTCACCGAGCCGTCTCGGGCGCCGATGACGGCGCGCCGCAGCCGTTCGACGTCGGAGAGCAGGTCCTCGCCTCCGCTTTCGGCCATGACCGTGCCCAGCATCTCGCCGAGAAGGCGCACATCGCCGCGCAACTGGTCGGGCATCTCCTGGCGAGCACTGTCGCGTTCCGCGCTTACCGCTGTCATGTCCCCGACCTTACCCAGATTGGTCTGAACCATTTTCCGCGGGACGGGCGGAGCGGAGCGCGCTCGGGCGCCGCCGCAGGGCGTCGCGGCGAAGCCGCGGCAGAGGCCGTCCAGGACGCTCGGCCGCCGCCCGCCGTGGCACCACCGGCGCTCTCAGGACAGACACCGTCTCATCGTGTCGGCCCGCCCCGCTGCCCCCTCTGCTGCGGGGCCTACCCGCAGCGGGGGCGGCGGACGCTCCGCGCCTCCGCCGATTCCTGCGGTTTTCGCCCGCATTTCCCCGGCCGGTGGGACGCCGCGGTGCTGTGTCCACGCGTTCCCCGGGCGCTCTGTGCGCCATGCCACTCCTCCCCGAACAGACGCGGGGGACGTATCGGCACGGGGAGCGCACGAAGCTATCGTGAGTGCCTATGGCCACCGAAGCCCCAGAACCGCTGCCTGCGGACGAGATCGACATCCACACCACCGCGGGCAAGCTCGCCGACCTGCAGCGGCGCCGCTACGAGGCGGTGCACGCCGCCTCGGAGCGAGCCATCGAGAAGCAGCACGCCAAGGGGAAGCTGACCGCGCGCGAGCGGATCGACGCGCTGCTCGACCCCGGATCGTTCGTGGAGTTCGACGCCTTGGCGCGGCACCGCTCCACCAACTTCGGACTCGACGCCAACCGCCCCAACGGCGACGGAGTCGTCACCGGCCACGGCACGGTCGACGGCCGCCCCGTCGCGGTGTTCAGCCAGGACGTCAACGTCTTCGGCGGCTCCCTGGGCGAGGTCTACGGCGAGAAGATCGTCAAGGTCCTCGACCACGCGCTGAAGACCGGCTGCCCGGTCGTGGGCATCAACGAGGGCGGCGGCGCGCGCATCCAGGAGGGCGTGGTCGCGCTCGGCCTCTACGGCGAGATCTTCCAGCGCAACACCCGCGCCTCCGGCGTCATCCCGCAGATCTCGCTGATCATGGGCGCCGCCGCGGGCGGGCACGTCTACTCCCCCGCGCTCACCGACTTCGTCGTCATGGTCGACCAGACCTCGCAGATGTTCATCACCGGCCCAGACGTCATCAAGACGGTCACCGGCGAGGACGTCACCATGGAGGAACTGGGCGGCGCGCGCTCGCACAACACCAAGTCCGGCGCGGCCCACTACATGGCCTCCGACGAGCACGACGGCCTGAACTACGTCCGCGACCTGCTGGCGCACCTGCCCGCCAACAACCTGGAGGACCCGCCCCGGGCCGAGGCGCCGGACGAGCACGAGGTCACCGACGCCGACCGGGAGCTCGACACCTTCGTTCCGGACTCGGCCAACCAGCCCTACGACATGCACCGGGTGATCGAGCACGTCCTGGACGACGGCGCCTTCCTGGAGGTGCAGGCCCATTTCGCGACCAACATGGTGGTCGGCTACGGGCGTGTCGAAGGCCGCCCGGTGGGCGTGGTCGCCAACCAGCCGATGAGCCTGGCCGGCTGCCTGGACATCGACGCCTCGGAGAAGGCCGCGCGGTTCGTGCGCACCTGCGACGCCTTCAACGTGCCGGTGCTGACCTTCGTGGACGTGCCCGGCTTCCTGCCCGGCACCGACCAGGAGTGGAACGGCATCATCCGCCGGGGCGCCAAGCTCATCTACGCCTACGCCGAGGCAACGGTCCCGCTGGTCACCGTCATCACCCGAAAGGCCTTCGGCGGCGCCTACGACGTCATGGGCTCCAAGCACCTGGGCGCCGACATCAATCTGGCCTGGCCCACCGCCCAGATCGCGGTGATGGGCGCCCAGGGCGCGGTCAACATCCTGCACCGGCGCACGCTGGCGGCCGCCGAGGACGTCGAGGCCGAGCGCGCGCGCCTGATCCAGGACTACGAGGACACCCTGCTCAACCCCTACTCCGCCGCCGAGCGGGGCTACGTCGACGGGGTCATCATGCCGTCGGAGACCCGCACACAGGTGGCCAAGGCGCTGGCGTCGCTGGAGAACAAGCGCGAACAGCTGCCCCCGAAGAAGCACGGGAACATCCCGCTGTGAGCCGCAGTGCGGCTACCCGGCGCCCGCGGGGCGCCCCCGGTCCCGCGGAGGCGGGCCGAGGAGACCGTGACGCGGACCGTCTCCGCCGGCAGCGGTGGACGCAGATGAGGACGAGAGGGAAGCGATGACGACCGACCCGTCCCGGCCGCCGCCCGCGCCGTTCCTGCGGGTGGTGCGCGGCGAACCCACACCCGAGGAGACCGCGGCGCTGGTCGCCGTGCTCACAGCGCGCGCCCGCGCCGCCCGGGCCGCGGGCGACGAGCAGGCCCCGGGGCCGCCGTCGGGCTGGCGCGACCGCTCGCGGCTGCTGGGTCTGCCGCCGGCACCGGGCCCCGGTGCCTGGCGGGCCGCCTACCGCCCGCGCTGAGGCGGCGCCCGTCCACAGGCCGGGCCGCCGCGGCCCGCCGATGCCCGCACGTTCCTAGACTTGTCACAACCCGGCGCGGTCCCCGCCGGACCAGGAGGATGTTCCACCGTGCGCAAAGTTCTGATCGCCAACCGGGGCGAGATCGCGGTCCGCGTCGCGCGCGCCTGCCGCGACGCCGGTGTCGCCAGTGTCGCCGTCTACGCCGAACCCGACCTGGACGCCCTGCACACCAAGGTCGCCGACGAGGCCCACGCCCTCGGCGGGCAGACGCCGGCCGACAGCTACCTCGACATCGCCGCGATCCTGTCCGTGGCCGAGCGCACCGGCGCCGACGCCGTCCACCCCGGTTACGGTTTCCTCGCCGAGAACGCCGACTTCGCCCAAGCCGTCATCGACGCGGGGCTGACCTGGATCGGCCCGCCGCCCTCGGCCATCAACGCGCTGGGCGACAAGGTCGCCGCCCGCCACATCGCCCAGAAGGTCGGCGCGCCCCTGGCTCCCGGCACCTCCGATCCCGTCGCCGGCGCCGACGAGGCCGTGGCGTTCGCCGAGGAGCACGGGCTGCCCATCGCGATCAAGGCGGCCTTCGGCGGCGGCGGGCGCGGTCTCAAGATCGCGCGCACACGCGAGGAGGTCCCCGAGGCCTTCGACTCCGCGGTGCGCGAGGCGGTCTCGGCGTTCGGCCGCGGCGAGTGCTTCGTCGAGCGCTATCTGGACCGCCCGCGCCACGTCGAGACCCAGTGCCTTGCCGACTCCCACGGCAACGCCGTGGTCGTCTCGACCCGCGACTGCTCGCTGCAGCGCCGCCACCAGAAGCTCGTCGAGGAGGCCCCCGCACCCTTCCTCACCGCCGAGCAGGAGGAGCTGCTCTACTCCTCCTCCAAGGCCATCCTGCGCGAGGCCGGCTACGTCGGCGCGGGGACGTGCGAGTTCCTCGTCGCCGCCGACGGCACGGTCTCCTTTCTGGAGGTCAACACCCGGCTGCAGGTCGAGCACCCGGTATCGGAGGAGGTCGCGGGGATCGACCTGGTCCGCGAGATGCTGCGCATCGCCGACGGCGAGGAACTGGGCTACGCGGACCCGCAGCTGCGCGGGCACTCCTTCGAGTTCCGCATCAACGCCGAGGACGCCGGCCGCAACTTCATGCCCGCGCCGGGCACCGTCACCGCGCTGAGCCTGCCGGGCGGGCCCGGGGTCCGGGTCGACACCGGGTGCGAGGCCGGGTTCACGGTGCCGCAGGCCTTCGACTCGATGGTGGCCAAGCTGATCGTCACCGGCCGCACCCGCACCGAGGCGCTCGAACGTTCGCGGCGGGCGCTGGCGGAGTTCCGGGTCGGCGGCATGCCCACGGTCATCCCCTTCCACCTGGCCGTCATCGACGACCCGGCGTTCGCCCCGTCCGATCCCCAGACGCCGTTCTCGGTCTACACCCGCTGGATCGAGACCGAGTTCGACAACCGCATCGAGCCCTACACCGAGTCGGTCGTGCAGGCCGAGGCCGCCGAACGCGAGCCCATCACCGTCGAGGTCGGCGGCAAGCGCCTGGAGGTCGTGCTGCCCGCCGGCCTGGGCGCCGCCGCGAGCGCACCCGGCCGCAAGCAGGACGGCGGGCGCTCCTCCCGGCGCAGCGGCGGCAGCACCGGCGGGACCGCGGCCGCGGCGGGCGGTGACGCACTGGTCTCCCCGATGCAGGGCACTGTGGTCAAGGTGGTCGCCGAGGACGGCCAGACCGTGGCCGAGGGCGACCCGGTCGTGGTCATCGAGGCCATGAAGATGGAGCAGCCCCTGACCGCCCACAGGTCCGGCGTGGTCACCGGCCTGACGCTGGCGGCGGGCGACGGCCTCAGCAACGGCGGCGTCGTCTGCGAGATCAAGGACTCCTGACCCGCCCGCCCCCGAGAAACCGTAGGTGTGATCCGCGCCACAACCGCGGCGTAGGACGGAATAACGCGGCGGTTGTAACCCTTGTGCCCGTTCGTGACGAATATTTGGGATCTGACCGTGCGGCGACACATCGACCTCTGCCGTGTCGCGTCGCAGGCGTGTCGCCGGGGCTGACCGGAAACCGCCCCCCCCCCCGATCGCCCGCGCGGGGCCGCTGCCGGCCGCGCCGTCGTCCCCCAGGTGCACCCGCCATCGCGGGACACCGGTCAACGTCCTGACACAGGAGTCACACCGTGCTATCCGCATTGCGGCGCATACCCTTCGCCGTCCAAGTCCTCGCCGCCCTCGTCGTCGGCGTCGCCCTGGGCATCGTCGCCCGCCAACTGGGCGGCACCGCCGAGGACCCCAACTGGCTGGCGCTGACCCTCGACACCGTCGGCTCCACCTTTGTGACGCTGCTGCGCACGATCGTGCCGCCGCTGATCGTGCTGGCGGTCATCTCCTCCATCGCCAACCTGCGCAACACGGCCAACGCCGCCCGCTTGGCGGGGCAGACGCTGCTGTGGTTCGCCATCACCGCGCTGATCGCAGTGGGCATCGGCATCGGCCTGGGCCGGCTCTTCCAGCCGGGCGTCAACGCCGATGTGGACGCCGGGGCCGCGCAGGCGCCCGACGCCGGGTCGCAGGGGTCGTGGCTGGCGTTCCTCGAGAGCCTGGTGCCGACCAACTTCCTGGGCGTCACCGCCGAGACCTCCGAGGAAGCCGGATCGCTGGCCACCAGCCTGGACTTCAACGCACTGCAGCTCATCGTCATCGCGATCGCCATCGGCATCGCGGCGGTGCGCGTGGGTTCGGCCGCCGAGCCGTTCCTGGCCTTCACCCGCTCGGCGCTGACCGTGGTGCTGAAGGTGCTGTGGTGGGTCATCCGGCTGGCCCCGCTGGGCACCGTCGGCCTGCTGGGCAACGCGGTCTACAGCTACGGCTGGACCACCGTAGGCGCCCTCGGGCAGTTCGCGCTGGCGATCTACACCGGCCTGGCTCTGGTGTTGTTCGTCGTCTATCCGGTGCTGGCCCGCCTGCACGGGCTCTCGCCGCTCAAGTACTTCACCGGTGTGTGGCCGGCGGTGCAGCTCGGGTTCGTCTCGCGCTCCTCGATGGGCACCATGCCCGTCACCCAGCGCGTGGCCGAGACCAACTTCGGCGTGCCGCGCCACTACTCGTCCTTCGCCGTGCCCTTCGGAGCCACCACCAAGATGGACGGGTGCGCCGCGATCTACCCGGCGATCGCCGCGATCTTCGTGTCGCAGTTCTACGGGGTGCCGCTGGGGCTGACCGACTACCTGCTCATCGTGTTCGTATCCGTGATCGGCTCGGCCGCGACCGCCGGCACCACCGGCGCGACGGTCATGCTCACGCTGACGCTGTCGACCGTGGGCCTGCCGCTGGAGGGCGTCGGCCTGCTGCTGGCCGTCGACCCGATCCTGGACATGGGCCGCACCGCGGTGAACGTGGCCGGACAGGCCTTCGTGCCGGCGCTGGTCGCCAAGCGGGAGCGGATCATGGACGTGGCCCGCTTCCACGCCCCGCGCGGGCTCGGCGGGTTCGTCGCCCCCGACAGCGGCGAGGAACTGCGCGCCGACGCCGAGCGGACCGCGGCCGATGCCGCTGAAAGCGAGGCCCGCACGGACGCGGCCGACGGCGATGAGGCACCCGGCGGCCACGGCACCGCCGCAGCGCCCGCAGGCCGGGCGGCGCCCTGACGCGGCCAGCCGCGACGCACCTCACGGGCGGCCCGCCGCGCAGGGGGCCGCCCGTAGTGTTGGAGACGACAGCCGCCTGCTCCGCGGGAACCTTCCAGCCGCCCTGTTCGTCTTGTGAGAGTGAGGGAGGCGAGAGGAACGATCATGTTGCGCCGCTTGGTACTACCCGCCCTGCTTGCCGCAGGGCTCTCCGCTGTGGCCGTGGCACCCGCCAGCGCCGACTCCGTGCCGGATTCGGGCGAGGTCGTCGACGACCTGCGGAACGACAACGTCTACATCCACCCCGACATCACCGACGACCAGCTCCCCCAGGCCGAGCGTGAAACGCTGGCCGACGCCGCCGACTCCGCGGCGAACCCCACCTACTACGTGGTCCTCCCCTCGGACACGCTCAACTCCGAGGCCAGCGTCAACAGCTACATCGAGGACATCCAGCCCGAGGTCGGCGAAGGCACCTACGCGGCACTCGCCGGCTCGCAGGAGCTGGTGATCAACTCCACGGAGCTCAGCGCGTCGGAGGACGACGCTCTGGAGGAGGACCTGCTGGCCCGCAACGAGGGGCAGATCGACACGCTGGTCGCGGTGCCCGAGGCCGTCGAGGACCAGCAGTCCGCCGACGCCGCCTCCGGCGTCTTCGGCGCGATCCTGCTGGGTCTGCTGGTCGTCGCCGTCGCCGGCGGCGGGTTCTTCCTGTACCGCGGCAAGAAGCGCCGCGACGAGCAGAAGGCCAAGGAGCTGGCCGAGATCAAGCAGATGGCCAACGAGGACGTCGTGCGGCTGGGCGAGGACATCGCCGGCCTGGAGATCGACGTCTCCGAGGTCGACGAGGCCACCCGCACCGAGTACAGCCACGCGATGGACTCCTACGACCGCGCCAAGTCCACGCTGGACACCATCCACGAGCCCGACCAGGTGAAGCAGGTCACCACCGCGCTGGAGGACGGCCGCTACCACATGGTCGCCACCCGCGCCCGGATGAACGGCGAGCCGGTGCCCGAGCGGCGCCAGCCCTGCTTCTTCAACCCCCAGCACGGTCCGTCGAACCAGGACGTGATGTGGGCGCCCCCGGGCGGCACGAGCCGGTCGGTTCCGGCCTGCCCCGCTTGCGCGCAGGCGGTCCTCTCCGGGGCCGACCCCGACGTCCGCCAGGTCGAGGTCGACGGACAGCGCCGTCCCTACTACGACGCCGGCCCCGCCTACGCGCCCTACGCGGGCGGCTACTTCGGCATGGACATGATGATGGGCATGTTCACCGGCATGATGATGGGTTCCATGATGGGCTCCATGATGGGCGGCGGCATGATGGGCGGCGACATGGGCGGCGACATGGGCGGCGGAGGCGACTTCGGCGGAGGCGGCGACTTCGGCGACTTCGGCGGAGGCGACTTCGGCGGGTTCGACTTCTAGAGCGGTCCCGCGGAGCCCACGCGCTCGCGTCCTTCACACAGAGAACGGCCCCGGCGGTGCGCCGGGGCCGTTTCGTGTCGCGGCAAGCCCGGTCCGCGGGACGCACTACCCACCGGCGGCCGGTGGGCCGGGCCCGTCCGCGCCGGGCCGCCTACTCGGGCGAGGCCTGCATCAGCGAGCGGGCCGCCTCGGTGATGCTGCCCGACAGCGAGGGGTACACCGCGAAGGTGTGCGCGAGGTCGTCGACGGTCAGGCGCTGCTGCACCGCCACCGACACCGCGAGAATCAGCTCGCTGGCACGCGGCCCGACGACGACACCGCCCATCACGATGCCCGTGTGCTGGCGGCAGATCAGCTTGACGAAGCCGTCCTTGCTGTTGGTCATCTTCGCGCGCGGATTGGTGTCCAGCGGCAGGTTCACCACGCGTGCGTCGAGCTTGCCGCTGCGCACCTCGCTCTCGGTGGCACCGACCGACGCGAGCTCGGGGTGGGTGAACACGGTGGAGGCCACCGTGGAGAGTTTCAGCGGGGAGACGGCCTCGCCCAGAGCGTGCCACATCGCGATGCGGCCCTGCATCGCCGCGACCGAGGCCAGCATGTTCACGCCGGTGCAGTCGCCGGCGGCGTAGACGCCGGAGGCGGAGGTTCGCGATACCCGGTCGACCTGGATGAACCCACCGTCGTCCAGGCCCACGCCGATCTCCTGGAGTCCGATGTTGGCGGTGTTGGGGATCATGCCCACCGTCATCAGGCAGTGGCTGCCCTCGACGGTGCGGCCGTCCGACAGGGTGACCACGACGCCGTTGCCGGTGTTGGTCACCGACTCCGCGCGCGTCTTGCTCAGCACCGTCATGCCCTGGCGGCGGAACACGCCCTCCAGCACCTCGGCGGCGTCGGCGTCCTGGGTGGGCATCACGCGCTCGCGGGAGGAGACCAGGGTGACGTTCGAGCCAAGACCCTGGTAGGCGTTGGCGAACTCGGCGCCGGTGACGCCCGAACCCACCACGATCAGGTCCTCCGGCAGCTCCTGAAGGTCGTAGAGGTGGCGCCAGGTCAGGATGCGCTCGCCGTCGGGCTTGGCCGAGGGGAGCTCGCGGGGGTGGGCGCCGGTGGCCACCAGGACGACATCGGCGTGGATGCGCCGGTCGCCGACGGCGACGATCTTGGGGTCCACCAGCCGCGCCTCGCCCGGGATGATCTCCACGCCCTCCTTGACCACACGCGAGGCCGTGTCGTCGGACTGGGCCTGGGCCAGACGCTTCACGCGGGCGTTGACGGTCTTCACGTCGACCGAGACGCCGCCGTCGGTGTCGACGACGTCGATGCCCAGCCTGCCGGCCTCTCGGACGTAGGTGGAGCGCACCGAGGTCGCGATCATGGTCTTGGACGGGACGCAGTCGGTCAGGACGCAGGCGCCGCCGACGCCGTCGCGGTCCACGATCGTCACGTCCGCACCCAGTTGAGCGGCGACCAGCGCCGCCTCGTAGCCGCCCGGGCCGCCGCCGATGATCACGACCTTGGTCACGCTGCTTCACTCCTTCTGGCGGACGCGCGTCAAAGCGCCGCTTGCCTCGTGGGCCGCCGCCTGGGACGTCTCTGCTTGCCGTCTACCCATTGTCCGCCATGCCGAGCCGCGGAAATCGCAACGGGGGCGCACGGCCCGGCTTACCATTGGCGCCGTGGTTCTCTACGCCGCCTACGGCACCAACCTGGACCCCGAGCAGATGGCCGGGTGGGCTCCGCGTTCTCCGCTGTGGGGCACGGGCTGGCTGGAAGGCTGGCGGCTGACCTTCGGCGGCGAGTCCGGACCGTGGGGCGGCGCGCTGGCCACCATCGTCGAGGACGGGCGAGCGAGCGTCTTCGTCTCCCTCTACGACGTCCCCGAGTGCGACGAATCACACGTCGACACCTGCGCCGGTGCCGGATTCGGCCTCTACCGGCGCCTGCGGGTGCGGGCGAGCACGCTGCTGGAGGGCGAGACCGCCGCCTGGACCCATGTACTCGACGACTACGAGGGCGGGCTGCCCTCGGCGCTGTATTTGGCGATGCTGGCCGACGCGGCGGAGAAGGCCGGAGCGCCCGCGTTCTACGCCGACGATCTGCGTTCACGCCCCTGCACGTCGGCACGCCCCTGACGCCGGCTCCGCCGGCTTCTCCTCTCTTCACGCCCGCCCGCCGGGACCCGACCGGCGCCGTCGTCCGGCGCCGGCCCGGCCTCCGAGGACCGCGCGTCGGCGCAAGGCCCTCCGATCCCACACGCGTGGGTCGCACCCGGTTCCGGACGATTTTGAACACGGCGCGTTGCGTTCCGGATGAGTTCGGTTACACACGCGTACTCTCCGGAGATGTGAGCGAATCCACGCAAGTACGCCCAACGACCGGCACCGCCCAAGCCAAGGAGCGGGCCGTCCAGGCGGCGAACGAACTGCATTCCCGGACCGGCGCCGACGCCTTCGACGCCGTGGTGGTCCTCGGATCGGGCTGGGCCGATGCGGCCGACGCCCTGGGCAGCGTCGAGGCCGAGCTGGACATGACCGAGCTGCCCGGGTTCGTGGCGCCCACCGCGGCCGGCCACTACTCGACGCTGCGCAGCATCCTGGTCGGCGACAAGCGCGCCGCGGTGTTCTGCGGCCGCACCCACCTCTACGAGAAGCACGACCCGATGCGGATCGTGCACGCGGTGCGCACCGGCGTCGCGGCCGGCGCGTCGGTCGTTGTGCTGACCGGTGCGGCCGGGTCGCTGCGCACCGACTTCTCGGTCGGCCAGCCGATCGTGGTGCGCGACCACATCAACCTGACCTCCACCTCGCCGCTGTCGGGACCGGACTTCGTGGACCTCACCGAGGCCTACAGCCCGCGGCTGCGCACGGCGGCCCAGGAGGTCGACCCGTCGCTGGCCGAGGGGGTCTACGCCTCACTGCTGGGCCCGCAGTTCCAGACTCCGGCCGAGCTGTCGATGCTGCGTGTCGCCGGCGCCGACCTGGTGGGGCGCTCCTTCGCGCTGGAGACCATCGCCGCCGTCGAGATGGGCGCCGAGGTGCTCGGACTGTCGGTGGTCAGCAACGACGCCATGAGCGCGGTCTTCGAGCCGTTCGACTCCCTCAAGGCGCTGGATGTGGTCCGGCAACGCGCGCAGCACCTGGGCCGACTGCTCAGCGCGACACTGCAGCGGAGCTGATCCGCGCTCGGCGGCGCCTGCGGGCCCGGCCCGAGGGGCGGGCGCGGGCCGTGCAGTACCCGCCGGCGCTCCGATCGCGCCGCTTCCGACGCTCACACATACGGGGCGGACACGGTGCGCCCGGCGGCCGTCCGCGCGGGCCGCCGGGCGCACTCGTGTTCCTGCGGCGCGGAGCGAGGTCCCCGCAGACCCCGTGGCGAGCCCCGGCCGCATCTTCCGGTGGAACATCGCACCGCCGGGTGCGCGGCGGCCCGGACGGAACCGGGCTTCCCCGCAGACGCACGGGTGGCGATCCGTGCCGGCGGCGCTTCCTTATTCAGTTGACCCATGCCGCCTGTGCGAGCGGTGAGGGATCCGCGTAAGCCCGCCCACCGCCCAACCATTAGGCATGCCTTACCTAACCAGGAATTCGAGGTGCGGTCAACCCCCGCTCCCCCGCCGGACCGAGAACGGGCCCACACGACCCTCAGCGCGTCGCGAGCGGCAGCACGAGCCACCGGGCGACTTCCGCGGGGGCGGCGTGTCCGCCAGGCGCGGCAGGGCGCCGCAGACCGCCGCACGACGCCACCGCCGGGGCAGTCGCTGCGCACCCGCGCCGCCCGCCGCTCAGACCAGCAGCAGCACAACGATCAGCAGGAACACCGGGGCGCCGAGCGCCGCCAGAGCGTCCGGCGCCCACACCGTGGCCGGCTCGCTCGGCCCCGGCGCCGCCGCGGGCTCCTCCTCGCCGGCCCTCTCGGCCGCCGCCCGGACCCCCGGTTCGGCCTTGCGGCGCTCGGCCTCCGCGCGCAGGTGCCGGGCGGCCAGATCGGTCGGGCGCATCGAGGCCGGGTCGGCGTCCTCGTCCAGGGCGTAGGCGGGACCGTCGCCGGCCCGGCGCAGGTTCTCGCGGACCCGCGCGCGCTTGGTCTCGCGCAGCGGCCAGGAGCGGAACACCTGCTCGCCGGCGTGGATCCGCAGCACGTCGGTGACGTCGGCCCAGGTGAACACCGACCACGGGACGAAGGTGTCGCGCAGCGGATTGACCAGGCGCACCCCCTCGGCGGTGGGCACCACGCGCGGGCGCAGCCACAGCACATAAGCCACGCCCACGGTGATCATCAGCACCGAACCGGCGATGAGGCTGGAGGCGCCGCTGCCGCGCAGGGCCAGATCCGCGATCAGCACGACGACGATCACCACCCAGGCCCATCCCGCAAGGCGGGAGGCCGGCGCGGTCAGCGGCTTCATTGCGTCGCCCACTTCAGCTGCGCGAACCCCGGCTTGATGCGCCCGTTGATCAAGGACAGCCGCTCGTCGAAGGGCAGGAACGCCGACTTCATCGCGTTGACCGTGAACCACTCCAGGTCGTCCCAGCCGTAGCCGAAGGCCGTGGAGAGCTTGAAGAACTCCTCGGAGAGGCTCGTGCCGCTCTGCAACCGGTTGTCGGTGTTGACGGTGACGCGGAAGCGCAGCTCGCGCAGCATGCCGATGGGGTGCTCGGCGATCGAGGGCGCCGCTCCCGTCTGCACGTTGGAGCTGGGGCACATCTCCAGCGGAACGCGCTGGTCGCGCACGTAGTTGGCCAGGCGCCCCATCCGGACCTCGCTACCGCCGCCCTCGGCGCGCAGGTGCTCGATGTCGTCGACGATCCGCACCCCGTGGCCCAGCCGGTCGGCGCCGCACCACTGCAGGGCCTCCCAGATCGACGGCAGCCCGAACGCCTCGCCGGCGTGGATGGTGAAGTGGGCGTTCTCCCGGCTCATGTACTCGAAGGCGTCCAGGTGGCGGGTGGGCGGGTAGCCGGCTTCGGCTCCGGCGATGTCGAATCCCACCACACCCACGTCGCGGTAGCGCACCGCCAGCTCGGCGATCTCCAGCGAGCGGGCGGCGTGGCGCATCGCCGTGAGCAGGGTTCCGACGATGATCGGCCGGCCCTGCGCGGCGGCGCGCTCCTGGCCGATACGGAATCCCTCCAGCACCGCCTCGACGACCTCGTCCAGCGACAGGCCCTGCTCCAGGTGCAGTTCGGGTGCGTAACGGACCTCGGCGTAGACGACACCGTCGGCTGCCAGGTCCTCGGCGCACTCGGCCGCGACCCGCTCCAGGGCTTCGCGGGTCTGCATGACGGCCACGGTGTGGGAGAAGGTCTCCAGATAGCGCTCCAGCGCTCCGGAGTCCGCGGCGTCGCGGAACCACGTCCCCAACTCGGCGGGGTGGCGTGCGGGCAGTCCGGTGTAGCCGACGGCCTCGGCCAGCTCTACGACGGTCTCCGGGCGCAGCCCGCCGTCGAGGTGGTCGTGCAGCAGCACCTTGGGCGCGCGGCGGATGTCGTCCAGGGTCAACGGGTGGCTCATACAGTTCAGGATGCCACCCGGCAGAACCCGCCGGCGCGCACCTCAGGCCAGCGCCGCGTCCTGCACGGTGTCGCTGCCCGCCGAGCGGGCGCACTCCCACAGCGCGGTCAGCGCGGTGGCCGACATCAGCTGCACGCCCACGCCGATGGCGCTCTCGTCGACGTCGAAGTCGCCGCGGTGCAGGTCCAGCATCGGCGAAGCCGAGCGCGGGGCGTGGGTGCCCAAGCGGGCCAGTGCGCCCGGCACGTGCTCCAGGTACCAGGCGAAGTCCTCGCCCCCCAGGCTCTGGGGAGTGTCGGTCACGGACTCGGGGCCCAGCGCCTGGTTGCAGGCGTCCTGCAGCATCTTCACGCTGGAGGATTCGTTGACCGTGGGCGGCACGCCGCGGCGGTAGTCGACCTCGGCGCGGGCTCCGTATCCGGCGACGACCGAGTCGACGAGCTCGCGGATGAGGTCGGGGGCCGCGTGCCAGGCGTCGTCGTCCAGGCAGCGGACGGTCCCCTCGGCCACGCCGTCGTCGGGGATGGCGTTGGGGGCCGATCCGGCGCTGACGCGGCCCCAGACCAGGCTGAACCCCGCGCGGGGGTCCACCCGCCGCGACAGCGCGGCGGGCAGCTCGGTGACGACCTTGCCCAGGGCGTAGACGAGGTCGGAGGTCAGGTGCGGGCGAGCGGTGTGGCCGCCGGCACCCGACAGCCGCACCATCACCTGGTCGCAGGCGGCGGTGATGGGACCGGTGCGCAAACCCACCTGGCCGGTGAGCAGGCGCGGGTCGCAGTGCAGCGCGAAGACGCGGTCCACGCCGTCGATACCGCCGGCCTCGACCACCTCGCGCGCCCCGCCGGGCAGCTCCTCGGCGGGCTGGAACAGCAGCCGCACCCGGCCCGGCAGCGCGCCGGCGCGGGCCTGCTGGGCCAGGAACAGCCCCGTCGCCAGCAGCACGGTGGTGTGCACGTCGTGTCCGCAGGCGTGGGCGGCACCGGGCACGGTGGAGCGGTAGGGCACGTCCTTCTCGTCGGTGAGGGGGAGCGCGTCGATGTCGGCGCGCAGGGCGACCGTGGGGCCCTCGCCCGTGCCGATGTCGCAGACGAGGCCGGTCGTGTGCGGCAGGGGCTCGGGCACGAGTCCGATGCCGCGCAGCCGTTCGGAGATCCGCTGTGTGGTGCGGTGCTCGGCGAAGGCGAGTTCGGGGTGCATGTGCAGATCGCGCCGGAACTCGATGAACTCGCGCTTGTGGCGAGCCAGGAATGCGTTCAATTGCTCCCGCAGGTCACGCCCCTGCATGGGATGGCCCCCTGTTCTTCGTCGCATAGTCGGTGCCGGTGCCGCCGCCCGCCGCCCGATTCGGGGTGAGGGGCGCCGCCGGGAAGACGTCGGCGCGGAAGTCCGCCACCAGTGAGTCCACGACGTCGTTGAGGGTGCCGCCGCCGTCGATGACGGCGCGCTGACGCTCGTAGGAAGCGCCCGTGTCGAGGACCTCGGAGACCACGCCCAGGTCCTCGGCGCAGCCCAGCCGTGCCGCGACGGGTTCGAGCTCGCGGAGCAGCTCGTGCAGGTCGTCGCGCAGCGGCATGGTGTGCCCCCGCTCGTCGGTGATGATCCGGGCGTCCAAGCCGTAGCGGGTCGCCCGCCATTTGTTGTCGTTGACCACCCATGAGGGCGGATTGGGAAGCCCGTAGCCGCGGTCGAGCTGCTGATCGAACAGCCGGACCAGGCTCTGGGACAACGCGGCGGCCATGCCGACCTCGCGCAGTGTGGGGATGCCGTCGAACATCCGGATCTCGATCGTGCCGAAATCGGGATGCGGACGGACGTCCCACCAGACTTCCTTGATACTCGATATGGTCCCCGCTCGGAGCAGGGTTTCCATATATTCCTCGAACGCGTCCCAGTGCTGCAGGCGCGGCGGCGGTCCCGCGGTGGGCAGCGCGCCGAAGATGATCGACCGGCTGGAGGCCAGTCCGGTGTCGTGACCGCTCCAGAACGGGCTGGAGGCGGTCAGGGCGAGGAAGTGCGGCAGGTAGTTGGACAGCGCGTTCACGATCGGGATGGCCTTCTCGCGCGAACGCACCCCCACATGGACGTGCACGCCGAAGGTGAGGATGCGCCGCGCCAGCCACTGCATCTCGTCGATGAGCTCGCCGTAGCGCTGGACCGGCGAGAGGGTCTGATCGCGCCAGTCGTCCAGCGGATGCGTGCCGGCGCAGATGAGGGCGGCGTCGCGGCCGTCCAGCACGGAGCCGAGCCGCTCGATGCTGCCCGCCAGGTCGAACCGGGCCTCCTCGACCGTCTCGCAGATGCCGGTGACCACCTCGACCGTGCACTGCATCAGTTCGTGGCGCAGCGGCGGGTTCTCCGGGGTCTCACTCAGATCGGGGAGTTCGGCCAGGACCTGCTGGGCCTCCTGGCGAAGGTGGCGGGTGTGCGCGTCGACGAGCTGGAGTTCCCACTCCACGCCGAGGGTGGCGCGCTGGGAATCGTTGAATTCGATGGCCACGGTCAACCTCCGCACTGTCGTCCGGCCGGGTCGGGCACCGACGCTGACCGCACACTAGGCGAGGCGCCGCCCGCGTGGTGGGTACGCGTCATGAGGTTTCCGTTCCTGGGGGATCGGGCGACGTGGGACGGGTCGAGCTGCGCGGACGCCGATGAGGGTCGGCGCTGCACCGGGGCCGCAGCCGGCCCCGGTCCGAGGGGTGCTCCCGGCGCGCGAACCCGGTCGGGTGCGATCGGGACGCCGCCGGCGTTCGCGGTACGCCGGTGGCGGCGGACCCGCGCGCGACCGCGCGCGTGGAGGCCGCGTCCGAGCACGGAACACGCGGTTTCGCAGGCGGCGCCGTGCGGGCTGCCGTCCGCGCGTTCGAAGATCACGCTACACAACAACAGGGGAGACTACCCCGAAGTAACCGATACGTGACCTCGGTGGTCGATGCGGTCTACGGACTGCCGACCAGGGCTGCCGACATTAGTGCAGAATGTCGCGATCGCCCCGTCAGTGCCGTTCATTCGTCGGGATGCTCGCCGCGGCCCCGGCCGCCGCGGCGGCGCAGCCACACCAGCGCACCCGCAGCCGCCCCGGCCAGCGCCGCCGGCGGCCCGAACCGGCGCAGCGCGCTCCGGGCGCGCCGCAGCCGCCCCAGCCTGAGGGAACGGCGCTCCTGCTCGGCGGTGGGACGCGCCGGCAGACTGGCCACGGAGGTACCCAGGTTCTCGCGCACGGTTGCGCGCGGGGGCTCCTCGTCGCTCAGGCCGATCGGCAGCCCGGACGGCACCGCGCCTTGGTAGGGCGGCGGCACCGGCAGCCAGGTCGCGGTCCAGGCGGCGCACAGCAGCAGCATCCGCATGACCAGGTTGATCCACACCAGCAGTCCCACGACCACCGCGAAGGAGGCGTAGACGGGGTTGCTCAGCGTGCCGCTGATCAGCAGGGCAGCGGCGGACTTGAGGACCTCGAAGCCGATGGCGGCCATCAGCGCCCCCTGCCACAGAAGGCGCAGCGGGCGGCGGGTTCCCGACAAGCGGGAGAAGGCCACAAGGAAGATGACCGTGTCCACGGCCACGGCGACCACCAGTCCCAGGGTGCGGGTCGTCGCCACCGCGACGAGGGACTCCTCCAGGTCCAGGAACCCCAGCACCACGCTCGTGGCCGCCTGGACGACACTGGTCAACGCGACCGACCCGAGCAGGCACAGGCCCAGCACCGCCATCACCGCGATGTCGAGCAGCTTCGCCACGGCGAAGTTGGGGCCGTCGGAGACGTCGTTCAGCCAGATCCGGTGCAGCGCCTCGCGCACGGCCCCCACCGCCCCGACGCCCGCGTACAGCAGGCCCAGCAGGCCCACGACTCCGGCGCCGGTACGCGCATCGGCGATCTCGCCGATCGGCAGGCCCGCGGCCACTCCCGGCAGAGCCTCCCGGATGGCCTGGTCGAGGTAGTCGCGGGCATCCGGTTCGACGGCGGCGGCGTAGCCGACCGCCGCGAAGGCCAGCGCCAGCAGGGGGAAGAAGGAGAGGAACGCGTAATAGGTGACCGAGGCGGCCAGCCGGTTCCCCTGGGTTCCGGTGTAGCGCTCGAAGGCGCGGACGGCGTGGTCGGCGACCGGGCGGCGCCGGCGCACCGACCAGTAGGCCTCCATGGCCGAGTAGCGAGCGCGCCGCACCCGGTCCTTCACCGCCGTCGTCACCGACATCGGCGCCGCCCCCTCCCCGGCTCTTCCCTCGTCCGGCGTATCGGTGCGCCGCCCGGCCCGCAGGGACAGGGCCTCCGGCGGCGCGTCCGGACGACCCTAGCCAACGCGGCATCGGCGGCCGAAGAGCCGCACCCGCGCGCCCCGCGGTCGGCCGAGGCGCCGAGACCGCGAGACGTTGACCGCATTCCAGGCAGAACGAAACGATAGCGATCAAAAACCGTCATAATCGGTCGCGTGAGGTCGCAAAGGGCATGCATTAGACTGATCTTGTGCGAACTCGACAGGTTTTTCGATCGACTGGCCGGCTCGCCGACGGGCGCGAGATCATCTACTTCGACGAGACGCCCGACACCGGTCGGGCCGAGGTCGACGACCGCAGGCCGCTTCCGCCGTTCTCCACCGGATCCCAGCTGCGCTACGACCCCCTCCTGGACGAGTGGGTCGCACTGGCCGCTCACCGGCAGAACCGCACCTACCTGCCGCCGCCCGACGAGTGCCCCCTCGACCCCTCCCGGGGCGAGCGCCTGAGCGAGATCCCGGCCGGCGACTACGACGTCGTCGTCTTCGAGAACCGCTTCCCTTCGCTGGCCCCGGCACCCGAGACGGCCGCCGGCGAGGGCGACCCCGCCCTCGCCGCCCGCCCCAGCGCCGGCCGCTGCGAGGTCGTGTGCTTCACCTCCGACCACTCGGCCTCCTTCTCCGACCTCACCCCCCAACGGGCACGCACCGTCGTCGACGCCTGGGCCGACCGCACCGCGGAGCTGGGCGCACGCCCCGACGTCGCCCACGTCTACCCGTTCGAGAACCGCGGCATCGAGATCGGGGTGACCCTTCAGCACCCCCACGGCCAGATCTACGCTTACCCGTTCGTGCCGCCGCGCATCGCGGCCATGCGCGAGGCCGCCCGCAAGCACCGCGCCACCACCGGCGACAACCTCTTCGACACCGTGGTGGCCGACGAGCGCCGCGCCGGCAGGCGCGTGGTGGCCCAAGGCGAGCACTGGACCGCCTTCGTGCCCGCCGCCGCCCGCTGGCCCTACGAGGTCCGCCTCTTCCCGCTGCGGCGCGTGCCCACCCTGGCCCACCTCGACGAAGACCAGCGCGACGAGCTCGCCGGCATCTACCTCGACCTGCTGAGCGCCTTCGACGGCCTGTTCCCCCAGCCAGCACAGGGCACCGACCCGCCCACGCCCTACATCTCCGCCTGGCACCAGGCCCCCGTCGACGCCGACGGCGCCCCCGACACCGAGTTCGCGCTGCACCTGCAGTTGTTCACGCTGCGCCGCGCCCCTGGAAAACTGAAGTACCTCGCGGGGTCCGAATCGGGCATGGCGGCGTGGATCAACGACGTCGCCCCCGAGGACGCCGCCGACCGCATCCGTGCCGCGCTGCCCGCCTCGGCGGCAGCGCGTCCCACCGAGAACAAGGAGCAGCGTTGAGAGTCCTGGTCACGGGAGGCGCCGGTTACATCGGCAGTGTCGTCGCCGCCCAACTGCTGGAATCCGGCCATGAGGTGTCCGTGCTCGACGACCTGGCCACCGGCTACCGCGAGGCCGTGCCCGAGGGCTGCCGCTTCGTCGAGGGCGGCATCCGGGAACGCGCCGCCGAGGTGCTGGCCGACCACGGCATCGAGGCCGTCCTGCACTTCGCCGCACGCTCGGTGGTGCCCGAGTCGATGGCCCACCCCGAGCGCTACTGGGACGGCAACGTCGGCTGCACGCTCGCGCTGCTGGACGCCATGCGCGCCAACGGCGTCGGACGCATCGTCTTCTCCTCCACAGCCGCCGTCTACGGCGAACCCGAGTCCTCCGAGATCCCCGAGGACGCCCCGGTGCGCCCGGGCAACCCCTACGGCGCCACCAAGGCCGCCATCGACACCGCCCTGACCGAGTTCGCGCGCCTGCACGGCATCGGCGCGGTCAGCCTGCGCTACTTCAACGTGGCCGGCGCCTACGCGGGCCTGGGCGAACGGCACGACCCCGAGACCCACCTGATCCCGATCGTGCTGCAGGTCGCGCTCGGGCTGCGCGAGTCCGTGGCCGTCTACGGCGAGGACTACCCCACTGCCGACGGCACCTGCGTGCGCGACTACATCCACGTCGCCGACCTCGCCGAAGCCCACCTGCTCGCCCTCGACGGCTGCCGCCCCGGCGAGCACCGGGTGTACAACCTCGGCAACGGGACCGGGTTCAGCGTGCGGCAGGTCATCGACGTCTGCCGCGAGGTCACCGGCCATCCCGTCCCCGCGGTCTCCGCTGAGCGGCGCCCGGGCGACCCCGCCGTCCTGGTCGCCTCCAGCGAGCGCGCCCGCCGCGAGCTGGGGTGGACGCCGCGCCGCCCCGAACTGCGCCGGATCGTCGCCGACGCCTGGGACTTCCACACCAGCGGCAGCGAGGCCGCCGGCCACCCGGCCGGCTGAGCGCCCGCCACGGCGCCCCCGGGCGCCGATCCGCCGATTCAACGCAGCGGACGCGGCAGTGTGCGGCGCCCGCGCAGCCAGCGAGGAGAGATCAAGCGTGTTGGACCGCCTTCTCGCGCCGTTCCGGCGCGCAGCGGAGCCGCAGGCGAGCACCGGCCCCGCCGCCGCGGCCGAGGACACCGCACAGCGGCAGGCCCCCTCCGGCGGCCGAGCCGATCCCCAGAGTCCGCAGCAGGCGCCGCAGGAGAGTGAACGCCTCGTCGACCCCGGCGAGGTCGCCGCCGCATTCGCCGACGCCTTCGGCCGCGACCCGCTGGGCGTCTGGCACGCCCCCGGCCGCGTCAACCTGATGGGCGAGCACACCGACTACAACGACGGCCTGGTGCTGCCCATCGCCCTGCCGTGGGGCGTCACAGCGGCACTGCTGCCTACCGGAGACGGCACCGCCGAAGTCCGCAGCGCCCAGCGCCCCGGTGAGCGGGTCCGCTTCACCACCGCCGACCTCGATCCCCAGGACCCGGTCGAGGGCTGGGCCGGCTATGTGGCCGGCGTGTTCTGGGCGGCACGCGAGGCGGGCCACCTGCCCGCCGACGCCGGCGCCCGCATCCTGCTCGACTCCGACCTGCCCATCGGCGCCGCGCTGTCCTCCTCGGCGGCCCTGGAGTGCGCGGTGCTGCTCGCCCTGGCCGAGGCGCACGGACTCGACCACCTGGCCGCCGACCGCCCCGCGATGGCCACCGTCGCCCGCCGCGCCGAGAACGCCTACGTCGGCGCCCCCACGGGCATCCTCGACCAGAGCGCCTCGCTGCGCTGCACCGAGAACCACGCCCTCTACCTGGACTGCCGCAGCGGCGCGGGCAGCGACGTCACCTTCGACCTGGACACGGCCGGACTGCGGCTGCTCATCATCGACACCCGGGTCGAGCACACGCTCAGCGACACCACCGGCGGCTACGCCGCCCGCCACGAGGAGTGCACCCGCGCGGCCCGCGAACTCGGCGTGGAGGCGCTGCGCGACGTCGAGGACCTGGAGGCGGCCCTGACCCGGCTGGAGGACCCCGTCCTGATCAAGCGGGTGCGCCACGTCGTCACCGAGATCCACCGGGTGAACGCGGCGATGGGCCTGATGCGCGCCGGCGCCCTGGGCGATCTCGGCGCGGTGTTCACCGCATCCCATCTGTCGATGCGCGACCAGTTCGAGATCTCCACCCCCGAACTCGACCTGGCTGTGGAGACCGCCGTGGCCGCCGGCGCCCGCGGCGCCCGCATGACCGGCGGCGGCTTCGGCGGCAGCGCCATCGCCCTGGTCCCCGAGTCTCGCCTGGACGCGGTCAGCAAGGCCGTCACCGACGCCTTCGCCGGGAAGGACTTCACCGCCCCGTCCCTGCGAGCCGCCCTGCCCTCGCAGGGAGCCCGCCGCCTGCGCTGAGGGCACGGCGGCACCGCCGCGCACCGAGGCCCCCTCGCCCCGCGAGGGGGCCTCGGTGCGCGGACGCCTCGCGAGCCGTTCGGACGGGAATCCGGTGGCGCGTGCGCGCTGGAGGCGGCTTTAGGTCGGTCGTAGCCGGAACCTGACTAGGCTGTGGCGAGTCCCAACGCATGAAGGGGGCGTAGGTGGACCGCACAGTGGTGTACGCACAGATGGGCGACCAGAGGCATGGTTGACGGGTCAGACCGGCGAAGAGGCGCGGCGGGTCGCGGAGACGCCGACCGGACCGGGGTGTTTCGCCGCACCCGCAACGGCGGCGCCGACGAGTTCGAGAAGCTCTACCGCCCGCGCCGTTCCGAGCAGGGCTCGGGAGCGGGGCGTGCAGGATCCACTCGGCGGATGCCACCGGTCGACGAGCCGCCCCGGCGGCGGCCCTCCTCCGGCGGGGGCGGCCGCGGACGGACCTACGACGGCTCCGGGAGCGCCCGGCGCAGGCGCGAGGAGCGCCGCAAGCGCCGCCGCACCGTCCTGGTCGTGCTGCTGGCCGTGCTGATCCTGCTGCCGACCGCGTTCTACCTCTGGGCCGACTCCCGGCTGCAGCGCGTGGAGGCGCTGGGCTTCGAGGGGCAACTGGAGGACCAGCCCGGCGACACCTACATGATCGTGGGCTCCGACAGCCGCGACGGCCTCAGCGAGGAGGAGCGCCGGCAGCTGGGAACGGGAAGCGCGGCCGGCAAGCGCACCGACACGATCATGGTCCTCTACGTCCCCGAGACGGGAAAGCCCACCATCGTCAGCGTCCCGCGTGACTCCTACGTGGACATCCCCGGGATCGGCCAGCAGAAGATCAACGCCGCCTTCGCCGAGAACCTGGGGGGCGGGCCGACCAAGCTCGTGCACACCTTCGAGCAGTCCAGCGGGGTGCGCATCGACCATTACGTCGAGATCGGGTTCTCCGGGTTCGTGGGCATCGTCGACGCCGTGGGCGGCGTGGAGATGTGCCCCGACCAGGCGATCCAGGACCCCAAGGCCGACCTCGACATCGAGGCCGGCTGCCAGGAGATGGACGGCGAGACCGCGCTGGGCTACGTGCGCACACGCGCGACGCCGCGCGCCGACCTGGACCGCATCCAGCGCCAGCGGGAGTTCTTCAGCTCGCTGGTGTCCGAGGCCACCTCGCCGGCCACGCTGCTCAACCCCTTCCAGTCGATCCCGCTGGTCACCGAGGGCACCGACACCTTCGTCGTGGACGAGGACGACCACCTGATCGACCTCGCGAGCATGGCGCTGGCCATGCGCGACAACCCCTCGACCACATCGGTACCGGTCGGCTCGACGCCTACCGTGGCGGGTGCCGGCTCGGTGGTGCTGTGGGACGAGGCGCTCTCGGCCGAGATGTTCGAAGCCATGCAGGCGGGTCAGCCCATCCCCGAGAGCGCGATGCAGGACTAGATCCGTCCGCCGGGACGACGCCCCGGGGCGTCGAGGGCGGCTCCAGAGCCGCTCTCGGCGACGAGAGGGGCGGTGGGCGCGCCCCCGCCGCGCACAGCCGTGGAGAACAGAGAAAAGGGCCCGTCGCGTGGCGACGGGCCCTTTCCCTGACGTTCCGCACCGCGCGCGCCTACCCCCCAGCGGGCGCACGGCCGGCACGTCGGCCGGAATGATTTCGGGGACCGCGTCCGCCGGGCTCACCCGGCGGGCGGATACCTCCAAGATAGGGCAATGTTCGCGAAACACGCGAATCGCAACAGAGTGGCATTCGCCGCACTACCGGTCAGGACTACGCTGCGTGTCCGAAGGGTCCGGCACGGCCATCCTGTCATCCGCGGACCGTCCCGAAGACGGGACCGGCCGAATCGGAGGCCCGCATATGCGAAGGCCGTCCCGCTCACCGCGCGGTGAGCGGGACGGCCCGCGAACACGGCGATGCGTGGTGTGCGGCCTCAGGCCAGGCGCTTCTGCAGGTTCTCGTCGAGCGCGGCGAGGAACTCCTCGGTGGTGAGGAAGCCCTGGTCGCCGCCGACCAGCAGAGCGAGGTCCTTGGTCATCTGCCCGCCCTCGACGGTGGAGACGACGACCTTCTCCAGGGTGTTGGCGAACTCCACGACGGCCGGGGTGTTGTCCAGCTTGCCGCGGTGCTCCAGGCCCCGGGTCCAGGCGAAGATCGAGGCGATGGGGTTGGTGGAGGTGGGCTTGCCCTGCTGGTGCTGGCGGTAGTGCCGCGTGACGGTGCCGTGGGCGGCCTCGGCCTCCACGGTCTTGCCGTCGGCGGTGCGCAGCACCGAGGTCATCAGGCCCAGCGAGCCGAAGCCCTGGGCGACCGTGTCGGACTGCACGTCGCCGTCGTAGTTCTTGCAGGCCCAGACGTAGCCGCCCTCCCACTTCAGGGCGGCGGCGACCATGTCGTCGATCAGGCGGTGCTCGTAGGTGAGGCCCGCCGCCTCGAAGCGGTCCTTGAACTCGTTCTCGAAGATCTCCTCGAACACGTCCTTGAACATGCCGTCGTAGGCCTTGAGGATCGTGTTCTTGGTGGACATGTAGACCGGGTAGCCGCGGTCCAGCCCGTAGTTGAAGCTGGCGCGCGCGAAGTCCTCGATGGAGCTGCGGTAGTTGTACATGCCCATGGCCACGCCGCCGCCCTCGGGGAAGTTCGCGACCTCCATCTCGATGGGCTCGGCGCCGTCCTCGGGCGCGTAGGTGATGGTGACCGTACCGGGGCCGGGCACCTTGAAGTCGCTGGCCTTGTACTGGTCGGCGTGAGCGTGGCGCCCGATGATGATGGGCTGGGTCCAGCCGGGCACCAGCCGGGGCACGTTCTCGCAGATGATGGGCTCGCGGAAGACGACGCCGCCGAGGATGTTGCGGATCGTCCCGTTGGGCGAACGCCACATCTTCTTCAGGCCGAACTCCTCGACCCGGGCCTCGTCGGGGGTGATGGTGGCGCACTTGACGCCGACCCCGTACTCCTTGATCGCGTTCGCCGCGTCGACGGTGACCTGGTCGTCGGTGCGGTCGCGCTCCTCCATGCCCAGGTCGTAGTACTTCAGGTCGATGTCCAGGTACGGCAGGATCAGCCGGTCCTTGATGAAGGACCAGATGATGCGCGTCATCTCGTCGCCGTCGAGCTCTACTACGGGGTTGGCAACCTTGATCTTGGCCATGGCTGGTGGCTGTCCCTTCGTTTCGGCTAGCCGTCATGTGGCTGGAGGCCGCACCGGGACAACCGGACGCGCGCCGCGGCGGGCGCGTGGCGCGAGGCCGCGCTCAGCCGCGGAGAGGCCGGTGTGTCCACGACACGCCTCATGAGCTCGCCGCAAAGCCGTCGGCCGCCCGAGGCCGCTCCGGTGGGAGATCGCCTCCACCGGGTGGCCGGCGGGCGGCGGGCGGCGGCTAAGTCGATCGAACGTCTACGGTATCTCGATATCAAGCTTATTAGACGTCGACTAGGACAGCTGCGGCGCTACCCACGCGAGCGCGATGAGCAGAATCGCGAGGCCGGTCAGAGTGACGACGTCGACCCACCGGCTGCGCACCGCGAGCATCCCGGTCTTGTGCGGAGGAAGCAGGGCACGGAACACCGCGGCCAGCATCAGCGCTCCGGCGATCAGTGCCGGCCCGCGCTTGAAGTGGGCGGCCGCGACGATCACGATCCCCGCGGACATGGTGGACAGCACCAGGAAGTAGGGCACCTGCGAGAGCCAGCCGGGGGCTTCGTCGCCGACCCCGGTCTCCTGCTCCCCGGGAGCCGGATCGGGTTCCTCATCGGGCTGGCGGGACTTGGCTGCTACCGCTTCCTCCACCGTGTTCTGGCTCACCGTCAACCCCACGCTAGCGCACGCTTCCGGCCGGACGGCCCGGCACCGGGATGCGTCCCCGGCGAACCGGCCGCGGGCCCGCCGGCGAGGCGCCGGCGTCCCCGGCGCACTGGCGCGCCGATCGGCCGGGCGCCTTGACGCGCCGCCGGCCGAGGACGCACACAGTTTAGTGACGTCGGCCGCCACCGCACGCACCGCAGCACGGAATCGGCCCTATCCGGTTCCGAATTGATTCAGGCCCGGAATCCGGGAAACGCCGTAAACGTCCCGGGATGGCTGTCTAACTCCTGAGTAAGAGCGTAGAACCAACACCGCCCGGGTAACCAGTGAGAAGATGAGTGCCACGGCGAGCGAGGACCACCCCCTGATGAACCCCACTCAGCCAGCGACCACCAGCCAACACAGCCAACCTGCGAGGCACCCGTCCCCGCATTGCCGTGCACTCCCTCATCGGCCGCGCCCCACACTGGGAGGAAAAACCGTGGACGGGCCCTATATGCGGGTCGAGGAGAGCGGGGACGTACAGCCGTTGAATTCCGAGGTCACCACAGTCGGACGCGGAGAAGGGGCCGATATTCGCCTCAGCGACGCGAGCGTGTCACTACTCCACGCCGAGCTGGTGCGCCGCGGCCCCTACGTCTACGTCGTCGACCTCGGCCTCTCCCGCAACGGAACCAGGGTCAACGGCCGCCCGATAGCGCGCAGGGTCCTCGACGAGGGCGACGTCGTCAGTTTCGGCAGTGCGCGGTGCAAAATCGGCGGTCTGCCCAGGGAGGAACTCAACCCCGATGTCGAGGTGCGGCGGGGAACCGCACCCGAACTCACTCGGAGGGAGCTCGACGTCCTCACGTCGCTCTGCCGCCCCGCTCTCTCCGACGAAGCTTTCGTCTCCCCTGCGACCGCCCGCGAGATCGCCGAGGACTTGGTCGTGACGGAAGCCGCTGTCAAACAGCACCTCCTCCGCCTGTACCAGAAATTCCGGGTCCCCGAGGGGGCCAACCGCCGTACCCGCCTGGCCAACGAGGTCGTCGCACTCGGGCTGGTCCGCCCGATGCCCGCCCTCGACCGCGAACGCAAGGCCAGCTGACAGCGAGGGGCCGGCCGAGCCGCAGCGGCGGCTCACGATCCGTCCGGCCCCTCGGGCGGACCCGTACCGGCCCCGGCGACCGGAAGCCCCTCCCGCGCCGGGGCCGGTGCACCCGCCGCCGCACCGCCTGCCGCCGCGGCGGCCGCACCTCCTCAGCCGACCAGGCGCTCCGCGGCCTCGACCACGTTGACCAGCAGCATCGCACGGGTCATGGGCCCCACGCCGCCCGGATTGGGCGACACGTACCCGGCCACCTCGCGCACGTCCTCGGCCACGTCGCCGCGCAGGCCCTCGTCCGTGCGCGTGACGCCCACGTCCAGCACCGCCGCTCCCGGCTTGACCATCTCCTTGGTGATCAGCCCGGGCACCCCGGCCCCGGCCACGACGATGTCGGCCCGCCGGGTGTGCTCGGCCACGTCGCGCGTGCCGGTGTGGCACAGGGTCACCGTGGCGTTCTCGCTGCGCCGGGTCAGCAGCAGCCCCAGAGGGCGGCCCACCGTCACCCCCCGGCCGATCACCACGACCTCGGCTCCCTTGAGCGGCACGTCATAGCGCGTCAGCAGCTCCACGATCCCGCGCGGCGTGCACGGCAGCGGCGCCTGCTCCATCAGCACCAGCTTGCCCAGGTTCACCGGCTGAAGGCCGTCGGCGTCCTTGTCCGGGTCGATCATCCCCAGCACCCGGTTCTCGTCCAGCCCGCGCGGCAGCGGCAGCTGCACGATGTAGCCGGTGCAGGACGGATCGGCGTTGAGGTCGGCCACCACGCCCTCGATCTGCTCCTGAGTGGCGGTGTCGGGCAGGTCGCGGCGAATGCTCTCGATCCCGACCTCGGCGCAGTCGCGGTGCTTGCCCGCGACATAGGAGCGGCTGCCCGGGTCGTCACCGACCAGGACCGTGCCCAGCCCCGGCGCCGCCCCCTTGGCCCGGAGTGCCGCCACCCGGTCCACCAGCTCGGCGCGGATCGCCGCGGCCGTGGCCTTCCCGTCGAGAATCTGTGCGCTCATCTGCGTTCCGTTCCTTCCCTGGGCTTGCCCGGGCTCGTCGACTCGTGGCGGTCGTGCTGGTCAGTGGTAGAAGTGCCGGGTTCCCGTGGCGTACATCGTGACTCCCGCCGCTTCGGCCGCCGCCACGACCTCCTCGTCGCGCACCGATCCGCCCGGCTGGACGACCGCCCGCACGCCGGCCCGGGTCAGCACCTCCAGCCCGTCGGGGAAGGGGAAGAACGCGTCGCTGGCCGCGACCGAACCGCTCACCCTCTCGCCCGCCCGCGTCACCGCGAGCTCGGCGGCGTCGACGCGGTTCACCTGGCCCATGCCCACAC
The DNA here is from genome assembly GCF_000826685.1 of Streptomonospora alba. Lineage (GTDB taxonomy): Bacteria > Actinomycetota > Actinomycetes > Streptosporangiales > Streptosporangiaceae > Streptomonospora > Streptomonospora alba. Next base: position 105,778 of record NZ_JROO01000044.1, read on the forward strand.
CGACCGTCGCGCGGTCGGCGGCCAGCAGGATCGCGTTGGACTTGACCGCGCGCGCCGCCCGCCAGGCGAAGGCCAGGTCGCCCAGCACCGCGTCGTCGGCCGCCTCGCCCGCCATCAGCCGCCAGGACCCGGGATCGTCGCCGGGCGCGTCGACCAGGTCGGCCGCCTGCAGCAGGGCGCCGCCGCTGATCTGGTGCTCCTCGGCGCGGGAGGCCCGGTCCGGCGGGGTGACCGCCAGCAGCCGGATGTTCTTCTTGCGGGTGAGGATCTCCACGGCGCCGGGCTCGTACTCCGGTGCCACCAGCACCTCGGTGAAGATCTCGGCCACCTGCTCTGCCAGCGCGACGCTCACCGGCCGGTTGGTGGCGATGACCCCGCCGAAGGCCGAGGTCGGGTCGCACGCGTGGGCCTTGCGGTGTGCCTCGGCGATGTCGGCGCCCACCGCGATCCCGCACGGGTTGGCGTGCTTGATGACCGCCGCGCACGGTTCGGTGAAGTCATAGGCGGCGCGCAGCGCGGCGTCGGCGTCCACGTAGTTGTTGTAGGACATCTCCTTGCCGTGCAGCTGTTCGGCGGCGGCCAGCCCGGGCCCGCTCGTGCCGTCGCCGCGGTACAGCGCCGCCCGCTGGTGGGGGTTCTCGCCGTAGCGCAGGGTGGCGGCACGGTGTCCCACCGAGGCGTAGAAGTCCGGCCAGCCGGTCTCGGCCGCGACCTCGTCGGGGGCGTAGGTGCCCGCGAACCAGCTCGCCACGGCGGCGTCATAGGCCGCGGTGTGGGCGAACGCCTGCGCGGCCAGCCGCTTGCGCTGCTCCAGGCCGTAGCCGCCGACCTGCACCGCCTCGATGACCTCGTCGTAGCGGGACGGGTCGACCACCACCGCCACCGAGCTGTGGTTCTTGGCGGCGGCCCGGATCATCGCGGGACCGCCGATGTCGATCTTCTCGATGCACTCGCCCATCGAGGCACCGGCCGACACCGTCTCCTGGAACGGGTAGAGGTTGGCCACCAGCAGGTCGAACGCGCCGATGCCCAGTTCTTCGAGCGTGCCGCGGTGGGAGGCGTCGGCCCGGTCGGCCAGCAGCCCGGCGTGCACCCGCGGGTGCAGGGTCTTGACCCTGCCGCCGAGGATCTCGGGGAACCCGGTGACCTCCTCGACCGGGGTCACCGGGACGTCGACCTCCGCCAGTCGCGCGGCCGTGGAGCCCGTCGAGACGATCTCCACCCCGGCTTCGGCGAGCCCGTAGGCCAGCTCCTCCAGTCCGGTCTTGTCGTAGACGCTGATCAACGCGCGCCGAATGGCCTGCTGGCTCACCGGTTCTCCTCTGCGACGTATTCGGTTGACGGGGACTGTCGAGGCCCGCCCAGGCGGACCTGCCGGCCCTGGACGCTCCAGCCCTCGCGTGCCAGGCGGCCCACCACCTCGACGAGCATCCGCCGCTCCACGGACTTGATGCGCTCGTGCAGCGAGGCGGTGTCGTCGTCGGGCTCGACCCGCACGGCGGCCTGGTCGATCACCGGTCCGGTGTCGACGCCGGAGTCGACGAGGTGCACGGTGGCTCCGGTGATCCTGACTCCGTAGGCCAGAGCGTCGCGCACCGCGTGCGCACCGGGGAAGGCCGGCAGCAGGGCCGGATGGATGTTGATCACCGTGTGGCGCTCCAGCACCTCGGCACCGAGGATGCGCATGAAGCCCGCGGAGACGACCAGGTCGGGCCGGTAGGCGTCGAGCCGCTCACTGAGCGCGGCGTTCCAGTCGCCGCGGTCGTCGTAGTCGGCGAAGGGCACGGTGAACGTCTCGACCCCGGCGTGCCGGGCCAGGGCCAGCCCGTCCGCGCTGTGGCGGTCGGCGCCCACCGCCACCACCGAGGCGCCGAATCCGGGCTCGGCCGCGGCGTCCAGCAGGGCGGCCGCGTTGCTCCCGGCTCCTGAGATGAGAACGACGACTCGCGACGACAGAGTGCTTCCTCCTCATGGGAAAAACGGTGCGGGAGCGCACGCCGTCCGGTACCGCCGCGTACGCCGGAGCCCTGCCCGGCCTGCGGGTATGCAAGCGCACGCGGGCGGGCACGCGACCGAGGGCCGCCCGGTAGGCGGGCGCACGGGCTCCCCCACCCGCGCTGTAAGCCTATCTCGGCAGGTAGCGTCTACTCCACGGGACCCCGACGGGGCACGCGCGCGCCGGGCACGCGATTCCGCGCCGCCCGAAGCCCCGCTCCCGGTGTCGACCGACCGCCGCCAGGCGCCGTCTGCGAGGAGCCCTTGTGACCGACCAGCAGCCCCAGCCGCCCTCTGACGGGCAGCAGCGCACCGTCGAACGAGGCGGGCTGTGGGGACTCTTCCTCTCCGCGGCCGGGCTGGTGCTGCCGCCCTACGGCATCCTGCTCTCGGCGCTGGGCATCTTCCAGGGCCGCCGCGCACGCCGCTCCGCCCGGGAGAAGAACGCCGTGGCACCCGGCGCCATGACGAGCATGGTGCTGGGCTGGGTCGGCGTCGCCCTCTCCGGCCTGATGATCGCGGGATACGCGGTGTTCTGGGACCAGTACCAGGAGTACTCGGCGTGCACGGCACGAGCGCTCACCCACAGCTCCCAGGAGCAGTGCGACGAGCGTTTCCGCGAGTCGATCTCCGAGCGCGTCGGCGTCCCGGTCGAGAGCCTGCCGCCCATGGGCCGCGTGATCTGAACCCCTCCGAGCGTCCCGGGCGCCCGCACGCTGCGGGCCTCACCGCTACCGCAGCGGCGGCTCTTCCGTGCCTCCGTCACCGTCGGGGGCGGCGTCTGCGGGCTGTTCCGCGGCGGCCTCCGCGCCGCCCGCCTCGTAGGTGATGCCGAAGAAGTCCTCGTCCTCGTCGGAGGTGCGGCGGCGAGGCAGGCGGGGCCGGGGCACGCGCGCCAGGGACGCGCGCACGCGGCGGCGCGGTGATCCCGGCTCGTCGCCGCCCCGGCGCGGGGCAGCGGCACCGGAGGCGCCCGCCGCGCGTTCCCGCCGCGGAGCCTTGCCGAGGGGCGCACGGTCCGCGGCACCGTCGGCCGTCTCGGCGGGGGCGCCCGCCTCGGGGGCCGAGCGCCGGTAATAGCGCCAGTTGGCCACCCACGCGGTGATGGCGGCCGCCAGTCCGACCTCCAGCGCGGTGATCAGCCCGACCTGCCAGGGCGAGGGCCCCACGACGGCAAGCCGCTCGGCGCCCATCGATCCTCCCGCCGACGCCGACAGTGCCGCGCACGCCAGTCCCGTGGTCACGCCGCAGACGAATCCCCACAGCGGAGCCGCCTCGCTGACCACGGCAGGGGCGCTGCGCTGGGTCAGGGCGCCGCCCAGGCCGCCGGCCAGGAACGGCACGCCCAGAGCCGCCAGCGACAGAACCGGTGCCGGACCGTTGTCGGGCAGCGCCGCCAGCATGGGGAAGGCGGGCACAGCGCCCACCGACACACCCGTCGGGGCCACGATCGTGCCCGCACCCACCGAGAACCCGGGTCCCACCGCGTAGGCCAGGCCGAACACCACGGCGTTGGGCACGTACAGCAGTTGGATGAGCAGCAGCAGCGCGCCGCCGACCAGGCCGGGCCCCAGATCGCGCGTGGTCGCCACGGCCTCGCCCAGGTCGGCCGTGAGCGCGACGAGGAACAGCAGAGCGCCGGTGGCCAGCAGCGTCCCGGTGGAGGTGAGCGTGCCCACCAGCAGCGAGCGCGGGCGGTCGGGCATCAGGTCCAGTAGCCGCCGCTTGGCGATGTCCTTGTCCCGCAGCATCTGCATCAAGGCGCCCGCGCCGCCTGCTCCGAAGGCCAGGCAGAACCCGGCGATGAGCGCCTGCAGCATGCTGGGGCGCACCGCCTCGGTCTGGCCGATCAGCGCCAGCGTCCCGGCGATGGCCGCGTACGGCCCCGCGATGGCCAGCGCGGCACGGAACACGTGGCGCAGCCGCGGCAGGTCGCAGGTGCGCGCCAGCCGCCGACCCGCCCGGTACAGCAGGAGGCCCGGCAGCACGATCAGGCCCAGCGGCAGCATGGCCACGTCGCCGCCGGGGATGCCGAACCCGACGAGGTGGCCGACCAGCCAGGCCTGCACGGCGGTACGCAGCACCTCGCCGATGTCCTCGCCGAAGGCGCCGTGCGGTGCCGCCACCCAGCCGGCGACGGTCAGGGTCATCAGCACGGCGATCCCGAGCCCGGCCGAGGAGGCCGCCGCCAGCCCGCCGGCGGTGTACAGCGGGCGCAGTTCGTCTCCGGAGAGGGAGTCACCGCGCCGCGGGCCTCCGGGACCGCGGCCTCCGCCGGCTCCGCCGCCCGTGCCGGAGGACCTGCGGCGGGGGCGGTCGCCGCCGCTGTTGCGGGAAGGACGTGCGGGCGCGCTCACCCGTCCCATGCTGCCAGCCGCGGACCCGTCCACGCCCCTCCACACCGGGCGTGTCGCCCAGCGGCACACCCGCCGCGTGTGCTATCGGGCCGCGGCAGACGAAGACGGGCCGGCCCCGCCACCCGGGTGCTGTGGCGGGGCCGGCCCGTCCGTTGCGGCGTGCTGCGTGGCGCCGCCGCGTCCGCTGCTGTGCGACCGGAGTCTTAGAACAGCTCGCGGGCCAGGCGCGCGGTTGCGCTGGGCGTCTTGCCGACCTTGACGCCGGCGGC
>NZ_JROO01000045.1 GCF_000826685.1 Streptomonospora alba
CTGGTACCGCCGCGCCGCCGACATCGGCCACCCCGGCGCCATGTTTAACCTCGGCGTGCTGCTGGCACAGGACGGGCGCACCGGTGAGGCCGAAGGCCGGCTGCCGAGGGAGCGGGAGGCGGAGGAGCAGTAGGGCCCTCCCCGTGTACCGCTGTCCTGCAGACGAGGGCTGACCGCCGCTAACGGGAACATATCGGGGGCCAGTGGGACTCCTTGCTGCGGCGCGACCGGTCGTCCGCCAGCTCGGCTACCCCTAGCAGTAGGCGGAATCCCGTGTATGGCGATGGCATGGATGGGGAGATCGCCCGGGCCATCCCCTCCGCCGAAATGAATCCGATGCCTCACGTGGTTGCTGGCCGCCCTGCCGGCCGAACCGTCGAAGGTGTGGCCCGTGACCGGGGCGTGGTAGGAAGCACGGTTTGCCGCGCGAACTCGCGGATGGTCGCGGCGTTGATGCCGATGACGCGAAGCCGGTGGGCCGGCCGGCGGTGTGACGAGCCGCTGGTGAACACCTCGAGGTCCTCGCGGGAGCACCAGTTTTCGCTTGACCCGGCGCTGCCTGCGTAGCCGATCGGTGTAAGGCCGTCTCCCGGTCTTTCCGCACGCGGTGACGCTGGAGTGAGGCAGGTATCAGGGAAGCCGTTGTCTCACCTGCGTCGAACTGCCGGTGTGAGTACCAGAAGTCGGATATACCCCCGTCCATCTACTGGCACTCCTCAAATAGCCGCTGGCATCGACTCTGGCGCTCCGCGTTCGGAGAGTGCCCGCAGAGTCGACTGCGATCGGCTGCTCCCTGGGCTTCTTACGTTGCTTGACCTGGCTTGACGCGATTACCCCTGTATGTGCCCCGATGGTCAAGATAAGTGGCCGTGTCCGGCCATCACTGTTATGCCCCCGAAGTCGTTCTCCCAGGGGAAACTCAGGCGATTCCCAGGTTTGCAGCGCACAGTCCGCCGTTGCCACCCAGTGCGCCGGGAGCGATTCCAGATGCTCCTGGTGACGGTGGTTGCGCCAACTGTTCATAAGCCGTTCTAATCGGCGCCGCGCTTGATCGCCTCCGTCCGGAGTACCCATCGCCGGGCGGACATCCCCCGAATGCAGAATGGGTGAGTCTGTGCTGCGCACGTTCCGTGCGGGTGCGGCCGGGACGGCGGCTGCCGTCCTGGCCGCTCTGCTGAGCGCCGTCCCGGCCGGGGCCGATCCCGTCGATCAGCCGCCGCCGGGCGATCCGCCGACCGAAGACCAGGCCCAGGCCGAGGCCGAATCGTCCGGTGAGCGGGTCGCGGTGGAGGAGGCCACCACCGAGACCACCGAGGTCTTCGCCGAGCCCGACGGCACCTTCACCATGGAGACCTCGCCGGTGCCCCAGCGGGTGCGCACCGGCCAGGGGTGGGAGTCGGTCGACACGGATCTGGCCGAGGTCGGCGACGGAACCGTGCAGCCCAAGGCGGCCCCCGCCGAGCTCGCCTTCTCCGGCGGCGGCACCGACGTGCCGATGGCCCGGGTGGGCATCGGCTCCAAGGACGTGTCGTTGGACTGGCCCGGTGAACTGCCCGAACCGGGGATCGAAGGTAACCAGGCCACCTACGCCGACGTGCTGCCCGATGTGGACCTCGTGCTGACCGCGGGGGTGGACGGCTTCACCCAGGTGCTGGTGGTCCACACCGCCGAGGCCGCCCAGAACGAGCGGTTGGAACAGCTGGAGCTGGCGCTGGGCACCCGCGGTGTCGACATGGGCCGCGACGACCACGGCAACCTCAACGCTCAAGACGCGGGCGGCGGCACGGTCTTCACCGCCCCCGCACCCACCATGTGGGACTCCTCGTCCGGCGCCGGGCAGGAGCAGCTCAGCCCCCGCAGCCAGGCCGTCTTTCCCCAGGCCGGGGCGCGCGTGGAAAAGGTCGACACCGAACTCGCCGGCGACACCCTGCGGCTGCGCCCCGACGCCGCCATGCTGGCTGATGAGGACACCCGCTTTCCCGTCTATATCGATCCCTCGGTCTCGGTCGCGCGCCAAGCGTGGGGCTACGTCAACCGGCAGTACCCGGGCGCCAACTACTTCAACTCCTCCGATGACGACACCGGCGTGGGATACGAGCCCCAGTACGGCAACACCAAGCGCGCCTTCTGGCGATTCCACGTGGCCAACCGCACCAAGCGCTCCCGCACCGAGATCCACTCGGCCACCCTGCGCATGGAGGTCACCCACGCCTTCGGCTGCACCGACGCTACCTTCGAACTCTGGCGGGTCTCCTTTCTCAGTCGGGCCAAGACCACCTGGAACACCCAGCCCGGCAAGTACGGCAAGCAGGACACCGTCAACGTCGACAAGGGCCGGCCCGGCTGCGGCGGCTCCGGCGTGGAGTTCGATGCCACCACCGCCTACCGCTCGGCGGCCGACGCCGACAACAACAGCGTCACCCTGGGCCTGTTCGGCAACGAGACCCGCTCGGGCAACAACCACGACTGGCGCCGCTTCGCCAACGACCCCAAGCTGGTGATCTCCTACAACAACCAGCCCGAGCAGCCCCAGACGGACCGCATGTCGGACGCGCAGGGCGGAATGTGCGCCACCGACCGCGACCAGCCCCGCATCATCAACGAGACCGAGACCCGGCTGCGCGGCTACGTGCGCGACTACGACTCCAAGCACACCGGGCAGAAGACCATGCTGCGCTTCGCCTGGTGGCTCAACGGTGAAGGCAGCCGCCAGGGCGAAGTCGACACCGCCTACGCCGACGTGGCCGAATACCCCGACGGCAGCTACCGCACAGCCACGATCACCGGCCTGCCCGAAGGCGAACTGATCGGCTACCGGGCCCTCGCCCGCGACGGCCAGGACTGGTCGCAGCGGTCGGACTGGTGCTGGCTCACGGTGGACACCTCCAACCCCGAATCCGGGCCCGAGGTCACCTCCACCGACTACCCGGCCGGAGATCAGCAGGCCGGCGCCGTCGGCGCCACCGGCGCCTTCACCTTCACCAACAACGGAGTCACCGACGCCGTCGCCTACCACTACAGCCTCAACGACGACTCCTGTTCCACCGAACTCACCCCCGACGAGCCGGGCGGGACGGTGACCGCCGAGGTCACCCCGCGCCGCGACGGCCCCAACCTGGTGCACGCCCGCACCACCGACGCCGCCGGCAACTCCTCCGAGTGCCGCCTCGTCTACACCTTCACCGTCGCCCCGGCGAGTGAGTCCGTCGCGCACTTCCCCTTCAGCGAGGGCAGCGGGACCACGGCCGCCGACACCAGAACCGAGCGCAGCGCCACCGCCGACGGCGCCGTCGAGTGGGCACGCGGGCGCATCGGCGCCGGATCCGGTTCCGGATACCGGACCCAGTCCACGGCCGTGTCCATGGACGGCTCCGGCCCCCGCATGATCACCCAGGATCCGGTGGTCGACACCTCCGGGGCGTTCAGCGTCTCGGCGTGGGTGAAGCTGGAGGACGACTCCCGCAACCGCACCGCCGTCTCGCAGGACGGCGACGTGCACAGCGGCTTCCACCTGGGTTACCAGGCCACGTACGACCTGGACCGCTGGGTGTTCAAGCTGCCCTCCGCCGATGCCTACGGCGCCTCGGGCTGGACCCGCGCGGTCTCCGACGAGGCCCCGAAGCTGGGGGCGTGGACCCACCTGCTGGGCACCTTCGACCCCGAGCACAACCGCGCCATCCTCTATGTCGACGGGGTGGCCCAGCAGATCACCGAACCCATCGACAATCCGTGGAAGGCCCAAGGCCCGCTCGTGGTGGGCGGCGGCCGGTTCGAAGAGAACACCAGCGCCCCATGGCAGGGCGCCGTCGACGAGGTGCGCGTGTGGGACCGGGTCGTCATCGGCGACCAGCCCGAGGAGTCCGACGTCGCGCCCGAACCGTGGCACCTGGCCAACGAGCCCGGCCTGCTGCAAGCGCGCTGGCGCCTGAACGAAACCGAGGGCACCGCCGTGGCCGACTCCTCCGACCACGGCGTCGACGGAACCCTCGACGCCGACCCGGCCACCGCCTGGAACAACGCCCTCAACACCGTCACCGGCGCACCGGGCGTGACCTTCAACGGCGCCGGCGAGCACATCCGCGCCGACTCGGCAGTGCGCACCGACCGCAGCTTCACCGCCGCCGCCTGGGTGCGCCTGGACGAGGCCACCGGCAACGGCACCATGGTCTCCCAGGCCGGCGCCCAGCAATCGGGGTTCCTGCTGGGTCACCAGTCCGGCTTCGACGACAAATGGGTCCTGGAGACCACCGCCGCCGACGCCGCCGGGACCGACGCAGGCCCCTGGTCACGCGCCAAATCCGACAATCCCGCGCAGTTCGGCCGCTGGACCCACATCGCCGCCACGTTCGACTACACCCGCAAGCGCCTGACGCTCTACGTCGACGGCGTGGCCCAGCAGACCACCGGCGAATGGACCACCCCCTGGCACGCCGGCAACGGCACCGTCATCGGCCGCGCCTGGCGGCTGGGGGAGGACGACCTGTTCTCCGGCCAGGTCTCCGACGTCCACCTGTACCAGGGCGTGCTCGACGAGGACGCCATCAGTGAGATCTATTTCGGCGTCCTGCCGCAGCAATTGACCTGAGCGCCCGCTCCGGCTACCCCCGTCAATCCCCTGAGCGATCCCTGCGGCGCGCCGCGCCGCCGGGTGGAGGCTGCACGTGTCTGACCCCCACGCCCCGGGCACCGTTCCCGATCCTGTGACACCCCCCGCGGAGGCCATCGACGGCAAAACGAGGCTGTGGACCCGACGGCGTCTGAAGCGCCTCCTGTCGATGGGTACGGCCTGGGTCGTCGTGGCCGGATTGCTCAATGTCATGCCGGCCTCGGCGCTGCAGGTCAACGACCGCCCGCGAGTCGACGATGAGGCCAGCGTCGCGGGGGAGTCCTTCGCCGCCGACGCCGCCGACGCCGCCGACGACACGAATGACGCGGTCGACAAGGCGGCTATGAAGCGGCTGGAGCAGGCCGCCTGGCCCGAGCCGGCCACCGTGGCCTTGGAGCAGGGCGAGGGCGCCCAGGCGCAGGCGCGCGACTTCACCGCACCCGGCGAAAACCACGACCGGCCGGTGTCGCTGGGGCCGGCCACCGACGACGTCCGCAAGAACTGGGAATCGCCGCTGGGGCCCGGCCGAGGCGACGACACCGACCCGCGCCCGCAAGAACACCCGGGAAGCGCGGGCCCGGTGCCCGCCGACGAGCGCCCGGTTCCGGCCCAGCCCGAAGAAACCGGCTCGCCCGTGCCGCCGACTCCCTCGGCGGAACCGACTCCGCAGGAGAGCGCTTCTCCGGCGCCGTCCGAGGCCGCGCCATCGGCGTCGCCTTCTGCGGCACCGGAGCCGCAACCCACGCCCACGCCGCCGCCCCCCACGTCCTCCCCGCAGCCCGAGGACGAGGCTGATACGCAGGTGCAGGAAGCCGAGCTGGAGGTGCTGGACCGCAAGCAGGCGCGGCGCCTTGGCGTGGACGGGCTGCTGCTGCGGCTTACCCGCACCGACGGAGCAGAGGGGGCGGCTCCGGTGCAGGTGGGGGTGAACTACGCCGACTTCGCCTCGGCCTTCGGCGGCGACTACGGATCCCGCCTGGACTTGGTCGCCCTCGACGGCTGCACCGATACCGGTGAGGACTGTGTGCGATCGGTCGATCTGGACGCGGTCAACGACACCGATGCGCAGACGCTCTCAGCCACGGCCCCGGCCACCGGCGGCGACGGCACCCTGCTGGCGGTGGCCGCCAACACCGAGAGCGAGGGCGGCACCGGCGACTACTCGGCCACCAAACTCCAACCCTCGGCCGAATGGAACATCGGCACCCAGACCGGCGGATTCTCCTGGTCCTATCCCATGGCGGCACCTCCCGTGGCCGGCGACCTTACGCCCAAGATCGCGTTGGGCTACTCCTCTCAGAGCGTGGACGGGCGCACCGCCTCCTCCAACAATCAGACCTCCTGGCTCGGGGAAGGCTTCTCCTACGACCCCGGCTACATCGAGCGCCGCTACGAGCTGTGCACCGACGCTGGCCACGATGCGGCCGACCAGTGCTGGGCCCGCCAGAACGCCACCCTGTCGCTGAACGGGACTTCCACCGAGCTGATCATCGACGATGAGGGCACGTGGCACCTCAAGGACGACGACGGTTCCAAAATCGAGCGTCTGAGCGGCACCACCAACGGCGACAACAACGGTGAGTACTGGAAACTCACCGTCCCCGACGGCACCCGGTACTTCTTCGGCCGCAACCGCCTGCCCGGCTGGTCCGAGGGGGATTCCACCACGAACTCGGCGCTGACCGCGCCGGTCTACGGCGACGATGCGGGCGAGCCCTGCAACGCCGAGGACTTCGCCGACTCCTGGTGCCAGCAGGCCTACAAATGGAACCTGGACTATGTGGTGGATGCCCACGGCAACGCCATGGCCTTCCACTACGGCCAGGAGACCAACCACTACGGCCGCAACCTGGAATCCGAGGCCACGCCTTATGACCGGGGCGGCTACCTGAAGCGCATCGACTACGGCCTGCGTGAGGACGATCCCTTCGCCACCGCTCCGGCCCAGGTGAAGTTCGAAGTCGGCGAGCGGTGCCTGCCCACCGACGACTTCGACTGCGCCCCCGGTAAGAGGAAGGAGGCCAACGCCGAGCACTGGCCCGACGTGCCCCTGGACCGCGAATGCGGCTCGAGTGAGGACTGCACCGGCAATCACAGCCCGGCGTTCTTCTCCACCAAGAAACTCGACCAGGTCACCACCCGCGTCCACGACGGCGACGGCTACCAGACGGTCGACTCCTGGCAACTGGACCACAAGTACCCGGATCCGGGCGATGGCACCGACCCGGCGCTGTGGCTGGAGGAGATCACCCACACCGCCCACACCGGCGGCGGCGAACCCCAGACCTACCCCTCGGTCACCTTCAACGGCACCCCGCTGCAGAACCGGGTGGATGCCCGCGACGACGGGCTCGCGCCGATGTACAAGTGGCGCATCACCGCCGTCTACACCGAAACCGGCGGCCAGATCGACGTCTCCTACTCCGACGCCCAGTGCCAACCCGACGACACCCCAGAACCGCACTCCAACACACAGCGGTGCTACCCGGTGATCTGGACCCCGGAAGGCGAGCAGGAGCTCACCGACTGGTTCCACAAGTACGTCGTCACCCAGACCGTCGAGATGGACCTGGTGGCCGACCAGCCCGACGTCATCACCTCCTACGACTACCAGGGCGGAGCCGCATGGGCCTACGACAAGCCCGACGGCATCACCCCCGAGGACCGCAAGACATGGTCCATCTTCCGCGGCTATGAGGAGGTGACGGTGCGCACCGGCCACCCGGATGCGACCCGCACCGAAACCGAGCACCTCTTCTACCGCGGAATGGATGGCGACCACCAGCCCGACGGCGAACGCTCGGTCACCATCACCGACTCCCGCGGCGACACGGTCACCGACCAGGAGGCCTTCAACGGCACCACCCGCGAGGTCATCACCCGCAACGGCGAGGGTGGCGACACCGTCGAAACCACCGTCACCACCCCGTGGAAGAAGCAGACCGCCGAACGGGACTACGACTGGGGCACCCGGCGCGCCCACCTCAGCGGCACCAAGAAGACCGAGACCCACACCGCCCTGCAGGAGGGGTGGCGCACCACCCGCACCGTCAACCACTTCGACGAGTACGGCTACGTCATTCGCACCGACGACCAGGGCGACGTCGACGACGCGGGCGACGACCGGTGCACCCGCACCACCTATGCCCGCAACACCGACACCTGGCTGCTGGACACGGTGGCGCGCAAGGAAACCGTGGACGTCGGCTGCTCAGCCGAGGCCGACCGGCCCGCCGACGTCGTCAGCGACAACCGCACCCTCTACGACGGCCAGGACTACGGCGACGCACCCACCCGCGGAATGCCCACCGCGAAGCAGCGGGTCGCCGACTACACCGGCGGCGACGCGCAGTATCAGACCACCAACGAGACCACCTACGACGACTACGGCCGCGCGGTGAGCGAGACCGACGCGCTGGGCAATACCACCACCACCGACCACACCCAAGCGATCGCCGGCGGGACGGCCACGGAGACCACCACCACCAACCCCGCGGGCCACACCACCACCGAGACCCTCGACGTGCGCGCCAAGGCGACATCCACGACCGACGCCAACGGCAACACCACCAGCCTGGCCTACGACGCCTTCGGCCGCCTGGAAAAAGTGTGGCTGGCCGACCGGCCCAAGGACACATTCACCGACAGCCCGAGCATGGAGTTCACCTACGACGTCTCCAAAGACGCCCCAGCGGTGGTCACCACGACGGCGCTGAACCCCAACGGCGGCTACACCACCGCCTACGAGATCTACGACGGGCTCCTGCGCCCCCGCCAAACCCAGAAACCCTCCACCGGCACCGGCCGCCGCGTCACCGACACCTTCCACGACTCCCGCGGCAACGCCGTCGTCGAACGCGACGCCTACTACAACGAACAGGACCCCTCCGGCGAGCTGTTCGTCGTCAACAACGACGACGAGATCCCCCGCCAAACGGAGACGATCTACGACGGCGCCGGCCGCGTCACCGACCAGCTCCACGTCTCCCGCGGCGAGGAGCAGTGGCGCACCACCACCCAGCACCTCGGCGACCGCACCAAGGTCACCAAACCCGACGGCGGCACCGCCACCACCACCATCACCGACGCCCGCGGCCGCACCGTCGAACTGCGCAAGCACCACGGCAACACACCCGAAGGCGCCTACGACGCCACCACCTACACCTACGCCAAGAACGACCAGATCGCCACACTCACCGACCCCAGCGGCGCAACCTGGGACTACACCTACGACCTGCGCGGCCGCAAAACCCAGGTGGACGACCCCGACACCGGAGCCTCCACCTACACATACGACGCCGCCGACCAACTGACCACCACCACCGACGCGCGCGGGCAGACGCTGCACACCACCTACGACGCGCTCGGCCGCAAAACCGAACTGCGCGACGACTCCGCCCAAGGCACGCTGCGCGCGGAATGGGTCTACGACACCCTGGAGAAGGGCCAGCTCACCTCCTCCACCCGCTACGTCGACGGCGACGCCTACACCGATCGAGTGCTCTACTACGACCGGATGTATCGCAAGGTGCGCAGCGAAATCGAGATTCCCGAGTCCGAGGAGGGCCTGGCTGGCACCTACCGGTACATGCACGCCTACAACCCGGACGGGAGCCAGCGCAGTACGAGGATGCCGGCGGCCGGTGACCTCTCCGGGGAAGTCGTCAGCCGGTTCTACGACGACCTCGGCCAACCCGTCGAACTCTCCGCTCGCCAGGACATCGTGGGGGAGACCGTCTACACCGAGCTCGGCGACCTGGCCCAGCGCGAGTTCACCCGCGGCGCGATCGGTGCGGAGAAGACCTGGGTGACCCGCGACTACGACGAGGCCACCGACCGCCTGTCCATGACCAGCCTGGTCCACCAGAACGGCGACGGGTCGCTCACCGGCCGTCACTACGACTACGACGACGCCGGCAACGTCCTCTCCATCCGCGACAAACCCACCGACGAGACCCGGTCCTCCGACGTTCAGTGCTTCGACTACGACCACCAGCGCCGCCTCACCGACGCCTGGACACCGAACGAAACCGGGGAAAGCGCGTGCGCAGCGGAGCCCGCCACCGGCAGCCTCGGCGGGCCGGCGCCGTATTGGAACTCCTACACCTACGACGCGGTCGGCAACCGGGCCACGAAGACGGCCCATACGTCCTCGGGGAACACGCTCTCCACCTACACCCCGCCCGCAGAAGGAGAGGGGCCGGCCCACGGTGTGGCCGAGGTGAGCGAGACGTCGGAGGGCACTGATCCCTCCGGCGGCGAGGAGACCACCTCGACCTATGACTACGATTCCGCGGGCAACATGGTCTCGCGCAGCACCGGCGGCCGGGATCAGGAGCTGACGTGGGACGCCGAGGGCAACCTCGCCTCGGTCCAGGGCGCCGCCGGCAGTGCGAGCTTCGTCTACGGCCCTGGCGGTGACCGGCTGATCCGCCGCCAGGGCGGGGAGTGGACGCTGTACCTGCCCGGCCAGGAGGTCACCTGGACCGCGGGCGAGGGCACCGAGGCAAGGCGCTACTACGAGCATGCGGGCGAGACCGTGGCGGTGCGCGAGAACGACGGCACTCTGCACTGGCTGTTCTCCGACCACAACGGCACGCCCGAGATCGCGGTCGATGCCGAGTGGGGAACGGTGCAGCAGCGCCGGTTCACCGCCTTCGGGCAACTGCGCAGCGGCAGCGGGTCCTGGCCGGGGGAGAAGGGATTCGTCGGCGGGACCGTCGACGAGGACGTCGGCCTCACACAACTCGGGGCGCGCTCCTACGACGCCGAGCTGGGTCGGTTCGCCTCGGTCGATCCGCTGATGGATCCGGCGGATCCGCAGATGATGCAAGGCTACTCCTATGCCAACAACAGCCCGGTCACGCTGAACGACGCCTCAGGCTTGTGTCCGGGAGCCGAAGGGGTGTGCATCATCGGCGGAGGCACCGCGAGCATTACGGCCACGGAGCGCGGCAACGGCGCCAGCGTCACGAAGACGTACAAGTACAACTTCAAGCACTACGGGACCAACCCCTACCGCACCAGCACGAGGCGGTGGGACTACGAGTCGGACACGATCACGACGTGGCGGTGGTCGCGGAGCAGCGGCCGCAGCACCACGACCTACAGCATCTACGGCCGTGGCGGCGGTGGCGGAGGAGGAGGTGGCGGCGGTGGTGGTCGCGGTGGCGGCGGCGGGCCCGCGCCGGACCCCTACGCCAACAACTCCCATGAGTACAGCGACGCCGAGCAGGCCCAGCAGCAGGCCGAATCCGACCAGCACTGGTATGAGGACGCTTGGGACGGCGTCCAGGATATCGGCAAGATGGTCAATAATGAAAACAGTTGGTTGGGCAAAGGCATAGCAGCATGTGCTGACTGGATCCCAACGTGGGGCGGGGCCGCGTGTGGTGCCGCGAAGACGGCCGGCTACCTGGTGAACGGGCAGTGGAAGAAGGCAGCTGGCGAGGCTGCAGGAACCGCGCTTGGATTCTTCGGTGGAAAATACTTGACCAAATTTTCAAATGAAGCTTTGGGCAACATTATGAACACGGGGGGTGCCATGCGGGGGCTAACGCAGCGACAGGCGGCCTTCCATGCGAAATTGAACACAACCGCGATGCATGGGATCGCGGACTTGAGTACCATGGCTGGGAGCAACTTTACATCGAAAGTAACGACGGAATCTCTAGGGGGACAGAGTTCCCAGACAGCGCCTTATGCGGTTTACCCAAACGGATTGTCAAACGTCCCCTTGTACTAGTCAGGCGAGTGCGACGCCCCAAGCGAGGAGATGAGAAGTGTTGATCGAGGGAGAAATAAAAGCTGAGTTCTCGATCGAGCCGTGTAATATCAGAGAATTACTCTGGAAGCCGGCTGTCCCCCTCTTGGTTCCCGGCGTCGGAATTACTGTGATTGCGATCATCAATAGTGGTGCCGTTGCAGGTCCGATTGTCATGGGTGCTGGCTTTGCTGTTGCAGGATTTATTCGCTCGATTTTTTGGGTCGTGGCATACAGGAAAAATGCGTTCCGTCTTGATCTGAGTGGGGTGACGCTGACTTCGTTGAAAAAAAGGAGATCGATCCCATTGGATGAGATATCGGGCATCCGATTTCTCGTGCCGGCGCAGAGTCCCGCGTACCAGCACGGTGGATTTCAGGCGGTCGAACTGGAATTGAAGGACGGGAAAAAGGTCAAGCACAAGGTGGCAATCTTCAAAGAAGAATGTGTAAACAAGTGGCACGAATTACAGGAGGTGGCGCCGCATCTTGGGTTCAAAAAAGATGAGACAAAAAAGTTAATCGGCGGTGGTTTTTGGAGAAAGTAAATAAACCGGAGGTTGCCATCCTAAATGATTCGCTCTCGGGGGCGGTTGATTTTTTTCATGTCCGGGTGGAAAAAATGGCCCGGCTGGCGAGGTGGTTTGCTCCGGGGGGTGCTTCTATGGGTTTGTCAAGCCGCTTGGGCCACGGGCGGCTGGTAGAACGTCCCGTCGCGCAGCATCGCGAACAGCGCGTCGCAGCGCCTGCGGGCTAGGCAGAGCAGGGCCTGGTTGTGGTGCTTGCCGTGGGCGGTCTTGCGGTCGTAGTAGGCCCGCGAGGGCGGATGGGACAGCGAGGCGAACGCGGCCAGGAACAGGGCGCGTTTGAGCTGCTTGTTGCCCCTGCGGGCAGGGTTCTCGCCTTTGATGGAGCTGCCCGAGGCCCGCGTGGCCGGCGCCAGGCCCGCGTAGGAGGCCGGATGGGCCGTGGAGGCGAAGGCGGATCCGTCGCCCACCTCGATCAGGACGCGCGCCGGTCCTGGCCCCGATGCCGGGCATCGAGGTCAGGACCTCCGAAAGAGGGTGGGCCTCCAGCAGGGCTTCGATCTCGGCGGCGATGCGGGCGCGCTGCTCCAGCGTGCGCAGGCTCTGGGCGAGGCTGGCGATGACGGTGGCGGCGGCCTCGGTTCCAGCCACGGTCACCGTCTGCTCCTCCAGCGCGGCGATGACGTCCGCGGCAGGCGGCGGGCCATGTGCGGCGCCTGGGGGCGCAGGAGCTCGTCGAGCACGGCCGGGCTGCCCGCGAAAAGGGTGTCGGCGAAGGCGTCGACGATGTGGAAGGACGGCATGACCGAAGACTAACCGTCGGCCTGCCATCGGCTCGGACCTGTCGGTGCGAGCCACGAGGTCGGTTGCCGCGTCCCATATGTGGAGGTGAGGAGGGGCCGATCGCTGTGCGGCTCGAGGTCGAGGCGAGCGTGGTCCCAGCAGGCTTCTTCTAATCTCGCGAGCACAGCCGCGGAGAACATGCCGCGCAGTCCTCCGCCGTCTAACGACAGGATCTGGAACCGTTCGCCCGTCACCGGCTGCCCCTCCGCTGTACATCGTCCGACGCGGGACTCTCGCAGACCACACCGACATCGTCGGCGTTGTGGCAGCAAGTCGCTGGCCGCACGCGACTGCGCGGTTGCGCAGGAGGTGAGCAAAAGGTGGCCAACAGCGGTGCTCCTCACTACGCGATGCCGAAGCGGTGTCTGTCCGGCCCTTCAGAGGGGGCTGCGGAACGTAACGAACTGGGTGGGCACTATATGTTGGGTTATACGATCCTAGTGTGCCCCATAAATAGCGATTCCGCACGCATGTTCGACAAGGCGTCTGCGCCTCAAGGGTCGGATTCTCACCGAGGGTGGCAGTCTAGGTTCGGTCCACGTGAGGCCCGCCCCTCGAGGAGCAGTCCCGGTCAGCCGGCGGCGCGGCCCCGGGATGCCCATGGGCAGCGGTTTCGAGCCGGAGTAGATCAGCGCCACCTGACGTTGCTGCCAACAGACGAGCGGACCTTGGTGATGACCGTGCGCCCGATCTTCCTGGTGCCGTCCGAGATTGGCGTCGCGCCGCCGAGGCCGGCAACGCCGGCGCGATGGTCAACCTCGGCGTGCGGCTGGCGCAGAATGGGCGCACCGGTGAGGCCGGAGATCGGCTGCGGCAGGTGCGGGAGGCGGAGGAGGAGTAGGCCCCTCCTCGTTTACCGCTGTCCCGCCGACGAAGCCTGACCGCCGCTAATGGTCCGTTATTGGAGGTGGGGCGCTACGTGGGCGGTGAGCACTTGAGGACCAGGGTCGATGTCGGTGGTGGTTCGCGGGGGTTCATGTGTGGAGTTGGCCTGAGGCGACGGTGAGGGCGGGTCCGCCGATGCGCACCCGGTCGGGGGGTTCCTGCGGTAGTTCGATCGCGAGTGTGCCGCCGCGGGGCGAGCATTGGCGGGCGAGCATCGTGGTGCGGTCGAGGCGCTGGGCCCAGTAGGGGCCGAGTGCGGTGTGGGCGCTTCCGGTGACGTGGTCCTCGGGGTTGCCGACGGTCGGGGCGAAGAACCGCGACACGAACGCGTGCTCGTCCCCGTCCTCGGCGGGCGCGGTCACGATGACCCCGCGCAGGCCGATCATGGCGCGGGCCAGGGATTCGAGGTCGGGGCGCAGGGCCTGCACCTCGGCTGCGGTGTCGTAGGCGAGCAGGACGTCGCCCAGCCCGGTGCGCCCGGTCCAGGCGGGTTGGGCGCCTATGGCCGCGAGGACCCCCTCGGGTGGGGCGGCGGCGAATGGCGGGTTGGCGGGCAGGTCGAGCCAGAGGCGGCCGTC
The DNA here is from genome assembly GCF_000826685.1 of Streptomonospora alba. GTDB lineage: Bacteria > Actinomycetota > Actinomycetes > Streptosporangiales > Streptosporangiaceae > Streptomonospora > Streptomonospora alba. The sequence continues at coordinate 14,202 of NZ_JROO01000045.1, forward strand.
TCCGGTCTCGACGGTGAGCATGCCGGCGCCGGTGCGAAACCGCAGTGGCCCGGCGGCGCCGGTCTGGGTCAGGATGTGGGCGGCGGCGAGGGTGCCGTGTCCGCACAGGGCCAGTTCCTGCCTCGGGGAGAACCAGCGCAGTTCGTAGTCGGCGTCGCCGTCCCCGGTCAGTGGCCGCAGGAATGCGGTGGCGGGCTGGTTGAACTCGGTGGCCACGGCCTGGGCCCAACCGTCCCCATAGTCCCCGTCCAGCGGGACGACCACGGCCGGGTTGCCCGCGAAGGGGGTGTCGGTGAAGGCGTCGACGATGTGGAAGGGCGGCATGGCCGCAGCCTAACCGTCGGCCTTGCAAGGGCCTCGGCCGAAGTGCTTGATCGGCTTCAACCGCTCGATGCCACGAGGTCGGTTGTCGCGTCCCGGATGTGGAGATGGGGGAGGGCGGCTGTGCGGCCCGAGGCTCACGCGAGCGTGGTCCCAGCATGTCCCACCCTGGTCCCAGCAGACTGGCGACGCAGCGGCGGTAGCGCGCTATAGGTGCCGTGACCTGTGGTTATGTGGTGCACCTGGCAGGATTCGAACCTGCGGCCGTCGGATTAGAAGTGCGCTTTAATGGTGCCGAGCGGCACCGAATCATGCCGCTACCTGTTATTTTATCCGTCGGAACTCTGCCGTCAATGCCGCACCGTGACGCCGTTTGCCGCCCGCGTCCTTAACAGCCGAGCGACGGTGGAGCACGCAACTCCAAGTCTCATTGGTGGAGGGTTCCGCCGGTTGGTCTCTGTCGCCGGGTGGGATCGATCTCTCGGAAGAAAATCTGATGCCCGGATTCTATGCTTCGCTTTCGCGTCTCCAATAATCGAAAGCTGCCGCGACGGTGAGGGTGTTGGGGTGGTGGGGGCCTAGGACGCGCTCATGGTCTGCCAGGAGGTCGGCGAGTAGGTCGCGGGGCACTGGCCGCGTCACCCGCTTTGCCGGTCCAGAAGGCGAGATGGTCCGCCCGATGAATTGCGACCGGCATTGGCTCGCGTGTGCACCCGTGAAGAGTGGCATGAGCGGCCGCGCCTTGCCGGCGGGCGAAGTGTAGGGGCGGTGCCAACATCCGTGCAGCCATGGTGTCAATATATGTATCCGTCCACATTCAGACACACACAGCAACGATGACCTCCACGGCACGTCATGGGAGTGAGATCGATTGCGATGTTCTGTGTCACTCTTGGAAGCAACTTCGGCGAACCGGTCACTCTGTTAGCGTCGCCCTGGCCCGCACGCTGCATATTTTGGAGTTGTATTGATTTTGCGCCGGACCGCTGTCGCCGCCTCGGCCGTAATCGCCATTTTTTCCTCAATGGGCGTGTCCGCAGTATCTGCTGACGAGACGAATGAGCTCAACGTGATCTACGAGGAGGAGGTCATCTTGACAGACGACGACCGACTCCTCGAGGTGGGCGAAGACAAGGACGTCGAAAGCCTGGAGAAATACCAGCAGGAACTCGCCGAAGAACGCGGCGATGACTCGGGTGTCGGTGCCCTCGACTATGAATACGGATACCTCACGAACGGCACCTTGCGAGTACATGCTCCGTCGTCGTGCAACTACGCGGCAGTCGACTATTTCAAGGATGGTGGCTCGACCATCACCGCTCAGTTCGGCGCCAGATGGAATAACAAGGACAAACGGGGGAGTACGCAATCAATCGCCCCGGGTGGCCGCGGTGGCGATGTGTTCTACACGTCGAGCTCGACGCCAAAGTCCTTCCAAGGGATCATGTGGGTTAACGGAAATGACTTCCGGACGGAGTTCGCTGCGTGCTAGTAACATAGAAGTCAGAGTATAATCCACGGCAGGGTCGACGGCGGTGTCCGTCGGATCTGCCGGTCGTGTTTAAAATGCGGGGTCGTCCGGCTTCCTGGACGACCCCGCGAAGCGCTCAACCTGGGGCTGCTTAGACGTAGAAAGGTTCTCTCCGCGGCTTATGTGGACGGTACTACTGTTCGTAAACCCGGTGACGATAGCGCTGGTCCTTGGGGGACTCCTCGTTGCCGGGTGGTTGGTGGCCGCGACCATGGCCCGCCGGCCCCGCCAGGCAGCTTCCTGGGCTCGCGTCTGCCTCGCGTGCGCGGTCGCCCTGTACTTCGTTGTGCTCGTGCAACCGGCCCATGTGGGATCGGCGGCAGCAGCCGGGAGGGCGACGCAGGTGGAGTGGAATCCGCTCGCGGGCTACATGCAGGAATTCGCTCCTTCAGACTCCTTCGCTATTCGAGCGGGGAAAGGACGCTACGTCCATTTCGACGACCAAGAGGATCTCACAGTCGAGACTGCGCGCGAAATCGTATTAGCGGATGAATCGGCAGGCGAATACTACGCGTATCGGTTCGAGGTCCGCGGTGAAGCACTTTGGCTCGATAACGAAGGAAACCCAATCGGAGAGGACGCGACGAGATTTCTAAAGAAAGACGGCGTCTACTACGCTGATCCCGACGACTACCTTGAATCGGAGAGTGCAACTCTCGTAGTCGAGGAGCTCGTCGTCAACTTCCTGCTATTCGTTCCCATCGGGATTGTTGCCGCCGCCGCGTTCACCTCGGCGGTAGTCAGATTGCTTACCGGGGCGATCCTGTCGTTGGCAATCGAGGCCTCTCAGCTACTGATGGGGACCGGAGGTGTTGTGGGTACCGGGGACCTGATCGTGAACGGCACGGGAGGATTCCTCGGCGCAGCTCTGGTGATGGCGATATCGGCTATCATCGCCCAGTGGAGGCAACGTCGAATAGTGCGTGAAGGCACATAGAGGGCACGAGCCTCTGTGTGTTTTGACGGCGGATCGCTGCCACTGAGGCCGCACGAGAACCCTCTCATCGGCCTGCTGGAGCACCTCAACGCGAGAGCTTCGGGGGCGTGCCACCGCGGCCTCAGTCTCGGATGCGGGGCGGCCGGTCGATGGTGCGACCGTTCCATCCTGAAATCCCGGATTACAGCACGTACCGACTTCCACGGCGGATTGGCGGAGGCGCAGCAGCGGTAGCAGCGCCCCTGGTTCGGATGTGGTGGTTGTGGTGATCAACCTCTCTACTAGGGGTATCTCTACGTCAGGGTCTCAAGGACGAGATCGGGATCATGCCGGTGTGTCGACGACACGTGAATACTGACCCCCTGGCGTCCGACGAAATCTGACCCCCTCAGCTGATCATCGGAGGGTGATCAACGTGGAGGACTGGGCGGAAATCCGCCGTCTGCGCAAGTCAGAGGGCATGGCGATCAAGGCGATCGCCCGGCAGATGGCCATCTGGAAGAACACCGTGCGCCGAGCGCTGACCTGCGAGGACCCGCCGCGCTACCAACGGGCGCCGCGGGGATCGGTGGTCGACGCCGTCGAAGGCGAGATCCGGGCGCTGCTCAAAGCCACCCCGGACATGCCGGCGACGGTGATCGCCGAACGCATCGGCTGGCAGCGCGGCATGACCGTGCTCAAGGACCGCATCCGCCAACTGCGGCCGCTCTACCAAGTGCCCGACCCCGCATCGCGCACCCGCTATGAGCCGGGCGGCATCGTCCAGTTCGACCTGTGGTTCCCCCCAACGCCGACGTGCCCTTGGGCGGCGGCCAGGTGGGGCGCCCTCCGGTGCTGGTGATGGTGCTGGGCTACTCACGCCTGATCATGGCGCGGATGCTGCCCTCGCGCCGGGCCGCGGATTTGACCGCGGGCACCTGGGCGCTGCTGGAACAGCTGGGCGCCTGCCCCACGACCCTGGTCTGGGACAACGAGAGCGGCATCGGCCGTTGGCGCGGCCGCGACGCACCCCGGCTGAGTCCGGAGTTCGCCGGTCTGGCCGGGTCGCTGGGCGTGGGGGTGCGCATCCTGCGCCCCCGTGATCCCGAGGCCAAAGGGGTGGTCGAGCGCGCCAACCGCTACCTGGCGACCTCCTTTGAGCCCGGGCGGCACTACGTCGGCCCGGCCGACTTCAACGCCCAGCTGGGCGACTGGCGCGACGGCGCCAACACCCGCATCCACCAGCGTCTGCGCTGCCGGCCCACCGAGCGGCTGGAGGCCGACCGGGCGGCGATGGTCGCCCTGCCGGCCCAGCAGCCCGAGGCAGTGGGCCATCGCTGGGAGACGTGCCTGGCCCGCGACCACTACATCCGCCTGGACACCTGCGACTACTCGGTGCACCCGTGGGCGGTGGGCCGGCGGGTCGCGGTGCGCGCCGATCTGGAGGCGGTGCGGGTTTGGCGTCACGGGCACCTGGTGGCCGACCACGCGCGCTGCTGGGCCGCCCACCAGACGCTGAGCGATGCCGCCCACTTGCGCGCGGCCACCGCGCTGCGCACCACCGCTATCCACGCGGGCGCCGCTCCGCAGTCCGACGAGGTCCAGCAGCGCGACCTGGCCAGCTACGACCGCCACTTCGGCACCGCAGAGGAGGTCGTTGCCTGATGGCCGCCAAGACCAAGACGGGCGGCGACACCGCGGCCGAGCTGGCCTATCTGACCCGCGCGCTCAAAGCGCCCTCGCTGCTGGCCGCCATCCAGCGCCTGGGCGAACGCGCCCGCGCAGAATCCTGGACCCACGAGGAGTTCCTGGCTGCTTGCCTGCAGCGCGAAGTCGCCGCCCGCGAGGAGCACGGCGGCGCTGCGCGCATCAAACACGCCCGCTTTCCCGCACCCAAGAGCTTGGAGGACTTCGATTACGACCATCAGCGCGGTCTGAGCCGCGAGGCCATCGCCCACCTGGGCACGCTGGACTTCGTGGCGGCCAAGGACAATGTCGTCTTCCTCGGCCCGCCGGGCACCGGCAAGACCCATCTGGCCACCGGGCTGGGGATGCGCGCTTGCCAGGCCGGGCACCGGGTCGCCTTCGCCACCGCAGCCCAGTGGGTCAACCGACTGGCCGCGGCGCATGAGTCGGGGCGATTGGAGGCCGAGCTGACCCGGCTGGCCCGCTATCCGCTGCTGATCATCGACGAGGTCGGCTATATCCCGTTCGACGCCGAGGCGGCCAACCTGTTCTTCCAGCTGGTCTCCAACCGCTACGAGCGGGCCAGTCTCATCGTGACCAGCAACAAGCCCTTCGGCCGGTGGGGCGAGGTCTTCGGTGACGACACCGTGGCTGCGGCCATGATCGATCGGCTGGTCCATCACGCCGAGGTCCTCGGGTTGAAGGGAGACTTCTACCGGCTCAAAGACCGTGATCTCGGCCGCACGCCCGCGGCCGATGCCACCGACTGACAGCAGTGTTCGAACCAGCTGAAGGGGGTCAGCTTTCAACCGTCATGAAGGGGTCAGTCTTCCACCGCCGTTGACATCAGCCGGCAACGGGCTCAGTGAGCCTTTGCCAACCTGGTGTTCGGGCTGCTCGGAGAGTGTGTACGGCGTGGCGTGGCCAAGAACACGTGAAGCTCCTGGTAGACGGGCGATTGCCTAGATCAAACCGTCCGACCAGGAGCTTCACGTGCTGTCCTACCCCTCCGAGATGAGCGCTGGTGCCGGCGGGCCGCGGAAGGCGACCACACCAACGCGATGGTCAACCTGGGTGGGCTGCTGGCACAGGCCGACCGGACAGAGGAAGCCGAATCGTGGTTGCGCCATTCTGCCGGAGGCGGTCACACCAATGCGATGCACAGCCTCGGGGTGCTGCTGGAGCAGACCGGCCGCAGCGAGGATGCTGAGCGCTGGTGCCGGCGGGCCGCGGAAGGCGACCACACCAACGGGATGTACAACCTCCGTCTGCTATATAAGGTCGGCGGCCGCAGTGAGGACGCTGAGCACTGGTGGCGCCGGGCCGGCGAGGGCGACCACACCAAGGCTATGTACAACCTCGGTCTGCTGCTGGCCCAGGCCGATCGCGTGGGGGATGCCGAGCACTGGTGGCGTCGCGCCGTTGGAGAGGGCGATACCGAAGCGATGGTCAACCTCGGTGTGCTCTTGAAGGAGGGCGGCCGCAGCGAGGAGGCCGAACCGTGGTTGCGCAGAGGCCGCGGGCGGCCGCGGTGTAGAGGGCGGGCAGGACGTGCAGGCGAGCGGCGGTGAGGTCGTGCACCGATCCGGGTTCGACACCGCCGACGAACAGCGGGAACCCTCCCGGTTCCATCAGCCCTTGCAGGTTACCTCCGTGGACGTGGGCTTTTCCGGAGTACCAGAGGTCGATCCGCTCGCCTTGAGCAGAGCAGGGCGGGAGGAGCTGACATCGACGAGGATCCATTCCAGTCAGGAATAGCATGCCGCATGACGGGTACCACCGTTTAAGAAACACGAAACCCCTCTGAAAGATTCCCAGAAAATGCGAGAAGAGACAAGCAGATTCAAGCGGTCAATGATTCGCGTGGCAACGAATAAATTTACCGTTCCGCCAATTTTCCGAGGCACTCAGCTAACGGAGGACGCCTCCCCGGGCGCTGTTCGCTATGCGATATTAACCGCAGCCAACGTGGCTGCCGCCTTTTTCGTGCTCGGCTTGATAAGTCTCTACTTCTGGAAAGCCGAGATCGCAGGGATCGCCTGCATCCTGTTCGCATTGTTGTGGTTTTTGATCTCTGTACCCCCTAAGTTTTTCCTTTTTCTTGCGGCCAAACAAAGGGAGAGTCGTGGGTATGGTGCGGAGTAGGGTCTCTTTGACTTTTCTTGAGCATTCAGTCGGCCACCTGCCCCTCTGTTGCCTGCCGTGAGCGGGTGCCCTGGTAGCGCGCAATCGGTGGGGATGCCCGGAGGGACTTCCGTGTCACGAATAGCGGATTCCAACGCGACTGAACCCGGCCTCCTGGTCTTTAATTTATTACCGATGAATGACGCGGGAGTCTCGGCGGCGAAATCGGTCGGAATATCGACGACAATTCCGGTCGAGCGGGCGCTCCAGTCTTTTCAAGTTCTGACGCCGAGTAATTTTCTAGTCCGCGCTGAGATCTTGCCTCTTCGATTTCCTGATATAGAAGATCAGGACAATTTTCGGAAGTACAATCAGAAGGAACCATAGAAAAGTGACTGCAGAGAAAATGATTCCCCCAGTAATACTGTCTTCGAGGTATACGCTCAGCAATACGATACCGACCAGTGGGGCAATTGGAAGGGATGCCGAGATGGCGATGTTTCGAACTGTTTCCGGGGAATCGTTCTCAGTGGGGGGAGTGCCCAAGTAAAAGAAGGGGAGCAGGATTCTGCTCTTTGCGAGTCGGACCATCGACCGCTCGAACAGGCTTGATGATTCGTTCATTACGGAGGCAGCTCCCTTCCAGGGGGTACGGCGGGCGCAGCACTCCACGCCCGCCTTCACAACGTAGTGGTTAAGTCAATCCGTGAACAGCCAGATTGAATCCCATGCCGGTCCACATTCCGAAGTTCACCGGCATCGGCCCCGTGATAGCGCCGCCTACGCCGCCCCATGCCCCAGCCGAAGCGACCTGGCCGCCCGATCCCCCTGCGAGAGAGGCGCCAAGCGCTCCTCCGGCCGCGCCGGCAGCGGCTCCACCCACCGCCATTCCGGCCAAGCAGGCAGGTGCGGTAACCGCGCACGCTCCAGCGGCGGCGAAGCCGGCGGCCATTGCCATACTTCCGACGCTTGCCCCAAGCCTTCCGCCTGCCTGCGCCGACATCAGGCCGGTGGGGTCGGTGTTGTTGATGGGATCACACCCGGCGTAGGTGTAGTTGTTGCGTTCTTGCCTGCTGGGGTCGGGTTGGGTGAACTGGTTGATGCCGGGTGAGAAGAACCGGTGGCCCAGGTGCAGGGTTCCGTTCTGGAACTGATACGCCCCGGTGTAGGTGAAGGGGTTCAACCCTGCGGCCCGGGTATCGGCGTCACCGGCAGCGTTGGTGGTGGTTTGGCCGTAGGGGGTGTAGTCGTAGTCCACCGCCGGCGCATCGGCCTCCGAGCCTGCCTGGGTGACCGACAGCACCGAGCTCTGATGATCGGTCGTGTAGTGGTAGCGGGTGTCGTCGGCCCCGTCGATCATCGAGATCAACGTGCCATTCGGGTCGCGCACATAGCGGGTGCGCTCCCCGTCGGAGGCGATGTCGCTGATGCCCAGGGCGGTGTTGACCACCTGGCGATCGATGCGGGTGTCGCCCTTGATGTCGGTGATCCCGCGCACCTGGGTGGAGTTCGCGGTGTCGTAGCTGATGGAGGTCTGCAGGTCGCCCTGGGCCGTGTCGGTCTTGGTCCACTGGTTGGTGGGCGAGTACTGCAGTTGGGCGCCAGCCTTCTCGACGAGGTTGCCCGCCTTGTCGTGGGCGAGTTCGTCGCCGCGCGCCTGGGTGGCCTGGTCGGCGTTGTTGTAGGTGAACTCGTCGCCTCCGGCGCTTAGCAGGTTGCCGGCGTCGTCGTAGGTGTAGTCGGTCTCGCCGTCGGAGGTGAGGCGGTCCATACCGTCGTAGGTGTAGTCCTCGGTCTCACCGTCGACGGTCGTGGACTGCAACTGTCCGGAGTCGGACCCGTCGTTGTCGTAGGAGTAGGACGCCTTGGTCACGATTTCACCCGCGGCGTTGGTCGCCTCGAGGCTCGTCAGGCGGCCGGATTCGTCGTAGTCCTTGGACTGGGTGGCCCCGTCCGGGTGCTCGATACCGGTACGGCGGTTGTTCTCGTCGTAGTCGAAGGCGGTGGTGGCCCCGGTAGGGTCGGTGAGCTCGTCCAGGCGGAAGGCGGCGTCGTAGGTGTAGGTGGTGGTCGCGCCCAGCTCGGTCATCTCGGTGAGGTTGCCGGCCGCGTCGTAGGCGTAGGTGGTCTTCTCTTCGCCGTCGGCGTCGCTGCGCACGGTCTTGAGGAGGTCGCCGCGCCCGTCGTAGGTGTAGGACAGGCTGGCCTGGTCGGTGTGGGTGGCGGTGGTGCGGCCGTTGCCGTCGTAGGTGGTGGACTGGATCAGCTCACCGTCGCGGCTGATCGAGACGACCCGGTCGAGCTTGTCGTAGCCGTACTCCAGTTTCACCCCGTTCCCGTCAGTGACGCTGGTGACCCGCGACAGGGCATCGTAGGTGTAGGTCATAGCGCCGATGGGGCCGGGCTCCTCCAGCTTCACCATGTTGCCCGCGGCGTCGTAGTCGTAGGTGGTGCGGTTGAGGTTGCCGTCGGTGACCGAGGCGACGGTGCCGTTGCCGTTGTAGGACAGCGAGGCGACCGTGATGTCCTCGTCGGTGGAGCGATACCGCAGCGGGTTGCCGGCCTGGTCGTAGGTGATGGTGTGCTCGTCGCCGTCGGGGCTGGTCACCGAGGTCGGCTTGGTGGGGTTGGCCGAGTCGGCGTAGCCGATGCTGGTCTCAGCTCCGGTGGGCAGTTCGGTGCCGATGAGGTTGTTGGCGTTGTCGTAGTCGTAGGTGACCGAGGCGTCCAGGGCGTCGGTGGTGGTGGCCACGTCGGAGTTGGCCGTCCACTCCTGGGAGCGGGAGTTGTCCACCTGGTCGGTGGCCGTGGTCTGGCGGCCCTGGTCGTCGAACTCGAAGACCGACTCGCCGCCGTTGGGGTCGGTGACCGTCGTTTCGCCGTCGCCGTGGTCGAACTCGGTGGTGGCGCCGCCGTCCTCGGTGGGCGCGGTCAGCGAGGTCACCCGCCCCTGGGTGTCGTAGGACAGTTGCCAGGTGGCGCCGGTGGCGTCGGTGATCGAGGTGAGGTAGCCGTCGGTGTAGCCGAAGTCGATCTCCTGGCCGGCCCGGTCGACCAGCGTCGATGGCTGGTGCGAGTCGCCGGAGTACTCATAGGCGGCCGCGGTCTCGCCCGTCGGGTCGATCAGCCGGGTGGGGCGGATGTTCTCCTCGTCCCACTCGACGCGGGTGGTGCGGCCCTGGGTGTCGGTGGCCGAGGCGAGGTTGCCGCCGGTGGTGTAGCGCAGGTCGATCTTGTTGCCGTTGCGGTCACTGCGGGCGGTGGCCCAGCCGGAGGAGTTGAAGTACCAGACCTCGTCTTGGAACCGGCCCTTGGTGTAGGTGAGGGTGAAGGTGCCGTTGGCCAGCTCGACCAGTTCGGCGTTGACCCCGGAGGGGGTCTCCCACCCGCCGTCGCCGTCGGAGTGGAAGGTGTCGCAGGAGCCGGTGGGGCCGTGGAAGGCGATGCGGTCGGACTCGATCATCAGCCCGATGTCGCGGCCGTAGGACTGCTTCCACTTGGTGGTCAGGTCCCGGGAGTTGTAGACGCTGTTGAAGTTCAGGTCCAGCCCCGTGCCGCGTATGGTCAGGTCGCGGTGGCGCAGCACGGCGTTGCCCGACTCCACGTTGATGTCCAGATCCAGGCGGTCGCTGATCTGGTGGCGCTCCATCGGGTACCAGGAGTGGATGCCGAGGTTCTCCCCGCCGGTGGAGCAGGACCAGCCGGGGCTGCGCTGCTGCTCCTGGTCATCGGCGTCGGCGGGGCGCCAGGCCTGTTCGGGAGGTTTGCCGCCGGCGGGTTTCTGATCGGCCTTGCTCGGTGACCAGGTGTCGGGGGCGGGGACGGTGCGTTCGGCGGGGGAGTGGGGGCTGTTCTCATCGGCCAGAGCGGGCGGGGCCGCGAGCAGGGACGCGCCGAGCACCAGGGTGGTGGCGGCCGCCCCCACGGCAGTGAAGGGTCGTGATCGCACGCAGGGGTTCCATTCGCTCGATCGGGGGATATCCGGGTGTGCCGGCTGTGGCGGGCCGGGCGAGCGGGAACCGGTGGGGCGCCAGAGCGGCACGGAAAACCTACGGAGCGTCGATCCGCGTCGGCAAGAACCTCCGGGCGGAGTTGGCGGCCCCGCCGAATCGGGCGTTTCAATACAGCTGGAGCATGGCACAGAAGTCACGACCTGCATTGGAAACACCACTTACAGCCCCCGTGACGGTTGCACTGAGTACCCATGATGATCACGTGGGTGACCGGAAACGGTCATGCGCGTCTGCGGAACCGGCTCGCCCTTGTCGGGCGCGAGCGGTACCGCACGGGTGGTGCAAGCGACGACCCGTGGCGAGGGGCCTCCTGCGATTCAGAGCGACGCGGCGACTCTCGTCGGCGTTGTTGATCTCGCGCCGCTAAACACTGCCACTGTCCGCATTCGGCCACTGAACCATGCGTCACACCCTTATGCCGCCCGCACGGAAGCGGCGCACGGATCACTCCCCGCTGCTGCTCGACGCGCTCGTTCCACACACCACCAGCGTTGAAACGCGCATCTGCCTCCACAGCAGGCGCACCCAGCCGAGGCCCTTGCCGCGGCATCGGCGCATTCGTACGTTGCCCCTGCCGTCCCGGCCCCGGTTCCCGCTCGCCCGGGTGCGCCTCGGCGGTCACGCATCCACCCGTCCCCAGCGAACGGACTCCGTCATGCCTCCAACACATCGCCTTGGCCTCGCCGGTGCCGCCGGCCTGCTCCTGGGCCTGGGCCTGCTCCAGCCACCGCCCGCCCACGCCGACCCCGACGAGCCGGAGGGCGGCGGCGGAGACGCCGCCGCCTGCTGCGGCTACACCGCCCCGCCCGATCTGGTCGTCGGTGCCCCCGAGGGCCTCGGCGGAAACGACGTGCGCGGCGGCTACGTCGACATCATCGTCACCGGCCCCGACGGTCTCGACACCTCCCAAGCCACCCGGATCGACCAGTCCTCTACCGGTGTGGGCGGCGCCCCCGAGGCCGGCGACCGCTTCGGCGACGTGGTGCGCACCGCCGACGTCGACGGCGACGCCTACGCCGACCACATCATCGCCGCCCCCGGCGAGGACGTGCAGGAGCACACCGACGCGGGCCTGGTCCAGATCGTCTTCGGCTCGGCCGAGGGGCCCACCGGGACGGCGCTGACCCTGCACTCCCCGCGCCAGGACCGCGGCGATACCCACTTCGGCACCGCACTGGCCACGGCCGACTTCGACGACGACGGACTGGCCGATGTGGCCGTGGGCGCGCAAAACCAGGTCACCGTGCTGTGGGGCCGCGAAGATCTCGACGAGTCCCCCAGCGACCCGCCGACCACGGTGTTCAACGCCGCCCCCGCACCCGCCGACGGCGTCCAGGCCTTGGCCGCCGCCGACATCGACGGCGACACCCACCCCGACCTGGCCGTCTCCTCCGCCCGCGACGGCGAGGCCCCGGGAGGCGACCTGCAGGTCTTCACCGGCGCCGATCTCAAGGCCTCCACCGCCCGCGCCGGGAGCATCACGACCCCCCGCCCGCTGAACGAGCCCATCACTCTGCCCGAGGACACTTCCGACATCGCCGCCGGCGATATCGACGCCGACGGCCACGCCGAGGTGGCGGCCGTTTTCGACGACCACGCGGGCCGCGTCTTCGACGGCACTGCCGCGGGGCTCGGCGCGCCGGGCACCGAACTGGACGCGGAGTTGGGCTCCTCGTCGGTGGCGCTGGGCGATATCGACGCCGACGGCCACGCCGACATCGCCGTGGGCGATGCCGCCCGGGCCTCCGGTGCCGACGAGGCCAATGCCGGCGGTGTCGACATCGTCTACGGCGGCCCCGACGGTCCGACCGGGCGCCGCCAGTCCTTCCAGCAGAGTTCGCCCGGGGTGGCCGGGGCGGGCGAGGCCGGCGATCGCATGGGGGCCGAGGTCGCCCTTCTCGATCTCACCGGCTACGGCCACCGCGACCTCGTCGCCGGTACCCCCGGCGAGAACGGCGGCGACGGTTCCATCGTCGTGTTGTATGCCGCCGACGACGGGCTCAGCGCGGACGGGTCGCAGAACTTCGGTAGCGGCACCCTGGGGATGGACGGCAGCGATGCCGAGTTCGGCCGCGGCCTGCCCCGATAACACACCACCTGCCTGCCCCTGGGGTGCTGCTGACAAGGCCCCAGGGGCGGGAAGGCGGCACCGGCCACGCCCATGCCCCCGACCGACGCGCCAGGTGCACGTAGCGGTCACGGGGAAGCCGCAGGCTGGTGCGCCACCCGGGCGACGGCGCCAGGAGAGGCAACTCGGCAGCGAGACGGGTGCGGGCGGGAACCACAGGTCGCACTGGGCCAACTCGCCCGGGCGGTAGGTAGTGCGCGAGGCCGGGTCCGCGGGCCGGTAGAGCGGACGGAGGCGGCGCACCCGGTCTTTGAGTACGGTGAGCGAGCGCTGCGATCCGGTCCGCTCGGCGATGACGGTGGCCGGCATGTCGGCGGGCCGCGACGGTGTCGTTCATTCCTCCTCCAAGGGACACCGGGGCAGCAATTCCAGGCAGTCGCCTGGAATGTCGGGGAGCAGAAACGAGTAGTGCCCGTTCACGTTCACGTGCTTGCGCGCGAACGGGGACAGGTGGTCGACGTCCTCCTCAAGTAGGTCGCCCTCGGCGCGAAGCTGCTCCAGGGGGCATCCACGTAGACGGTGAACCACAGGGCGAAGCGTTGAGCCCCAGGCCCAGGGCGCCGAGCTGGTCTTCCCTCCCGTCGGCGGTATCCGCAAGCGCAGGCGCCGGACAAGGAACAAGCGGCGTTTCACGTAGGCGTCGCCGGGGGCCCAGTGCTCTTCCCAGGGCGGGGACAGCGTCGCCGTGGCGCTGTCCCCCCGTGGAGGTGCTCGCCTCACCTACGGGCGCCGGCGCCCGGGTTCCGTGGGTCGGCCACAGGTCGACGGCGTAGCGTTCTTTGCCGTCCAGTTTGTCGAGTTCCTCACCCATGCGGTCGAGGTCCCAGTCTTCAGCGTCGGCCCGCTGTTCGATGTCCTCGGCCTCGTGCATGACAACGTGATGGTTCCATCCCCGCAGGCGGACGGCGTAGGCGCCCGCCCGGGGGAGTGAGATTTCGGCCGCCATGCCCTTGGTGCCCTGGTCGATATAGAGGACTTGCTCGGGGAAGCCGACAGCGAGCATGTGCTCCTGCTCGGCCTCATCGGTGTCGGCCCCCGGTGGTTGCTGCCACCAGACGGCGATGTCGAACCGGACTTTCACTGTGTCGTTGGCGCAGCGGGCGACGATCCAGTGCTCGTCGGCGGCGGCACCTTCGCGGGTCGATCGGCGGATTACGGCGTTGCTTCCGTAGAGATAACCGCTTCCTCCGTGGATCGATATCATGCTGTAGTCGGGGCTGGCATATACCTGATGCCGGGCGAGCGGGCCCGGAGACTCGTTCTTTTGGTTCATGGTGTTCCAGAGATGCGGACATAGAAGGGGTCGCCGTCAAAGAGTCGTTGCCTATAGTACGTGGCTTGCAAGCGGCCTCCGGCTTCCTTATTGTCGTCGCCATCGATGAGTCGTGCCGAGAAGCGTTTCTCCTCTCCTGTCGATGCGCCCTCGTATGTGGAAGCGAACGGGTGTTCGTCGCAGTTGACGAGGTCTCCGTCACGCCGCTCGAGAACCGCAGTCGCTTTAGGCGAATTTCCGACTGATCGCCACGGGCTCCCATATCCGTTGGCCGCCGCAAGTGTGTAGTGCCGCTCTCGGATCAGGGGCGGGGCTGGTATCCGGTCTCCTCCTGGATCTTCTGGGCCTGTTGCATGTGGTCGGCGGCCTTGGCGGGGTCGCTGGTGGCGTGGGCGATCGCGGCGAGGGCGGTCAGGGCGCGATGCTCGGTGGGGCGCAGGTCCAGTGCGCGGGCGAGGGTCAGCGCCTTCTCGCTGTGGTGAGCTGCGAGGTCCACGGCGTCGGAAGCGAGATGGACGCGGGCGAGGTTCACGTGGGTGTCGGCTTCTTGATGGCGCAGGCCGCAGCGGCGTGTGAGCGCCACCGCCTCCTGCAAATGTGGCAGGGCCAGGTCGCTCCGGCCCTCAAGGTGATGCACGCTGGCCAGTGTGCCCAGGGCGTCGGCTTCGTGGGCTGGATCGCCCACCCTGCGGGCTGTGCTCAGGGCATGCTCAGCGTGGGTGCGCGCGAGTTCGAGGCGGCCGGTGTCACGGTGGACGCGGGCGAGGATTTCGTGGACGGCGGATTCGCAGGTGCGCTGCTGGTGGTGGTTGCACAGCTGCAGGGCCTCGGTTGCGTCGGTTAGCGCATCGGCGTAGCAGCCGACAGCATGACGGGCCCAGGCACGATTGACCAGCGGGCTGATTGTGCCCGTGGGGCGATTGTGCGCTCGAGCCGTCTCGATGGCCTCCGTCGTGAGGTCCACCGCCTGGTCGAATTCGCCGAGGTAGGAGTGGATCAGACCTGTGATGTTGACGGCCCGGGCGAGCAGAACCGGTCGATCGAGGCCGCGGAGTAGGTCGTCGCTGCTCTGCTGGTACTCGAGGGCCGTGCGCATCTCACCGCGCTGGGCGTGGTAGATTGCGAGGTTGGTGTGGATTGCGACCTCGCCGACGGTGAAGCCGGCGGTGCGGTATCCCTCCTGAGCGTTGTGCAGCGCTTCGCGGGCGGTGTCGGGCTCGCCCGCGTGCTGGTGCAGGAGACCGAGGCTGTTCCACAGCACCGCCTGGGGTAGGACCGCGTCTTCGGCTTCGGCAGCCCGCAGTGCGGCTGTCGCCGTGGCCCTCCACTCGGCGGTGTGCCGCCGGGCGTAGAAGTAGACCCACAACTGGTCGGCCAGCTGCCAGGCGATCTCGTGTGGGCCGGTGTCGGCGGTGCGCAGCACGACGGCGACGAGGACGGCGCGTTCGGCCTCCAACCAGGCTGCCGCGTGATGCTGGTCGTCGAATCGGGTGGAGGAATGGCGTGTCCGAGGGAGTTGGGCGCTGCCGGTGTACTCGAAGCCGGTGGCGGCGTCGACCGTGGCCAGATACCAGTCGCACAGCCGGCGCCAAGCCGCTCCCCGCTCGGGATCGTCCGCGGCGTGCTCGGCTGCGTAGACGCGCAGCAGATCGTGGAACTGGAACCGGTCGGCGCCCGTGCGCTGCACAAGCCCGGCAGAGGTGAGCACGTCAAGAAGGCGTTCGGCGACGGGGGTGTCGGAGTCGAGCAGAGCCGCGGCCGCCTCGGCGGTGAAGTCGGGCCCTGGGTGCAGGCCGAGGAGGCGGAAAAGCCGGGCCGCGGCTGGGTCCAGGGCGGTGTAGGAGTGATCGAATGTGTTGCGGACGGTCGCCTGCCGGTCGCCGGCGACCGACAGCGCGGAGAGCCGCCCGTCGCGAGTGAGGTCGTCGGTATAGGACGCGAGGGAACGAGCCGGCCGGGAGGCGAGGTTGGCGGCCGCGATCCGCAGCGCGAGCGGCAGGCGGTCGCACAGTTCGACCAGGTGTCCGGCCGCCTCCGGCTCAGCGCCCACCCGTTCCTCTCCCAGGGCACCTGCGAGCAGCGCGTGGGCCTCGGGCCCCGAGAGGACCTCGAGGGACAGAGTGCGGGCGGTGTGGCTGGCGGTCAGTCCGCGCAGGTCGGATCGGCTGGTGACGACAACCGCGACACTGGCGGTGCCGGGCAGCAGAGGCCGCACCTGCTCGGCGTCGACCGCGTTGTCCAACACCAGCAGTAGTCGGCGATCGGCGAGTCTGCTGCGATAGGCGGCAGCGCGGTCCTTCGGGGAGTCGGGGATGTCGCGGGCGCTCTGCCCCGAGGAGCGCAGCAGTGCCGAGAGAACATCGGACGGATCCCGGGGCGGTCCGTGACCGTAGTCCGACAGTTGTGCATACCACTGGCCGTCGGGGAACGCCGTACGAAGCCGGTGGCCGAGGTGTACCGCCAGCGCCGTCTTACCGACCCCCGGCAGGCCGGACACGACAACGGGAACAGACACCGCAGCGGTCAATTCCTGTTCCAAACACCTGATCACCTCGGCACGGCCGACGAAGCCCGGGACGTCGAGAGGGAGTTGGCACTGGACCGCCCAGGCGGACTCGGTCTCCGTCCGTACAGGTGCGCCGGCATCCGCTGACGGAGAGGCCGCGGGGCGCGTGGGAGGGTTCAGGTCTGGATCTCCCGCGAGCATCGCCTCGTGCAAACGCTGCAGGTCCCGGGCGGGGTCGACCCCCAACTCATCGGCGAGCGTTGCTCGGACGTGCCGGTAATGGGCCAGTGCGTCGGCCTGCTGGCCGCTGCGGTACAGGGCGAGCATGTATTGGGCGGCGAGACGCTCGTCCATCGGATGGGCGGCACTGCGCTCGGACAGCGCCGGCAGGAGCGCAGCATGCTCGCCGAGTCGCAGCCGCCGGTCGCAGCACTCCAGTTCGGCGGCGAACCGCTCCGTGGCTAGCGCCTCGCGGGCCGCGTTGAACCACGGGGTATCGATTCCGGAGAAGGGGGCACCGCGCCACAGGCCCAATGCCTGCCGGAACCGGGTCACTGCGGCGTTGTCGTCGGCTTCCTTCCATGCCCGGTCGAGCAGGAAGCGGAATAGGTGCACGTCCACCGCCAGCTCGTCAGCGGTGACCGCGTAGCCGCCGGCACGTCGGCGCACGACTGCCGCCGACTCCGGCAGCAGCCTGCGCAGCCGCGAGAGATAAGCGTAGAGCGTGTCCTTGGCGCGCTGCGGCGGAGCGTCGCCCCAGACCCGCGCGACCAATTGGTCCGCGGACACGGTGCGGTTGACGTCCATGAGGAGCGCGGCGAGAACGGTGCGTTGGCGGGTGGGGCCGAGGTCCACGGGATCAGCGCCGGAGCGCGCCTCGACGCTGCCGAGAAGCCGTAACTCCATTTCATGCCTCCTGCGTCCGGCGACCCGCCGTCCGACTGTCAGCGTTCAGGTCCCACCCCAGCAGCGGATTCTAGGTATCTGCAAGGTTGGTGCAGGATCCGTTTCGCAGGATGGGCCGTACAAGGCACCGATCCGTCCTGTTGGACGGAGGAAGGTATGTGATTTGGCCAGGACACGACTGTGATCATGAGGAACGGGAACATCCTGGCCGGATGTGGTCGCTTATGCCGCTAATGTGTAGATTTCAGGCGTGGTTCTATCTTGCATAGATTCGGCGACGCCGGATGTATCAGTGCCTTTCAGGTGGCAAGGCGGCCTAACCGAAAACCTGAGCTTCGACTTTGGAGGAAATATGCGTACGCTCCGACGTCTATCGACTGTAGTGGGAATGTTCGCGTTAGTAGCTGCTGTGGCGCCTGCTGCGAGCGCCAACCCGGAATGGGATGACCTCTGCAGCGTCTCGGAGGCGGGAAACAGGGCTTATTCCTATTGCGATGGTGCCGGCTGGGCATACTCCCATCAAGTGCAATATCGCTGCGAGTCCATCTCGGGGAATATTTCCGCATGGCAGTATGGTGACAGGGCTGCATTTGGGGGCAGATCCTACGGTCCTTACTGTGGCCAGGTCATGCATGGTGGATCGGTAATAGACGCCACCATTACATACAATGTTTACCGTGCTTGATTTTCCGGTTTGGCAAAAGTTTTCGTGACCTCCATACAGGTTCTTAGGCGGGGCGATCCTAAGGTCGCGGGGTCGTCAGAATCGCGGAATCCCCAATAGTCACGTCAGTGGAATCAATTTCCCAAGCGAGTGCCAGTGCAAATAGGCCCCACCGCCAACTGCTGAGCGGTGGGGCCGACATAGTGGAGCGCAGGTACTGCTGGGTGGCCGTGCTCTCCAGGCTGCCACCGTGGCGGTGCTGCGCCGCCACCACCGGGCCCAGCAGCACGAGGTCCAGGCCGTAGGCCGCCGGTGGGAGCCGGACGGGTACGTGTTCACCGCCCCGCGCGGCAATGTGCTGGCGCCCGACTCGCTGACCTGCCTGTTCCAACGGCGGCTGCGCCAGAGCGGGCTGCCTCCGGTGCGGCTGCACGATCTGCGCCACGGGGCCGCCTCGCTCGCCTTGGCGGCCGGGGCCGATCTGAAGGTGGTGCAGGCGATGTTGGGCCATGCCAGCATCGTGGTCACGGCCGATACCTACGCCAGTGTGTTGCCGGAGATGGCCCACGCGGCGGCGATGGCAAGAAGGACCGGGCCGCCCGGTCGCGGCGCACGCGTGCGGGCGGGGTTTCGTCCGGGCCGCGCCGTGGCATCCATGCCCGACGTATCCAGCGGGACCGTCCTCCGGCAGAGCGCTGATCCGCCGCGGCGAGAGCAGCCGGGGCGGTGCCGCCTCGGCGGGCGGCGTCCACGGCCGGGCCGACGGGTTCCGCGGGCGTTGGGAGGTCAGGTGAGAAACCGGTGGGCGCCGCGTAACTCGGTGCGCAGGTGCTGCTGGGTGGCCGTGGTGTCCAGGCGCAGGTCGATCGGCCCGGGTAGGTCGGTGTCGGCGCGTCGGCCGGTGGGCAGGGCTACGGGGTCGAGGCCGTCGCGGTGGGCGATGAGGGTTCCGAGTTCGTGGCGGCTCAGCGCGTCGGCTCCGGCCACGTGAAAGGTGCCGGTGTGGGTGGGTGCGGCGAGTTCGAGCAGCGCGGCTGCCAGGTCGGTGACGTGGATGGGGCAGCGCACGTCGCCGGTGAACAGCACCCCGGTGGCCGGGTCTGCGGCCAGGGCGTGGACCCGGTGCTCGTGGCTTGAGTGGCCGTCGCCGATGATGAGCGAGGTGCGGGCGATGACCGCGTGCGGGGTGATGGCCTTGACCGCGGTTTCGGCGGCGGCTTTGGCGGCGCCGTAGGGGGTGGTGGGGTCGGGCGCCGCTGTCTCGTCGTAGCGGGCGGCGTTGCCGGAGAAGACGGCGTCGCTGGAGACGTGGACCAGTCGCGTTCCGGCCTGGGCGGCGGCGAGTGCCGCGTGTGCGGCGCCGTCGGCGGTGGTGGTCCAGTCGTCCTGGCGGTAGGCGGCGTTGATGACGACGTCCGGCTGCACCGCGTCCACGGTTTCGCCGACGTGTCGGCGGTCCCGGACGTCGAGGGGCAACCACTGCGCGCCGTCCGCCTCGGGTGGGCGCGTTAGAAAGGTCGCCGCCACCCGGTGACCCGCGGCGATCGACTGCCGAACGATCTCGCGGCCGAGGTATCCGTTGCCACCGATGACGAGGAGGGTCACGGGCGGTCACGCTACAGCCGACCGGCGCGCAGTTCCACCCAACTGCTGAACGCTCGGCCCGAGCGGAGAATCACCCGGCCGGCGCGGTTGGTCCCAGCGTGGTCCCACCCTGGTCCCAGCGGGCGGGGTAGCCGACCGGGGACAGCGCACCGTGGAGCCCTGACCTGCGATTACTCGGTGCACCTGGCAGGATTCGAACCTGCGGCCGTCGGATTAGAAGTCCGATGCTCTTTCCACTGAGCTACAGGTGCTTGGTTCAATTGTGGTGTGGATCCGCCGTTCGTAACGACATTGTGACCTGCGTGTTGGCGAGGTGTGTCGCTCGGCGGGTCACAGCCCTGCTGTGGCTGACCGGGGCCGCGGGCGGCAGGTGGGGGTTGGCGCCGCGGGCAGGGCTGGGTGCGGTGACATTCTAGGGTATTCGGAAGATGTCACTCATCGCCGGGCAAAACAATAACAACTACGGACATTCGTAGTTGCGTCTCGTTAGCACACGGCCCCCACCAAATCGGTCTCTACCGGCCTCTTGGAACACGTTACCCGTGATTAACCGCAGGTGGCATGCCTGCTAGCGGTGTTTTGCCAACTCGGGGCGGCGGGGTCGGCGGGTCGGCGCGGGGTGTGTCGCCAGGTCAGCGGCTAGAAGCACCACCAACTGCCGTTGGTTGCGAGGAAGGCGATCAGCGCGAGGGCCGACATGGCGCCCTCCTCTACGGTGTCGGGGCAGGCTGGTCAGTGGCCTCGTGTTCGGTCCGGCAGGGGTGGCCGGGAGATCGATTCGATTACTTTATGTAGTTGTTGTACACGGAAAGTGACTAAAGTTCGCGTGTCGCGGGGGACTGCGGGCTGCCGTTCGGCCGCGCACTAACGTTGGCCGGGTGAAGAACCTGGATCGAGACTCGCCTTGGCCGATCGCCGCAGGGCTGCTCATGGGTGCGGCGCTGGACCGCGTGCTGCCCGATCCGCGGCGCGGGCATCCGGTGGCCCTCTACGGGCAGGCCGCCGCACGGCTTGAGCGGCAGGCCTACGGGCCTTCCCGCCCCTCCCGCCGCCCCACCCGGGGCTCCCGCGCGCGAGGTGCCGCCTTTGTACTGCTCGCCGTGGCTCCCGTGATCGCCGGCGGAGGGCTCGCGCAGGCTCGCTCCGCCGGTGCGGGCCGCGCGGCGCTGACCGGTGCGGTGACGTGGGCGGTCGTGGGCGGGGCGATGCTCGGCCGCGAAGCGGAGTGCGTCGCCGGCGCGCTGGAGGCCGGTGACCTGGCCGAGGCGCGGCGCCGTCTGCCGGGGTTGTGCGGCCGCGACCCCGAGTCCCTGGACGAGAAGGGCATCGCCCGCGCCGCGGTGGAGTCGGTCGCCGAGAACACGTCCGACGCCGTGGTCGCCCCGCTGCTGTGGGGTGCGCTGCTGGGCGTGCCGGGTCTGCTCGGCTACCGCGCGGTCAACACGCTGGACGCGATGGTGGGCCACCGCTCCGCGCGATACGAGCGCTTCGGCTGGGCGGCCGCACGGTTCGACGACGTGGCCAATTGGGCGCCGGCGCGGCTGACCGCGGCGCTGGCCTGCGCGGCGGCGCCGGTTGCGGGCGGGTCGCCCCAACGGGCGCGGCGCACCCGGGCCCGGTACGGGGCACGCCACCCCAGCCCCAACGCCGGGCACTGCGAAGCGGCGTTCGCGGGCGCGCTGGACGTGCGCCTCGGAGGGAGGAACGTGTACGGAGCCCGGAGCGAGGACCGTCCGGAACTGGGGGAGGGGCGCCACCCCGAGGTCGCAGACATCAGGCGCGCGGTGCGGCTGGCGCGGGCCGTCAACGGCGCCGCGGCGGGGGTCGCGGCGGTGCTGGCCCTGGGCGTGGGCGTCCGCCGCAAGGGCCTTGCGGCGGACGCCCCGACCGCGCCGCTGCGGTCGGGGCTGCACCGGCGCGCTGCGGAGTCCTCGCGGCTCGGCGCCGTCCTTGCGCCGGCCCGCCCGCGTCCGGGGAGGGCCTCGTGATGCGCCGCGGTCCCGCGGGCGCTCCCGCCCTCCTGGTGGCCGGAACCACGTCCGATGCGGGCAAGAGCGTCCTTGTCACCGGCATCTGCCGCTGGCTCGCCCGGCAAGGCGTCAAGGTCGCCCCCTTCAAGGCGCAGAACATGTCGTTGAACTCGGTGGTCACCGCCGACGGCGCCGAGATCGGCCGCGCCCAGGCCGCCCAGGCCGCGGCGGCGGGCGTCGAGCCCACCGCCGCGATGAACCCCGTTCTGCTCAAACCCGGCAGCGACCGCCGCAGCCAGGTGGTCGTCCGCGGCCGTCCCGTCGGCGAGGCCGACGCGCTGGGTTACCGCGATTTCAAAGACCGGCTGCGCACGGTCGCCGCCGAGAGCCTGGCCGAGCTGCGCACCGAGTACGACGCGGTCATCTGCGAGGGAGCGGGCAGTCCCGCCGAGATCAACCTGCGCCCCGGCGACATCGCCAACATGGGCCTGGCACGCACGGCCGACCTGCCGGTGCTGGTCGTCGGCGACATCGACCGCGGCGGCGTCTTCGCCGCGATGCACGGCACCCTGGCGCTGCTGGAACCGGCCGACCAGGCGCTGATCGCCGGGTTCGTCGTCAACAAGTTCCGCGGCGCTCCCGAGCTGCTGGAGCCGGGTCTGGACATGCTGCGCCGCCTCACCGGTCGGCCCGTGCACGGGGTGCTGCCGTGGTTGGAAGGGCGGTCGATCGACGTCGAGGACTCGCTCGCGCTGACCGCCGAGCGCGCCCCCGTCCGGGCGCCGGTCCAGGGGCGCACCCTGCGCGTGGCCGTGGTGCATACGCCGCGGATCAGCAACTTCACCGACATCGACGCCTTGGCGGTGGAGCCCGGTGTCGACCTGCGCTTCGCTTCGTCTCCGCAGGAGGTGGACGACGCCGACCTGGTCGTGCTGCCCGGCACCCGCGCCACGGTCGCCGACCTCGCCTGGGTGCGCGAGCGTGGGTTGGACGCCGCGGTGACGGCGCGCGCCGAGCAGGGCCGACCCGTGCTGGGGATCTGCGGCGGCTACCAGATGCTGGCGCGCCGCATCCACGACGAGGTCGAGTCCGGGGCCGGAGCTGTGCCCGGCCTGGGGCTGCTGCCCACCGCCGTCACCTTCGCCGCCGACAAGACCCTGGGCCGCCCGGTGGGATCGGCCTACGGCCATCCGGTCGAGGGCTACGAGATCCACCACGGCCACAGCGTGCTCGACGACGGTGCCGACGACGGCGCCGAGCCTTTCCTGGACGGCTGGCGCCGGGGTGCGGTGTGGGGCACGACCTGGCACGGTGCGCTGGAGAACGACGCGTTCCGCCGCGCGTTCCTGGCCGACGTGGCCCGTTGCGCGGGCCGCGACTTCGCGCCCGCCCCCGACACCGACTTCGCCGCCGAGCGGACCGCCCGCCTGGACGCGCTGGGGGATCTGGTGGAGCAGCACATGGACACCGCGGCCCTGCTGCGGCTGCTCGAGGAGGGTGCCCCGGACGGGCTGCCGGTGATACCGCCCGCGGGCGTACCGGATGCGTGACACCGCGCGGCTCGCCGGGTCCGGGGCGGCGGAGGCATCTCGGCGTGAAGGGCCGCGGACGAAGGCTGTGGACAACCGGGGCCGGCGGTCCGCGGCGGGTTAACGTGGGGGAGCAGCAGCGGCCAGGTGTCATGGGCGCGCCGGAGGCCCCGGCGGCTCCCATCGCGGAGGCGGCCGCGGGCCGCGCAGTGCGCGGCCGAGTCCGCTTTCGCC
Source organism: Streptomonospora alba (assembly GCF_000826685.1). Classification (GTDB taxonomy): domain Bacteria; phylum Actinomycetota; class Actinomycetes; order Streptosporangiales; family Streptosporangiaceae; genus Streptomonospora; species Streptomonospora alba. Next base: position 37,608 of record NZ_JROO01000045.1, read on the forward strand.
CATGATCTGGGAGGTTCTGGTGAACAACGCTACGATCCCCTCCGCCTCTGCTGCTCCGGAGCGCGCCGAGGCCCCCGCACCCCACAGCCCTTGCTCCGGCGACGACGTCGCGACCGCGCCGCCACTGGCTCGACGGGTCAGCCTCGCCTTGGACCCGGTGACCCACGAGGAGCTGCAGCGCGCCGCCGGCCACCGCGACGTGGCGTCCTATCTGTACGTGCTCGCCGGGCGCTACGCGCGCTGGAACGAGTTGCGGGAGTGGCTGTCGCAGTTGGAGGCCGCCTACGGACCGCTGCCGCCTGAGGCACTGGAGCGTATTCACCGCCGGATGCTGGGCCTGCCGCGCCGCCGGGACGGGGCGCGCTCGGTGTCGGTCGGCTTCAGCGACACCGAGTTCCGCGCACTCAGTGACGCTGCAGGCGAGCGCCCGGTGGCCGACTACCTCCGCGAACTGCTGGCCGAGCTCGTGTGCCCGGCACGGAACGAAGGCGGTTCCGCTGAGGACGAGGGCAGGGGAGAGCACACCGGGTAGAGGGCTGCGTAGCGGTCTTCCGGTGCTACTCCGGCGCCGGAAGACCGCTGACCGGGACGGTGCGCACGCCCGTGGCCCGCGGGTGCGGATTCGGTGGTGGCCACCGATCGAGTACCTGCTCGCCGCTGAGAGCGCCCGGTCCCCTCACCCCCGGCCGGTCCGCCTCGGGGCGGCTCTTCACGCGTCTCGGCGGTGGAACACCGCCATAGCCACGCCGATGAACAGGATCAACCAGAGGGCGATGACCACCGCGGCCGGCACGGTTGGCAGGTAGCCCGGAGTGTGGGGCACGGCTATGCCGGCGACGCTCTCGGCCGCGGCGCCGGTCATGTAGCGGGGGATGTTCTCACCCCACCATCCGCCCAGGAAGGGGGCGACTGCGATCGGCAGCAGACCCAGACCCGCCACCGCGAAGAAGGCGCCCGGGGCGCTGCGCAGCACGACCGCCGTGGAGGCGGTCATCAGCGACTGCACGGCCATCGACACCGGGATGTAGACGAGCACGGCGCGCAACAGGCCCGGATCCGCCAGCCGCAGGCCGTCGTATCCGGCGCCTTGGAGCACGGCCTGGGTGAGGTGGAATCCCACCAGGGAGACGACCAGGCCCGTCAGCACCGCCAGCGTGCCGACGATGAGGAGCTTCGCCGCCAGTACGCGCCATCGCCGCGGGGTGGCGGTCAGCGTCCACACGATCGAGCCCTGCCGGTACTCGCCGGCCACGACGTTGGCTGCGAGGGCGGAGAACGTCCACACCCCGAACGTGGCGCCGAAGAAGATGACGCTGTACTCGCCCTGGGCCTGCTCCCGGGCGAGTGCGGCCGTGTCGCCGAAGAGGCCCATGAGAGTGGTGACTCCGACGGTCAGCGCGAGCGTCACGGCGATGAGGACCCGATTCGACGGCCAGGCGAGGAGCTTCGCCCATTCCGAGCGCAGCGTCGCGGTGAACCCGGGTGCGTGTGGTGCGGCGGACGAGGCGGTGCGAGTGGCGATCACGATCGTTCTCCTTGCGGGTTTGGGGAGACCGGCGCGGCACCCCGGGGCGGGGAGTACTGAATGCGCGCCCCGGGACCCGGGCGCTGCGGCGGGCCGTGCCGGTGCGGCCGTCGGGCTGCGCTGGCACGCGACGCGCGGCGGTCTTCGGCGCGGCGCGGGGAGGGGGTGCGGTGGCCGCCTCTCGCGCGGCGGCCGCCGCAGGTCAACCGCCGTCCGCCAGGCGGTTCGCCGACCGCCTGGCCTCGTGCGGTCGACTCGCCTGGTGCGGCCGCGCACCCTCATCGGTCCGTGTCCGTGGCCATGTCCTTGTCCCCGTTCGTTCCTGTGTCCGGCGTGCCCGAGCTCGCGCCGAAGGTGTGCCGGGCGGAGTCTCGCGTGAGCTCCATGAAGACGTCCTCCAAGGAAGGGCGCTCCGGGACGAGTTCGTGCAGGACGACCCCGTACCGGGCTGCCAGGTCGCCGACCCGCGTCGCGTCGAGGCCGCGGACGGTCAGGGCGCCGTCGGGCCTGCGGTTCACCTCGGCTCCCTCCGTCGCCAGGACCGAGGCGAGGAGGGCGGCGTTCGGGCTGGCGACCTGCACCGCGCCCCCGGCCCGCCGAGTGAGTTCCTCGACCGCCGTCTCGGCGATGAGCTGGCCGGCGCCGATGACCACGACGCGGTCGGCGGTGTCGGCCATCTCGCTCATCAGGTGGCTGGAGATCAGCACGGTGCGGCCCTCGGCCGCCAGCGTGCGCAGCAGCGTGCGAATCCACCGCACGCCTTCGGGGTCGAGCCCGTTCACCGGCTCGTCCAGGACGAGCGTTCCCGGATCACCCAGCAGCGCCGATGCGATGCCGAGCCGCTGGCGCATACCCAGCGAGAACCGTCCGACACGGGTGCGCGCCCTGTCGGTGAGCCCTACGAGGTCGAGCGCCTCCTCGGTCCTGCTCCGCGGCAGCCCGCCCGCCCGCGCCAGGAAGCGCAGGTGCGCGATCGCCGTCATGCCCGAGTGGAGCGAGTCGGTGCCCAGCAGCGCTCCGACCTCCCGCAGCGGTGCGGCGAGGTCGCGGTAGGACACACCGCCGATGCGGGCGGTGCCCGCGGTCGGGCGGTCCAGGCCGAGCACCAGCCGCATCGTGGTCGTCTTGCCGCTGCCGTTGGGTCCCAGGAATCCGGTGACCTGCCCGTCGGGCACGGCGAAGGACAGCCGGTCGACCGCCCTGGTGCCGCCGTAGTCCTTGGACAGTTCGCTGACTTCGATCACGGGAGTCGCCTGCCTGGTCGGGCCCGGCGGTCCCGGGCCGTCTGAGTCCAGGCAACCGTGCGGACCCGCACACGTGCGAGCGCATGACGTGGTCACATGCGACAACTAAAGTTGCTTCATTGCCGCGTTGCGGGGCCGACGGGACGCTGGCGCCGTAGCGTTGTGGCATGGCGGAAGCCGCAGAGGTGCAGGAGGCGGGGGCCGAACCCGGCCGCGCGACGAAGACGCAGGTGGTGGGCGTCGCATGCTTGGTGGCGCTGGCGCTCGGGACCGGTGCGTTCTGCCTCGCGATCATGGCCGGGGCTGGCGTGGGGGAGGTCGCCGCCGGTGTCGCAGCGATGGTACTGGCCTCGGCGCTGCCGGTCATCGCCGGCGGGCGCCGTCCGGTGGCGGGTGTCGTCGCGGTCGCCGCAGTCGGCGGCGGCCTGGCCGCCGCCGACACGGTGTGGCGGGACCTGACGGCGGCCGGCGGTGTCCTGTGGGTCCCGCTCGCGCTCGCCGTCGCTTCGGGGACCCTGGCCCTCCGGGCGCACCGGCCGGCCCAGGCCGCCGCCGGGGGCGCGGTGCTTACCGCCTACGTCGTCACCGTCGCCGCCGCGGTCCCGTTCGACGGTTCCCTGGCGCTGGGCATGCTCGACACGGCCTCTCCGGTCTTCGGCGGCGTGGCCGCGGGCCTTGCGCGGCGCTTGGCGCTGGCGCGCCGGGAGCGGCTGCGCCACGTGCAGCGGGAGCGTGCGCTCCTCGCCGAACGCACCCGCGTCGAGGAGCGCCGCCGCCTCGCCGCGGAGATGCATGACACGGTCTCGCACCGGATCAGCCTGATGGTGCTTCAAGCGGGCGCACTCAGCGCGGGAACGTCCGACCCGCAGGTCCGTGCGGCCGCCGATGAGATCCGCACCGCGGGCAGCAAGGCCATCGACGAGGTCCGCAGCATCGTCGGGGTGCTGCACGAGGACCGGGCGGCCGAGCCCACCGAGCACCCGGCCGCCGTCGATACGGATACCTCGACCGCCGCCGAAACGGCCAGCGACCCCGCGGCCCTGGTCGCCGAGGCGCGGGGTGTCGGGCAACCGGTGGAGTTCACGGTGACTGGAGGCGCGGACGCCTCCGCCACCCCCGCGCACACCGCCCGCGCGGTCTACCGCGTGGTGCAGGAAGCCCTGACCAACGCACGCAAGCACGCGCCGGGCGCCGAGGTCGTCGTCGCGCTGCGCTACCGGGAGGACGCGATCGCCGTCGACATCACCAACGCGGCGCCCGCGGCCGCACCCGACCCCGCGTTGTCCGGGGGATCGGGTGCCGGCCTCGAAGGCCTGCGACACCGCGTCGAGTTGCTCGGCGGCACGCTGAACGCGGGCCCGGCCCCGGGCGGCGGTTTCCGTGTGGGTGCCCTGCTGCCCGCAGGCGCGGAAAGGGCGCAAGCGCCGTGATCAGGGTCCTGGTGGTCGACGACGAGCCGATGGTCTGCGCCCACCTGCACACGATCCTCGGCGCCGCGGACGACATCGCGGTGGTCGGTGGGGCCCGCGACGGCGCCGAGGCGGTGGAGGCCGTACTGCGGCACCGGCCCCGCGTGGTGCTCATGGACCTGCGCATGCCGGGCGTGGACGGGATCGCGGCGATCGAGCGCATCGCCGCGCTGAACGAGCCCCCGTTCACCGTGGCCCTGACCACCTTCGACGACGACGCCCACGTCGTCCGGGCGCTGTCGGCGGGGGCGATCGGCTTCCTGGCCAAGTCCACCCCGGCCGAGGACCTCGTCAACCTCGTCCGGGTCGCGGCCGACGGCCACACCGTCATGTCCCCTGACGCCGCCCGCCGCCTGGTCGGCGCCTCCGCCCCCGCCCGGACCGCCGACGCGCGGCGCCGCGTCGCCGACCTCAGCGACCGCGAGCGCGACATCCTGGGCTGCCTCGGCGAGGGCATGTCCAACGCGGCCATAGCTCGCCGCCTGTTCCTGTCCGAGGCCACGGTCAAGAGCTACGTCTCGCGCATGCTCACCAGGCTCGGCTGCGAGAACCGCACGCAGGCGGGCCTGCTCGCCCACACCGCGGGTTTGGGCGGGCACGGGGAGCCGGCGTGAGCGGCGGGGTGCGGGCGTGCGGTTGCGGGGTGCGGCAAGGCGGTGAGGACGGTACGCGCCTGAACACCGGCCACAGGGCGGGAGCCCGGCGGTGCGGCGCGTAGGGGACCGCGCGCAGGCGGCGGCTCGCACATGCCCGTGGCAGCCGCTGGTTTACGGCTGATTGTTCGATCAGTTAGGATACTGATCATGCGATCAGCCTCAGGGTCCGCGGAGGACCTCACTGCCCGGGCGCGGATCCGCGATGCCGCCATCGCCCTCTTCGCCGAGCACGGAATGCAGGGCACGAGCATGAAGCGCGTCGCCGCCGAGGCCGGGGTTTCGCAGGCCCTGGTGTCCCACCACTTCGGTTCCAAGGACGGTCTGCGCTCGGCCTGCGACGAGCACGTGGCCGCGGTTATCGAACAAAGCAAGCGGGACGCCCTCAGCCGGGGATCCAAGATCGACCTCCTGGGGGCGCTGCGCGATCAGTCCGACACCTTCCCGCTGATGCGCTACCTGGCCAGGATGCTCATCGAAGGCTCACCGCACGCCGACGCCCTGGTCGACGGCATCATCGGCGCCACCGCGGCGTCGATGGAGGAGGGCCAGCGCGCCGGCCTCTTCAAGCCCCTCGACAGGACCCACGACGTCAACACCGTGCTCGTGCTCTGGTCGCTGGGCTTGCTGGTGCTGAACGAGCAGGCCGAACGCCTCCTGGGGATGACCTTCGAGGGCCCCGCCGAAGACAAGGTCCGCTACGTGCGGGCCGCCATGGAGGCCCTGCAGGGCCTCTTCACCGACGACGCCTACGAGCGGATGCAGCACGCGTTCGCTCCGAGTGAGGACGAGGAAGAAGGCAGTGATGAGTGAACGGTCCGCCGTGATCGACATCCGCGGGCTACGCAAGTCGTTCGGGGCCGTCACGGCTCTGGACGGGCTGGACCTCAGCGTGGCCGAGGGGGAGGTGCACGGCTTCCTGGGTCCCAACGGCGCGGGCAAGACCACGACGCTGCGGGTGCTGCTGGGGCTGCTGCGCGCCGACTCCGGCCACGTGCGGATGCTGGGCGGCGATCCGTGGTCGGACGCGGTGGCCCTGCACCGCAAGCTGGCCTTCGTCCCCGGTGACGTGGAGCTGTGGCCCAACCTCAGCGGCGGCGAGGCGATCGACCTGTTCGCCCGCTTGCGCGGTCGCTTCGACCGCAAGCGCCGCGACGAGCTCTGCGAGCGCTTCGACCTGGACCCCACGAAGAAGGGCCGCACCTATTCGAAGGGCAACCGGCAGAAGGTCGCGCTGATCTCCGCGCTGGCCTCCGACGTCGAGCTGCTGCTGCTCGACGAGCCCACTGCGGGGCTGGACCCGCTGATGGAGGCGGTGTTCCAGGAGTGCATCCGCGAGGCGAAGGCCGCGGGCCGCACGGTCCTGCTCTCCAGCCACATCCTCGGTCAGGTGGAGGCCCTGGCCGACCGGATCTCCATCATCCGCCAGGGCGCGATCGTCGAGACGGGAACGCTGGCCGAGCTGCGCCACCTCACCCGAACCACCGTCATGGCCGAGACCGCGCAATCGCCCGAGCCCCTGGCCGGCCTGGCGGGAGTGCACGGTTTGGAGCACCGGGACGGCCAGGTCCGGTTCGAGGTCGACGGCGAGCACGTCGACGAGGCCGTCCGGGCTCTGGCTCCGCTCGGCGTGCGCTCGCTGACCGCCCACCCGCCGACGCTCGAGCAGCTGCTGCTGCGCCACTACGGCGACGAGCTGCGCGGCGGCGGCGCGAAAGCAGCGGAGGTGGCGAGGTGACCGCCACCGCGTCCGCGTCGCACAAGGCGCCCCCGGACGACCTCGGAAGCGGCGGCCACGGCTTCGTCGGCACCTGGACGCTGACCCGCTTCCTGCTGCGCCGCGACCGCGTGCGGCTCCCGGCCTGGGCCGTGGGATTCGCCGTGTTCATGGGCTACCTGGCCGCTGCTCTGCCCGCCGTCTACGGCGACGAGGCCCAGTTGCAGGCCGTCTCGCAGCTGTTCCGGGACCCCGTCGGCAGGCTCATGGTGGGGCCCGGCTACGGCCTTGAGGAACCCTCCCTGGAGCGGTTCGTCGCCAACGGCTACGGGCTCTACTTCCTGATCCTCGTCGCGCTCATGAACATCCTGCTGGTGAGCAGGCACACCCGGGTCGAGGAGCAGCACAACCGGGCCGAGTTGGTGCGCGCCAATGTGGTCGGCCGGTATGCGTCCCTGACGGCGGCGCTGGCCGTCGCCGTGATCACCGACGTCGCGGTCGCCGGTGCGGTCTTCGCGATGATGACGGGCGTCGGCGGGTACGGAGCCGCGGGCTCCGTGCTGTTCTCCGCCGCCGTCGCCGCGACCGGGCTCGCCTTCGCCGGGGTCGCCGCGGTCACCGTGCAGTTGTCCGAATACTCCCGTGCGGCCTCGGGCATGGCGGGCGCGGTGCTGGGAGCCTCCTACGTCGTGCGCTCCGGCGGCGACATGGCCGAGCAGGAAGGGTCGCTCCTCTCGTGGTTCTCGCCGCTGGCCTGGGGGCAGCAGACCGCGCCGTTCGTACTCGACCGCTGGTGGCCGCTGCTGCTGCCGCTCGCGACGGCGGCGGTCGGCATCGCGGTGGGCTACGCCCTGTTGATGCGCCGCGACCTCGGCGCGGGCCTGCTCGCCGTACGGGCTGGCCGACCGCGCGCCTCGCCGTGGCTGGGCACCCCGTGGGGTCTGGCCCTGCGCTTGCAGCGCAGCTCCATCCTCTGGTGGGCCGCCGGGCTGGGCATCGCCGCGCTCGCCTTCGGCGCCTACGCCGATACGCTGCTGCAGGCCGCCGGCGACCTGCCCGCGATGTTCGTCGATCTGTTCGGCGGCGCCGAACAGATGCTGGCCGGCTACCTCGCTTACATGGCCCGGTTCATGGCCTTCCTCGCCGGCGCCTACGCGATCCTGTCCGTGCAGGGCCTGCGTGCCGAGGAGACCAAGGGACGCGGTGAGCCGGTGCTGGCGACCCCGGTCAGCCGCTGGGAGTGGCTGGGCAGCAGCCTCGCCGTCACCGCCGCCGGAGTGGTCGTGCTGATGGCGGTCGCCGGCGCGGCCACCGGCCTGGGCGCCGCCCTGGTCACCGGCGACTCGCAGCACTTCGGCGATCTGCTGCTGGCCTACCTGAACCAGGTGCCGCCGGTCCTGGTGGTGCTGGGCGCCGCTGCGCTGCTCTTCGGAGCGCTGCCGCGCGCCGTTTCGGCGGCCTGGGTCGTCGTCGGCTACGGGCTGGTGGTCGGCACCTTCGGGGCGCTGATGGACCTTCCCGACACGGCCTTCGACGCCTCGCCGTTCCACCACCCGGCGCAGATGCCGGCCCAGGAGTTCGCGGCCGGGCCCGTGGTCGTCCTGCTGGCGATCGCCGCGGTCCTCGCTGCGCTGGGACTGATCGCCTTCCGCAGGCGCAGCGTCAACGTCTGACCCGATGTGGTCGCCGCAGCGCCGCCGCCCCGACGTACAGCGGGGCGGCGGCGCTGCGTGGTCGTCGAGCGCCACCGGGTTCGCGGTGCCGCAGCCTGGTCGCACCGGTGCCCGGTGCCCGGTCACCGGTCGGGACGCAGGGCGATGACGGGGATGCCGCCGTCGGGGTCGGCTCCGAGCCGCTCGTACAAGCGGTCGGTGCCGTCGGGCTCGTGGCCGAGGGCGCGCACCAGGCCGGCGGCGGTGCGCGGGCGGCGACGGGCGTAGTCGGCGAGGGCACGGCCGGACTCCTGCGGCGGCAGCGGAACCGCGGTGCCGCGGTAGCGCCGCCGGCCGACTTCCACCAGTACGCGGGGATCGGCGCGGATGTTGCGGTACCACTGCGACCGGTCGCCGTAGCCGGAGGCGATCAGCACGCCGCCGCTTTGCTCATCCCGGCCGATCACTTCCAGCACCACCCGGCGGGGGCGGCCGGTGACGCGGCCGCGGTGGGTGAGCAGCAGGAAGCGTCCTCCCAGCAGTCGACCGAGGCCGAGCCGGTAGATCCCGATCGGCGCCCGGTAAAGGGCGCGGCGGAGGGGAGTGCGCGGCGGGTCGGCGAACGTCACGGCGCTTCGGCCTTCCGAAGAGGCGCAAGGGCTCCGCTCGATCCCACCACGTCCCGGCGCGGGCAGGGAACCACCGCCGCGCTCCTCTCCGAGAGGCGGGACCGGGGCCCTGTCGCGGCGGCGGGCGCTGCACCGCTGTGCTCTTGACAGGGATTCGTGCGCCGGCTTTCAATTGATCGCGATTATTTACCGTCCATTCGGTCAGTAAGTAAGGCGGTGGAGGCTTGTGCCACGCCCGTCCACGGAGGTCGCGGACGCGACCCGCGCCATGCTCGACGCCGATGCCGCCTCGGCCTCCCTCGGCATCGACGTCACCTCGGCGCGCGACGGTTGCGCGGCGGCCCGTATGCGCGTGACCGAGGGGATGGTCAACGGGCACGGGATCGCGCACGGCGGCTTCCTCTTCCTGCTCGCCGACACGGCGTTCGCCGCCGCGTGCAACAGCCACGGGCCCGTCACCGTCGCTGCAGGGGCCGAGATCTCGTTCGTCGCCAGCGCCCGCCTCGGCGACGAACTGGCCGCCGCCGCACAGGAGCGCACCCGCTACGGCCGCAACGGCATCTACGACGTCACGGTCCGCCGCCGAAGCCCGCAAGGCGAGGAAGTCGTCGCCGAGTTCCGCGGTCGCAGCCGCACCGTCGGCAGGTCGAGCACCGAGGAGTCTCCAGCATGACCACCACCTACGGCGGAGTCCCGAGTGCCCGGGGGGCGGGTACCGCGCCGGCGGCCGACGACCTGTCGCCGGCCGAGCGCCTCAGCGTCGACGAGTTGCGCGCGCGGCAACTGGAGCGCCTGCAGTGGACACTGCGCCACGCCTACGAGAACGTGCCGCTCTACCGCCGCAAGTTCGACGACGCCGGTGTGCACCCCGACGACTGCCGACGGCTGGAGGACCTCGCGGAGTTCCCCTTCACCACCAAGCAGGACCTCCGCGACGGCTACCCCTTCGGCATGTTCGCCGTTCCGCGGCGCGACGTGCGCCGCATCCACGCCTCCAGCGGCACGACGGGCAAACCGACCGTCGTCGGCTACACCGAAGCGGACCTGGACGTGTGGGCCGAGACGATGGCCAGGTCCATCCACGCCGCCGGCGGCCGCCCCGGCCACACGGTGCACATCTCCTACGGCTACGGCCTGTTCACCGGCGGCCTCGGCGCCCACTACGGCGCCGAGAAGCTCGGCTGCACCGTCGTACCTGCCTCCGGGGGTATGACGGCCCGGCAGGTGCAGATCATCCACGACTTCCGCCCCGAGATCATCATGGTGACGCCGTCGTACATGCTCACGCTGCTCGACGAGTTCGAGCGCCAGGGCATCGACCCGCGCACCACCTCGCTGACGACGGGGATCTTCGGCGCCGAGCCGTGGACCGAGCAGATGCGCCGCGAGATCGAAGGGCGCATGGACATCCACGCGGTCGACGTCTACGGCCTCTCCGAGGTGATGGGCCCCGGTGTCTCCCAGGAGTGCGTCGAGACCAAAGACGGACTGCACATCTGGGAGGACCACTTCTACCCCGAGGTCGTCGACCCGATCGAGGGGCACGTGCTCCCCGACGGCCGGACCGGCGAGCTGCTGTTCACCTCCCTGACCAAGCAGGCGCTGCCGATCATCCGCTACCGCACCCGCGACCTCACCGCGTTGCGCCCCGGCACCGCGCGTCCGGCCTTCCGGCGCATGGACAAGGTCACCGGGCGCAGCGACGACATGATCATCCTGCGCGGCGTCAACGTGTTCCCCACCCAGATCGAGGAGATCGTGCTCGGCACCGAGGGCCTCGCCCCGCACTTCCAGCTGCGGCTGAGTCGCAAGAACCGGATGGACCACATGACGGTCCTGGTCGAGGCGCTCGGCGACACCGCGGCCGATCGCCGCGCCGCGGCCGCGGCCGATATCGCCCTGCGCGTCAAGGACGGGGTCGGTGTGAGTGTCGACGTGGAGGTCGTCGACTCCGAATCCCTCGAACGCTCGGTCGGCAAGATCCGCCGGGTGATCGACGAGCGGCCGAAGGACTGAGGCGGTGGCGTGATCCGCCGTCGAAGCCCGGCCGCGCGTACGGCAGAGTGGAGCCCATGAGCGCGGGGCAGATACTGGTGGCCGTCGGTGTGTTCCTGGGCGGAGCGACGCCCTGGCTGGAAGCTGTCGTGGTGATCCCCGCGGGCATCGTCGCCGGGTTGAACCCCGTGGTGGCGCTGCTGGCCGGGGCGGTCGGCAACCTCGTCACGGTGGGCGTCGCGGCGTGGTCGGGAGAGCGCATCCGCCGATGGTGGATCGCTCGCCGCCGCAGGCGCCGGGGCGAGAGTCCCGACACTGCGCCGGTGTCCACGGGGCGCCGCGCCCGTGCCGAGCGCATCGCGCGGCGGTGGGGGATGCCCGCGCTGGCCCTGCTCGGCCCGCTGGGGCTGGGCACGCAGCTCTCGGCCCTGGTGGCGGTGGGGATCGGTGCCAGCTCCCGCGCCGCCTTCGCCTGGGTCGGTGCCGCGACGGTGCTGTGGAGCGTCGTCGCCGCCGTCGCCGCGGAGACCGGCATGAACATCGCCGGTATCGGCTGACCGGGCGCGGTCGCCCTCGACCGCCGAGCGCGCGCCCCGCACGACGACGGGGAAGGGGATCGCCGCGCCTACCGCTTGCCGCTCCTCGCCGCGGAGCGTCAGGTCGCCGCGAGGGAGCGGGCGTAGTTGACCGACTGCGTGACCTGGACGACCGTCTGCGGGCCGTGAGCGGGGATCAGCGTGGAGTGGTAGACGCCGCTTCCCTGGACGGTGACCTGCACGTTCCCCGTGGTCTTCTCCTCCTTCATGAGCAGGAAGAGCAGGCCCAGCAGGCCGATGCCGCAGAACCAGATGCCCACCACCACCGACGCCACCGCGAGGATGATGCCCGTCTGCGAGACGCCCTGGGTGGTGTGTGTCACGTCCGTGACCGTCCAGGTGCTGCCCTTGATCGGCATGCGGCCCGCCGGTGTGATCACGGAGGTCTGGGTGATGGCGATGTCGCCGATGGTGGTGAGTACGGCGTCGTTCTGGGGCTGTTCGGAGGGGCCCTGCCACCCTCCCGTCTGGAAACCGGGATCGAAGGGGCCGCCGAAGTCGGCTGAGGGGTCGCCCGGGTAGCCGCCGCCGGGCATGCCCGGTTGTGCGTAGGGATCGTTCTGGAATGGCCGGTTGTAGGGGTCGTCCGGATCCGAGGGAGGCGGGGGGTAGCTCATGGTCGTCGATTCTCCCAAAGCCGGGGAGCGGCCGGAACCGTATGGCCGGACCGTGTCACCGCCGCAGCCCCGGTGGTGCCCGGCTCGCCGTGCTCGGACGGCGCCGCCCGGGGCCCGCCCGCGGCCGTCTGCCAAGATGGGCGCCGACGGCACGAAGGAACGCGGTGCGAGTCCGCGGCTGTCCCGCAACTGTCAGGGCCCGCGCGCCGCCCGCCGGAGCGCCGCCCGAGCCAGGAACTTCGTCCGTCGTGCCCATTTCCGGACACGGGGCGAGGACCCCGGCTAGCCAGAGAAGGACGACCACGCGTGGCTACCATCCTGCTGCTGTCCACGGCCGACACCGAGCTGCTGGCGGCGAGGGCCGCCGACTCCGGCTACCGCACCGCCAACCCCGCCCGCACCGATCCCGGAGACCTCGGCGAGCTGCTCCAGGGCGTCGACATCGCCGTCGTGCGGCTGCTGGGCGGCAGCGAGGCCTGGCCCGGCGGGCTGGAGCGGCTGCGGGCCCACGGCGTCCCGCTGGTCGCACTGGGCGGCGAGGCCGCCCCCGACGCCGAGATGATCGCGCACTCCACGGTGCCCTCCGGCGTCGCCACCGACGCCCACGCCTACCTTCGCGAAGGCGGCATCGCCAACCTGCGTGAACTCGCGCGGTTCCTCTCCGACACCGTGCTGCTGACCGGCGAGGGCTTCGAGCCGCCCCAGGCCATGCCCGAATACGGCGTCCACGAGATCGGTCCGAGCACCGACGGGCGGGCCGCGCCGCAGCCCTCGGCCGAGGCCCCCACCGTGGCCGTGGTCTTCTACCGCGCCCACGAGCTGTCGGGAAACACCGACTTCGTCGACACGCTGTGCCACGCGATCGCCGACGCCGGCGGCGCACCCCTTCCGGTCTTCTCCGGCTCGCTGCGCGGCCTCTCCCGCGACAGCCACCCCGGCCTGTTCGAGATCCTGGACCGCGCCGACGCCGTCATCACCACCGTGCTCGCCGCGGGCGGCGCCGTGGCCGCCGACGCCAGCGGCGGCGGCGACGAGGACGCCTGGGACGCCGGCGCGCTGGCCGCCCTGGACGTGCCCATCCTGCAGGGCCTGGTGCTGACCTCCACCCGCGAGCGCTGGCAGGCCTCCGACGCCGCGCTGACCCCGATGGACGCCGGTATGCAGGTGGCCATCCCCGAGTTCGACGGCCGGTTGATCACCGTGCCGTTCTCGTTCAAGGAGGTCGCCGACGACAGCGGCATCCCCGTCTACGCGGCCGACCCCGAGCGCGCCGCCCGCATCGCCGGGATCGCGGTGAGCCACGCCCGCCTGCACGCGGTGCCGCCCGCCCGGCGCCGCCTGGGCGTGGTCCTGTCTTCCTACCCGACCAAGCACTCCCGCGTCGGCAACGCCGTGGGCCTGGACACGCCCGCCTCGGCCGTGCGCCTGTTCCGCGAGCTCGCCGGACGCGGCTACGACCTGGGCGACGACGACGCGCTGTGGCGTGTGCCCGGCCCCGAGGAGGACCGCCGCGAGGACGACGGCGACCCCCTCATCCACGCCCTGATCCGCGCCGGAGGCCACGACGTCGAATGGCTCAGCGAGGACCAGTTGGCCGCGGCCACCAACCGGGTCCCGCTGGACGACTACCTGCGCTGGTTCGAGGCGCTGCCGGCTCAGCTGCGCGCGTCGGTCACCGAGCACTGGGGACAGCCGCCCGGCGACCTCTACGTCGACGACTCCCGCGGCCGTCCCGAGATCGTCCTGGCCTCGCTGAGGTTCGGCAACGTGGTGCTGATGATCCAGCCGCCCCGCGGCTTCGGCGAGAACCCCGTGGCCATCTACCACGACCCCGACCTGCCGCCGTCCCACCACTACCTGGCCGCCTACCGCTGGCTGGAGGCCTCCGCCGATCCCGGCGGCGAAACGGCCCCCGGCTTCGGCGCCCACGCCGTGGTCCACCTGGGCAAGCACGGCACCCTGGAGTGGCTGCCCGGCAAGGGCCTGGGACTGGCGGCCGAGGACGCCCCCGATGCGGTCCTGGGCGACCTCCCGCTCGTCTACCCCTTCATCGTCAACGACCCCGGCGAGGGCACCCAGGCCAAGCGGCGCGCCCACGCCACGGTCGTCGACCACCTGGTCCCGCCGATGGCCCGCGCCGACACCTACGGCGACATCGCCAAGCTCGAGCAGCTGCTCGACGAATACGCCCTGGTCAACGACCTCGACCCGGACAAGGCGCCGGCGCTGCGCCAGCAGATCTGGACGCTGATCAAGGCCGCCGAGCTCCACCACGACCTGCATCGGGACGAGATGCCCGGTGACGACGAGTTCGACGACTTCGTCATGCACGTCGACGGCTACCTGTGCGAGATCAAGGACGTGCAGATCCGCGACGGCCTGCACATCCTGGGCGACGCCCCCGAGGGAGAGCCCCGGATCAACCTGGTCATGGCGGTGCTCCGCGCCTCACAGGTCTGGGCGGGGCAGGCCGGAGCGCTGCCGGGCCTGCGCGCCGTGCTGGCCGGGGCGTTCGGCCTCGACGAGAAGGAGCTGCTGGCCGAGCCGGGCGCGCGCGTGGACGTTCCCGCGAAACTGGCCGAGCTGGTCGAGGGCCCCGCGCGCACGGCCTCCGACGCCCTCGACCTCGTCGACACGCTGGCCCGCCGCCTGGTCGAGGCGATGGAGGAGCGCGGCTGGGCGCCCGCGGAGGCCGAGCCCACCGTCGTCCGCGAGCTCGGCGGCGCCGTGCCCGAGGGGGAGCCCGTCCGGCAGGCGGTGCGCGTGCTGGACTTCGCCGCCGAGGAGGTCGTGCCGCGCCTGGCCGCCACCCGCGACGAGATCGGAGCGGTCCTGCACGCCCTGGACGGCGGCCACGTTCCCGCCGGCCCCTCCGGCTCGCCCACCCGCGGCCTGGTCAACGTGCTGCCCACCGGCCGCAACTTCTACTCGGTCGACCCTAAGGCCGTGCCGTCGCGCAACTCCTGGGACGTGGGTCAGTCCCTGGCCGACTCGCTGGTGCGCCGCCACCTCGACGACACCGGCGACTACCCCCGCTCGGTCGGGCTGACCGTGTGGGGCACCGCCGCCATGCGCACTCAGGGCGACGACATCGCCGAGGTGCTGGCACTGCTGGGCGTGCGCCCCACCTGGGACGACGCCTCGCGGCGTGTCACCGGGTTCGAGATCGTCCCGCTGGAGGAGCTGGGCCGCCCGCGAATCGACGTCACCATGCGCATCTCCGGGTTCTTCCGCGACGCCTTCCCGCACGTCATCGGCATGGTCGACGACGCGATCAAGGCGGTCACCGAACTCGACGAACCTGCGGAGAGCAATTTCCCGCGCGCCCACGCGCTGGCCGACCACGCCGACCACGGCGACTGGCGGCGCGCCACCACCCGCATCTTCGGATCGCGCCCTGGCGCCTACGGCGCCGGTCTGCTGCCGCTGATCGACGCCCGCAACTGGCGCGACGACGCCGACCTCGCCGAGGTCTACGCGGTCTGGGGCGGCTACGCCTACGGCCGCGGACTCGACGGCCGCGAGGCGCGCACGGACATGGAGGCCTCCTTCCGGCGGATCGCGGTGGCCGCCAAGAACCAGGACACCCGCGAGCACGACATCGTCGACTCCGACGACTACTTCCAGTACCACGGCGGCATGGTCGCCATGGTCCGCCGGCTGACCGGCAGCAACCCCGCTGCCTACGTCGGCGACTCCGCGGTGCCCGACCAGGTCAAGACCCGCACTCTGGGCGAGGAGACCCGCCGCGTCTTCCGGGCCCGTGTGGTCAACCCCCGCTGGATCGCCGCGATGCGCCGGCACGGCTACAAGGGCGCCTTCGAGCTCGCCGCCACCGTCGACTACCTGTTCGGCTACGACGCCACAGCCGGGGTCGTCGACGACTGGATGTACGCCAAGCTCGCCGAGAGCTACGTGTTCGACCCCGAGAACCGCGAGTTCCTGGAGCAGTCCAACCCGTGGGCGCTGCGCGGCATGACCGAGCGGCTGCTGGAGGCCGCCGACCGCGAGCTGTGGGAGAACCCCGACCCCGAGACGCTCGATCGGCTGCGTGAGACCTACCTCGCCTTGGAGGGAGACCTCGAGGACGAGGACTGATCCGCGTCCTGTCGCGCCCGCCGGCACGCGCCGGGTGCGGGCGGCGCGGCAGGGCGCGCCCCGCACGACCCTTCCGTGTCTGGAATGTGCCGTGCGCCGATGTGGTTGCTCACTTCTAGGGGGTAGTTTTAGACCAAGCCGCGTCCGGACGGGAGGTCGGTAACGATGCCGATATGGGCCCTCTGGCTGATCGCGGCCGCCGCCTTGGGCGTCGCCGAGGTCTTCACGCTCACCCTGGCACTGGGTCTGCTCGCCGCGGCGGCGCTGATCGCCGGCGTAGCCGGCGCCGTGGGCATGGGCTTTGTGGCGCAGGTTCTCATCTTCACCGTCGCTTCGCTCGCCGGGCTGGTGGTGGTGCGCCCGATCGCCAAGAGGCACCTGCGCCAGCCGCCGCCGCTGCGGTCGGGAACCGACGGCCTCGTGGGTCAGTCGGCCGTGGTCGTCGACGAGGTCACCGGCGAGCAGGGCCGCGTCAAGCTCCACGGCGAGGAGTGGTCGGCCCGCTGCATCGACGAGGACACCGTGATCCCGCCGGGAACACGGGTCGACGTCATGGAGATCGACGGCGCCACGGCCGTCGTCTATCCCAGGGAGGCGCTGCCGTGAGCGGGCCGCGCAGCAGCACGCCTTCCTCCGTCATCCGCTCGGCCTCCGGGAGGTAGCCATGGGGATCGACATCCTCTTCATCGTCATCGCTGTCCTGGTCGTACTCGCTGTCGTTTCCACCGTGCGGATCGTGCCGCAGGCCCGCGCCTACAACATCGAGCGGTTCGGCCGCTTCCAGCGCACCCTCAAGCCGGGACTGAACTTCATCATCCCGGTCGTCGACCGCGTCAACACCAAGTACGACCTGCGTGAGCAGGTCTTCTCTTCCAAGCCGCAACCGGTGATCACCGAGGACAACCTCGTCGTCAACATCGACACCGTGCTCTACTACCAGATCACCGAGCCGCGGGCCGCGGCTTACGAGGTCGCCAACTACCTTGCGGCGATCGACCAGCTCACCGTGACCACGCTGCGCAACGTCATCGGCGGCATGGACCTGGAGCGCACGCTGACCTCCCGCGAGGAGATCAACTCCATGCTTCGGGGTGTTCTCGACGAAGCGACGGGCAAATGGGGGATCCGGGTGAACCGGGTCGAGATAAAGGCCATCGACCCGCCGCCCTCCATCAAGGAGGCGATGGAGAAGCAGATGCGCGCCGAGCGCGACAAGCGCGCCGTCGTGCTGCACGCCGAAGGCGAGCGCCAGCAGCGCATCCTCACCGCCGAGGGCGCGCGCCAGCAGGCCATCCTCGAGGCCCAGGGCGACCAGCAGGCGCGCATCCTGCGGGCCGACGGCGAGGCCCAGGCGATCGAGCGCGTCTTCCAGGCGGTGCACGCCAACAACGCCGACCCCAAGCTGCTCGCCTACAAGTACCTGGAGATGCTGCCGAGCCTGGCCAACGGCGAGGGCAACACCTTCTGGGTCATCCCCGGCGAACTCAGCCAGGCGGTGCAGAACGTCAGCAAGGCGTTCGCCGACACCGGCGCCGCCGCGCCCACCGGGTCCACCGGCTCCGGCCAGGAGGGCCCCGAGGAGTCCGGCGAGCAGGCGGGAGAACAGGCGGGAGAGGAGTCCCCGGCTCAGCTGACCTCCGGTCGGCCTCACGAATCGGCGACCGAGGCCGCCGACCACGCCGCCGAGATCGCCGCGGAGGCGGTGGCCAGCGCCCGCCAGGAGGCCGAGGCCGCGGCGGGCGCCGCGGCCGGCACCGGTCAGCAGGTGCCCGGGCAGCGCGGGCGCGAGGACGAGAGCCAGGGCCGGTAATCACACGGGCCGGCGGGGCGGCCGCCCCGCCGGCCCCGCATCGCATCCGGGGGCGACGCGCCTCAGGTCAGCAGCAGCTTGCCGGTGGTGCGCCGGGCCGCCAGGTCCTCGTGGGCGCGTGCCGCCTCGGCCAGCCCGTAGCGACCGCCGATGCGCACCTTCAGCCGCCCGGTTTCCACCAGCCCGAACACGTCCGCGGAGCGCTCCAGCAGCTCCGAGCGCGAGGACACGTAGTGCGCCAGGGACGGCCGGGTGAGAAACACCGACCCGGCGCTGTTCAACCGCTGCGGGTCCACGGGCGGCACAGCGCCGCTGGCCTGCCCGAACAGCGCGAGCACGCCGCGCACGCGCAGCGATTCCAGGCTCGTCTCGAAGGTGTCGGCGCCCACGCCGTCGTAGACGACAGCCACACCCGTGCCGCCGGTCACCTCGCGCACAGCCGAGGCCACATCGGTGCTGGTGTAGTCGATGATGTGGTCGGCTCCCGCCTCGCGGGCCAGCGTCTGCTTCTTTTCGGTGGAGGCGGTGCCGATGACCGTGGCGCCGCGCGCTTTGGCCATTTGGACCAGCAGCAGCCCGGTGCCGCCCGCGGCGGCGTGCACCAGCACGGTCTCGCCCGGCTGGACCGCGTGGGTGGAGTGGGTCAGATAGTGAGCGGTCATGCCCTGCAGCAGCACGGCGGCGGCCTGCTCGGCGGTGACGCCGTCGGGCACGGGCACCACCCGCTGAGCCGGCACCACCGCCTGGTCGGCGTAGCCGCCGGGCGCCATGGCCCAGGCCACCCGTGTGCCGACGGCGAACTCGGTGACGCCGGACCCGACCGCGGCGACGCTGCCGGCGGCTTCCACACCGGGAGTGAAGGGGGTGGATACCGCGTAGGCGCCGCTGCGCTGGTAGATGTCGATGAAGTTGATGCCGCGGGCTTCGACGTCGATCAGCACCTCGCCGGGCCCCGGCTCCGGAGCCTCGGTGTGGGTGAAGCGCATGACCTCGGGGCCGCCCTGCTCTTCGATGACGATGGCGCGCATGCTGACCTCTCTCCGTACTGCGTCAAGGGGGTGCGTGCGCCGGTGCTGCGGGCCCGCACACGACCAGGCTAGGGCTGCGCGGCCGAAACGTCTCCAGGCGGGCGGCCCCGGCCTGCCACCCGGCGAATGCGGGCCCCCGGGGAATCCGCGGCGCCGGGAGCCCGAGAGGTTGCTGCGGCGAGCGCGGCGCACCTGGGCACCGTCCATGGCGGCGGGCCGCTCGCCGAAGCGCGGGTGCTGCATGGCCGTCACCACCCGCCATACTGCGCGCCGACTGGTCAGGAGCCCTCGCCCGCGGTGCCGCCGGTCTGGGGCCCGCCCAGGCGCTGCAGCTCGAAGCGGTGGAACGCGACCATCGGCGTGTCGTCTTCGCTGCCGGTCCGCTTGAGCCTGAGCCCCGTCCTGCGCGGCTGCTCTTCGGTCGCGTCGTCGGGCAGCAGGTCGGGGTCGAGGGCCTCCAGCACGTGCTCGCCGTTGACCCACAGGTTGAGGTCCATGGTCCCGGCGTCCTTGTCGGGCTCGCAGGTCAGCGTCACCGTGTTGAGGACGGGGTCCTTGTCGCCGCCGCTCTCCAAGGGGGAGGCCCCCTCCGGCTGCGGGGCGAACCCGTCGACGCTGTCGGCGGTGGCAAGGGCCGCCTCACCGGCGGGGCCGCCGTCGCGCCGCAGCTCCGCGCCGCCGCCGTCGAAACGCACCAGCGCCTCATAGGAGGTGCTCTCGTCGGCGTCGTCGGCCTGCTGGAGGTGGCACCAGACGCCGAACTCGCTGTACGCAGGGCCGGCGAGTACCTCGACGTCGGCCTCGACGCGGGCGGCCTCGGGGTACTCGCCCTCGTATGGAGGGGTGTCGCCGATGCTGCCGTCGAAGCTGTTGGACTCCGCGACGCGCAGGATCTGCCCGTGGTCCGGGTGGTAGGCCCGCTCCAGGTATTCGTCCTCGGGGTCGTATTCGTCGACGTCCCAGCCGCCGTCGGCGAAGTCGTCCTGGTAGACGAGCGTCCCCTCGGGCGGCCCGCCGCCGAGCAGCATCACGGAGCCGATCACACCCCCGACCACCAGCAGCAGAACCGCGGCTCCGGCGCCCAGCAGCAGGCCGGTCCGTCGGCGCTTGCCGGGCGCGGGGCCTCCGGGCGAGGCACCGCCCGGCCCATCGTGCGCACCGGGGCCGCCGTAGCCCGCAGCCGGCTGCCCGAACGGCGGCGACGACGTCGGTCCCGGACCGTAGGGCGGCTGCTGCGGGCCTGACCCCGGGCCGTAGGGCGGCGGCTGGTGGCCGGGTTGAGGGCCCGGTCCATACGGTGCCTGCGGTCCTGAAGGCCCGTACGGCGCATACGGGCCCGGCCGCCCGTACTGCTGCTGCGGGCCGGACGGGTGCCCGTAGGGCTGCTGGGGAGCGGGCGGGGGGAAGCCGCCCGGCGGCGCGTAGCCCGCGTCTGCGCCCGGCTGGGCACCGTGGGGATGCTGCTGCCCCTGCGGAGCGGACGGACCGGACGGGCCGGAGGGCCCGGGAGCGCTCGGGGCGGCGCCGTGCCCATAGGGCGCCTGCGGAGCCGATGGAGGGCGTTCCGCTTCAGGCCGCGTGGCCTGCGTGTAGGGCCGGGTGCCCGGTACCCCTCCGCCGGTATCGGCCGGCGGTGCCTGCGGGGACTGCCCCGTCGGGATCTCGTCGGTGCCGGGAACGGCTGCGCCGTCGCCGCCTTCGGTCCCGGCGCCGGGCTCCGCGCCGTCGGCCGCCTCGGCCGCCGCTGCTCCGGCCAGGGCTCCGCCGACCGCACCCGCCGCGGCGGCGCCCGCGGCGTCGGCGCCCTTGGCGGTCGAGGGCGGTGTCCAGGACTCGACCACCGTGCTGTCCACGACCGCCTCGGCCGGGTCCTCCTGGCCGACCAGCATGGTCATCAGCTGCTGCGCGGTGGGCCGGTTGCGCGGGTCCTTCTCCAGCGCGCTGCGGATCATGTCGGTCAGCTGCGGATCCAGCCCCTCCAGATCGGCCTCTCCGGAACTGATCAGGTGCAGCACCGCCGGAACCGTCTGCGCGTCGAACGGCGCCTTGCCGGTGCCGGCGTAGGCGACCAGGCACCCCCAGGAGAAGATGTCGGAGGCCGGGGTGATCTCGCCGCCGGCGATCAGCTCGGGCGCCAGGTAGGAGGGCGTGCCCATCAGCTGACTGGAGCGGGTGACCGCGCTCTCGTCGTCCATGGCCCGGGCGATGCCGAAGTCGATCACCTTGGGGCCCACCGCCGACAGCAGAACGTTGCCCGGTTTGAGGTCGCGGTGGATGACGCCCGCACGGTGGATGGCGGTCAGCGCCGCCGCCACCCCCAGGGCGAGGCTCTCCAGCGTGCCGCCGTGCATCGGTCCGTCGGCGGCGATGGCCTGGGCCAGATTGGGTCCCGGGACGTACTCGGAGACGATGAGCAGCGGATCGCCGTCGAGGCGGGCGTCGAGCACGCCGGCGGTGGAGAACCGCGCGACCTTGCGGGCGGACTCGACTTCGCGCGCGAAGCGGCGGCGGAAATTGGGGTCGTCGGTGAGGTCGGGGTGGATCAGCTTGACGGCGACCTGCCGGTCGGCGGCGTCGCGGGCCAGGTAGACGGTGCCCATGCCGCCGCGCCCCAGTCTGCCCTCGATGCTGTAGTCGCCGAGCTCATGAGGGTCGCCGGTGCGCAGGGGTTTGGCGCGCTCGTGCCCGTTGTCCGTCACAGTGCTGAGTTCCTTAGACCAGGGGGAATGGGCGTCATAGCGTACAGACGCCTCGGAGAGGGGTGTCGGGGCCGGTTGGCCGGTCTTCGTCGAGGTTGGGGCGGGTGTTCCCGATTTTAGACAGGCGGTGGCTCGTCCGGGTTCCGCGTGCGTCGGTGATCCGCTACGATTAGTACATACGTTCGAATTCACCGCCTGTCCTTCCCCGCAGGCCGGAGCCTCCCGCGGGAGGCCGCAGCTGAGGGGAGTGTCGCCAGTGGGTCACGTCTACGGTGTTCCGGTCGCTGTCACCGAGCACGAGGGGCGGCCGGTGCGCTTCGTATGGGAGAGGCGGGTCTACAACGTCCGCCACATCGTCGACCACTGGATCACCCTGCGCTCCGACTGGTCTCCCGAGGTCCAGGAGCATCTGCCCCAGCGCGCCCATTGGCGGGTCGAGGCGGGATCGACCGTCGCGTCGGGGGTTTACGAACTCCGGCACGACTCCACCTCGGGCGAGTGGCTGCTGGCCCGCGTCTGGGACTGACGTCGGTGCGGCACCTGGCCGCATCCGGCCGTCAGGTTCCGCGCCGCCGCTGCACGGCCGCGATGAGCCGCTTCTCCGCGTCGCCGCCCGGAGCCACCCGCGGAAGCCGCCACAGGAACACCGCGCCCACGAGCCACCATGCGCCCACGATGATCCACTCGGAGGGCCAGATGAGAGCGGCGGGCATACCCGGCAGGTACAGCACGCCCAGCCCGAGCGACAGTACGAGCGCAAGCGCGCCGACAGCGGTACCGGCCGGGACGCGGAAGGGCCGCGTCATGCCCGGCTCGCGCTTGCGCAGCACCAGGAAGCACAGCACCACCGTCACATAGGCGACGACGATGTTGACGCCGCCGGCATCGACCAGCCACACCAGCATCGGGCGGCCGAACAGGGGCGCCACCACCGAGAGCGCCCCGATGAACAGCACCGCGTTGGCCGGCGTGTGGAAACGGGGGTGCAGGCGTCCGAACCAGGCCGGGACCATCCGCGAGACGGCCATGGCGTAGAGCAGTCTGCTGCCGCCGATGAGGAATGCGTTCCAGCTGGTCATGATTCCCGCGATGCCGCCGATTACCAGCAGGTCGCCCACGGCTTGGCTGTCCCACAGCGCCGCCATGGCATCGGCCGAGGCCAGTTCGGACTCCAGTAGCCGCTCGGCGGGAAGCCCCGAGCCCACCGTCAGCATGATCATCGTGTACCAGGCGGTCGCGCAGGCGACCGAGACCACCAGCAGCACACCCGCTTGCCGGATGGGCAGCTTGACCTCGTCGGCCGACTGCGGGATCACGTCGAAGCCGACGAACAGGAACGGCACGGCGACCAGGACCGTGACGACGCCTGGAAGCCCGCCGGTGAACAGCGGTTCCATGTTCTGCGCGGAACCGCCGGTGAAGGCGCCGGTGACCAGGACCGCCCCCGCGGCCAGCAGGAAGGCGACGGCGATGGTCTGGAAGACCGCGGCGGGCCTGATGCCGACGTAGTTGACCGCGGTGACCGCCAGGGCGCCGACCACACCCACCGCCACCCAAGTGGCGTGAACGTCGTAGTCGGCGACGGTCCACAGGTAGCCCGCCTGCATGCCGGGCGCCAGGTAGGCGACGGTGTGGGGCAGCGCCACCGCCTCGAAGGCCACGACCGACACATAGCCCAGCACCATCGCCCACGAGGCCACGAAGGCGCCGCGCCCGCCCAGGGCCCGCAGGGCGTAGTGGTGCTCGCCGCCGGCGTGGGGCAGGGCCGAGGTCAGTTCGGCGTAGGTCAGCCCGACCAGGGCGACGATGGTCCCGCCGATGACGAAGGCCAGCGCCGCGCCCAGAGTGCCGGCGCTGTCGATGAACTCGCCGGTGAGCACGATCCAGCCGAACCCGATCATGGCGCCGAACGCCAGTGCGAGGAGGTCGCCGCGTCCCAGGACCCGTAGGAAGCCGCTGTTGCCCGCCACGGTGGTCGCACCTGCGCTTTCTGTATCGGGGTGAGAGGTAGGGGCGTCGGGAAGCGCCGCGCGGTCACAGCTGCGGGCGGCGCCGTCCGTGTCCTGTCGCCTCTTCGAACGCGCGGCCGATCTCCAGCACCCGCCGGTCGGCCCGGTGCGGCCCGGCGATCTGCAGGCCCACCGGCAGCCCCTCCGGGGTGAACCCGCCGGGCACGGACAGCGCCGGGCAGCCGGCCGCGGTGATGTGGTAGCAGGAGCGCATCCAGTCCAGGTAGGTCTGCTGCACCGCCCCGTCGATGCCGGAGGGGTACTCCAGGTCGGCGTCGAACGGCACCACCTGGCTGACCGGCAGCAGCAGCGCGTCGTAGCGCTCGAAGAACTCCCGGACCCGGTGGTAGATGCGGGTGCGCTCCAGTTCGGCGCGGGCCACGTCGGAGCCGGCGAGCTTGCGTCCCTCCTCGATGTTCCAGACCAGGCTGGGCTTGAGCCGGTCGCGCGCGCGGTCCAGCAGAGGGCCCAGCGTGGCCTCGAACTGCCAGGCGCGCAGAGTGCGGAAGACGTCGTCGGCGCCGGACAGGTCGGGGGCGTCCACGGCGACCTCGCAGCCCAGTTCGGCGAAGACGTCCAGGGCCGGCGCCAGCGCGTCGGTCACGGCCCGTTCGCAGGGCGCCGAGCCGCCCAGGTCCGGCGACCACGCCAGGCGCAGCCCGCGCACGCCGGCCTCCAGCGGCGGGGCGAACGCCGAGCCGGGGTCGTCCAGAGCGAGCGGGCTGCGCGGGTCGGGTCCGGCAAGCACCGACAGCAGCAGCGCGGCGTCGTCGACGCCGCGGGCCATGGGCCCCTGCACCGACAGCGCCGACCAGCCCAGCGGTGCGGGATACTGCGGCACCCGCCCCGGCGAGGGCCGCAGCCCCACCGCGTTGTTGAAGGAGGCGGGGTTGCGCAGGGAGCCGCCCATGTCCGAGCCCTCGGCCAGCGGGTGCAGGCCCGCCGCCAGCGCGGCCGCCGCGCCGCCGCTGCTGCCGCCCGCCGAGCGCGTGGTGTCGTAGGGGTTGCGCGTGAGCCCGAAGACCGGGTTGAAGGTGTGGGAGCCGGCGGCGAACTCGGGGGTGTTGGTCTTGCCGATGGTGATCGCCCCGGCCGCACGCATCCGCGCCACCACGAGTTCGTCGCGGTCGGGCACGTTGTGGGCGAACACGGGCGAGCCGAAGGTGGTGCGCACCCCCGCCGTTTCGTGGGTGTCCTTGTGCGCGACCGGCAGGCCGTGCAGCGGCGGAACGTCTGCGCCGGAGGCCGCGAGTTCGTCGGCGGCGTGCGCCTCGTCCAGAGCCTGTTCGCCGCACAGTGTGACCACCGCGTTGATCCGCGGGTTCACCGACCCGATCCGCTCCAGGTGGGCGCCCACCACCTCGCGGGCGGAGACTTCCCGGGTGCGCAGCATCCGCGCGAGTTCGCGGGCCGGACGGTAGGTCAGGTCGGCGGTGTCGTCGTGGCTCATCTGCGGCACAGCCCTCCGGGTCGTGGGAGCCGTCCGCCGGCCCGGGGGCCGGTCGGCGGCCTGGTGGCCGAGTACGGTCATCCCACACCGGTGCGGCGGCCGGTGCAAGGGTGATCGTCGCCGGAACGCCGCCGCGGCGGTGGGCGGATCTCGCCGAGGCCGCGGGGTGCGGTGCGCATGGGCCGACGCGGTGGGGGCGCTCCGGGTGCGGTATGAGACTCTTGTGGGCGGTGCCGGCGCTGGGCGACACCCGGCCGCAGCCGTGCGGTCACGCCCCAGCACGCAGGAACCCGGTGCGAATCCGGGACGGTCCCGCCACTGTGGCCAGGGAGCGGCCCGCAACGAGCGCCACTGCCGGATGTCCTCCGGTGGGAAGGCGGCGGGCGAGCGGTGATCTGGAAGTCAGGAGACTGCGCGGCACCGGGCAAAACCCCCTATGGGCGTGGATTCCCGAGGAAGGACTGACCTGCGTGAGCGCTCCAGCTCGCTATCCCTTCAGCGCGGTCGTCGGTATGGACGACCTGAAACTCGCGCTGCTGATCAACGCCGTCTCCCCGGACGTCGGCGGCGTCCTGGTGCGCGGTGAAAAGGGCACCGCCAAGTCGACCGTGGTGCGCGCGCTCGCGTCGCTCCTGCCCGACCTCGACGTCGTCCAGGACTGCCGGTTCGCCTGCGACCCCGCCGCCCCCGACCCCCAGTGCCCCGACGGGCCCCACAGCGACTCCGCGGTGCCCTCCGAGCGGTCGGCGCGGCTGGTGGAGCTGCCGGTGGGCGCCAGCGAGGACCGGCTGGTGGGCTCGCTGGACATCGAACGGGCCCTGACCGAGGGCGTCAAGGCCTTCGAGCCCGGCCTGCTCGCCGAGGCCCACCGCGGCGTCCTGTACGTCGACGAGGTCAACCTGCTGCACGACCACCTCGTCGACCTGCTGCTGGACGCCGCCGCCATGGGCACGTCCCACGTCGAGCGCGAGGGCGTCTCGGTGCGCCACGCCGCGCGGTTCCTGCTCGTGGGGACGATGAACCCCGAGGAGGGCGAGCTGCGTCCGCAGCTGCTGGACCGGTTCGGCCTGACCGTGGAGGTGGCCGCCACCCGCGACCCGCAGCTGCGCGCCGACGTGGTGCGGCGCCGGCTCGCATTCGAGGCCGACCCTGAGGGCTTCGCCGCGGGCTACGCCGACGACGAGGCCGAGCTGGCCGGCCGCATTCGTGCCGCCCGCAAGCGCCTGCCCGGCGTGGTGCTGACCGACTCCGCGCTGCGCCAGGTCACCGCCGTCTGCGCGGCCTTCGACGTCGACGGGCTGCGCGCCGACATCGTCACCGCCCAGGCCGCCATGGCCTTGGCCGCTTGGCGCGACCACGGCGAGGTCACCGCCGACGACGTGCGCGACGCCGCCCGGCTCGCCCTGCCGCACCGGCGCAGGCGCGACCCGTTCGACGCCCCCGACCTCGATGAGGACCGGCTCCAGGAGGCGCTGGACCAGGCGGGTGATGCGGACCCAAAAGACCCGGGTGAGCCCGGCGGCGCCGACGACGACCCCGGAGGCGGGGACGACGGAGGCGGCGGTGGCGGCGAAGCCGAGGCCGAGGGACCCGATCCGAGCGCTCCGGCCGAGGAGTCGTCCGACGGGGACGCGGGCGGCGAGCCGGAACAGGGCGAGCCCCAAGCCGGCGACGGCGAGCACGACCCCGCCGGGCCCGAGCGGCCCGCCGGTTCCGGGCAGCGCGCCGAGGACGACAGCGGCTCCGGCGACGAGCAGTCGCCGCCCCGACCGCAGGACCCCGGCCAGGGGCGCCAGGCCGAGGCGGGCGAGACCTACAAGCCCCGCCTGTTCAGCCTCAGCGGCGTCGGCGAAGGCGCACCGGGCCGCCGCTCCCGCGCCGAGACCCCCTACGGCCGCACGTCGGGTGCGCGCGTGCCCCGCTCGTCGGTGCGGGGCCTGCACCTGACGGCCACCCTGCGCGCGGCTGCGCCCTATCAGCGCGCCCGCGGCCGCTCCGGCCCCGGACTCCTCGTTCGGTCGGGCGACCTGCGTGAAACCGTGCGCGAAGGACGCGAGGGCAACCTCGTGCTGTTCTGCGTTGACGCCAGCGGCTCCATGGCCGCGCGGGAGCGGATGCGCGCCGTCAAAGGAGCGGTGCTCAGCCTGCTGAAGGACGCCTACCAGCGGCGCGACAAGGTCGGACTGATCACCTTCCGCGGCACCGGCGCCCAGGTGGAGCTGCCGCCGACCTCCTCGGTCGAGGCCGGTGCGCGGCGGCTGCACGAACTGCGCACCGGCGGACGCACCCCGCTTGCCGCGGGCCTGGCGCGCTCGGCGGAGGTGCTGCGCGTCGAGCGGCTGCGCGACCCCAGCCGCCGCCCGCTCCTCGTGGTCGTGACCGACGGGCGCGCCACGCGCGGCGGCCTGGACCAGGCGCTGCGCGCCGGCGCGCGGATCGGCGCGCGGGGGGTGCACGGCATCGTCGTCGACTGCGAGTCCGGGCCGGTGCGCCTGGGGCTTGCGGATCGCCTGGCCGCCGAAATGGGCGGCGAGGCGGTGCGCCTGGAGGAGTTGGGCGCCGACGCGTTGAGCGGCCTGGTGCGCTCCACCCGCAGCGCGGCGTGAGCGCCGGACGGCTGCCGCCGAAGGCAGCCGAACCGCGCGCCGCGGCTCCGCGACCGCGCCGCGCCCGCTGGACGCCGCGCCCGCCGGAGGCAGCGTCCCCGGCGACCTGATCCCGCGAGGTGTCCCGACCGCCTTCGGCGAGGCACCCGGTACCGATCCGATATCCCGACACACCCGACGAACCGAGGGGACACACATGCCGCAGGGACAACCCGACTACGTGCCCGACGACGGGCTGACCACACGCCAGCGCCGCAACCGCCCGCTGCTGATCGTCCACACCGGGCCGGGAAAGGGGAAGTCGACGGCCGCGTTCGGGCTGGCCACTCGCGGCTGGGCCCAGGGCTGGGACATCGGCGTCTTCCAGTTCGTGAAGTCGGCGAAGTGGCGCATCGGCGAGGAGCGGGCGCTGAACGTGCTCGGCGAGTCCGGCGAGGGCGGCCGGGTCGACTGGAACAAGATGGGCGAGGGCTGGTCGTGGATCCAGCGCGCCGGTACCGAGGAGAACCACGCGGCCGACGCCGCCGAGGGCTGGGCGCAGATCAAGCGCGACCTGGCCGCCGAGACCTACCGGCTCTACGTCCTCGACGAGTTCACCTACCCGATGAAGTGGGGCTGGGTCGACGTCGACGACGTCGTCGAGACCCTGACGCAGCGCGGCGGGCAGCAGCACGTCATCATCACCGGCCGCGACGCGGACCCGCGCCTTCGCGAGGCCGCCGACCTCGTCACCGAGATGACCAAGGTCAAGCACCCGATGGACGCCGGGCAGAAGGGCCAGCGCGGCATCGAGTGGTGATGCCGCAGAGCACCTGAACCACGGGCGTCGACCGGTGGCGGACGCCGACGGTGCCGGGACGCGGGGTTGAACGAAGTCGGTGGGCGGCGGCTGGCGAGGGTTGGCGACGGCCGGTGCTGCGGGGCGCGGGGTTGGGCGCCCGGCGGTGGCGGCGAGGACGGCGGGTGTCTGGGGTCGGCGTTGGCCGGTGCTGTCGGCATAGGGCTGATCGTCCGGCGATCGGCGGCGAGGGCGGCGGATGGCCGAGGTGGTCAGGAGTCGGAGCTGCCGGCGAATGACCCAGCGCCCGGCGCCAGCGGCATTCCGCGTGCATGGATGCACTCCGGGCGCCCTGCCGACCGCCAGGGGCCCGACTTGCCCGAGTTGTTCCCACGGCACCGCCCGCATCAGCGTTGATCTTGTACCTACAGTCACATGTGATCGCTCACAATGACCGCAGGTACAAGATCAACGCGGGAAACGCGCAGGGCGATCGAGGAGACCGTCGGCGCCGGCCCGTGGCGAACCGCGAACCGCCCCTACGGCAGCGGAACCGACTACCGCCGACCCCGGATGTCCACCGCCTTCGCCGCTCCGACGGGTGCCCGACCATCCGCTCGCAGCACCGACCGACGCTGCCCCCACCTCCCGGCGTCGGCGCCTTCCCGCCGACGCTTGACCCTCTACTCCCGGTCCCGGTCAGTGCGGCGTGGAGCGGCTCCCTGCCCCCGTCTCCAGCGAGGCACCCGACGCTCCTACGGGGCAACCCTCTACGCCGGTACCGGCCCCCTACACCCCCGCCTGCTGCAGGTCGGCCGGGATGAGGCTGTAGACGGCCAGGTCGGCGCGGCCCTCGTGCAGCGGCATCGCGTTGCGTTCGGTGCCCTCGTAGGTGAACCCCGACCTCTCGGCCACGCGCCGCGACGCCGTGTTGCCCGTGGCGGCCTTCAGCTCCACGCGCTCGAACTCCAGGTCGAGCAGCGCCCACCGGGACACGGCCACCACGGCCTCGGTGGCAAGGCCGCGTCCGCGCGCCCGCGGGCACAGCCAGTAGCCGACCTCGGTGGAGCGGGCGCGCCACATGGTGCGGTTGAGGCCGATCGAGCCCAGGTAGGCGCCGGTCACGGCGTCAACCGCCGCCCACTGCTGGCCGTCGCCGCCCACCCGGGCCTGGGGGGCTGCCACCAGGCACCACTGCTCGGCGTCGGCGCGCGTGTAGTCCGCTCCCGGGCGCGGCATGGGCAGCCAGCGCTGAACGCCGGGATCGGAGGCGCCGCGGTAGACGGCGTCGATGTCGTCGTGGGTGTGCGCGCGCAGCATCAGCCGCTCTGTCTGCAGCACCACCGACGGCATCATCGGTGCCTCGACCGCGCCGGTCACTTCGCCACCCCCTCGGCGCAGGCACGCACCGCGCCCAGGAACCTTCCCGCGATCGCGGGAAGACCGGCCCAATGCACGTGCAGGTACGAAGCGCTGATGGTGTCAGAGGCGAACCCCTCGCCTCCATCGCTTTTCCACTGCCATGCCGGCCGCTCGCCGAACCGCGGCTCGACTGCGGTGCGGTGGAACTCGTGGCCGCGCACTCGGGTGCCCGCTCGGGCGAGCAGGGTGTCGCCGACCGCGACCGCGGATCGGTAACCCAGCGTCAGCGAGCCGGTCATCGCGGCGTCGGCGGGCAGCACACCGCACATCGGTGCGCCGTCGAGGCTGCGGCACAGGTAGAGCAGCCCGGCGCACTCGGCGGCGACCGGCGCTCCGCGCGCGGCCAGGGCGGCGACCTCGCCGCGCAGCGCCGCGTTGGCCGAAAGCTCGGCGGCGTGCACCTCGGGGAACCCGCCGCCGACGATCAGCGCGTCCGTCCCCTCCGGCAGTGCCTCCTCGCGCAGCGGGTCGACGGCGTGCACCTCCGCGCCGCCGGCGCGCAGCAGCTCCTCCTGCTCGGTGTAGCCGAAGGTGAAGGCGGGACCTCCGGCGACGGCGATGCGCGGCGGAGGCGTCTGCGCAGGGATACGCCACTCCTGCGCCTCCGCGGCGGCGTCCCACGGCTCGGCGGCCAGGGGCGGGGCGGCGCGGGCGACAGCGCGCAGCGCATCCAGGTCGCAGAACCGGGCCACCAGCTCGCCCAGGTCCCGCACCGCTCGGTGCGCCTCACCCGCCCGCTCGGCGGCGGGGATCAGGCCCAGATGGCGCGCGGGCGTGTGCACCTCCTCACGGCGCCGGACGACGCCCAGCACCTCGGTGCCCGCGTCCTCCAGAGCGGCGCGCAGGATGTCCTCGTGGCGCTGCGACCCCACGCGGTTGAGGATCACCCCCGCGATGCGCACGCGCGGGTCGTAGGTGCAGAACCCGTGCACCAGGGCCGCCACCGAGCGGGCGCTGCGGGAGGCGTCGACCACCAGCACGACGGGCGCGCCGAGCAGCGCCGCAACGTGCGCGGTGGAACCGGGGTCGCCCGGTCCGGCGGGTGCCGCGGAGTCGGCGGCGCCGTCGAACAGGCCCATCACCCCCTCCACGACGGCGATGTCGGCGCCGGCGGCCCCGTGCAGGAACAGGGGTGCCACGCGCTCCTCGCCGCACAGCACCGGGTCGAGGTTGCGCGGCGGTCGACCGGTGGCCAGCGCGTGGTAGCCGGGATCGATGTAGTCGGGTCCCACCTTGTGCCCACTGACCCGGTCGCCGCGGGCCGCCAGCGCCGCCATCAGGCCGGTGGCGATCGTCGTCTTGCCGCTGCTTGAGGCAGGGGCCGCGATCACCACACGCGGAATCACGGGCACGCCGCTCCACTCTCCTTCACGTCACTCGCCGCCGCTGCCGACCGGGCGGCGAGTGGCCATGGTAGGCCGTACCCGGCCCGCTCAGGCCCGCAGCCCCTGCTCGCGGCCGGGCTCGGGCCGGGCCCGGCCGCGAGTGAGCGCACGCCGTCCCGATACGCTGACCCAGACCTCCCCACAGCGCAGCGCCGCGCCCCCGCGGCCGTGCGGCGGAGGTGCGCAGAACGCAGTCGACGAGGGAAGCGGTGGTATGGGCACGGGCGGACGGCTGGTGGGTGTCGGCGTCGGACCGGGCGACCCCGAACTGGTCACGGTCAAGGCGGTGCGGCGCATGCGCGAGGCCGACACCGTGATCGTCCCGGTGCTGGCCGGTGACGAGCCGGGTCGCGCCGAGGCCACCGTGCGCGCCCACGTCGACGGCTCCCGCATCGAGCGCGCCGTCTTCGCGCTCAACGACCGGCACGGCCTCAGCAAGCGCCGGGTGCGCGCCTGGGACGAGGCCGCCCGCGCCGTGCTGCGCCGGTTCGAGGAGGGGAAGGCCACGGTGGCCTTCGCCACCATCGGCGATCCCAACGTCTACTCGACCTTCACCTACCTCGCGCAGACCGTGCGCGAGATGGCCCCTGAAACCGAGGTGGAGACGATCCCCGGCGTCACCGCCATGCAGGACCTGGCTGCGCGATCCGGCCGCGTCCTGGCCGAGGGCTCCGAACCCCTCACCCTGTTGCCCGTCACCGGCGGCGTGGAGCGGCTGCGCTCGGCGCTGGACTCCGACGCCACAGTCGTCGCCTACAAGTTCGGCCGATTCGCACCGCAGGTGGCCGAAGCCGTGCGCGAGTCGGGCCGCGGCGAGGACTCCGTCTACGGCGCCCGGTTGGGCCTGGACGACGAGGAGATCGCGCCGCTGGACAAGCTCGACGGCGCCGACCTGCCCTACCTGTCCACGCTCATCGCACCCGCCCGCCGCGAAGCCGGGCGCGGCGGGAAGCTGTGAGGCCGCCCCCTCGGGCGGGCCGCCGGCGGTAGAGACCGCGGACGAAGCGACCACGACCACGACAGCGCGGGCGGCCGGCGCACTTCGCGCCGCGCGCCCCGACCACGAGAGGTGAGTGAGCAACGGCATGGCCAGCCAGCACAGCAGTGAGCACGACAGCGGAGCCGGCAGCGGGGCCGTCGTGTTCGTCGGCGCCGGTCCCGGCGCCGCGGATTTGCTCACCGTCCGCGCTGTACGCGCCATCGCCGCCGCCGACGTGGTGATCTGGGCGGCCAGCCTGGTGCACGAGGACGTGCTCGAACACGTCGGCCCCGGCGCCGAGGTCGTCGACTCGGCCAAGCTGCCCATGGAAGGCGTGCTGCCTTACTACCGCCGCGCCGCCGAGGAAGGCCTGCGCATCGCGCGCATCCACTCCGGCGACCCCGCGTTGTGGGGTGCCGTGCAGGAGCAGGTGGAGGTCTGCGCCGACCTCGGGCTGGAGGTCGAGATCATCCCGGGCGTCTCGGCCTTCAGTGCGGTCGCCGCGATCGCCCAGCGCGAGCTCACCGTCCCCGAGGTCGCCCAGTCGGTGGTGCTGACCCGGCTAGGGGGAGGCAAGACCCCCATGCCCGAGGGCGAGGAGGTCCGCGAGTTCGCCCGGCACGGCACCACCATGGCGCTGTTCCTCTCGGCGGCGCGCTCGGGCCGGCTGCAGGAGGAGCTGCTCGAGGGCGGCTATGCGCCCGAGACGCCCTGCATCATCGCCTACCAGGCCACCTGGCCCGAGGAGCTGATCGTGCACTGCGAGCTGGGCGAACTGGAGGCCACCGTCAAGGAGCACCGGCTGTGGAAGCACACGCTGGTGCTGGTGGGGCCCGCTCTCAACGCCGGGGGTACCCGGTCGCACCTGTACCACCCCGGCCACTTCCACACCCACCGCCGGGCCGACCGCGAGGCGCGTCGGCAACTGCGCGAGGCGCGCCGAGGAGCATGAGGACGTGACCGACAGTCCGCGGGACCGGCGCGAGGCCGAGGGAGGCCCCGCGCCCGGCGCAGACGAGGAGCCGGAGCCGCGCGAACCCGACCTGCCGCGCACCATGAAGGTGCGGCAGAAGGCGCTGCGCACCGGCTGGACCACAGGCACGTGCGCCTCGGCCGCCGCCAAGGCGGCCGCCGAGGCGCTGGCCACCGGGCGCCCGGCGGAGGTCGCCGAGGTGGCGCTGCCTTCGGGGCAGCGCGTGGCCTTCGCCACCGAGCGCTGCGCGCTGGTCGGGCCGGACCGCGCCGAGGCGGTGGTGGTCAAGGACGCCGGCGACGATCCCGACGTCACCGACGGCGCGCACGTCACCGCCACCGTCACACGGCGGGGCGAGCCAGGCGTCGAGTTGGACGGCGGCGTCGGGGTCGGCGTGGTCACCCGCCCCGGCCTGGGACTGGAGCTGGGCGGGCCCGCCATCAACCCGGTGCCCGCGCAGATGATCCAGCAGGCCGTGGGCGAGGCGGTCGACACCGAGAGCCGGGGCCTGCGGGTGGTGATCAGCGTGCCCGAGGGCGAGAAGATGGCGCGCAAGACCACCAACGCCAGGCTGGGTATCATCGGCGGGATCTCCATCCTGGGCACGACCGGAGTGGTGCGGCCCTTCTCCACCGCCTCCTGGCGCGCCAGCGTCGAGCAGGCTGTGTCGGTGATGGCGGCCCAGGGCGAGGACACGCTTGTGCTGTGCACCGGCGGGCGCACCGAGAAGGGCGCCACACTGCGCCATCCCGACCTGCCGCAGGTGTGCTTCGTCGAGGTCGGCGACTTCACCGGCGCCGCGCTGCGCCGCGCACTCGAGTACGGCCTGCGGCGCGTGGTGTTCGTCGGCATGGCGGGCAAGCTCACCAAGCTCGCCTCGGGCGTGCTGATGACCCACTACACCCGCTCCAAGGTCTCCACCGAGCTGCTGGGCGAGATCACCCGACGGGTCGGCGGGGGAGAGGACGCCGCCGCCGAGGTCGACGCCGCCAACACCGGCCGCCACGCCTATGAGATCTGGGAGCGCGAGGGCCTGCTGGAGGCGGCGGGCGCCGAGCTGTGCCGCCGCGTCGCCGGGGTGCTCACCCGCTTCAGCGAAGGCGCCCTGGACGTGGAGGCGGCGATGGTCGACTTCACGGGCCGGCGGGTGGTCGCCGCCTATCCGGAGCGCCCATGAGCGCGAAGCACACCGGCCCCGCCCGGTCGGTCGGGCCCGACGCCGCTCTGGAAGGCTTGGCCGGTATGGACGACACCGAGATCCGCCGGGCACGGGCCGAGGACGTCGAAGCGCTCGTCGCCTTGCTCGCCGACGACGTGCGCGGCGCCGAACGCGAGACGCCCGGCGACCTCGCCCCCTACCGCGAGGCCTTCGCCCGGATCGACGCCGACCCGCGGACGCTGCTGGCCGTGGCGGTAGGCGGCACCACCGTGGTGGGCACGCTGCAGCTGACCTTCCTGGACGGCATGTCCCACCGCGGCGGCACGCGCGCGCAGGTCGAGGCTGTGCGGGTGGCGGCCGCCGAACGCGGTCGCGGGTTGGGCAGCCGCATGCTGGCCTGGGCGGTCGAGCAGGCGCGCTCCCATGGCTGCCGCATGGTGCAGCTGACATCGGACGCCGCCCGCGCCGACGCGCACCGCTTCTATACCCGGCTCGGTTTCGTCGCCTCCCACACCGGCTTCAAGCTGGCGCTGGAGGACCCGCGCGGATGATCACCGTCATCGGACTGGACGGCGGCCCCCTGCCGCGGCGGGCCGCCGCGGCGCTGTCGGCGGCGGTGTGCGTGGCCGGCGCCGCCCGCCACCTGGAGGCCGCCGCCGGGCACATCGCCGACGGTGCCGAGCGCGTGCCCATCGGCGACCTGGGGGCCGCCCTCGACGCAGTCGTCGCGGCGGGCGGACCCGCCGCGGTGCTGGCCTCGGGCGACCCCGGCTTCTTCGGCGTCCTGCGCAGCCTGCGGACCCGCGGCGCCGACCCCGCGGTGGTGCCCGCCGCCACCTCGGTCGCCACCGCCTTCGCCCGCATCGGCCTGCCCTGGGACGACGCCGTGGTGGTCTCGGCACACGGGCGCAGCGACTCCGGGCGCGGCGTGCGGCGGGCACTGGCCGCCGCGCTCGCCCACCCCAAGGCCGCCGTGCTCACCGCGCCCGGACGCGCGGGGCCCGACGCGTTCCTGCCCGAACTGCTGCGCGCCGGACGCCGGGTGCACGTCGCCCAGCGGCTCGGCACGGACGACGAAGACGTGGTCACCCTCGCTCCGGGCCAAGAGGTGCCCCAGCGCACGTGGGCGGACCCCAACGTGGTGCTGGCCGTGGATCCCGACCGCGCCCTCGCCCCCGCCATGGCCTGGATGCCCGGCCACCAGGGCGCGCCGCCGGACTGGGCGCTGCCCGCGGAGTCCTTCGAGCACCGCGCCTCGCTGATCACCAAGCCCGAGGTCCGCGCGCTCGCGCTCGCCCGGCTGGCGCCCCGGCCCGGCACCGTCGTATGGGACGTCGGCGCCGGCAGCGGATCGGTCGCCGTGGAGTGCGCCAGATTCGGCGCCCGCGCAGTCGCCTTCGAACGCGCCCCCGACGACTGCGAGCGCATCCGCGCCAACGCGCGCGCCCACGGAGTCGCGGTCGAGGTGCATCAGGGGGAGGCCGCCGCCAACCTCGACGCCGCCGCCGCGCGCCTGGCCCCCGACGCCGCGTTCATCGGCGGTGGGGACGACGCCGTCGCCTCCGCGGTCCTGGCCCGGCGCCCCGAACGCGTCGTCGTCGCGCTCGCCTCACTCGACCGCGTCCGGCCCCTGCACGACATGCTCGCCGCTGCCGGCTACGCCCCCGACGGCACCCAGATGCAGGCCTCCCGGCTGTCCGGTCTGCCCAACGGGTCGCTGCGCCTGGCCGCCGCCAATCCGGTGACCCTCCTGTGGGGCACCCGCACTCCATCCGCCTGATCCCCGATCCCCTCCATGCCCTCGACCGGAAAGGCACAGATGTCCGAAAGCGGCGCCATCGGCGTCATCGCCGTGACCGAGCGCGGCCGCAGCGCGGCCGACCGCCTGCAGTCGGCTTGGCCCGACCGGGTCCGCACGTTCACCGGGGAGCGCGCGGGCGAGGAGCTGCGCAGCGCCTTCGCCGAATGCGGCGCCGTGGTGGCCTTCCTGGCCGTGGGCGCCGCGGTGCGCGCGCTGGCGCCGGTGCTCGGCGACAAGCACGCCGACCCGCCGGTCGTCTGTGTCGACGAGGCGCTGCAGCACGCCGTCGCCGTCCTGGGCGGCCACCACGGCGGCAACGCCCTCGCTGCGGAGGTCGCGGGCGTCCTGGGGGCCGCTCCGGTCATCACGACCGCCAGCGACGCCGCATCGGCGGCGCCGCTCGACTCCTACGGCGCCGACCTCGGCTTCACCGTTGCCGACACCGCGCCTCTGGCGCCCGTCGGCGCGGCCCTGCTGTCGGGGCGGCCGGTGCGCCTGGAGTACGACCAGGTCTGGCCTCTGCCTCCGCTCGCGCCCGGCGCATCCGCCCAGACGCCGCCGGAGTCGGCGGCGGCGCTGCTGCGTGTCACCGACTGTGCCGTGCAGCGGTCCGGCGACCAGCAGGTGCCGACCGTGACCTACCACCCGCCCTCGCTGGTGGTGGGCGTCGGATCGGCGCGCGGGGCCGCCGCCGAGGAGATCGGCGGGCTGATCGACACCGCACTGGCCGAGGCGGGGCTGGCTCCGCAGTCGGTGCGGACCCTGGCGACCGTGGACGTCAAGGCCGACGAGGAGGGCATCCTGCGCGCGGCCGAGGAGCGCGGCTGGCAGGTGCGGGTCCTGCCCGCAGCCGAGTTGGCGGAGGTGGAGGTGCCCAACCCCAGCGACGTCGTGCGCGCCGAGATCGGCACCCCCAGTGTCGCCGAGGCCGCCGCCCTGCGTGCCGCGGGACAGGACGGCCGCCGGGCCGAACTGGCGGTCGCCAAGCGCAAGTCCGCCAACGCCACCGCGGCCGTGGCGCGCCTGCACCCCCGCGGCCGCCTCGCCCTGGTCGGCCTGGGCCCCGGCGCCCGCGACCTGACGGCCCCGCGCGCCCTCGCCGAGCTGCACCGCGCCTCGGTCGTGGTGGGTCTGGACCAGTACCTGGACCAGGTGCGCGACCTGCTGCGGCGGGGCACCCGCGTGGTGGCCAGCGGTTTGGGACAGGAGGAGGAGCGTGCCCGCACCGCCGTCGCCGAAGCGCAGCAGGGCGCGGCCGTGGCGCTGATCGGTTCGGGCGACGCCGGTGTCTACGCGATGGCCAGCCCTGCACTGGACTTCGCCGGCGACGACATCGACGTCGTGGGCGTGCCCGGAATCACCGCGGCCGTCGCCGCGGCGCACCGGCTCGGCGCCCCGTTGGGCCACGACCACGCCTACATCTCCCTGTCGAACCTGCACACACCGTGGGAAGCCATCGAGCGCCGCCTGCACGCCGCAGCCGAAGGCGACTTCACCGTGTGCTTCTACAACCCGCGCAGCCGCCGCCGCGCGTGGCAGCTGCCCGAGGCCCTGCGCATCCTCGGCGAGCACCGCCCGCCCGACACCCCGGTGGGCTATGTCCGAAACGCGGCCCGCGACGACGAGCGCGCCGTGGTGACGACGCTGGAGGCGATGCTGAACGGCGGCGCCGAGGACGTCGACATGTACACCGTGGTCCTGGTCGGCAGTTCGGCCAGCCGCACCGTGGCCGGAAGGTTCGTCACCCCGCGCGGCTACACCTGGAACAGTGCCGCGGAGACCGTGCCGTAGCCCCGCCCGGAACCGCCGTCTCCCTTACGCTGAGAGCTCCGCCCTCGGGCGGCCACGGCCTGCAACACCGTCGGAGGAGAAGCGCCATGGCCACCACACCCCCCGCCCGCACCACCGACCTGCGCGACGAGATCGCCACCGCGATCTCCGCCGGACGCGAACTCGGCCCGGAGTTCGACACCGAGGTCGCCGACTCGCTGGCCACGCGCATGGAATCGGAGACCGCACCGAAGGCAGAAGGAGAGTATGAGCGGCCCGGCTCCGCCACGCGCAGCGCACGGACGCTCAAGGTCGCCGGGTGGGGCACGCTTGGTATCGCCGTCGCCGCCTGGGCGGCCGAGTCCGCCCCCGAGGCACTGCCGCCGTGGGGACTCCTCGCCGTGGTCGCGATCGTGCTGCACGTGGTGCGAACCTGGCGGTCCTGACCCGCCACCCGGCGTGGGGCCTCCCTTGCACGATGCACCCCCGCCCGCCCAGCCGTCGGGGGATGCCCCATTCCCGCCCGGGAAACCCACGCGGGTGGGCTGCGGCGGGTGCCTGGCGTTGAGGCGGGTATCGGGTCCGAGGCGCGGCGCGCAGCCTGCGCCGAACTACCCCTCCGCCCCGCCCAGCAGCCGCGCCGCCTCCTCGGGGGTGGCGGGGTCAGGGGAGCCGGGGGCCAGGAGCCCCGCCGCGCGCAGCGCCCGCCCGGCCGCAGGCGCCCAGGCCGGACGCAGGCGGGCGGCGGCGAGGAGGGCGGGGTCGGCCAGCACCTCGCGGGCCTCACCGGCGGCGAGCAGGCCGCGGTTCAGCAGCAGTACGGTGTCGGCCCACCGGTAGGCCAGGTCCACGTCGTGGGTGGAGACCACCAGGGTGGTGCCCGCCGCGCGCAGTCCCTCCAGCGTCTCCACCAGCGACTCCACCCCCTCGGGGTCCAGGCCGGCGGTGGGCTCGTCCAGCACCAGCACCGAGGGCCGCATCGCCAGGGCTCCCGCCAGCACCACGCGCTTGCGCTGGCCGTAGGAGAGGAGGTGGGTGGGCTGCTCCGCCAGCTCGGTGATCTCCAGCGCCTCCAGTGCCCAGGCCACCCGCTCGCGTGCGGCGTCGGCGGCCAGCCCCAGGTTCATCGGGCCGAAGGAGACGTCCTGGCTGACGCTGGCGGAGAACAGCTGGTCGTCGGGGTCCTGGAAGACCAGCTGCACCCGGCGCCGCAGCTCGTTGAGCGCACGGCGGCCGCGCCGCACCCGCTCGCCGCCGACGTAGATCTCGCCTGCGTCGGGGGTGAGGCTGCCGGAGAGCAGCCGCAGCAGAGTCGTCTTCCCGCCCCCGTTGGGGCCGAGCACACCCACCACCCCGCCCTGGGCGATGCGCACGTCCAACCCGGTGAAGACCGGCGCGGTGTCGGGGTAGCCGAACGTGAGCCCGCGCCCGGCGAGCGCGGCGGGCGGTGCGGCGGTGGCGTCGCCGTCGGCGGCGGTGGTCACAGGCCTGCTCCTAGAAACATGTAGCTCACGGTCGCCGCGGCCACCAGCACCGAAGGCAGGGCGGCGGCGGACACGGCGGCGGGCCGCAGGGACAGCTCATCGACGAGGACGGTCAGTTCGCCGGTGTAGCCGCGGCACTCCAAGCCGCGCTGCATCCGCTGCGCGCGGTCGTAGGAGCGTACGAACAGCGCCGCGCCCAGCGCACCGACCGAGCGCACCCAGGCGCGCCGGTGGCTATAGCCCAGCCGTCCCGCCTGGGCCGTCTGGATGCGGTGGGCGCTGTCCAGGGTCACGAACAGCATCCGGTAGATCAGGGCCACCGTCTCCACCAGGGCGGCGGGCAGCCCGATGCGGGTCAGCCGCGGCAGCAGGTCTGCCAGCGGTGTAGTGAGGGCGAACAGCAACTGGCAGCACACCGCCGCCGCGGCCCGCCCGATGATCTCGGCGGCCCGGGCGGGCCCGTCGGGGTCGAAAGCGATCGCGCCCTGCGGGCCCCCGACGGTCACCAGCAGCGTCAGCGAGCCGGTCAGGATGAACAGCAGCGGCCCCCAGGCCGCACGGGCGAAGGCCCGCGGCGACACCCGTGCCGGCCCGAGGGCCGCAGTGAGGGCGACCGCCGCCACCAGCGGCGCGGCCGGCCAGGTGGGCAGGGCCAGCGCGCACACCAGCAGTCCCCCGAAGAAGACGCCCTTGACGGCGGGGTGGACCCGTCGCCAAGGGCTGGCGTAGGCGGCGGCGTCGATGGCCAGCACGCGGTTACTACCGTTCGGCCGGGCCGGACTCCGCTTCGGCGGTGCCGGCCGCCGGAGGCTCGGCCCCCGCGCCCAGGTCGGCCGACGTCGGGCTCTCGGCGTCCGGGGACGGCGGGGCCGGGGCGGCGCCGAGCTTGTTGCGGGTCCGGACAACACCGAAGTAGTAGCCGATGATCCCGGCACCGATCGCGGCCTGCAGCGCGAAGATGCCCGATTCGATTTCGGAGGACGGGGGTTCGTAGATCGAGGCGAACCACGGCTCGTAACCGCCGTCGATCTCGGTGACCGTCTCCTTGGCCTGGGCGTCGGCACCGGCGAAGGGCTCTTCGAGGTGGCTGCCCGAACCGATGAGCAGGGGCAGCACGGCGATCAGCGCGGCCGCGGCGATCAGCAGCCAGGTGGTCGAGGTCTTCGGCACGTCTCAGCCCGCCTTCTCTTCGCTCGCGTCGGTGGCCTGTCCGGCGGCCGGAGCGGCGCTGTTGCGCCGCAGCACGCCCAGCCGGCGCAGCTGATCGGGGTTGACCCGGCTCAGCAGCCGCACGATCACCACGGTGATCAGGCCCTCGATGATCGCCAGCGGGATCTGGGTGACCGAGAAGATCCCGGCGAACTTCGCGAAGGAGCCGAAGAACCCGGACGCGGGGTCGGGGAAGGCCAGGGCCAGTTGGACGCTGGTCACGGTGTAGGTGGCCAGGCTGCCCAGCGCGGCGGCGCAGAACACCGCTCCGCCCAACGAGGTCTGCTCGTCGAGAGAGGCGGTGGCCGAACGGACGAGCTTGTAGGCGCCGTAGGCCACCCACGGGCCCACCACCGCCATGGAGAACACGTTGGCGCCGAGCGAGGTCAGCCCGCCGTGGGCCAGCAGCAGCGCTTGGAACAGCAGGGTGATCGAGCCCAGCGCGGCCATCACCGGAGGGCGGAACAGCACCGCGCCCAGGCCGGCTCCGGTGGGGTGGGAGCAGCTTCCGCTGACCGAGGGGATCTTCAGCGCCGACAGCACGAAGCAGAATGCTCCGGCGGCGCCGACCAGCAGCTTGGCGTCGGGATCGGCGCGGACGGCCTGTGTGAGCGAACGGACGCCGTGTGCGACGAAAGGCGCCGCGACGGCGGTCCAGGCAGCTGCGTGCTGCCAGGGCAAATAGCCTTCAGCGATATGCATGTCGGGGGACCCAACTTCCAACACCTCGTGGACGGTCGTCACGCCGTGGCCGGTCTCCTGGCTGACGGGTCGCCGCCCTCCGCCGGCCTTCCCAGGGGCGGCGTCGCTGCCGCCCCCAGTGGCCTTGCCGACCGCCGCGTCGGCGGCAGTCGGGGCATTGGGCTTCCCGCTCACAGTGGCGAGGGCCGCGCCGGTTTAGAACCGGACTTCCCGAACACCACGGCCCAATGAACGTACGGCGAGAACAGCCGATCCGCAATAGGCGGACATCGGGCACGGGCTGCCGTGGGTGCGCCCGAAACCCCGTGTACGCTGGGCTGGCGCCGCGCCTGGAGGCCGCCGCACACGCTGTGGTGGCACTGGTCTCAGGACCGGCGCCCGATGCGAAGGAGGCGCCTTGGACGACCCCGCCGGGACTCCGGCGCCGGTGGCTGTGACATCGTCGTGCACGGCCTGCGGAGCCTGTCTGCTGACCTGTCCGGAGCACGCGCTGCGGCCGCAGGGCGGGAGTCTGGTCGTGCTGGGCGACACGTGCACGGGCTGCCTGGAGTGCGTGGAGGTGTGCCCGGCCGACGCGATCGACGTTCTGGCACGCTGACTGCGCCGACTGATCCCAGCCGAGGGAGGAACGACCGTGGACCGGCGGGTGCACCCCATCGAGGCGGAATCCTTCGCCATCCTGCGCTCCCGGGTCGACCTGAGCGCGATGCCGCCGCTGAGCCGTGCCGTGGCCGAGCGCATCATCCACTCCAGCGCCGACCTGGACTACGCGACCGATCTGGTGATCGACGACACGGCGGTCAAGGAGGCCGCCGAACGGCTGAAGGACGGCGCCCCCGTGGTGACCGACGTCGGCATGGTGGCCGCGGGCATCACCGCCAGGGACTGCGTGTGCCACATCACCGATCCCCGCGCGGAGCGGCTGGCCCGCACCACAGGGATCACCCGCTCCGCCGCCGCGGTGCGCAGCGCCTACTCCGAAGTCGGCCCCGGCGCCGTATGGGTGGTGGGCTGCGCGCCCACCGCGCTCACCGAGATCATCGCCCGCCAGGTCGAGCCGGCGCTGGTCGTCGGCCTGCCGGTGGGCTTCGTCGGCGCCGCCGAATCCAAGGCCGAGCTGCGCGCGAGCGGGCTTCCGCAGGTGAGCAACGTCTCGGAGAAGGGCGGATCGGCGGTCGCCGCTGCGGCGCTGAACGCTCTGCTGTACGGTCCCGTACCCGAGTGAACGAGCCGCGCCCCGGCGGCCGCGCGCCGCAGGGGCGCCGAGGGATCCGCGTTCCGGAA
This sequence comes from Streptomonospora alba, assembly GCF_000826685.1. GTDB lineage: Bacteria > Actinomycetota > Actinomycetes > Streptosporangiales > Streptosporangiaceae > Streptomonospora > Streptomonospora alba. The sequence continues at coordinate 80,351 of NZ_JROO01000045.1, forward strand.
AAAGCCCCGCCGACGATCAGGAGAGGAGGAGCCGGCCACCGCTGACAGGCGGCGGCGGCCCGCGCGTCCGGGCGCCGCGCCGACTGCGCCGGGCACCGGCGGATCCCGCCCCCCGAGTCTTTCCGCACACAGCCGCTGCTGTGCGGCCCTTCCCCCACCCGAGAAGTCGGACCGCGCTGCCCCAGAGCCGGTCCGAAACGCCCCACTTACCGGTTAGGAATCGGATGCAACCGCCTTTGCTGCTGGTCGGACACGGAACCCGCGACGACAAGGGCGTAGCGGACTTCGAGGCGTTCGTTGAGCGCCTGGGCCGCCGCCTCCCCGACCGCGAGGTCGCCGGGGGCTTCATCGAGCTCTCGCCGCCTCCGCTCACCGATGCCGTCGGCGACCTCTACGCCAAGGGCCACCAGAGCATGGTCGCGCTGCCGCTGATGCTGGTCGCCGCCGGCCACGCCAAGGGCGACATCCCCGGTGCCCTCGCCCGTGAGAAGGAACGCCACACCGGCTTCGACTACACCTACGGCCGTCCGCTCGGCCCCCATCCCACCGTGCTGCGGCTGCTGGCCGAACGGCTGGAGGAGGTGCTCGGCGCCGACGCGAACACGTCCGCCGGCGAGCGCCCGCGCACCGCGGTGCTGCTTGTGGGCCGCGGTTCGACCGATCCCGACGCCAACGCCGAAGTGTGCAAGGTCGCGCGGCTGCTGCAGGAGGGGCACGCGGCCGAGCGCGGAGCCGACTTCGTCGAGCCCGCCTTCATCTCGCTGGCCTGGCCCAGCGTCCCCGAAGGGCTGGAACGCATCCGCCTGCTGGGCGCGGAGCGTATCGTCGTGCTGCCCTACTTCCTGTTCTCCGGCGTGCTCCCCGACCGCGTCGCCGACCAGGCCCTGGAGTACGCCGGGGAGCACCCCGAACTCGACGTCCGCTGCGCGCCGGTCATCGGCGACTGCGACGGGCTGGCCGATGTCATCGCCGAGCGCTACGACGAGGCTCGCGCCGGCGACATCCGCATGAACTGCGACACCTGCGTGTACCGCATCGCGATGCCGGGCTTCGAGGACAAGGTCGGGGCCGCCCAGACACCCCACCACCATCCGGACGATCCCGCGCACGGCCACGGCCACGGCCACGGGCACGGCCATGGGCACTGAGGCCCCCGACCGCACCGCGGTGGGGGCGAACGGCCCGGACCTGCGCCACCACGGCGACTCCGAGACCGGTCCCGACCTGCTCGACTTCGCCGTCAACGTGCGCGCGGACACCCCGCCGCCGTGGCTGGCGGAGCGCATCGCGGCCTCGCTCGCCGACGTCGCCGCCTACCCCGACCCGGCGCCGGCCCGCGACGCGGTGGCCCGCCGCCACGGCCGCGATCCCGCCGAGGTGCTGCTGACGGCCGGGGCGGCCGAGGCGTTCGTGCTTTTGGCGCGGGTCCTGCGGCCGCGGCGGGCGGTGGTGGTCCACCCCCAGTTCACCGAGCCTGAAGCGGCGCTGCGCGCGGCGGGCCATCCCGTCGAGCGGGTGGTGCTGGATGCGCCGCACTTCGCGTTGGACCCCGCGGCGGTGCCGGCCGAGGCCGACCTGGTCATGGTGGGCAACCCCACGAACCCCACCTCGGTGCTGCACCCCGCAGCCGCTCTGGAGCGCCTGGCCCGGCCGGGCCGCGTCCTCGTGGTCGACGAGGCCTTCGCCGACTGCGTCCCCGGCGAGGCCGAATCGCTGGCCGGCCGCGGCGATCTCCCCGGGCTGGTGGTGCTGCGCAGCCTGACCAAGACCTGGGGTCTGGCCGGGCTGCGCGCAGGCTACGTGCTGGCCGGTGCCGACACGGTCGAGGAGTTGGCCGGGGCCCAGCCGCTGTGGTCGGTGTCCACGCCGGCCCTGGCGGCCACCGCCGCCTGCTGCGAGCCGCGCGCGCTGGCCGAGGCCGAGGCATGGGCGCGCCGGCTCACCGGTCGGCGAGCCGAGTTCGCCGCCGACCTGGCCGACTGCGGTCTGCACGTGACACCCGACGCGGCGGCCTCCTTCGTGCTGGTGCACACCGCCGGCGGGGAGTCGTTGCGGCACCGGTTGCGCGAGGCGGGGATCGCGGTGCGCCGCGGAGACACCTTTCCCGGCCTGGGGCCCGACTGGCTGCGGGTGGCGGTGCGTGATCGGGAGACCTCGCTCCGGTTGACGCGTGCTCTGGCAGAGTTGCGATGAGATCGCCGCTGCACGGCGGGAGCCGCCGCGGCGTTGTGAGGATGGCGATGCGTGTGTCCAGTGCTGACGACCGCCGGCGGACGGCTCCGCCGGCCCGTCCTGGGGGGACGACATGACCGGTGAGGAACGGCGCCGCGGCGCCGACGAGGGGAACGAGCCCGCGTCCAAGGGGCTGCTCGACGACCTGCCCGAGACCGGGCGCGGCACAGGAGCCGCATCGGCCCCGGCGTCGGGTCAGCGCTCCGGGCAGCGCTCCAACCCCTTCCACACCCCGGCCGAGGGCCGGCGCGGCCACGACGGCGGCACCCGCGAGTCGGTGGAGCAGCCCAACGTGATCCCCTTCCGCGGGGCCGGGCAGGACCGCCACACCGAGCAGGACCGCCACACCGAGCAGGAGCCCGGGCGAGACGACTCGGCCGCCCCGGTCCGAGCTCGCCACCACCGCCGGGAGGCCCCCGGCGAGCCGGAGCCGGAAGCCGAGTCCGTCGGCGACCGCGATCCGGTCGCCCCGGTCGGCCCCGCACAGCAGCGGTCCGGCGGCAGCGGCCCGGAGAGCGGCGGCCCCGAGCCGGCGCACTCCGCCGAGGCGCAGCACTCCGCGCAGGCCACGGGCGGCGACGGGCGCGAGCGCAGCGGCGCCCCTGTCGCCGAGAGCACGCCCGCCTCCGAGCGTCCCCGGGCCGAGCCCCGTCGGCCCCCGGCCCCAATGGCCCCCCAGTACCCCCCGCCCTCCCGGTCCGCCGAGCCCGCCGGCCCTGCACCCGCCGACAGCGCCGCGTCCGGCACCGTGCCGGCGCCCGAGGCGCCTGCCGAGCACGGTTCCGCAACCGGACCACCGACCCCGAGCGAAGACGACGAACCTGTGAACGCACACGCCGCAGCCTCCTTCCCGGAGCATTCCGACGACCGCGCCGGCCGGCGCAACGAGGCCCCCGAAGCCCCCGCGCACCGGCAGGCGCCCGAGCAGGCCCCGGCCGCCCCAGCGCACGAGCCGGCCCGCGGCACGGCGCCCGACGCCCACGCCTACGGCGAGGCCGAGCGCGATGCCGTCTACCGCGCCATCCGCGAACGCCGCGACGTGCGCATGGGCTTCCGCACCGACCCCGTCCCCGACGAAGTGCTGCGCCGCGTCCTCGACGCCGGCCACCGCGCACCGTCGGTGGGCTACTCCCAGCCCTGGGACTTCATCGTGGTGCAGGACGAGGACGTGCGCTCCCGCGTGAAGAAGCTCGTCCACGCCCAGCGCGACGCCTATGCCCGGGCGCTGCCCGGCGCTCGCGCCCGCGCGTTCTCCGGGCTCAAGGTCGAGGCCATCCTCGACACTCCGGTCAACATCGTGGTCACCGTCGATCCCACCCGCGGCGGCCGCCACACCCTGGGCCGCCACTCCCAACCGCAGACCGCCGCCTACTCCACCGCCCTGGCCGTGGAGAACATGTGGCTCGCTGCGCGCGCCGAGGGCCTGGGCGTGGGCTGGGTCAGCTTCTTCGAGGAGCGTGAGCTGGCCGGATCCCTGGACCTGCCGCCGCACCTGGAGGTCGTGGCGTACCTGTGCATCGGCTACGTCGACGACTTCCCGCCCGAGCCCGAGCTCGCCTTGGGCGGCTGGGCGAAGGGGCGTCCCCTGCACTGGGCGGTGCACCGGGAGCACTACGGCCGCCGGGGCCTGCCCGGCGAAGCGGCCACGAGTCTGTTGGAGGAGACCATCGCGGCCATCGGCCCCCTGAACCAGCGAGCCCTGAACGACGCCGAGGAGCGCCAGGCGGCCATGACCAAGCCGCCGGGCTCCCTCGGCGTGCTGGAAGAGGTCTCCATCCGGCTGTCGGGCCTGGTCGGCGAGTGCCCGCCGCCCATCCCCGAACCCGCGGCGGTGGCGATCTTCGCCGGTGACCACGGCGTGCACGCCCAGGGCGTGACCTCCTGGCCCCAGGAGGTCACCACGCAGATGGTGCACAACTTCCTCGACGGCGGTGCCGTGGTCAACGCCTTCGCCGAGCAGGTCGGCGCCGAGGTCACCATCGTCGACGTGGGTGTGGCGAACGACCTGCCCACGGTGCCGGGGCTGCTGCCGCGCAAGATCGCTCCGGGGACCGCGGACTTCACCCAGGGGCCGGCGATGAGCCGCACGCAGGCCGGCTACGCCATCGAGGCCGGCGTGGAGGTCGCCCGCGACCTGGTCTCGGCCGGCAACCGCTGCCTGATCACCGGCGACATGGGCATCGCCAACACGACACCCTCCTCCGCGCTCATCTCCGTGTTCACCGGTGCCGACCCCGCCGACGTCACAGGCCGCGGAACCGGCGCCGACGACGCCGCGCTGGAGCACAAGATCGACGTGGTGCGGCGCGGACTGGCCGCCAACGAGACCGACCCGTCCGACCCCGTGGGTGTGCTGGCGGCCGTGGGCGGTCTGGAGCACGCCGCGCTGAGCGGGTTCATCCTCGGCGCCGCCGCGATGCGCGTGCCGGTCCTTCTCGACGGCGTCATCGCCGGCGCCGCCGCGCTCGCAGCCGCGGCGATGCAGCCGCTGTGCCTCAACGCCTGCTTCGCCGGCCACCGCTCCACCGAGCCCGGCCACGCCGCGGTGCTGTCCCACATCGGACTGCGCCCGCTGGTCGACCTGGAGATGCGGCTGGGCGAGGGCTCGGGAGCGCTGCTGGCGCTGCCGCTCCTGCAAGGATCGGTTCGCGCGCTGCGCAATGTGGCCACGTTCGACTCAGCGGGAGTCTCCGGGCGCGGCTGATTCGGTTGCGCCTATTAGAGTGAACAAGCGGAAACGGATGCGCCGGTCGCCGACGCAACCGCAGCGTGACCCCCGTTCGGCAGAGTGGCCGACGGGCGGTCGCGCCGTGCGGCCCGTTCCCCTCGGCAGGGAGCGGGCATCGGCGAACGCCCCGCGGGGCGTGGACAGACGGCGCGGATCTGGAGGGCAGCCTCGGTGACCTATCTTCTCGGCCTGCGCATGGACGGACGCGAGGCCCTGGTCGTAGGCGGGGGCCGGGTCGCGCAGCGGCGCGTACCCGTCCTGCTGGAATCGGGGGCCCGGGTCACGCTCGTGGCGCCCGAGGCCACCGCGACCCTGGAGGACCTCGCCGACGCGGGGCGCATCACTTGGCACCGGCGCGGATTCGGCTCGGGCGACATCGCCGAGCAGCGGTTGGGCCGCTTCTGGCTCGTGCACGCCGCCACCGACTCCGCCGAGACCAACGCCGCGGTGGCCGCCGAGGCCGAGGCCGAGCGGGTGTGGTGCGTACGCGCCGACGACCGCCACGCGTCCTCGGCCTGGACCCCCGCGACCGGCGGCGCGGCCGGCGTGACCGTGGGCGTGGTGGCCAACGGCGACCCCCGCCGGGCCGCCGGGCTGCGCGACGCCGTCGTCGAGGGCCTGGCCGACGGCTCGCTCGACGCCCGGCGCGGCCGCGAGCGCCACCGCGGCGTCGCTCTGGTCGGCGGCGGCCCCGGCGACCCCGGCCTGATCACGGTGCGCGGCCGGCAGTTGCTCGCCCAGGCCGACGTGGTCGTGGTCGACCGGCTGGCGCCCAACTCCCTCCTGGAGTCGCTCCCCGCCGACGTCGAGATCGTCGACGCCGCGAAGATCCCCTACGGGCGGTCGATGACTCAGGACGACATCAACGGCACACTCGTCGAACACGCGCGCGCCGGCCGGTTCGTGGTCCGCCTCAAGGGCGGCGACCCGTTCCTGTTCGGACGCGGCGGCGAAGAGGCGCTGGCGTGTGCTCAGGCGGGGATCCCCGTCACCGTCGTCCCCGGTATCACCAGCGCGCTTTCGGCCCCCGCCGTCGCCGGCATCCCCGTCACCCACCGCGGTGTGGCCCAAGACGTGCACGTGGTCTCCGGACACGTCCCCCCGGGCGACCCCCGTTCCACCGTCGACTGGCCCGCACTGGCCCGTTCAGGGGGTACCGTCGTGGCACTGATGGCGGTCGAGCGGATCGAGGCCATCGCCGCGGCCCTGATGGAGCACGGACGGTCGCCCCAGACTCCGGTGGGGCTCGTCCAGGAGGCCACCATGCCCACACAGCGCACCGTGCGCACCACGCTCGCCGGCGTCGGCGGCGCCGTGCGTGACGCCGGAGTGCGCCCTCCGGCCGTGATCGTGATCGGAGAAGTGGTCGACGTGGCCGGTGAACTTGACATACTGCACATGGGGCGCGCTGAGCCGGGAGCCGGAAGCGCCTCCGCCGATACCGCCGCCGGCGATCCACCCGAGGGGAATCGCATCTTGTGACAGCGACGACCGATGAGGAGGGCGGGAGCGCTATGTCCCGGCCGTCTGCGATGCCGGAAGCCACAGGCACGGGCCGACCTGCGGCCGAGGGGGCCGGTGCGCCCGAATCCGCCTCCGGGCGCCACGAACGCGCCCCGACCGACAACGACGGTCGCGCCGCGGCCCGGCGCCGCGGCGACGACACGTTCGAGGCCCGCTTCGAGAAGGTCCTGGAGAACCTGGGCAGCCGGATCCGCGCCACCGAATTCGCCGAAGGGCTGCCCGGTGCCAGCGAGGGTGTCAGCGCGCGCGCCGATCTCCTGCACCAGCTCGACGACTACGTCCTCCCTCGCGTGCGCCGCCCCGACACCCCGCTGCTGATCGCCGTGGCCGGATCCACCGGAGCAGGCAAGTCCACGCTGGTCAACAGCCTGGTGGGCGAGCAGGTCACCACCACCGGAGTGCGCCGCCCCACCACCAACAGCCCGGTGCTGGCCTGCAACCCCGCCGACGTCGACTGGTTCAGCGAGGCGACGTTCCTGCCCACCCTGCCGCGCGTGCGCCAGCACGGCCTGGCCATGCCCGGCAAGGACGGCATGCTGGTGCTGGCGCCCAGCGAGGCGATGCCCCGCGGCGTGGCCCTGCTGGACACCCCCGACGTCGACTCCGCGGTCTCGGCCCACCACGAGTTCGCGTCCAAGTTCCTCGACGCCGCCGACCTGTGGGTCTTCGTCACCACCAGCCGCCGCTACGCCGACGCCCGCGTATGGGAGTTCCTGCGGGTCGCCCGCGACCGCGGAACCTCGCTTGCCGTCGTGCTCTCGCGGGTGCCCGACCGCGGCCGCAACCAGCTCGTCCAGCACTTCGGCGCGATGCTGGAGGCCAACGGACTCGGCGACGCCACCCGCTTCCTCGTGCCCGAGACCGACCAGATCGCGGGGGAGCGGTTCACCTCCAACGTGGCCGACCCCGTCCGCGACTACCTGGCCGACGTCGCCGGCGACCTGGTCCAGCGCGACAGGGTGTCGCTGCGTACCTTCATCGGTGTCATCGACAGCTTCCGCACCCGCGTGCCCGACCTCGCCAAACAGGTCGAGGTCCAGGTCGAGACCCGCCAGACGCTGGAGTCGGCCGTCAAGTCGGCCTACGAGGCCGCCGGCGCGGAGATCGACGACGCACTGCGCGACGGCGAGCTGATGCGTGGCAACCTGCTGGCGCGCTGGCAGGACATCGCCGCCAGCGGCGAACTGATGCGGATGATGCGCTCGCGCGGGCGGCGCAAGCCCCGCGGCGACGACGACGAGGAGTCGCGCGTGCGCGGGCTGGAGCACGCGGTGCGCGACAGCCTGGAGTCGCTGGTGCTGGCCTCGGCCGAACGCGCCGTCGAGAAGATCGCCGACCAGTGGGAGACCGTGCACGGCGGTGAGCCCGTTGTCGAGCGCGCCGGCGGGCGGCGGCTGCCCGAGTCCTTCGTCGAGCGTGTCGGCACCACGGTGGAGGAGTGGATGCAGCGGGTCGGCGAGATGGTCGCCGCCGACGGCGCCACCAAGCGCTCGGTGGCGCGTGTGATCAGCTTCGACAAGCAGGCCTTCACCCTCGTGCTGATCGTGGAGCTGCTCGGCTACGACGCCGCGGGCGCCGGTTCCGAGCACAGATCCGGCCCCTCGCCGAACCGGCTGCTCAGAGGGGTGTTCGGGGCCGATTCACTGCGTAACATTAGTAACCGGGCACGTGATGACCTGCGGCGGCGGATCGGAACGCTGCTGTACGAGGAGCGCACCCGCTTCACCGACACGCTGGCCGCCATCAAACTGCCCGAAGAGGCCGATGCCGTCCAGCTCTACCAAGCGACGTACAACCTCGAGATTGCGCGATGACGACTCATTGGAACGCCGCTCACGCGGACGATGATCCGGAGGCGGCGGGGAACCGGGGAGCGGGCCGCCCTTCGGGGGGCCCGGACTCGGATTCCGGCCAGGATGCGCGCAGCGGTGACCAGCCGTGGAACGGCTACGTCGTTCCCGATACCGAACAGACCAGGGCCGGCTGGGCGCCTCCTGCCGACGACGCCTGGCCGCAGAACCGCCCCGTGGGGCCGCCCGCCGACACCTACCCGGCGCTGCGCCGGGCCGTCGACCAGCAGTCGGGGGCCGCGGGGCCCTCGGGTGACGATCACGGGCAGGGCGTCGGCGAGCCGCAGGACGACGCCCCCACCGCGCCGGTGCCCAAGGTCGGCCCGGAGCACCTGCACGGGCGCGGCGCCGAGACCGGCTCCGAATCCTCGGCCGAGCAGGGCGGGGGAGCCGCGCAGGACCCGCCCGAGCGCGAACCCCTGCCGAAGCGGCCCGTGCGCCGGTCGGCCGACGAGTCCGGTCCGCGGCGGGCCCGCCACGAGCAGGCAGGCGGCTCCGCCGCCGCATCCGGTGCCGCACCGTCCGGTGCCGCCGAGCGCACCTCGCACGGTCGCCACTCGGCGTCCGCCGCCGGCACCGCCGCGTCCGCCGAGCCCTCGGCGGCCCGCCCTCAAGGCGCCGACCGGGCCCCCGGTGAAGGCGATCCCGACGATCCCGACCGCCTGGCGGACTGGGTGGGCAGCCTGGCCGACCTCGACGAGACCAACATGATCGCCGGGCGCCGGACCGGACCGATCCCCGTGGTGGACCCGGCCGAGGGAGCCCCCGCCGAGTCCGAGCCGAAGGCCCGGCGCGAGTCGGGGGCCGAGCACGCCGACGCGGCCGCCGGAGTCGCCGGAGTCGCCGCCGAACCGACCTCGGGCGCGGACACCGGGACGGCCTCCGCCCCCGCTTCCGGCTGGGCGGAGGCCCAGGCCCCCGTCTCGGCGGAACCGGCGGCAGAGCCCCGCGCGGCTCAGGCGTCCGCGGACCCGGCACCCCCCGCATGGCTCGGCGCCGACTCCGGCGACGGCGGGTATCTCACCTCGACGGCCGACGAGTGGGAGCCGATGCCCGCGGTCACCCGCGAGGAGCTGATCACCCGGCTGGACGCGGTCTCGGCGCTCGTGGGCATCGGAGCCGACGACTTCGCTCCCGAACTCATCGAGCAGGCCCAGAACCTGCTCAACCATGCCGGGGCCCGGCTGCGACTCTCGGGCGAGCACACCGTGGTCGCTCTGGCGGGCGGTACCGGCAGCGGCAAGTCGTCGCTGTTCAACTCCCTGTGCGGGCTGGACTTCTCGCGCGTGGGCATCACCCGCCCCACCACCTCCGACGCCCACGCCTGCGTGTGGGGCAACGAAGGCGCGGAAGGGCTGCTCAGTTGGCTGGGCGTGCCGCGGCGCAACCGCCACTCGCGTACCAGCGAGCTCGACAAGAGCGACTCCGAGCTGTCGGGGCTGATCCTGCTGGATCTGCCCGACCACGACTCGGTGCGGTCCGAGCACACCGCTGAGGCCGACCGGCTGATCGGCTCCTGCGACCTGCTCGTGTGGGTGCTGGACCCGCAGAAGTACGCCGACGCCGCCGTGCACCACCGCTACTTCGCCGAGATGACCGGCCACGGCGCGATCACCGTCGCCGTGCTCAACCAGGTCGACCGGGTCGCCCCAGAGGAGCTGGAGGAGCTGCTGACCGACCTGCGCCGGCTGCTGGAGACGGAGTCGGGCGTCCATCCGCGGATCGTGACCACCTCCACGATCACCGGCCGGGGCATCGGCACGCTGCGGTCGCTGCTGGCCGAGACCGTCACGGAGCGCAGGGCCCTGATCGACCGGCTGGTCGCCGACCTCGACCGCGTCGTGGTGGGGTTCGAGCGCTATCACGGCGACTCGGAGGTCAGCGCGGTCGTGCCCGACCAGGCGCGTTCGGCCCTGGTCGAGGGGTTGGTGGAAGCCGGCGGGGCGGCGGGCATCGCCGACGCCGCCGAGAGCTCCTACCAGCAGCGCGGTGAGCGCCGCGTGGGCTGGCCGGTGGCCCGGTGGGCGGCTCGGCTGCGCCGCGACCCGCTGAGCGCTGTCAGCGACGGTTTCGCAGCAAGCTCCGAGGCGGCGGCACCCGTCGAAGCCTACGGAGCGGGCATCGACAAGGCCGCCGTGGACGTCGCCCGCCAGGTCGCGGGCTCGCTGCCGGCTCCCTGGCCGCGCCGGGTGCGCGCGGCCGCCCGCAGCGGGCTCGACGTGCTGCCACAGGAGTTGAGCGACGCCGTCACGGCCTCGGTGCCCTCTCCCGAGGACACCCCCACCTGGTGGCGGGTGGTGCAGGTGCTGCAGTACGTGCTCCTGGGGCTTGCCGGAGCCGGGGTCCTCTGGTTCGGCGCCGTTCTGGTCAGCTGGCTGGCCGGCGGCCTGACCGGCCTGCCCGTGGTGGACGCCCCGATCTTCCTCGGCTTCGCCGGTGCGATGGCGGCGGCCACGCCCGTGGCGGGCTGGCTGATGGGTACCGGATCGGCCAGCCTGATCGAGGTCTCGGCCGCGCAGAGACGCGAGCTGGTCGAGCAGCGCAGTTACCAGCGGGCCCGCGAGCTGGCCGAGCAGCGGATCCTCGCCCCGGTCGAGCAGGAGTTGGCCACCTACGCGGAGTCCTCCCGCGCCCTGGCCACGGCGCAGGGGACGCGCAGCTGAGGTAAGGCCGCTGCGCGGCCTCGGCTGCGCCGCTTGCCCGTGACATCGCAGAACGCCCCTGTGCGGGGCTCTCTGGCGGCTTCTGCCCCCGCAATCTGACGGTTCCGCTGAAGGCAGCACAATTAGCGATTAAAATATCACTGACTGTGATGCAAAGTGGGGCGGTCGGTGACCGGCACCGGATGCTGGAGGGCATGCGCCTGCGGCCCTCGCGGCGGCGGTTTCCCGGTGCCGAGCTGGACGCCCTGAATGCGAGCGGGGGAGATCCACGTGGCGGTGGCCGAGCGGAGCGCGGTGGGCCGCATGCGGCGATGGCGTCGTCGCCAGTCCCCTTGGCCGCTGCTGTCCCAGCCCCGGGGACTGGTCGTGCTGATCGGCGCGGTCGTGTGCGGCGCCCTGCTGCTGGCGGTCGGCGCCGGGTCCCTCACCCCCATCCGGGGCGCGGAGCTGGCCACCTTCGCCGCCCTGGTGGCATGTGCGGGGCTGTGCGTCGAGGCGATGCGCCGGCTGGGCAAGCCCTCCGGGCTGACCCGCGATCTGCTGGGCGCCTGGTGGCTGCCCACCGTGCTGATGCTGCCGCCGCTGTACTCGCTGCTGATACCGGTGCCGGTGTACCTGCTGCTGCAGTTCCGCATCCGGCGCGCCGTGGTGCACCGCAGGGTCTTCAACGCCGCGTCGGTGGGCGTCGCGGGGTTCGCCGCCTCGGCGCTGTTCCACGGCGTGGTGGCGGGGGACTGGTCGGACGGGCTTTCGCTGCCGCTGGAGGCCACCGAGGCGGCGGTCTCCTCAGCGCGGGGCGCAGTGCTGGCCCTGGCCTGCTGCGCGGTCTTCACCGTGCTCAACAACCTCGCCGTGGCCGCGGCGGTGTCGCTGAGTGCCACGGGAGCCGCCTGGCGCAAGATGCTGTTCGACCGCGAGGCGCTCATCGTCGACGGCGTCGAGCTGTGCGCCGGGATCACCGCCGCCATCGTCACCGGGCTGTCGCCCCTGCTGCTGGCGGTCGTGCTGCCGCCGGTGCTGCTGCTCCAGCGCAGCCTGCTGTTCGAGCAGCTGCAGACCGCCGCCCGCACCGATCCCAAGACCGGCTTGCTCAACGCCGCCACCTGGGAGGCCGAGGCCGGGGCCGAGATCGTGCAGGCGCGCCGCGCGGGGCGGTCGGCCGCGGTTCTCATCGTCGACATCGACCACTTCAAGGCGGTCAACGACACCTACGGCCACCTCTTCGGCGACCACGTGCTGCTGGGCGTGGCCACCACCCTCACCGGCCAGCTGCGCGCGGGCGACGTCGTCGGGCGGTTCGGGGGCGAGGAGTTCGTGGTGCTGCTGCCCGGCGCGGACACGGCCGAGGCCTGCCGCATCGCCGAGCGGCTGCGCCTGCGCGTGGGCCGGATGGAGATGAAGGCCGACGGAACGAAGGTGGCCATCACCGTCTCGTTGGGCCTGGCCGTGCTGAGCGTGCACGGCGAGGACCTGGTGGGCCTGCTGGCGGCCGCCGATCTCGCGCTCTACCGGGCCAAGGGGGCCGGGCGCGACAGGGTGTGCCTTCCGGTGGTGGCACGCCCGGCGATACCGGTCCAGCTCGGCGGGGAGCCGGATTCCGATCGGGAGGCGATGCCCTCGGCGACCGGCGTCACGGCGCCGGAGAGCGGCGAGCGCGACTGATCGCCCACGGCCGGTCGCCGATCGTGCACCTGGCCTGAGCGGCACCGGTCCCTCCTGGCGTCGGCTGCCCGGTCTTCGGGAGGCGGCGCCCGGATGCGCTTTCTCCACAGGGCACGAATCGGCGTTGCCGCGGATCAGCCCCCGGGGCGACCGTGAGTACATGGCACAGAACAAAGAGTCGTCCCCGGTCCCCGTCCAGATCACCCTCAGCGGCCCCTCCGACATCCTCGCCGCCGTCCCCTACATCGTCGGCTACCACCCGCGCGACACCCTCGTGGTGCTGGGGCTGCGCGGCGACACGCCGCGACTGCACGCCACCTTCTGCCGCGAACTCGCCCCCGCCGATGCCGACACCGACTGCGACGCCGCGGCCGACCGCCTCGCCGCGGCGCTGCTGGACGAGGAGTGCTCCGTCGCGCTCGCGGTGGGCTACGGGCCGGCGGCCGAAGTCACCCGGCAGGTCGACGCGGTGCGCAGCGCCGCCGAGCGGGCGGGGATCGCCGTCCGGGAGGCGCTCCGGGCAGCCGACGGGCGGTACTGGTCCTATGTGTGCGACTCGCCGGGGTGCTGCCCGCCCGAAGGGGTCCCCTACGACCCCTCGGTCTCGGCTGTGGCGGCCACGGCCGTGGCCAACGGGCTCCGCGCCTGGCCGAACCGCGACTCCCTCCGCGACCACCTCGCGCCCGTAGGAGGAACCCGGCGGGCGCTGATGCGCGCCGCCACCCGCGCGGCCGAGGAGCGCGGCGCGCGCCTGCGCGGCAGCGGGCCGCCCCGCGGGCGCGACGCCTACGGGCCGCGCTTCCGCGTCGAGGGCGCGCGGGCGGTGCGCGACGCCGTCGCAGCCGCGGAACGGGACGAACTGCCTGAGGACCCCGGCCGCATCGCGTGGCTGGGGGTGCTCCTCGGCTGTATCCGGGTCCGTGACGAGGCCTGGACCCTCATCGATCCGGAACGCGCCCCTTCGCACCAGCGGCTGTGGCGTCACGTGCTGCGCCACGCCGAGCCCGCCTACCGGCCCGCTCCCGGTTCGCTGCTGGCGGTGTCCGCCTGGGCGCGGCAGGACACCGCACTCGCCGAGGCCGCACTGGAACGCGTGCACGAAGTCGACCCCGACTACTCCATGGCCGCGCTGGTCCATCGCGCCCTGCGCACGGGCCTCGCCTGGCGCGGGTACCCGTCCGAAAGCCTCCAAGCCGTCTGGCCCCTGGAGGACCCGTGATCCGGGCCGGGCGGAAGGCCCTCCCGGGCGGCGTCGTCGCGCGGCGGCGGTCGGAGCCGGCACATGGGGATTCGCCGCGCTCGCCGGGATCGCGAGGTCGGTCGACGGGGCTTCGCGACTGGTCCGAGCGGCATGCGCCACGCCCTAGGCTGGAAGCATGCCGGAGTTCATTTTTAGCTTGCAGAACGTGCGCAAGGCGCATGGCGACAAGGTCGTGCTGGACGATGTCTCGGGGCAGTTCATCTATGGGGCGAAGATCGGCGTGGTCGGGCCCAACGGCGCAGGCAAGTCCTCGCTGTTGAAGCTCATGGCCGGCGTCGAGCAGGCGTCCAACGGCGAGGCCCGGCTGATGCCCGGCTACAGCGTCGGACTGCTCGCCCAGGAACCCCACCTCGACGACGACAAGACCGTCTTGGAGAACGTCGAGGACGGCGTCGCCGAGACCAAGGCCATGCTCGCGCAGTTCAACGAGATCGCCGAGAAGATGGCCACGGACTACTCCGACGACCTGCTCGCCGAGATGGGCAGGCTCCAGGAGCAGTTGGACCACCGCAACGCCTGGGAGCTCGACAGCCAGCTCGCCCAGGCCATGGACGCGCTGCGGTGCCCTCCGCCCGAAGCCGAGGTCAGCAGCCTCTCGGGCGGTGAGAAGCGCCGGGTGGCGCTGTGCCGCCTCCTGCTGGAGCAGCCCGATCTGCTGCTGCTGGACGAGCCCACCAACCACCTCGACGCCGAAAGCGTGCAGTGGTTGGAGTCCTACCTGGAGAGCTACTCCGGGACCGTCATCGCGATCACTCACGACCGCTACTTCCTGGACAACGTCGCGACCTGGATCCTGGAGCTGGACCGCGGCAAGCTCTACCCCTACGAGGGCAACTACACCACCTACCTCGACACCAAGTCCGCCCGGCTCAAGGTCGAGGGCCAGAAGGACGTCAAGCGGCAGAAGCGCCTCTCCGACGAGCTGGAGTGGGTGCGCTCCAACGCCAAGGCCCGCCAGACCAAGAGCCGCGCCCGCCTGCAGCGCTACGAGGAGATGGCCGCCGAGGCCGCCAACACCCGCAAGCTGGACTTCGAGGAGATCCAGATCCCGCCCGGCCCGCGCCTGGGCAACAGCGTGGTCGACGTCAACGGCCTCACCAAGGGCTTCGACGACCGGCTACTGATCGAGAACCTGAACTTCTCGCTGCCGCCCAACGGCATCGTCGGCGTCATCGGCCCCAACGGCGTCGGTAAGACGACGCTGTTCAAGATGATCGTCGGCGAGGAGGAGCCCGACTCCGGGTCCATCAACGTCGGCGACACCGTCCGGATCTCCTACGTCGACCAGTCGCGCTCGCGCATCGCCAAGGACAAGAACGTCTGGGAGGTCATCTCCGACGGCGAGAGCTTCATCCAGGTCGGCAAGGTCGAGATCCCCAGCCGCGCCTACGTGGCCGCGTTCGGGTTCAAGGGCTCCGACCAGCAGAAGCCGGCCGGGGTGCTCTCCGGAGGTGAGCGCAACCGCGTCAACCTGGCACTGACGCTCAAGCAGGGCGGCAACCTGCTGCTGCTGGACGAGCCCACCAACGACCTCGACGTCGACACCCTGGGCTCGCTGGAGAACGCGCTTCTGGACTTCCCCGGCTGCGCCGTGATCACCAGCCACGACCGCTGGTTCCTGGACCGGGTCGCCACCCACATCCTCGCCTGGGAGGGCGGCTCGGACTGGTTCTGGTTCGAGGGCAACTTCGAGTCCTACGAGAAGAACAAGATCGAGCGGCTGGGCGCCGACGCCGCGCGCCCGCACGCGGTGACCCACCGCAAGCTCACCCGCCAGTAACGCCCCTTCGGCGAACCTCCGGCATCGGTGCTCTTCGGGTGCGGTGCGCAGCCGCGTTCCGCACCCGAAAAGCCCGCCGCCCGCACCGCCGGGACCGGAGGCGGCGGGACGCGGGCTCGCGTCGCCGATCGGCACCGCATAGGCTGATCACCGACTATGACTTCCCCGCGCGAAGAACCCCAGACGTTCTATGACGCCGTAGGCGGTGAGGAAACCTTCACCCGCCTCGTCCACCGCTTCTACCAGGGCGTGGCCGACGACCCCGTCCTTCGGCCGCTCTACCCCGAAGAGGACCTCGGGCCCGCCGAGGAGCGGCTGCGCCTGTTCCTCATGCAGTACTGGGGCGGCCCCCGCACCTACAGCGATCAGCGCGGCCATCCGCGGTTGCGCATGCGCCACTCTCCGTTCCGCGTGGGCTCGCGCGAGCGCGATCACTGGCTGAGCCACATGCGCGCCGCAGTCGACGAGCTGGAGCTTCCCGAGGCGCTGGACCGCCAGCTGTGGGAGTACCTCGTCTACGCGGCCCACAGCATGGTCAACACCCCCGACGAAGCCCCGGGAGGCGAGACCCAGCTGGGCGTGCAGACGCCCCGGGAGTGATCCGCGCGGTAAGCCGGGGCCGCTAGGTCAGCGGCTCCGCGGCACCGTTCCGGAGGCCCCGCCTGCTGCGCGCGGCTGCGGCACCACGGGTCGGCCGCGCCGGGCCCGCGCGCCCGCGGAAGGGCTCCCGGACGCCCGGTGCGGTGCGGCCGCGGCGTCTTTTGCGGGAGAGCGGCGGAAGCGACGCGTTGGCGTCCTTCGGATTGCCGCAGTACCCGCACACCTCCTCGAGATTTGGCCGGGCGCACAACCTGCAGTCCCACCACTCGCCGGCTCTGCCGCGAGCCGGAGCATCGCGTCCGTCGAACCTCGGCATCCCTGTCCCCGTCCTCCACGCACCCCGGGTGGCGCGGAGCAGTCGACTCGCATCCCCCTGTCACGGTCCACTGCCCACAATGCGCCGATCGCACCGTCGACAACGACAGCCGTGGTCAAACCCGCGCCGTTGGCTTGGTCCCCCGCCGCCGGCGGATGTCGGCTGAGACCACGGCTGCCGCGGCCGTGCTGAAGGCGGCGGCTGCGGCGTAGACGGCGTCGATGCCGAACCAGGTGATCACCAGGCCCATCAGCACAGGCGTGAGCGTGTTGCTGACGGCCTGCAGGGAGTTCTGGGCGGCCATCGCGCGGCCCGCCCAGGCCATGCCGGCGGTTTCGGCCGCGGCGGTGAAGGTGAGCCCGTTGTGGCTCATCGCCAGCAGGAGGCAGATCAGCAGTAGCGGGACGGACGCGGCGGGCGCCACTGCCGCGGAGAGGGTGAGCAGCACGAGCGTCGTCGCCGCCAGCACCGCGATGACGCGCACCGGGCGCAGGCGGCTGCCGAGCCGGTCGGACAGCACTCCCAGGAACATGCGGTTCAGGGCACCGGGCACCTGCACAGCCGCGATCGCGGCGCCGGCGGCGGGGGCGGACCAGCCGTGCTGGTCGACGAGATAGACCAGCGAGTACGTCATGAGGGAGGCCTGCGGCACACCCAGCAGCATGCTGACCCCGTGCACGCGCCAGATGGCGGCGTGCCGGTAGGGGGAGTGCGCGGCGGGTGCGGCGGCGGAGTCGGCCTGGGATCGGGGCGCTTCCCGGCGGTCGTCCGCTGCGCCGCCGGCCCCGGCGGCTCCCCTCGGAGGGCGGGCGAAGACCAGCACCAGGGGCACCATCACCACCGCCAGGGTCGCGGGCAGCGTCATCGCCGCCACGAATCCCCAGCGCTCGGCCACCAGCGGCATCACGGCCGCCGCGCCGCCGATGCCCATGGGCTGAGCCATCTGCCGGATCCCCATGGCGAGCCCGCGCTGCCGCTCGTGGAACCACGTCATCACCAGCCGTCCGCCGGCGGCGTTCACCGGGCCGCCGGAGGCGCCCACGCACACCAGCACGGCCCCGGCGCCGATCACCCCGTCGGCGGTACCGAGCAGGCAGAGGCAGGCGGCGGTCAGCGCCAGGCTGGAGGCCATCGTGAACCGCTCGCCGTAGCGGTCGATGACCACACCCCACCCGAACAGCGTCATCAGCAGCCCCAAGGCCGGAAGCCCGGCGAGCGTCCCCGCCTGTGCCGTGCTCAGCCCGTAGGCCTCCCGCAGTTCGGGCAGCACGAACGGCACCCCGAAGAGCGCCCCCACACTCGCCACTTGGGAGACGACCGCGATACACAGGATGACCCAACGCCTGTTCCCCACCGGGTCAGCGTAGTGATCACTGTTGACCGCCGAAGGGGCGGGGAGTGGGGGACGGGCCGAGCACGGGCCGCAAGGCGGCAGTGTGGCGCGGCGGCCGCGGCCGCCGCGCCACAGGTGCTGTGTTTCAGGGGGTGGAGGAGAAGCCGGTCAGCCGGCGGCCCTCAGGGGGACGGCGGCGGTCATCCGCTCACCGTGATGTCGGAGTTGCCGCTGCTCTGGTATCCCTCGGTCGCCAGAATCATGTAGTAGCTGAAGCTGCCCAGGTTCATGCCGAGGCCGCCCCATCCGTCGAAGTGGTTGCCGGTGGTGATGGTGCCTCCCGTCCTCCTCGACTGGCGGACGCTCCAGAACTGGGGGAAGGTCGCCGTGCCTTCGACGGAGGGCGCGTCGTAGCGCATCGTCCGGTAGACGTCGTAGGTGGCGCCGTCGCTGTTGACGGTGCCCTGGTACTCGCCGTCGGGCCGGTAGGTGCCCCAGTTGTCGACGATGTAGTACTCCACGAGCGGGTCCGACGTCCATCCGTAGAGGCACAGGTATCCGTTGCCGGAGGGGTTGAAGCTGCCCGAGTAGTTCACCCTCCTGCGTCCGCCGTTGCTCCAGCCTTTGCCGCAGACGAAGTTCCCGGTGTCGCTCCACGACATCCGGTAGCTCCCGCCGGACGACAGCGTCATGGAGACCGACCCGCCGCCGTCGGACCAGAACGAGTAGTAGTAGCCGTTGTGGGTGCCGGTCTGGTTGGAGGTGATGGTCGTGTCGGCGCTGGCGGTGCCGGGCACCATCCCCGCGGGCACGGCCAGCGCCAATGCGCCGGCGCCGCCGATCAATCTCCTTCGGCTCACCGCGTGGTCTCGGGGGTCGTCCATGGGTGCTTCCTCCTTGTCGGAGCCTGTGGGGGCAGGTGGCGACAGCCCGGAAGGGCTGCCTGCGGCCAGAGGACGGCCGCGATGCGTCCGGTTCCGACGAAACGGCAGGACCGATCGTCGTGCGGCGAAACCGCGGGGCCGGATCGCAGTAGGTCTTCTGATCGACGACGGGTGTATGCGGTTTCGCGACAGACAGTGTTGGCCCGCGTTCACCGGGTTGTCAATATGTTCCGGAAACCTTTCGGAAACTCGGCCGTTGATCAGGAGTTCCTTGAGCAGATTTTCGCGCCGGACCTCCGTGCCGCGCGCCCGGCTCGCGCGGCGGGGTGTCGCGCTGGCGGTGGGAAGTGCCCGTCCGGCAATCCGGATGCGCGGGGAAAGTTGTCGAAACCTTTCGGAAACCGTTGGTCGGCGCCATGCCGTGCCCGGCATCATGGGGAACCGCAGGAGGGGTGCGTCGAACGTTTCGGGCGCCGCGCGGCTCGTGCTGCGCGGGCCTGCGGCCGCGTCCGCAGATCCGGGCCGAGCGCTCCATCGGTGCGTGCCGCGGCCCGCCCCTCAGGCCGGGCGCCGTCGCCTGTGAACCGGCGGCGGGCGCCGGTCGGTGCGACGGGAGCGTGCGCCAGCCGCGAGGCGCGGCACGCCTACAGCGGCGAGGCCGCGGTGGCCCCGGGCGGTGCTCCCGGGGCGGGCCGCCTACTTCTCCGGGAGCAGGAAGCCGTTGAGGTAGTCGCGCTCGGCCTGGTCGAGGCGGCGCACGGACTGGTCCCCGGTGTCGTAGCCGACGAGGACCGAGACCGCGCGAGCGTAGACGTTGTCGTCGTCGCAGATCTCGTAGGCGATCCGGAAGCTGGCGTGGCGGACCTCGGTCACCCAGGTCTCCACGCGGATCGGGTCGTGCCGCATGAGGATCGGTTTCAGATAGTCGATCTCGTGGCGGGCCACGACCAGGCCGCCCAGCATCCCGTGGCGCTCCGGCCCGAAGTCCGGCCGCAGGAAGGCGATGCGGGCGTCCTCGAGGTAGGTCAGCATCCGCACGTTGTTGACGTGGTTGAGCGGGTCCAGGTCGGCGAAGCGCACCTGTGCGTGGAACACGTGCCGACGCGGCCCCTCTGCAGCCGTCTGCGACACATCCGCCTGCGTAGCGGCCTCCGCCACGGTGATCCACCCTCCCGAAAGACGCGTCCGGGCGCCTGCCCGTCTGCTCACGCTATCGGCCGACACCGGCCGCACCGCCGTCGGGGCGGTGCGGCCGGAGGTGCCGTCGGTCACTCCGCGGCGGTCGCCAGTCCCGTGTGGTGGGCCAGGAACGCCAACTGGTCGGCGCTGAGGCTGACCGTGCGCGAGACCGCGCGCGAGCTGTGGCCGACCTCGGACTCCCGACGCAGCAGAACGGGCCGGTCCTCCAGCGGGACGCTCGTGGCGTGCTGCAAGGCCGCGCACATCTTGCGGGCATGCAGGGGATCGACGCGGGTGTCGTTGTCGAAGACGGTGAACAGCGTCGCCGGATACGCCGTGCCCTCGGCCACCCGGTGGTAGGGAGAGTAGGCCAGGAGCCAGGCCAGCTCCTCGGGGACCTCGGCGCTGCCGTACTCCCACGTCCACAGGGCGCCCAGACCGAAGCGCTCGTAGCGCACCATGTCCAGTAGCGGGGCCGAGCACACCGCCGCGGCGAACAGGTCGGGGCGCTGGGTGATCGCCGCGCCCACCAGCAGACCGCCGTTGCTGCCGCCCATCACCGCAAGCCGGTCCGGCGCCGTGCGGCCGCTGTCGATCAGGTGCTCGGCCGCCGCGGCGCAGTCGTCGAAGACGTTCTGCTTGGCGCCGAGCATTCCCGTCCGGTGCCAGTCCTCGCCCTCCTCAAGGCCGCCGCGCAGGTTCGCCACCGCGTAGACGCCGCCGGCGCGCACCCAGCTCAGCGCGGTCGCCGAGTAGCCCGGCGTCATGGAGATCCGGAACCCGCCGTAGCCGTAGAGGATCGCCGGGCGCGGCCGTACCTCGCCGGCGGGGGAGACCACCAGCATGCGCACCTGTGTGCCGTCGCGCGAGGTGAACGCCAGTTGCTCGGTGCGCACGTCGGGCACCTCGGGCGCGCCCGGCGCCGAGGCCCACAGCGACACCCCGCCGGTGCGCGCGTCGTAGGAGTAGACGGCCGGCGGCGAGGCCGTGTCGCTGTAGCCGAACCAGGCCTCGTGGCCGCCCTCGGGCCGCACCATGAGCCCGCCGACCGACCCCAGGCCCGGCAGCTCCACCGCACCGCGTCGTTCGCCGGTCACCAGGCTGTGCACGGTGACCTCGCTGATCGCGTGCCGCCGCCAGGAGACCAGCAGCCGGGCCTCGTCCAGTTCCGGCCCGTCCAGAACGGCGAAGTCCATCATCACCGCGTCCGGGTCGGAGGCCACCAGGGTGCGCCAGTGGTCGGGGCCGGGCGCGTCCGGGTCGGCCACGCACAGCCGCCCGCGCGGTGCGTCGCGATCGGTGAAGACGTACAGCCGTCCGTCGCGGCCCACCGACGGCAGCGCGTCGGCGTCGGCCCCCTCCTGGACCCCGACGAAGCGCGGGCGTTCCCAGCCGTTCTCGGCGAGGTCGGCGATCCAGGCGTCGTTGCACGCCGACGTGCCCTTGGCGGCCGTCAGCACCAGCCAGCGCCCGTCCCGGCTGACCTGGAGGCCGTAGTGCTCGGTCATGTCCCGGCCCTGGCCGAAGACGAGCACGTCCTGCTCGGTGGGCGTGCCGACCCGGTGGAGGTAGACGCGTCGGTGGTACTGCTCCTCGCCTTCGGGGACCTCGCCCGGCGGCAGGCGGCGTACGTAGTAGAACGCCTCGCCGCCGGGCAGCCAGGCCACCGGGGAGTAGCGGCACCGGTCGACGGGCCCGTCCACGATCTCGCCGGTGGCGATGTCCAGCACCCGCAGCAGCGACTCCTCGTCTCCGCCCGCCGAGAGCTGATAGGCCAGCCGCCGTCCCTCGTGGTCGGGGCGCCAGGAGTCCAGCGTGGTGTCGCCGCCGGGGTCCAGCGCGGTCGGGTCGATCAGCGCGCGTTCCACGGGCGTGCCGTCGGGACCCGGTTCGGCCGCGTACAGGACGCCGTGCTCCTGCTCGCCCGTGCGCCGCATGAACAGGCACAGCTCGCCCCGCCGGCTGGGCGCGCCGACGAACCCCGCTCCCAGCAGCTCCCGGACGTCGGCGGCGAAGCGCTCGCGCCCGCCCCAGCGCGCCGCCTGCGCGCTGAACAGCGCGTCCTGGGCGGCGCTCCATTCCTTGGTGTGCGGGGAGCGGGGGTCCTCCAGCCAGCGGTAGGGGTCGGCGACGCGGTAGCCGTACAGGTCCTCCTGGCAACCGGTGCGCTCGGCAGCGGGGTAGCGGGGTTCAGGCATGGCCAGAACTCTATCGGCCGCGCGCGGCGCGCCTCGGACGTCGCCGGACACCCGCGGATGATCATGGATCACCCGGTGGTTTTCGTCGCCTGCGCAGAATTAGGGTGGCGACGGAGCGGTCTGACCACGCAAACTGAATGCGGGACGTTACTCGGCGGGAACCACCCACGGGAGGTCCGTGTGGCAACGCGAACACCACCGGTCATACGGCCGGTCGACAAGGAGGCCTCCTGGCTGGCCGACAGGCTTGCCGGGGATGAGACACGGCCGCTCGCTCCGGCGGCTGAGGAGCAGCTGTGAACAGCGCACGCAGCACGGAGGGCGACACAGTACACCGCCACGTGCTGCTGCTCAACGCGAGCTACGAACCACTGACGACATTACCGCTGCGCCGGGCGATCCTGCTCGTGCTGCGGGAGAAGGCCGAAGTGGTGCACGGCGACGCCCGCGGCACCGCACTGCACTCGGCCACCACGGCGCTGTCGGTGCCCTCGGTCATCCGGCTCCGACGCTACATCAGGGTGCCCTACCGGCGCCGCGTCCCTCTGACGCGGGTGGCCCTGATGAGGCGCGACGGCAGCCACTGCGCCTACTGCGGGAAGCGGGCCGAGACCATCGACCACGTCATACCCCGCAGCCGCGGCGGTGCGCACGTCTGGGAGAACGTAGTGGCCTCCTGCAAAACGTGCAACCACCGCAAGGCCGATCGGCTGCTGGACGAGCTCGGGTGGAAGCTGAACGTGACACCCACCGTCCCCCGCGGGTTGCACTGGCGGCTCATCAACGGCGAGAACCACGGCGACCCCCAGTGGGCGCCGTACATGGCGCGCGTGGCGGCCTGAGGCAGGTCCGCCGCCCGGTGCCGCCGCCTCGGGGCGGACGCGGGCGACGGGGTCTCAGACGATCCGCCCGGTGGGCGGAGCGGGCGCCCGGCGGCGGGCCTGACGGGTCCCACCCGCCGCCGGGCGCTTATCCTAGTGCGCATGCCACGCTATGAGTTCCGCTGCCGCGAATGCGGCGAGACGTTCGAGCGATCCCGCCCGATGGCGGAGTCCGCCGAGCCCGCCGCGTGCTCCCGCGGGCACGACGACACCGTCAAGCTGCTGTCCACCGTCGCCGTGGGGGGTGTGGCCGAGGCGCCCGCGGCCCCCGGCGGGTGCTGCGGCGGAGGCTGCTGCGGCGGGTGATGCGGCCGGCGGGGCGGTAGCCCCTGTCGTGCAGGAGCGTCCCCGGGGCCCGCGCCCCGGGGACGCCACCGCAGAAACCCGCGGCAAGGGGCGCAGCGCGCCCCGCGCGAGCGCGCTCGCCGTCCCTTCGTCGGCCCGCCGTGCGTGGGCCCCTCCGGGACCACCGGCCCCAGGGAAACCAGGAGGACGCCTGACGGCATCGCGGACGGGCGGAGCCCTCCGCCCCTCTAGCGTTCGATCTGGCTGACGTCGCGTGCCGCGCCGGTGGAGGCCGAGGTGGCCATCGCCGCGTAGGCGCGCAGCGCCTGGGTGACCGGCCGTTCGCGGTCGCGCGGGCGGAACGTGCCCAGCTCGGCGAGCAGCTGCTCGCGCCGGGTGTCCAGCTCGTCGGTCGCGACGTCCAGCATCAGTGTGCGGTTGGGGATGTCGATGACCACTGTGTCGCCGTCGCGCACCAGTGCGATGTCGCCGCCCTGGCCGGCCTCGGGCGAAGCGTGGCCGATGGACAGCCCCGAGGTCCCGCCGGAGAAGCGGCCGTCGGTGATCAGCGCGCAGGCCTTGCCCAGACCGCGGCCCTTGAGGAAGCTCGTCGGGTAGAGCATCTCCTGCATACCCGGGCCGCCCTTGGGGCCCTCGTAGCGGATGACGACCACGTCGCCGGGCTCGATCCGCTTGTTGAGGATGCCGTCGACGGCCTCTTCCTGACTCTCGAACACCTTCGCCGGCCCGGTGAAGGTGAGGAGTTCCTCCTCGACGCCGGCGGTCTTGACGACGGCGCCGTCGGGGGCGAGGTTGCCGTAGAGCACCGCCAGCCCTCCGTCGGCGGTGTAGGCGTGGGCGACCTCGCGGACGCAGCCGGACTCGCGGTCGGTGTCGAGGGTCTCCCAGCGGGTCTCCTGGGAGTAGGCCTTGGTGGTGCGCTTGCCCCCGGGCGCGGCGTAGAACAGGTCGCGCGCCTCGTCGTCGCAGGTGTCGAGGGCGATGTCCCAGTGCTGCAGGTACTCGCCGAGGGTGGAGCCGTGGACGGTGGGCACCGAGGTGTCCAGCAGTCCGCCGCGGGCGAGCTCGCCCAGGATGGCGGGGATGCCGCCCGCTCGGTGCACGTCCTCGATGTGGTACTGCTCGGAGTTCGGCGCCACCTTGCACAGGCACGGCACCTGGCGGGAGAGTTCGTCGATGTCGGGCAGGCCGAACTTCACACCCGCCTCGGTGGCGGCGGCCAGCAGGTGCAGAATCGTGTTGGTGGAGCCGCCCATGGCGATGTCCAGCGCCATGGCGTTGGAGAACGCCGCCGGCGAGGCGATCGACAGCGGCAGCACGGAGGAGTCGTCCTGCTCGTAGTAGCGGCGGGCGACCTCGACGACCTTGCGGCCGGCGTCCTCGTAGAGGCGCTTGCGGTAGGTGTGAGTGGCGAGCACCGTGCCGTTGCCCGGCAGAGCCAAGCCCATGGCCTCGGTCAGGCAGTTCATCGAGTTGGCGGTGAACATGCCCGAGCACGACCCGCAGGTGGGGCAGGCGGACTCCTCCAGGGTGTCCAGCTCGGACTCGGAGACGCTGTCGTCGGCGGAGGCGACCATCGCGTCGATCAGGTCCAGCTTGCGCTCGGTGACCGCGGTGCCGTTGACCACCGTGGCCTTGCCGGCCTCCATCGGCCCGCCGGAGACGAAGACCGTGGGCACGTTCAGCCGCATCGCCGCCAGCAGCATGCCCGGCGTGATCTTGTCGCAGTTGGACACGCACACCAGCGCGTCGGCGCAGTGGGCGTTGACCATGTACTCCAGGGCGTCGGCGATCAGCTCGCGGCTGGGCAGCGAATAGAGCATGCCGCCGTGGCCCATGGCGATGCCGTCGTCCACCGCGATGCTGTTGAACTCCCGCGGAACCCCGCCGGCCTCGCGGACGGCGCCGGCGACGACGTCGGCGACCTCGCGCAGGTGCACGTGGCCCGGAACGAACTCCGTGAAGCTGTTGGCGATCGCGACGATCGGCTTGCCGAAGTCCTCACGTTCCACGCCGGACGCGCGCATGAGGGCGCGCGCGCCGGCCATGTTCCTGCCGTGGGTGACGGTGCGTGAGCGCAGCGCGGGCATGGGGTGCTCCCATCGACGCCAGGGGCGTGGACGACATGTGTTCCCCTCCGATGGTAGCCCCGTTGGGGACCCGACACGTCTCGGTTGCGGAGATCGGTTGTCCGTATTATGAGACGTCCGGGCGTGTGGAGACGCGTGCACTCGGCCCGGAACGACGGAACGCGCCGGAACCCGCGGGTTCCGGCGCGTTCGCGGACGGTGGGCGGAAGGGCGGTGCGGGCGGCTCGAATCGAACCGGTCGGCGTCGGCGGTGCTTCAGTAGCGGGCGGGCAGCACTCTGCGGGCGGCCTCGGCGATCTCGGCGATCTCGTCGTCGCTCAGCCGTGCGTTGCCGCTACGCAGCCACTTGCGCACCTTGGTGCCGGAGATGACGTCGACACCGCGCAGGTTGTGGCTGTCCCACGGCAGTGTGGGGCCGTAGACGGCAAGGGACGGGCGCACGTTGATCTCGCGCCCGACCTGCTCGCTGATCAGTTGCTCGGCCGAGCGCGCCTCCTCGAGCGCTTCGTCGATGCGCTCGTTCTTGGAGAACTTGCCGTGGTAGAGCTTCTCCAGCTTGTTGCGCACCGGAAGCCGCTTGTCCCAGGACTCGGAGTCGATGGCGAAGGCGCCGCGCCGACCCACGATGAAGTGGTCGATCTGGCCGTTGCCGCCGGGGATGCCGCGGGCGTGCAGCACCCGATAGCCCAGGCGCCTCATCACGCGCAGCTGTGCCTCGGTGCGGCGCTGCGCCGCCGAGGGCCTGCGCCAGCGCGGGACCTCGGAGTGGCGGCGGGAGGAGTAGACGATGAATGCGATCAGGACCGCGGCTGCGAGCGTGGCGCCGGTCCGCCAGTCCTGGGCGAGGAGGCCGCCGAGTGCCCCGACGGCGGCCGCGACGCCGCCGCGCAGCACCCAGCGCCGACCCGAGGCCGAGGTCAGCGCACCGTAGGTCGCGCGAGACGCGGTGCGGTCGCCGCGATCGCCACTGGAACCTGTCGTGCGGACGGTACTGAAGGGCGATCCGGAGCGGCTCTGCTGCGCGGCGCCGTTGACTGAGGTTGCCGAATCCACGCTGGAAAGAGTAGTTCGATCCATATGCGAGTCCTAGTACATCGAATCTCACACTTTTCTTCCCCGTTTCGGGGTGCGTTCTCACGTGTGCGCAGGGTTGCTCCAGGGAAAGACAGTGCTTTCCCAGCTCTCTAGAGAAGTACCGCGATAAGCCTGCCCGTGGCGCGCGTTTCTCACACCGGCTGTTGCGGACTACGCTCTGTCGATATGGCCGAAATCCACGAGCTGACGGCGATCCAACAGGCCGAAGCAGTCCGTCGCCGCGAGCTCTCCCCGGTGGAGATCACGGATCACTACCTCACGCGTATCGAGCGTCTCGACGACCGGCTCGGCGCCTTTATTGCGGTTACGGGCGAATTCGCGCGCGAGCAGGCCCAGAACGCGGAAGACGAGGTGCTGTCCGACACGCCGGGCGAACCCCCGCCGCTGCTGGGGGTCCCCATCCCGATCAAGGACCTGGATCCGGTAGCGGGCCTGCCCTACACCGGCGGATCGGCCGTCTACTCCGACCGCGTCGCCGACGCCGACTCCGACGTGGCCGCCGAGTTGCGCGCAGCAGGGGCCGTGTTCACCGGCAAGACCAACACCCCCGAGTTCGGTTGCGCCTGCTACACCGAGAACGACCTCGCCCCGCCCGCCCGCACCCCCTGGGACCTCACCCGCTCCGCCGGCGGGTCCAGCGGCGGCGCGGCGGCCGCAGTGGCGGCCGGGCTCGCGCCCGCGGCCCACGGCAGCGACGGCGGCGGCTCCATCCGCATCCCGGCCTCGGCCTGCGGCGTCTTCGGTCTCAAACCCACCCGCGGGCGGGTCAGCATGGGGCCCGTCAAACCCGAGTTCAACGGGCTCGCCACCTCCGGCCCGATCGCGGGCACCGTGGCCGACGCCGCGCTGCTCCTGGACATCATCTCCGTCAACCGCCCCGGCGACCACTTCTCCGCACCGCCGCTGGCGACCGGCGAGACCTTCCTCGGCCACGCTCTGCGCGAGCCGGGCCGACTGCGCATCGCCCGTTTCAGCGCCTCGCCGATACCGGGCGCGGGAGTCGATCCCGAGGTCGTCTCCGCCCATGAGGAGGCGGCCAAGCTGCTGGAGGCGCTGGGCCACGACGTCGAGGAGATCGACGTCCCCTTCGACGCCGCGCTGCTGGAGGATTTCGAGCTGGTCTGGGCGGCGATGGCCGCGGCCGAGCCGGTGAATGCCTCCGACGAGCACCGGCTGCGCCCGCTCACCCGCACTCTGCGCGAGCGCGCGGCAGCCTCCTCCATCGCCGCCTACATGGGCGCCACCGCCCGCCTGCAGAACGCCGGGCGCGAGGTGCTGCCGCGCGTTCTGCCCTACGACGCGGTGCTCAGTCCGACGATCGCCAAGCTTCCGGTGCCGGTGGGCCACTTCGAGGGCGACCCCGCCGGCGAGATCCGCCGGATGACGGAGTTCACCCCGTTCGCCTCGCTGGCCAACATCACGGGTCAGCCGGCGGTCAGCGTCCCGCTGTACTGGAGCGCTCAGGGCCTGCCGGCGGGCGTCCAACTCACCGGAAGGCCGGGCGGCGAGCCTACTCTGCTGTCGCTGGCGGCCCAGCTGGAGGCGGCGCGTCCGTGGGCGGGTCGGCGGCCCCAGGTGTGGTGGGACTAGCCGCCGCCGTCGGTGCGGCCGGGCCCAGGCCCAGCGCGGCCAATGCGGCCAGCGCCGTCGCGGCGGCCGCACCCGCGGCGCCCGCAGCGACCCCGCCCGTGTCGATGAGCCAGCCGGTCGTCGGTCCGGCCACGGAGATTCCGCCGGTGAGGGCCGAGGCGAGCCAGCCGTAGGCCTCGCCCCGGCGGCGGGCCGGTACCGCGTCGCCCATGCGCTCGGTCACCGCGGCGATGGTAGGCGCGATGGCCAGGCCCGCGACAAGCAGCACCGGTGTCAGCAGCCACGGCGAGGGCAGGTGCAGCAGCGGCGGCAGCAGTGGCACGAGCACGACAGCGCCCGCCGCGGTGCCCAGCGCCCGCCGAGCCGGACGCGGCGGGCCGGTGAAGGTGCCCGCGAGCAGGCCGCCGGCGGCCGACCCCGCGGCGTAGACGGCCATCAGCCCGCCGGCATAGCCGGGCGATCCCAGTTCGCGGGAGAAGGCCACCATGGTCAGGTCCATCGCGCCCAGACCCAGCGCCAGCAGGGCGGTCATGGTCAGAACGAGCGCCGCGCGGGGGTTCAGCAGCATGCCGCCGGGCACCGGGGCACCGCCTCGCGCGTGGTCGGGTTCCTCGGCGGGCGCGGGCTCCGACAGCCCTGCGCGCCGGAGGCTGTAGGCGAACCCGGCGGCGCCCAGGCACGGCAGGACCGCCATGACCGCCACGCCCAGCCGGCCGCCGCCCAGCGCCACGGTCGCGGCAGCCAGCAGGGGACCGGCGATGAACAGCAGTTCCTGCAGCGTCGCCTCGGCGGCGAACATGGTCTGGCGCATGGGGCCGTGCGTCAGGCGCGGCCAGATGGAGCGGGCGATCTGGGTGGCCGGCGGCTGGAACAGTCCGGTCGCCAGCGCCAGCGGGACCGCCGCCCACCACAGCGCCGCGGGCAGCAGCGCCAGCACGAGCAGCCCTGTGCCGTAGACGGCGGCCGAGCTGAGCATCAGCCGCGCCTTGGAGCGGCGGTCGGCGAGCCGCCCGCGCACCGGTCCCGCCACGGCGGTGCCCACGGTCAGCCCGCCCGCGACCAGTCCGGCCAGGGCGTAGGAGCCGGTCCACCCGGCGACCAGGAACGTCACCGCGATCGGCAGCCCGCCGATCTGCAGCCGCGCGCACAGCGACCAGAACAGCAGCGATGGCACGTGCGGAAGAGCGAAGAGCCGACGGTAGGGCGCGAACACCCTCGCGATGGTACCGAGCTATACAGCCAGAAAAGCCGCGATAGGCATTTAGTTCATTTTCCCGGCAAACGTCACATTCGTTCCCGGGGAAAGCGGTGCGGGCATGGCGGACGCGCCACGAATCCGCGTTGTGCGGCATTATCGTTGTCTGTGAGTGATGCGGAGCTGGCCCGGCTGGCCGAGGAATACGGCGTGGCGACGACCTACGAGGACTGGCGCGGCAGCAATGTGCGCGTCCCCGTCGACACGCTCCGCCATGTGCTGGGATCCCTCGGGGTGGACGCCGCCTCGCCCCGCGCCGCCTTGGAGGAGCACTGGGCCCGCCAGGCCACACGGCTGCTTCCGCCCTGCGTGGTCACGCGCGCCGGCCGCACTCCGCAGCTGCCGCTGCCCGACCTCTCACGCTGCTGGGTCGAGCAGGCCGGCGGCGGCTGGAGCGAGCCCGGAGCGCACCTGCCGCTGGGCCGCCACACGCTGCACGTGGAGAACGGGGCCGTGCGCCAGCAGGCCCCGCTGCTGGTGGTGCCCGACCGCCTCGCCTCCCGCCCCGGGGAACGGCGCGTCTGGGGCATGATGGCCCAGCTCTACTCGCTGCGCTCGCGCGCGTCCTGGGGCATGGGCGACCTGCGCGACCTCGCCGAGCTCGCCGACTGGAGCGCGCGGGACCTGGGAGCCGACTTCACCCTGGTCAATCCCCTGCATGCCACCGAGCCCGTCAGCCCCATCGAGCCCTCCCCCTACTTCCCCGTCAGCCGCCGCTACGGCGGCCCGCTCAACATCCGCATCGAGGACGTCCCCGAGTACGCCGCCCTGGAGCCCGCCCAGCGCGAGTCCATCCAGCGCCTGGCCCGGCCCCTGCGCGAGCACGCCCGCACCGCCGACCTGCTCGACCGCGACGCCGTCTGGGACGCCAAGCGCGCCGCGCTGACCATGCTGTTCCAGGTGCCGCGCACTCCGGCGCGCGAAGCCGACTTCCAGACCTTCCTCGCCCGGGAGGGCGCGCCACTGGTGGAGTACGCGACCTGGTGCGCCCTGGCCGAGGAGCACGGCACCGACTACCGCGCCTGGCCGGCCGAGCTGCGCGACGTCTCGGCCCACACGGTCGGCGCCGAGGCGTTGCGCCGCTGGCCGGGCGTGGAGTTCCACCGCTGGCTTCAATGGATCCTCGACGACCAGCTCGCCGCCGCCCAGGCCGGTGCGCGCGCGGCCGGCATGGCGCTGGGCGTCGTGCACGATCTGGCCGTGGGGGTACAGCCCGGCGGCGCCGACGCCTGGATGTTCGCCGAAGCCGTGGCGCCCGGCGTGAGCGTGGGCGCGCCACCCGACGAGTTCAACCAGCGCGGCCAGGACTGGGGCCAGCCGCCCTGGCACCCCGGCCGGCTGGCCGAGCAGGCCTACACCCCCTTCCGGCAGGTCCTCGGCCAGGCGCTGCGGCACGCCGGCGGGTTGCGCATGGACCACGTCATGGGCCTGTTCCGGCTGTGGTGGGTGCCCGAGGGGGCCTCGCCCGACCAGGGAACCTACGTCCGCTACGAGCACGAAGGCATGGTCGGCAGCCTGCTGTTGGCCGCCCAGCAGTTCGACGCGGTCGTGGTGGGCGAGGATCTGGGCACGGTCGAGCCCTGGGTGCGCGACCACCTCAGCGACCGCGGCGTCCTGGGCACCTCGGTGCTGTGGTTCGAGCGCAGGGACGACGGGAGCCCTCGCCGCCCCGAGGAGTGGCGCCCGGACTGCCTGGCCACCGTGGCCACCCACGACCTGCCGCCGGTGGCCTCCTACCTCTCCGCCGAGCATGTGGAGCTGCGCGAGCACCTGGGTCTGCTCAACCGCCCGGCGGCCGAGGAACGCGCCGACGCCGAAGCACAGGTCGCCGCCTGGCGCGGCCGCCTGGTGGAGCTGGGGCTGCTCGACCCGGACGTGGATCCGCTCTCCGACCCCGGATCGGTGGTCGCCGCCCTGCACACCTACCTGGTGCGCACCCCCGCGCACATGATCGGGGTATCACTGGCCGACGTGGTCGGCGACCGGCGGATGCAGAACCAGCCCGGCACCAGCGACGCCTACCCCAACTGGCGGATTCCGCTGACCACCGCCGAGGGGGAGCCGGTGCTGCTCGACGAGCTGATGGCCGATCCCCGCTTGGCCGAGCACGCCCGCCGGTCGCTGCGGCCGCTCATCGAGCCCTCCTACCTGGAGTCCTGACCCGCACGGCACCCGCCCCGGCTGGACGGCATCGGGGGCACCGGCCGACTCGGCTCGCGGTGCCCCCGCCTTTCCTGCGAACGGCCGCGGCTACCCGGCGGCCCGGGCGTCGCAGCGCTGGGCCTCCAGGGCCCGCCGCACGCCCGCCTGGCCCTCCACGAGCAGGCGGCGCAGCGCCGGCGCCGGGCTGTGCTTCTCGATGTACTCCTCGGTGCGGCGGACGGTCTCCTCCTCCACCAGGTGGCGCGGGTAGGCCATCTCCGCGAAGGTCTGCGCGAACTCGCCGGTCCACTCGCGCCAGGCCTGCTCCAGCAGGTCGAAGTAGCGGTCCACGTAGGGGCGGTACAGCTCGCGCTGGGAGGGCTCGGTGAACCCGGACAGGGTGGCGCGGAACTCGGCGTTGGCCATCTCGCCCGAGCGGATCCGGTCCCAGGCCTGGGCCTTGGCCTCGGACGTGGGGATGGCGGCGCGGCAGCCGGCGGCCTGGCGCTCACCGGTGGCGGTGGGGTCCAGGACCAGTTCGGCGGCGATCTCCTTCTCGCCGGCACGGCCCGCGGCCACCAGGCGGCGCAGCAGCGTCCAGCGCAGGTCGGTGTCGATGGTCAGTCCCTCGACCGTGATCGCGCCGTCCAGCAGCCCTTGCAGCAGCGAGAGGTGCTCGCCGCCGACGGCCGCCTCCGCGAACCCGTTGGCGTAGGCCAGCTGCAGGTCGCCGCCCGGCTCGGCCGAGGTGAGCAGGTCGCGCAGCCGCGCGGCCAGCAGGTCGAACCCGCTGTCGCGCCAGGCGGGGTCGGTGTAGGTGTGCAGCGCCGTGACGGCCTGGCGCAGCAGCGACTGCACCACCATCACGTCGCTGACGCCGCTCAGGCCCGAGGCCACCAGCCGCACGTAGTCGCGGGCGGCCATCTCGGCGTCGCGGGTCATGTCCCAGGCGGCGCCGAAGCTCAGGGCGCGCGGCAGGGACTCGGCGATGTCGCCGGCACCTTCGACGACCGTGCGCAGCGACAGGTCGTCCAGGCGGATCTTGGTGAAGGTGAGGTCGTCGTCGTTGACCAGGACCAGGTCGGGCCGGGCCTTGCCGACCAGCTCCGGCACCTCGGTGCGCTCGCCCGAGACGTCCAGCTCGACGCGGTCGCGGCGGACGACGCCCTGCTCCGTGCGGTCGTAGAGCCCGACCGCCAGCCGGTGGGACCGCAGCGTGGGGTGCTCCTCGGCTGCCTCCTGGCGCACCGCGAAGGAGGTGAAGGCGCCGTCGGAGCCGACCTCGAACTCCGGGCGCATGGTGTTGACACCGGCGGTCTCCAGCCATTCGCGCGACCACGTGGACAGGTCGCGCCCGGAAGCCTGCTCCAGATGGCGCAGCAGGTCCGACAGCTCGGTGTTGCCCCAGGCGTGCTCGGCGAAGTAGGCGCGGACTCCGGCGAAGAACGCGTCCTCGCCCACGTAGGCCACCAACTGCTTGAGCACCGATGCGCCCTTGGCGTAGGTGATGCCGTCGAAGTTGACCTCGACCGCCTGCATGTCGGCCATGTCGGCGGCGATGGGGTGGGTGGAGGGCAGCTGGTCCTGGCGAAGCGCCCAGGCCTTCTCGATGTTGGCGAAGGTGGTCCAGGCCTCGGTCCACTTGGTGGCGTTGACCTGGCAGTAGACGCTGGCGAAGGTCGCGAACGACTCGTTCAGCCACAGGTCGTCCCACCAGCGCATGGTGACCAGGTCGCCGAACCACATGTGCGCCATCTCGTGCAGGATGGTCTCCGCGCGGCGCTCGTAGCGGGCGTCGGTGACCCGGGAGCGGAAGACGTAGTCCTCCAGGAAGGTCACGGCGCCGGCGTTCTCCATCGCGCCGGCGTTGAACTCGGGCACGAAGAGCTGGTCGTACTTGCCGAAGGGGTAACGCAGCCCGAACAGCCCGTGGTAGAAGTCGAAGCCCTGCTTGGTGACTTCGAGGATCGCGTCGGCGTCGAGGTGCTCGGCCAGCGAGGCCCGGCAGTACACGCCCAGCGGAATCCCGTCGTGCTCGTCGCGCACCACGTGGTACGGACCGGCGATCAGCGCCGTGATGTAGGTCGAGACCGGCTCGGTGGCGGGGAAGTGCCAGCGCGCCTTGGGGCCGGCCGGGTCCTCGACCGCTTCGCCGGCGACCTCGGGAGCGCTGTTGGAGACCACCTCGAAGTCGGCGGGGGCGAAGACGGTGAGCTCGAAGGAGGCCTTGAGGTCGGGCTGGTCGAAGCAGGCGTACATGCGCTGCGCGTCGGCCGTCTCGAACTGGGTGTAGAGGTAGGTCCGGCCGTCGACCGGGTCGACGAAGCGGTGCAGGCCCTCGCCGGTGCGCATGAAGGCGGCCTCGGCCAGCACCCGCAGCTCGTTCCGGGCCTGCAGACCGCGCAGCCGGATCCTGCCGCCGTCGAAGACCTCGGCCGGGTCGAGCTCGGCGCCGTTGAGCACAACCGAGGTGACGCTGGGGGCGGTGAGGTCGACGAAGGTCTCGGCCCCCGGCTCGGCGCAGTCGAATCTGACCACCGTGCGGGACTCGAACGTCTGGTCGCTCCCGGTGAGGTCGAGCTCCACGGTGTAGGAGGAGACGCTCAGGATGCGAGCCCGCTCCTGCGCCTCCTCGCGTGTCAGATTGCCCGCCACGTCCGCTCCCTTCAGGCCGCCGTCGTCGCCGGCCGGAATCGCTGGTCCCCCTGGGCCCCCGTCGCGGATTCGCTGTGTCGCGCCGCAGCGCCGAATCGAGGGGTGCAAAGCTTGCCGCGTCCGATCCTGCCACGCTCGGCGGCGGAATGCTGAACCGGCGGCGGAGGTTGAAGCAGATTGCCGGCGGCCTTCCGGCGCGGGCCGCACCCCCGGCGCGGCGGGCGGCGGAGGCGGCCGGGACCACGAGGCTGCACGACGAGGTTGCGAGGAGATTGCAGTGGCTGATGGCGAACAGCGGGCGAGCGGCGAGACCGTCCCCGTCGACTTCTGGTTCGACCCCCTGTGCCCGTGGGCGTGGCTCACCTCGCGGTGGATGCTGGAGGTCGAGAAGGTGCGCCCCGTGCTGCCGCGCTGGCATGTGATGAGCCTGAGCGTGCTCAACGAGGGACGCGACCTCCCCGAGGAGTACCGCACGCTGATGCAGGAGGGCTGGGGGCCGGTGCGTATCTGCATCGCCGCCGAGCAGCGCTTCGGCCCGGATGTGCTCCTCCCGCTCTACACCGCGCTGGGCACCCGCTTCCACCACCGCAAGGAGCCGCGGGCGGCCGAAACCTACCGCGCCGCGCTGGCCGAGGCCGGGCTGCCCGAGGACCTGGCCGAGGCCGCGGAGTCCACCGACTACGACGAGGCGCTGCGCCGCTCCCACCACGACGGCATGGACCGCGTCGGCTACGAGGTGGGCACCCCGGTCATCTCGGTGGAGGGCGTGTCCTTCTTCGGCCCGGTGGTCACCCCCGCGCCCAAGGGCGAGGACGCCGGGCGGCTGTGGGACGGCGTGCTGCTGGTGGCCGGGACCGACGGCTTCTTCGAGCTCAAGCGCAGCCGCGACCGCAACCCCGTCTTCGACGCCGACGAGTAAGGCGCCCGAGTACGGCGTCCGGGTGCTCGGGCCCGCCGGGGCCCGGGCACCCGGCTCCGCCGCCGCGGAACCCGCGGCGTCGCGGCGGCCCGACCCGACAGCAACCGACGGAGAACGGACAGGAAGGCCTGGCGATGAGCGGACCCGACGACGAGCGCGTGGTGGACCTGGGTGAGGACGAACTGGATGTGCTGCCCGACACGACTCGGGACGAGCACGGGCCCGGCTGGGGCGACGGTCCCGACGACAACACCGAGCGCCTGCTGGAGGAGCGTCCGCCGCACTGGTGAAAGCACCGATGACGGAACGGCTCGGGCGGCGGAGTAGTAGAACGGCGTTCTGGGAAAGTGGATGCCATGCGATCCCTTTACCTGAACGGCGCCTGGACTCCTTCGGCCTCCAGCGGCGCCATCGACGTCATCAACCCGGCGACCGAGGAGGTCGTCGACGCGGTTCCGGCGGGCGACGCGAGCGACGTCGACCGGGCCGTCGCGGCGGCCCGTGAGGCGTTTCCCGCGTGGTCGGCACTGCCCTACACCGAACGGTGCGCGCACCTCGTCCGCGCCCTGGAGCTGCTGCAGGAGCGCGCCGACGGCGTCGCCCAGGCCGTCGCCACCGACATCGGCGCGCCGCTGAAGTTCGCGCAGAAGGTGCAGACCGGCTTCCCGCTGCTGATGTTCCACACCTTCCTGCAGCTGGTCGAGGCCCACGGCGAGCGGCTGTTCACCGGTGAGCAGGCGGGCGAGGGCGACTCCCTGGTCGTGCGTGAGCCCTACGGCGTGGTCGGCGCGATCACACCGTGGAACTACCCGCTGCACCAGATCGTGCTCAAGGCCGTGCCGGCGCTGGCCGCGGGCAACACCTTCGTGCTCAAGCCCACCGAAGTCGCGCCGATGGCCGCCTACGCCCTCACCGAGGCCCTGCACGACGCCGGGCTGCCCGCGGGCGTGTTCAACCTCGTCTCGGGAACGGGCCCGGTCGTGGGCGAGGCCATCGCCGCGCACCCGCAGGTCGACATGGTCTCCTTCACCGGCTCGGGGCGGGCCGGCAAGCGGGTCAGCGAGGTCGCCGCGGCCACCGTGAAGAAGGTCGCCCTGGAGCTGGGCGGCAAGTCGCCCAACGTCATCCTGCCCGACGCCGACCTGGCCGCGGCGGTGAAGAACGGCGTGGCCGACGTCATGCGCAACACCGGGCAGAGCTGCGACGCGCTGAGCCGGATGATCGTGCCGCGCGAGCACTACGACGAGGCGGTCCGCATCGCCGCCGAGGCCGCGCAGAAGTACGCACCCGGCGACCCCTTCGAGGACGGTGTGCGCATGGGCCCTGTCGTCTCCGCCGCCCAGCGCGACCGCGTGCGCGAGTACATCGAAGCGGGCGTCAAGGAGGGCGCACGGCTGGTCACCGGCGGCTCCGAGGCCCCCGAGGGCCGCGAGCGGGGCTACTTCGTGCGGCCCACCGTCTTCGCCGACGTCGACACCGGCATGCGCATCGCCCAGGAGGAGATCTTCGGCCCCGTCGTGGTGCTGATCGCCTACGACGGCGAGGACGACGCCGTGCGTCTCGCCAACGACACCGACTACGGGCTCTCCGGCGCCGTGTGGTCGGCCGACTCCGACCGCGCGCTCGCTGTGGCGCGGCGGCTGCGCACCGGGCAGGTCAAGATCAACGGTGCCGGCGTGGAGCCGCGGCTGCCTTTCGGCGGCTACAAGCAGTCGGGCGTGGGCCGCGAGTGGGGCCTCTTCGGCATCGAGGAGTTCTGCGAGGTCAAGGGCATCCAGAGGTGACGCGGCCCCCGTACGGGGCGGTGGTGAGCGTATGGCACTATCAACAGCGGTGCGGAGGGCGCTGCGGGCGCCTCCGCGCCCTGTATCCGCTTACCCATGACGAGGTGCGAGTTGAACAAGCTGACTGAGTCGAAGGCCGGCCCGGTGCGCAAGGACATCGGAGCCATCGTCCTGGCCAACGTCATCGCCTTGGTGTCGCTGGTCCTCTTCGGCGCCATGGGGATGGGCATCGCCACGATCGCCACCGGCGAGTCCCTGTTCCAGGGGCTGTGAGCCGGGTCTCCCCGCTTCCCCCGGTGTCCGTACGCCCGTGCCCGGCTCCTGCGCCGGTGCGGGCGCCTTTCATGGGAAACTAGAACACGTGCGTGTATACCTCGGCAGTGACCATGCGGGATTCGAGCTGAAGGAGCATCTCGTCGCCTGGCTCAAGGAGCAGGGCCACGAGGTGGTCGACGCCGGCCCGGCAGGCTACGACCCCGTCGACGACTACCCCCCGTTCGTGCTGCGCGCAGCCGAGGGGGCGGCCGCCGACACCGGCTCCCTGGGGCTGGTCATCGGCGGCTCGGGCAACGGCGAGCAGATCGCGGCCAACAAAGTCCCCGGCGTGCGCGCCGCGCTGGCCTGGAGCGAGGAGACCGCGCAGCTGGCGCGCCAGCACAACGACGCCAACGTGATCGCGCTCGGCGCCCGCATGCACACCCCGCAGGAGGCCGAGGAGTTCGTCGGGACCTTCCTGCGGACGCCCTTCAGCGGCGACGACCGCCACAGTCGGCGGATCGCCATGCTCGCCGCGTACGAGCGCTCGGGTGAGCTGCCGCCCCTGCCCGGCGGCGAGTGAGCCCAGAGACCGGTACGGCACCGCCGAAAACGAGCGGCGGATCCGCGGCGCTGCCGGTGCGCGGATCCGCCGGCCCACGAGCGCGTGCGGGCGGCGGTGCGTGCGCGCTCGCCGTCGGCGCTCTGCCGTGACGGTAATACGGATGACGAAGGCTGGAAAGCCCTCACTTCTCCCGAAAGCCCGCGCTGCGGACCGGTCCGCCCCCGACCGATCCGGTGCGGCGCCGCCCGGCTAGAAGATGTCGGCGCAGTGCGGCCGATCCGAGCGGTGCAGCGCGGTGTCGAGCCGCTGGACGGCGCCCGGTACAACCTCGCTGATCAACCCGGCCGCCAGGTAGCCCCCCAGCGGCGTGTCGCCCAGGTAGGCGGCGCCCAGGTGCGAGACGTCCAAGCTGATGTCGGGGGAGTCCTCGGTGGGCGTGCAGCGGGCGGCGTCGGTGTCGGCGCTCAGCCGCCACCGTCCCGCGTTCCAGGGGCAGTGGCGGTCGCTCACCTCGATCACCGTGTCCACCGGCGCGGCGTAGCTGCGCCTCTCCAGCGCGGCGGCCAGGTTCACCAGCCGCACCCACAGGTTGTCGTTGCGGAACCGCCGCGCCCGGTAGGGGTCGGCCAGCAGATGGAACAGCGGGTCGTCGGTCGGCACCATGTCGTGGGTCACCCGGAACACCAGGTCGCGGGTGAGCACGTGCTCCCACAGCAGGGCGGCGGCCGCGGGTGCGGTGGCGTAGTGCTCCCGGACGTGCAGACTGCCCTCGGCGGTGCCGTGCTCGCTCCAGCGCTGCCGGGTGCGGTAGAGGACATAGCCCAGCGGGCCCGCGTCGTCCTCGGCGACCGCGCAGCGCAAGGGCCCCTGGCCGCCACGCTCCCCGGGCTCGTCGCGCAGCACCTTGTTCCACCACGCCGCGTCGCGCTGGAACTCGCCGACGCGGTGCCCGGCGGCGGCACGGTGCACCTCCGCGAGTTCGCGGCGCGCCTCGTCGGCGCTTGTCAGCCGGAGCCGCAGCGCCGGGTCGCGCGGCGTGTCGGCCCGCAGCGCGACTTCGCGGGTATGCAGGTCGAGGTGCACCGCGGAGGCCGCGGGCCCGTAGCCGAAGCGGCCGTAGATTCCGCCCTCGGAGGCGAACAGCGCGGCGATGTCCTCTCCCCGGTCCCGGATGTCGGCGAGCTGCCGCCGCATCATCGCGCTCAGGACGCCGCGCCGGCGGTGCGAGGGCCATACCCCCACCCCTGTGACGCCTGCGACCGGGCGCGGGCCGCCGGGAAGCGTCATCGTGAAGGAGAAGGCGGACGTGCAGCCCACCGGCTGCCCTGCGTCGAACACCGCCAGAGTGCGGTCGCGCTCGAGGACCTCGCGTATCCGCTCCAGACTGGGCGAGGGGGCCAGCAGGGCCTCCCCGACGACTTCGGAGACCGCGGGCAGCTCGGGTTCCTCGGGGACCCGAACGTCCCAGTGCGCGCCGGGCGCCGGATCCGCCCGGTGGGCGGAGGATTCACGGGAGTAGGACATGCCCCCTGTCTCTATCACCGCGCTTCTCGCCGCGCGAGCGCTTTTCCCGTCACCTGTTGTGACCGGTCCGCAGCGCCCGTTCCCGCCGGTACCAGAACACCGGTGAGCGCGGGGCCGGACGGGACTTCGCGTACGCCCGGCGGAAGGACCGTCGCCGGCCGATTCCGGAGCGTGCGGGGTTGTCCCCGAAATCCGGAGTGTCAGCTGGGGGGATATCGGTTGGGCTCATTCCGGAGGCACGGGCGCTGGGACACCATGCGCGGCGTGCCGGGGTCAGCGGCGCGCGCTACAGTGCGGGCACGATGAACGCCAAGCCCACCGCACGTCTCCTCCGCTATGCGCGCTCCCTGTGGCAGCGCGTGGCGGCGCTGCTCCGGCGCAAGGTGCTCTTCCGCTATCGGCTGGTGCTGATCACACTCGTGCTGCTGGCGGTGGGTATCGGCGTGGGTGGCGTCTGGGGCCCGCCCGGCTGGTTCCCGCCCAGCGCGATCATCGTCACGGTGGTCGCCGGCGGGCTGCTGCTCAAGCGCAAGAGCCTGGCGTTCCTGCTGGCCGTGGACGCCGCGGTACTGCTGTTCACCGCCTTCAGGCTGGACTTCGCTCAGGTCGGCCCGGGCCTGCTGGTCACCATCGGTGCCACCGCGGTCGTGGCCTACCTGCTCTCGGGCGTGCGCGAGCGCCTGGGCATGCAAGGGCTCAGCGGCGAGCGGATGCTGCTGGAGCTGCGGGACCGCCTGC
The DNA here is from genome assembly GCF_000826685.1 of Streptomonospora alba. Taxonomy (GTDB): domain Bacteria; phylum Actinomycetota; class Actinomycetes; order Streptosporangiales; family Streptosporangiaceae; genus Streptomonospora; species Streptomonospora alba. The sequence continues at coordinate 120,360 of NZ_JROO01000045.1, forward strand.
GCGCCCAGGGCAAGCTGCCCGACCTGCCGCACGGCTGGGGCGGCACCGCGGTGCTGCGCCAGGCCGGCGGATCCTCCTTCGGCGGCGACTTCGTCGTCTCCATGCGCCAGGACCACCGCCTGGAGGTCGCGGTGGTCGACGTCTCCGGCAAGGGCGTCGACGCCGGTACCCGCGCGCTGTTGCTCTCCGGGGCGTTCAGCGGCCTGATCTCCGCGGTGCCCAGCGGCGAGTTCCTGGCGCACTGCAACGACCACCTCATCCGCACCGCCCTGGGCGAGGGCTTCGTGACAGCGGTGCACCTGAGCCTGGACCTGGAGAGCGGCGACTACCTCATCGCCTCGGCGGGCCATCCGCCCGCGGTGCAGTACGACTACGGCGCCGGCCGGTGGTCCTCCACCGAGGCCAAGGGCGTCGTGCTGGGCGTGATGCCCGAGATCCAGTACACGCCCGTCAAGGGGCGGCTGCGCCCGGGCGACGCCATCATGCTCTACACCGACGGACTCATCGAGACCCCCGGCGAGGACCTGGACGCCGGGCTGGAGCGCCTGCTCACCGCCGCCGACACCGCCGCACTGGAGGGCTTCGGCGCGGGCGCGTACTCGATCGTCGACTCGCTGAGCAAGGGCAAGAACGACGACACCGCCCTCGTGGTCATCTGGCGCGACTGAGGCGGTGCGGCTGCCGCACCGCCGCGTGACGTCCCCGGTGCCGCGCCTGTGGCGGTAGGGTCGTCCTGTTCCCCGGGCATACGAGTGGTGCCTCGTTGCCGTGTCCAGAGGCCCCCGCGCCCCAGCGGAGTTTTCGCGATCGTCAGGAGGGGGTGCTCAGCATGGCCGAAGACGACGCCGGCGTGGAGCTGACCGAGCTGGTCGAAGCCAACGACCTCACCGGCATCCGGTTGTGGCTGGCCGAGCACCAGCCCTACGAGATCGCCGACGAACTCGAGCGCATGCCCAGCCACACCGCTCTGGTGCCCTTCCGGTTGCTGGACAAGGACCGCGAGCTGGAGGTGTTCGAAGGGCTCGACCCGGTCCACCAGCAGGAGATCCTGCTCGGGCTGCGCGACGCGGCCTTCCACGAGCTGCTGGAGTCGATGGACCCCGACGACAGGGCGCGGCTGATCGGCGAGGCCCCCGCGAAGATCGCCACCCGCGCCCTGGCCGGTCTCAGCCCGGCTCAGCGCAAGATGACGGCGGCTCTGCTGGGCTATCCCGAAGGCTCGGTCGGGCGCTACATGACGCCCGAGACCGTCGTCCTGCACCGCGATCTGACGGTCGGCCGCGCGCTGGAGGTGGTGCGGGCCAAGGGCGCCGACGCCGAGACCGTCTACACCCTGCCCGTGGTCGACGACGGCCGCCGCCTCGCCGGCACCGTACAGTTGAGCGATCTGGTGGTCAGCGACGACGACAGCCTGGTCAAGGACATCGTCGACGTGCTCGTTCCGCGGGTGAGCGCCACCGAGCCGGCCGAGGAGTCGGCACGGCTGATGCAGCAGGCCAACATGGTCGCGATGCCGGTGGTCGACTCCGAGGAGCGCTTCGTCGGGCTGCTGACCTTCGACGACGCGCTCGAACTGATCGAGGCGGCCGACTCCGAGGACATCGCCCGCCAGTCCGGCGCCAGCCCGGTGGCCGGACACTACGTCGCCGCCGGTGTCGTGCGTCTGGCGCGGGCACGCTCAGTGTGGCTCCTGCTGCTCATCGTCGCGGCCACGCTGACGGTCAACGTGATGCAGGGCTTCGAGGCGACGCTGGAGCAGGTGACCGCGCTCGCGCTGTTCGTGCCGATGCTCACCGGTACCGGCGGCAACGTCGGCTCCCAGTCGGCCACCGCGATCGTGCGCGCCCTGGCGGTCGGCGAGGTGCGCCTGCGCGACCTGCCCAAGGTGGCCTGGAAGGAGTCGCGGGTGGGCCTCCTGCTGGGGCTGATGCTCGCCTGCGTCGCGATGGTCATCGGCACTGCGCTGGTGGGTACGCTCATCGCCGTGGTCGTGGCGGCCTCGGTGATCGCCATCTGCACCTGGGCGGCCGTCATCGGCAGCACCATGCCGCTGCTGGCCCGCCGGGTGGGGGTCGATCCCGCGGTGGTCTCGGCCCCGCTGGTCTCCACCCTCGTCGACGCCACCGGGCTGCTGATCTACTTCACCATCGCGCGGCTCGTCCTGGGTGTGTGAGGCGGCCCGCGGGCAGCCGCGGCCGGGTGGGCCCGACGCGGTTTCGCCTTCTGTCGCGAGCTGCGACGGAACGCTCACCGAAGGTATAGGTGGCCCCTCAGCGGGTATCGCGATGGGCGAACGAAGAACCGCGCGACGTGTCCGAAACGGGGGTGGGAGACATGTCCGAGGGAAGCGCCTTCGACAAGATCAAGAACAAGGTCGGAGAGCACAGCGAGAAGGTCGAACAGGGCGTCGACAAGCTGAAGGACTTCGCCAAGGAGAAGACCGGCGGCAAGTACGACGAGAAGATCGACCAGGCCGGCGACAAGGCCACCGACTACGTCTCCGGAGACCAGGGGGACGACCAGCAGGACCAGGGCGGCTCCGGCGAGCAGGGCAGGCCCTAGCGCCTGCCGCTCTCCGCGATCGCGGTTACGGCGGCCGCGGACCGTGATGGACGGTCCGCGGCCGCCGCGTCGTGTGTCCGGGGTGTTCGGAGGTTCAGGCGGAGGTGCCGTCGGTCCGCGCGCTCCACCTGCCGTTGCGGCGCTCGATGGCGATGGGGTGGTCGAAGCACGCGGTGACCGGCTTGCTCTGCAGCGTCTCCTGCGCCTCGCCGGCGGCGACGACCTGGCCCGCGCGCAGCAGCAGGGCGTGCGTGGTCGAGGCGGGCAGCTCCTCCAGGTGGTGGGTGACCAAGACGGTGGCCAGCGTGGGATGCTCGCGGCGCAGGTCGTCCAGCGCGGTGAGGAGTTGCTCGCGGGCGGCGACGTCGAGCCCCGCGGCCGGCTCGTCCAGGAGCAGCAGCCGCGGTTCGGGCATCAGCGCGCGGGCGATCAGGAAGCGGCCGCGCTCGCCCTGGGACAGGGTCGGCCACGTGTCGTCGCGCAGAGCCTCGACGCCCATCATGGCCATCAGCCGCTCGGAGCGGGCCTCCTCCGCGGGCGCGGGACGCCATCGCGGTGGAATCTCGATCGTGCCCGTGGCGCCCGTCAGCACGATGGCGCGGCCGGACAGCGCCGAGCGCAGGTCGTGGCGCGGGTCCACGTGACCGATGTGCCGGCGCAGCTCGCGGAGGTCGGTGCGGCCGAGGCGGCGGCCCAGCACCTCGACGGTGCCGCGGGTGGGGTGCTGTTCGGCGCTGAGCAGGCTGAGCAGCGTGCTCTTGCCCGCGCCGTTGGGCCCGAGGAGCGCCCAGTGCTCTCCGGGGCGCACGACCATGCTCACCTGGTCGAGGAGTTTCTTGCCGGAGCGGACGACGTCGACGCCTTCGGCACTCAGGATGGGCGCGGTCGGGGAGGTCACCGGTCCACAGTAGCGGCACGTCGGCGATCGCGGGCGAGGAGGGGAGCGACGTGACGTCTGTCTGAATTGCCTGGATACCGTGGTGTCCAGTGCCGCGCCTCGCGAACCGCCGCGCAGCGCGGGAGAACGCCGCAGCCGGCCGTGGAGGAGTAGACACCGGTGACCCCGCCAGGCCGACCCTGCCGACTCGTCGTGTGCCGCGGATGCTGCTGCGGCACGGCGAAGAAGCGGCCCGGCGTCGACCACGAAGGGCAGCTGGAACGGCTTCGCGGTCTGCGTGACGGCGACGGCCGCGAGGTGCCGGTGCGTACCAGCACGTGCCTGGGGATCTGCTTCCAGGCCAACGTCGTCGTCGTGCAGCCCTCGTCCGCGGGGCGCGAACGCGGTGGGCGCCCCGTCTGGATCGGCGGGTTCACCGAGGACCGGCTGATCGACGATCTCGACACGTGGGTCCACGACGGCGGCCCCGGCGCCGCCCCGCTGCCCGAGTCCCTGGCCGAGCGCGTCACGTCCAAGGACGCCGAGAAGCCCAAGAAGGACAAGAAAGCCAAGAAGGGCAAGAAGGAGAAGAAGGAGAAGAAGGAGAAGAAGAAGTCCGGAAGGCCGTGACCGGAAGCCCCGCCCCGCTGACTGCGGCGAGCGGTGCCCGCACTCCGGAGCCGCGCTTGCGCCCCGCCTCGCCCACCGGCGCCCGGGGCCGCCGCGGACCCGTCCTGCGGGCGGCGGCCCCGGCGGCGACTACTCGGCGGCCGGTGCCCCCGCGGGTTTCGGGCTGTCGCCCGTGCCCTCCTGCGTGTCGTCCGCGCTCGCGCCGACCGTCGTCGCCAGCGGCTTCTCCCGGATGAAGAACGCCAGTACGAACCCGGCAAGCACGATCGGCACGCCGTAGAGGAAGATCGGCGGCAGCGCGTCGGCGAATGCGTGCACGATCAGCTGCTGGGCCTGGTCGGGCATCCGCTCCAGCATTTCCGGTGTCAGCGAGCTCAGTCCCGCCTCGCCGCCCTCTACCTGCAGTCGCGCCCCGGCGCCGGCGGGCAGGTCGGCCATCTCGTCGTTGAGCCGGTTGATGAAGATCGAGCCGAACACCGCGATGCCGAACGACGCGCCGATCTGGCGGAAGTAGTTGGTGGCCGAGGTCGCCGTGCCCAGGTAGCGCCGCGGCGCCGAGTTCTGCACGATCAGCACCAGGTTCTGCATCACCATGCCCACGCCCAGGCCGAGCACCAGCATGGCCGTCGCGTTGTAGAGATAGGTGGTGTCGGCGTCCATCCGCGAAAGCAGCGTCAAGCCGGCCATGATGACCGCGGTTCCCACGATCGGCCAGACCTTGTAGCGCCCGGTCCTGCTGATGATGCGGCCGGTGGTGATGGTCGCCGTGAGCATGCCCGCGACCATCGGGACCATCCGCAGGCCCGACTCGGTGGCGCTGGCGCCGCCGACCATCTGCAAGAACGTCGGCAGGTAGGACACCGTGGAGAACATGGCGATGCCCACGGTGATGCCGACCAGCGAGGTCAGCACGAACTCTCGGTCGGCGAACAGGCGCAGCGGGATGATGGGTTCGGCGGCGTAGCGCTCGGCGACGACGAACAGCGCAGCGGCGGCCGCGGCGCCGGCTCCCAGACCGATGATCACTCCGCTGGACCAGTCGTAGTCGGTGCCGCCCCAACTGGTGACCAGCACCATGCACACGCTGGCTGTGGCGAGCATCAGCGTTCCGAGGTAGTCCAGCTTGGGGCGGGGGCCCGACGGCCGGGGCAGCTGCAGCACGATGCTGGTGACCAGCAGCGCGGCGGCGCCCAGCGGCAGGTTGATGTAGAAGATCCACCGCCAGGAGAGGTGGTCGGTGAAGACTCCGCCCAGGAGCGGGCCCGCCACCGAGGCCAGGCCGAACACGCCGCCGATGAGGCCCATGTAGCGGCCGCGCTCACGGGCCGAGACGACGTCGGCGATGATGGCCTGCGCGCTGATCATCAGCCCGCCTCCGCCGATGCCCTGCAGGGCGCGGAAGAGGATGAGCTGGGTCATGTCCTGGGCGAGGCCGCACAGCACCGACCCCAGCAGGAACACGAGAATGGCGAATTGGAAGACGACCTTGCGCCCGAAGAGGTCGCCGGCCTTCCCGTAGATCGGCATGCCGACGGTGGCGGCGAGCATGTAGGCCGTGACCACCCAGGAGAGGTGCTCCAGGCCGTTCAGCTCGCCCACGATGGTCGGCAGCGCCGTGGAGACGATGGTCTGGTCGAGGGCGCCGAGCAGCATCGTGAGCATGACCCCGGCGAAGACCCACAGCACCTTGCGGCGCGGCAGCGGTCCCCCCTCGGTGTCCTCGGCCGGCGCCGGATCGGGTGGCGGTTGCTGCCCCCGGGTCGATGTCATGGGCGGATACTCGCTTCCCCTGGTCGTGAATGGCCCGGTTCGCCCGCTTGGGCCGGGCGTGGCGGCCCGTCGCGCGTGGCCCGGCACGGGGTCTAGGAGGCCGGGCGGAAGGTGCGCCGGAGCGCGTCGAAGGCTTGGTCGAACAGCGCGCGGAACTCGGCGGCGTCGTCCTGGGAGTCCGCGGAGCCGCTGGCGGCGGAGTGGGTCTGCAGGCGGCGCATGGAGAACCGCATGGCGGTGATCCCCAGCGACGCCACGATCTGCGGACGGATGTCGTCGGGGTCCTCGCCCAGGCGCTCGGCGACGCTTTCCCCCACGTACCGCTCCATGTCGGCGAAGGCGGCCATGAGCCGCGGTGTCAGTTGCGGCTCCTGCTGCACAAGCCGCTTGCGTTCGCGGATGTCGGCCAGGCGCTGGCGCAGGTCGTCGGAATCGGTGCCGGCCAGCGGCGCGAGCAGGAACACCTTGAGGTCCTCCAGCAGGTCGCCGGTGGGGCCCTGGGCCACGAAGATCTCGCGTGCCTCGTCGTCCGGGCGCGGCGGCCCGTCGCCGACGATCGCCTCGTCCTTGCTCGAAAAGTAGTTGAAGAACGTGCGCTTGGAGACGTCGGCCGCGGCGACGATGTCGTCGACCGTCACGCTCTCCGAGCCGCGCTCCATCGCCAACCGGACGGCCGCCCGCTGCAGGGTGCGCCGCGTGGCCGCCTTCTTGCGCTCGCGTAGGCCCATCGGTTCACCCCGTTCGCATGCACCGGGCATGCCCCCGCATACCTTCCACTCAATGATTGCACTTGATGAAAAAATGCGCAAAGTGAATTAATGCGTGACGTGTATCTCTTTGTCCGCATGCGGCCGAGCCGGGCTCGCCGGCCGCCGAGATGCGGGGCGGTGCCGGGACGGGAGCGAGCGAAGGGGCCGGGCACGGCGCGGCCGGTGCACCTCAGGCCGCGGTGCACCGGCCGCCGAGGTTCACGCGCGTTGGGTGGTGACTCCGTGCGCGTCCTTCTCCTGGACGGCGAACTGGGTGCGGTACAGGGCCGTGTACAGCCCGCCCTCGCGCAGCAGCTCCTCGTGGGTCCCGCGCTCCAGGATGCGGCCGTCCTCCAGCACCAGGATCTGGTCGGCCTCGCGCACCGTCGCCAGCCGGTGCGCGATCACCAGGGACGTGCGCCCGGCCAGTGCCGTGCGCAGCGCCTCCTGCACCGCCGCCTCCGACTCCGAGTCCAGGTGCGCGGTCGCCTCGTCCAGCACCACGACCGAGGGCTCCTTCAGCAGCAGGCGGGCGATGGCCAGGCGCTGCTTCTCGCCGCCCGAGAGGCGGTAGCCGCGGTCGCCGACCATCGTGTCCAGGCCGTCGGGCAGGTCGCCCAGCAGGCTCTCCAACTGGGCGGCGCGCAGGGCTTCGACCAGCGCGTCGTCATCGGCCCCGGGGCGCGCGTAGCGCAGGTTGTTGGCGACGGTGTCGTGGAAGAGCTGCGGGTCCTGGGTCACCACGCCCACGGTGTCCCGCAGCGATCGGCTCGTGGCGTCGTGCAGGTCCACGCCGCCGATGCGCACCGCGCCCTGCAGCGGGTCGTACAGCCGCGAGACGAGGTGGGTCATGGTCGTCTTGCCCGCGCCTGAAGGGCCGACCAGAGCGACGAGCTGACCGGGCTCGGCGGTGAAGGACACGTCGCTGAGTACCTGGGTGTCGGCGGTGCTCTCGGCCTGAGGCGTCAGCTCCAGCGACGCCAGCGAGGACTCGCCGGCTGTGGGGTAGCGGAAGGAGACGCCGTCGAACTCCACCGAGAGGGGCCCCTCGGGCAGCTCCCGGGCGTCGGACTTCTCCTCGATCATCGGCTTCAGGTCGAGCACCTCGAACACCCGGTCGAAGCTGACCAGGGCCGTCATGATCTCCACGTGCACGTTCGACAGCGCCGTGATGGGTGCGTACAGCCGCGTCAGCAGTGTCGTCATGGCCACGAGCGTGCCGAGCTGGAACGCGCCGCCGATGACCAGTGTGCCGCCGACGCCGTAGACGATCGCCGTGGCCAGCGAGGTGATCAGCCCGATCAGGGTGAACAGCAGGCCGCCGTAGACCGCCTGGGCCACCCCGACGTCGCGTACGCGGGCGGCTCGCTCGGCGAACTGGTCGCCCTCCTCTTCGGGGCGGCCGTAGAGCTTGACCAGCATCGCCCCGCCGACGTTGAACCGCTCGGTCATCAGCGAGCTCATCTCGGCGTTGAGGTCCATGCCGTCGCGGGAGATGGCGGCGACCTTGCGGCCGATGAACTTCGCCGGGAGCAGGAACAGCGGCACCAGCAGCAGCGCGATCAGCGTGATCTGCCACGACAGCAGCGCCATGGTCGTGATCACGGCGACCGCGCTGATCAGGTTGGACACGACCGATTGCAGCACCGAGGTGATCGCCCGCTGGGCGCCCACGACGTCGGTGTTGAGCCGGCTGATCAGCGAACCGGTCTGGGTGCGGGTGAAGAACGCCAGCGGCATGCGCTGCACGTGGCGGAAGACCTGGGTGCGCAGCAGGTAGATGACGCCCTCGCCGATGCGCGAGGACAGCCATCGGCTCGTCAGGCCCAGTGCGGCCTCGAACACGGCAAACAGCGCGACCGCCGCGGCCAGGCCGGCCACCAGCCCGGTGTCCTGCTCGGACACGCCGCGGTCGATGATCGTCTTGAGCAGCAGCGGGTTGGCCACGACGATGCCGGAGCTGACCGAGGTCGTCAGCACGAAGAACACGATCGAGCGCCAGTGCGGCTTGGCGTAGCCCACGATGCGCCCGAGCGTGCCGGGCGGCAGGCGGCTGCGGGTCGCGCTGCCGTCGTTGACCAGTGACCGGTAAATGGGGGGCCCGCCGGGCCCGCCGCCCATCATCATCGGCTACCCCGTTCCAATCCGTTCGGGTCGAGCACGCGCGTCCTCCGGTGGAGGGGCCGGTTCGTACGGATGCGTCAACACCGCAGATACATGCCTGCTTCCCGCCTGCTCCGCGTCGAAGCGGCGGCGCCGGGAGGCTATCGGGCGGGTGCCGGGCGAACACACGACGGGCCGGGGAACCGGGGAGGGGCCGGGCTGCTGTCGCGCCGCCCGTTCGACCGGTCAGAGCGAGTTGGCAAGCCGGTTGAGCGCGGCGCTGGTCGAGCGGCCGCGGGTCATGGGCATCTCCCAGGCCTCGGCTCCCAGCGCGTGTACGCCGCGCCGCTTGGCGTCGGTGTGCGGATCGCCGTCGGTGAAGGCCAGCGCCGCGATGCCCAGCGGCCGCAGCAGGTCGGCGTAGGCCGCCCAGCCGGTCACATCGCCGGGGCCGGAGATGACGAAGACGCCGTCGACGCAGCGCAGCGCCGCCAGCACCTCCGCGCGCTCGTCCTCGGGGTTGACCGGGCGCGTGGGACCCTTCCATCCGCGCACGCGCTCGTCGTCCTCGACCCCCACCACGACGGGCAGCTCCGGCCGCCGGCGCCGAACATCGGAGAGGAAGCGCACATGGCCCACGTGCAGCACGTCGAAGGCGCCGGTGACGACGACGGGCGCAGCAGAGGACTCCGGGCGCACGAACCAGCGCAGGGTCAGGGCCGACACCTGCAGCGGATCAGGGTTGGACATCGCTCCCCTTCACGGCCGGGACACCTGACTTCGGTCGGCTACCCATCCGGCTCCGCCCGCACAGACAACATATCCGCACGATACGGCTCGCCATTGCAAACGGAATGTTCAAGCCAGTATGTTGAAAACAACTTGTTCAACCCAGGCGACGAGACGGACGTGCACCCATGACCGGCCACCCCGGCGAGACCGCCGCCGCCCCCTTCGCCCCGCCCGCCGCGGGGGCGGCCCGGCGCGGGCGTGAATACACCGCCCTGTTCCACATCACCCGCCGCCACGCCGCCGGCGAGGCCCGGCGCCGCTGGCAGGAGGAGTCCATGGTCATGGAGCCGCTCGACGCCGTCCGCCGCGTCCACGACCTCGCCGCGGGCTCGGCCGAGCGCGAGCCCGACGAGCCGGAACTGGACGGCACCGACATCAACGCGGCCCTCACCCTGGCCCCGCGTATGCGCGCCGACCTGGACGCGCTGGAGTCGGGCCTGCTCACTATGGCCCGCGGGCGCGGCATGACCTGGCACGAGATCGCCTACGGTCTCGGCCTCAACACCCCCCAGGCCGCCCGCCAACGCCACGAGCGCCTCAACGACCGAGCGGAGCGATGAGGCCGCCCCCGCGCCTCGATCGGACCGGGCGTACCGTCGGTGTCATCGCGACCCGCGACCGTATGCCCGCCGTAGTCGGGTGAGCTGCTCACGTACGGGGCTGCGGGGCATCTTGTCCAGGTTGAGCGGCGGGTCCAAGCGAGCGAGGACCGCGGTCTCCAAGCCGTCCAGCGTGTCCGGGTCTTCGACAGTGATGGCGACGAGCCGGAGGTGGCCGTGCATCCACGCTGTCAAGCGCTCCTCGTCGATCTCGGACTCGTCCCGCGCGCTCGCCAGTACCGACCCGAGGCTGAGGCGGAAGGTCGAGAACGCGTGGCGACCGCCGAGGTGCATACCCCGAATGCGAGCCCACAGTGTGTTCTTCGATCTCCGTCCGCTCCGCGGCCGCGTCGCTCCGGCGAGGCCGGCGTAGATGAGTCCCGGCTCAACGGGGAGGCCCAGGCCCGCCGAGAGATCGGCCGCGCCGTCCCGGTCGACCCACCAGCTGTAGAGGCCCGGCAGGCGAAGGCCCGCACCGCCGCGGGCAAGGAATTCGGCCGGGGTGATCGTGCTCGTGCAGGAACCGAGCCGCTCGACCAGCGATGCGGTCTCCGGGGCCGGGCCCGCTGCCGTCGCCGTCGCCTGGGCAGCGTCGCTGCGGTTGTACCAGGCCAATCGCTTACCCAGGGGCAGGCCCCGGAGAGGTTCCCGTACGTCGGCACGCTCATCCACGAGGCGGTCCCGGATGGCGTCGGCGTAGGCGGAGGCCGCGTGGACTTCGACGACTTTTCCGGCCAGCGGCCCGGCCACGTCCGTGAGTCGCTCAGTGACCATCGTCCCCCACCCCTCCCGATAGCTGCGGGGCGCCTTGGACAGGTGAAGCTCGTAGGGCTCCAGCACGGTCGTCGGAGGAACGAGTCCGTGTTTCGCGGACAGCACGAACCAGGGAGCACCTGTCGCCTCGGCGTAGGCACGTTGCTTCACGAAAAGGGGCGACGTATAGAGATCCTGCGCCGGAGCCGCTCGATCCAGCTTCGTCCGCACGCACCCCACCAGCACGAGGTCGGCAGCGACTGCACCGGCAGGCTGCCGCGGCGCAGTGCTCGCGCTGCGTGGTCGTCGAGCAGTGACGGCGTCCGCAGAGCGACGGACGAACGTCACAGACCGGTTGACCTCGACGTTCACCGCGGTGAAGCCGGGCCACCCCGGCCTGACGCCTTTCCAGAAGGCGGCGTGCTCGTATGCCGATCGCGGCAACCCTCCGACCAGATCGTCGAGTTCAGCCCACGCGAACGTCACACGGTCGTCGATGGAGGCCAGCACTGCACGGAGCGGGGACCAGTTCGCCACATGCCGATTGTGTCCGACAGGACCGAGGCAGGCGAAGGAATCACGTCGATCCGCACTCGCAGGGCGACGATGCGACTCGGCATCCCGGATCGGTGCGGGTCCCCGTCCCTCGCGGACCACCCCCCGCAGGTGGAGGTCGGGCCTGCTCACCATGGGCAGCGGCAGGTGGCATGGCCTGGCAGGAGAGCGCTTCGGCATTGCCCTCTCTTGGGCATTCCGAACCGTCGGCATGGTGGCCGCGTCCCTGGGCACGGAGCACGGTTGAAGTGAGAAGCGGCCTCCGACCCGGGGCGCGCGGTGGAGGACCTTGCCCCGAAGGCCGACGTCAGGGCGGCGCCGACGCAGGCGGCCGGAGGCGGAAGGGAGCCATCATGGCGGGCCGTTCAGGACACCCGGGAATGCTGACCACAGCTCTGGTTCTCGGCATCGTCGGAGGCGTGTTCGGCATCATCGGGGGGTTGGCCGCGATGCTGGTCGGCGGCCTCGGTGCCGCTTTCGAGGCTCAGGATTCCGGGAGCATCGTCGGCTGGGGGTTCGCTGCGGTGTTCTTCGGCGTCGCCGGGATTGTCGGGGGCGCATTGGCGAGGGGAGCGTCCAAGACCGCGGCTCTGCTGCTCTTGCTGTCGTGTGTCGGCGGTTTCATCGCGGTGGAGATGGCCTGGCTGATCGCGGGCCCGCTGCTGATCGTCGGCGCGGGACTGGCCTGGTTCGGCCGGAGGAAGCGGGCGTTCGGCTCACCCATGCCCGAGGCCGAGCCGAAACCGGCCCCCTGAGTACACCGGCACGACCGCGCTTGTGCGCCGAGGTGCCCGACTCATCGACTCCACACGCGAAAGGGCCGGGACCGCCGGGCGTCCCCGGCCGACCTGGCCCGTCGGCTGTCGCGCCGAGCGCGGCGAGGGTGTGTCGCCGCGTCCCCGCAGCGAGAGCGGAGGGGCGCTACAGGTGTCGGCGGCCACTCGCGGTTTCTCGGCAGCGACAGGTCGACGCCGATGAGGAGGTTAACGAAGCGCTACCACCCTCGGGAGGCCCGGAGGCTGACCTCCGAGGGCCTGTGGCACGGGTGTGGCACAGCGACCGTGCACGCACCCTCGACGACCGAGGGCCAGGCCCGCCGGGTGTCCCGGCTGACCTGGCCCTTCGCCCTGTCAGAGCGGGCGACGGGAATCGAACCCGCATGGCCAGCTTGGAAGGCTGGAGTTCTACCATTGAACTACGCCCGCATGGCGCCAGTGCCCCGGAGTTTCCTCTAGACTCGTGGAGCCGACGGAGACCAGACTACAGTCTTCGCAGCGCGGGTTGTGCCAGTTTTTTCGCGGGCGGCACCCGGCGCGAGGTTCACGGGGAGTAGCGCAGCTTGGTTAGCGCGCATGCTTTGGGAGCATGAGGCCGCGGGTTCGAATCCCGCCTCCCCGACGAGAAGACTCGCGGCGCCGGGCGTGTGCCGCGTGCGCCGTGAGGGGGCCTGTGACTGCCCTAGACTTGGCACGATCAGCAGGAAAACATCAGAGCCAGTCCCAGGCCCCGCAGCTCGGTGCCACCGCCTGCGCCGGCCTGCCGGTACGTCAGTCCGGTGGTCGGGGAGAGTGCGCCCTGCGTGCCGGGTCGTCCCGGAAAACTGCCGGAAATCTAGGAGTACCGCCCCGTGAAGACCGATGTCGAGGAGCTCAGCCCGACCCGGGTCAAGCTGACCGTCGAGGTTCCGTTCGAGGAACTTGAGCATGCCTTCGACGTGACCTACAAGTCGCTCGCCAAGCAGGTGCGCATCAAGGGCTTCCGCCCTGGGAAGGCGCCCGCTCGGCTGATCGACCGGCACGTCGGGCGCGGAGCGGTGATCAGCGAAGCGGTGAACCACGCCGTCCCGGAGCTGTACAACGAGGCCATCCAGAAGGAGGAGATCTTCGCGCTCGGCCAGCCCGACGTGGAGGTCACCAAGCTGGAGGACAACGAGGAGCTCGCCTTCACGGCCGAGGTCGACGTCCGTCCCAAGTTCGACGTGCCCGACTACGAGGGCATGCAGGTCACGGCCGATGACGCCGAGGCCACTGAGGACCAGGTCGAGGAGCAGGTCAACAACCTGCGCGAGCGGTTCTCCACCCTCGTCGGCGCCGGCCGGCCGGTCGAGCAGGGAGACCACGTCTCCATCGACCTCTCCGCCGCCATCGACGGCGAGCCGCTTGAGGACGTGCAGACCAGCGGCCTCTCCTACGAGGTGGGCACCAACACCATCCTCGAAGGCCTCGACGACGCCCTCGTGGGCATGTCCGAGGGCGAGTCGGCCACGTTCACCACGAATCTCGTGGGCGGCGAGTACGAGGGTCGCGAGGCCGATGTCACCGTCACGGTGCACAGCGTCAAGGTGAAGGAGCTGCCCGAGCTCGACGACGAGTTCGCGCAGATGGCCAGCGAGTTCGACACCATGGAGGAGCTGCGCGCCGACGTCCGTTCGCGCATGGCGCAGGTCCGCCGCCTCCAGCAGCTCAACCAGGCCCGCGATCGCGCCCTGGAGAAGCTGGTCGAGTCCGTCGACGCCCCGCTGCCCGACTCCGCGGTCGAGGAGGAGGTCGGCCGCCGGCGCCAGAGCCTGGAGCAGCAGCTCTCCCAGAGCGGTCTGACCAAGGAGTCCTACCTGGAGTCCCAGGGCCAGTCCGAGGAAGAGTTCGAGGAGGAGCTCAAGCAGGGCGCCACCTCGGCGGTCAAGGCCGGGTTCATCCTGGACCAGATCGCCATCGACGAGGAACTCTCGGCTGACAACAACGAGCTGACCCAGTACGTCGTGGAGCAGGCCCAGCAGATGGGCGTGTCGCCCGACCAGCTCGCCAACCACCTCGTGGAGTCCAACCAGATCCAGGTCGCCTACACCGAGGTCGTGCGCGCCAAGGCGCTGGACCTCGTGATGGAGAAGGCCACCGTCACCGACGAGTCGGGCAACGTGATCGAGAAGGACAGCGGCGAGGAGGCCGGCACCGGCGAGGCCGAGGCCGCCGACGCCGAGGTCGCCGCCGCCGAGGGCGCCGCGGAGCTGGAGACCGAGGCCGAGAGCCCCGAGGTCCGCGACTCCGCCGAGAGCGAAGAGACCGAGCGCGCGTAGCCTCTGCGCCGCTGCATGCATTCAGCGAGCCCCGCGCCGCGACCCGAACGGGTCGGCGCGGGGCTCGTTCGCTCAATACAACCGCAAGGCAGGCGCCACGGCACCTGCGCTCAAAGCGAACAGGCCCGCCATTCGTGCGAGCCGACCCGCTGCGGGCGTTAGTGTCGCAGGCGTCGCAACCGTTTCGAGTCCGGAGCAGGTGACGAGAGTGCCGCCGACCTTCAATGAGTCCCAGGGAATCGACGCCCGTACGCCCGAGTCGCCTATTCCCTCGATGTTCGAGCAGACGTCCCAGCGCCTGCTGCGCCAGCGCATCGTCTTCCTCGGCCAGCAGGTCGACGACGACATCGCCAATCGCATCGTGGGCGAGTTGCTGCTGCTGTCCGCCGAGGACCGCCAGCGCGACATCAACCTCTACATCAACTCCCCCGGCGGCTCGGTGACCGCCGGTATGGCCATCTACGACGTCATGCAGTACATCCCCAACGACGTCCGCACCGTGGGGATGGGGATGGCGGCGTCCATGGGCCAGCTGCTGCTGTGTGCCGGCGCGCCCGGCAAGCGCTACTCGCTGCCGCACACCCGCGTTCTGATGCACCAGCCCTCCGGCGGAATCGGGGGCACGGCCTCCGACATCCGCATCCTGGCCGACCAGCTGCTGTATGTGAAGCGGATGTTCCTGGAGCGCGTCGCGCTGCACACGGGCCAGGCCAAGGAGCAGATCGAGAAGGACGCCGACCGGGACCGCTGGTTCACCGCTCAGGAGGCCAAGGACTACGGCTTCATCGACGAGGTGCTCGAGGGCACTCTCGACGTCGCCAGCGAGGAGTAGTCCCACGCCCGGTGATCCGCGACCCCATCCGTGTGGACAGGTGCACTGTGGAAGGCCAGAACATGACCGAGTACAACCCCAGCCCCTACGGCGGCGGCATGGCGCCGGCGAGCCCGCAAAGCCGCTACATCCTGCCGTCCTACGTCGAGCGCACGTCGTACGGCGTCAAGGAGATGAACCCCTACAACAAGCTCTTCGAAGAGCGGATCATCTTCGTAGGGGTGCAGATCGACGACGTCTCCGCCAACGACATCATGGCGCAGCTCATCACGCTTGAGCAGATCGACGCCGACCGTGACATCCAGATGTACATCAACTCCCCGGGCGGTTCGTTCACCGCGCTGATGGCCATCTACGACACGATGCAGTTCGTGCGCCCTGACATCCAGACGGTGTGCATCGGCCAGGCCGCCTCCGCGGCGGCCGTGCTGCTCGCCGGCGGGACCGACGGCAAGCGCGGCTGCCTGCCCAACGCGCGCGTGCTGATCCACCAGCCCGCGGCCGAGGGCACGCACGGCCAGGCGAGCGACATCGAGATCCAGGCGAACGAGATCATGCGCATCCGCGAGCAGATGGAGATGACGCTGGCCAAGCACACCGGCCAGACGCAGGAGCAGATCTCCAAGGACATCGAGCGCGACAAGATCCTCACCGCCGAAGGCGCCAAGGAGTACGGGATCGTCGACTACGTCTTGCCGTACCGCAAGACGTCGAAGAAGTAGGGGCGGACCGGGCGCGAGCGTCCAAGGCGGGCCGGCCGCCACACGCCGGAGGACACGGGGTGTGGTGATGCCGGTCCGCGACTTCGCTTAGTCTCGGAGGAACGACGCACAGATCGCCCCGCCCATCGTCCGCTCGAAGGGCATATCCTGCAGAAGCGAGCTTGCTCGAAGACAGGGCACGTCATCGCTTTCGCGGCGCCGCCGGGTGGCCGATGACGGGGTGGCCTACGTTTTAAGGAGTGGCTGGGTGGCACGCATCGGCGACGGTGGAGACCTGCTGAAGTGCTCGTTCTGCGGCAAGAGCCAGAAGCAGGTGAAGAAGCTCATTGCCGGCCCCGGCGTCTACATCTGCGACGAGTGCATCGATCTGTGCAACGAGATCATCGAAGAGGAGCTGGCCGACTCCCCTGAGGTGAAGTGGGACAGCCTGCCCAAGCCGCGGGAGATCTACGAATTCCTCGACTCCTACGTGATCGGCCAGGAGCAGGCGAAGAAGGCCCTTTCGGTCGCGGTCTACAACCACTACAAGCGCGTGCAGTCCGAGGGGGACCGCCCGCGTGACGAGGACGTGGAGATCGCCAAGTCCAACATCCTGCTGCTGGGCCCCACCGGATCCGGTAAAACGCTGCTCGCCCAGACACTCGCCAAGATCCTCAACGTGCCCTTCGCCATCGCCGACGCCACCGCGCTCACCGAGGCCGGCTACGTGGGCGAGGACGTCGAGAACATCCTGCTCAAGCTGATCCAGGCCGCCGACTACGACGTCAAGAAGGCCGAGACCGGCATCATCTACATCGACGAGGTCGACAAGGTCGCCCGCAAGAGCGAGAACCCGTCGATCACGCGCGACGTCTCCGGCGAAGGCGTGCAGCAGGCGCTGCTGAAGATACTGGAGGGGACGACGGCGAGCGTGCCGCCCCAGGGCGGGCGCAAGCACCCTCACCAGGAGTTCATCCAGATCGACACCACCAACGTGCTGTTCATCTGCGGCGGAGCGTTCGCCGGCCTGGAGAAGCTCGTCGAGTCGCGTGTCGGCAAGCAGGGGATGGGCTTCAACGCCGTGCTGCGCTCCTCGCCCACCACGGGAGAGGACGCGGCCGACCAGTTCACCGACGTCATGCCCGAGGACCTCCTGAAGTTCGGCTTGATCCCGGAGTTCGTCGGCCGGCTTCCGGTCATCACCAGCGTGCACAACCTCGACCGCCAGGCGCTGATCCGCATCCTGACCGAGCCGCGGAACGCCCTGGTCAAGCAGTACGAGCGGCTCTTCGAGCTGGACAACGTCGAGTTGCAGTTCAGCGACGACGCGCTCGACGCCATCGCCGAGCAGGGCATCATCCGCGGCACCGGCGCGCGCGGTCTGCGCGCCATCATCGAGGAGGTGCTGCTGTCGGTGATGTACGAGGTACCCAGCCGCGAGGACGTCGGGCAGGTCATCATCACCCGCGAGGCGGTGCTGGAGCACGTGAACCCGACCATCGTGCCGCGCACCAAGCGCGGGCCCGATCGCGAGGAGAAGAGCGCCTGAGCGGCGCCGACGGACACGACGGAGGGCGGGTTCCCCGAGGGGAGCCCGCCCTCCGTCGTCGGGGCCGCGGCGGTCGGCGCGCGGCGGCGTGGCCGGCGACCGCCGCTGTGCGCGGGGGAGCCGCCCAGCGATCCTGAGTCCGGGGTCTACGGAGCGCGCATGAACCCCCGGGGCGCCGGCCACGAGTAGGGCGGCGACCACGAGGAGCAGGAGCGCCCGGCGCCGCCCGCCTTCCTCCGGGTGACGGTGCACCCTGTGTCCTGTCGGCTCGGTGCCGGGAGGGGCGGGGCGTGGTTCCCGGTCGCGGATCGGTCGATCAGTCGTCGAGGACCGCGTCCATGCGGTTGATGTCGGCCGTCTGCTCGGCGATGACGTCGTTGGCCATCCGGAGCACCACAGGGTCGCTGCCTTGGAGCGTGGCCTCCTCGGCCATGGTGACGGCGCCTTCGTGGTGGGTGGTCATGAGATCAACGAAGATCGTGTCGAACTCCGCGCCCTCGGCCTCCTTCAGCGCGTCCAGCTCCTTCTGACTGGCCATTCCGGCCATGTCGGCGTGGTCGACCTCGACCGGGCAAGCGCTCTTCCCGTGGTCGTGGCCGTCACCGTGCTGACCGTCCGGGGAGCAGGCTCCCGGGCTGGGGGCGTCGTCGCCGGAACCGTAGACGTTCTCGTCCAGCCACGCCTCCATCGCCTCGATCTCGGGGCCTTGTGCCGACTCGATGCGATCGGCGATCTTCTTGAGGTCGGAGTCCTTCATCCGGTCCTCGGCCAGGTCCGTCATGACCAGCGCCTGTTCGTGGTGCCCGATCATCGCCACGACGTATCGGATGTCGGCCTTGTTGTGCTTCAGGCCCTCGGCGGCTGCTTCGAGCTGCTGCTGCGAGGCCGGCGACGCGGACTCGCCGGGTGCCCCCGGCGCGAGGACGGGCGGGCCGTCGGCGGACTGGTCTCCGCCGGTGCAGGCGGTAAGGGCGGTCGTCAGCGCTGCGGCGGCTGCGGCCGCCAGGAACCGGTTCCGCACGGGGGCTCCTTCCACGGGGGACGGGCGGCTATCGGGGGAGCCGCCTCAGTGCTTGTGTACTCACCTCGGTTGCGGGTTGTCCAGTGCCTGCGGCCGTCTTCGGGAGCTCCCGCCCCGCTCCGAAGCGGGCTTCTTCGACCCAGATGAGCGTTATTTTCGCACGTCAATATAGGTTTCCGGGGCAAAGTTGGCGATATGTGAATCCAACCCCCGCCTGTGATCGTGGAATGTTGAGCTTCGGTTTCGTGGGGAAGATGGTCTGTACAACCGAGGTAGGGCATAGGTAGCTTTCTCATGATTCGGGATGCTTCGGATAAGGAGGGCACATGTCGACATCCCCCCAGCCTTCCCCACTACGGCCCGGCCGCCTGAGGCGGATCACCGCGGTCACCGCGGGCGCCGCAGCGGCCGCACTGGCGGCGACGGCGTTGGCGCCGGCCGCTGCAGCGGACACCGCAGACGACGTTTCGACCAGCCGAAACGTCGAGCATGTCGCCCACCTCGCCAAAGAGGGACCGTTCGCGAACAGCGCGTCCTTCAATTCCGATCTGGCTTTCACCGGCGATTACGCCATCGACGGCAACTACAGCGGCTTCATGATCTACGACATCTCCGATCCGGAGTCGCCGCAGGTCGTCAGCCAGGTGCTGTGTGAGGGCGGGCAGGG
>NZ_JROO01000046.1 GCF_000826685.1 Streptomonospora alba
GGGCGGCGGCGCTCAGCGGACGATCTCGTAGCCGGCCTCGTCGATCGCGGCGTCGAGCTGCTCGCCGCTGAGCGGGTCTCGGCTCTCGACGTCGACCCGGCCGCTGCCCAGGTCGACGTCGACAGAGGTCACGCCCGGCAGCGCCGAGACCTCCTCGGTCACCGCCTTCACGCAGTGCTCGCAGGTCATGCCCTTGACGGTGATGGTGGTGGCGGCCATGGCCGACCCCTTTCCTTCCGGACGCACGTTCCTTCGCGCAAGGCGGGTCAGGAGCGCACCAGCCGGGCGATGGCCTCGGAGGCCTCGCGCACCTTCTCGTCGGCCTCCTCGCCGCCGGTGGCGACGGCGTGGCCGACGCAGTGCTTGAGGTGCTCGTCGAGCATCGACAGCGCGAAGGAGCGCAGCGCCTTGTTCACCGCGGCCGTCTGCGTGAGCACGTCGATGCAGTAGGAGTCGCTCTCGACCATCCGCTGCAGTCCACGCACCTGCCCCTCGATCCGGCTGAGCCGGTCCAGGTGGCTCTTCTTGTTGTCGTGGTAGCCGTAAGTGGCCATCTGAGTGCTCTCCTGGGTGTCCCGCTCTGCAGCCATCAATATACCCCCTTCGGGTATAGCAGCGCCCTGTGTGCGTACGGAATTCCCGCGCCGGGGTGCGTCGCCCCGGCACCATACCGGCCGCGCGACGACCCCAGTATCGCCTCCGCGGCGGGCGCATCGCCGCGAACCGGTACCCACGGGGTGTATCGGATGGACCGGGCGCGGCGCAGGGCACACGGTCGGGCTCAGGTGCGGCGCGACCGCAGCCCCATCCGGCGCAGCTCCACCTCGGCCAGCGCGGCGATCGCCGCCGCGTCGCCCGAGCGCCAGGCACCCGCCGGGTCGGGCGCCGCCTTCACCAGCCGACGCGGGCGCGCGGAGGTCAGCGCGCGCAGCGCCAGCAGCGACGTGCCCCGGTCGCCGGGCATGGACCGCAGCGCGGCGGTGGCGGAGGCCCGGCGGATCCACAGCCCGCGCGTGGGCAGCCAGGCGACCAGAGCGAACAGCACGGGCACCACCGCGGTCATCAGGGACAGCGCCAGCGCCACGGTGGCCATGGTCTCCTGGAATCCCTGCCCGGCCTCGCTCAGCGACGCACCCGCATCGCCGACGCTGCTGAAGGGCGCGGCCAGGCTCTCGCCGGCCACCGGCACGCGTGCGACCTGATCGGCGGCGTCGGCCATGTTCGCGGCGACGCCGTCGCCGGCCGACTCGATCAGCTCGCCGGGTGCGGACAGTTCCGCAAGCATGTCGTGCAGCGCCATCCCCGCCCACACCCACGCCGCGATCCATCCGGCGGTCAGCAGGTCGGCGGCGGCTTGCAGCAGGAAGCGCAGGGGGCGGTCGGCGTAGACTCTCATCGCGTCTCCCAAGGGCGCCGGGCGTATCGGCGGTACGGCGCGAGGGGGAGGGCCCGGCGCGTCCTCCCGCCCGTGCAATCCCCCTGAAAAGGCGCGTTTAGACCTTCGGGGCGCGCCGATCGCCTGCGGGCAGCCGCTTCGTGCGCCGCCCGGGCTCCTCCTGGGCGCTGCGCGCGAGCGCATCGGGCGAATCCGCAGCGCAAAGCCGCCGACGCGGGCTTGCCAAGCCCGCGCTGCGCCGCCGACCATGGGGAGTATGAACGACTCCCGAAGCCAGGAGAGCAGCATTCTCGGCCGCATCGACGCTCTGGTGACCGAGGAGCGCGATCTGCGCGAACAGAGCGAGCACCGGCTGACGCCCGAGGAGCGCCGGCGGATGCGCCTGCTGGAGAGCGAACTCGACCAGTGCTGGGACCTGCTGCGCCAGCGCCGCGCACGCGAGGAGTTCGGCGACGACCCCGACATGGTCCACCCGCGGTCCGTCGACGAGGTCGAGAACTACCGCCAGTGACCCGGCGGCGCGGGCGGGCCTGAGGCTTCGCTTCCGGCGAGGCGGAACCCGCGGCCGCGCCGCGGCGTCTCACCTTGCGACCGCACACCCGTGCCGGCGGCCGCGCGCACCGTGGGGCCTTTCGCCGGCGCCGGTGGACCAGAGCAGTTGAGACGGATCGGGCCGCCCCTCGATGCTGGAGCTACTGACCGGGACCGGGCTCGCCTCGGCCGCCGGTCTCAACGCCTACATACCCCTGCTGACCGTCGGGCTCCTCGCGCGCTACACCGATCTGCTGCCGCTGGGCGAGGGATGGCAGTGGCTGGAGCACCCCGCCGTGCTCGGCGTCCTCGGCGTGCTGCTCGTACTGGAGTTGGCCGCCGACAAGATCCCGGCCGTCGACAGCCTCAACGACGTCGTGCAGACCCTCGTCCGCCCCACCTCGGGCGGCATCACGTTCGGCGCCGGCGCCGGCGCCTCCTCCGCCTCCGCCGCCGAGCTCGCCGCCCTCGCCGACGGCGCGTCGGGCGGCGACACGGGCGCGGCCTGGTGGCAGATCGCCTCGGGGGTGCTGATCGCGCTGGTCTTCCATCTGCTCAAGGCGAGCGCACGCCCGGTCCTCAACGCGGTCACCTTCGGCGCCGGCGGCCCGGTGGTCAGCGCCGCCGAGGACGTCGCCAGTGCGCTGACCTCGGTGGCGGCCGTCGTCGTCCCGGTCCTGGGCGCGGTCGCCGTGGTGCTGCTGGCGGCGGTGGGCCTGTGGGCCCGGCGGCGGCGCAGGCGCCGCCGCGGCCGCGAGTCCGCCGCCGCGCCGGGCGTGCCCTGACGCCGGCCGCGACGAGGCGTCCCGCACGTGCGGGCGGAGCCCGGAGCGGTGGCGGCCGTGGCTTAGAGTGCTCAGCGTGGAAGACAACGGGTTCGCTCGCCTCAACGGCGTCAAGCACATCGTCTGGGACTGGAACGGCACGCTGCTCGACGACAACCACGCCAACATGGCCGCCCTCAACCGCGTCTGCGCCGAGTTCGGCCGGGAGCCGGTCGAGCTGGACTTCTGGCGCACCTTCTTCCGCAGGCCCCTGCTGGGCTGCTACGAGGACCTGCTGGGCCGCCGCCTGACCGAGCAGGAGTGGGCGCGGCTGAACCGACTCTACGACGACCACTACACCGCGATGCTGCCCTCCTGCGGACTCGCCGAGGGCGTCCCCGACGTGCTGCTCGACTGGCACGCCTACGGCGGGTCGCAGTCGCTGCTGTCGATGGCCGCCCACGACCAACTCGTCAGCCTGATCTCCGATCGCGCCCTCGGCGACCACTTCACCCGCGTGGACGGGCGGCGCTTCGACACGCCCGACGGTTCCAAGGCCCGCCACTTGGCCGCCCACCTCGACGAACTCGACGTCGATCCCGCCGCCGTGGCGCTCGTCGGCGACATCGACGACGACGGCCGCGCCGCCACCGAGGCCGGCGCTCAGGCGGTCCTGGTGGCTTCGGGACTGATGAGCCGCGAGCGGCTGGAGGCCACCGGCCACCCCGTCGTCGCCACCCCTGCACAGGCCGTGGCCGCCCTGTGCGCCTGAGCGATCCCCGCCGCCCGGCGGGCCGTCGCACGGGGTGCGACATACGGCGAGGGGCGGCACCGGCGGTGCCGCCCCTCGCTGACCGGCGGTAGCGCCGGAAGGCCGCGCCGGCCTCAGGCCAGCTGCACCTTGCGCGCGTCGTCGAAGCGGCGCTGCACGTCCGCCCAGTTCACGACGTTCCAGAACGCCTTGACGTAGTCCGCCTTGACGTTCTTGTACTGCAGGTAGAAGGCGTGCTCCCACATGTCCAGCATCAGCAGCGGGTAGGAGCCCGCGGCCAGGTTGCCCTGGTGGTCGTAGAGCTGCTCGATGATCAGCCGCTGGCCGAGGATGTCCCAGGCCAGGATCGCCCAGCCCGAGCCCTGGACGCCCGTGGCCACAGCGGTGAAGTGGGCGCGGAACGCGTCGAAGCCCCCGAACTGGTCGTCGATGGCGGCAGCGAGCTCACCCTCGGGCTTGTCGCCGCCGTCGGGCGACATGTTCGGCCAGAAGACGGAGTGGTTGACGTGCCCCGCCAGGTTGAACGCCAGGTTCTTCTCGAGCAGGTTGACCGTGCTCAGGTCGTTCTTCTCGCGAGCCTCGGCCAGCTTGTCGAGCGCGGTGTTGGCACCCGAGACGTAGGTGGCGTGGTGCTTGTCGTGGTGCAGCTCCATGATCTGACCGGAGATCCACGGCTCCAACGCCGAGTAGTCGTAAGGCAACTCGGGGAGCTCGTAAGGCGCAGGCATGATCTACGCACCTCTCTGACGCGATTCCAATGTTTGCGGGACGACTTTGATCGCCGGTAATGAAGCTATCAGCAGCGGCCCCGGGCCGCCTGTATAGCCCTTATGACAGGCCGATCCGGGAATAATCCGGAGCTTCCCCGGCGGCGCTACCCAAAGCGTGCGATTCCTATCCCCGCGACGCCCGGCGACTGCGCGGGCCGGTGCCGGAACCGGCCTAGCCGGCGCGCTCGAATCCGGCTCCGTTCCAGGTCGTACGGGCGCAGGCCACACCCCAGGCGCCCTTGCGCTTGAGGATGTCGTAGATGTGCATGCGGTCGATCCTGGGGGAGACCCCGTAGCCCGACGGCCAGGTGATCGCCCAGTCCATGTCCAGGTCCACCAGCAACTCCAGCAGCCGGGCGATCGTGGGGTCGTCCAGCCGCTCGAAGGCCTCGTCCAGCAGCACCATGCGAAGCGGGCCGTCGGCGTCGCTCTGCAGCGCGTCGTAGAACGCGGCACTGGCGGCGAACAGGGTGACATAGGACACCAGCCGGGTCTCGCCCGAGGAGAGCTGGCGGATGCGGCGGTCGCGCGGCTGCCCGTCGGGGCCGGTGTCGTGGATGCGCACCCGGTAGGTGTACCACCGGCGGTAGTCCAGCGCCCCCGAGAGCAGTTCGGCGTAGCCGCTGCCGCCGCCCTGGGCGCGTGTGGCGCGGATGCGGTCCATCAGCGCCCGGCGCAGCCGGTCGTTCTCCTCGGCGGCGCGCTGCGCCAGCGGCTTCTTGGCCAGCGCGAACGCCGCGCGCTCGGCCGGGTCCAGCTGCGGCGACGGTTCCCAGGACAGCTCCACCCGCACGCCCTGGCTGGAGTGGGCGGCCTCCAGCACGGTGTTCATCCGCCGGGTCAGCGCCTCGGCGGCACCGATCTGGCGGTGCAGCTCCTCGGCGATGTCGCCGAGCAGGTACTCCTCGAAGACGCTCTCCTCACGCTCGGTGAGGTTGTCCTCGGCCTGGGCGAGCCGGGCGGCGGTGGCGCGGGCGGTGGCGGCGACCGGCGCGGTTCCGGCCTCCTCGCTGACGGTGACGGTGAGAATGCCCCGATGCCGGTCGGCCTGCACGTCGTGCGTGCCGGCAAGCGCAGACTGCAGTGTCTGCAGGCGCCCGATGAGGTCGCGCTCCAGCGCCGCGGGATCCCCGGCCGGGCCCGAGCGGCGCTTGGCCCCGGAGCGCTTGGCGCCTGCGGCCTCGGCACCGGAGGCGCCGGCGTCTGTGTCGGCGCGCTCGGCGACGGCCTCGGCCAGCGCCGAACGCAGCTCGGCACGCTCGAAGGGCGGTTCGACCTGCCCTGTGGCGGCCTCCCACACGCCGCCGACCCCGGCGGCGTCGGTGAGCGCGTCCTCGGCGTCGGCGACCGCGGCGCGGGCCGAACGCACCTGCTCGTCCACCGCGTCCAGGCGCCCTTCCGCGTCGGCGAGGGCCTTGATGGCCGCCTCGACCTCGCTTTGGGCCTTGGGCGCGCGATTGCGCAATTCGGTTCGCTCCTCTTGCAGCGCGCCGATCTTCGCGCCGACCTCCTCGGCGTCGCTGCCCAGACCCGAGCGCAGGGTCGCCAGTACCGCATGGGCCTCGGTGTAGGCGCGATGGGTCTCGGCGGCGCCGTCCTCGGCCCTGCGGCGGCTCTCGACGGTGCCGGCGTGGTCGTCCTGAGCGGCGGCCAGCGACCGCAGCGCCTCGGCGTAGTCGCGGCGCAGCAGTGTGCCGACGCCCTCCAGCGCCTCGGCGGCGCGGCGCGCCCGTTCGCACAGCTCGCGCAGCTCGGCCGCGCCCGACGCTACGCCGAGCTCGCTGCAGGCGCGTTTGTGGTCGGTCTGCTCGGCGCTCAGCCGCGCGCGTGCGCGTGCGTGCTCGGCCTCGGCCTCCTCGGCGTCGGCGGCGGCGCGGGCGGCGGCCGAGCGGCGCGACTGGGTCTCGATATGGCCGCGCAGCACCTCGCCGATGTCGGGGAAGGCCTCCAAGCAGGCGTGCCAGGCGGACTCGCGCCGCTGGGCCGCGGCCAGCTCCTCGCGCAGCGCCTCGGCGTCGGCGCGGGTGCGGGCGATCTGCTCCTCCAGCTCGGCGGCGCGGCGGTGCCGGGCCTCTGCGCGGGCGCCGGCGCCGATGTGTTCGGCGGCGGGCTTGCGGTGCAGCCCGCACAGCGCACCGGCGCGCCAGCGCCCGTCGGGTCCCACCGCCAACGCGCCGGACCCGCCCGCCTCGGCCTGGGGGAGCGCATGGGAGCGCAGCGCCCGCGCGACGTCCTCCTGCGCGATGCCGCTGTCGCTGCCGCCGTCCGCGCGGGGCCGCAGCAGGTCTGCCGGTGACGGCTGCCCGGAGACGGCGGGGGCGAGCGCGGTGCCGTCGGCGGTGGTGAGGCTGCCGTCGGGCGCCAGGAGCACGTCGGCGAGGCCGCTGTGCCGGGCGGCGGCCAACCGGGCACGGTCCGCCTCGCCGAGGCCGGCTGCAGGCTCGACCAGCGGCGCGAGCGCAGCGCCGACCGCAGCCTCCCGCGCAGCGGGGGCCAGCAGCGGGATCGACCCCAGCAGCGCCTCGACCGCTTCGGCGTCCACGGCCGTCTCACCGGCGGCGGGGCGCAGGGCGTCGGCCAGTGAGGGGCCCGCGCACGGCGGACCCGGCAGGGCCCAGGTGTCGTCGCCCGCGAGTCCGCCCACCCAGCCGTCGGCGCGCACCCATGCGTTGAGCAGGCCGCAGGCCTGCAGCGCCGCCTCCAGACCGGCCTGCGCCGCGGCGGGCAGCCCCTCGGCGAAGTCGACCAGCCGGTGGAAGGGCGCACCGTGCGCGGGCGAGCGCTCGGCGGTCGTCAGCGCCGGGGCCGGCGGCTCCACCTCCGCCGAGGCGCGCAGCTCGTCCAGCTCGGCGGTGATGCGCTCGTGCTCGCCCTCGGTGTCGGCCAGGCGCTGCTCGGCCTGCAGCACCGCGTGCTGGGCGGCGCGCACGCGCGGCTGCAGCGCCGTACGCACGGTGCGGTGGGTGTCGCGGTAGGCCTCGGGGCCGGCGCCCACCTCGTCGCCGTCGGGCACCGCAGGCAGCTCGCCGGACTCGGGGCGGTCGTCGGCGGGCAGCGCCTCGGCGTGCCAGCGCTCGACGGCCTCGGCCCAGGCCCGGCCCAGATCACGCAGCCGCTCCTCGGCCTCGCGCACTCGGCGGGCGGCGGCGTCGGCGTCCTCGGCGGTGCGCGCGGCGTGCTCGCCCAGCCGCTGGACGCGCCGGTCCTCCTCGTCGAGGTGCTCGGCTCGCGAGCGCAGCGCCGACAGCTCGGGGCCGCGCTCGGCGGCGGCACGGCCCGCCTCCTCGACCTGCTCTGCGGCTCGGGCGGCGGCCTCCTCCAATCCGGCCGCGGGGATCTCGGGCGCCGCGGGACGGCTGACCTCCTCGGGGCGTGCGCCGGGCTCGGCGGAGAGCAGCACGTGCTCAGACGTCCGGGTGCGCTGCGGCTCGGGAGGCGGCTCGGGCAACCGCCCCAGCGCCTCTGCGAGCCCTACGCCCGCCAGCTCTTCGCGCGCCTCGGCGGCGCCGGAGGCCGCGGAGGCGCCGAGGCGCGCGACCAGCGCGGCCGCCCGCTCGATCGCCGCGACCGACTGCTCCTCGGCCGCGCGCAGCCCCGCGGCGTTCTCCAGCGCGGCACTCACGTGGCGGCGCTGGGAGGCCACGGTGGCCTCCTTGTCCTCCAGGTCGCCCAGCGCGCTGTAGGCGGGCGAGGCCTTCAGCGCCTCCAGTTCGGTCTGCACCGCGTCGGCGCGCTCGGTGACGGCGTCGCGCTCGGCCTCGGCTCCGCGCAGCGCCTCCTCGGCGGCGGCGCGTTCGGCCTCGCGCTTGGCGCGCCGGCTCCCGGCCCGATCCGCCTCGGCCTCGGCCGCCTCCAGCTTGCCGGCGCGGTCGGCAAGCACGCCCAGGGCGTAGCCGCGGTAGCCCTCGAGGAACTCGCCCAGGGCCGTGTCGGCCCGGCGCAGCCGGGCGACGTTGCGCCGCACGCCCTCCAGGTTGTCCAGGCCGGCGGCGGTGCGGGCGATGACGTCGGGGTCGACCGGCGGCAGCGCGTCGGAGAGGAGCTGCTCCAGCTGGCCCTGGAGTACTTTCAGGCCGATGTCGGGGTTGCGCAGGGTGCGCTGCAGGTGCAGCAGGTCGGTATAGCGGCTGCCGCCGCTGATGCCGTAGACGGCGGCGGCGACCCGCTGCTGGAAGGCCTCCTGGCCGCTGAAGACGGCGTCCTCGCCGAGGCGCTCGCGCAGCCGGGCCTGGCTGATGGGGCGGTCCTGCTCGGTCAGCGCGACGTCCTTGTTGATCCGCTGCGGGGTGATGAACCGCCAGGAGTCGCTGACCTGGCGGCTGGAGGCGCTGGCCTTGACGCCCACGCCGCATGTGACGAACTCCTCCGTGCCGTCGGCGGCCGCGCTGCGCAGCTCGATCCAGGCATAGCCCAGCCGCATCCCGCCCTCGGAGTAGTCGTCGAGCATCAACCGGCTCATGCTGACGGTGTCGAAGCCCTTGCAGCCCATGTTGCGCAGGTCGCCGTCCAGGCACAGCGGCAGCAGCAGCTCCAGTGTGCGCGACTTGCCCGAGCCGTTGGTGCCCTTGAAGATGACGCGGCCGCCGGAGAGGTCGAACTCCTCGTCGCGGTACTGCCACATGTTGACCACGCCGCCGCGGTGCAGCCGCCACCGCTCGCGCGGGCGCACGGCGCCCTGCGGGGGCGCGTCGCCGGCTCCGGGGTCCGCGCTCGGCGCGGCGGCGGCGACCGCCTGCTGATCGGGCTCGCTGGCGTTGATCGTGTACCTCCAAAAGCGTCCTGTCCCCTCGGGGCGGATGAGGCCGACCCCTGCGGAGCAGGGTAGAAGACGGCGCCGACGCGGCGGGGAGCCTCGGCACAGCGCACCGCGCCGGGGCCGGCCGGGCGCCGGGTTCAGACGCCGAAGAGGGCGTCCTGGCCCGCGGTCGGCTGGGCGCCGGTGCGGGCGCCCCCGGACTCGGTCTCCTCCGACTCGGCGCCCTCGCCGCTCTCGCCGCCTTCGGGGCCGTCGGGCACCGGACGGTAGCGCGCCGCCGCGGTAGAGATCTCCACCGTGCCCTCCGTGCCGGTGCGGGCCAGGCCGGACTGCTCCAGGGTCCGCACCACCGACCGCGCCAGTCGGCCGGTGTCGCGCACCGCCTCACGCGACCAGGCGCGCGGGTAGCGCTCGGCCAGCCCCGCCACGGCCGAGGAGAGCCGCTCGGCGGTGACGGGCACCCAGCCGTCCTCGCCGTCGTGGGCGCCGTCCTCCTCCGGGGCGTCGGCGAGCAGCTCGGCCGAGGCCAGCAGCGCGATGCGGGCCACCGTCCCGGTGCCCGGGAAGTGCAGGTCGGTGAGGTAGCCCTCCGGGTCCACGGCGAGCACGCCCTCCGCGCGCACCTCCAGGCGGAGTCCGGTCAGGTCCTCCAGCAGCTGCGCCTCGGCGCCCAGGTCGGCGCGCAGCCGGTCGCGCTCGGCGGCCGAGAGCGAGGAGTGCGCCACCACCGGGTCCTCCACGATCCGCCGGCGCACCCGATGGCGCTCATCGGCGCCGGCGCCCGCCTGCACCCGTGCGGCGGGCGCGGTGGCGGGATCGCCCGCCAGCTCCTCCGGCGACTCCACGCGCCCCAGCGGCGCCGCGACGAGGTGGCCCAGCAGTTCGGCGTCGACCGTCAGCAGCGCCTCGCGCTCGGCGTCCTCGGCCCACGGCGACACACTGCCGTCGGTCTCGGTGAGTACCCCCGAGTCGATCAGGTGGCGCAGGGCGGCGGCCAGCGCACGCCGGTCGACGATGCCCGAGCCCAACTCCAGGCCCGCCTCGGCGCCCAGTGTGCGCACCTCGGCGACCAGCGACGACAGCAGCAGTTGGCCCTGCCCGCCGGTGAGCACCGCGAGCACCAGAGCCAGGTAGGCGTAGGTCCGGGGGGTGAACGGCGCCCCGTTGGGCTTGTGGGCGCCGCGTACGCCGTCGGGCACGCGTCCGGTCTTGTACAGGCGGGCGAAGCCCGGCTCCACCACCAGCCGGTAGCCCAGGTAGCCCGCGAACAGCGTCTGCAGCCGGTCGGCGTAGCGCCGCACCGCCGACAGGGCCTCGCCGTCGGGCCCCTCGGCACGCAGCAGCGGGCGCCGCAGCAGCACACGCGCGCACCGGCGCACCTGGGCGGCCTCGATGTCGTCCAGGCCCTCGAACGCGGCGGTGTCGCCGGCGGAGAGCGGGTCGCGGCGATTCATCGCGCCTCCTCCGCGCCCGGCACCAGCGGGTCCTCGACGTGCAGGCGCACGTCCACGCCGTGCAACTCCAGTGCACCCAGCTCGGAGCCGATGCGCGCCACCCGGCCCTGCGGCCGCGGCTCCAGCACCACGGTCAGGCCGGTGACCGAATCGGAGGCGCTGCCCTGATCAGCGGGCCCGTCGCGGGTCGCGCCGGCCAGGGTCAGCAGCTCGCACAGCACCTCAAGCGCGTCGCTGGACAGCCGCGCCCCCGCCAGATCTTCGCGGGCCGCCGCCAGCTCGCCCACCGCGGCGCTGCGCCGACCGCGGCGGTGCTCCTCCTCTTCCAGCAGCGCGGCGCGTCCCAGCGGGTCGTCGCTGATGCGCGGCGCCGGCCCGCCGGGGGCGCGTTCGCTGCGACTGCGCACGTTGACCTCGACGTCGATGCGCCGGCCCTGCGGCCACGTGCGGGAGGGATCGGGGGAGTCGTCGTCGGCGGCCAGCGCGAGGTGGCGCGAGGAGAACAGGCCGAAGGCGGCGGCGTAGAGGTCGTGGGCGGCCTCCGGCGAGGCGGAGTCGAACCAGCCCGCCAACCGCAGCAGGTCGCGGCGGCGCCCGGGGTCCACCCCTCCGGCGCCGGTCACCCGCTTGACGTTGGCGAACAGGGCGGTGATGGCGCGGCTGGTGGCCTCACGCAGCGCGTCGACCTCGGAAGGGCGGCCGGGGCGGCCCACGAACCACCCCGTCAGCTGTTGCCAGTCGGCCGCGCGCCGACCGGGGGCGCGCTCCATCAGCTCGGTCTGGCCGCTGCGGGCCGGGCGCACGGCCAGGTCGCCGCCGGGTCCTGTCTCCAGTCGCCGCAGCAGCTCGTCGCGCCGCCGGTTGAGGGCGCCCAGCCGCAGCACCACCGGCTCGGAGTGGCGCAGCACGTCCTGGGCGATCAGTTCCACGTACTCCAGCAGCATGTGCTTGAACCCGGCCGTCTCCTCGGGCGCCAGGTCGTAGCGGGCGATGACCGAGCCGAGATAGGCGTAGAAGTCGCGCACTGCCGCGGCGAACTCCTCGTGCTGCAGGAACAGGGTGGTCACCTGCTGGGCCAGGCGCTCGCGCAGGCCGCGGGCGGAGGCCGCCTGCGGGCCGCGGCCCTGCTCGGCGTCGTCGAGTTCGCCGAGTGTGCGCTCGATGTCGGCCAGCCCGCGCTCGATGGCCGGCAGCAGTTCGCGGGAGACCTCGCGGGCGCCCTCGGCGACGTCGAGCACGTCCTCGGCGTCGCGCTGCACCCGTACGGCCAGTTTGGCCGCCTGGTAGCGCACCCGGCTGCGGGTGAACTCGGCGATGGTCGCCGCGGGCTCGCGCCGCCCCGGCACGAGGTTGCCCCAGCGGGCCAGCTGCTCCAGGCGGTCGACGACCACCTCCAGGCGCGATTCTCCGGTGTCGATCTCGCCGCGGCGCTCGGCGCCGGCCAGGGCGGCGGCGACCTCCCCGGCGCCCAGGTCGGCCATCAGGGTGGAGGTGAACAGCCGCATGATCGCCAGGTAGGTGCGGCGCTCGGGCGCGGTGAGGTAGCCGTAGAGCCGGAGCCGGTCGGCGCCGTCGTCGGCCGGGTGCTCGGCCGCGTCGGCCGTACCGGCGGGCGCGGTATCGACCGGCGCCGCCGCTCGGCTCGGCTCGGGGGTGCCGCTGTCTCCGGTGGCCCGCATGGGCTCGTCGGCGTCGTCGTTGCGCATGGCGTGCACCAACCTAGTGCGTCCGCGCGACGTACGCGCACGGTCCGCGGCCATCGGATCGGCGCGGCGCGGGCCTGTCAGCTCGCGTTGTGGCGCACCTCGAAGTGCTTGAGCGCGGCGTCGAAGTCGCCCTTGCCGCCGAGCCGCTCCCAGAAGAGCGGGAACCACTCGTCGGCCTCGTCCAGCCACACCGTCATCTGCCGTGGCTTGTCGGCCAGAAAGGTCTCGATGTTGGCGGTGACGGTGCGTACGTAGTAGCGGCACACCTCCAACCGCTGCTCCTGGGGCCAGGGGGTTCGCCGTTTGACCAGTGCGCCGGCGAAGGCCGTGATGACCCCCGCCGGATCGCCGCTGTCCCAGCGCCGGGCGAAGCTGCGCGCCACCTGCTCGGGGTCGCGGCGCAGGTGCACGTAGAGGGGCTCGTCGCCGTAGCGCTCGTCCAGCTCGCCCAGGAACCAGGAGAGGCGGTTGTCGACCTCGATGTGCCGCTCGGGAAAGTCCAAGCGGTCATCGCCCGCGAGGTGGGCCCGGCTCTCGTGGCCGACCGCGAAGTCGGTCAGCTCCCCGCAGGCGTTGGCGAAGGTGACCGAACCGCAGCGGCCGGTGTTCAGCACGAAGACACGCATTTGCACCCCTGGATAGAGACGGGAGCGGCGGTGGGGCGGACACCACGGGACACGCGGCACATCGTCACCGCCGAACCCCGGCGATCGGGACACGGGAGCGGAAGCACCGACGGCATTTGTCCGGAAGTTTACTCACCGGTCGGTCCCCGTCCTCCCGTGCGGCACGCCGGAATGCGGAACCTGTCCTTGCGGAAGCCCCCGCCGCCGCGGTCGTGCCGTCCGCTCGTGCCCCGGGGGCACCGGGGCGATGCGGTGCGCCGTAGCATTCGACAGCGGCCTTCGGGAATCGGTGAATGCTCGCATCAAGGGCGGGGTTCGGCGTTCCGCGCCCATTAGCCCGGATCGTGCTCCGGCTCGCTGCGTTGCCGTTACTCCAGGAGGTCACCGCCACCCATGTCCGCGTCGTCCTCGGCCCGTGGCCCGGCCGCTGCTTCCCCAGCCCCCGCCGTGAGCGCGCCCGCGCACGCCTCGGGCGGCGCGTCCCGGGCCGCAGGGAACCGCTACCGTCCGGAGATCCAGGGGTTGCGTGCGGTGGCCGTCGTGCTCGTGGCCGCCTACCACATCTGGTTCGGCCGGGTATCCGGCGGCGTGGACGTGTTCCTGCTGCTCACCGGCTTCCTGATCACCGGGTCGCTGGTGCGCGGGCTGGAGCGCGACGGCACCGTCGGCTTTCCCGCCTTCCTCGCGCGCCTGGTGCGCCGACTCGTGCCCGCGGCGGCGGTGGTGCTCGCGGCGGTCTTGGCTGCCGCGCCCTTCCTCCTGCCGGGATCGCAGCTCCAGGCCACCGCCGACCAGGTGTTCGCCTCGGCGCTGTACTTCGAGAACTGGCACCTGGCCCTGAACGCGGTCGACTACATGGCCCAGAACAGCGCCGCCAGCCCGCTCCAGCACTTCTGGTCGCTGTCCATCCAGGGGCAGGCCTACCTGCTGTGGCCGCCGCTGGTGGCCGCTGCGGCCCTGGTCGCGGCGCGGCTGGGCGTGGGCGTGCGCCGGGCCCTCCCGGTCGCGCTTGCATCGGTGTTCGCCGGCTCGCTGGCCTACTCGGTCTACATCACCGCAGCCGACCAGCCCTGGGCCTACTTCGACACCGGAGCACGCCTGTGGGAGCCGGCCCTGGGCGGGCTGCTGGCGCTGCTGCCGCCGGCGCTGGCACTGTCGGGGCGCGTCCGCGCCGTGCTGGGCTGGATCGGGCTGTCGGCGCTCGTGCTGTGCGGGGCGCTGATGGACGTATCGACGCTGTTCCCCGGCTACATCGCGCTGTGGCCCACGCTCGCGGCGGCGCTGGTGATCCTGGGCGGCGGTTCCGACCGCTCATGGGGCGCCGACCGCCTGCTGTCGTGGGGTCCGGTGACACGCCTGGGCGACCTGGCCTATGCGCTGTACCTCTGGCACTGGCCGGTGCTGGTCTTCTACCTGCAGGTCACCGGCCGCGAGGTGGCCGGCCCGCTGGGCGGGTGCCTGGTGCTGGCGCTGTCAGTGCTGCTTGCCGCGGCGACCAAGGCGCTGGTGCAGGACGGCATGGTGCGGCTGCAACGCGCACCGCGCGGTCGGCTGTGGTCGCTGAGCGCGGCGGCCGCGGCGCTCGTGCCCGTGGTGGCGGCCTCGTCGGTGTGGTCGGTCCAGCTCGCCCACGAGAGCCGGGAACGCCTGCAGCGGGCGGAAGCGGCGTCGGGCCAGGCCCGATACCCGGGTGCCGCGGTGCTGGACGATCCGCGCGTGGCCGAGACCACGCCCCGGGCGCCGGTGCTGCCCGCACCCGCCGACGCCAAGGCCGACCAGAACCTGGCCTACCAGGACGGCTGCCACGCGAGCCTGGAGGAGACCGAGGCCGTCGTCTGCGAGTACGGGCCCGAGTCGGCCGAGCACACCGTCGCTCTGGTCGGCGCCTCCCGCTCGGCGCACTGGTTCGCCGCCCTGTGGGAGGCGGCCCAGGCCAACGGATGGCGGGTCGTCTCGCTGACCAAGAGCGGCTGCCAGTTCAGCACCGACCCGCCCACCCGTGACGGCGAGCCCTTCCCCGAGTGCGTGCAATGGCGCGCGGGGGCAATGACCGAGCTGGACCGGCTGCGCCCCGACGTCGTGCTCACCTCCTCTACGCGCGCCACCCACGCGGGCGAGAGGGTGCAGCCGGGCTTCCTGGAGCGCTGGAGGCAGCTGGACGCCATGGGGGTCGACGTCATCGGCATCCGCGACGTGCCCCGGATCGATTTCGAAGGGGCCGAGTGCGTCGAGGCCAACGGGCGCGACGGGTGCGCGTCGCCGGAGTCGTGGAGCCACGCGGCGACCGACCCCGCCCAGGGCCGCAGCGACGTCCCGGCCAACGTGGAGCTGATCGACCTGACGGAGTACGTCTGCCCCGACGGCCGGTGCCCCGCGGTCATCGGAAACGTGCTGGTGTACTGGGACCACTCGCACCTGACGGCCACCTACAGCCGCACGCTGGCCCCGATGCTCGAAGAGCGCGTGCGGGAGGCGGCCGGCTGGTGACGCGGGGAAGCCGGGCGCGTGCGGACCGCGTCGCCCTACCCGGGCGGGAGAAACCGAGGTTGCCCTCCGATGGACAGAACGGGAACTCCGGCCTTCGAATGATGCGCCGCCGCGCGCATCCGATGCGCCGATCCCACGCGTTGCGTTAGTGTCACTTGCGCCCCGCCCCGTTTCCGTTGGGAAGCGCGGGTGACCCCCGGCTCCGGCGGCCCTCGACCCGCTTCGCCGCAGCGTCCGCCGCTGCGCGACCGTCGGCACGGGAGACCCCCGCCCGTCCCGAGGTCGGCGGGCCTACGATCCTGGAGGTCCTCAATGCCGTTGCTGCGCTCCCTGCGTTCCCGCTGGAAGTACCTGGCGGCTGCCGCACTGGTCGGAGCGGCCGGTCTGGCCGGGCTCGCGGTACTGGCGGGACTGGGGGCGATCGCCTGGGAGAGCGCCCTGCTGCTGGCGGCGGTGGGAGCCGTCGGAGCCGCCGCGGTGGCCAACGCGCTGCTGGTGGTGCGGCTGACCCGCCGGGTGGGCAGCCTGGACCGGCGCATGAAGGATCTGGACGGGCGCATCGACGCCCAGGGGCGCACGGTGGTCGAGGCCGTCGGCACCGACCGCCTGGAGATGGTCAAGTCGCTGGACAGCACCCGCAACGAGCTCAAGCGGATGCGCGCCCGGGTCCTGCCGTCCATGTCCAAGGAGCTGTCCAAGGCCGTCACCGTGCAGGGCCGCAACGACTACGAGCAGCAGGTGGCCTGGGCCGAGCTGCGCGACCACCTCGGCGTGGCCCCCTTCATGCCCTCGCTGCGCGGATGGGCCGCCTCGCCCGATGTCATGCGGGTCCTGGTGCGCGCCGTCGACACGCACAGGCCGGAACTGGTGGTCGAGTGCGGCAGCGGCGCGTCCAGCGTATGGCTGGGCTATGCGCTGCGCCGCGTCGGCCGGGGGCGCCTGGTCGCGCTGGAGCACAGCGAGCACTATGCCGAGCAGTCGCGCCGGCTGGTGCGCGACCACGGGCTCGAAGACCTGGTCGAGATCCGCTACGCGCCCCTGACCGACTGGAGCCCCGACTCCGGCCCCGGCGAGGACGCCGTCGAGGACAGCCGGCCCTGGTACGACACCACGGCCGTGGAGGACCTGCACGACATCGGCCTGGTCTTCGTCGACGGCCCGCCCGAGGGCACCGCCAGCCAGGCGCGCTATCCCGCGCTGCCCGTTCTGATGCCCCGCTGCGCCCCCGACGCGGTCTTCGTCCTGGACGACGCGGGCCGCCCCGACGAGCGGGCGATCAGCGATCGCTGGCTGCAGGTCTTCCCCGAGCTCAGTGCACACGAGGAGCAGACGGAGAAGGGCGCCCGCGTCTTCACCAGGAAGGCGCTATGAGCGCGGAACCGGTCGAGGCGGTGCTGGACCGGGCGCTGCGCCTGCGCGGAGACGCTCCGGCGCTGATCGGCCACATCGGGGACGGTACCGGGGACGCGCTCGGCGCCCCGGCACTGCGGACCGGCGACCGCCGCGTCGACCTGGAACGCATCGCCGCGCACGGCGGGCCGCTGCTGAACCCTTCCGCGGGCGCGTCCTCCGGCGCCGCGCAGCCCGCCCGGCAGCGGGACGGTCCCGACTCCGGCGAGGCGGCCGGTCTGGTCGCCGTCGTCGCCGCCACTCTGGCCGACCTGCGGCGCGCCGTCACCCTGGGCGGTCGGCTGCCCCGCACCCACCAGGTCGTAGCGGTGCTGCCCGGATCCTCCGGCCGCCACGAGCCGCCGCTGCCCGCGGCGCCCGGACTGGGCCAGTGGCGCGAACTGCAGGAGGCGCGGGTACGCCGGCTCGGCGGCGACGGCGGCGGCTGGGCCTGCGAACTCTACTTCTTGGAACCCGTCGACCCCGGCGGGGCGCTGCACGCGATCGCCGCCGGCGCCCTCGGACGCCGCAGCGGCACGCCGCCGACCCCGGCGGCCGCGCTGAGCGGCACGGACGCGCCGTCGTGGCTGCCCGGCCGTGCCCAGGCGATCGCCGCACCGCCCGAGGGGCCGGTACCGCGCTACAGGAACACGCCGCTGGCCGACGTGGCGCTGCGGACCGTCGGCCCCGTGCGCCCTGAATGGGCGGACGACGAGGTCCCGGTGCTGGACCGGCTCGCATCCGACGAGTTGACGTGGTCGGCCATCAGCGGTCCGCAGGGTCCGCGCCGCATCCGGCGCGCGGGCCTGGGCGAGGGCGGAACCGAGCAGCTGCCGCCGGTCGACGAGGCCGTCGTCAACCCGGTCGGCTTCGTCAGCGACGCGGGACGGCGCGTGGGACGGCTCGTGTCGCGCGAGGGCCGCCTTGCCGTCACCGTGGGCCGCGAGGTGGTGGCGCGCCTTCCCGCCTCCGGCGCGGTCACCGAGGCCGAGCCTGCCCGCCTGCGCGGATTGCGCGCCGTCAGCGTCGACTGGTCGGGCCACAGCGGTCCGCTGGCGGCCATGCGCGCCGTCGCGGGCCTGGCGGCGGCCGGCGTCCCGCTCTGCACCGAGGAGGAAGCGCCCGGATGGGCGGCGCCGCTGGGTTCCGAACTCCTCGCCCTGCTGGCCTCGACAACCGCCGAGGACCTCGCCGACCGGCTCGTCCGCGAGCGCCACAGCATCGCGCTGCGCCGCTGCGCCCTGCGCGCGCATTCGGTGTCCGCGCGCTGGCGGGCGCTGGGCGAGCGATCGGGGGCGGCTCCCGCGCCCGAACCGCGGGTGTCGGTGCTGTTGTGCACCCGCCGCCCCGAGCTGGTGGGATTCGCGCTGGAGCAGATCGGCCGCCAGCGCGGGGTCGAGCTGGAGGCGGTGCTGGCGCTGCACGGGTTCGGCACCGAGGCTCCCGGTGTCGCCGGCGCCGTCGAGCGCTTCGCCGCCGGCGGGCGGGAGATCACCGTGTGCGAGGCCGACCGGGGCGAGGTGTTCGGATCGCTGCTCAACCGGGCCGCCGCACGGGCCCGGGGCGAGCTCCTCGCCAAATGGGACGACGACGACTTCTACGGCCCTCACCACCTCGCGGACCTGCTGCTGGCCCGCTCCTACGCCTCTGCCGACGTGGTGGGCTGCGGTCCGGAGTTCGTCTACCTGGAGGAGATCGACCGCACCGTCTGGCGTCCGGGCGAATCCGAACGGGCCGCGCCCTTCGTGTCGGGCGGCAGTCTGCTGACCGACCGGGTAGTACTGGAGGAGTGCGGCGGGTTCCGTCCGCTGCCGCGCGCCGTGGACACCCAGCTGCTGCTGGCGGTCGGCGCCGCCGGCGGTCGGGTCTACCGCACGCACGCGCACAACTACCTGGTCCGGCGCCGCTCTTCGGGGCACACGTGGGTCGAGCACGACGGCTCCTTCCTCCGCGACTCGCTGCGGCAGTGGCCGGGGCGCCGGCCCGCGGGGCTGGCCGAGCACGAGCCGACCGACGGGGGCGGCGGCGCAGAAGGCGACACCGGGGGCAGAGGCGACAGAGAAAGCGAGACGGTGTGACGATCGTCGACGACGGCGCCGCAGGCGGCCGCACGAAGCCGGACGGCGCCGGGCACAGCCCCGCGGCCGCCGCGACGCCCCGCCCCTGGATCCGCCGCAACGACTACACGGCGCTGGAGGTCCCCCCGCTGGGCGGATGGGAGCCGGCCCTGAGCGTCAGCGTGGTCATCCCCGCCCACGGCCATCAGGACAAGCTCGACCTGGTGCTGGCCGCGCTGGCCGCGCAAAGCTATCCCTCCCGCCTGATGGAGACCGTCGTCGTCGACGACGGCAGCGCGCCGCCGCTGCGCCTGCCCGAGGTGTGTCCGGAGAACACCCGGTTGATCACCTCCGGAGAGGGCGGCTGGGGCTCGGCGCATGCGGTCAACTGCGGAGTCGCGGCCGGCGAGGGCGATGTGGTGCTGCGGCTGGACGCCGACATGCTGGCCCATCGCGAGCATGTGGAGTCGCAGATGCGCTGGCACCACCTCGCCGATTACCTGGCCGTGCTCGGCCACAAGCTGTTCGTGCCCTTCACACCGGGCGAACCGGATCCCGAAAGCGTGCACACCGCCGTCTCGCAGGGCCGTGCCGCCGAGCTGTTCGACCCCGGCAGCGCCGAGAAGCACTGGATCGAACGGATCATCGACAGCACAGACGGACTGACCACGGCCGACCACAAGGCCTACCGGGTGTTCATCGGCGCCTCGGGCTCCCTGCACCGCGGCCTGTTCGACGAGGCCGGCGGGCTGGCGGGCGAGCTGGTGCTGGGAGGCGACTCCGAGTTCGCCTACCGGGTGGCCCAGACCGGTGCCGTGTTCGTCCCCGACCTCGAAACCAGCAGCTGGCACCTGGGCCGCACCCAGATGCAGACACGGCGCGAGGCCGGCACCCGGTACCGCCACCCGTTCGTGGCGGCGCGCGTCCCCGACTTCGAGAACCGGCGCAAGCAGGGGCCGCGGCAGTGGGCGGTGCCCTATGCCGACGTGGTCGTCGACGTCTCCGCGGCGTCGCTGGAGGAGGCCGAGACCACGCTGGCGCCGCTGCTGTCCGGCAGCGCCCCCGACATCCGCGCCTTTTTGGTCGGACCCTGGTCGGAGCTGGGCGAGGAGCGGCGCCTTCCGCTGGAGGAGGAACTGCTGGACCTGCGGCTGATCCGCGAGACGTTCCGCGGTGACAGCCGCGTCTCCTTCGTCGAGGAGGCGCCCGAACGCGACGCGGCGGTGCCCTTCCGGCTGCACATGCCCGCCGGGTGCCGGCCGACGCACCGCGCCGTGGAGCGCATCACCCGGGTGGCCGACAAGCATGCGGCCGGCCTGGTGCGCCTCACGGCGCCGGGCGTGGCCGCGCACGGGCCGCAGGCGTTGCGGCTGGAGCGCACCGCGGCGTTCGCGCGTGCGCGGCGGCTGGGCGCCGGGCAGGAGGGACTGGACGCGGCGGTCGACCGGCTCTACGGGCTGCACTGGATCGGCGGGGCGGGCATCCTCGGCGAGGAGGAGGAACCGCCCCACGACTGGGGGAGGCGGCTGCGCGCCGCCGAAGAGGCGGCCGAGGCCCAGCGCGCACGCGCCGACCGCTTGGAGCGGCGGCTGCGCTGGCTCAGCCGCGGGCTGCCGCGGCGGCTGGCCGAGCGGCTGGCTCGCTGAGGCCGCCGCGGGCCCGCGCCCGGGGCGCACGCGGCGGCGGAGGCACCGCCGCGTGCGGGCGCCCGCCTCGCGCGGGCCGGTGTGTTCAGGGCACGATCAGCGAGAGGCCCTCGGCGGCGAGGGCGTCGCGCTCCTCGCCCTCGATCTCGACGGTGTGCTGGAAGGTCAGCAGGGTCCCGTTCTTGGCCTCGCGGGCGTCGGTGAGCTGAATGCCGTCGCGCACGCGCGCGCCCGAGTGCACCGGCTGCAGGAAGCGCACCCGGTTGAGGCCGTAGTTGATCGCCATGGAGGGCTGCCGCTCCAGCCGCCACACCTGCGGGCTGAACGCCGACAGCAGCGACAGGGTGAGGAACCCGTGGGCGATGGTCCCGCCGAAGGGGCCCGCGGCGGCCTTCTCCCGGTCGACGTGGATCCACTGGTGGTCGCCGGTGGCGTCGGCGAAGGTGTCGATGGACTCCTGGGTGACGGTCAACCAGTCGCTGTAGCCCAGGTGTTCGCCCTTGGCGGCGACGAGCTCGGCGAGGTCGGTGAAGGTCCGCATGTTCGTGTGCACTCCTTTGGCCCGGACGGACGACTCCCCAGACTCTAGCGAACCGACCGTTCGGTATGGCAGTGGGGCGGGCGTCGGGATTCGCGGCCGTGGAGCGGTCGGCGCGGACGGCGGCGGCCCGTTCCGGCCCGGTGCCGGAGGAGGGCCGTCAGGCGTGGGAGTCGGCCGCTTCGTGCCCCAGCGTCACCGAGTCGAGGGCCATGCTGCGCACCTGCCGGGTGTCGACCTCGTAGCCCAGGCCGGGGACGGTCAGCGGGATGGCGGTGATGCCCTCGTGCGCGCGCACCGGCGGGCGCACCGTTTCGCGGGTGATGTGCCCGCCCGCCGGGGGCATCTCGCTCGGCAGGGAGACGCCCGGAAGCGAAGCCAGTGCGGCGATGGCCGCCCGGCCCACGCCGGACTCGGCGTCCCAGCCGCACCACACGTCCCATCCGGCGTCGACGGCGCGGTCGTGGGCGCGGCGCGCCGGGGTCAGTCCGCCCAGCAGGCTCATCCGCAGGCTCAGCGCTCCCGCGGCCTCGGCTGCGATGGCGCGGTCCAGGGTCTCCAGCGAGTCGATCGAGGTACTCAGCGCGACGGGCGTGCGCAGTGCGCGCCGCAGCCGCGCGTGGGCGTCCAGGTCGCCGCGGGCGAACGGCTCCTCGATGGCGACCAGCCCGTAGGAGTCCAGCGCGTGCAGCGCCCGCAGATCGGCGGGGTCCTCTGTGTAGCGCCCGCCGCCGTCGACCTGCAGCACCAGGTAGGGGAAGGTCTCCTGGACGGTGTGGACCACGTCGGTGTCCCAGCCGGGGCCCACCTCCAGCCGCACCCGCCGGAAGCCGCTGCCCACCTGCCGGTTGACCTCGCGCACCAGCGACTCTTCGGAGGGCTGGCGGGCCACCGTGGCGCCGGCGGTGAAGGCGGTGCGGTTGCCGCCCAGGGCGTGGGAGAGCGGCGTCCCGCGCTGGCGGCTCCACAGATCCCAGCAGGCGGCGTCCAGCCCGGCGGCCACCGGGGAGACCCGGGGCAGGTCCGCCCAGGCCTCGGCGGCCTCGGTGGGCCGCTGCCAGCTGTGGCGCAGCAGGGCCGGCGCATGGTCGTCGACCAGCATGCGCCAGCGCTCGTCGTCGATCAGGGGCACCTCGCCCCACCCGGAGTTGCCGGACTCGTCGCGGACCCGCACCAGGGCGTGGCGGGCGAACTGCGGCCGGGCCTCGGCCGCGCCGCGGGAGCGGGGATGGACCAGCGGCAACCTGACCAGGGTGGCGTCGATGCCCGTGACGCGGGCAAGCGTTGCCGGTTCGGTGGGTGACACGCGGGCTCCGTCTCGATGCGGAAGGGATCGGTGCAGGAAGGCGGCTGTTCTGCCTCGATGGGCCGCCCCCACCGAACGTATCCGCTCACCGCCGAGGCTGCCAGCGGTGCGGGGCCTGCACGCCTGCCCCGCACCGCAGCGGAAGCCGCGGCCCGAGTGCGTCAGGGCCGCCGGGCCGGCCCGGCGGCCCGGCCTCCTGCCTAGGAGTCCAGTACCTCGGCGACGGTGCGCGACTTCAGGCCGTGGGCCTCGGCGACCGCATCGTTGGTGACGACGCCGCCGTGCGTGTTCAGCCCGTGGGCCAGCGCCGGGTCCTCGGCCAGTGCGCCCCGCCACCCCTTGCCGGCCAGCTCCAGCACATAGCGCAGCGTCTCCTTGGTGAGCGCGTGCGTGGAGGTGTTGGGCACCGCGCCGGGCATGTTGGCGACGCAGTAGAAGACGCTGTCGTGCACGGCGAAGCTGGGGTCGTCGTGGGTGGTGGGGCGGGAGTCGGCGAAGCAGCCGCCCTGGTCGATGGCGATGTCGACCAGCACCGAGCCCGAACGCATCCGGGAGACCAGTTCGTTGGAGATCAGCTTGGGCGCCTTGGCGCCCGGAATCAGCACCGCGCCGATCACCAGGTCCGCCTCCAGCACAGCGCTCTCCAGCTCGAATGCGTTGGAGACGACGGTGCGCACCCGGCCCTGGTAGACGTCGTCGGCGTGGCGCAGTTTGGCCACGTTGAGGTCGAGCAGAGTGACGTCGGCGCCCATGCCCGCGGCGATGCGGGTGGCGTTGAGGCCGGCGACGCCGGCGCCGATGACGGTCACCCGCGCCGGGCTCACACCCGGCACTCCGCCCATCAGCCGGCCGCGGCCGCCGCTGGGCCGCTGCAGGGTGTAGGCCCCCACCTGCGGGGCGAGTCGGCCCGCGACCTCCGACATCGGGGCCAGCAGCGGCAGCGAGCCGTCGGTCAGCTGCACGGTCTCATAGGCGATGCCGGTGACGCCGTGCTCCAGCAGCGCCTCGGTGCACTCGCGCGAGGCCGCCAAGTGCAGGTAGGTGAACAGCGTCTGGCCGGAGCGCATGCGGTGGTACTCCTCGGCCACCGGCTCCTTGACCTTCAGGATGAGGTCGCCCTCGGCCCACACCTCGTCGGCGGAGTCGAGGACGCGGGCACCGGCCGCGGCGAACTCCTCGTCGGAGATGGAGGACCCGCGGCCCGCCCCGCTCTGGACGGCGACCGAATGGCCGCGGGTGACCAGTTCGTGGACACCCGCGGGGGTGATGGCCACCCGGTACTCGTGGTTCTTCACTTCGCTGGGCACGCCGACGCGCACGGGACTCCTCCTCGCATCGTCATTGATACGTCTTCACTCTCGCGTTCCCGGTGCCGCGCCGCCATCTCCACTATGGCTTTCGTTTCCGCGGCATGTTTACAGCATGTAACCCCCGGGCGGGCAGGTCAGCGCGGCGGGACCGCCGCGGGATCCGGTGCCGCGTGCAGCGGGTCACCGCCGTCGACCGCGGAACGGTTTCGCGCGGCGGAGGGCAGCGCGCACCCGTAGGCACCGCTGCCCTCGATCCAGGTGCCCGTCACTCGGCCCGCCAGCGTGCGCCCGGCGTAGGGGCCGGGATCGGTCGCCGGCACCGCTTGCTCGGCCGCGGGGTCGAAGGCCACCAGGTCGGCGTCGCAGCCGGGGGCGATGCGGCCCCTGCGGTCCATGCCCAGCAGCTCGGACGGTGCTCGGGCGGTCCAGCGCGCCAGGTCGGCGAGGTCGCAGCCGCGCCGTCGGGCGGCGGTCCACAGCGCCGACAGCGTCCAGGAGATCGCGGAGACACCGGTGCCCGGCCTGTGACCCGAACCGACCTGCGTGATCACGGGGTCGCAGGGGGCCAGCAGCGCGCTCCACAGCGCGTTGCGGTTGGGGCCGCTGCGCAGCGGCGGACGGCAGGTGTGTGCGGGGGAGTCGTCGGGCACCTGCTCAGCGGGCAGGCACAGGTAGTGCGGGCACGTCTGGGCGCTGATGTCCGCGCCCATCGCGCGGGCGGCCGCCAGCACCGCCGCGCACTCGGCGGCGGTGAACGGCGACACGAGCACGCGGGTGCCGGCCATGCGGGCCGCGGCGACGAGCCGTTCCACCCCGCGCCGCTCCGCCCGCGCAGGCCGCGCCTCCAGCAGCGCCGACAGGCCCGAGCCCTGCGGCTCCGACAGCTCGCAGGCGTCCTCGGCGTGGACCACCAGCGGGGCCTCCAGCGCGGCCAGTTCCATCATCGCCTTGCGCAGCCGGGCGTCGTCGAGGCGGGAGGAGTCGGGGCCGGCGCCGTCGGAGAGGGAGCAGTGGAAGCCCACCGCCCCGGCCGC
The DNA here is from genome assembly GCF_000826685.1 of Streptomonospora alba. Classification (GTDB taxonomy): domain Bacteria; phylum Actinomycetota; class Actinomycetes; order Streptosporangiales; family Streptosporangiaceae; genus Streptomonospora; species Streptomonospora alba. The sequence goes on from NZ_JROO01000046.1 coordinate 24,543, forward strand.
GCGCAGCTCCGCCAGGTCGGCGGGGGTGCTGGCGGCGGTGACGGCGCCGAGGAACGCGACCCGGGCGCGGCTCTCGGCGGCCGCGGCCAGGTGGGCGTGCAGCCCCGCCTCGCCGGTGAGGGCGGGACGGGCCGGGCTCGATACCACCAGGGTGGTGACGCCGGCCCGCACGGCGGCGGTCGCTGTCGCCGCATACCCCTCGCGCAGATCCTGCCCGGGCGCCTGGACGGCCGCGTCGACGTCGACCCCGCCGGGCAGCAGCGCGGTGTCGCCCAGGTCGACGTCGTGCTGGGCGGTGCCGGGCGCCCGGTAGTCGCCGACGGAGACGATGCTTCCCGCGCTGATGCCGACCGACGCCGGTTCGACCCCGGCCGGTGTGGCGACCTGCCGCGAGCGGATGACGGTGTCGAACCGGGGCATGTCGAATCCCCTCCGTTGCTCGATGGCGGTATTCGCGACAGCGCAGGAATCGTCCGCACCCGCGATCGGATATCCGCAATCGGCGCGGCCCCGGCCGCCGCCGGTGCGGATCGATTGACCGACCGTATCGCGAACGCCGCCGCACAGTGGCCCGACTGCACGAACGCGCCGTGAATGAAAAGAAGGGACGTGCATGCGCGGGTGTGCCGTTTCGAGGGGATCGGTGTGCTTTTCCGGCGGGTTTTCGCCGGGGCGTTCTCCGGGGCGGGGAGGCGCCGGAAGGGGAGAGCACAGCAGAGGCGCCCGGTGCCGCGCGGGGGTCCGGTCCCGTCGGTCGGCGCGCGCGGCCTCCTCCCGCACGGTGCCCTCCGCCGATCCGTGTGCCCTGCGCGCGGCGCAGGTGGTGTGCGCCCGTTCCTGGGGGAACACTCGGGTGTCAGGAGAAGACGGCGGGCTCGCTCCTGCCGCCGGCGGATCGGGTCCGCCGCCGGTCCTCGTCGGCCCCGGTCACGGGAGCCGGATGCGGGCGGCGTCTCCGACAGGCTGTAGTAGATTTATTCTGGTTCGTGGTGGTGTTCGCGTGGACGTCGGTGTTCTACTCATTGCCGAGATGACCGGTTGGATCGCCCCCTGGATGTGGGGCGCGGCCGGAGTCCTGGTCGGCGCGGCCGCCGCCGCTGCGGTGGTCCGCCGCCGCAACCGCCAGTGACCAGACACCCCTGACCCACGGAGCGGCCCCCGTGAGTTCCCCCGGAGTCCGCGGAAGCGACCTCCCGCACGAGGAGGGCGCGTCCGCGCGCGCTCCCGGCGCCGACACCGCCGCCACCATCGCCGTCGCCGCCGTCGCCTCGTGCCTGATCGCCCTCGTCGTCACCCTGGTGGCCGGAGGCGCGGTCACCGCCCGGGTCATCCCCGGCCTGCCCGACGCGGGCCCCCTCACGCGCTGGGGCCTTCCCGTGGCCACGACTGTGCGCGACGTCGCCGCCGCGCTGACCGCGGGTCCGATCGTCCTCGCCCTGTTCCTGCTGCCACTGCGCAAGGGGGCCCTGGGGCCGCAGGCACTGGGATACCTGCGCGCCGCCGCCTGGCCGGCGCTGGTGTGGGCCGCGGCCGCGGGCGCCACCCTCGTGTTCCAGCTCTCCGACGTATCCGGGCTGCCGCCCGGTGAAGTGATCGGCGACCAGCTCACCAGCTACGCCGTATCGGTGTCCCAGGGCATCGGGATGCTCGCGACGATCCTGCTGGCGTGCGCGGTCGCGCTGCTGTGCCGCACCGCCGAGACCGCCGCCGGCGCGTTCGCGCCGCTCGCCCTGACCGGCGCGGGGCTGCTGCCGCCCGCGCTGACCGGCCACTCCGCTTCGGCGGGCAGTCACGAACTGGCCGTCACCGGCCTGGCCCTGCACGTCGTGGCGGTCTCGTTGTGGGTGGGCGGCCTGGCCGCGGTGACGTTCCACGGGCTGCGCGCCAGAGCCCAGGACGCCCCCGTCGCCGCCGAGCGGTTCAGCCGGATGGCGCTGTGGGCCTACATCGGCGTGGGCGTGGGCGGCGTCGCCAGCGCCGCGAGCCGCATGTACTCGGTGGCGGACCTTTTCACCACCTCCTACGGCATGATCGTGCTCGCCAAGGCGGCGCTGTTCCTCGTGCTGGGCGCCATCGGCTGGGCGCATCGCCGCAGTACGATCCCGCGCATCGCCGAGACCGGCGGGCGGCGGTTGTTCGCCCGCCTGGCGGGCGTGGAGATCGCCGTCATGTCGGCCACGATGGGTATCGCCGCGGCGCTGAGCCGCACGGCGCCTCCGCCCCAGGAGGGCGAGGTGACCACCGCACAGGCGATCCTGGGCTTCCCCGTGCCCCCGCCGGTCAGCGTGCAGACCCTGCTCACGCTGTGGCGGCCCGACCTGTTCTTCGCCCTGGTGGTCGCGGTGCTGGGCGGGGGCTACGCCGCGGGCGTGGTGCGCCTGCGGCGCCGCGGCGACCGCTGGCCCTGGGGCCGTACGGTTTCGTGGGCGGCGGGTCTGGCGGTACTGGCCGCCATGCTGCTCAGCGGGATCGCCACCTACTCCATGGTGGTGTTCAGCATGCACATGGTGCAGCACATGGTGCTGTCCATGCTCGTGCCGATCCTGCTGGTGCTGGGCGCACCGGTCACCCTCGCGCTGCGCGCGCTGCACCCCGCACGCCGCCGCGGCGACCGCGGCCCGCGCGAGTGGCTTACCGCCTTCGTCAACAGCAGGTTCTCCAAGGCGGTCACCCACCCGGCGGTGGCGGCCCCGCTGTTCGTCCTCAGCCCCTACGCGCTGTACTTCACCCCGCTGTTCCCGGCGCTGATGAACGACCACACCGGGCACCTGCTCATGAACGTGCACTTCCTGGTCACGGGATTCCTCTACTACTGGATCATCGTCGGGCTGGACCCGGGGCCGCGCAAGCTGCCCTACCTGCTGCGCCTGGTGCTCCTGCTGGCGGCGATGGGCGTGCACGCGTTCTTCGGGATCGCGATCATGATGCAGGCGGAGCCGCTGGCGATGGGCTACTACGGGCAGTTCGAGGTGCCCTGGCTGGATGGCCAGAGCGCCGACCAGTACACCGGCGGCGGCATCGCCTGGGCGGTGGGAGAGGTCCCCACGGCACTGGTGACGCTGGCCATGGTCCGGCAGTGGTGGGTCGACGACGAGCGCACCGAGCGCCGCAGGGAGCGCCACAGCCGGCGCGACGGCTCCGACGACGCCGACATGGACGCCTACAACGCCTACCTGGCCGAGCTGGAGCGCCGCTCACAAGGCCGGAGCTGAGGCGGTGCCTCCGCCCTGAGCGGAAATTCCGGCGGAGGACCGGCACGGGGTGGCGCCGCAAGCGCGATTCCGATTGGCTCGATTCCATGAGGAAATTCCGGTTCGGCTTCTCCGGCCGCCACGACGAGATCGACCGCTGGATGCAGGTGTGCCGGTCCGCCGAGGAAGCGGGCTACGACTCCGTCCAGGTCCCCGACCATCTGGGCGCCGCATCGCCGTTCGCGCTGCTGGCCGCGGCCGCCGCTGCCACCTCGCGCATCCGGCTGGGCACGCTGGTGCTCAACAACGAGTTCTGGAACCCGGCACTGCTGGCGCGCGAGGCCGCCACAGTGGACCGGGTCTCCGGCGGTCGGCTGGAGCTGGGTCTGGGAGCCGGGCACATGAAGTCGGAGTTCGAAGCGGCGGGCATTCCCTGGCGGCCCCACGCCGAGCGGATGGAGCGGCTGGAGAACAGCATCGGCGAGCTCGACCGGCTCTTCGCCGAGGACGGCCAGGAGCCGCTGCCGCATCAGGTCCCGCGCCCTCCGCTGCTGATCGGCGCGCACGGCGACCGCGGCCTCGAACTGGCGGCGCGCCACGCCGACATCGTCGGCTTCTCGGGCCTCAGCCAGATCAAGGGCGCCCGGATGGGCAGCTTCCGTGTCGCCGACCTGGAGGAGACGCGGCGCCGGGTGGACTTCGTCCGCGCCCAGGCGGGCCAGCGGGCCGACGCCCTGGAGTTCAACCTGCTGGTGCAGGCGGTGATCGTCACCGACGACGCCGAGAAGAGCGCGGCCGAGCTGGCCCGGGACCACGCCGGCACCGGCCTGGACACCGCCCGCAAGGTGCTGGACGTGCCCTACGTGCTCATCGGTACGCCCGCGGAGATCGCCGCGGAGCTGACCGCCGACCGCAGGGAGTTCGGGTTCTCCTACATCACCACGCACGGCCCTTACCGCGAGGCGCTGAGCGAGGTGATCCCCGTAGTGCGGGACCAGGTCGGCGAGACCGCCGCGCGCGAGCGTTCGGCCGCAACGGTGCAGTAGGCCGGAGGGTGGGGGCGCGATTGCGCCGGCGGCCCGCGGCCGCCGGGACAGGCGGGTCAGCCGATAAGCAGTGCGATCCCGGTGCCGGCGGCCCCCAGTACGGCGCACACCAGCAGGCCGCCGCCCGCCGTCGCGGGCGTGATCCGCAGTCCGCTCGGCACGGCGACACCGCGCCCGGCTGCGGCCTGGCGCGTCACGATCGGCAGCAGCGCCACACCGGCTGCGTAGACGATCACCACAGCCGCCGAGGCGACGAGGAACGCCCCGCCCGCGCCGACGCCTCCGCTCAGCGTCCGGCTCGCGGCCATCGCCGGGACCGCCAGTAGCAGAGCCACGCACACGGCACCGAGCGCGCCCTTGGGCAGCGAGCGCCCGGCGACCAGCAGCAACCCGACCACAGCCGCCAGCACGACGGCGCCGGCGATCCCGAACACAACGATGTCGACCAGCGAGTTCACCCGCACATTATGGCATCGCGCCGGGTGCGCCCCCGCCGTCATGTGGCGCGTGGGCGGCCGGTGTGAACCGGATCTCGGTCAGTGCGGCGGCCGCCGCGCGGTCTATCAGCACGCACGAGCGCGCCCCCGGAACCACCGCCTCCGCCCCCGACGCGCAGTCGGCCAGCACCCGGTGCCACCGCCGCACGTGCTGGCGGTGGCTGCGCGGGTCCAGAGCCCGGCCCCGCTCGATCTGGCCCTGCATCGCGGCCTGCGGATCGGCGTCGATCAGCAGCAGGTGGACCCCGACGCCGCGTCGGCGGCAGTACCGCCCCAGCAGCCCGAGCGCCGCGCGCCGTGTGGCCGTCACGTGCACCACCACCGGGCCGCCCCCGGTGCGCAGCGCGCGCAGTACCACCAGGTAGTGCACCACGTGCGTCACCCAGCGCCGAACGGGGTAGGGCAGTGCGCGCAGTCGGCGGGCGAGCCGGTTGCGCGCCTGCTGGGAGTCGACGACCAACGCACCGTCGGGAGTGGGGACCGGTCGGGTCTCCGTGCCCTGGAGCGCGAACAGCCGGTTGAGCAGCGTGCTCTTGCCCGCACCCGGGATGCCTCCCACCAGCAGCAGCGCGTCGGACGGATACCGCAGTACCCGCGTTGCGGACCCCGCGCGCATGACGTGTGCGGGGGTGGAGGTAGCGGCCGGAGCCGTCGAGGGGAACATGGAGGGGTTATGCGCCTCTCGGATAAGCGATGGTTAAGGGTCGGCGTTGGAACGGCCGGTCCGGTTCGGCCGCGGGACGCAGGCGCAGCGGCGGAGCCGGTGGAATCGAGTGCAGGGAGTGCGGCGAATGGGACGTGGCGACGGGACGGTCGCGCTGGGACCCTCGATCCGGGTCCCGGCGGTCGGCCAGGGCACATGGCATATGGGCGAGCGCGCTGACCGCGGCGCCGAAGAGGTGCGGGCGCTGCGTGCGGGCATCGACGCGGGGATGACCCTGATCGACACCGCGGAGATGTACGGCGAGGGCGGCGCCGAACGTGTGGTCGGCGAGGCGATCGCCGGCCGCCGCGACGACGTCGTCATCGTCTCCAAGGTATACCCGCACAACGCGGGGCGGCGAAGGGCCAGGGACGCGTGCGAGCGCAGTCTGTCCCGATTGGGCACCGACACCATCGACCTCTACCTGCTGCACTGGCAGGGGTCGGTTCCGCTGTCGGAGACCGCGGCGGTGATGGGGGAGCTGCGCGACCAGGGCAAGATCCGCTACTGGGGTGTGTCCAACCTCGACACCGCGGCGATGGAGAAGCTGTGGCGCGTCCCCTCGGGCAAGGCCTGCGTTACCAACCAGGTCCTGTATCACCTGGCCTCGCGTGGAATCGAACACGACCTGCTCCCGTGGTGCCGCGACAGCGCGCCCGGACTGCCGGTGATGGCCTACTCGCCGCTGGGCCACGGCGGCAGCGCCCGCCGCAGGATCCTGGAGGACCCGACCGTGTGCGACATCGCCCGGGCCCGGGGCGTCCGGCCCGGCCAGGTGGCCCTGGCCTGGACGATCCGCGACGGGGACGTCGTCGCCATCCCCAAGGCGGCCGACCCCGACCACGCCCGCCAGAACGCCGAGGCGACCGGCATCCACCTCACCGAGGAGGAACTCGCCGCCCTCGACCGCGCCTTCCCGCCCCCGACCGGCCCCACCCCGCTGGAGATCCTGTGACGAACAGGCGGGTAGGACGGGGCCGAACCGGCCGCGCCAGTCGGATTGCAGCTCTGCTACCGATCCGTGGAGGCCGTGGCGTTGAAGGTTGGCGAGCACGTCAGCGACTGTTCCCGGCGGTTTGCGCCATGAGTCGGCGATCTGGTGGGCGCATGCCCAGACCACCTTCCGATCCAGATGGATCTGGTCGAGGATGAAGTCGTCCGCGCTCTCGGCCTCGACGTCCCAGTGTGACAGGACCGAGGCGGGGAAGTCTGACAAGTTCTCCGTGACGATGACTTGGGCGCGGGCGCGGGCGCGGGCGCGAATCGCTGCCGCCAGTACATGCCGATCGTCCGGGTCTGGCAGGTCCAGGGATTCGATCAAGGGTTCATAGCCCGTGACGAGGCGGTCCCGAACGGCAGAGATCATCAATTCCCGTGTGCGGTCGAGGGCTTCTCCAGACAACTCGGGGCGGTTCAGCTTGAAGTTGCTGAAGGTCTCGTCCAGGATCCGCTGGGTCCACTTGGCTTGGACAAGCCTGACCGAGCCAGCCTGATAAGCAGATCCCTCGGCGTGCTCGGATACAAGACGTTGGCGTCGTACAGGACAGCAAAGGGCATCTCAATCGGGACCCAGTTCCCGAGTCGTCGCCGACAGCGCATCGGCGGCTTCACGGCGGCGTTCGGGAGCCTCTGTTCCACCCCGGCCGGCAGGGGGAGCACCCGCTCTTGCCTAGCCGCACGCGAACCTCGACGCGCCGGCTCCTCACCCCGTCTGCTGCAAGCGGGAACCCGTCGGGGTCTTGAGAATCCGGAGGCGGGTGGTGATGCGGGTGCGCAGGTCGGCCACGTGGCTGACCACGCCTACGGCTCGGCCGCCGTCGCGGAGGGAGTCGAGGACCTCCAGCACCTCCTCCAGCGTCTCCTCGTCCAGAGTGCCGAAACCCTCGTCGATGAAGAGGGTGTCGATGTCGCCGCCGCCCGCCTCCTGGGCGGCGACGTCGCCCAGGCCCAGGGCCAGCGCGAGCGAGGCGACGAAGGTTTCGCCGCCTGAAAGGGTGGCGGGGTCGCGCTCCTGGCCGGTCCAGGCGTCCAGGACCCGCAGGCCCAGGCCCCCGCCCGAGCGGGAGCGGTCGCCGGCCGCCTTGTCGACGGTGTGGCGCAGCTCGTAGCGGCCGCCGGCCATGGTCGCCAGCCGGTCGTTGGCCGCGGCCACCACCTGCTCCAGGCGGGCGGCCAGCACATAGGCCGACAGCCGCACGTTCTCGCGGTTGTCGCCGGAGGTGCCGGCGGCCAGACGGGCGAGGCCGTCGGCGACGCTGTGCTTGCGGCGGGCCGGGCGCGACTCCGCCAACCCGTGCTCCAGCCGGGCGCGCAGTTCGGCGAGCCGCTGCGCGCGGTCGGCGAAGTGGTCGCGCCAGCGCACCGCGTGCTCGGCCGTGCCCTCGGCGGCCTCGGCCGCCGCGGCCAGCCCCGCCACGTCCGGCGCCGGGCGGGCGCCTGCCGCGGCGAGTTCGGCGTCGTCCAGAACCGCGCGCACCTTGGCCACCTCGTCGTCGTGGGCGCGGATCCGCTCGCGCAGCCGGTGGCGCTCGTCGTCGCTCCGCTCAGCGGCGCGCACCTGGTGGGCGCCGGTGAACCCGGCCCCGTTCCAGGCGGCGCGCGCCTCGCGCTCGGCGGCGCGCAGCTCCTCGGCCGCGGCCGCGCGGTCGTCGAGCGCCTGCACCGCCTCCGCCAACAGGTCGGCCTCCTCGCCGAGCCGGCCGATCCGCGCGGCCAGATCGGAGTCGCCGCCCCGCGCCGCATCGAGGGTGCGCGTGAGCCGCTCGGCGTCGGCGGCGAGGCGCGCGCGGCCCTCCTCCAGCTCGGCGATGCGCCGGTCGAGTTCGGCCTCGTCGGTGCGCGCCTTCTCCAGCGCCCCTTCGATCTCCTTCAGCCGGGCGGCGAGCCGGTCGGTCTCGGCCGCGGCGGCGTCGACGCGCTCCAGTTCGGCGCGCCGCTCGTCGACCAGCTCGGCGGCGGCGGCCTCGCTGAACCCGCCGGTGGCCTCCTGGGCGGCGGTCAGCTGCTCCTGGAGTTTGGCGACAGCGTTCTCGGCGGCGCTGCGCTCCTCGGCGGCCGCCTCGGCGGCCGCTGTGGCCGACTCCTCGTCCTGCGGAGAGGGACGGTCGGGCGCCCCCACCGCCGGGGCCGGGTGCTCGACCGACCCGCACACCGGGCACGCCTCGCCCTCCTCCAGCCGGTCGGCCAGTTCGGCGGCCATGCCCTCGATACGCGCGCGGCGGACCTGCTGCAACCTGTCGCGGGCCGCCTGCGCTGCGTCGACCCGGGTGCGCCGCCGCTCCTGCGCCTGTGCCAGCTCTTCGGTGAGCCGCTGCTGTGCCTGCGCCGATCCGTGCCGGGCGCGGGCGAGTTCGAGCACCTCCTCAGCGCTCACGCGCGAGCCGGTCCTGGAGCGCGCATCCTCCAGCTCGGCGACCACCCGGTCGCGTCGGCCGGGCAGGTCGGCGGCCTCCTGCAGGCACGATTGGAGTCGGCGCCGCGCCTCCTCGGTCTCGGCGTCGGCCGCTGCGATCTCGGCGCGCACCGTGCGCAGGCGCTCGGCGTCGCCGCGCAGATGCTCCAGCTTGGCGATCTCGTCGCGGCGCTCCCGCTCGGCCGCCGACAGGGCCTCGCGATAGTGGACCGAGCCGCGGTCGCCGCTGTCGTCGCCGTAGCGGTCGGCCCCGTCCCCGCCCGTAGGCGCAAGCCGGCGCACCAGCCCCAGCCGCTCGGTCGCCGCCAGCTCGGCCTTCTCCAGCTGGGTGCGCCGGAACTCCTCGGTACGCAGCAGCGGCATCACCCCGGCCGCCCGCTCGGCGGCCTCCAACTCGGCGTGCAGCTTCGCGCGCTCGGGCGCCTGCTCGGCCAGCTCGCCTTCGCGGCGCAGCGCGTCGGCGCGGGTTCGACGGCGCCGCTCCAGCTCGCGGGCCTCCTCCAGCGCCCCGCGTGCGCTGTCGCGCTCGCGCCGCGCAGCGGCGGCCGCCTGCGCGGTGTCGTCGGCCGTGCCCGCGGCGAGTGAAGCAAGCTCGGCCGCCCACGGCGCCAACTCCTCCACGTCGCCCTCGGGGCGGGCGCTGCGACCCACCTCGGCGACCAGGTCGGCGGTCTGTGCGACGGCGGCCTCGGCCTGCCCGGCCGCCTGGCCCAGGGTGCGCGCGCGGTCGGCCAGCCACTCCTCGACCTGGGTGAACACCCCGGCGGCGAAGATGCGCTCCAGATCACTCCGCCGCTGCTTGGCGTCGGCGCGCAGGAACCGCGCGAAGTCGCCTTGGGGCAGCAGCACCACCTGGCAGAACTGGGCCAGCGACAGTCCGATCCGGTCCTTGACGAACTGGCCGGCCTCGTCGGGCCGGTTGGTGATCGGCTGCCACGTCCCCTCCTGCAGCTCCTGGACGACCACCTTGGCCTTCTCCTCGGTGGTGCCGGTGCCCCGCTTCTTGGGCCGCTGCCAGGCGGGTCGGCGCAGGAGGTGCAGCCGCCGCCCGCCCACGGTCAGCTCCAGGGCGACCTCGGGTGCGGTGGCGGTACCGGCGTGGTTGCTGCGCAGCGATCGCGCGGCTTCGCGCGCGCCCGGAACGTGGCCGTAGAGGGCGAAGCACACGGCGTCCAGCACCGAGGTCTTGCCGGCGCCGGTGGGGCCGTGGATCAGGAAGAGGCCGCCGTCGCCGAGGCGGTCGAAGTCGACGGTCTCGGTTCCGGCGAAGGGGCCGAAGGCGCGGACGGTGAGCTTGTGCAGGCGCATCAGCGGTCGGCCTCCTGGCGGCGGATGTCCTCGAACGCCGACGCCACCAGTTCGCGCTCGTCCTCGGTGGGCGGCGCGCCCCGCGCCCAGTCGACGAAGTCCAGCACCAGTTCGGACTCCGACCGGTCGGCGGTGCGCTGCCGCCAGGTGCCGCCGTCCCCGTCCTGGCGGTCCTCCGGTGCGAAGTCGAGCACCAGGGTGTGCGGGAACCGCTCACGCAGCCGGTCCATGGGAAAGGCCGGGCGCAGCGGGTCGGTGAGGGTGACCTGGAGCCAGTGGCCGGTGTAGGCCTCCCAGCGCTCGCCGGTGAGCAGGTCGTCGATGCGGCCCCTGATGCGGGCCACCGGCCGCGGCACCGGGGCCGGGGCGAACTCGGCGGCGGCCACGCCCGAGGGGCCGATGTCCAGGATCCAGTACCCCTTGACCTGGTGCTCCTCGGAGAAGGAGTAGGCGAGCGGAGAACCGGAGTAGCGCACCGTCTCGGCCATGGTCTGGCGGCCGTGCAGGTGGCCCAGTGCGGTGTAGTCGACGCCGTCGAACACCGACGCCGGCACGTGGGAGGCGCCGCCCACGGAGATGTCGCGTTCGCTGTCGGAGGGCTCGCCGCCGCTGACGAAGGCGTGGGAGAGCACCGCCGAGCGGGTGCCGGCGGGGCGCCCGGCCAGGTCGGCGCGCACCAGGTCCATCGCGTGGCCGAGGACGGCCGCGTGGCCGCGCCGCTCCAGCCCCCAGTGCGGCCGGGCGATCTCGGGCTCCAGGTAGGGGATGCCGTAGAAGGCGACGGACCCGTGCTCGTCGTCGATCAGCACCGGCTCGCCCACGGAGTCCAGCGAGGAGCGCACGTGCACGCCCGCGGCGTCGATGAGGTCGGTGGCGTAGCTCAGCCGGACCATGGAGTCGTGGTTGCCGCTGATCAGGACTGCTCGCGCGCCGGTGTCGCGGATGCGGCGCAGCGCCTCGTCGAACAGCCGCACGGCCTCGACCGGGGGCAGGGCGCGGTCGTAGAGGTCGCCGGAGACCGCGACGACGTCGATGCGCTCGGCGCGGACGGTGTCCACCAGGTGGTCGACGAAGGAGGCCTGGGCGTCGAGGAGGTTCTCGCGGTGGAAGGAGCGTCCCAGATGCCAGTCGGAGGTGTGCAAGAGGCGCATGTTCCGGCAGAGTACTTCAGGCGGGACCCGTGGCGCAGTGAGTCCCGCGAAGCCGTGGACGCAGCGGAAGCGCCCGCAGGGGACCGGTCCGGGCCGCCGGCGGCCCGGACGGCGAGGACTCAGTCGCGCTTGCGCGCCATGGTCAGCCCGTCGCCCACCGGCAGCAGCACCAGCTCGACGCGCTCGTCGGCCAGGGCGTGGTCGTTGAAATCACGGATGCCCTGCACCGGGGCGGACGTCTCGGCCGGGTCGACCACGCGCCCGTGAGAGAGGGTGTTGTCCACCAGCAGCACGCCGCCGGGGCGCATGCGCGGCACCAGCTCCTCCCAGTAGCCGATGTAGCCCTCCTTGTCGGCGTCGATGAAGGCCAGGTCGAAGCGGCGGTCCTCGGGCAGCTCCCGCAGCGTGTCCAGCGCCGGCCCCAGGCGCAGCCGGACCTTGTGCGCGATCCCGGCCCGCTCCCAGTAGCGCCGGGCGAGGGCGGTCCACTCCTCGCTGACGTCCAGGGCCAGAAGGGTGCCGTCCTCGGGGATGCCGCGCGCCATGCAGATGGCCGAGTAGCCGGTGAACGTGCCGACCTCCACGACGTCGCGGGCGCCGCCGATGCGTGCGAGCAGCGTCATGAACGTACCCTGCTCCGGTCCGATCTGCATGGTCGTCAGATCGGGGTAGAGCCGGGCGGTCTCCGCGGCGAGGTCGGCCAGGACCGGGTCGACCGGGGCGCCGTGGGCCACCAGGTAGTCGTGCAGTTCCGGGGGAAGGGATTCCGAAGCGCGTGTCACGTCCGCCACTCTAGCCGCGCCCGGCCCGGCTGTCCCGGCGGCGCGGGCGGCGCCGCTCCGTCTCCGCGGCGGCAGGCCCCTCACCCGCCCCGCTCACACCTCGGGCAGCAGTTCCGGCCACGGGAACAGGTACAGCGTCAGCAGCACGATGGAGATCGTCAGGGCGGGCGTCACGAGATTGCGCTCGACCTTGCCGTCGGTGGTGAAGCCGATGTTCTGGCCGACGCGGTACTTGGAGACCGGCCACATCAGCGGCACGCCCAGCTCGGTGGCCATGTCGCCGCCGAAGTGCAGCAGGCACCCGAACGCCACCGCCAACCCGATCCAGGTGTAGTCGACGCCCGCGGTGAACAGCGCGAGCGTCACGGCGCCGGTGGCCATCGCGTTGATGACGGCCGAGGCGACGCTGTTCTTGTCGCTGCCCAGCCCCAGCCCGTTGAAGGCGATGCCCAAAAGCAGGAACACGAAGATCTGCACCGCCATCGGCGACCACAGCGCCAGCGCCTGGGTCAGCGCGCCCATCAGCCCCGCGAACAGCAGCGAGTGGGTGCCGTTGCGGTGACCGTCGAACATCCAGTTGAACAGGGCGCTCAGGCCGCGGGTGAAGATCCCGTAGGTGTTGGTGATGGTGGAGCTCTTGGCGTCCAGGTCGGGGATGAGGGCCGATCCCGCGCATACCAGCGAGCCGGCGACGATCTCGCCGGGCCCCAGGTCGAAGTGGATTCCGAAGTACTCCTGGCCGTCCAGGAAAGGAACGACCGCCATCCATCCGACTATGCCGCTCAGTGCGTGCGCGTGCCCCATCATGAGCGGAAACAGTAACGGTCTGCGGTTTTTCAGGCGAATCAGCGGCGGTTTCGGAGCGACGGAAACCGGCCGTACAGGGGTGCTCTCCGCGGTGCGCCGGTGTCGCGGGCGGGGTTTCAGCGCTGCTGCGCGACGGGCCCTCCGGCCGGCGAAGCGGCGATCGTGAACGGAGTGTGACACGCGTGGTGTAAATCGTTGACGCAATTCTGTACAGCCTGGTAAACAACCAACTGCTCCGTGCGTCACGATCCCTGTACACCCCGTCTTCCCCCGCACCGCGAACCCGAGGGGTTGAGCAGCACATGGTCCGACCGCAGGATCCCGCCCGGCCCGCCGCCGGCGCGCCGAAGAACCGCACGGCATCGGGCACCGCCGCCGCCGTCACCGCAGCAGCGCTCATCGCCGCCCCCGCCCTGTCGGCCGCCGCGCCGGCCGCCGCCGAGACCGCGGACGGCGCCGACACCCTCACCGTCGCCGCCTCGCAGCCGGTCGACTCGCTCAGCCCGTTCCTGGCCCAGCGGCTCATCAGCACCAGCATCCACCGGCTGGCCTACGACTACCTCACCAACTACGACCCCGAGACCAACGAGACCATCCCCGGCCTGGCCGAGTCCTGGAAGACCTCCGACGACGGGCTGACCTGGACCTACACCATCCGTGACGACGCGACCTGGAGCGACGGCGAATCCGTGACCGCCGAGGACGTCGCCTGGACCTACACCACGATGACGGAGGACGAGAGCGCCGCCACCGCCAACGGCACCTTCGTCGCCAACTTCGAGGACGTCGAGGCCGTCGACGACTCCACAGTGCGCATCGAACTGAAGCAGCCGCAGGCCACCATGCTGGCCCTGGACATCCCGATCGTGCCCGAGCACATCTGGAAGGACATCGGCGACCTCGGCTCCTTCAACAACGACGAGGACTTCCCGATCGTCGGCAGCGGCCCCTTCGTCATCACCGGCCACGAGCCCAACCAGTCGATCACCCTGGAGGCCAACGAGGACTACTGGCGCGACCCGCCCGAGTTCGACCGGCTGGTGTTCCGCTACATGCCCGAGCAGGACGCTCAGGTCGAGGCCCTGCGCGCCGGCGAGATCTCCTTCGTCAGTGGGCTCACCCCCGCCCAGGCCGACGCCCTGAAGGACACCGAGGGCGTCACGGTCAACACCGGCGACGGCAAGCGGTTCCAGGGCTTCACCGTCAACCCGGGTGCCGCCACCCGGGACGGCGAGGAGTTCGGCGACGGCCACCCCGCCCTCAAGGACCGGGTACTGCGCCGCGCCATCATGCGCGCCCTCGACAAGGACGAGATCGTCGAGAACGTCTACGGCGGCTACGCCCAGGCCGCCGACGGCTACATCCCCGCCCGCTACGACACCTACCACTGGACGCCCCGGGAGTCCCAGCGCCTGGACTTCGACCCCGGCGCCGCCAACAGGATGCTCGACGAGGCGGGCTACGAGCGGGGCGACGACGGCGTGCGCGTCTCGCCCGACGGCGACCGGCTGAAGCTGCGCATGCACGTCCACAACGACAGGCCCGACTACGTCGCCATGGGCAAGCTGATGGCCGAGCGGCTGGGCGACATCGGCATCGAGATCGACAACCGCACCGTCGATCCCGGCGTGCTCAGCGACGCCCTGCACGCCGGCGAGTACGACCTCATCTTCACCGGCTGGACGGTCAACCCCGACCCCGACTACGTGCTGGGCATCCACACCTGCGACGCGCTGCCGAGCGAGCCCGGCACCATGCGCAGCGACTCCTACTTCTGCAACGAGGACTACGACCGCCTCTACGAACGGCAGTTGGCGACCTACGACGACCCGCAGGCGCGCGCCGAGACGGTCGAACGGATGCAGCGCATCCTGTACGAGGAGGCCGTGGTCAACGTGCTGACCTACGCCGACACCCTGGAGGCCTACCGCTCCGATCAGATCGCCTCCATCCAGGTCCAGCCCGACCCCGGCGGCAACATCTGGGGCCAGGACGGCCACTGGTCGTGGAGCTCGGCCGTTCCCGCCGCCGATTCCCAAGCCGGCGCGGACGTGCCCGTGTGGGCGCTGGCGGGGCTGGGCGCCGTAGTGCTGGTCGCCGTCGGCGGGGGCGTCTACGCCATGCGCCGCCGCGCGGCCAGCGCCGAGGACCGCGAGTAGCCCGTGGACACCCCCTCAGGCGCCGGCCGGCCCGCGGCGGGCCCCACCGCCCGCCGCGGCCGCCCCGGCCTGCACCCGGCAGTGCGCTACCTGGGCGGGCGCGTCCTGACCGCAGTGGTGTCGCTGCTGGCCGTCATGGTCACCAGCTTCTTCCTCTTCCGTGTACTGCCCGGCGACCCGGTGGCCGCGCTCACCCAGGGGCGCTCGGTCAGCGTCGACCAACTGGAGGCCATGCGCCGCGACTTCGGCCTCGACCAGCCGCTGCCGCAGCAGTTCGTGGACTACTGCCTGGGCATGATGACCCTGGACTTCGGCATGTCGTACCAGTACCGGGTGCCGGTCTCCGAGCTGATCGCCGAGCGGCTGGGCCCCACCCTGCTGCTGGCCGGCACGGGCACCGTCATCGCCGCGGTCCTGGGGCTGGTGCTGGGCACCCGTTCGGGCTGGCGGCGCGGTTCGCTGATGGACCGCGTCGACACCGGTATCGCGCTGACCCTGTGGTCGGTGCCCTCTTTCTGGCTGGGCCTGCTGCTGATCGTGCTGCTGGCCTCGGGCGCCGGACTGTTCCCCACCAGCGGCATGTCCTCACCCGGCGTGGAAGGCACCTTCGCCGTGGCGCTGGACGTGGCCCACCACATGGTGCTGCCCGTGGCCACCATGGTCGCCGTCGTCTACGCCCAGTACATGATGATCATGCGCTCCTCGGTACTCGACGAGATGGGCGCCGACTACCTGACCACCGCCCGCGCCAAGGGTCTGCGCGACGCCGTGGTGCTGCGCCGCCACGCCGTGCCCAACGCCCTGCTGCCCACCGTCACCCTCATCTTCCTCAACCTGGGCCGCGTGGTCTCCGGCGTCATCCTCATCGAGACGGTGTTCGCCTGGCCGGGGCTGGGCTCGCTGTTCTACTCCGGGCTGCGCGTGCCCGACCTGCCCATCGTCCAAGCGCTGTTCGTCGTCTTCGCCGGCTCGGTGATCATCATGAACCTGCTGGCCGACCTGGTCTACCCGCTGCTCGACCCCCGGGTGCGGACATGAGCCGCGCCGCGCTGGTCTGGACGCGCCGCCGGCGGGCACTGGCCGGCTACGCCCGCGCCTTCGCGGGCAACCGCGGCGGCATGGCCGGCCTGGCCGTGCTCGCGCTGATCGGACTGGCCGCGCTCACCGCCCCGCTGTTCGTCGACGACGCCGCGCTGAGCCACACCGGCGCCGAAGGCGGCAGGTTCCAGCCGCCCGGCCTCGACCACCCGCTGGGCACCGACGCCTTCGGCCGCTCCGTGCTGGACCTGGTGGTGTGGGGCGCCCGCATCTCGCTCACAGTGGGCTTCCTCGCGGCGTTCGCGTCGGTGGCGCTGGGCACGCTCATCGGCGTGGTCGCCGGCCACTACGGCGGATGGCCGGGCAACGTGCTCATGCGGGTCACCGACTGGTTCGCGGTGCTGCCCGCCCTGGTCATGGCCGTCGCGCTGGCTGCGGTGATGAGCCGCAGCACCCTGACCATCATCATCGCCATCGGCGTCACCGCCTGGCCCACGACCGCGCGCGTCGTGCGCGCCCAGACGCTGGCGGTGGAGGCCCGGCCCTTCATCGAGCGGGCGCGTGCGCTGGGCGGCGGCCACGCCCACGTGATGCTGCGGCACGTGCTGCCCAACGTCATGCCGGTCGTGCTGGCCCAGACCACGCTGCTGGTGGCCGAGGCCATCCTGATGGAGGCGACGCTGGCCTTCCTCGGGCTGGGCGACGCCGGCACGATCTCCTGGGGCGGCATCATCGAGGAGGCGCGCAACGCGGGCGCCGTCAGCTCCGGGATCTGGTGGTACATGATCCCGCCCGGCGTGGCCATCGCCGTGGTCGCGCTGTCCTTCACCATGTGCGGGCGCGCCCTGGAGGGCGTGCTCAACCCCCGGCAGCGGGAGCGCCCATGAAGCAGAGCACCCCGGCCGGCGCGACCGGCGAGCGGCCCGCACCGGCAACCGCCGACGCGGGCGGCCGCTACCTGGAGGTCGACGACCTGTCCGTCTCCTACCGCACCGCCGGCGGCGAGATCCCCGCCGTGCGCGGCGTCTCCTTCGGCCTTGAGCCCGGGCGCAAGCTCGGCGTCGCCGGGGAGTCGGGCTGCGGCAAGTCCACCGTCGCGCTCGCGCTGCTGCGGCTGCTGCCCCGCTCGGCGCGCACCAGCGGGAGCGTCCTGCTCGACGGCGAGGACGTGCTGGCCATGCGGTGGGGCCGACTGCGCGCCGTGCGCTGGTCGGGGGCCTCGATCGTCTTCCAGGGCGCGATGCACGCGCTCAACCCCGTACAGCGCGTCGGCGGCCAGATCGCCGAACCCCTCCTGGTGCACGGCCGCGCCGACCCCGCGCAGGCGCGCGGGCAGGCCGCCGAACTGCTGGAACAGGTGGGCCTGCCCGCCTGGCGGGCCCGCTCCTACCCGCACGAGCTCTCGGGCGGCCAGCGCCAGCGCGCCATGATCGCCATGGCCCTGGCGTGCCGCCCGCAGCTGATCGTCGCCGACGAGCCCACCACCGCCCTGGACGTGATGATCCAGGCGCAGATCCTGCGGCTCATCGACGAACTGGTCGCCGGCCTCGACATCAGCATGCTGATGATCAGCCACGACCTGTCGGTGCTGGCCGAGACCTGCGACCGGCTCGCCGTCATGTACGCCGGGCGCATCGTGGAGGAGGGCCCGGCCGAGGAGGTCTTCGCCGCGGCGCGCCATCCCTACGGCGCGGCGCTGAGCGCGGCCTTCCCCCGCGTCGGCGACCCGGCCTCGCGGCGCGCACCGCGCGGCCTGCCCGGCGACCCGCCCGACCCCGCGGAGCTCCCCTCCGGATGCGCGTTCCACCCCCGCTGTCCCGAAGCCCAGGAGCGCTGCTCCCGGGTCGACCCCCTGCTGTGGCCCGCCGGTGCGGACCGCAGCGCCGCCTGCGTGCGCGTGCTCACCCCCGAACAGGAGCGCGCGGCCGGCGTGCCGCCCGCCGACGAGGGAGGCGGCGCCGATCGCGGGCACACCGCCGAACCGGACCCCGACGGCGCCGCGCCCGCTCAAGCGCGGCCGCACCCCCAGGAGTGGTCATGAGCGCTCCCGCCGATCCCGCCCGCGGCAGCGCAGCGGGTGGAGCCCCGGTGCTCAGCACCGCCGGCCTGCAGATCGCCTTCAGCGGCCGTTCCGGCCGCGCCGCTGCGCGTGCTGTGGACGGCGTCGACCTGGAGATCGGCGCCGGCGAGATCGTCGCGCTGGTGGGGGAGTCCGGGTGCGGCAAATCCACCCTGGCCCGCGCCCTGCTGGGCCTGGTGCGGCCCACTGCCGGCGCGGTCTCCTTCCACGGCCGGGGGCTGGTGTACCGGCCGCGGGACCTCAAGGCGTTCCGCAGGCGTGTGCAACTGGTGCTGCAGGACCCCACCGGCGCGCTCAACCCCCGCCACACCGTCTACGACGCGGTCGCCGAAGGGCGGCGCATCCACACCGGCAGCACCGCCGACGAGCGGGACCACGTCGCCGAGGCGCTCTCGCGCGCAGGGCTGCGTCCGCCCGAGCGGTTCTTCCTGCGCTATCCCCACGAGCTCTCCGGCGGGCAGCGCCAGCGTGTGGCCATCGCCGGCGCGCTGATCCTGCAACCCGAGGTCATCGTCGCCGACGAGCCCGTGGCCTCGCTGGACGCCTCGGTCCGCGGGGAGATCCTGCAGTTGCTGCTGCGGCTGCGCGACGACTACGGCCTGGCGGCGCTGGTGGTCACCCACGACCTCGGGCTGGCCTGGAACATCGCCGACCGCGCCGCCGTGATGTATCTGGGCCGCGTGGTGGAGACCGGCACCGTGGAGGAGGTGCTCGCCGCGCCCCGCCACCCCTACACGCGCGCGCTGCTGTCGGTGCTGCCCGAGTCCAGCGCCGGCGAGCAGCAGATCCTCGCGGGCGAGCCCCCCGATCCCACGCGCATCCCCGCCGGGTGCCGCTTCCACGTGCGGTGCCCCGTGCTGGCCTCGGGCGCGGCGCAGGCGGCGGGGGTCGCCGATCGCTGCCGTTCCGAGGACCCGGGCATGCTCGGCGGATCCCCCGGGGTCGCCCAGGTCGCCTGCCACTGGGCCCACGCTCCGGAGCCCGAGCCCGCCGAGTGGGCGGGGCCGGGGTGAGCGGTCCGGACTACCGCGCCGCCGGCCGTTCAGGCGGGACGCGGATGACGCAGCCGCTGCGCGGCAGCGCCGGCAGCCGCCGCATGTCCACGGTCGTGTCCTGCTGCGGCACCGCGTAGCGCATCCCGGCCAGGCGCCGGGCGACGGCCGCGATGAGGGCCACCGTGATGGGCTCGCCGGGGCAGCGGTGGTGGATGTCCGGGTAGCCCGCGCCCTGAGGGACGAAGTCGTAGGGGCCGGGCCGGTGCTCGCGGAAGCGCTCGGGGCGGAACTCCTCGGGCGCCTCCCACAGGCGGGGGTCGTGGTTGATCCCGTACAGGTCGAGCAGCACCCGCTGTCCGCGGCGGACACGCCGGCCGCACAGCACCATGTCGTGGCGTGCGCGGGCCGCCGCCATCGGGAAGAACGGGTAGAGTCGGCGCACCTCCTGGGCGAACAGCTCCGCCGGGTCGGCGGCGCCGTCGCCGCCATCGGGTCCCTGGTCGGCGAGACCGCGGATCCAGTGCGGGTGGCGGTGCAAGGCGTGGGCCGCGAAGGCGAGGTAGACCGACACCGCCACGACCGGCCGCACCACGTTGAGCAGTTCGACCCCGGCGACGCGCTCGTCAAGCAGTTCGCCGTTGTGGTCGCGGTGCCACGCGACGACGTAGGCGGCGGTCTCGGCGGGCGGTGCGATGCGGCCCGCGCGGATGCGGCCGACGACATCGGCGGCCCACCGGTCGGCCGAGCGCCGACTCCGCCGGGACCGCCAGTGGCGCGGCCCCACGCGGCCGGCGTCGTCGAAGAGCGCGGTGATCTGGTCGGTGCGCCGGGCCGCGTCGGCCCGGGGCAGCGGTACCCCCGCCCAGGTGCACACGGCGCGCGTCAGTACGGCGCGGAACTCGTCGTAGAGCACGACGCGCTCGCGCCCCCGCCAGTCCTGGGCGGCGCGGTCGAGCTCCCGCTCGGTCAGCGCGGCCAGTTCGGCCACCCGCTGCTGCGACATCAGCGACACGAACAGGTGTTTTCTGCGCCGGTGTGCCGCACCGTCGAGTCCCTGGACCCCGCCGCGGCCGAAGAGGGTCTCGACGATCCGGCCGGGCGCCGCGTCCTGGCGTGTGAAGTGCCGGGGGTCCTGGAAGACCGCCGCGGCCTCGGGACCGGTGACGCACACGGTCGGCTCCAGCAGCAGGCGCGTGGTGAACGCCTCGGTGCCGCGGCGCCGGCAGCGGCGCGAGATGAATCGGTAGGGGTCGCGCAGCAGGGCCGGGGTGCGGTCCACCGGTGCGCTTCCGAGCCTGGGCGCCATGCTCCTCCCTCCGGCGGGAGCCGTTCCGCAACACACCCGCCCCGCCCCGGCGACTACCCCGGAAGGCGGCGGTGACGCGGAGCGAGGGGCTTCTGCGGCGAATCCGCCGCACGCCGCGCCGCGATGAGGCACCATGGGGAGCGTGGACGCCCAACACGTAGCGCTCCTGCGCGAGCTCCTGGCCTCGACGCCGTGGCTGGACCGCACCGAGGACTTCGCCAAAGCGCTCCGCCGCACCCGCGACCCCGGCGGCCTCATGCTCATCGGCACTCCCGACGAAGAGCCCTGGCATCTGGCCGCCCATCTCGACGACGAGGCCCGCTACAGCGGCCTGCCCCAGCTCGCGCCCAGCCTGGTGCGCTGGCAGCCGCCGCCGGACGCACCGGCCCACTTGCGCATCGGTCTGGACCGGCTGGCCGAAGCACGGCGCGGGCAGACCCTGTTCGTGGTGAACTCCGACGAGGAGGCGCCGGTTCCGCTGCTGGAGCGCATCGACGACGCCCGCCGTACCGGCGCGACGATCCTCTCGCTGGACCAGGGCGACCGCGAGCTCTCCTCGCTCGCCCACGAATCGATCAGTCTGCGCCCCGAACGCGAGCCGCTGACCTTCGAAGGGCTGCAGCACCTGGTCAGTACCGCCGCCGGGCAGCCCGGCGCCGAGCGCAAGCCGGGGCTGCGCGAACGGCTCTCGCGGTTCCTCGACGTCGTCAGCGGGCCCCGGATCCTCGACTGAGGCCCAAGCGCCGCCCCACACGGCCCGAGGGGCCGCGGCGCCGGTCTCGGCGGCGCCGCGGAAACCGGGCGCCGGTCGTCCGCAGTCTCGGGGTCAGTCGCCTTCCTGCTCATCCCACGCTTCGTTGCGCTCGGCGGCGATGTTCAGCGCGGCGGCGGCCGTGGCCTCGTCGGGGTAGGGGCCGAGCCGGTACTTGCCCGGGCACCCGGGCCCCTGCTCAGGCCTGCTGTGTCGGAGGCAATACCACCACTGGCGGTCCTCGCCCGGGGTGGCCTGGTCCCGGTCGCTCATGGTCGGCTCCTGCTGATTCGTCCGGTTTTCGCTTGCCTGCTCCTCGCCTCTTACCCGCGTGTCGGCGTCCCGACGCGGATCGGTGCGGGTCCCCTAAGAACTAGAATCGGAAGACATGACTACTCCGCTGGTTCCCGGGCGCATCTCGCCGCCCCGTTCGGTCCCCTCCGCCATCGCGCGTCCGGAGTACGTCGGCAAGAAGCGCCCGGTCGAGGGCGTGCTCGGCGACGTGCAGACCCCCGAGACCGTCGAGGCCATGCGCGACGCCGGGCGCATCGCCGCCCAGGCGCTGCGCGAGGTGGGCAAGCACGTGGCGCCGGGCGTGACCACCGACGAGCTCGACCGCGTCGGCCACGAGTTCCTCTGCGACCACGGCGCCTACCCCAGCACCCTGGGCTACAAGGGCTATCCCAAGTCGCTGTGCTCCTCGCTCAACGAGGTCATCTGCCACGGGATCCCCGACGACACCGTCATCTCCGACGGCGACATCGTCAACATCGACATCACCGCCTTCATCCACGGCGTGCAC
This sequence comes from Streptomonospora alba, assembly GCF_000826685.1. Classification (GTDB taxonomy): domain Bacteria; phylum Actinomycetota; class Actinomycetes; order Streptosporangiales; family Streptosporangiaceae; genus Streptomonospora; species Streptomonospora alba. Next base: position 46,571 of record NZ_JROO01000046.1, read on the forward strand.
GGCGACACCAACGCCACCTTCCTGGCCGGCGACGTCGACGAGGAGTCCCGCCTGCTCGTCGAGCGCACCCATGAGGCCACCATGCGCGCCATCAAGGCGTGCCGCCCCGGCCGCCAGCTCAGCGCGGTCGGCCGGGTCATCGAGTCCTACGCCAAGCGCTTCGGCTACGGCGTGGTCCGCGACTTCACCGGGCACGGCGTCGGACCGGAGTTCCACTCCGGCCTGGTGGTGCCGCACTACGACGACCCCCGCGCCACCACGGTCATGGAACCCGGCATGACCTTCACCATCGAGCCGATGATCACGTTGGGCACCGTCGACTACGAGGTCTGGGACGACGGCTGGACGGCGGTCACCGCCGACCGCAAGCGCACCGCCCAGTTCGAGCACTCGCTGCTCATCACCGACGAGGGCGTCGAGATCCTCACTCTGCCCTAGGGCAGGAGCGCCCCGCCCGGGCCCGGGGCCCGGCGGCACAGCAGGCGGCGGCAGGCGAAGGGAGCGGACGCGGTGCGGATCCTGATCTCGGCCGACATGGAGGGGGCCACCGGAGTCACCTGGCCCGCCGACGTCACTCCCGGCACCGAGCAGTGGCAGCGCTGCCGGTCCATGTTCACCTCCGACGTCAACGCCGCGGTGTCGGGGTTCTTCGCCGGCGGCGCGCGCGAGGTGCTGGTCAACGAGGCGCACGCGACGATGCGCAACCTGCTGCTGGAGCGCCTGGACGAGCGCGCCTCCATGATCACCGGCAGGCACAAGGACCTGTCGATGGTCGAGGGCATCCAGCACGGCGACGTCGACGGCGTGGCCTTCCTCGGCTACCACAGCGGGGCCGGCGCCGAAGGGGTGCTCGCCCACACCTACCTGCCCAACTCCATCACCGGGGTGTGGCTGAACGGCGAGCCCGCCGACGAAGGGCGCCTGAACTCCTACGTCGCCGCCGAGTACGGCGTGCCCGTGCTGCTGATCACCGGTGACGACAGGGCGTGCGTCGACGCGGCCGCTTTCGCCCCCGACGCCCACACCGTCGCGGTCAAGCGCTACATCTCGCGCTACGCCGCCGAATGCCGCCCGCCCGGCGCCACCCACGGCGACATCGCCGAGGCCGCGGAGGCGGCCGCGGCCGAGGCGGGCGGGACCGAGCCCGAGCACCGCGGTCCGCTCACCGTGGAGGTCGAGGTCGACGCCGCCCACCTGGCCGGTGCCGCCGCCGTGGTGCCCGGCGTGGAGCACGTTTCGCCCCGGCGCGTTCGCTACACCTGCCAGAGCGCCTTTGCTATGATCCGCTGCTTCAAGGCTGTCACCACGCTCGTCTCCAACGCGGTCGAGGCCGACTACGGCTGAGCGGGCGGGATCGGGGACCGGCGGCGGCCGCCGCCGGGGCAGCGGGCACAGACGGGGAGGCACGCACGAGGTGGAGCGCGTCCGCACAGCACAGCGGCCGACGGCGGGTCCCGGGGGAGGGGAGGACCTCGACCGGCTCGACGAGGAGGCGGTGCGGTTCACCTCCGAGCTGATCCGCCTGGACACCACCAACCGCGGCGGCGGCGACGGGTGGGAGCGGCCCGCCGCCGAGTACGCGGCCGAGCGCCTGGCCGAGGCGGGCCTGCAGCCGCAGGTGCTGGAGTCGGCTCCGGGCCGCGCCAACGTCGTCGCCCGCGTCGCCGGTGCGGATCCCTCCGCGCCGGCCCTGCTCGTCCACGGCCACCTCGACGTGGTGCCCGCCGATCCCGCGCGGTGGAGCCGGCCGCCGTTCAGCGGGGAGGTCGACGGCGGCCTCGTGTGGGGCCGCGGCGCCGTCGACATGAAGGGCACCGACGCCATGGTGCTGGCGCTGGTGCGGCATTGGGCGCGCACCGGCCGGCGGCCCCGTCGCGACCTCGTGCTCGCCTTCACCGCCGACGAGGAGGACAGCGCCGCCTACGGCGCCGAGTGGCTGGCCCGCGAGCATCCCGGCCTGTTCGAGGGCTGCACCGAGGCCGTCGGCGAATCCGGCGGCCACACCGTGCACGCCACCGCCGCCGACGGCACCCCGGTGCGCCTGTATCCCGTCGGCGCAGGCGAGCGGGGCACCGCCTGGCTGCGGCTGCGCGCCGAAGGCACCGCCGGGCACGGCTCCAAGACCAACCGCGACAACGCCGTCAGCGCGGTGGCCGCGGCTGCGGCCCGCATCGGCGCCCACGAGTGGCCGGTGCGGCTCACCCCGGTCACCCGCGCCGCCCTCGACGGCGTCGCCGCCGCAACGGGCGTCGGTGCCTCCACCGCCGACCCCGGCTTCGACCCCGCGCGCGACACCGACGCTCTGGTCGACAGCCTGGGCGATGCCGCCGAGCTCGTCCGGCCCACCGTCCGCTGCAGCAGCGCGCCCACCGTGCTGGAGGCCGGCTACAAGGTCAACGTGATCCCGGACCGGGCCGAGGCCGGGATCGACGGCCGCGTGCTTCCGGGCGCCGAGGAGGAGTTCGCCGCCACGCTGGACGCGCTCACCGGCGACCGTGTGCAGTGGCGGTACCAGCACCGCTCCCGGCCGCTGCAGTCGCCGGTGGATGCGCCCGTGTTCGCCGCGATGCGCGAGGCGCTCCAGGAGTTCGACCCCGGCGCGCACGTGGTGCCGGTGTGCCTGACCGGCGGAACCGACGCGAAGCAGTTCGCCGACCTGGGCATCCGCGGCTACGGGTTCTCGCCGCTGCGCCTGCCGCCCGAGCTCGACCACGGCGCGCTGTTCCACGGCGTGGACGAGCGCGTGCCGGTGGACGGGCTGCGCTTCGGGGTGCGGGTGCTGGACCGCTTCCTGCGCGGAGAGGACTGAGCCCGCCCTCCCCGCGGCCCCCCGGCCCGCGCCCCTGCGCTCCCGCGCCGGCACCCCCGCACGGCAGCCGACTGCAAACGAGACGACGAGGAAGGGCGATCGGCCTTGAACCACGGCCCCACCTGCGGATCCTGGCCATCACCGATCGGCGCCGAGGACGTCGCCGCCCACGACGGCGCGCCGAACTGGCCGGCGGCCCTGGGCGAGGAGGTGTGGTGGGCCGAGCCGCGCCCCGCTGAAGCCGGCCGCGTCACGCTGTGCCGCACTCGGCTGGACGACCCCTCGGCCCGCCCCCGGGAGATGCTTCCCGCGCCGTGGAACGCGCGCAGCCGCGTCCACGAGTACGGCGGCAGGCCGTATGCGCTGGTGCCCTCGCCCGAAGGCACGGCCGTGGTCTTCACCGAGTTCGGCGACCAGCGCCTGTACCTGTGGCGGCAGGGCCGAGAACCGCAGCCGCTGACTCCGGAACCCGAGACCCCCGCCGCGCTGCGTTACGTCGAGCCCGTCCTCTCGCCCGAAGGCCGCGAGGTCTGGTGCGTGTGCGAGCGCCACACCGGCCCCGCACCCACCGACCTGCGCCGCGCGATCGTCGCGGTGCCGCTGGACGGCTCGGCGGCCGAGGACCCCGACGCCGTGCGCGAGGTCGCCGCCGGCCATCGCTTCCTGGCCTGCCCGCGCGTCTCGCCGGACGGGCGCCGGCTGTCCTGGATCGGCTGGGACCACCCCGACATGCCCTGGGACAGCACCCTGCTGCACGTGGCGGACCTGGGACCGGGCGGGCGGGTCTCCGGCGCGCCGAGCACCGTCGCGGGCGGCCCCGGGGTCTCCGTCGTCCAGGCCGAATGGGCCGACGCCGACACCCTCTACTGCGTCGCCGACCCCTCCGGCTGGTGGAACCCCTACCGGTTGGTCGCCGAGGGCGGCGCCTGGAGCGAACCGCAGCCGGTGGCCGCCGCCGAGGAGGAATTCGGCGGAGCCCTGTGGCAGCTCGGCTACACCTGGCTCGCCGTACCCCGCCACGGGCCGGTCGCCGCCGTGCACGGCCGCTCCACCACCGGACTCGGCCGGATCGACCCCGCAACCGGCGCCGTCGCCGACGCCGACACCCCCCACACCGAGTGGTTCGGCCGGCTGGCCGTGGGCGGCACCGGCGGTGACACCCTGGTCGGCCTGGCCGCCGCGCCCGGGATCGCCCCCGAAATCGTGGCCGTGGGGCCCAGCGGCTCCTGGCGCTCGCTCAGCGCCCCCGACCGCCACGGCGCCGCAGACACCTCCGGGAGCGGGACCGACGCCTTCGCCGACTACATGCCCGTTCCGTGGGCGCGCGTGTTCACCGGCCCCGGCGGACGCGAGGTGCACGCCAACCTCTACCCGCCGCGCAACCCCCGGCACGGGCCCGCGCCGGGGGAGCGCCCGCCGTACGCGGTGTGGGCGCACGGCGGGCCCACAGGCCGTACGCCGATGATCCACGATCTGGAGATCGCCTACTTCACCAGTCGCGGGATCGGCGTCGTGGAGGTCAACTACGGCGGATCCACCGGCTTCGGGCGCGCCTACCGCGAGCGGCTGCGGGAGAACTGGGGCGTGGTCGACGTGGAGGACTGCGTGGCCGCCGCCCGCGCCTTGGCCGGCGAAGGGCTCGCCGACCCGGACCGCATCGCCGTCCGCGGCGGCAGCGCCGGCGGGTGGACCGCCGCGGCGGCGCTGGCCTTCACCGACGTGTTCGCCTGCGCCGCGATCCTCTACCCCATCGTCGACCTCGCAGGGTGGCGCACCGGCGAGACCCACGACTTCGAGTCGCAGTACCTGGAGAGCCTCGTGGGCCCCTGGCCCGAGACCGCTCGTCGCTACGCCGACCGCTCGCCCGTCAACCGCGCCGGCGACATCGACGCGCCCTTCGTGCTGATGCAGGGCCGGGAGGACGCCATCTGCCCGCCCGCCCAGGGCGAGCGGTTCCTGCAGCGCGTGCACGCGGTTCCGCACGCCTACCTGGCCTTCGACGGCGAGCAGCACGGGTTCCGCCGCGAGGAGACCATCAGAGCGGCGCTGCACGCCGAACTGTCGCTGTATGCCCAGGTGCTGGGGTTCGCGACCGACGCGCCGCAGCTGGAGCTGCGCCCGTGAGGGAAGGGGTGCGCGGGCGGCGGCTGCACCCCGGCGACGCCGTCTCGGTGGTCGCCCCCTGCAGCCCCGTGCCCGCCGACGTGCTGGAGACCGGACTGGCCGTGCTGCGCGGGTGGGGGCTGGAGGTGGTCGAAGGCGAGCACCTGCGCGGCCGCCATCCCCGGCTGCCCTACCTGGCCGGCACCGACACCGAGCGCGCGGCCGACCTGCAACGGGCGTGGCTGGACCCGCGCACCGCCGCGGTGTTCTGCGCACGGGGCGGTGACGGCGCCCACCGGGTCCTGGACCGGCTGGACTTCGACGAACTGAGGCGCGCGCCGGTCAAGGCGCTCGTGGGCTTCAGCGACGTGACCGCGCTGCACGAGGCCCTCGCGGTGGAGCTGGGGGCCTCCAGCCTGCACGGGCCGGTGGTGGCCCTGGAGTCCTTCGCCGAGGACGCCGCTGCCGCCGAGCATCTGCGCACCACACTGTTCGCACCGGAGGCGGCCACCGTGCTGAGCGCGCCCGGCGCCGAGACCCTGGTCGGGGGCACGGCGCGCGGTGTGACCGCCGGCGGCAACCTGAGCGTGCTCAACGACAGCCTGGCCGCGCCGCACAGCCGCGCCTCGGCCCGCGGCCGCATCGTGCTGCTGGAGGACGTGGCCGAGGACGTCTCGCGGATCGACAGGATGCTCACCCAGTTGCTGCGCAGCGGCTGGCTGGACGGCGCCGCCGGGCTGGTGCTCGGCTCGTGGGAGCAGTGCACGCCCGACGCCGCGGCCGTGCGCACGCTGCTGCTGGAGCGCCTGGAGCCGCTGGGCGTGCCGGTGGTGGGCGAATTCGGGTTCGGCCACCGTCGTGCCCAGATCACCGTGCCGCTGGGCGCGGCGGCCACGCTGGACGCCGACGCGCGCACCCTGACCCTGGACCGGCCCGCCCTGGCCTGAGGGGCCGCCGCACCGGCGCCCGGTCCACCGCATCGGGGTGACTCGCCCGACACCGAATCCGGTTCGGGAAAGCGGCGGGGACCTGACAGGATCGGAGCATGGCAGAGCAGAGATCCCCATACGACTTTCCCGACGTCTCCGGCCTTTCCGTCGCGGTGCTGGGCGGCACGGGCGACCAAGGCCGCGGCCTCGCGCTGCGGCTGGCCATGGCCGGGCACCGGGTCGTCATCGGCTCGCGCAACCAGGAGCGCGCCCAGGGCGCCGCCGACGAGCTGGGCGAGGGCCTGCCGGTCAGCGGCGCCGACAACGCCGAGGCCGCACGCGGCTGCGACGTCGTCATCGTGGCAGTGCCCTGGGACGGGCACCGCGCGCTGCTGGAGTCGCTGGCCGCAGACCTGGCGGGCAAGCTCGTGGTCGACTGCGTGAACCCGCTGGGCTTCGACAGCAAGGGCCCCTACGCGCTGGAGGTGCCGGAGGGCAGCGCCGCCCAGCAGGCCGAGGCGCTGCTGCCCGACAGCCGCGTGGTCGCGGCGTTCCACCACGTCTCGGCGGTGGCGCTGCTGGATCCCGAGATCGAACGGGTCGACCTGGACGTGCTGGTGCTGGGCGACGACCGCGACGCCACCGACACCGTGCGCGCGCTGGCCGCCCGGATTCCGGGCGTGCGCGGGATCTACGGGGGCCGGCTGCGCAACGCCCACCAGGTCGAAGCGCTGACCGCCAACATCATCGCGGTCAACCGCCGCTACAAGGCCCACGCGGGGCTGCGCATCACCGACGTCTGATCCGGCGCGGGCGGCCGGTCCGCGGACCGGCCGCCCGCCGAGCGCGGCTAAAGCATCGAACGCAGCTTCTCGATCAGCGTGACGGGGTCGTCGCCCACCGGCGTGACGTTGAGGTCGGTGACACCGGCCTCGCGGAAGGCGGCCACGCGCTCGCGGACGTAGGACTCGGGCCCGACCAGGTTGGTCAGCTCGACGAACTCGTCGGGCACCGCCGCGGCGGCCTCCTCCTTCTTGCCCTCCAGGTAGAGGTCCTGGATGCGCTCGGCGGCCTCCTCGAAGCCGTAGCGCTTGGCCACGTCGTTGTAGAAGTTCTTGCCCTTGGAGCCCATGCCGCCGACGTAGAGGGCGATCATCGGGCGCGTGAAGTCGGCGAGTTTGCGGGTCTCCTCGCCTTCGCCGATGGCCAGCAGGCCGCCCGCGGAGATCTGCAGCTCGCCCAGGGACGGATCGCGCTTGGCCTTGCCGCGGGCCAGCGACTCGCCCCAGACGGTGTCGGCCTTCTCGGGGATGAACAGGTGGGGCAGCCAGCCGTCGGCGATCTCGGCGGTCATCGCCACGTTCTTCTCGCCGAGCGAGGCGACGAAGACGGGCATGCTGCTGCGCACCGGGTGGTTGATGATCTTCAGCGGCTTGCCCAGGCCGGTGCCCTCTTCGGGCGGCAGCGGCAGGGTGTAGACGCGCCCGTCGTGGGTGACGCGCTCCTCGCGCGCCCAGACCTTGCGGCAGATCTCGATGACGTCGCGGGTGCGGCCCAGCGGCTTGGTGTAGGGCACGCCGTGCCAGCCCTCGATGACCTGGGGGCCGCTGGCGCCCAGCCCGAGCACGGCGCGGCCGTCGGAGAGGTAGTCCAGTCCGGCGGCGGTCTGCGCGATGAGGGTGGGTGTGCGGGTGTAGACGGGCAGGATCGCCGACCCGATGTTCACACGCTCGGTGCGTGCGGCGATGTAGCCCATCAGTGTGGGGCTGTCGTAGCCGTAGGCCTCGGCCACCCACACGGTGTCGAGCCCGACCTTCTCCAGCTCGACGACCCGGTCCACGGCCGGCTTCGCCTCGCCGGCGTACTGCAGCGGCATGGAGATGCGCATGGTGCCTCCCTCTGACTCGCGCGGCGCGGCGCGCACGGATGCCGCAACTCTACTACCGAGTAACTTGCCGTGGTCCCGGCGGTTCACCGGGCGCGCCGCCGCGGGGGGCGGGGTGAGGCGGTGCGCGCCGGGGCGGACCCCGGCGCGCGGGCGCGCTCAGTTGTAGGAGTGCTCGGTGTCGGGGAAGGAGCCCTGTACGACCTCGTCGGCGAAGGCCCGGGCGGCTGTGGAGAGGGTGTCGTTGAGGTCGGCGTAGGCCTTGACGAACTTGGCCACCTGCGGGCTGAGTCCGGCCATGTCCTGCCAGACCAGCACCTGGGCGTCGGTGCGCGGGCCGGCGCCGATGCCGATGGTGGGGATGGCCAACTGCTCGGTGACGCGCTGGGCCAGTTCGGTGGGCACGCACTCCATGACGACGGAGAACGCGCCGGCGCGCTCCAGCTCCTTGGCGTCGGCGAGCAGCGCGGCGCCGGCCTCCTCGCCGCGGCCCTGCACCCGGTAGCCGCCGAGCGTGTTGACCGACTGGGGGGTGAGGCCGATGTGGCCCATGACGGGGATGCCCGCGGCGACGAGCGTCTCGACGTGGTGGGCGACGCGCTGGCCGCCCTCCAGCTTCACGGCCTGGGCGTGGCCCTCCTTCATGAAGCGCGCGGCCGCGTCCAGCGCCTGCTCGGGCGAGCCCTGGTAGGAGCCGAAGGGCAGGTCGGCCACGACGAGCGCGCGCTTGGTGGCCCGCGAGACGGCGGCGGTCAGGGGAAGCAGGTCCTCGACGGTCACGGGCAGGGTGGAGTCGTAGCCGTAGACGACCATCGCCGCCGAGTCGCCCACCAGCAGGACGGGGATCCCGGCCTCGTCGAAGACGCGTGCGGTCAGCGCGTCGTAGGCGGTGAGCATGGGCCAGCGCTCCTGGCGCTCCTTGGCCTGCAGGATGTCGCGGACGCTCACCCTGCGGCCGGATGCGCCGCCGTAGAGCGCGGGGGTCGAAGCTGTTGTGCTCATGGTGCTCTCCTCCGGATGTCTCGAAGCGCCGCTGGGGCGTCTCCGGACGGTGTCGGACGGACTCGGCGGTACTGGGCGCCGCCGGTTGGTTCATCATCCCATAGCGGGATCCGCGGCTTTCACCCTGTCTCAACCTCGCGAGGGGCCCCGATCATCCCGGCCGACGCGGGCGTCGGGGCGGTACCGGGCGGTACCGGGCGGTACCGGGCGGCGCGGCGGGTCCGCAGCGGGGGAGAGGCGCGGGCATTGGGGCGGTGCGCCTCCGGCGGGGAACAAGGCCGCCGGTGTCCGAGAGCGGTATGGGGAGTGGAATGATTTCTGCGGGGCGCCGCACATTTATCTCGACATGAAGCGTCTTGCATGGCGATCTTGTAGGAGACGAATGAATGAGCATGGCGCGGAGCGCCTCCGGTCGGACCGGGGGAGACGAATAGTGGGTGAATCGCCAGAATATGACCGACATGCGTACGCGTCTGGGTATATTGTCCTCCGGTTCCACGGAAGCCCGGCAAAGCGGCCGATCCCGCAGCCGCGGCACGCGGGCGGCCACTGTTGAAGCGCGCGGTAATGCCATAAACTGTTGCGCACAAACGACTCCGGAACCATGCATCTCGCCCGTTGTTCGCGGGGTCATACACCCTGCGGGTTTCGCCGCCCTCCCGGCGAATAGCAGATGCCCGGCACATCGCGCCAGGAAGGGAATTCCGTTGTGAGTGGGCACCCCCCAGCCCCGGACGCGGTCTACGCCGCGCCGACCCGGACCCAGGCTCCGCCCATCAAGGTGCTCGTCGTCGACGATCACGCCTTCTTCCGGCGCGGACTGGTGTCCGTGCTCGACGACGAGCAGGACATCGACGTCGTGGGCGAGTCCGGTGACGGCGAGGACGCGGTGCGCACCGCCGCAGACCTGGTGCCCGACGTGGTGCTGATGGACGTGTGGATGCCCGGCAGCAGCGGCATCGACGCCTGCACCGGCATCAAGAGCGTGGTGCCCAGCGCCAAGATCGTGATGCTGACCATGAGCGACGAGGAGGACGACCTCTTCGAGGCGCTCAAGGCCGGGGCCACCGGCTATCTCCTCAAGGAGATCTCCGTCGACGAACTGCCCGGTGCCGTGCGCGCCATCGCCAGCGGGCAGTCCTTCATCACCCCATCGATGGCCACCAAGCTCATCGGCGAGTTCACGGCCCTGGCCAAGAAGGACGGCGGACGCGCCCGCCGCATCCCCGCCCCGCAGCTGACCGGACGCGAGACCGAGGTGCTGCGCCGGGTGGCGCGCTGCCTCAACAACAAGGAGATCGCCGAGGAGCTGTTCATCTCCGAGCACACGGTGAAGAACCACGTCCGCAACATCCTGGAGAAGCTGCAACTGCACTCCCGCACCGAGGCCGCGGTCTATGCGGTGCGCGAGAAGTTCCTCGACGCCGATTAGACCGCCGAGCGTCGCGGCGCGGACGCCGAGCGGGCCCCGCACCCGGCGGGTGCGGGGCCCGTGACGGCTTGCGCGGGGGCGCGGAGAGGACTCAGAGCGTGGGCAGGTAGCGCTCCAGCTCGTAGGGGGTCACCTGGCGCCGGTAGGACTCCCACTCCGCCTTCTTGTTGCGCAGGAAGAAGTCGAAGACGTGCTCGCCCAGCGTCTCGGCGACCAGTTCGCTGCTCTCCATCGCCCGGATCGCCTCGTCCAGGCTCTGGGGCAGCGGCGCGATCCCCAGCGCCCGCCGCTCGGAGTCGGTCAGCGCCCACACGTCGTCCTCGGCGCCGGGCGGCAGCTCGTAGCCCTCCTCGATCCCCTTCAGGCCGGCGGCCAGAATCATCGCGTAGGCGAGGTAGGGGTTGCAGGCGGTGTCGACCGAGCGGAACTCGATCCGGCTGGAGTTGCTCTTGTTGGGCTTGTACATCGGCACCCGCACCAGCGCCGAGCGGTTGTTGTGGCCCCAGCAGACATAGGCCGGGGCCTCGCCGCCGGCGCCGGCCGAGGCGGCGGCGTTGTCCCACAGCCGCTTGTAGGAGTTCACCCACTGGTTGCACACCGCGGTGATCTCGGCGGAGTGGCGCAGCAGCCCGGCGATGAAGCCGCGGCCGACCTTGGACATCTGGTATTCGGCGCCCGCCTCGTAGAACGCGTTGCGCTCGCCCTCGAACAGCGACATGTGGGTGTGCATGCCCGAGCCCGGGTGCTCGGTGAAGGGCTTGGGCATGAAGGTGGCGTAGACGCCCTGCTCCATCGCCACCTCCTTCATGACCAGCCGGAAGGTCATGATGTTGTCGGCGGTGGTCAGCGCGTCGGCATAGCGCAGGTCGATCTCCTGCTGGCCGGGGCCGCCCTCGTGGTGGCTGAACTCCACCGAGATGCCCATGGCCTCCAGCATGTTGATCGCGTTGCGCCGGAAGTCGTGGGCGCTGTTGTGCGGCGTGTGGTCGAAGTAGCCGCCGGAGTCGTTGGGCTCGGGGCGCTCGCCGTGCTCGGGCTTGCTCTTCAGCAGGTAGAACTCGATCTCGGGGTGGGTGTAGAAGGTGAAACCGAGATCGGAGGCCTTGCTCAGCTGGCGCTTGAGCACGTGGCGGGGGTCGGCGTAGCTGGGGCTGCCGTCGGGCATCAGGATGTCGCAGTACATCCGCGCCGTGCCGTGCGGCTCGTTGCGCCAGGGCAGCACCTGGAACGTCGAGGGATCGGGCTGGGCGAGCATGTCGGCCTCGTACACCCGGGCGAACCCTTCGATGGCCGATCCGTCGAACCCGATGCCCTCGGTGAAGGCGGCCTCAAGCTCGGCCGGGGCGACGGCGACCGACTTGAGGTAACCGAGTACATCGGTGAACCACAGTCGCACGAACCGGATATCGCGCTCCTCCAGAGTACGGAGCACGAACTCCTGCTGTCGGTTCACGGTCCACCTTCCTCGTCGTGGTGCACGCGGCCGCGCCGCCTGCCGCGGTTTCCTACCGCCAGTGTGCACGTCGCAGGTTTCCGGCGCATTAACGCAGCTCGCGCCCTCCGCCCGCGCCACAGTGTACGCAGTCTCACGTCGCGGACCCACTGCTGAGCGGGGAGCGGAGCGCCGCGCGGGGCGGCCCACCGACTAGTCTCGAAGCGTGGCTCAGCTCAGAATCGCGATGGCGCAAGTGAACCCGACCGTCGGCGACCTCGACGGCAACAGCCGCATCGTCGTGGACTACGCCCGGCGCGCCCACGAGGCGGGCGCGCACCTGGCCGTGTTCCCCGAACTCATGGTGACCGGCTACCCGGTCGAGGACCTCGCCCTGCGCAACTCCTTCGTGTCGGCCTCGGTCAAGGCCGTGGCCGCGCTCGCCGAGCGCCTGGCCGAGGAGGGGCTGGGCGAGCTTCCCGTGGGGGTGGGCTATCTCAGCCGCCGCGTGGGCGTGGGGGAGCGCTACGGCCAGCCCGCCGGGACCCCGCAGAACGCCTTCGCGCTGCTGTACCGCGGACGCGTCGAGATCACCTCCGCCAAGCACCACCTGCCCAACTACGGCGTCTTCGACGAGTTCCGCAACTTCGTCCCCGGCGAGACGCTGCCGGTGGTCCGGTTGCACGGCGTCGACGTCGCCTTCGCCGTCTGCGAGGACCTCTGGCAGGGCGGCGGACCGGTCGCCGCGGCCCGGCGGGCGCGCGCCGGCCTGCTCGTGACGCTCAACGCCTCGCCCTATGAGCGCGACAAGGACAACGTCCGCATGGAGCTGTGCCAGCGCCGCGCCCGCGAGATGGGCGCCGCGGTGGGCTACGTGAACATGAGCGGCGGCCAGGACGAGCTGATCTTCGACGGCGACTCGCTGATCGTCGACGCCGAGGGCGAGCTGATCGCGCGGGCGCCGAAGTTCGAAGAGGACCTGTTCGTCACCGATCTGGCGCTGCCTGCCGCCGACGACACGGCCGCGGGGCAGGAGCCGCGCTCCGAGGAGCCCGGTGAGGCCGTCGACGGCGTGCGGGTGGTGCGCCATCTGCACTCGGCCGAGCCCGTCGCGTCTTACGCCCCCGATCCTCCGGTACTCACCCCGCGGGCGGACCCCTCCACCGATGTCGGCGATGTCTACCGCGCGCTGGTGGTGGGTGTGCGCGACTACGCGCGCAAGAACGGCTTCGGGTCGGTGGCGCTCGCGCTCTCCGGCGGTATCGACTCCGCGCTGGCCACGACCGTGGCCGTGGACGCGCTGGGCGGCGACCGCGTCCACGTGCTGCTGCTGCCCAGCAAGTACTCCAGCGACCACTCGGTCTCCGACGCCGAGGACCTGGTCAAGCGCCAGGGCATCACGGCGCGGACGGTGGCCATCGCCCCGATCGTGGCGGCCTTCGAGGAGAGCATGCCCCTGGAGGGCCTGGCCGCGGAGAACCTCCAGGCGCGGGTGCGCGGCACCCTGCTGATGGGCCTGTCCAACCAGGAGGGCCACCTGGTGCTGGCCACCGGCAACAAGAGCGAGCTGGCCACCGGCTACTCCACCCTCTACGGCGACTCGGTCGGCGGATTCGCGCCGATCAAGGACTGCTGGAAGTCGCTCGTGTGGGAGCTGGCGCGCTGGCGCAACGCCGAGGCCGAGCGCACCGGCGCTGTGGCGCCGATCCCGGAGAACTCCATCGCCAAGCCGCCGAGCGCCGAGCTGCGCCCCGGCCAGGTCGACACCGACTCGCTGCCGGACTACGACCTGCTCGACGGGCTGCTGGACGCCTACATCGGCACCGACAAGGGGATGCGGGAGCTGGCCATCGACGGTTACGACCCCGAGCTGGTCCAGCGGGTCATCCGCATGGTCGACAAGGCCGAGTACAAGCGCCGCCAGTACCCGCCGGGCCCCAAGATCAGCTCCCGCAACTTCGGCCGCGACCGCCGCCTGCCGATTACCAACCGCTGGACGCCCCGGGCCTGAGGGCGGGCGCGGCCGGGACGCAGAGGGCGGGCCGCACCCGTGGTTGGGTCGGGCGCCGGTCCCGCGGTGCCCGGGGTCGCGCTTTCGGCCGCAGCGTCGCCCGGTTCCCTTCCGGGCGGGGCGCTTGCGCGCCGCCGATCCGTGGGCCGGTCAGACCAGTCCCAGCTCGTGGGCCCGAGCGCCCGCGCTGGCGCGGTTGGGCAGATCCAACTTGGCCAGGATGTGGGAGACGTGCACGCTGGCGGTCTTGGGCGCGATGAACAGCTCCTCGGCGATACCGGCGTTGGTGTGACCGCGGGCGAGCAGCCGCAGCACCTCGGCCTCCCGCGGGGTCAGCCCGGCAGGCGGGCCCGCCGGGGCCGTACCGCCGCCCGAGCCGCCGTCGTCCAACGCCACCCCGGCCCGCCGCGCCAGCTCGCGTGCGCGCCCCTCCAGCACCGCGGCACCGTGCTCGGCGGCGCGCTTGGCGACCTCCCGCAGCGGATCGCCCACCTGCGCGCCGCGGTCGGCGGCCAGCGAGGACTCCGCCGCCAGCAGCAGCGCCTCGGCCCGGTGCAGCGGCATGGCGACCTCGTTCCACGCCTCGACGGCAGCGGACCAGGCCGCGGCGGCGTCGGCGGCACCGTCCGGGCTCGGATCGCCCGCAGACGAGGCCAGCCGGGCGCGCACGGTGGCTTGGAACGCGGACTGGACGGGGCCGTCGATCCGCAGGCGCTCGGCGAAGCCCGCGACGGCCGCGCGCACCCCGGTCGCGTCCGGGCCGCCCGCGGGCAGCCCGGCGGCCTGGCGCAGCGTCTCGGCGATGCGGTCCAGCACCACCCACCCGTAGCCGGGCGACCGGTCGAAGTCGATGCGCGCCAGGGCGAGGCCGGCCAGCTCCAGCGCGCGGGCGAAGTCGCGCTCGGCCGTGTGAAGGTCGATCAGCGCGGCGGCGCTGAGCTGCATGGTGTGGATGCGGGAGTTGCCGGAGAGCCGGTCGGGACCGAGGTCGGCCGCGCCGCGCCTGGCCCCCGCCACATCGCCCTGGGCCAGGGCCGCGCGCACGTCCACGGTGGTCAGATATACCCGGTGGGCCGGTGAGGGAGACCAGGCCAGGCTGGCGCGCACCTTCTCCCGGCTGCCCGCGAGGTCGCCCATGTCGAACCGGGTCTCGGCGATGTTCAACGCGACGAAGGGGCCGCTGGCGCTCATCAGCCCGAGCTCGCGGAGCCGGTCCATGGCGGCGCCGAGCTGGAGGAGGGCCTCCTCGTGCATGCCCCGCTCCCGCATGTAGTGGGCGAGGTTGGCCATGCCGCGGGACTCCAGCGAGGGGTCCTGCAACCGCTTCGCCAGCTCCAGGCCGCGCTCCAGGATCGCCCTGCCTTCCTCGAATTCGCCCTCGTTCATGCGGCAGGTGCCCAAGGTCAGCAGTGCGTCGGATTCGGCGCAGGTGTCGCCGCCCTCGTGCGAGCACCGGATCGCCTCGGCCGCGAGCTCGGTCGCACTCAGCCCGATGGGCGAGTCGCCGCGTATCCGGTCCGCCGCCGGCTGCCGGGCGGCGAACGAATCCTCCTGGTGCAGCATGGCCTCGCGTGCGAGCAGCGAGAGCACGAACCCGTACCCGGGGTCGTGGGAGGGGTGCACGGCCATGGCCTCGACGAGGTCGGCGACCCCGTCGCCGTCGGAGATCTGGGTCCGTGCCTGGCCGCGGCGGCGGAGCAGGACGGCGCGGTCGACACGGCTGCGCTCATCGTCGGCGTCGCCGGGGATCTCGGCGAGGCCCGCGTCGCACAGGGCGCGCGCCCGGAAGAAGTCGCCGCTCTCCAGGGCCGCGGCGGCGGCCCGCGCGACGATCTGGGGGTGGCCGTGTCCCTCGACCCGCTCCACGGCGTCGGGTACGCGCTCCCAATACTCCAGGACGCGTTCGAGCATGCGCAGCTCCTCGGCGAAGGCGAGCGTCTCCGACGCCCGCACCGCCGCCCACCATGCGGCGCTGAGGGCGCGCGCCAGGTCGTGGCCCGAGTAGTAGTGGTGGGCCTGCTCGGCGGCGAGGCGGTGGAAGGGCACGGCTTGGGGCAGGGCGTCCAGAGCCTCGGCGAAGCGCAGGTGCAGCCGGGTGTGCTGGCCGGGCAGCAGCTCGTCGTGCACCGCTTCACGCAGCAGGGCGTGTCGGAAGCGGTAGCCGGTCCCGTCGACGCGCAGCACGTTGGCGTCGACCAGGGCGCGCAGCGCGGCGGTGAGGTCGTTGTCGGTGAGCCCGGCGACGTGGGCCAGCAGGTCGTGCTCGATGTGGGCGGCGCTGACGGCGCCGATGGAGGCCACGCGCAGAACGTCGCGGTGGGCCTCGTCGAGCCCGTCCAGCGAGGCCAGCAGGAGCTCGCGGGGCCGTTCGGGCAGGCCCGCGCCGAGGAAGCCGCTCTGGCCGGCCAGTGATTCCACGAAAAGCGGATTGCCGCCGGTGCGGTCGAACAGGGCGGCGGCTTCGTCCGGCGCCAGCTCGCAGCCGCGGACCGCGGCAGCCTGTTCGGCGGCTTCCTCGGGGCCGAGCGGCTCCAGTTCCAGGCGGGTGACCGAGGGCAGCCGCTCCAGCTCGAGCAGCAGGCGGCGCAGCGGGTGGCCGCGGTGGAGGTCGTCGCTGCGGTAGGTGGCGACGATCAGCACGGCGGCGGTGTCGAGATTGCGCAGCAGGAACACCAGCAGGTCGCGGGTGGCGGTGTCGGCCCAGTGCAGGTCCTCGATGACCACCGTCAGCCCGTCGTCTCCGGCGACCGCGGTCAACAGGCGCAGCACCTGTTCGAACAACAGGCCGCGTGCCTCGCGGCGGTCCTCGGGAGGCGGGCCGAGCTCGGGCAGCAGGCGGGCGAGTT
The DNA here is from genome assembly GCF_000826685.1 of Streptomonospora alba. Taxonomy (GTDB): domain Bacteria; phylum Actinomycetota; class Actinomycetes; order Streptosporangiales; family Streptosporangiaceae; genus Streptomonospora; species Streptomonospora alba. The sequence goes on from NZ_JROO01000046.1 coordinate 63,020, forward strand.
CCTGGGCGGCGAGGGGACGGTGGGCGTTGTCGGCGGCGCCGCGCTGGGCCAGGGCGTCGAAGACTCCGCGGCCGTGGTCGCGCAGGATCTGCCGCAGCACGGCGACGAACGGCGCGAAGGGAAGGCCGTCGACGCCCAGCTCCAGGCACCCGCCGGCGACCACGCGCCCGCCCGCGACGCGGTCGGTGAGCTCCGCGATCAGCCGGGTCTTGCCGACCCCGGCGTCGCCGCCCACGAGTATCGTCGCCGCACCCGCCCCGGAGCGCGCACTGTGCGCGTGGTCGAGGAGCATGCGGAGTTCCTGCTGGCGCCCGATGAACACAGGGCTGGAGCCGACCGGCGTCATGGAGTCCAGTATGCCCGGGAGTGCGTGCTTCGGGCTATTCCGTTTCCCGGGAGGGGCGGTGCCGGCCGTCAGGAGACGAGGGAAGGCGGTCGGCGGCCCGCCGGCACTCGGCCACGGGCGAAGGCCGACCGCGGAGCCGCGGCCGCCCGGCTCGGGCCGCCTCGGGCTCCGTCCGCCCGGGCTCGGGCCGAGGGAGGAGGGCCGATGCGGGCCGCATGGCGGTGAGAGCGGAGTCGGCGGTCGCGGCATCGGGGCGCCCGGCGCTCCGGTGCTCATTCGTGGGAGGCCGGGCGCCGAGCCGGGATGAAGCCGCCCGGCTCCGCCCGGTCGGAGCCGGCCCGCCCGGTCCCGACCGGGCGCGCGGACCAGACAGGGTCTGCACCGGCGCCGGTCCGGCCTCGGTGCCGATCCGGACGAGGCTTCGGATCAGCACCCGGCCGGAACGCGTTCGGTGGCGGACCCCGGTTCGGCCGCATCGGCCGCACGAGCCGGGGCGTCCGCGCCGGCGCCTGCCGCCTGCGGCACCGACGGCGGCTGTTCGGGCGCCTCGCGCGGCCGTCCGCCCTCCGGCCCTCCGGTGTTGCGGCCGTTCCGCCGGTGCAGCGACCGCGCCGCGCGCATCGCGAGCCGCAGCGAGCCCTGGCGGGGCTGCTGCCGCAGCCGGTCCATCCGCTCGTCGGCGGCGGCGCGCAGGAAGTCCGGGTGCATGGTGTCCTACCTTCTCTGACGTGGAGTGGGCCCGTACTGCGGCCTCTGTGCTGACCACACTCCAGGTAAGAACGGTGCTCCCGCATCGGGTGAACGCCTTATCCGCGCCTACGGAAGGCCGGGTCCTCCGGGAAACCCCCGGGCAGACGGCTAAGACGCGGCCGGAACCCGTAAGACGGGCCCGCGGTCCAGGCCTCCGTACCCGCCTGCACGGACCTGCGCCGGACCGTCGGGCCGAGCGCGCCGGTGCCGAGATGACCCTCCGTAGGCGTGTCACGTTCCGTTCGCAACCGCATACGCGTAGTTGTCTTCGGTGTGGCCGCCCGATGTGGCAGAGCGGCGCGCGAACGATCGGCGCAACGATCGGGAGTTGGTGTACATGGCCGAGGGCACCGCGAGCTGGGGCCGCTGCTGCGCAGCGGGTGCGACGACGGCCGCCCTGGTGGCGGCGACCGCAGTGGGAACCTCCGCGGCGGCGGTTCCGCCAGGAGAGGACGGCGGCGCGCCTGAGCGCGCCGGAGAGCGCTCCGCGGACCCGGTCGGGTCGACGGCGTGGTCCGAGGCGCCCGCTTCCGCCGCGTTCGCGCCGGGGGTCCCGCCGGCCGTCGCCGCCGCGCTCGCGCCGACCGCCTCGGACTCCGACGGCGAGCGCGCCGCGACGGTCGACGGGGCGCCCCTGTCCATCCGTATCAGCGACGGTCGTGAGGAGATCTCCGCCGGCGAGGAAGCCGACTACACCGTGACCCTGCGCAACGAGGGCGACCGGCGGCAGAAGGCCATCGTCTCCCAACGCGTCTCGGCGGAGGCGGAGTTCGTCGATGTCGGGGCCGACGGTATGGCCACGGGCGGCGTCGCCACGTGGAGCGTGGTGGTCGAGCCCGGCGCCGAGATCGAGCGCACGGCCCGCGTGCGCCTGGGCGAGCCGGGCGAGCGGCTGTGGCGCGTGGCCACCACCGCCTGTGCCCAGACCGAGGAGGGCGCACCCCCGGTGGCCTGCGCGACCGACGCCGACCGCGTCGACCGCGCCGATCGCGCCGATCGCGCCGACCGGGCGGCCCCTACCACGGCGTCGACGGTCTCCACCCCGCAGCGCGTGCTCACGGTGACGAGCCTCTTCACCGGAGTCCTGATCGTTCTCGCGACGATCGCCGCGGCCGCGATCCTCTGGATCCGCCTGCGCCCCGACGTTCGCAAACACTCGGCGAAGGACGACGGCGCCGTCTGAGGAACCGTCGCTGCCCCGACGCCGCCGGTTGTGTCCGCGGGCGGCCGCCCGCGTGACCGGGGCCGACGGCCGATCCTCTCCCGTGCCCGGTCTGCCGGCGACCACCCACCTCACGGCCTTCGTCGGGCGCGCAACCGCACTCCCGCGGCACCGGCCATCCCCACCCGCACCCGTCCGCAGCCCTCGACCACCTCGGCGGAGTATTCACCCCCTACCCCCACCTCCCAGGATGCGGGTCAGCACCGCGTGGATCTCCTCGGTGGGGACGCCCCTCTCGTCCAGGAGGCCTTGGAGGAACAGGCCGTCGACTGCCGCTACCGCCGCGCGGATCGTGACGGGGTCGTCGGTGCAGCAGGCGACGGCTTCGGTCACGGCGGAGAGGTAGCGGCGGACGACCGGGCGCAGGGCGGGGCGGCGTACAGCCAGCAGCGTCAGTTCGTACTCGGCCAGGGCGCGGCAGCGGTCGGCGGCCGCGCCGTCGGCGACGAATTCGGCCAGGGCCGTGGGAACGTCGCTGTGCTGCGAGGCCAGGGCGTGCAACTGCTCGACGTAGGTGTCGGTGACCGAGGTCAGCGCGGCCACCAGGAGGTCGTCGAGGGTGGCGAAGTGGTAGACGGCCGAGCTCGCCGGCACCCCGGCCTCCCGTGCGACGGCACGGTGGGTGACCCCGGCGACGCCGTCGGCCTCGACCACGCGCAGGGTCGCGGCGATCAGTTCGGCCCGGCGGCGCTCGCCGCGCACGCGGCGGCCGTCGGCGTGCTCGCCCGCGCTCAGTGGGATCCTCCCAGCTCCAGAGCGAGCACGCCCCCGATGACCAGGGCGACGCCGCAGGCCTGGACCCAGGTCAGGCTGTCGCCGAGGAAGAGCGCGCCGATCACCGCTACGAGCGACACGCCCAGAGCCGCCCAGACCCCGTAGGCGACGCCGATGTTCATGCCGCGGACGAGCACCTGGGCCAGCAGCCAGAAGGCGGCGCCGTAACCCGCGAGGGCGACCAGCGAGGGCACCAGCCGCGTGAACCCGTCGGAGAAGCGCAGCGCGATCGTGCCGGTGACCTCGGCGGCGATCGCGCCTATCAGCAGCAGCCACGTCATCCGGGCCGTCCTTTCCTCCCGGCCCTCCGCGGCGGGCACGGAGCCGGGTGCGATGAGAGAGGCGAGTGCGCAGGCGGAGGGCGGCCGCCGCGCCGACCGCGCCCGCTGCACACGGGGATCCGGAAACCGTGTCCGAGAGTGGACGCGGGAAGTCCGGGTGAACGATAAAGTTGAACGTCCGTTCAACTAGTTCAGTCTACCGGGTGGTCCCGCACGGCGACTACGGTGATCAACGTGGCTCGGGAGACATTCACCTTGACGGCGGGCGCGTTGGCGCGGCGCGGGTTCGGCGACGGCACGCGCGCCGTGCGGCTGATGCAGGACTGCGGGCTCGACCCCGAGCGCCACGCCGGCATCGTCGACGAGCTCGGCGCCGCGCCCGACGCCGACCAGGCGCTGCTGGGCCTGAGCCGCCTGCTGGAATGCTGCGCGGAGCCCGCCGACCTGCTGGAGGCGCTGACCGCCGACCCGGACCTGCGCGCCCGGCTGATCAAGGTGCTCGGTGCCAGCACCGCCCTCACCGACCACCTGATGCGCCACCCCGGCGACTGGCGCGAGCTGCGCGGAGCCGACGCCGCCCGCGCCCCCGGCACCAGCGAACTCCGGGCGAGCATGCTGCACATCGTCGGCGCCGACCCCAACGCCGACGCTGCCGCCCCCGTGGCGGCCCCGAAGACCGACGACGCGAACGGCCCCGCTCACGCGCTTCGGGTCGCCTACCACCGGCGCGTGCTGCGGCTGGCCGGGCGCGACCTGACCGGCGCCGCCAACCTGGAGACCGTCGGCGCCGAGCTGGCCGACCTGGCCGCCTCCGTGCTGGACGCCGCTCTGGCGATCGCGCGGGCCGACGATCCCGAGCAGGCCGCGCTCTGCCGCCTGGCCGTGATCGGCATGGGCAAATGCGGCGGCCGCGAGCTGAACTACGTCAGCGACGTCGACGTCGTCTTCGTCGCCGAACCCGCCGCAGGCGTGGAGGACGAGCAGGCCGCCATGCGCGCCGCCGCGCGGCTCGCGGCGGAGATGATGCGCATCCCCTCCGAAACCGCCCGTGAAGGCACGCTCTGGCAGGTCGACGCCGCCCTGCGCCCCGAGGGCAAGAACGGTCCGCTCGTGCGCCAGCTGTCGAGCCACGTCTCCTACTATCAGCGCTGGGCCAAGACCTGGGAGTTCCAGGCGCTGCTCAAGGCCCGCCCCATCGCCGGCGACCCCGATCTCGGCGCCGCCTACGCCGCCGAGATCGAGCCGATGGTCTGGCGGGCCGTCGGCCGCGACAACTTCGTCGAAGACGTGCAGTCCATGCGCCGCCGCGTCGTCGCCCACATCCCGCCCGCCGAGTCCGAACGCGAGATCAAGCTCAGCCGCGGCGGTCTGCGCGACATCGAGTTCTCGGTGCAGCTGCTGCAACTGGTGCACGGACGCGCCGACACCGCGCTGCGTTCGTCGAACACCCTCGCCGCGCTTGAGGCCCTCTCGGAGAACGGCTACGTGGGCCGCGAGGACGCCGCCGGGCTCGCCGACGCCTACCGGTTTCTGCGCCGCGTGGAGCACCTGCTGCAACTGAGCCGGCTGCGCCGCACGCACCTGCTGCCCGACCCCGACAGCCCCGACGGCTCCGAGCAGCTGCGCCGGTTGGGACGGGCGCTGGGCTATGCCGCCAACCCCGTCACCGAATTCATGGCGGCCTGGCGCCGGGTCGCCGCCGAGGTGCGGCGACTGCACGAGAAACTGTTCTACCGCCCGCTGCTGCACGCCGTGGCGCGCCTGCCCGAGGGCGAGGCCCGCCTGACGCTGGAGCAGGCGGGCGAGCGGCTCAGCGCGCTCGGCTTCGCCGACCCCTCCGGCGCGCTGCGGCACCTGGACGCGCTGACCTCGGGGGTTTCACGGCGGGCGGCCATACAGCGCACGCTGATGCCGGTCATGCTGGGCTGGTTCGCCGACGCCCCCGACCCCGACGCCGGGCTGCTGGCCTTCCGCCAGGTCAGCGAGGCGCTGGGCGGCACGCCGTGGTATCTCCGCCTGCTGCGCGACGACATCCGGGTGGCCGAACGCATGGCCTGGGTGCTGGGTACCAGCCGCTACGTGACCGAGCTGCTGCTGCGCGCCCCCGAGGCGGTCGGTGTGCTGGCCGACGACGCCGACCTCGTGCAGCGGCCGACACGGGCGCTGGAGGCCGAAGCCGACGCGGCGCTGCGCCGCCACGGCACCGCCGAGAACGCCGTCGCCGCCGTTCGTGCGCTGCGCCGCCGCGAGCTGCTGCGCACTGCGCTGGCCGACCTGCTGGAGGTCTCGCCGGTGGAGTCGGTGGGCGATGCGCTCACCGCGATCACCGCGGTGACCATCGAGGCGGCGCTGCGCACCGCCCGCGCGCGCGTCGCCGACCAGCGCGGCGGGGAACCGCAGACACGGCTGTGCGTGGTGGCCATGGGCCGCTTCGGCGGCGGGGAGCTGAGCTACGCCAGCGACGCCGACGTGATGTTCGTCCACGAGCCGCTGCCCGGCGCCGGCACGATGGCCGCGACCGAGAGCGCCGACGCGATCGTGCGCGAGCTGCGGCGGCTGCTGGAGATGCCGGCGCAGGACCCGCCGCTGCTCCTGGACGCCGACCTGCGCCCCGAGGGCCGCAGCGGTGCGATGGTGCGCACCTTGGACTCCTACGCCGTCTACTACCGCCGCTGGTCCTCGACCTGGGAGAGCCAGGCGCTGCTGCGTGCCGCGCCCATCGCCGGCGACCTGGAGCTGGGCGCGCGTTTCACCGAGCTCGTCGACCCGCTGCGCTATCCCGAGGGGGGTGTCGACGACGCCCAGGTGCGGGAGATCCGCAAGCTCAAGGCCCGCATGGAGGCCGAGCGGCTGCCCCGCGGCGCCGACCCGGCCCTGCACACCAAGCTCGGCCGGGGCGGGCTGTCCGACGTGGAGTGGGTCGCCCAGCTGCTGCAGCTCCGCCACGCCCACGAGATCCCCGAGCTGCGCACCACGGGAACCATCGAGGCGCTGCGCGCGGCGGTCGGGGCCGGACTGCTCGACGGTGAGGACGGCGCGACGCTGGAGATCGCCTGGCGCCTCGCGTCCCGCGTGCGAGGGGCGGTCATGCTGGTGCGCGGCAAGCCCTCCGACTCCATTCCCAAGTCGCTGCGCGACCAGGCGATCCTGGCCGGCGCCCTGGGCTATCGCGACGACGCCGAGGAGGAGGGCACGGTCGGCCGCATGATCCAGGACTACCGCCAAGCCACCCGCCGGGCCCGCGCGGTGATGGAGCGCGTCTTCTACGACGACTGAGCGGGCGCCGGCGCCGGCGCCCGCTGCGGAGCGGGGACGCCGGCGCCGGGTGTGCCTAGACGAACGCCGCCACGCCGACGTTGACGACCGCGAGCGCACCGGCGGCGATGGCCAGCCGGTTGCCGGGCTTGCGCACGTCGAGGATCGCCACGACGACCACGGCCAGCGCGACGACCAGCTTGACACCGAATTTGGCGTGGTTGACCGGGTCGTCCCCCATCTCGGCGAGACCGAGCAGGAGCAGTCCGGTCACCAGCTGCAGCAGCGAGCTGTGCAGGATGCTCTTCGGCCCGGAACGGTGCCCGGCGATGAGCTGGAGCATGAAGCCCGCGATGATGCCCGCCATGCCCAGCAGGTGGAGGAAGACCAGTACCGAGTGGATGAAGTCCATGCCCCGACGCTACTACCGTCTGTAGTATACAATCGCCGTCCCCCGCCCCCGCCGGCATCACGTTTCAGCGACCCCGCGAAAAGCCGGACGGCGCGAACACCCGTCACTCCGGGAACGGCCACGGGACGGCGCTGGTGCACACCATCGCCGAAGCACCGGAGATCGGCGCCAAGCACGGGGGCACGACGACGCCGCTCGCCCCGCCCA
>NZ_JROO01000047.1 GCF_000826685.1 Streptomonospora alba
GCGCCTCGGGTGCCTCACAGCCGCACGCCCAGCAGGGTGTCGGCGATGTCGCGCATCAGCGCCGGTGCGGCGGGGTCGTCGCCCCCGTCGGCCAGCGCGCTGTCGGCCCACTCGTCGAGGGCGGCGACCGCCGCCGCTGTGTCCAGGTCGTCGGCCAGGGCCGCGCGGACACGCTCCAGCGCGGGCGTGGCGTCGGGACCGGAGGTCAGGTCGGCCGCCGCGCGCCAGCGCTGCAGGCGCCGGGCGCCCTCCTGCAGCACCTCGTCGCTCCACTGCCAGGCGGTGCGGTAGTGGTGGGGCAGCATGGCCGTGCGCACGGCCATCGGGTCCACGCCCCGCGTGCGCAGCTCCGAGGCGAAGACCAGGTTGCCGCGCGACTTCGACATCTTCTCGCCGTCGAGCCCGACCATGCCCACGTGCATGTAGGCCCGCGAGTGCGGGCCGGTGCCCGTGGCGCACCGCGCCTCGGCGGCGCCCATCTCGTGGTGGGGGAAGACCAAGTCGTCGCCGCCGCCGTTGAGGTCGAAGCCCGCGCCCAGCTCGGTCAGGGAGATGGCGCTGCACTCGACGTGCCAGCCGGGGCGGCCGCGCCCCAGGCGGGTGTCCCAGGCCGGCTCGCCGGGGCGCTCGGCGCGCCACAGCAGCCAGTCCAGCGGGTCCTTCTTGCCGGGGCGCTGGGGGTCGCCGCCGCGCTCGGGGAACAGCTCCAGCATCTGCTCTCGGCCCAGGCCGCTGACCTCGCCGAACCACTCGGCCTCGGCGGCCGAGAAGTAGACGTCGCCCTCAAGCTCGTAGGCGGCGCCTGCGGCGCGGATGCGGTCGACGAAGTCGGCGATCAGCTGCACCGACTCGACGACGCCGACGAAGGCGCGGGGCGGCAGGATCCGAAGCGCGGCCATGTCCTCGCGGAAGACGCCGATCTCGCGCTCGGCCAGCTCCCGCCAGTCCTCGCCGTTGTCGCGGGCGCGTTCCAGCAGCGGGTCGTCGACGTCGGTGACGTTCTGCACATAGTCGACGCGGTGGCCGGAGTCGCGAAGCACGCGCTGCACCAGGTCGAAGGTCAGATAGGTGAAGGCGTGCCCGAGGTGGGCGGCGTCATAGGGGGTGATCCCGCAGACGTACATCCGGGCCGTGGGTCCGGGGTCGAGAGGGCGGACGGCGCCTGCGACGGTGTCGTGGACGCGGAGGGGGCCGCCGTTTCCGGGCAGGCGGACGAGGTCGGGAGCGGGCCAAGAACGCATAGACCGAGGATATCGGCCGTTTTGGAGCCCGAAGCCCCGGACGCACCGTAGTGTTGCCGACCGGGCGGCCACGCCGGATTCAGCGCCGGTGGTGGGTGATGGCGATGCAGGCCACGGCGGCGGCCGCCGCCAGTGCGCACAGCAGGGCCGGGCCGTCGTTGCCGGCGTGGAAGTGCAGCAGCGCTGCGGGAAACGCCACAACGTAGAGCAGCCAGTAGCTGGCCTGCTCCCCGGTTCCGTGCGGGCGCTGCCGCCTGTCGCGGCCCGGCCATACGTGTCTCGTCTGCGGCATCGCCGTACCCTCCCCCGTCGCGCCCGTGGCAGGGCTGCCGGGCGATCCCGGTTCCCTCGTGGGGGACGTTCGCCGCCGCGGCTGCGCGGCCGGCACGGTCCCTGTCACAGATGGACGTCCGCCGCGGACCCGCGGTTTACGCACGGGTAAGGCGGCGGAACGGACGCCCCGCGGCGGCCTCAGCGCACCAGGTACCAGGCCGCGGGATCGCCCGGACGGGCGGTGAAGGCGTAGCGCAGCGTGTCGCGGTCGCAGGCCGCCAGCGTCACCGAGGAGGTCGCCCACACCCGCCCGCCGCCGAGCGGGGCCCGGGCGATGAGCGAGGAGGGATCGTCGGTGGCCGCGCCGAAACCGCCGGTGCGGGCGTCGCCGCCCGCCGCCTCGTCCAGCAGGGCGGGCCACTCGCCCCAGACCGCCTCCGCGGTGTCGGCGGCGGCGAGCCGGGACGCATGGGGATAGGGGCGCGTGCGGGCGAAGGCGGGGCCGTGGCGGCGGGCACGCGGCTCCTGGGCGTCGCAGCCGGAGTTGACCAGGACGGTGACGCCTGTGGGCAGGCGCTCCTCGCGCAGCGCGCCGCCGTCCCAGGAGTGCAGAACCGCGCCGCCGGGATCGGCCACGAGCAGGTGGAAGGGCTCGTAGTGGCGCGCCTGGGCGGGGTCGAGTTCGATCTCGCCGTTGTCGGCCGCCGCCAGCGGAAGCCGGCCGCGGGTGTAGCGGGTCGTGCCGGGCGGCACCGAGGTGTCGGGGGGCGGGGTCGTTCCCGCCGAGACCGGTGCGGCCGAGCGCCCCGGCGCGGTGGGGCGGGGGGTGGCGGGCTGAGCGCCGTTGAGCAGGGCGGCCACGCACGGTGCGCCGGGCGCGCCGGGGCGGCGCGCCGCCAGCCAGGTGCCGCCCTCGCGCACGTCGCGCCCGCCCACCAGATCGGGGCGGTCGGGCCAGTGGGCGGCCGGAGGCTCCCAGGCGCGGTCGACCATCTCGTCGCGCAGCGCGGCCAGCACCAGCGGCGTCGACGCCTCAGGGTCGAAGCCGACTATCACGGTGCACATCTCGCCTCCGTCTCCTGCGCGGCGCCCGCGCCCGCGAGCCTGGGAGAATCCGCACACGGTGGCAACGCGCCCGCGGGCCGGGGTGTTCCGCGGACCCGGCCGCACCCGGTAGCGGGGGCCCTCCGGCAACCGCCCGAAATCCCGCTACAGCGTTGTGGCGAGGGAGTCGCGCGCAGCGCGTGTGCCTGCTCTCCGCCGAGCGCGGGGCGCCTTCAGGCGGGCTCGCCGCCCCCGGCTCCGGGGCGGGCGGCCGCCGCTCCGCAGGACACCGCCTAAACCGGCGGCCAGGGCACGGCGGGCCAGTCCGGGGAGGGGTAGGGGTGGACCCGGTGGTGGCGCAGCAGCTCGACGCGGCGCAGCACCGCGTAGGCCTCCGGTTCGGTGAGGTGGCGCCGCAGCTCGGCGGCGACGGGGCTGTCGGGATCGCGCAGCCGCTCCTCCAGCAGCGCCAGCCCGGCCAGGGCCTCGTCGGTGAGCGGCTCGCCCTGCCACTGCCACAGCACGGTGCGCAGCTTGTAGTCCTCGGCGAAGGAGACGCCGTGGTCGCAGCCGTAAAGGTGGCCGGAGGGCGTGGGCAGCAGGTGGCCGACCTTGCGGTCGGAGTTGTTGATCACCGCGTCGAAGACGGCCATGCGCCGCAGCCCCGGATGGCGGGTGTCGCGGGCGAGGTCGACGAGGTCCACCGCGGTGTCGCCCTCGATCCACAGCTGGACCATGCCCTCGCCGAAGGGGCCGTCACGGTGGACCGTGGGCGGTACGACGTCCCAACCCAGCGCGTCGGAGACGGCGAAGGCCGACAGCTCGCGCCCGGCGAGGGTGCCCTCGGGGAAGTCCCACAGCGGGCGCTCGCCGGCGACGGGCTTGTAGACGCAGCCGGCCTCTGCGCCGCCGGGCGCGGCGACGGTGCAGTACAGCGTGGCGTTGGACGCCTCGGTCAGCCGACCCACGGGCTTCAGCTCGCCGGTGCTCAGCAGCTCCAGGGCGGCGTTGGTCGACAGCCCCTCGAACGACGCGGTCATGGCCCCCGTCCTCTACCGGTCCCGCTTTCTCCGTGCGGCCTCACATTCCGCCGGGCTTGTACCCGTTCTGGCGCGGGCAGATGTGCCCCTCGGGATCGAGCGGCTGCCCGCACAGCGGGCAGTTGGGCCGCCCGGCCGCGACGACCTTCATCGCGCGGCCCGCGAACGCGCGCGCCGCCTCGGCAGTCAGGTGCACGCGCAGCACGTCGCGCCCCTCGGGGACGTCCTCGGCGAAGACAGCGACGTCCTCGTCGCTCTCGCTCTCGCCTTCGGACTCCGACTCGTCCTCGGACTCGTCGATCTGCTGGGCCTCGATGATGACCCGTGAGGACTCGGCGTCCCAGGCCAGGGCGAGAGTGCCCACCCGGAAGTCCTCCTCGATGGGCTGCTCAAGCGGGCCGTCGTCCTGCTCGGCCGCTTCACCGGACTCCAGCGGCTCGCCGAAGCGCTGCCGCACCTCCTCCAGCAGTTCCTCGATGCGCTCGGCCAGCGCTGATACCTGGGCCTTCTCCACCACGGCGCTGGTGACGCGGCCGCTGGCGGCGGCTTGGAGGAAGAAGGTGCGTTCCCCCGGCTGCCCCACCGTTCCGGCGACGAAGCGCTCGGGAGGGTCGTACTCGAACACGGACATGCAATGAACCCTAGAGGATCGTACTCAGCCTTGCGATTCACCGGCGGGCGCGGGCTCGGCGCCGCCCGAGCCGCCGCCTACCGCGGCGTCGCCGGACGTCTGCTCGGGTGTCGGCACCAGGCCCTCCACAGCGCCCCCGACGTCGTTGAGCCGCAGCACGAACGGCCGCACGCTGGTGTAGCACACCGCGGTCAGCGAGCAGGGGTCGGCCTGGACGCGTTGGAACTGGTCCAGGTGCAGTCCGAGCGCGTCGGCGGCGATCGCCTTGATGACGTCGCCGTGGCTGCACACCGCGTAGACCGGGTTGGCCGCGCCCGCGGTGAGCCGCTCGTTCCAATCGCGCACGGCGGCCACGGCGCGCGCCGACATCTCGCTGAGGCTCTCGCCGCCGGGGAACCGGGCCGCGCTCGGGTGGGCCTGGACGGTGCGCCACAGCGGCTCGCCGACGAGGTCGCCGAGCCTGCGGCCGGTCCAGGAGCCGTAGTCGACCTCGACGAACCGTCCGTCGGTGGTCACCTCGCGTCCGGCGACCGCGGCGATCTCTGCCGCGGTCTCCTGGCAGCGCTCCAGCGGGCTGGAGACGACGGCGTCCAGATCGAGCCCGCTCAACCGCCGCGCGAGGTCGGCGGCCTGGGCGCGGCCGCGCTCGTCGAGGTGGACGCCGGGGCTGCGGCCGGTCAGGGTGGCGCCGGTGGACTCGGTGAGCCCGTGCCGCACCAACAGCAGGGTCGCGACGGGTTCGGGCTGCGGCCGCTCTTCGCGCGACTCGGTTCCTGGTTGCTGCTGCGTAGCGGTGGCCATCGACGCCACCCTATCGGCCGCCCGCCTACTGCCCGGCGGCCGAGTCGGCCAGCGGGTCGTAGGGCTGCCCCGTGTAGGGGTCGATGGGCAGCCCGGTCTCCGGGTCGAGCTGGACGTTCTCGCCGGTGTCGGGGTCGCGGTACTGCCCGGTCCCGGGGTCCTGCGCCAGGCCCGTCTCGGGGTCGATCGGCCAGCCGGTGACCGGGTCGGTGCTGGGCTGGGCGGAGGGGGACGGCTCGCCGCTCGGCGAGGGCGACCCCTGTGCGCCCTGCTCCTCGGGCTCGGCCGTGCGATCGTCGTCGGCCTCGCCGCCGGACTCGGGCCGGTTCTGCTCACCCTGGGAACTCGGGGGCGGCGTCTCGGTGCCGACCTCGCCGCCCCCGGGTTCGAGCACGTTGAAGCTGACCAGCGTCAGGATGAGTACGCCCAGCGCGCAGCGGTAGTAGACGAAGGGCATGAAGCTGTGCGTGGTGATGAAACGCATCAGCCAGGCGATGACGACGTAGCCGATAGCGAAGGCCACCACGGTCCCCACGATCGCGGCGGTCCATCCCGCGTACTCGTTGTCGCCGATGTCGGTGAGCTTGTAGAAGCCCGACGCGAACACGGCCGGCATGGCCAGCAGGAAGGCGTACTCGGCGGCGTCGGCGCGCTTGAAGCCGAGCAGCCGGCCGCCGGTGATCGTGGCGCCGGAGCGCGAGACGCCGGGGATCAGCGCCAGCGTCTGGAACAGGCCGTAGACCAGGCCGCGGCCCACGGTCAGGTCGACGAGGGTGCGGTGCTTGCGCATGTGGAGGTCGGCGATGCCCAGGAACACGCCGAAGACGATCAGGGTGAGCGCGATCAGCCGCAGGTCGCGGAACAGGCTCTCGATCTGCTCCTCCAGCGCCAGGCCGAGCACGCCGATGGGGATGGTGCCGATGATGACGTACCAGCCCATCCGCGCGTTCATGTCCGAGCGGAGCTCGCGGTTCAGCAGTGACCGCGTCCACGTGGACAGGATCAGCCAGATGCGCTTGCGGAAGTAGAGCAGTACGGCGAGCTCGGTGCCGATCTGGCTGACCGCGGTGAAAGCGGCCCCCGGATCGGGCCAGCCGAGGAAGGCGGACACCACGCGCAGGTGGCCGCTGGAGGAGATCGGCAGGAATTCGGTCAGTCCTTGGATGACACCAAGGATGATGGCCTCGACTATGGACACGGCGGGCTCGGCTCCTGGGTCTTCGGTCGGGTGCGTGGGGCTCCAGTGCCCGGGTGTTCGCGGTCCGGGGGCGGTCGCCGCGGCCGGCCGTGGGAGCGCAGGCACGGCCGGGCGTCCGCACGCCGGCGCGCGGAGGCGTACCGTCGTCGGCCGGACAGGGCGGCGCCACGCGGTACGCGGGGGGCAGACCACGGCAGCTTACTGGGATCACAGGACTCACGACATCCTCGCGAACCCCGCGTACGCCCGGCCGCGGACGCCGGAGCGGCCGGCCCGCCGCCTGCGGCCCCCGGCCGGTGACTTTGGGTGACCTCGGATTTCCGCGGTGCGGCCCAGCGCCCGTGACGGCGGCACGCGGTAACCTCCGCGCCATGGAACAGCGACAGGTGGGCGGATCGGGGCTGTGGGTCTCGCGCACGGCCCTGGGCACGATGACCTGGGGAAAGGACACCCAGGAAGAAGAGGCCGCCGACCAGCTCACCACGTTTGTGGACGCCGGCGGAACGCTGATCGACACAGCCGACATCTACGGCGGCGGCCAGAGCGAGCGCATCGTCGGCCGGCTGGTGAGCGGGGTCGTGCGGCGCGACGATGTGATCATCGCCACGAAGTCGGGGCACACCCCGCAGGGCTACCGGCGCTGCGACCTGTCGCGCCGTCACCTGCTCGCAGCGCTGGACGCGTCGCTGCGCCGGCTGCGAACCGATCACATCGACCTGTGGCAGCTGCACGTGCGCGACCCCGACACCCCGGTGGAGGAGACGCTGTCCGCGCTGGAGTCCGCCCAGCGCGCGGGCAAGGTGCGCTACGCGGGCACCGGCGATTTCACCGCCTGGCAGTTCGCCACCTACGCGGCCTGGCAGCGGGCGGCCACCCGGCACTCCGCGGCCCCGATCGTGACCGCCGGCTGCGAGTACTCCCTGCTCAACCGCGCGCCCGAGCGCGACCTGCTGCCGGCCCTCGGCGACCTCGGCGCCGGCCTGATCGCCTGGTCCCCGCTGGGACGCGGGGTCCTCAGCGCCCAGTACCGCAGCGGGGTCCCCGGCGAATCGCGGGCCGCCCGGCCGCACATGGCCGCCTATGTCGAGCCCTACCTCGACGAACGCAGCAGGCGCATCGTCGAGTCGGTCTGCACGGCCGCCGAGGGCCTGGGGGTCTCGCCGCTGGCCGTGGCCCTGAGCTGGGTCCGCGACCGCAAGGGCGTGGCCGCTGCGGCCGTGGGACCGCGGACCACGGCCCAGCTGGAGGAGATCCTGTCCATGGAGAGCGTGGAGCTCCCGCGCGAGATCCGCGAGGCGCTGGACGACGCCTCCTCGGCCCCCGACCCGTAGGCGGGCACGGCCCGTAGCGCTCGGGGGATACGCGGCGGCCTGTGGAAGGGCGCGTCCGGAAGTCGGTGGGGATCGCTAAGCTCCGCAGGGACGTAGAACGCCGTCGGAGAGGATCTTTCGCCATGTCCGCCACGTCCGGGTCCGAGGTGCCGCCGGGGCCGCCGCAGGAGGCCGCAACGAGCGGCGAGGACGCCGCCGACCGGGCGCGCGCGGCTCTGGAGCGGATGGGCGCGCCGGCAGAGCTGGCCGGGCCGCTGGTGGCGGCGCTGGGGCCCGGGGCCGGGGCCGAGGTCTCCGCCGACCCGTGGCGGCTGCTGGCCGTCAGCGGGGTGACGCCCGAGCAGGCCGACTACTGCGCCCGGCGCGCGCTGGGCGAGGACGCCTCGCCCGACGACCGGCGCCGCGGCCGGGCGCTGGCGGCGCACCTGCTGCGCCGTGCGGCGCGCGAGGGGCACACGGCGCTGGAGGAGCAGCGCCTGACCGCCGCGCTGCGGTCGGCGGGGGTGCGCTCGGTCGACGCCGCGCTCACCGCGGCGCTGGAGGAGGGCGACGTCATGCTCTTCGAGATGTTCGACGAGCCGGACGAGCCCGAGGACTTCGACGGCGACCCGGGCGAGATGCCCGACCCCGACCGCTGGTACGCCCTAGCCCGCCTGGGCCAGGGCGAGCAGGCGCTCGGCGAGGGCCTGAACCGGCTCAGCGCCGCCAGCGAGCCGATCATGGACTCCGCCACCGCCGCCGAGACCGTCGACGCCGCCGCCCAGCGCATGGGGGCCGCCGTCGACCCGCGCACCACCGCGGCGCTGGTGACCGTGGCCCTGCGCGGGATCTGCGTGCTCGAACACGGGGCCGGCTCCGACACGGCGATCGCGCACACCCTCGCCTGCGCCGCCGCCATCGCCGCCGAAAGCGAAGTCGGCATGGCCCTCGCGGCACCCACCGCCCAGGCCGCCGCCGAGCTCGACGACGCGCTCTCCGGGCTCGGCGCCGACCCCGGCGTGCGTGCGGTGTCGCTTGCCGCGCTGTTGGAGACCCGCGCGCCGGGCACGCGCGGCCGCGGCGCCGAGAACCCGATCGAGGCCGGGCTCGTGGTGGTCGCGGGCGCGATGTGGCTGGACGTCGAGCACGCCGCAGCGCTGGTCGAGGCCTGCGCCGACGGCACCCACCTCGTGCTGCTGGCCGACCCCGCGCAGGCGCCCTCGGCGGCGCCCGGCAGCGTCGTCGCAGACCTGCTCACCTCACGCACCGTGCACGTCGCCACGCTGCCGCAGGACGCCGACGCGGGGCCGCTCGCCCGCACGGCGGCCCAGGTCGCCGCGGGCGAGCCCGAGGAGGTCGGCTCGCCCGGGCGCGAAGTGGTGTTCGTACCCGCCGACTCCGCCTCGGCCGCGGCGCACCGCGCGGTGCAGCTGATCACCGACTCGATCCCGCGCGCTCTGGAGATCCCGCCCGAGCAGGTGCAGATCGTCACCGCCATGCGAGGCGGCGAGGCGGGCGCCGACGCCCTGAACACGGCCTGCAAAGAGCACTTCAACCCCGGCCCGGGCGCCCACGGCGGGCTGGACGCCGGCGACCGGGTGCTCCTCTCCGCCGACGGGCCGGGCTACGCCGCCGGCGACGTGGGCTTCCTGCGCGTGCAGGAGGGCGGCACGGACGCCGGCGGCGGCTCGGGAAGCGCGCTGGCCGTGGAGCTGCCCGGCGGGGCGCTGTGCCCGGTGGCCGACTCCGCGCACCTGCGGCCCGGCTGGGCCGTCACCGTGGCCGCGGCGCACGGCGGCCGCTGGCCCGCCGTCGTCGCCGTGTTCCCGCCCGAGACCCGGGCCTCGCGCCCCCAGGTCTACACGGCGCTGACGGCGGCGCGGCGCCATCTGTCGGTCGTCCAGGCCGCCGGATCGACCTGGGCGCAGGGCGTGCGGGACAACGCCGCGCTCCCCCGCACCACCCGCCTGGTGCAGGTGCTGCGCGAAGGCTGAGCGGCCGCGCCCGCCCGCTGCCTCCCGCGGGGCGGCACCGTGCACGGGGGCGCCGGGGCGGACACCGCGGGCGCCGCCCCGGCGGGTACTCAGACCCTGTCGACGAACCCGCCGTCGACCACCAGGTTGGACCCGGTGACGAAGGAGGCCGCGGGGCTGGCGAGGAAGGCGACGGCGCGGGCGACCTCCTCGGGGCGGCCGAGCCGCCCCACGGGGATGCGGTCGCGGATGGCGGCGTAGAAGTCGGGGTCGGATCCGCGGCGCCGGGCCCAGCCGCCGCCCTCGAACTCGATGGGACCGGGCGAGACGGTGTTCACCCGGATCCCCTGCGCCGGCAGCGTGTGGCCGAGCGCGGCCGCGTGCTGATTGAGGGCGGCCTTGACCGCACCGTAGGCCTTGGGCCCCGAGGGCGCGGTGGTGTGCAGCGCCGAGGTCGTGGAGATCAGCACGATGGATCCGCCGCGTTCGGAGGCCTCCAGGTGGGGCCGGGCGTCCTCGGCCATGCGGACGAACGGCATGATGTCGGTACTGAAGCCCCGCTCCCACTGGTCGGGCGTGGCCGAACTGCCTCCCGAGACGTTGGAGACCAGGACGTCGATGCCGCCCAGCCGCTCGGCGGAGGAATCCAGAAAGCCGCGCAGCGCATCGGTGTCGGACACGTCGAGCGCCTGCTCCACCACGGTGCGCCCGAGCACGCGCAACTGCTCGGCGGCGCGCTGCAGCGGTTCGGCCGAACGCGCGCAGATCGCCAGGTCGGCGCCCTCCTCGGCGAAGGTCTGGGCGATGGCCCGGCCGATCCCCCGACTGGCACCGGTGACGACGACGCGTGCGCCGTGCAGTCCCAGATCCATGGTGGCGGTCCCCTCTCGTTGCATGCGTGGCTGTTCGGGCGTCGGACGCGAACGCGGGCGCCCCCGTGCAGATGGAGGGACGCCCGCGTTCGCGTGATTCAGCGGATGGCAGTCTACGCGCCGGTGGAGTGGAATCCCCCGTCGACGTGCACGGTCTCGCCGGTCGTTGCGGGGAACCAGTCCGACAGCAGTGCGACGACGGCGCGCGCAGCGGGCTCGGGGTTGGAGGTGTCCCAGCCCAGGGGCGCGCGCTGGGGCCAGGCGTCGGCCAGCTCGTCGAAGCCGGGGATGCTCCGCGCGGCCATGGTGCGCAGCGGACCGGCGGAGACGAGGTTGACCCGGATGTCCTGCTCGCCGAGGTAGCGGGCGAGGTAGCGGGCGGTGGAGGCGAGCCCGGCCTTGGCCACGCCCATCCAGTCGTAGACGGGGAAGGTGACGGAGTTGTCGAAGTCCATGGCGACGACGGATCCGCCGTCCTTCATCAGCGGCAGCAGCGCCGTCGTCAGCGCCTTCAGCGAGTAGGTGGAGGTGTGCAGCGCCGTGGCGACGTCCTGCCAGGAGGTGTTGAGGAAGTTGCCGCCCAGCGCCTCCGTGGGGGTGAAACCGATGGAGTGCACGATGCCGTCGATGCCGTCGACGTGTTCACTGACGCGCTCGGCGAGGCTGGAGAGGTGCTCTTCGTCGGTGACGTCGAGCTCCAGTACCGGCGGCGCCTCGGGCAGGCGCTGGGTGATCCGCTCGACGAGGGAGAGCCTGCCGTAGCCGGTGAGCACGACTGTCGCGCCCTGCTCCTGGCACATGCGGGCGACGTGGAAGGCGATCGAGCTGTCGGTGATCACCCCGGTGACGAGAATGCGCTTGCCCTCGAGGATTCCCATGGAATGTGCCGTCCTGTTCTTGGTTCGTCGGTATTGAAGGGGGGTGGGGCGCGTTCGCGGGGGGTGAGCGGGGGCGGTGCCGCGCTGTCAGTGGCCCATGCCCAGACCGCCGTCGACGGGGATGACGGCGCCGGTGATGTAGGCCGCGTCCTCGCTGGCGAGGAAGCGCACGGCCGTGGCGACCTCCTCGGCCGCGCCGAAGCGCCCCAGGGGGACGTTCTTCTTGATCTCGGCCTGGCGCTCCTCGGGCAGATCTGCGGTCATGTCGGTCTCGACGAAGCCGGGGGCGACGACGTTGACGGTGATGCCGCGCGAGCCGAGTTCGCGGGCCAGCGAGCGGGCGAAGCCGACCAGGCCGGCTTTGGAGGCGGCGTAGTTGACCTGTCCGCCCGAGCCCATCAGGCCCACCACCGAGGAGATCAGCACGATGCGGCCGCTGCGGCGGCGGATCATGCCGCGGGCCGCGCGCTTGGCGACGCGGAAGGCACCGGTGAGGTTGGTGTCCAGCACCGAGGAGAAGTCCTCTTCACTCATCATGGCCAGCAGGTTGTCCTTGCTGACCCCGGCGTTGGCCACCAGCACCTCCACCGGCCCCTGCTCCTCCTCGATCCGCTTGAAGGCGGTGTCGACCTGGGCGGTATCGGTGATGTCGCAGTTGACTCCCAGCAGCCCCTCGGGAGGTTCGCCGGAGCGGTAGGTCACCGCGACCTGGTCGCCGGCGGCGGACAGCTCGCCGGCGATGGCCCGGCCGATTCCGCGGTTGCCGCCGGTGACCAATGCCGATCGGGACATTTCGTGCTCCTTAGCGCGCCGCAAGGCGCCGTCGCGACCATGGACAGAACGGGAAGCAGCGTATCGAGCTACCGGGCGGTACGTGGAACCGAGACCTGCGGCGCTCCCGCTGCGACGTGCGGGTCCACCCTCCCACCCGCCACCACCCGGCAGGAGTCGTCCCGCGCCGCGGGGCGACCCGATGCGCCGACGAGCGGCGCGGCCGCGTGGTGGCGGCGCGGTATCGCGGGTATGCAGGAGGACGTGCGCGCCCGAGCGGCCGCGCCAGGCGAGAGCCGTCGTTTGCACCGGGAGGCCCGCAGTGCCCACCGCCATCGTCGCCACGCCCGCCGATTTCGAGATCCACGGCGACTACGGGGAGCGGATGACCAAACCCCGGGGTGCGGCCTTCCAGCGTCCCGCTTACCCCTTCCGGGGCCGCCTCGGCGGCGCCGAGTTCCCGGCCGAGGCCGGGCGCTACCACATTTACGCCTCCTACGCCTGCCCGTGGGCCACACGCAGCCTGATCGTCCGCAAGCTCAAAGGGCTGGAGGACGCGGTCTCGGTGGGCATCGTCGACCCGGTCCGCGACGGCCGCGGCTGGGCCTTCCGCGAGGGGCCCGGCCACGGTCCCGACACCGTGGGCGGTTTCACGCTGCTGCGTGAGGCGTACGAGGCCACGGAACCCGGCTACGACGGCCACATCTCGGTGCCGGTGCTGTGGGACACCGCCACGCGGCGCATCGTCAGCAACAACTTCCCCGACATCACCGTCGATCTCAACGCCTGCTTCAACGCCTGGGCCGAGCACGACGCCGAGCTCTACCCCGAGGATCTGCGCGGCGAGATCGACGCGCTCAACGAGCACGTCTACCCCGCCGTGAACAACGGCGTCTACCGCTGCGGCTTCGCGCCGACGCAGGAGGCCTACGACGCCGCGGTGCACGAGCTGTTCGCGGCGCTGGACGGCCTAGAGGAGCGGTTGGCCACCCGGCGGTTCCTCACCGGCGACCATGTCACCGAGGCCGACGTACGGCTCTGGGTGACCCTGGCCCGGTTCGACCCCGTCTACCACACCCACTTCAAGACCGACATCCGGCGGTTGGCGGACTATCCGAACCTGTGGGGCTACACCCGCGACCTGTACTCGCTGCCGGCCTTTCGCGAGTCGACCGACTTCGACCACATCCGGCGCCACTACTACATCACCCACGGTGCGCTCAATCCCAAGCGCATCGTCCCGGCCGGGCCCCTGCTGGACTTCGACGCACCCCACGACCGGGCCCGCCTGAGCACGGCAGGGCCCCAGGCGCCGGTGCTCAGGCCCCGTCGAGGTACTTGAGGCCGCCGTCGACCAGCCCGGGCACCACGTCGCCGATCCCCTCGAAGTCCTCGCCGACCGTCTTCCCCTGGGCATGGCGGTAGTGGATGCCTTCCAGGATCACGGCGAGCTTGAAGAAGGCCAGGCCCACGTACCAGTCCAGCGCCGAGACGTCGCGGCCCGACCGCTGGGCGTAGCGTGCGATGATCTCGTCGGCGTCGGGGTAGCCCTCGGCGGTGTGGGCGTTGCTGACCGTGGTGCTGCCGACCATGGCGGCGCTGCTGTAGGTGATGATCAGCGCGAGGTCGGTCAGCGGGTCGCCCAGCGTGGACATCTCCCAGTCCAGCACCGCCTTGATCTCGTCGTCGGGACCCACGAGCAGATTGTCCAGGCGGTAGTCGCCGTGGACGACGGCGGGCTCGGGCGAGGTGGGGATCCGGACGCTGAGCCGCTCGTGCAGGCGGTCGATGCCGGGAAGTTCGCGGCTGCGCGAGGCCTCCAGCTGCTTCTTCCAGCGGCGCAGCTGCCGCTCCAGGAACCCCTCGGGCTTGCCGAAGTCGGCCAGTCCCACAGCGGCCGGGTCGACCGCGTGCAGGTCCACCAGGGTGTCGATCATCGACGCGGCGATGCCGCCGGTACGGGCGGCGCCCAGCGCATCAAGCTGCTCCGCGCTGCGGTAGGGCACACCCTCGACGTGCTCCATCACGTAGAAGGGAGCGCCGAGGACCTCGGTGTCCTCGCACAGCAGCACGGTGTAGGGCACGGGAACGGGGGTGTCGGACAGCGCACTGATCACGCGGTGCTCGCGGCCCATGTCGTGGGCGGTGGGCAGCACGTGGCCCAGCGGGGGCCGGCGCACCACCCAGCGCCCGCGGCCGTCGGTGACGGTGTAGGTGAGGTTGGAGCGCCCGCCGGCGATGACCTCGCCGGAGAGCGGCCCGCCGAGCATGCCGGGGCGCTGCTCTTCCAGATACTCCCCCAACCGCCGCAGGTCCAGTCCCGGCGGATTCGTCACGCCCGTCTCGCCCATGCGCTCTCCCACGCTCTGCATCCGGGCCGCCGCTGCCGGGCACGGACTCCGCGCGTCGGCGGGATGCCGCGGTCCGACGGCCTGCCGTCGCCTCAACCGGGATCAACATACCATCTGGTCGGTATCTTGGCGGGGAGCACCCCGCCCCACCGCCCGGCAGGCGGGGGGCGGGCTCTCTCACGCCTGGGGACCGCGGGAGATCAGCACCGAGCAGTGCGCCCGGCGCGCCACCAGTTCGCTGACCACACTGGGCCGCAGATCGCGGAAGACACCCGTCCTGCGCGACCCGACGCACATCAGGTCGTACTGGCTCGAGCGCTCGATCAGGGTACGCGCGGGGTTGGCGCCCGTGAGGACGACCCTGTTCACTTCGACGTCGCCGACGTCGAGCTCCAAACCGTCCAACCAGTCGTCCAGCGCCGCCCGGGCCTGCCGCTCGGAGGCGGAGGGATCGCGCCGGTCGCGGCCCTTCTCGGGGAAGCTGGGGAAGGCCGCGACCGGCGCGGCCTCCCGGTAGACGTAGATGACGTCGATGCCGCCCCCGTGGGCCCGCGCCTCATCGACAGCGGTGCGCATGGCGCGCGCGGAGGCGCGCGCGGCGTCGATCGCGACGGCGATGCGCATCATGGGCTCCCTTCGCGGTCCGCGGCGCCTGCTGGGACGCCGCCCTCCTGACGACTCTCATTCCCGTCCTGGTGCTCTTCTCTCGGCGGACCGTCCGTTTCGCGGTCGGCCTCGCGGACCACGTTCTGGCCCCGTCTCTCCTCGCCGAGCGCCTTCCACAGCCCGACCATCACCAGCAGCAGCACGACGGTGAAGGGGAGTCCGGTCGTCAGCGCACCGGCCCGCAGTGCCGAGAGCCCGCCGGCCAGCAGCAGCACCGCCGCGATACCGCCCTCCAGCAGCGCCCAGAAGACACGGCTGGCCGTGGGCGGCTCGGTGTTGCCGCCCGTGGTGATGATGTCGATCACGAACGACCCCGAGTCGGAGCTGGTGACGAAGAAGAACACCACGATCAGCCCTGCCAGGACGGAGGTCACCGTCGACAGCGGCAGCTGTTCCAGCAGGGCGAAAAGCGCGAAGGAGTACGAGGGGTCGGCGAAGGTCTCCCCGATCAGGTCGGCGCGGTTGCGCAGCTCCATCTCCAAGGCCGTGTTGCCCAGCACGGTGAACCACAGGAACGACAGCAGCGCCGGGACGATCAGCACGCCGGAGACGAACTCGCGGATGGTGCGGCCGCGGGAGATGCGCGCGATGAACATGCCCACGAACGGCGACCAGGAGATCCACCAGGCCCAGTAGAACAGGGTCCACGAGCTGAGCCAGGTGTCGATCTCGGCGCTGTGGGAGTAGGTGCCGGACCAGAACATGGTCGGAACCGCCTCGCCGATGTAGGCGCCGATGTTCTCCAGGTAGGCCGCCACCAGCAGCACCGTGGGGCCTGCGACGGCGATGAACACCAGCAGCAGCGCACCCAGGATCAGGTTGGTCTGGCTCAGGATGCGGATGCCCTTGTCCAGCCCGGAGGCGACCGAGAGGGTCGCCATCACCGTGATCACCGCGATGAGGGCGACCTGCACCAGCGGGCTCTGGGGGACTCCGCCCACATAACTCAGCGCGGCGTTCACCTGGAGCACGCCCAGCCCCAGAGAGGTGGCGACGCCGAAGAGGGTGCCCAGCACCGAGAGGATGTCCACGGCGTGGCCGACGGTGCCGTGGATGCGCTCTCCGAACACCGGATAGAGCGCCGAGCGCACCCGCAGCGGAAGCCCGTGGCGGAAGCCGAAGTAGGCCAGCGCCAGCCCGATGACGGCGTAGACGGCCCAGGGCCCCAGACCCCAGTGGTGGAACACCAGCACCATGGAGTCCTGGGCGGCCTGCGGGGTCTCGGGGGCGGTGCGCGGCGCCTCGGCGAAGTGCACCACCGGTTCGGCCACGCCGTAGAAGACGAGTCCGATGCCCATGCCCGCGCTGAAGAGCATGGCGAACCACGAGAGGTAACTGTAGTCGGGGCGGCTGTCGGGCGGGCCGAGGCGGATTCCGCCGTGGGGGCCGATGATCAGGTAGAAGCAGAAGACGATCAGTGCCGCGACCGCGCCGATCATCAGCCAATCGAAGTTGTCGGTGATCCCGGCGAGCAGCACGTCCTCGAGAACGTAGCGGGCCGCGTCGGTGAACACGGCTCCGAAGATCACAAACGCCAGGGCCAGTAATCCTGAGATGAGGAAGACGGCTGGCTCGCGCCGGGACAGCCAGTCGCTTGGCCGTGGCATCGGCGCCCCCCTTCGTCGTCGGCTGCTCTGCACAGCCGGGCGCGCGCCGCCCCGCGGCGGCACCCGGCCACTGTCTGCGCGCACTCCGGTTCACAGGCCGCAATGCACGCGGCTGCCCGCAGGTAGCCGGGTAAAACCGGACCCACGTCGCAGCGCGTGGGCCACGCGCCGACGGACCCGCGGAAGCGGCGGGCGACACAGGTGCGGCGCGCAGCGCCACCGGTGGACGGTAGAGCGGCGCATGGGAGGAGCAGGCGGGCGCGCGACGTGCGGCGCCGCCGGCGGCCGGGGGCCGGGGGCGGCGGGGCGTGCGGGGCCCGCCCCGCCTGGGCGGTCCCCGCACGCCCGGTGCCTAGTAGGTCACCGCCTCCGCACCCAGCAGCGACTTCAGGTCGCCGGCCAGCTCGGGACCCACGCGCACGGGATAGCCGGGGATGTCGTAGACCCGCGACTTGACCGGGTGCTCGACGCGGATGGTCAGCGGGGTCTCGCCGCGGTGGGCCTTGAGGACGTGTTTGAGTTCGTCGACCAGGTCGGCGGTCAACCGCTGCTCCTGCACGGTCAGCAGCATGGGGGGCGGGCCCTCGGAGATGTGGGTGATGTCCAGCGGTGTCAGCTCGAACGCCTGGATGGAGTATTCGCCTTCGCGCTCCTTGACCCGGCCTTTGACCGACACGGCGGTGTCCTCGACCAGCACCTCGGAGTAGAGGGTGTAGGACTCGGCGAAGAACAGCACGTCGATGCTGGCGTCGAGGTCCTCGACCGTGACCTTGGCCCACGGGTTGCCGGACTGCTTGCTGACCCGGCGCTCCACTCCGGAGATCAGCCCTGCCACCTGCACCTCGGAGCGGTCGCGGCGCTCGCCGTTGTTGATGTCGAGGATGGAGACGTCGCTGGAGCGGGCGAGGATGCGCTCGGCGCCGGCGAGCGGGTGGCTGGAGACGTAGAGCCCCAGCATCTCGCGCTCGAACGCCAGCTTGGTCTTGCGGTCCCACTCCTGGTCCGACCAGTTGATGTCGAGCCCGATCGGTGCGGCCTCGGCCTCGTCGGCGCCGCCGAACAGGTCGAACTGGCCGTGGGCCTCCTGCTTCTTGGCCGAAATCATCGCGTCGACGGCGTGCTCATGGTGGTTGAACAGGTCCATGCGGGGCTGGCCGAAGCTGTCGAAGGCCCCGGCCTTGACCAGCGACTCCACCACGCGCTTGTTGCAGGCGGCCAACTCGATCTTGGAGACGAAGTCGACGAAGGAGGTGAACTCGCCCTTTGCCTTGCGGGTGTTCATGATCGACTCGACGACGTTGGTGCCGACGTTGCGCACCGCGCCCAGGCCGAAGCGCACGTCGGCCCCGACCGCGGAGAAGCGCAGCGCCGATTCGTTGACGTCGGGCGGCAGCACCTGGATGCCCATCTTGCGGCATTCGGCGAGGTAGACCGCCATCTTGTCCTTGTCGCCGCTGACCGAGGTCAGCAGCGCCGCCATGTAGGAGGCGGGGTGGTTGGCCTTGAGGTAGGCGGTGCGGAAGGAGAGGATCGCGTAGCCGGCCGCGTGGGACTTGTTGAAGGCGTAGCCGGAGAAGGGGAGCATGACCTCCCAGAGAGTGTCGATGGCCTTCTGGGAGAACCCGCGTTCCAGCATGCCGGAGTTGAACTTGGTGTACTCCTTCTCCAGCGCCTCCTTCTTCTTCTTGCCCATGGCGCGGCGCATCAGGTCGGCGCCGCCCAGCGAGTAGCCGGCCATCTCCTGGGCGATGGCCATGATCTGCTCCTGATAGACCAGCACGTGGTAGGTCTCGGACAGGATCGGGTCCAACGCGTCGTAGAGCTCGGAGTGGATCGACGTGATCTCCTGGCGCCCGTTCGACCGGTCGGCGTAGTCGTTGTGGGCGTTGGCCGCCATCGGCCCGGGCCGGTACAGGGCGTTGACGGCCACGATGTCGGAGAACTGCTTGGGCTGCATGCGCCGAAGCAGCGCCCGCATGGCCGTGCCGTCGAGCTGGAACACGCCCAGGGTGTCGCCGCGCGCCAGCAGTTCGTAGGTCTTGGGATCGTCGAAGCCGATCCCGGACCAGTCGATCTCGACGCCCTCGTTGGACTTCACGTTGTGGATCGCGTCGTCGATGATCGTGAGGTTGCGCAGGCCCAGGAAGTCCATCTTCAGCAGGCCCATCTCCTCGCACTGCGGGAAGGGGAACCCGGTGATGATGGCGCCGTCGGTGTCGCGCTTGTGCAGCGGCACCACGTCCAGCAGCGGCTCCGCGGAGAGGATGACCCCGGCGGCGTGCACACCGGTGCCGCGGGTGAGGCCCTCGATACCGCGCGCGGTCTCCAAGACCTTCTTGACCTGCGGGTCCTTCTCCATCAGCGTGCGCAGCTCGACCGCTTCGGCGTAGCGCTCGGCCGATTCGTCCTCGACCTCCGAAAGCGCGATCTCCTTGCCGCCCACCGGCGGCGGGAACGCCTTGGTGACCTGGTCGCCCAGGGCGTAGGGCAGACCGTGGATGCGGGTGGAGTCCTTGACGGCGGCCTTGGCCTTGATCGTGCCGAAGGTGAGGATCTGTGCCACGCGCTCGTCGCCGTAGAGCTCGGTGACGTAGTCGATCATCTCCCCGCGCCGACGCTCGTCGAAGTCCAGGTCGATGTCGGGCATGGTGACGCGCTCGGGGTTGAGGAACCGCTCGAACAGCAGCCCGTGCTCCAGCGGGTCGAGGTCGGTGATGCCGAGAACGTAGGCCACCATCGACCCGGCGGCCGAGCCGCGGCCCGGACCCAGCGCGATGCCGTGCTTGCGGGCGTACTGGCAGATGTCGGAGACCACCAGGAAGTAGGCCGGAAAGCCCATCCCGTTGATGATGTCGAGCTCGTGGTCGATGCGCTCCTGCACGGGCCGGCTCGCGCCGTCGGGGTAGCGGGTGGGCGTGAGGCGGTCGATCTCCTTGCGCAGCCAGGACGCCTGGCTCTCGCCCTCGGGGACGCTGAACTTGGGCATCAGGTCGCGGTGGGCGAAGACCTCGTCGTAGGCGCCGTCCTCGACGCTGTCGGCGACCAGCAGCGTGTTGCGGCAGCCCTGGGCCCATTCGTCCAGGCTCACCAGGGCGCGCATCTCCTCGGCGGATTTGATGTAGTAGCCGTCTCCGTTGAACCGGAACCGGGCGGGGTCGTCGAGGTTCTTGCCCACGCCCACCGCCAGCAGCGCGTCGTGGGCTTGTGCCTGGTCCTGGGTGACGTAGTGGGAGTCGTTGGTCACCAGCGGGGGAAGGTTCAGCTCGCGACCGACCCTCAGCAGCCCGTCGCGGACGTCGCGCTCGATGCTGATGCCGTGGTCCATCAGCTCCAGGAACACGCTGTCCTTGCCGAAGATGTCCTGCAGCTTGGCGGCGTACTCGACGGCCTCCTTCTCCTGGCCCAGCCGCAGGCGGGTCTGCACGCCGCCGGACGGGCAGCCGGTGGAGACCATGATCCCCTCGGAATAGCGGCTCATCAGTTCCAGGTCCATGCGCGGCTTGCCGTAGTAGCCCTCGATGCTGGCCAGCGAGGACATGCGGAACAGGTTGCGCAGGCCCACGGCGTTGCGCGCCCACATGGTCATGTGCAGGTAGCGGCCGCCGCCGGAGATGTCCTTGCCGCCCTCGGTGTTCTCGTTGGAGTCGCCGCGGCCCCAGCGCACGCGCTTCTTGTGGAACCGCGACTCCGGTGCCACATAGGCCTCGATGCCGATGATCGGCTTCACTCCCGAGCCCTTGGACTGCTCCCAGAACTCGTAGGCGCCGAACATGTTGCCGTGGTCGGTCATGGCCACGGCGGGCATCTGCAGCCGGGCCGCCTCGGCGAACAGCGGCTTGAGCTTGGCCGCGCCGTCCAGCATCGAGTACTCGGTGTGGACGTGCAGGTGGACGAAGGGGTCAGCCACGGTGATTCGAACCTCTTAGCGATGACAGGACTGGGCGGATCGTGTGCCACCTGAGACTAATCCCGCCACACCCGCGACCACCACGTGAAACCCCGCCTGTGGACACGCGGCCGACATCGGACGCGGCGCCCTCGGCCTGACTGCCGCGCAGGCGCGGCCGCCGACGCCTCGGGGCCGGGACGGCGCCGGCCCGGCCCTGTCCGGCGGGACCGCGCGGCGCCTCAGTGGGCGGAGGGAGCCGGGCGCAGGGCGTCGAGCAGCAGGCGGGCGTAGTGCGCGCCGATCTCCCGGGGACTCAGCGCGCCTTCGGGGTGGTACCAGGTGCTGAGGTGGTGCACGCTGCCGAAGTAGAAGTCGACGACGATGTCGGCGGGCACCCGGTCGGTGAAGACGCCCTGCTGCTGGCCCTCGGTGATCAGCGACCGGAACAGCTCGTGGTAGCGGCGGCGCTCGTCCCGCACCTCGCGCTGCTTCTCGGGGCGCAGCATGTGCAGCGAGCGGAAGGAGATCGTCGCGTCGTCGAGGTTCTCGATGGTGCTGACCACCACGTCGGCGGCGGCGTGCTCGACGCGCTCGGCCACCGGCCGGTCCTGGCCGGCGATGTCGGCCAACCGCGACATCTGCAGGCGCAGCACGCGGGCGTAGATCTCGGCGAGCAGGTCGTCCTTGGAGTCGAAGTAGTGGTACATCGCCCCCTTGGTGACGTCGGCCGCATCGACGATCTCCTGCACCGAGGTGCGGTCGAAGCCCTTCTCGGCGAACAGGCGGGTCGCCACGGCGAGCAGCCGCCGCGGGACCGAGGACTCGGCGGAATCAGCAGGGGTCACGGCCGACATCCCCGTGCCCCCGTGGGTGCGAACGGCCACGGCACGACCTCTCTTACGACAGCGGAAACCTTGCCTGCGCCCCGCGGCTCCCCCTGGGCCCGCGGGCGGACACCACAACACAATAGACGCACTCGGGGGCGCGGCGCGGAGCCAGGCCCGGCGCCGGCCGGGCTCACGCCCATCCCGCGTCGTGGGCGAGGATGGCCGCCTGCACGCGATTGCCCATGCCCAGCTTGGCCAGGATGCTGCTGACGTGGGCCTTGACCGTCGCCTCGCGCATGCCCAGGCTGCGGCCCGCCTCGGCGTTGGACATCCCGCCGGCGACGGCGACGAGCACGTCGCGTTCGCGGTCGCTGAGCACCTGCAGCCTGCGGGCGGCCTCGGCCGCGGTCCCGGAGGCCGAGACCGCGAAGCGCTCCAGCATGCGCTTGGTGATGCTGGGCGCCAGCATCGCGTTGCCCTCGTCGACGGTGCGCACCGCACTGACGAGGTCGCGCGGCGGGGTGTCCTTGAGCAGGAAGCCCATCGCGCCGGCGCGCAGCGCGCGGTGCACGTACTCGTCCAGGTCGAAGGTCGTCAGCAGCACCACCTTGGGCGGGCGCGGCAGCTGCGCCATGGACGCCGCGGCGGTCAGCCCGTCGGTGCCGGGCATGCGGATGTCCAGCAGCACCACGTCGGGCTCCAGGCGCGCGGACAGCTCCAGCGACTCGTCGCCGTCACCGGCCTCGCCGACGACGTCGATGTCCTCGGCGCTTTCGAGGATCATCCGCAGACCCGAGCGCACCAGCTGCTCGTCGTCGACGAGGAGGGTGCGGATCATTCGGCCGCCTCCGTCGCGCCGCGGTCCCGGCGCGCCACCGGCAGCGCGGCGCCGACCCGCCACCCGCCGTGCGGCAGGGGTCCCGACCACAGTTCGCCACCCGCCAGGACGACGCGTTCGCGCAGGCCGGCGAGCCCGTAGCCGCTGGAAGGGGGCGCTTCGGCGGCGGATCCGGCGGGCGGCGGTGCGTTGTCCACGGTGATCTCCAGGATGTCGGGACGGTGGTGCAGGTAGACACGCACCGGCGCTCCGGGGGCGTGCTTGGCGGCGTTGGTCAGCGCCTCCTGGACGGTGCGGTAGGCGGTGCGCTCGGTCTGGGCGGGCAGCGCGACCGGCGTACCCGCGCTGCTGCTGTCAACGGACAGGCCTGCGGCGCGCCAGTCGTCGACGAGGTGGGCGAGGTCGGCCAGCACCGGTTGGGGCGCGGTAGGGGCGCTCGCCTCCGGCTCGTCGCGCAGCACGCCGAGGATATCGCGCAGCTCGGCCAGCGCGTCCCGGCCGGTGGTGCGGATCAGCCCGGCGCTCTGCGCGGTGCGCTCGTCGGGGGCCGACACCTCCAGCCCGCCGGCGTGCAGCACCATCAGGCTGACGCGGTGGGCCACTACGTCGTGCATCTCGCGGGCGATGCGGGTGCGCTCGGCGGTGATGGCCTGATCGGCGAGCAGGTGCTGTTCGTGCTCCAAGCGCTCGGCGCGTTCGCGCAGGTTGGCGATGAGCACCCGGCGGGTGCCGATCCACAGGCCCACGGCCAGCGGCATGCCGTAGAACATGATGAGCATGCTGGAGGCCGCCGGTGCGGTAATGGGTCCGCCGACCGTGTAGACGGCCAGGGTGCACAGCGTCAGCCATGCGGCCCACAGCCCCAGCCGCCGCCGGTCGTCGTACCAGGCCGCGTAGGTGAACAGGGCCAGGGCGGCCATGCCGATGTCGCCGTAGCCCAGCAGCGTGGCAGTCGCCGCGCCGAACATCAGCCGGGGCCGCGTGCGGCGGAAGAGCACGACGGTCGAGACCGCCGCACCCAATGTCAGCGCACCCCACGCGGTGTGAAGGGCGAGGAGGACGCCCGCTGTGCTGCCGACCGGCGCGGCGATGCCGACCGCCGCCAGGGCGGGCAGGCCCAGCAGGCCGTGCGGCTCGCCTACCAGCATCAGGCCGGTCCAGGGCAGGAAGGCCGCGGCAAGCAGCCAATCGGCGACGCGGTGCCTGCGCGCCCACCAGCGGGCCCATCCCGGCTCGGGCCGCGCCGTACTCGCACCCGAGGGAGGTGCCGCCCCATCCTGCGCCATGGTCGGCCAGTCTATGCCGAGCAAACGCGCCGTACAGCCGCCGACCTGCGGCGTTCTCCCCTCCCATACGAAAGTCGGTGCCGTTGCGGCACCCCCGGTCAGCACCGCCGCCCCGCACCCGAGCGCCACCGGGGGCGAGCGCGCCCGCCCCGGGCCGCCCCGACGAAAGTCGGTGCCGATCGCCGCCGATGTGCGGGGGCCACCGGGCGGAAGTCGCCTTCCCTCCCCGCGAATCTGGGCACTGCGGCGGAGGAATCGCCGCCCGCGGCGGCCGTAGCGTGTCCGGGACTGCGTTCGAACGGGCGCCGAGGGCGCTTTCGAACGCCGCACTGCCATGCACCGTCCCCGTAGCGGATCCGGAGAACACGACGTGAGCCAGAGCGCGGCCAAGGCCGCCCCCGCATCCGACCCCACCCACGCACCGCCCGTGGTCACCTCCCGCGACCTCGTCAAGGTCTACGGGCGCGCCGACTCGGCCGTGCACGCCCTGGACGGCGTCACCGTCGACTTCGCCCGCGGCGCGTTCACCGCGATCATGGGGCCCTCGGGCTCCGGCAAGTCCACCCTGATGCACTGCCTCGCGGGCCTCGACACCGTCACCAGCGGGACGGTGCACCTGGGCCGGACCGAGATCACCCGGCTGCGCGACAAGCAGCTGACGCTGCTGCGCCGCGACCGCATCGGATTCATCTTCCAGTCGTTCAACCTGCTGCCGATGCTCACCGCCGAGCAGAACATCCTGCTGCCCGGCCGCATCGCCAAGCGCAGGCACGATCCCGCCCGCTTCAAGCGCATCGTCGAGGTCGTGGGGCTGGGCGACCGGCTCGGCCACCTGCCCTCCGCGCTGTCGGGCGGCCAGCAGCAGCGGGTCGCGGTGGCCCGGGCGCTGCTGGGCGACCCCGAGGTCGTCTACGCCGACGAGCCCACCGGCAACCTCGACTCCCGTTCCGGCGCGGAGGTGCTCGGCTTCCTGCGCGACTCCGCGCGCGATCTGGGCCAGACGGTCATCATGGTCACCCACGACCCGGTGGCCGCCGCCTACGCGGACCGGGTCGTGTTCCTGCGCGACGGGCGGCTGGTGGACGAGGTCCACCAGCCCACCGCCGAGACCGTGCTCGACCGCCTGGTGAAGCTGGAGTCCTGAGCCGCAATGCTGCGCACCACACTCGCCGGCCTCCGCATGCACAAGGGCCGGCTCGTCACCACAGCACTCGCCATCGCCCTGGGCGTCATGTTCGTCTCCGGCACGCTGGTGTTCTCCGACACCCTGCGGGAAAGCTTCTCCAGCCAGGTGATGGGCTCGGCGGAGCGGATGGACGCCGTCGTCCTACCGGCGCAGGGCAGCGAGGATCCCGTTTCCGGCGACGTCCTCGACGAGGTCCGCGAGCTGCCCGAGATCGACCGTGCCGCCGGCGTGACCATGGGCGACGCCCCGCTGCTGGACAAGGACGGCCGCGCCGTCGGCAGCGTGCCCACCGCCGGGGTGTCGGTGGGCGAGCCCACCCGCTTCTCGGCGGACGAGGGCGAACTGCCCGACAGGCCGGGCGAGGCGGCCCTGGCCACCTCCACCGCCGAAGCGACCGGCTATGAGGTCGGCGACAGCGCGACCGTCCTGGGGCCCGACGAGCAGAAGCACGAGTTCACCGTCACCGGCCTGATCGACTTCGGCACCGAGCCCTCCCTCGCCTACCGCGGAGCGGTGGCCTTCACATCGCCGGTCGCCGCCGAGATGACCGGCGCCGAGGGCTACTCCGAGATCGACGCCCTCGCCGCCGAAGGCGTCTCGGCCCAGCAGGCGGCCGATGCGGTCTCCGCTGTCGCCGGAGACGGCACCGAGGTGCTCACCGGGCAGGAGCTGGGCGACCGACTGGCCGAGCAGGCCGGCGCCCAGGCCGACGCCCTGGCCACCGGGCTGCTGCTGTTCGCCCTGGTATCGGTCGTGGTGGCGGCCATCGTCATCAGCAACACGTTCGCCATCCTGGTGGCCCAGCGCCAGCGCGAGATGGCGCTGCTGCGCTGCGTGGGCGCGGTGCGCCGACAGGTATTCACCGCCGTGGTGACCGAGGCGCTGGTCGTGGGGCTGCTGGCCTCGGCGCTGGGCGTGCTCGCCGGGGTCGGGCTCGGCTACGCGGGCTTCGCGGTGGGCGCCGAGGCGTTCGACGCCGACGCGGGCTCGGCCGACGTCGTGGTGAAGGCCCAGACGGTGCTCATCGGGCTGGCCGTGGGCACCGTGACGACCCTGATCGCGGCGGTGCTCCCGGCGCGGCGCGCCACGCTCGTGCCGCCGCTGGCCGCGCTGCGCACCAGCGCGACCGCGACCGCGCTCGATACGCGCGTCGGGATTCTGCGCATGGCGACGGGCACCGTGCTCCTGCTCGCCTCCGCAGGGGTGGTCGCCCTCGCCCGGCAGACCGACGATCCCGAGACCGGCCTGTACCTGGTGGTCGGCGCGGGTTTCGTCGCGTTCGCCGGCGTGATCGTCCTCAGCCCCCTACTGGTGCGGGCGGCTGTAGCGGCGGTGTCCCCGCTGATGCGGGCGCTGGGGGTCTCCACCGCGCTGGCCGCCGACAACGCGCGCCGCAATCCGCGGCGCGCGGCGACGGCCATGATCGCCCTGACGGTGGGCGCCACGCTGATCACCGGCTACTCGGTGGTCAACGCCTCGATGATGGCCACCACCACCGACATGCTCGATCGGCAGTTCCCGATGGACTACCAGGTCCGCGCCCAATTCGCCGAGGAGGGGCCCGGTGTCCCGCCGGAGGTGGCCCGCGACCTGCGGGAGTCGCCCGAGGTCGCCGAGGTGGTCGCCCAGCGCTCCGCGACCGCGGAGACCGGGGACGGCTTCGTCCGGTACACGACCTTCCGCGGCGTGCCGCCGGAGGAGGCGGCCGGCGGCGGCACGGACGCCGGGGACCTGGCCGACGTGGGACCGGGCCGCGTGGCGGTGGTGTCCGACGTCGCCGGAGAGCGCGGCGTCGGCGACACGCTCGCGCTCACGACCGGCGAGGGCGAGCGCGACTACGAGATCGCGGCCCTCGTGGAGGGCGCGCAGAGCTCCTGGAGCGTGCTGATGGACCCCGAGGACTTCTCCTCGGCGTTCCCCGAGGTCCGGGGCGACGAGATGCTCATGGTCTCCGGCGCCGAGTCCGCCGGCGACGAGGAGCTGCGCGACGCGGTCTACGCGGCGGTGGAGGACCGACCAACGCTCCAGGTCGACTCGATGGCGCAGATGCGCCGGCAGTACGAGGACGTGCTGAACACCGCGTTCCTGGCCGTCGTGGCGATGCTGGGCCTGGCGGTGGTGATCGCGGTGTTCGGGATCGCCAACACGCTGGCCCTGTCGGTGCTGGAGCGCACCCGCGAGTCGGCGATGCTGCGGGCCATGGGCCTCAAACGCGCTCAGCTGCGGGTGATGCTCATGTGGGAGGCGGTGCTGATGTGCCTGGTCGGGGCGCTCGTGGGCATCGGCCTGGGGGTGTTCTTCGGCTGGGCCGCCTCGGCCGCCGTCCTGGACGACCTGCTGTTCCGCGTGCCGACCGCGCAGATCGCCGCCTTCCTGGCGGCCGCGGTCGCGGCCGGGCTGCTGGCCTCGGTGCTGCCGTCGCGACGGGCGGCGCGCACCTCCATCACCGCGGCCATGGCCAGCGAGTAGGCGCCTACGCCGACACACCGGCGCCGAGGTGGTGGCCCGCAGGGCGGCTGCCTACCGTGGGGGCGGGCGGGCCGAGCGCGGCCCGCCCGCCCCTGCGGGGCTGCCGCCCACGGCCGGAAGAGGCGAAGGAATGACAGCCGAGGACGCCGACGCGCCGGAAGGCGCAGCGTGGGGCACGCCGGCCGCGCGCTGGATGCTGGCGGCCACCGCGCTCGCCTCGGGGATGGCCTTTCTGGACTCCACGGTGGTCAACGTGGCGCTGCCCGCGATCTCCGGCGACCTGGACTCCGGCGTCGCGGGCCTGCAGTGGACCGCCAACGGCTACATGGTGACGCTGTCGTCGCTGATCCTGCTCAGCGGCTCGCTCAGTGACAGGTACGGGCGGGTGCGGGTGTTCTCGGCGGGCGTGGCCTTCTTCGCCCTGGCCTCGGCGCTGTGCTCCCTGGCACCGACCCTGCAGTGGCTGATCGCCGGCCGGGTGCTGCAGGGGGTGGGCGGCGCGCTGCTGACCCCGGGCAGCCTGGCGATCCTGCAGGCGGGCTTCCGCAAGCGCGACAGGGCGCGGGCCATCGGCGCGTGGTCGGGGCTGACGGGGGTGGCCTCGGCGATCGGGCCGTTCGTGGGCGGCTGGCTGGTCGACGCGGGCTCCTGGCGGCTCATCTTCCTGATCAACCTGCCGATCGCGGCGGTGGTGCTGGTGATCGCACGCGTGCACCTGCCCGAGTCGCGCGATGCCGAGGCACCCGAACGGTTGGACTACACGGGAGCCGTTCTCGGCATGGCGGGGCTGGCCGGGCTCTCCTACGCGCTGATCGCGGCGGGCGAGACCGCCGCCGACTGGCGGGTGGCGGGCGCCGCGGTCGCCGGCGCGGCGGCGCTGGCGGCCTTCGCCGCGGTGGAGCGCCGCAGCCGCCACCCCATGCTGCCGCTGGACATCTTCTCCTCCAGCCGGTTCACGATCACCAACATCATCACCGTGGCGATGTACGGCGCCCTGGGACCGCAGATGTTCCTGCTGGTCATCTACCTGCAGGAGGTGCTGGGCTACTCCGCTCTGGCGGCGGGGGCGGCGTCGCTGCCCATCACCGTCCTGATGCTGGCGCTCTCGGGGCAGTCGGGCCGGCTGGCCCAGCGGATCGGACCGCGCTGGCAACTCGGCTTCGGCCCCCTGGTGCTGGCGGCGGGGCTGGTGCTGCTGTCCCGGCTGGAGCCGGGGACCTCCTACCCCACCGGAGTGCTGCCGGGCGTGGTGCTGGTGGGGCTGGGCCTGTCGGCCGCGGTGGCGCCGCTGACCGCCACGGTGCTGGCCTCGGCCGCCGAGCGCCACGCCGGCGTCGCCTCCGGCGTGAACAACACGCTGGCGCGCACCGCGCAGCTGATCGGGGTGGCGGCGGTGCCGGTGCTCGCGGGCGTCAGTGGAGACGCGGGGATCTCCGGCGGATTCGGCCCGGCGATGCTGATCACCGCCGGCCTCGCCGCCGCGGCGGGCCTGCTGGCGCTGGCGCTGCTGCGCCGCCGGACGCCCGCGCCGGCGTCGGGGCGGAGGTTCTGCGGCGTGTCGGGGCCGCCGCTGCACCGCTGTCCCGGTTCGTCTGCGGGCGACCCCCTTCGCGGGGGCGGCGAGAGGTCCTAGAGTCGGGGACATGGGAGATGCCGCGGCCAAGGACGGCGGCGAGCCGGCCATCGCGTTCGTGGGCGGCGGAGCGGGGGCGGCCCTCGCCGCGATCGCGCTGCTGCGCGCCACCACGTGGCTGCGCCTGGCCTACCGCATCGTTCTGATCGACGAGCACGGCCGGTTCGCGCGCGGGCGGCCCTACGGCGGAGCGGGCGGGGAGTGCCTGCTGGAGATCCCCGTCAAGCACATGTCGGCGCTGCCCGACCGCCCCTGCCACCTGATGGAGTGGGCCCGCGCCGAGCGGTCCTCCCCCCGCCGGACGGGCGGCGCCGCCGCGCCGTCCCCAGGCGCCACCGCGCTCGCCCCGGCGGCCTGCGGACCCGACACGCTGCTGTCGCGCCGCGTCTACGGCGACTACCTCGCCGACACGCTGGCGGCCACGGCGGCCTGGGCCTCCCCCTACGCCACGCTGCACACCTGCACCGACCGTGCGGTAGGGGTCGGCGGCGACGACGGCGGCGCGGCGGTGCAGCTGGCCTCGGGCGAGCGGATAGGGGCCGCGGCTGCGGTGGTGGCCACGGGCGACCCCGCCGTCACGGCGCCGCCCCCGGTCGAGGGTGCTGCCCAGGGCGCTCAGGGGGCGTCGGGGCTGTCGGCCTGCTCCTGCGGCGCGCTGACCACTCCGCAGGGCGAGGCGGCCCGGCTCTTCGCGATCGGGTCGGTGCGCCGCGGCGACTCCGAAGCGACGGTCCCGCGCATCCGCGACCAGGCCGATGCGCTGGCCCAGCGCCTCGCCGACACCGTGCTGCGCACCCCGCCGGGACGGGGCCAGGCCTAAGCGCGTCCCTCGACACAGGTGCCCGGGGTCCAGACTGCTACCTCGCCGGGCTCAGCTCCCGCGGGTGCGGCGCTCGGCGGATTTGAGGCGGAAGGGGCGCAGTGCCGACTCCACCTGCACCGCCAGGTCCATCTTGCTGTCGCCCTCGCGGCGGTCCTCGAAGTGGATGGGGATCTCCACCATCTTCTGGCCGCGGGTGAAGGCGCGGTAGTGCATCTCCACCTGGAAGCTGTAGCCGCTGCTGTCCACGGTCTCCAGATCCACGGCCTCCAGCGCCTCGCGCCGCCAGATCTTGAAACCGGCGGTGACATCGCGGATCGGCATGGCCAGGATCGTCTTGACGTAGGTGTTCGCCCAGGAGCTGAGGAGCCGCCGGTGCGGGCGCCACTCCTGCGACAGGCTGCCCCCGGGCACGTAGCGGCTCCCGATCACCACGCCCGCCCCGGTGGAGAGCATGGTGCCCAGGAGCTGGGGCACGTATCCCGGCGGGTGGCTGAGGTCGGCGTCCATCTGCACGACGAACTCGGCGCCGTCCGCGAGCGCGCGGGTCATGCCCGCCACGTAGGCGCGCCCCAGCCCTTCCTTGGCGGTGCGGTGCACCACCGTCACGCGTTCGCGGTCGGGTGTGTTGTACCGGGCGGCGATCTCCTCGGCGATCTTGCCCGTGCCGTCGGGCGAGTCGTCGTCGACGACGACCAGGCGCAGCTCGGGCAGCGGGGACTCGAGTAGCCCGCGGGCGAGCACGGGCAGGTTGTCGGCCTCGTTGTAGGTGGGCACGACGACGCTGACCGCAGACCGCGCCCACGGTTCGGGCAGGGTCACCGGACTCGGCATGGGCGCTCCAGGAAATCCGCGGGTCTTCGGGCTCATCGGGCAGCGTACGGGGCGGCGGCCCCGCACACCACCGAGAAGGCGCTCGGCCTCTATTCTCCCCGGTCGACCTCCAGCACCGCCACGTGCACCAGGGTTCCCATGTCCTCCAACGTCATCAGGACCTCGGGGTCGGCGTGGTTGTCGGTGATCAGGTGGGCGATGTGCTCGGGCGCCACGGTCTGGACCATCGTGTCGGCACCGACCTTGGTGTGGTCGGCCAGCACCACGACCTCCTGGGCGCAGGCCACCAGCGCGCGGTCGACGCTGGCCACCGCGGGGTTGGGGGTGCTCAGGCCGCGCTCGGCCGTGACCCCGTTGCCCGAGACGAAGGCCATGCGCACGCGCAGTCCCGACAACGCCTGCTCGGCGGCGGCGCCCACCAGAGCACGTATCGGCCCGCGCAGGGTGCCGCCGGTCATCACCACCTCCACGCCCGGGGCCGAGGCCAGCACCTCGGCCACCAGCAGGGAGTTGGTCACCACGGTGAGGTTCTGGCGGCTCACCAGCTCGCGCGCCAGGGCCTCGGTGGTGCTGCCCGGACCCAGCACCACCGCGTCGTCGTCCTCGACGAGGCGCGCCGCCGCCGCCGCGATGGCCAGCTTCTCAGGCGCGGCCTGACCGCTCTTCTGGGTGTAGCTCTGCTCGAAGCCCAACCGCCCCGGCAGCGCGGCGCCGCCGCGCCTGCGGTCGATGAGGCCGTCCGCCTCCAGGGCCCGCACGTCGCGGCGCACGGTGACCTCCGAGGCGCGCACACGCGAGGCGATCTCACGCAAGGCCATGGCGCCGTTGGCCCGCACCAGCTCCAGGATCCTCTCGCGGCGCTCGGCCGCGAACGCCGGCCTGGTCTCGTCTGCCATGGGATACTCCATCTCCGGTGCTGGCTGGGGGGCCGCGCTCCGATGATAGAGCCGCCGGGGTCAGCTCATGTGCACTCCGTGGGTGTGGAACGATTCGTCGATGGCCGTGTCGTCGGCGGAGGCGTCGTCCTCCAACGAGGGGCCGCGGAGGACGAAGACGACGACGAAGAGGGCGATCAGCAGGCCGAGCACGGCCAATGTCGCGATACCGAACAGCGCCATCATGGACACGGGGGGCCTCCCTGGCGAGCGGGCCGACCGGCGACACCGCGATTCGGGAAGGGCCCGCGCCGCGGGGTCACTCACCCCATCGATGCCCCGTAGCAGTCGGTTTCATGCCGCCCCGGCGAGGCGAGTTGCCCGCACCGCCGCCGGGGCCGCGGACCCGCGCTCACCGGGCGGCGGACGGCGAAGCACCCGGGGTGCGTTCGGTGGACGAACACGACAGAATGGACGGGTGACTGCGCTGACGTGCCGGCTGTGGTGGGCCTCGCCAGACGACGCCTCTCCCGCGTTGCTGGACCTTCTCGACGCCGGCGAGCGCGAACGCCGCGAACGCTTCCGGGCACCGGCCGACCGCGACCGCTACCTGGTGGCCCACGCGCTGGCCCGGCTGGCGCTCGCACGCGAGGCCGGGTGCGCTCCCGAACAGGTCACCTTCACCTTGCATTGCCGCGCCTGCCGGCGCCGTCCCGACCCCCGCCCCGAGCCCCACGGCAAACCGCGCCCCGCCGGCCCCGCCGCCGGGCTGGAGATCTCCATCAGCCACTCCGGCGACCGCGTCCTGCTCGCGCTGGCACACGGCACGCCCGTGGGCGCCGACGTCGAGAAGGTCGCGCCCGACCGCGACACCGAGGGCCTCGTCGACTACTGCCTGCGTCCTCGGGAGCGCCGCGACCTGGACCGGGTCCCCGCCCCGCAGCGGGCCGAGGGCTTCTTCGGCTACTGGGCGCGCAAGGAGGCGCTGCTCAAGGCCACCGGCGACGGGATCTCCGGCGGGCTGGCCACGGTGGGCGTCAGCGGCCCCTTCGATCCCGCCGCGGTGGTCGAGTGGGACTCCCCCGCGGCTCCAGAAGACGTGCGGCTCACCGACCTCGACGCCGGCCCCGGCTACCGGGCCGCTGTCGCGGCGCTCTGCCCCGGCCCGCTGGACACGCGGATCTGCGATACCGCCGATCTGCTGGGCACCCGCCGCACCGTCGGCTGACCGCCGCCTCCGGCGGGCCGAGCCGGCGGCCTGGGGCGCGAGGTCCGCGTGCGGCCCCGGCGGCCGCACCCGTGGTCTCCTCGGCGGCCCGACGCCGACGCACCATGATCCCCTCCGCCCGCGCGAGCAGCCCAGTCAGGTAGCAAACCTGGCTTAGCGGACACATTCGCGTGATCACCGGTCAGCGATGACTACCTTGACCGGCGTTGGAGCCCTTCTGAACCATGTAGGCGTGCGCATCCGTGGCATTGGTTTGGCTCATGCACCCGTCCTCCGCCGCCCCCGTCCCCTCGGCTCCAGGTGAGCATGGCCGCCCCGAACCACGGGACCGCCCGCGACGACGGCCGGGCGGCGCTGCTGTGCGTCGTCGACACCGTGCACGGCACCCAGGTCGCCGACCCCTACCGCTGGCTTGAGGACCCCGACTCCCCCGCCACCCGCCGGTGGCTGGCCGAGCGCGAACACGAGTTCGTCGCGGCCGCCCAGCGGTGGGCGCTGCGGGAGCCGCTGGCCGAGTGCATCGGCGACCTGGTGGCCACCGATCTGTGGACCCCGCCGCTGCGCCGCGGCCGCCGGGTCTTCGCCACCCGCCGGCCCGCCGGAGGCGACCACCCCGCCATCGTCGTCTTCACCGATCCCGATCCCGATGACGAAGGCGGGGACGGCGGCAGCGAGCGGACGGTCTTCGACCCGCAGGCCTTCGATCCCAGCGGCGCCACCACGCTGGACTCCTGGGAGCCCTCCCCCGACGGCGCGTACGTGGCCGTGCAGACCTCCACCGGCGGCACGGAACGCGGGGCGCTGCGGGTGCTCTCGGTCCCCACCGGCCTGCCGGTCGAGGCGCCCGTCGAGGGCGTGCGCTACTCCAACGTCGCCTGGATCGGCCCCGACGCCTTCTACTACGTCCGCCGCGACGACGGCGACGGCCGCCGCGGCGTGTGGCTGCACCGCGTCTCGCCCACCGGTCCCGAGCCCGACGTGCTGGTACGCGCCTGCACCGGCCCGCGCACGGTTCCCGGCGTGCGGCTGCTGGGGCGGCGCTGGCTGGTGGTCACCGAGAGCCACGGCACCGGCCACCGCAACGACGTCTGGATCGCCGACCTGGCGCCGAGCGGCTCCGCCGCCGTGGCCGGGGCCTACGACGCTCCGCACTGGCGCACCGTCCACTCAGGCGAGGAGATCGAGTCCCACCCCGACCTCGGCCCCGACGGCACGCTTTACCTGCGCACCACACTGGGCGCACCGCTCCGCCGCGTCTGCGCCACCGACCCACGCACGCCCGGCACCGCCCACTGGCACGAGGTCGTCGGCGAGGATTCCGAGGCCACCCTGGACGGATTCGCCGCCGTCGGCGCCGCCGAGCACCCCGAGGTACTGGTGACCCGCACCCGGTTGGGGATCAGCGAGCTCACCGGCCACGCCGCCGACGGCCGCCTGCTGCGCCGCATCGACCTGCCCGGTGAGGGCATGGTCACCCGGCTGGAGCCCGACGGATCCGGCGGCGCCCATCTGTGCTACGCCGACGTCGCCACCCAGCAGTGCGTCCTGGCGCTGGAGGCGGGCGGCACCCGGCCGCGCCCGTGGCCGCGGGGTTCGCAGCCGCGCCCGCCCGCCACCGTCCGGCGGCGCACCCTGCAATGCCGCTCGGCCGACGGCACGCGCGTGCCCGTCACCGTGTTCTCGGTCGTCGGCGGCCCGGGCGAGGACGGCTCCGGTTCCGCCGCTTCCGCCGAGCCCACCGAGCCGGGACCGACCATCCTGCACGCCTACGGCGGATTCGGCCGCCCCCGCCAGTTCGGGTTCAGCGCGACGGTGCTGGCCTGGCTGCTGGCCGGCGGCCGCTACGCGGTCGCCCACGTGCGCGGCGGCGGCGACTTCGGGCGCGAGTGGCACCTGCGCGGAGCACGCCGCAGCAAGCCGCGCTCGGTCGAGGACCTCGTCGCCGCGGCCGACGCCCTCGTCGAGGAGGGCGCGTGCAGCCGCGAGCAGCTGTGCCTTTCGGGCGGTTCGGCCGGCGGCCTGCTGGTCCTGGCCGCGGCGGCCCGGCGACCGGACGTGTGCGGAGCCGTCATCGCCTCGGCGCCGCTGGCCGACATGGCGCGGTTCGAGCGGCTGGGAATGGGCCCCATGTGGATCCGCGAGTTCGGCACCGCCGCCGACCCCGAGGACTTCGCCGCGCTGATGTCCTACTCGCCCTACCACCGCGTTCTGGAGGACGGCGCCCGCGGCCGGCCCGCGGTGCTGCTGACCGGTTTCCACGGCGACACCCGCACCGACGCCGCACATCCGCGCAAGATGTGCGCCGCGCTGCTGCACCACCGGACCGGCGAGCGCCCTGCGCTGCTGCGCTACGAGCACGACGTCGGCCACGGCCCGCGCGCGGTGACCAAGGCGATCGAACTCGCCGCCGACGCCCACGCCTTCGCCGCCGACGCGACCGGTCTCGTGCTCCCGCGGACGTCGGCGGAAGCGCCGGCCTCCCGGCTCGTGCGGCGGTGGGAGCAGGCGTGAGCACCGCGGCATCCCAGGCATGCGGCCGCCGCACCGGCGGCCGCACCCCCGCGCAGCACAGCGCGGGGGCGGCACCTCCCCCTGACGGGGGTTGGCGGTGCACCGCCCCGCGCCCGAGGGCGCGGCCGGGCCTTGCGGCCGGCGGGCACCGAGTGGCACATCCGCGAAACGAACAGGAGACGCCATGGACCACAACGAGTTCGACGTCGAGGTCGAGGAGCTGACCGAGGTCACCTCGCGCGACATCACCGCCGGCGGCGACAACGACGGCACCGACTCCAGCTCCGACTTCATC
This sequence comes from Streptomonospora alba, assembly GCF_000826685.1. Lineage (GTDB taxonomy): Bacteria > Actinomycetota > Actinomycetes > Streptosporangiales > Streptosporangiaceae > Streptomonospora > Streptomonospora alba. Next base: position 35,348 of record NZ_JROO01000047.1, read on the forward strand.
TGACCGACGACGTCGGCATGACCCATCCGTCACCGACAGGTCGCCGGAGCGCGTCGTGCGCCTCCGGCGGCCCGCCGCCGCAACCGCCGCAGTGGAGGCCCCCGTCGTGACCGACCGCCTGTTCACCGAGACGCTGCTCGCCGCCGTGGGCGAGGACCTCCTCTCCACGCGGCTGTCCACCGACGTCGTCTTCGCCGACCTCGGCGCCGAGACCGTCCGCCCGCTGCTGACCTTCGACGCGCTCAACGACATCCTGGCCCGCTGCGCGCTGGAGCCCCCGCGCCTGCGGCTGCACCGCAAGGGCGCACCGGTGCCCGCCGCGCGCTACACCGATTCGGGCAGCACCTCGGGCGCCGAGCGCGCGGTGATCCGCCCCGACGGCCTCTACCGTGAACTGCGGGAGGGCGCGAGCCTCGTGCTCGACGCCGTCGACCGGCTGCACACGCCCGTGCAGGAGGCCACCGACGACCTGATGCGGCTGGTGCGCGAACGGGCGCAGGTGAACCTGTATCTGATCTGGGGCGATTCCCACGGTTTCGACACCCATTGGGACGACCACGACACCTTCATCGTCCAGGTCGAGGGAACCAAGTCCTGGCAGGTCCACGGGCCCGGCACCCGCCCGCACCCGATGAAGGTCGACTCCGACCACGGCCACAGCCCGCCCGAGGGCACCGTGTGGGAGGGCGTCCTCTCCCCCGGCCACGTCCTGCACGTACCGCGCGGGTGGTGGCACACGGTCAAGGGCACCGGCGACGTCAGCATGCACCTGACGTTCGGCTTCACTCGCGCGACGGGTATCGACTGGGCGCGCTCGGTCCTGGAACGCCTTTACGACGTAGATTTCTTTCGTACCGACCTGCCGCGCTTCGACTCGGCCGAGGAGCGGCGCAAGCACCAGCACGAGCTGATCCGCCGGCTCGTCGACGTGGCCGAGCAGCACGACCTCGACGGCTTCCTGGAGGAGCACGACTCCCGCTTCCCCCGGCGCCAGTCCTTCGCCCTGCCCTGGGCGGTCGACGGCGCCACACCGCAGGCCGAGACCCGGGTGGAGTTCGTACCGATCCTGCCGCCGCCCATGCAGCGCGAGGGCGAGCAGGTCGCGGTCACGGTCTCGGGCAAGCGTTACCGCCTGCCCGCGGCGGCCGAGCCGGTACTGGCCGAACTCGCCCGCCGACCGCGCACGACAGCGGGCGAGCTGGCCGAGGACTCCGGCACCCCGCTGGAGACCACGGCCGCGGTCCTGCGCGCGCTCGTACGCCACCAACTGGTGCTGCTGCGCTGATCCCCGAGGGCGGGGCGGCGGCGCGCAGCTGCGCAGCGCCGTCCCGACATCCCGTGGCCTCGGCTGGGGCGCGGGCCGCCGCGGCGTGGCTCCCCAGCGCCGGGACCTCCTCGGCGCAGGGGCGGGCCTCGCGCGCGGGACCGGGCCCCGGCGGCCCGGCGCGGATGACGGTCGCGAATGCCGCGACTCCGCCCGGTCGGAGACCCCGCACGGGGCCGGCCGACGCCCGGCGTCCGCCCGAACCCACCGGAGCCGCTTCATCCCCGGCGGCTCCCTCAGGCGCCGCCCGCCTGCGCGCGCTCGCGGGCGTAGGACTCCACACCGTCCAGCATGCGCCGCAGACCGAACACGATGTCCGTGCCGACGTCGTCGGCAGGTCCCCCCTCGCCGGCCGCCTCCTCGTCGGCGGCCGCACCGCCCTGGGCCGGCGGCGCGGGGTCGAACAGCCCTTCGGCCACCAGGGCCGCCACGTTGGGGTAGCGCTCGGGTGCGGCGAAGCGGCGCAAGGCCGCGGCGTAGGCCGCACCGGCCGCCGCGGCGCCGACACCGCCGCCGCGGCGCGAGTCCTCGATCTGCACGGCGATGCGGGCCAGCTCGCGCACCGCTCCGTCGACGAACATGACCACCGAGATCCGCTCGGCGCCGGAAAGGCCGGAGACCGACAGCGCCTCCAGGTAGGCCTCGAACCAGGCCAGCTGATTGGGTGCCCGGGGCGGCCCGGAGATCTCCACACGCAGCAGCCAGGGCCGGGCGCGGTAGCCGTCCACCATGGCGCGCGTGAGCGCCTCCAGCCGGGCGCGCCAGTCGGCGGCCCCGCCCCGCTCGGGCGGCTCGCCCACGGCGGTGTCGGCCATCAGCTCGACGAGCTGCTCCTTACCCTGCACGTAGCGGTACAGCGACATCGTCGTGTAGCCCAGCTCGGCGGCCACGCGCTGCATCGACACGGCACCCAGCCCTTCGGCGTCGGCCAGGCCCACGGCCGCGGCCACGACCGCCTCCAGGCTCATCCGGGGACGCGGTCCCCGCCGAGGGCGAGCGGCCACCCCCCATAGCAGCTCCAGACGCCGCTCGATCTCCGGCTGCCCGTCGCCGCTGCCGCCGTGCTCGTCGCGCTGCGTCGCCATCGTCCACCACTTCGTACTTCCGGCTCGACCCCATCCTAGAACCGTGTATCGCATACAGGTCCGACCGCGCCGCCGCCGACATGCCGCGGGCGCTGCCGGAGACCTGCGTGCGCGTCGGCCGGCGGATCCGCCGGCGCTGTCGCCCCGGGACATTCGTGCACCCCCTTTACCTGGAAAGCGCTTGCCGGAACAATTCACCGCATACGCAACCCCATGTCAGCGATCCTGCGCGGGGCGCTACACCGGATCGCGCCGGGCATCCGAAAGACGGCAGTGCGCAGGGCGGGGCCGAGACCCCGTGGACGAAAGGACGGCAGCCAGTGCAGGAAAGCGCTTCCCATCTCGGGGCGTTCCACGACTGGGTGGAGCTGGCCCGCCGCAGCCACCGGCTCTTCGACTCGGGCGGCCGCGGCCCGGACCCCGAGCGGCTGCGCGCGGTACTGGGGCTGCTCGCGCCGCCCGAGGACATGCGCGTGCGCGAGGGCCGCACGTGGCGCCGGGACGGCGTCGACGGCCGAGAGGTGTCGTGGTGGCCGGGGTTCGGCCCGCGCACACGCGCCTGGGTGCTGCGGCCGACCGGGGCCACGGAGCCGCTTCCGGGCGTACTCGCGCTGCACTGCCACGCCGGGACCAAGCACATCGGACGCGAGCGGCTCGCCGACGGACCCGAGGGCCCTGCGCCGACCGCGGTCCGGCTGCGCGGCGACCTCTACGCCGACCGGGCGGTCGCCGACGACCTGGCGCGCCAGGGATTCACCGTGCTCTGCCACGACGCCTTCTCCTGGGGCAGCCGGGGATTCGAGGCGGCGGCCATGCCCGAGCGGGTGCTGCGCGACGCCGAGGCCGAACTCGCCGCCCGCCCCGGACCCCCGCCCGGCACGGCCGAACGCTACGACGCGGCCGCCCGCCACCACGAGCACACCCTCGCCAAGTACTGCACGCTGCTGGGCAGCTCACTGGCGGGCATGGTGGCGCGCGAGGACCTCCTGGCGCTGGACCACCTGGCCGCACGGCCCGACGTGCGCGCCGACGCGATCGGCTGCATGGGCCTGTCCGGCGGTGGATGGCGCGCGACCCTGCTGCATGCGCTCGACGACCGGATCGGCGCCGGCGCGGTGGCGGCCATGATGTCGACCTTCGCCCAGCTGTCGGCGCGCCATGTCGATCCGCACACCTGGATGCTGTTCCCGGCGGGACTGAGCCGCGAGTGCGACTGGCCCGAACTGGCGGCCACGCGCGCGCCCGCGCCGCTGCTGGTCCAGTACGCCGAGCAGGACCACCTGTTCACGCCCGAGGGGATGCGCGGCGCCGACGCAGTCCTGCGGGCCCGCTACGCAGCGGCCCGCCACCCCTCGGCCTACAAGGGCAGCTTCCATCCCGGCGGCCACGCGCTGTCCGCGCCGATGCAGCGGGAGGCGGCGGAGTGGCTACACGAGCATCTCGGGTAGAGGGCCCCTCAAAGGGGCGTCCGTGGCGGCCGGGGCGCTCATTGCCCCGAGATCGCATATTAGGGTAGCCTCATCTAAAGGACGGTGATCGACTTCCCCGTTCCGCAGCTTGGTCGGCATTCGGTTCCGCGTAGCACGCCCCGAAGCCGAACGCCCGACGCGGTGCAGAAAGGTTGGCTGAGGCCGCATGGCCGATGAGCAGGCCCCGCTGCAGGCGGTGATCGACGCTTGCCGGCCGCTGAAGTTCGCGCCGCTGCCCGACGTGCGCACCACCTCCGTGCAGTCCGCGCGCGAGCACCCGGCCACCGAGCACTGGTACCGCACCGACCTCATGGTCGCCGAGGGCGCGGTCGGCCCCTTGTTCAACCGCCTTACCGCTCAGCACGGCCCCGACCACAAGCTGCCGGGCGCCACCCACTTCATGCGCGCGCTGCTGCGCGAGCCGATCTTCCTGGTCTCGGCGGGCATCTACCTCACCGGCAGGGCCACCCTGCTGGACGAGCGCCACCTGTGGTTCCCGTGGCTGTCCACCTCGGCCTTCGGCGCGCCCACCATCACCAGCACCCGCATGGCGGTACTGCCCGACGACCCGGCGGCGGGCCACCCCGACGCGGTCGTGGTGCCCGACGAGGACGCCCTCAACGCCATAGCCGCCCGCCACCTGGTGGGTGCGTTCTCCCCGATCATCGACGCGCTGCACGAGCACACGCGCGTGGGGCTGCGCACGCTGTGGGGATGGGTGCTCGACACCCAGCACTTCTACATGCTCAACCCGGCGCGCTTCCTGGGCCGCGACGCCGAGGACGCCTGGCAGCGCGCCGGGGCCCTGGGCGAGGCGCTGATCGAGGCGGGCGCGGTCACCCGTGCGCGGCCGCGCCTGTTCCCCTTCTACGAGGAGCACCCGCGCGGCACCTGGGCCGTACGGGGCACGTGCTGCTTCGACTACAAGGGCGACCCCGAGCACGGTTTCTGCACCACGTGCCCCCTCAAGTGCGACGACGACCGCCGCGCCGAACTCCAGGAGTGGATCCGCAACCCGGCCTTGGCGCCGTAGGGCGCTGAGCCCGCGGCCCTCGCGGGACCGGGCGGGGTTTTCTCGGAACCCCCGCCCAGCGCGGTGGCCGCGGGCGGAAGCACGGAGCCCACTGTGCTGACCGGCCGGTCTCGTCGGCTTCGGGCGACGGCACGCCCCCGACGGTCGCTCTCCCGGTGCAGGCCGCTCCCCTCTGACACGTCGAGGAACCGCGGGCGCCCTCCATGAGAGTGCTCCACGAGCCGGTTCCCTACCCGGCGCCGCAGCCGCCCGGCCCGGGACCGGCGACTCAGACGCGCCGCAGCGGGGAGTGCGGGGGCGCGGGAGCGCGCACGCCGATGGCGTCGCCCGGCCGCACCGGGCCCGTGGCACGCACGACGCCCATCACCCCCGCCTTGAGCACCACAGCACCGTCGGCGTCGCGGCCGACCACCTCGGCGAGCAGTCCCTGCTGGAAGCCGTCGATCTGCGTGCAGGGGTTGCGCAGCCCCGTTATCTCGACGACCGCGCTCGGGCCGAGGTCCAGCAGCGTTCCGGTGGGCAGGGCGAGCAGGTCGAGTCCGCGGGTGGTGACGTTCTCCCCGAGGTCGCCGGGGCGCACGCGGTAGCCCGATTCCCGCAGTTCGTCGTGCAGTTCTCCGGGGATCAGGTGGACCTGGCGCAGGTTGGGCTGCGTGGGATCGCGCGCCACCCGCGACCGGTGCTGAACCGTGGCCCCCATGTGCGCGTCGCCCTCGACGCCCAGCCCTTCCAGCAGCCGGACGGACTCCGCCGCCGTTTTGCTGAAGGCGTGTTCCGAACTGAGGCCCACCGCCGCCACACGCGCCGCCATGCCGTCCCTCCCGCCGTCGCCGGATTCGACGGTGCCGAAGTCTAGGCCCCGCGCCCCTTCACGGACTCGGCGCCAGGCGGTCCGAGGGCGGCCGCAATCGGCCGATGCGTAAAGATCCGCGCGTGAGCCCCGGCGGCTTCAGCCCTTCAGGCGGACGACCGCGGGCTTGTGGTCGGAGGTGAAGTCGTGCAGCCGCAGGGCTGCCGGCCGGGTGCCCGGCGGGACGTCGAAGACCAGGCCGCCGCGGACCTGCATGCCCGGGGCGAGGCGGCCGAACAGCGCGTCGGGGTTTCCCGCGCGCAGGCCCGCGGTGTTGTCGGGGCGGTGGCGGGCGCCCTGGGTGTCGACGAGGCGCTGATCGGCGTCGGTGAAGAACCCGGCCTTGTCGCCCACGTTGCGCACGGTGACCCGGGCGACCACGAAGCTGCCTTGGGCCCGCTCCCCCTGCACGGTGCCGCCGACGTGGTCCAGGTCGGTGTGCACACCGGTGACGGTGAACTCGAATGCACCCGAGGAGACGGGGTCCCCGACCCGGCCCCAGGCCCCGTCGGCGGGCGGCCGCTCGGGCTGGGCGCCCGGTGTCGGCAGGCGTGCGGCGACTCCGCCGAGGGTGGACGGGCCGCCGCCGATCAGTACAGCGACGGCCGCGCCACCGATCAGGGCCGCCGCACCGAGAGCGGCCGCTGTTTTCGGCCACCTCCGCCGCCGGGGAACCGGTTCCGGTTCGGAGGTACCGGGGCCGCCCTCGGCGGGCTCGGCGGCCGCATCCGGGGTGGTGGGGGCGTGAGCGTCGGGATCGTGATCCGCGGCGTGCGCGGCGGCCGGCGACGGCTCGCCCGCTGCCTCGGTCTCCGGCTCCCCGATCCCGGACGCGGTGTCGTCGGCATGCCGCGGATCGGCGCCGCCGGCGCCTCTGATCGCTGCCGCCTCACGGTCATCCACGCCGGCTCCTTCGCGGGGTGCCACACACGACTCACGTACGGTAACGCCCGTTGGTCACGTTACCGACCGGCACCCGGAGAGACACGCAGGTTGAAGGGTGTTTCACGGAGGTGCGCCCATCACTGTGCGTCACGGCGGCGTGAGGTGGTGCCGGTGTACGGCAGGCGGATCAGCCGGTGCGGCGCGCCCGCAGTGCGAGGAGGAGGACCGGCACCACCAGCGCCGCCGCCACGGCGTTGAGCGGGCCGAAGCCCAACGCCACCAGGGTCACGCCCGACAGCGCCGAGCCGGCGGCTCCGAAGGAGTGCATCAGCAGATCGGCCGTGCCCTGCGCCTGAGGGCGGCGCTCGGGCGGCAGTGATTCGGCCAGCAGCGCAGACGCCGAGACCAGTCCGAAAGACCAGCCCAGTCCGAGCAGGATCAGCCCGGCCGCCACCTGCGTGGAGTCGTGGCCGGCCGTGCCCGCCAATGCGGCCGCCCCCACGATCAGCGCCTGTCCGGTCAGCAGCACCGGCACGCGCCCCAACCGGTCGGCGAGCCAGCCCACCAGCGGAGACAACGCGTACATTCCGGCGATGTGCAGGCTGATGGTCACCCCGATGACGCTCAGCTGCGCGCCGCCGGACTCCATGTGCACCGGCGTCATGGTCATCACGGTGATCATGGAGGCGTGGGAGGCGGCCATGCCGGTGATGGCTAGCAGCGCCCGGGGTTCGGCGGCGATCGCCCGCAGCGACGCGGCGAGGGATCCGCGCTGCCGAGACGCTCCGCCCTTGTCCGCCGGGGCGGTGCCGGCGGCGGCGCGGGACAGCAGCAGCGGGTCGGGACGCAGCAGGAGGGCGACGACGGTCCCGGCGGCGGCGAAGGAGACGGTGCTGAAGACCAGCGGCCCCACCAGCGGGTCGAGCCCCAGCGTCCCCGCCACCGCGGCGCCGGGACCGGTCAGGTTCGGACCGGCCACCGAGCCGATCGTCGTGCCCCACACCACGAGCGAGAGGTCGCGGCCGCGGGTTCGGTCGCCGGCCAGGTCGGCGGCACCGTGGCGGGACTGCAGGCCCGTGGCGCTGCCCGCGCCGAAGAGCACCATGCCCAGCAGGAAGGCGGGGAAGAGCGCCAACTGGGCTCCGGCGATCGCGCCGACGCCGCCCAGTGCCGCCAGGAACCAGCCCAGGCTCAGCCCGAAGCGCCGCCCTCGGCGGGCGGCGGCGCTTGCGAGCGGCAGGGCCAGCACGGCGGCGCCGAGCGTGACCATCGTCGTCGCCATGCCGGACCAGCCCTGGGAGCCGGTGAGGTCGCGGGCGATCAGACCGATCACCGACACGGCGGAGGCGACGCCGACACCGCCGACGACCTGCGCCCCGGTGAGCACGGCGAGCACCCGCGGGCGGGCCGACCGCGCGGCGCGGCGTGCGGTCTCCTGGTCGGGGTCGGCACGGGCGTCGCGGGGCGGCGGCGCGGCCTCGTCGGAAGCCGTCATCGCCGCTGCGAGCGTGTGCGCATGCTCTTCCCCCATTCGCCGGCGGCCGGCGCCACTGCGGATACTCAGGACGAGCCGATCATAGGAGGCGAACCCGCATAATCGGCACCGCTCGGCTTCTGCGTACAGCGGAGCCCGCCCCGGGTGCGGCTCGGGTTCCGGAGGCGCCCCGTGGAGGGGCCGGTCAGCGCGGGATCCCCGTGCCGCAGGACGCGGTTCGGCACTGGACGCCTGCGCTCAGCCGCCGCCGTAGCGCCAGCGGAGGAATCCGTGCTCGCGCTCCACACGGCGCATCTCGGCGTACAGGGCGTCGGGGTCGACGCCCGACACCACGGCTCCGCCCTGGGGCACGGGCCAGCGCGCGAACGCCCAGAAGCGGCGGGTGTAGGAGCCCCACAGCACGAGCCACACGCCCTGCTTCTGCCACTCGATGTGCGCCGCGGTCTCATGCCGATCGTCGTCTTCGCCCTCGTCCATAGCGAAGGGCTCATACCCGGACCGATATCTCCCCATTGGGCCGGATGTGGTCACCCCCGAGGCCTGGACATCGAGGGAACCCGTGCCACGGGAGCGCACACGTGCCCCAGCCGGTCCGCCGGCGGAGTGCGGACGATGCGGACGATGCGCTTTCGGCTGTTCGGCGATCCGGGCCCGGGGAGTCGGAGGTGCGCTCCGCCCGGACGGAGACATGCCGTTTCGGAGGAGGGCGCCTGCCGCCCGTCGCCCCCAGCCCGGTAGCACCCGGTACGGCCCTGGGCACGGTCCGCGGCGCCGTACCGGGAGTGGATCTCACCCGCGCCGATCCGCCGGCCCCCTTGGCGGATTCCGTTCCGCACTGGACACTGTCGGCGGCCGCCTCCGATCCCCGCGCGCTAGTGCCTCCCGCAGCGGCCCGGACCGCTGGGCGGTGCCGGCCTGCGGGTGAACGGAGCGGTAGGCGCCGCGCCGCAAATCTGCCGCAGGTTTTCTGTTGTTCCCCAGGCCCGCTCCCGTCTCCCAGGGGTGGAACGGGATGACGATCCGCAGCCGGTCCCGTCGCCGCAGTAGACCGAAGGGAAGTCAGCAATGAGTCACGCGCCCTGGCCAGGGCCGGACCCCGCACTGGTGTCCGCCGCCCGTGACGGCGATCCGCAGGCCGTCGAAGAGCTGCTTTCGCAATCGCTGCCGCTGATCTACAACATCGTCGGCCGAGCACTGGACGGCCACAGCGACGTGGACGACGTGGTGCAGGAGACCGTGCTGCGTGTCGTGGACCGTCTCGATCAGCTGGAGCGGCCGGAGTCGTACCGATCCTGGATGGTGGCCATTACCGTGCGGCGTATACGGGACTGGATCCGCGCCCGGCAGCGGTCGCAGGAGAACCTCCGGTCGCTGCCGCAGGCCGAGCACCTGCCCGACGCGTCCGACTTCGCCTCGCTGACGATCCTGCGGTTGAACCTGACCGACCAGCGCCGGGAGGTCGCCGAGGCCACGCGCTGGCTGGACGAGGACGACCGCGAACTGCTGTCGCTGTGGTGGCTGGAGCAGACCGGCCAGCTCGGGCGCTCCGAGCTCGCCGAGGCGCTGGGCCTGCCGGAACGGCACGCGGCCGTGCGCGTCCGCCGCCTGAAGGACCAGTTGGACGTCGGCCGCACCGTCGTGCACGTCTTGGCCGCCCAGCCCGCCTGTCCGCAGCTCGGCGACATCACGAGCGGCTGGGACGGCCGACCGAGCCCGCTGTGGCGCAAGCGGCTGGCCCGCCACATTCGCCGCTGCCCCCACTGCGGCGACCGCACCGAACGGCTCGCGCCGGTGGAAGGGCTGCTGCGCGGACTGCCGATGCTTGCGCCGCCGCTGCCGCTGTACCAGGCCCTCGCCGAATACATCCGGTTCGGCCTGCCCGACGCGGCTCAGGACGGCTCAGACCAGGGCTCCGCGGGATCGGCGGACACCGGCGCGCCCGCCGGCGGGGGCTCCGATCCGGTCGGCGGCACGCAGTCGCATGCCGGCCCGCCCTCGCACCACGGCGGGCACGCTCCAGGTCTCCGCCGGGCGCGCCCGCCCGCGGCCCGGCGGAGCATCCTGGTCGCCGCGGGCGCGGGAGCTGTCGCCACGGGTGTCCTGGTCGCGTCCGCGCTGACGGACGACGGCCCGGCGTCGCCGCAGTCGGCCGCTCCCGCCCCGGGGCCCATGGCGGTCCGGGAGTCCAGCGAGGCTCCGGACTCTCCCTCGCCCTCCCCGTCGGCCTCGCCGAGCGCGGCCGCCTCCGCGGCGCCGCCGTCGCCGACCGCCGAGCCCGAACCCGACGCCGCCGAGGTCGCCGCCTCCGGCGGCAAGGGCGTCGGCGTGTGGGAGTTCGAAGGCGCAGACGCGGCGCTGCGGCAGTCGGGCGCCGGCTGGTACTACACCTGGTCCACCGCCCCTCCCGGCGTCGGCTCCGCGTCCGGGGCCGAGTTCGTACCCATGGTCTGGGGCGCCGACTCGGTCACGGACCAGGCCCTGGCCGAAGCCGAGGCGGCGGGCCCGTACCTGCTGGGGTTCAACGAGCCCGACATGGGCGAGCAGGCCGACATGACCGTGGAGCAGGCCTTGGAGCTGTGGCCGCGGTTGGAGGAGACGGGCAGCACTCTGGGAAGCCCCGCCGTGGCCACTGACGCCGACGTCGACGGCGGCTGGCTGGACCGGTTCATGACCGGCGCCGAGCAGCGCGGCCACCGCGTCGACTTCATCGCGGTGCACTGGTACGGCTCCGATTTCCGCACGGGTCCGGCCGTCGAGCAGTTGCGCGGCTACCTCGCCGCGGTCCACGAGAAGTACGGCAAACCGGTCTGGCTCACCGAGTACGCGCTGATCGACTTCTCCGACGGGACACCGCGCTACCCCGCCCCGGCACGGCAGGCCGCCTTCGTCACCGCGTCCTCGGCGATGCTGTCGGAGTTGCCCTTCCTCAAGCGCTACGCCTGGTTCGGCCTGGGCACCGACGAGGCGGGGCCGACCACGGCGCTGTACCGCGGCGGCCCCGCCCCCACGGAGATGGGCAGCGCCTTCCAGACCGCTCCCTAACTGTCGGCGTCCAGCCCGGGGCCCTCCGGGAGCGGGCGAGCCCGGGGCCGGTCACCCGGAGGCCGGGGCGATGGGGGTATCTGCGGGGAGCGCGTGTGCCTGCTTGCCGCCGGGCGCGCGCCGGGTGAGCACCAGGGGGCCGTCCTCGGTGATGGCCACCGTGTGCTCGGAGTGGGCTGTGCGCGAGCCGTCCGCCGACCGGATCGTCCAGCCGTCGGGGTCGTAGACGATCCGGTCGGTCGTGCGGGCGAACCAGGGTTCGAGCGCGAGGGTCAGGCCCGGGCGGAGCCTCAGGCCGTGGCCCGCCCTGCCCTTGTTCGACACGTGGGGTCCCTCGTGCATCGTGCGGCCGAGGCCGTGGCCGCCGAATTCGTCGTTGACCGGATAACCGTAGTCGCGGGCCACCGCCCAGATCGCCGCAGAGACATCACCCAGGCGGTTGCCCGGACGCGCCGCCGCGATCGCCGCCTCCAACGCTTCCTCGGTGGCGCGGACGATCCGCAGGTCCTCCTCGGCGGCGGCCCCGACGACGACCGTGCGCGCCGAGTCGGCCACCCAGCCGTCGACGCTGACCGCGAGGTCGGCGGTGAGCACGTCACCGTCGCGCAGCGTGTAGTCGTGCGGCAGGCCGTGCAGGACGGCGTCGTTGACCGACAGGCAGACGACGTTGCGGAACGAGCCCCTTCCGAAGGGCGGGGCGTAGTCCCAGTAGCACGACTGCGCCCCGCGCCGTTCGATCATGCCGCGAACGTGGTGCTCCAGGTCCAGGAGGTTGAGGCCCACCTCGGCGAGCCGTCCGACCTCGGAGAGCACCTCGGCGACGAAGCGCCCGGCCACGTGCATGCGCTGGATCTCCGCGGGCGTCTTCAGTTCGATCACGAGCACCTCACGCAGGGAGTTCTGGTATTTCTATACCGTCAAGCGCTAGAGTTTCGGTATAGAAATACCAGATCTAGCATGAGGGCATGGTCCGCCAACCGCTCACGCCCGAACAGATCGAGGCTGGCAGGCGTCTCGGTGCCCTGCTGCGCCACGCTCGGGCGGGGCGCGACCCCGCGGAAGTCGCGCACGCGGCCGGCGTTTCGCCGGAAACCCTCCGCAAGATCGAGACCGGCCGCCTGCCCTCCCCCGGGTTCGGCACGATCATCAGCCTCGGCGAGGCGCTCAACGTGCCGGTGCAGGAACTGGCGGCCACCTGGCGTGGCGGCGACCTCCCGCTGAAAGCCGTCTCCTAGCCGCCCTGCGCCCCGCGAGGTATACCCCCGGGAAGCTCCGGGGCCGGTCCCGGTGGAGGCGCCTTGGCGGAGTCCGCGCAGCAGACGAAGGGCCTCGGAGCCGGCGGCTCCGAGGCCCTTCTGCGCTGCTGCCGGGCGTGGCTCCCGCCTCCTCAGGCTCCGGCCAGGGCCGTGCCCGGGACCAGGTTCGAGCCCGGGACCGGCTCGGCGGGGTCGTCTCCCAGGGAGACGATGCGGTTCGCGGTGTCGACGTGGACCACGCGGGGCCGGTGCTGGGAGCGCTCGGACTCCTCCAGCTCCACGTACGACATGATGATGGCGAGGTCTCCCGGGTTCACCAGGTGGGCCGCCGCGCCGTTGATGCCGATCACACCGCTGCCGCGCTCTCCGGCGATGGTGTAGGTGACGAGGCGGTTGCCGTTGTCGATGTCGACGACGTGGACCTGCTCGCCCTCGACGATGTCGGCCGCCTCCAGCAGGTCGGCGTCGATGGTGATCGATCCCACGTAGTGCAGATCGGCCTGGGTGACCGTCGCGCGGTGGATCTTGCCGTGGAACAGGGTGCGACGCACGATCTCCTACCTCGTTTCCCTCACTGCGATATGACTACAGGCCCTGGTGGAGGGTCCCGTGCACGCTCGTGGCGGCGTCCGAAGCACCGCGGCGGTGCGAGGGTGCCGTCTTCTCGAAGCCGGGAACACCCGTGGTCCGCACCGAATTCCGCGATCGCCCCCGAGGGTAGTGTGCGCCGGATCGCGCGCGTGCACCGGGGCCGGGCATGTGCATCCGCAGCGTCGGAGGGGCCGCGGGCCCCGGGAGGAGCGCCTACTCCTCGTCCTCGTGGTGGTCGTGGTTGCTGGTGCCGCGCCGCCAGTAGCCGTCGACGTCGAAGCCCGTGCCGCGCTCGAATCCCCGTTCCTTGAGGTAGCGGCGGATCGGCTTGAGAGTGGTGGCCTCGCCCGCGCACCAGGCGAACCCCCGGCCCTCGGGCAGCTCCGCGCCGCGGATGGCGCGCTCCAGCAGGTCGGTGCTGCCGGGGGCGGCTCCGTCGCGGTGCAGCCAGGCCACCGTGGCGCCGGCGGGAACGTCCAGGTCCTGCTCCTCGCCTGCGTCGGCCACCTCCAGAAACGCCAGCACGCGCGCGTCGCGCGGCAGCTCCTGCTCCAGCCAGCGTGCGGCCGCGGGCAGGGCGGTCTCGTCGGCGCCGATGACGAAGTAGTCGAAGTCGTAGTCCATGTGGTGGGTGCCGCGCGGACCGAGGACGCCGAGCCGGTCGCCGGGGCGGGCACGCACCGCCCAGCGGCCGCCCGGGCCGTGGTCGTGGGCGACGAGGTCGACGGTCAGCTCGTCGGCGTCGGCGTCGTAGCGGCGGACCGTGTAGTCGCGGTAGATCAGCTCCGGCGCGCGCATGTTCCACCGGCCGTCCTCGTTGAACTGCGGGAGGTGGAGTTCGCCGGTCTCCTCGTTCGGGAAGAAGAGCTTCACGTGGTCGGTGAAGTTGTCGGTGCGGAAGCCGTCGAGGTCGTCCCCGGTGAGGACGACGCGGATCATGCCGGGGGTGATGCGCTCGACGGTGCGCGCCTGGAGGGTCCGGGAGCGCAGGGGGTAGAACTCCACGCGCGGGTCGCGGACGGTGGTCATGAGCGCATCACTCCTGTCGTGTCGGGCGTGGCCGCGCAGGGCGGCGGGTTCGGGTTCCGCGCCGCGGACCGGACCCCTGCGCGCACTTTAGCTTAGGCTTGGCTAACTCGACAGCCCGGGTTCGTCCGGACCGCCGCCGTCGGCGGGTCTGTTCGCCGCGGGGGCGGGCGGGCGCGGCTGCGCGGACGCGTCCTCGGCTCCGCTGCGACCGTCGGCGTTGGCGGCCCGACGCAGCCCGGGCGCCGCCGCTGCCAGCACCGCCACCAGGACCACGGTCACGGCGCCGCCGGCCGTCACGGCCGCACCGGCACCGATCAGCGGGGCCAGCGAACCCAGAGCGAGCGCCCCCAGCGCCCCGCCCACGGTGTTCTGTGCGCTCCAGACGCTGTTGACCCGCCCGCGCAGCGCGTCGGGGGTGTGCGACTGCAGCAGCGCGAAGCGCAGCACCTCCTCGACGATCTCGGCGAAGCCGAGCACGACCAGCGCCGCTACAGCGAGCGCCACCTGGCCCGAGGCGCCGAAGGCGGCCGACGCCGCCCCGCAGCCGGCCACCGCGGCCAGCAGCACCGTGCCGCTGCGCCGAACGGTGCCGGTCCACCCGCTGGTGACCGAAGCCAGGACCGCGCCGAGGGCGGAGGCGGAGTACAGGAGGCCGGCGACGGTCTCGCCCGCGTGCAGCACGGTGTCGGTGAACTCGGGGATGAGCACGTAGGGCGTGGCGAACAGCAGCTGGACGAATCCGAGCAGCAGCAGCGGCCCGACGGTGCGGTGCCGGGCGGCGAAGCGCATCCCGTCGACCGCTGCGGCCGCGATCGCCTGCCTGCCCCCGCCGTGTTCGGCCTCCGGCGCCAGCGGCGGCAGGCGCAGGACGAGCAGAGTGGTGAGCACGCTGACTGCGGCGGTGATGCCGAAGACGGCGGGAAAACCCCACAGCGCGATGACGGCGCCGCTCAGTGCGGGCGCGGCGATGGACCCGAGCTGGCCGGTCAGTGCCAGCAGCGCCCCGGCGGCGGGCAGCCGATCGCGCGGGAGCAGACCGGGCACGGCCGCCTGCAGCGCCACGGTGCTGAAGGTGCCGACGAAGCCGTTCAGCGCCGCGCAGGCGCAGATCACAGCGAAGGCCGCCTCGGCGCCGCCGCTTTGGGCCCACACCGCGTTCAGCGTGAGCCCGGTGAAGGCGACCGCGGCGGCGCCGCGCCCGGCGACGATCAGCCCGCGGCGGGGGAACCGGTCGGCCAGCACTCCCCCGACCAGCGTGCCTCCGAAGATCGAGACGCCGTTGACCGCGCTGACGACGGCGACCAGGACCGAGGACCCGGTGGTCGAGTAGACCTGCATGGGCAGCGCCACCATGGCGAATCCGAGCCCGAAGACCGAGATCAGCCGTGCGGTGAACACCACCCGGAACGCGTGGCTGACGCGCAGCGGGGTGAGGTCGATGAGCGCGTTGCGCAGCTTCACCGGCCCGCCTCCGCAGGGGCGCGGCCTTCGCCGAGCGCGCACCCGTGGTCACCGTGGACGTCCTCCGGTGACCAGGGGGGCACGGTCGACGCGGTTCTGTGCGGCGGAGCGCTCCGCCTCACGCCTCGCCCATCGCGACGCGCAGACTCCGCGGGCGCAGGTCGGTCCAGTTCTCCTCGACGTAGGCCAGTGCGGCCTCCCTGTCGACCGGGCCGTGCACCTGCCGCCAGCCGTCGGGCACGGCCGCGAACTCCGGCCACAGCGAGTGCTGGTCCTCGTCGTTGACCAGCACCAGGAAGCGGCCTTCGGGGTCGTCGAAGGGATTGCTCATACCGCGACTCCAATCACTTTAGGAAAGGCTTACCTTATCAAGCTCGCGTCTCGTCGGGAAGGGGCGGCACGACGCCGCGGGTGGACAGCAGACCCGGCGCCGTCAAGGCGATCGCACCGACCAGGGCCGCCCCCGCCGCTCCGGCCGCGACCAGCGCCGCCGCCGTGCCCAGGGCGGTGGCGAGCCCGCCCATCAGCGACGCGCCCAGCGACCCGCCGACCGTGGCCTGGGCCAACCAGGCGCTGTTGACCCGCCCTCGCAGCATGTCGGGGGTGTGGGCCTGGATGAGGGAGTAGCGGAGGATCTCCTCGACCGCCTGGAAGCACCCCAGCAGCACCAGCGCGACCAGCGCGAGCACCGCGCTGCGGGCGGCGCCCAGCAGCACCACCGAGACACCGCACATCGCCACCGCCGCGGGCACGATCGGGCCGGTGCGGGCGATGCGGCCCGTCCATCCGCTGGTCAGCGACGCCGCCAGCGCGCCGGCCGCCGGGGCGGTGTAGAGCAACCCGGCCAAGGCCGCATCGCCGCCCAGTACACGGTCGGTGAACTCGGGGATCAGCACGGTGGGCATCGTGAACAGCACCTGGGTGAAGCCGAGCAGCAGCAGCGGGCGCACCACCGGATTGCGGGCGACGAACGCCAGCCCGTCGGCGACCGCGCGCAGCGCGGGGACGTCGTCCGCGGCCCCGGCCAAGGGCGTCGGCGGCACGAACCACACCGCCGCGGTGGCGACGGCGGCGATCGCGCAGGTGGCGAGGTAGCCGGCGCCCACACCGCCCAGCGAGATCAGCGCGCCGCCCAGCGCCGGCGCCGCCGCCGCGCCCGACTGGGCGGTCAGCGCGAACAGCGCGCCGGCGGCGGGCAGCCGGTCGGGGCCCACCAGCGCGGGCACCATGGACTGCTGGGCGATCAGCCCCATGGTGCCGATGACGCCGTTGACGGTGGCGCACACATAGATCACGGCCAGCAGCGGTCCGCCCGGAAGGTAGGTGTTGACCGCGAACATGCCCACGACCAGCGTCTCCACCGCCAGGCTCACCAGCATGAGCCGGCGCCGGTCCAGCTTGTCGGCCAGCAGCCCGCCGAGGGCGGTGCCGGCGAAGCTGGCCAGCCCGTTGACGACACTGACGCTGGCGACCAGCACCGACGAGCCGGTCATGGCATAGACCTGCATCGGCAGGGCGACGAGTCGGAACCCGCCGCCGAACAGCGAGATCAGCCGGACCGCGAAGACGATCCTGAACCCTCTGCCGCTGCGCAGCGGGCTCAGGTCGATGACCAGGCCCCGCAGTACCGGCCTCGCGGCCACGCCGACCCCCTTCCGCGCTCGTCGGAGGTCCCCGTCCGGCCGCGCGAGGGCGCCCCTCGGGCGCGGACCGGTCGCGGCCTGTGGCCGCCCCGCGGCGCAGGACCCTGCGGCCGGGCGACCTCGCATACGCCCGTGTGCGCCCCGGCGACCGCCCTCACTCGCGCGTCCGGACGAACAGCGCCGCCCGCTTGTGCGGCAGGTCGACCTCGGCGAGGAAGCCGAGCCCGGCCTTGCGGGCCGCACGGCGGGCGGCGGCGTTGTCGGCGTCGGGCTCCATGAGGATGCGCCGGCAGCGCGGATCGGCGGCGAAGACGGCGGCGGCGAAGGCGTCCAGGATCTCCTTGCCGACGCCGCGGCCGGTCTCCCCCGGGTCGCCGATGGCGATGTGGAATCCGATGTCGTGCGGTTCGGCGTCGTAGTGCCAGGCGATGACGTCGCGCGCCGCCCGGTACAGCTCGACGTAGGCCAGGTCGACGCCGTGGCTGCTGACGACGAACGGCCGCGAGAAGGTGCCGGCGCGCTGCGAGGCGAGTTCCTCGGCCCAGTGCTCGCGGCTCCAGGCCTGGTCGTAGAACGGGGCCACGTGCGGGAGGTTCATCCAGGTGTGCACGGCGTCCAGGTCGGCGCCGTGCGGCTGGGCCTGGCGCGCGGAGTAGGGCGGCGCGAGCGTCGGAGTCGGCGGCGGGCCGACGGCGAGGACGTCGGAGCCGACGGGGATCTCGCGGGGTGAGGGGCGGTACGCCGCGTCGGGCGCCTGCCCGGTGCCTGTCGATTCGGGCACGGACACGTGCGTCACCTCCGGTCGTGCCCCGCGGACCGGGGCGGTGTGCTGGCGTTTGCGGGCGGAACGAGGGCGGGCGCCGCGGACTCGCGCCGCCGCGCCCGGCGGGCGCCCGGGCCGTGCCGGGCGCCCGCCGAGGCGCGCCGTGCCTGCGGGCGCGCCGGACGGCTCACAGGTCCTGCAGGACGCGCTCCTCCAGCTGGTCGAAGAGGTCCAGGCCGGTCGTGTAGCTCATCGCGCCCA
Organism: Streptomonospora alba; assembly: GCF_000826685.1. Classification (GTDB taxonomy): domain Bacteria; phylum Actinomycetota; class Actinomycetes; order Streptosporangiales; family Streptosporangiaceae; genus Streptomonospora; species Streptomonospora alba. The sequence continues at coordinate 53,535 of NZ_JROO01000047.1, forward strand.
GTTGCGGGACGGAGTAGACGCGCTCGTCCTGGACGGGCTGCAGGTCCTGCCACGGCCCCTGGTCCATGACCTCCTGGATGGGCTCGGTGGGATCGCCCTCGGCGTCGGCGCGGGTGAGGACGACGTCGTACTCGTTCAACCGGTCCAGGTTCTCCAGCGGCAGGGACTCGCTGAAGTTGCCGTCGTCGGACTCGGGGGTGAAGCGCAGGCCGGCGTCGGCGGGCACGGTGGTCCCGTGCGAGCCCTGGTGCTCCAGGGTCCACTTGCCGTCGCCGTAGGCGTCGATGGAGACGAAGGTGGTGTCGGCGAGGACCTCGGAGTACTCCTCGCTGAGTTCGGCCGCCCGCGTGTCGTAGGTGTCGATGAGCTTGGAGTGGGCGTCGGAGACGCCGGCGGCGTCGGCGATGCGCCGGTTCATGTCCTTCCATTCGGAGGGGATGTTCATCGCGGCGACCGCGACGGGGGCGATCCGCTCCAGCTTGGAGTAGTCGAACTCCATGGCGGCGGGCAGGCCGGAGACGATCAGGTCGGGCTCCAGTTCGGCGACCTTCTCGACGTTGATCTCCAGGTCGCGGCCCACCTGAGGGAGGCCCTGGGCCTTCTCCAGTTCCGCAGGGGTCATGCCGGTGTCGTGGGTGCCGCTCGAGACCCCGACCAGGTTCGCCTCCTCCACCGAGATCAGCGGGGTCACGGCCCAGCCGATGGCGACGATGCGCTGGGGGTCTCGGGGGATCTCCACCGGCTGATCGGCGTGGTCGCTGGTGAACTCGCGCACGGGAGCGGACTCGGACCCGCTCTCCTCGCCCTCGGCGCCGCTGGTGCAGCCGCTGAGTGTGAGTGCCGCCGCGGCGATCAAACCGATGCCCCATCGGGGGATCAAGGCGCGGTATCGGTTCATGGAGACTCCAGACATCTATGGAAGGTGAGGCTTACCTTAGAGGGTTGATGCGGGGGTGGGACAAGCGGGTGCGGCCGCCGCGCGTTCGGGGGGCGGGGATCACCCCGTGCGGTCCGGGGGTCCGGCAAGGCGGGCGGCGAGGACGGGGCCGATGACCGCCAGGCCTTCGGAGGCGAGCAGATCGTCGTGGGCGGTGGGGACCTCGTGGTGCTCGACGCCGCCGCCGATGCCGTGCTCCCAGGCGCGGGCGGCGCCGGCGGGGGCGTCCTTGGCCGTGAAGCAGAGCGCATCGCCCATGTGGCGGGGCGGCTCCTCGCCGACGGAGGCGGCCAGGACCTCGGCGGCCCAGCGACGGTTCGCCTCGGCCATGCCGGCGTCGCCGCGTTCGGCGCCGATCCGGGCGGCCAGCGCGGCGGCGCCGGCATCGGCCGGCCGCTCCGGTTCCTCCCCGGCTCCGGTCCCGGTGGCTCGGGCGCCGCGCCGTGCGTGCCAGGGCGCCGGGTAGGCGTCCAGCAGCGCGAGCAACTCGACGTCCGCGCCGTCCCGGGCCAGCTCGGCGGCCACGGCCTGGGCCAGGGTCCCGCCGAAGGACCACCCGGCCAGCCGGTAGGGGCCGTGCGGGTGGGCGCGGCGGATACGTCGGGCGTAGACGCCGGCGAGTGCGGCGACGGTGCCCGCGGCGGTTCCGCGCGCCGGCGCCTCCACTCCCAGGAGCGGCACGTCGGCGCCGATGTGGCGGCGCAGTCCGACGAAGGGCCAGCTGAACCCGCTCGCGGGGTGCAGGCAGAACAGCGGTGCCTGCTCGCCGCCCGAGCGCAGTACGACGACGCCGGGCTCGCCCGGGGCCTCCTGCGGCGCGGCGGACCCGGGCCGGTCGGCCCGGCCGCCCGGCCCGGCGCCGAGTGCGGCCAGGTGCGCGGCGAGCGCACCCGGCGAGGGATTGGCGAACAGGTCGGCGATCGCCGCGCGGGTGCCGGTCTCGGCCTCGACACGTGAGCGCAGCCGCACCAGCAGCATCGAGTGTCCGCCGAGGTCGAAGAAGTCGTCGTCGGCGCCGACCCGGTCGGCGCCCAGCACCTCGGCGAACACCTCGCACAGCACCGCCTCGGCGGCGTCGCGCGGCTCGCGCCCGGGCTCCGGCGCGAGCTCGGCCGGGTCGGGCGCAGGCAGCGCGTCGCGGTCGAGCTTGCCGTGTGCGGTCAGCGGCAAGGACTCCAGCGGCAGGAACGCCGCGGGCACCATGTAGTCGGGCAGTCGCCCGGCCAGGTGGGCGCGCAGCTCGGCGGTACCGGGACCGCCCCTGCCCCGCGCCGCACCGCCGGCCGAGGACGTCCCCTCGGACGCTCCGCCCTCTCCGGAACCGCGCTGCCGCTGCTGCCCGCGGACGACGTAGGCCACCAGCCGCCGATCCCCCGGCGCGGCCTCCCAGGTGTCGACGACCGCCTGGTCGACGGCGGGGTGCTCGCTCAGCGCCGCGGCGATCTCTCCCGGCTCGACGCGGAAGCCGCGCACCTTGACCTGGTCGTCGGCGCGGCCGACGTAGTCCACCGACCCGTCGGGCATCCGCCGCACCAGGTCGCCGGTGCGGTACATGCGTGCGCCTGACGCGCCGAAGGGGTCGGCGACGAACCGGTCGGCGGTCAGCCCGTGGCGAGCGAGGTAACCCCGCGCGAGCCCGGCGCCGCCCAGGTACAGCTCTCCGACCACGCCCGGCGGCACCGGACTCAGCCGCTCGTCGAGCACGTAGGCGGCGGTGTTGGCGGTGGCGTAGCCGATGACCGGGCGCTCGTGTCCGGCGGCACGGGCCGCCAGGGCGTCGACCGTGGCCTCGGTGGGTCCGTAGAGGTTGAAGGTGACGGTGCCCCGTTCCTCCAGCTCGCCCAGCCGCCTCCACAGCGACGCCGGCACCGCCTCGCCGCCCACGCCCAGCGTCAGCGGGGTGTGCGTGCCCGGCTCGCCCAGTCCGGCGCGCATCAGCTGCAGCAGGTGGGAGGGGGTCACCTCGATGAAGTCCATGCGCTCGGCACGGATGCGCTCAACCAGCAGCGCGGGGTCGTGCATGGCCTCCTCGGTGACGACGTGCACGGCGTGGCCGTCCAGCAGCCACAGCTGCGGCTGCCATGCGGCGTCGAAGGAGAACGACCAGGCGTGGCCCACCCGCAGCCGGTCGCGGCCGGCGCGGCGCCGCGTGGGCCGGTGCAGCGTCTCGCGGTGGCTGTGAAACAGGTTGGCGACGCTGCGGTGGGTGACCACGACGCCCTTGGGCCGTCCGGTGGAGCCGGAGGTGTAGACGACGTAGGCGGGGTGGTCGGGGCGCAGCGGCGCGGTGCGGTCGGCGTCGGCGGGATCGGTCGCCGACCGCTCGGCCGCTGCCTGCGGGGTGAGCGCGAGGATCCCGCGGGCCCCCAGCGCGGCCGCGCGCTCCCCCAGCTCGGGAGTGGTGGCGGTGAGCAGCGGGTCGGCGTCGCTCAGCATGTGGGCCACGCGTTCATCGGGGTAGGCGGGGTCGATCGGCAGGTAGGCGGCCCCGGCCTTGAGCACGGCCAGGATCGCGACCAGGGTGTCGGCCGAGCGCGGCAGCAGCAGCGCGACGACCGCCTCCGGCCCGGCGCCGCGGGCGATCAGCTCGTGGGCGAGGCGGTTGGCGCGCCGGTTCAGCTCCGCGAAAACGTGGCTCTCGCCCTCGCATACCAGCGCCGGGAGATCGGGGCCCTCGGCGACCGCGGCCTCGAACAGGGCGGGGACCGTCTCCGGGGCGGACACCGCGACGCGCGGGCCCTGGGCGTCGCGGGTGAGTCGGGCGGACTCCTCGGCGGTGAGAAGGCCCAGCCGCCCGATGGGTGCGGCGGGGTCCTCGGCGGCGGCCGCCAGCAGCCGCTCCAGCCGCAGCGCGATGTTGCGCACCGTCGCGTCGTCGAACAGGTCCAAGCTGTAGTCGACGACACAGCGCATGGCCCCGCCGTCGGGACCGGCGCTCTCGCCGGGGTCGCGGAACTCCACGGCCAGGTCGAACTTGCCGCCGGGGGCGGCCACCGGCTCGCGCTCGGCCTGCACGCCTTCCATGGCCAGCCGCGGCCCGGCGCCGCTCTGGTAGGCCAGCATCACCTGGAACAGCGGGTGGCGGCTCATGGAACGGGCGGGGTTGACGATCTCTACTAGGTGCTCGAAGGGGATGTCGGAGTTGTCGTAGGCGGCCAGATTGGCTTCGCGCACCCGCGCCAGCAGTTCGGTGAAGGCGGGGTCGCCGGAGGTGTCGGTGCGCAGCACCAGTGTGTTGACGAAGAAGCCGACGAGGTCGTCGAGCGCGGCGTCGTCGCGCCCGGCCACGGGCGATCCCAGGGGGATGTCGGTGCCCGCGCCCAGCCGGGTCAGCAGTGCGGCCAGCGCCGCCTGCAGCACCATGAAGACGCTGGTGTCGTGGGTGCGCGCCAGCGTGCGCAGCCGCGCGCTCAACTCGGCCGACAGTTCCAGTTCGACGGCGCCGCCACGCCCACTGGAGGCGGCCGGGCGCGGCCGGTCGGTGGGCAGGGCGAGTTCCTCGGGCAGGCCGCGCAGCGCCTCGCGCCAATAAGCGGCCTGGGCGTGTGCCGCGCTGGCCGGGTCGTCCTCGCTGCCCAGCACGGCGCGCTGGTGCAGGCCGTAGTCGGCGTACTGGACGGGCAGCGGCGTCCAGGCGGGGGCGCGGCCGCCGCGGCGGGCGGTGTAGGCGGTGCCGATGTCGCGCAGCATCGGGCGCGCCGACCAGCCGTCGCCGGCGATGTGGTGCAGCAGGACGAGTAGCACGTGCTCGTCTTCGGCGGTACGGAACAGCCGGGCGCGCAGCGGCGGCTCGGCGTCCAGCCGGAAGCCGTAGGCCGCGGCACCGGTGAGCAGGTCGGGCAGTTCGCCCTCGCCGGCCTCGGTGAGCGGCACGTCGGGCCGTGCCTGATCGGGCGCCAGGATGTGCTGGTAGGGCACGCCGTCGTCGTCGGGGAAGACGGTGCGCAGGCTCTCGTGGCGCGCGGTGACGTCGGCCAGCGCCTCCGCCAGTGCGGAACGGTCCAGCGGGCCGCGCAGCCGCGCGCAGAAGGGGATGTTGTAGGTGGGGCGCGGGCCGTCCAGCCGGTAGAGGAACCACATCCGCTGCTGGGCGTAGGACAGCGGGGGCCGGTCGGGTCGCTGGGCCGGGCGCAGCGGGGGGCGGGCGCCGGCGGGGCGCAGCCGCTCGGCCAGTCCGGCGACGGTGGGGGCGTCGAAGACGGTGCGCAGCGCGACGTCGCGGCCCAGCACCGCGCGGATGCGGGTGACCAGCCGGGTGGCCAGCAGCGAGTGGCCGCCCAGCGCGAAGAAGTCGTCGTCGATGCCGGTCTCGGGCACGTCCAGGATCTCGCGGTAGAGTCCGCACAGCAGCTCCTCGACCTGGTTGCGCGGCGGGCGGCCGCCGGCCGCCGCGGCCAGGTCGGGGGCGGGCAGGGCGGCGCGGTCGGTCTTGCCGTTGGGCAGGACGGGCATCTCCTCCAGCGGCACCACGGCGGCGGGGAGCATGGCCGTGGGCAAGCGCGCGGCCAGGTGGTCGCGCAGCGCCCGCGGGTCGAGGCCGCGGCCGTGCAGCGCGGTGGCGTAGGCGACGAGGGCGTCGGAGCCGGCGCTGTCGCGGTGCACGGCCGCGGCGCCGGCGGCGACGTCGGGGTGGGCGGCAAGGGCCGCCTCGACCTCGCCGAGCTCGACGCGCATCCCGCGGATCTTGACCTGGTCGTCGGTGCGGCCGAGGAACTCCAGCTCGCCTCGGGCGTTCCACAGCACGCGGTCGCCGGTGCGGTACATGCGGGCGCCGGGCGCGCCGAAGGGGTCGGCGACGAACCGCGCGGCGCTGAGCCCGTGCCGCCGGAGGTAGCCGCGGGCCAGCCCGGCGCCGCCGAGGTAGAGCTCGCCGGCCACCCCGGAGGGCACGGGACGCAGCAGGGAGTCCAGCACGTAGGCGCGCACCCCCGGGTCCGGGCGCCCGATGGGCACCCGGTCGCCGGCCGCGTCGGGCCGACACTCCCCCAGGGTGGCGTTGACCGTGGCCTCCGTGGGGCCGTAGCAGTTGAACATGGCGCGTCCGTCGGCGGCGAAGCGGCGCACGAGCGCGCCGGGCACCGCCTCGGTGCCGGCGAGCACGGTCATGCCGGCGGGCAGCTGAGCCTCCGGAGGCAGCGCCGACAGCAGCGCGGGGGGCAGCCCGGCGTGGGTGACGCGGCGCTCGTGCAGGTAGTCGGTCAGCGGCGGCCCGGGCACGCGACGTTCGGGCGGCACCACCACGAGCCGTCCGCCGGAGAGCACACCCATCACGAACTCCCAGAAGGCGACGTCGAAGCTGGGCGAGCCGAGCTGGGCGATGCGGCTGGAGGCTCCGACGCCGAGGCGGCGGGCGGCGGTGGCCACGAGCTTGGCGACGCCGGCGTGACTGACGGCGACGCCCTTGGGTGTGCCGGTGGAGCCGGAGGTGTAGACGAGGTAGGCGGCGCTTTCGGGACGCAGCGGCGCGCCGCGCTCGGCGTCGGTGATCCCCCCGGCCGCTGCGGCGGCGATCTCGGCGGCGGTACCGGGGGCGTCGGGGACGACGAGGTCGGCACCGGTGAGCGCGGCGACGCGCCCGCTCAGCTCGGCCGCGGCGACGAGGCAGGCCGGCCGGGAGTCGGCGAGCATGTGGGCGAGCCGGTCGTCGGGGTAGTCCGGGTCGAGTGCGAGGTACGCCGAGCCCGCCTTGAGGACCGCCAGCAGCGCCACGACCAGTTCGGCAGAGCGGGGCAGCGCCAGGGCCACCACCCGCTCCGGCCCGGCCCCGCGCTCCAGCAGCACCCGCGCCAGCCGGTTCGCCCGCGCGTCGGCCTCGGCGGCGGTGAGGACGGTGTCCTCGTCCTCCACCATCACCGACTCGGGGGCCTCGGCCACCCGGCGGCTCAGCAGGCCGGTGAAGGTGGCGGCCCGCAGCGCGTCCGCCTCGGCCGCCTCCTCCGCACGGGAGGGCCGCGGGCGGTCCTGGGAGGCGGGCAGGGCGGCGGCGCCCGCCCCGTTCCCTGCTCCGGCGCTCCCCGCGGCGTCGGCGTCCGCAGCGGAGCCGTCGGCTCCGCCGTCCGGGGCGCGATCGGGCTGCGCGGCCGTCCCGGCCCCGGCGGCATCGCGGTCACCGGTTGCGGCCTGCCGGCCCCGGCCCGCGCTGCCGACCGCCGCGTGGGCGGCCGCACGGTGGGCGGCGAGGGCCGTGGTGGGGGCCGGGACGTCATGGGGCGAAAGGACGGCAAGCCGCGCGACGGGGGTACGGGGCGCGGCCGACATGGCGCTCAGCACGGCGGTCAGGCTGTCGGCGACCAGCTCCGCCCGCGCCGGGGAGACGGTGTCGGGCCGGTAGCCCAGTGTCAGGCGCAGCCGCGGGTCCTGCGCGCCCGGCCGCGGGGGTACGGCCGCCAGCGACAGCGGGTAGTGCGTCGCGTCGGCGGAGCCCAGCACCCGGGCGCGCAGGCCGGGCACGTCGGCGGCGGGGTCGGTGCCCTCGACCGGGTAGTTCTCCACCGCCATCATGGTGTCGAACAGTTCCGGCACGCCTGCCGCGCGCTGGATGTCGGCGAGGCCGACGTGGCCGTGGTCGAGCAGGGCGGCCTGCTCGTCGCGCAGGCGCGCGAGCAGGCCGGCGGCGCTCTCGGCCGGGCGCACGCGCACCCGCACCGGGACGGTGTTGACGAACAGCCCGACCATGTCCTGGGCGCCGTCCAGCTCAGGGGGGCGGCCGGAGACGGCGGCGCCGAAGACGACGTCGCGGCTGTCGAGCAGGTGGCCCAGCACCATCCCCCAGGCCGCCTGGAGCACGGTGTTGAGCGTGACGCCGTGGGTGCGCGCCAGGTCGCGGACCGCGGTGGTCAGTTCGGCGGACACCTCGCGGGTGAGACCGCGGGGGTGCGCCTCATCGCCCGCCGTGCGCTCGGGCTCGGCGGCTCGGTCGAAGGCGTCGGCGACGCGCGTGGCGCCCTCCACCCCCGCAAGGGACGCCCGCCAGGCCTTCAGCGCCGCGTCGACGTCCTGGCGGGCGAGCCAGGACAGGTAGCCGCGAAACGGCGCGGCGCGCGGCAGCGGGGCCCCGTCGGCGGCATAGAGCCGGAACAGGTCGCGCACCAGCAGCGGCAGCGACCAGCCGTCGAGCACGATGTGGTGGTGGGTGAGCACCAGCACGTGGTTTCGGGGCGCCCGGCGCACCAGGACGAAGCGGATCAGCGGCGGGTGTGCGAGGTCGAAGCGCCTGCGGCGCTGCTCGTCGCGCAGGCGTTCCAGCTCGGCCTCCTGGCCGGCGGCGTCGAGGCCCGTCAGGTCGGTCTGCGACCAGTCGGCGGGCACGTCGGTGCCCACGAGTGCGGCCGCCTGCCCGTTCTTGCGGCGCCGGAACGCCGCGCGGACGTTGGGGTGGCGCCGCAGCAGAGCGTCGGCGGCGGCGTGCAGCCGCTCGGACTCCAGCTCGCCGTCGAGTTCCAGCGCGATCTGGACGTTGTAGACGTCGGCGCCTTCGGCGTCGAGCTGGCTCTGGAACAGCAGCCCTTCCTGGAGCGGCGTCAGCGGCAGGATGTCCTCCAGGCCGGATGCGTTGCTCACGTGAGCCTCCACTCTGCTTCGAATTCGTCGATCTCGCTTTGATCGAGGTCCGGTAGGGCCAGGTCGGAGGGGGTGTGTCCGCCCGCCCCCGAGGAGCCGGTGTGGGCGACGAGGCCGCCGAGCTGGGCGAACCAGAAGTCGGCGAGGAGGCGCACGTCGTGCTCGCTCAGCAGCCGCCGGGGCCAGGCCACAGTGGCGGTCAGCTCGGGGCCCTCGGCGCCGTCGCGGGTGAGGGCGTTGAACTCCAGCGGGTGGCGCACGGGCATGCGGAGGTCGATCCCCGGCGGCAGCGCCGCGGTTTCGGGTGCCACGGCCCAGGGCTCGTGCTCGCCGGCGACCGCGACCCGGCCGAGGTAGTTGAACAGCAGCGGCGGTTCGGGGGCGGCGGCCAGCGCGCCCGCGGTGTCGGGGTTGAGGTGGCGCAGCAGGCCGTAGCCGATCCCGCCGTCGCCGGGGCGGGAGCGCAGCTGCTCCTTGACCCGCTTGAGGGCGTCGCCGGCAGCCGGCCCGCCCGTTCGGGCCTGGTCGGGGTCCAGACCGCTGACGTCCAGGCGCGCGGGGTGGACGGCGGTGAACCAGCCGACGGTGCCCGATACGTCGGTGCCGCCGAACAGGTGCTGCTCGCGGCCGTGGCCCTCCAAGGCGAGCCGCAGCACCGCGCCGGTGCGCTCCGCGCCGCCGTCGTGGGAGGCGCGCCATTGGGCTACGGCCAGCGCGAGCGCGCTGAGCAGCACGTCCTCGATACCGGTGTGGAACATCTCGGGGACCCGGGTGAGCAGGGCCTCGGTGTCGGCCGTGGGCAGCGTGACGGTGATGCGGCGCAGCGTCGCGGCGGTGTCGCGGTCGGGGTCGCACCGCCCGAACGGCTCGGTGCCGCCGTCGGCGGCGGTGATCTGCTGCCAGGCGGCGAGTTCGGCGGTGCGGCGTTCGGCCCGGGCTTCGGTCCGCAGGTGCTGCGACCAGCGCGCGTAGGAGGTGTGCGGCGCCGGGAGGGCGGGCGGGCGGCCGCGGGAGACCTCGCGCCAGGCGGCGGCGAGTCCGGCGCGCAGGATGTGCCAGGAGACGCCGTCGACGGCGAGGTGGTGCACCACCAGCACCAGGCGCCCGGGGGCGGCTCCTCGGTCCAGCCACACGGCACGCACCATCGCCCCGGTGTGCGGGTCGAGCCGCTCCTGGGCCGCGTCGGCTTCGTCGGCGGCCGCTCGCGCGAGCCCCTCCTCGTCCAGCCCTGCGGAGTCGCGCCGGGTGAGCACGTCGGCGGCCGCGACGGAGCCGGGCTCGGCGACGTGCAGCCGCCAGCCTTCGGCGCCGGTGTGCAGCCGTGCGCGCAGCATGGCGTGGGTGTCCAGCACCGCCTGGAGGACGGCGGCCAGGCGGTCGGCGTCGGCGCCGGCGGGCGTGTGCACCGCGGTGGCCTGGCTGAACCGTTCGAGGGGGCCGCCGCGTTCGCGCAGCCAGTGCATGACGGGGGTCGGCTCGACGTCGCCGGTGCCGTCGTCGGCTCCGCCGGGGTGCGGACCGGCGCCGGCGGGGTCGCCGACGGGCGCGGCGGCCAGGGCGAGGCGCTGCGGCGTCTGCTCGGTGAAAACGTCGGCCGGGGTGAGCTCCAGGCCGCCGGCGCGGGCGCGGCCGACGAGCTGGATGGCGAGGATGCTGTCGCCGCCGAGTGCGAAGAACCCGTCTTCGGCGCCGACGCGGTCCAGCCCGAGCAGCTCGGCGAACAGCCCGGCGAGCAGCTCCTCCCGGGAGCCCCGGGCCTCCCGCCCCGCTGCGGCGCCTGCGCCGGGGTCGGGGTCGGGCAGGGCGGCGCGGTCCAGCTTGCCGTTGGCGGTCAGCGGGAAGGCGTCGAGCACCGTGATCGCGGCGGGGACCATGTGCTCGGGCAGCCGTGCCGCGAGTCGCCGCAGCAGCGCATCGGGGTCCGGGTCGGCGGCGTCGGCGGGGGTGACGTAGCCGGTGATCCGGTCGGCGCCCGCGGCGGTGCGCTCGGCGGTGACGACGGCGCCGGCGACCTCGGGCGCGGTGGTGAGCGCGTGCTCGATCTCTCCGAGTTCGATGCGCATCCCGCG
>NZ_JROO01000048.1 GCF_000826685.1 Streptomonospora alba
CCGGCCCCTACGCGTACACGTCGCTACTTGCTCGCCTTGTCCTTGTCCAGCTTCTCCAGGATCAGCCGGTAGAGCTGGCGCGGCCGCCCCGGCTGCAGGGTGCGGTTGGGCGGCAGCGGCCAGGCCAGGCCTTCCTCGACCAGTGTGCGCAGCAGCCGCCGGGCCGTGCGCGGGGTGACACCCAGCATCCGCCCGGCGTTCTCCGCGTCGACCACCAGCGGGCCGTCCTCCTCGGCGATCTTCTCCGAGAGGCGCAGCAGGGTCTCGCGGCCCTTGGTGCGCAGAGGTTCGGCCGCCTGGCGCTGAGGTGCGCGCTGTGCGGGCACCAGCGACCGCCCTTCCCGGTCGACCGCGAAGCTCTGCCGGGTAGCCTGTGCGCGGCTCAGCGCCGCGCGCGCGTGGGCCTCGGCGTCCTGGGTCGTGCGGCCCATGCCGATGCCGACCTCGATCGCGATGCCCAGTTCGGCCTTGATCCGCTCGACGAACGGGGGCTGGCGGAACCCCTCGGTCGCGCTGACGAGCGACCCGCGGGTGGCGGTGACCATGAAGGTGTGGTCGTCGACCGGGTGCGCCGTGGCGTTGATCCGGTGCGCTTCCTGCAGCAGCAGGCGCTGGAGCGACAGCCGCAGCTCGTCGCGCCAGTAGCGGGGAGTCGAGCGTCGCGAGGAGTCGCGCAGAGTGGGGACGTCGACGATGACCACGCCCAGCTGCGCCTCTTCCAGCCGGTGGTGGGCGCCCAGGAGGCCGGCGGTCTGCAGCGCGCTGCGGACCCCGGCGTTGGTGGGGCGGAGCCGCATCGCGGGCACGCCCATCGACTCCAGCCGCTCGGCGACTCCGCGCACGCACGTGATCGCCATCCGGGTGGACTTGCGTCGCCACAGGCCCTCGTGGAACGAGGTCAGCTGGGCGATGCTGGTGAGTTCCTCGTGCACGTGGATGCCGTCGACGGGCAGGTCGACCTCGGAATAGGCTTCGACGACGTCGGTGCGGCTGAGGACGTCGAGGCTGGCCCGGGTGGGATCGAGCCGCTCGTCCAAGGTCGCCCGCAGCAGGGCCTCGTGAAGGCTGGCTCCGCCCAGAGGCACGTAGGTGGCGGGCATGGTCAGCACGCCGGCCTTCCGTGCGAACTCATAAGGGACGGGGCTGGCGAACAGATATGCGTCGATCGCCGAACCCAGGCGCAGCACCTTGTCGGTCGCCTCTTGCTCATCTCGATACGCGGCGGCGATCAGTCTGGCGTTGAGCGGTCCCGTAGACCCCGGTCCCATGAGCATGACGCGCTCGACGACTTCATGCGGACCGATGACACCAATCGTCAGATCGCCAGTTCGCTGCGCACTCACCTCGGGCTGCTCCCCGCTACCATTCCACGCTCTTCACTATGTGCGCCCACTGGTTTCCCGAACCTGTTCCCTGTCACGGCATGGTTGCCGAGATCGTACCCATTGTGCGGGGCGAATGAAGATCGTTTCACACAGAACGCCGAAAGCCCGGGTGGGAGGCACTCCTCCCACCCCGGCTGATCTGCGGTTTCAGTGTTTATTCGGCGCCTTCGCGCTGGACGTCGGCGCCCAGAGCGGCGAGGCGCTTGGCGAACTGAGCGTGGCCGCGATCGACCAGGTAGCCGGGTGCGATCACAGTCTCCCCCTCGGCGACCAGTCCGGCAAGCACCAGTGCGGCGCCGGTGCGCAGGTCGTGGGCGACGACGGGGGTGCCGCGCAGTGCCGTGTGGCCGTGGACGATGGCGCGGGTTCCGTCGACCTCGATCTTCGCCCCCATCTTGGTCAGCTCGTCGGCCAGCGCGAACCGGCCGTCGTAGATGGCCTCGTGCAGGTAGCTCTCGCCCTCGGCCATGGTGGCCAGCGCCATCAGCGGCGACTGCAGGTCGGTGGCGAAGCCGGGGTAGGGAGAGGTGACGGCGTTGATGGGACGCAGCGGGGAGCCGGCGTCGCGGCGTACGTGCAGTACCGCGCCCTGCTGGGAGAACTCCACACCCATCTGCTCCAGCTTCCAGCGGGCGACGCCCAGGTGCTCCAGGTGGGCGCCGACGAGGCTGACCTCGCCGCCGGTGGCTGCGGCCATCATCGCGAAGACGCCGGCGTCGATGCGGTCGGACATGATGGTGTGCTCGACCGCGGTGAGTTCGTCGACCCCCTCGACGGTGATGAAGCCGGTGCCGCCGCCGCTGATCTTGGCGCCCATGCGCGACAGGAACTCGATGACGTCGAGGACCTCGGGCTCCAGGGCCGCGTGCTCGATGACCGTGGTGCCCTTGGTCAGCACGGCGGCCATGATGAGGTTCTCGGTGCCGGTGTGGGAGGGGGTGTCCAGGTAGAGGTGGCCCCCGCGCAGGTTGCCTGCGTCGACGTTGATGTGATTGCGCTCGTTGTCCTCGGTGACCTCGGCGCCCAGGCGGGCGAAGCCCCGGTAGTGGAAGTCGAGTTTGCGGCTGCCGAGGTTGCAGCCGCCCACGCCCTCGATCCTGGCGCGGCCCATGCGGTGCATCAGCGCGGGGACGAACAGCACCGACCCCCGGAACCGGGAGGCGATGTCGGCAGGCAGGACGGCGCGCTCGGGGTCGTTGAGCTGGGAGGCGTCGATCACCACCGTGCGCTCGGCCTCGTGGAATTCCACCTTGGCCCCGATGTGCTCGGCGAGCTCCAGTGCGCGGTGGACGTCCTCGATCATCGGGACGTTGCGAAGTACCGTGCGTCCCTTGGCCGCGAGCAGGGCGGCGCCGATCATCGGCAGCACGGCGTTCTTCGCGCCCTGGATGAACGCCGTTCCGTTAAGGGGACGGCCGCCGCGGACGCGGTAACGAACCTCCTGGCCCATGCTCATGTGCTCCTTCGTGAGGCGATGTAGGTATAGGGGTCGTTCTCGTCGGATGGGTGCGCTCTCAGACGCGGATCGCAGGCGGAGCGTTCCGACGAGGCGGGCTCAACCTGGTAGCCATCGCAGGGTGTCCGGGCTCGGGGTCATGGCGCTGACTGGCACTACCGGTCGTGTGCCCGCAGAAGCGATCGTCATGCCGATTGCGGCCAGTCGGGCGGAGTCCCGGGATCGGTGCGCCGGTTCCGGAGATGGCGGGTTGTTGGGGCGCCCTTTGCGCTGTGCTGGGCTTCCCGGCGTCCGGGCAAAGGACGGATACCACTGTATGTCCTGCGTGTTGCGTTCGCTGACACCGTGGCCGGGATCACCGGCGCGCCGACGGTGCGAAAGCGCCCGGTGCGGCGCCCGCAATCCGGTGACCGGCGCTTTCGTGCAGCCGGAACGCCTGTAGGCGGGCAGATTCGTCGGCGACTGTGGGGCTTGCCGCACCGCTGCGGCGGGCGCCGGCGGCGCCGGGCCGGGTCGGGCGACGGTCAAGCGCCGTCCAAGGTTGCACACGGGGCCGCTGAGCCCCGGTCCGACCGGGCGCACGCGCAACGGCACGCGCAGGCGCACACACGCCTGCACGCACGCCTGCACGTGCGCACGCGCAGCCCGCCGCCAACGGGCTCACGCCGAGGTCAGCTCAGCTTGGCGAGGCGGTCGAAGAGCCCGTCCAGGTGCCGCACGAACCGCTCGGGCCGGCAGACCTCGTCCAGCCGCTCCTCGTCCAGGGCGACGCCGCGCTGGGCGGCCTCCTCGCGCAGCGTCTCGCGGAACGACGTGCCCGCCTCCCACGTGCGCATGGCGGCGGCTTGCACGAGCGCGTAGACGTCCTCACGCGAGGCGCCGGTATCGATCAGCTCCGAGACCACGGTGGAGGAGTAGATCAGCCCGTGAGTGGAGTCGAGATTGGCGCGCATCCGGTCGGTGTCCACGACCAGGCCGCTGACCAGACGTGTGGTCAGGTGCAGCAGGTAGTCGGTGGCGATCGCGGCGTCCGGCAGCGAGATCCGCTCGGTGGAGGAGTGGGAGATGTCCCGCTCGTGCCACAGCGGGATGCCCTCCATCACCGGCACGACCTGGGCGCGCACGTTGCGGGCCATGCCGCAGATCCGCTCGGAGAGGATCGGGTTCTTCTTGTGCGGCATGGCGCTGGAGCCCTTCTGGCCCTTGCCGAAGGGCTCCCACAGCTCGCGCACCTCCGTGCGCTGGCCGTGGCGCACCTCCAGCGCGATCGCCTCGCACACGGTGGCCGTGATGGCCAGGCACGAGACCCATTCGGAGATGCCGTCGCGCAGCACCACCTGCGTCGACACGTCGGCGGTGCGCAGTCCCATGCGCTCGGCGACGTAGGACTCCACGCTCGGGTCGATGTTGGAGTAGGTGCCCACAGGGCCGGAAACGGCCATCACGCCCACCGCTTCGCGGGCGCGGCGCAGCCGGTCGCGGGAGCGGGCCAGGCCGAAGGCGAAGTCGGCGACCCGGTGGCCCCACACGTCGGGCTCGCCGTGGATGCCGTGCGTACGGCCCACGCGCAGGGTGGCCCTGTGCTCCAGCGCGTGGTCGCGCAGCGCCGCCACCAGCGTGTCGGCTTTGTCCAGCAGGATGTCGGTGGCCTCGACCAGCTGTGCGGCAAGCGCGGTGTCCAGCAGGTCCGAGGAGGTCATCCCGAAGTGCACCCAGGCCGCGGCCTCGCGCGGCTCGGTGTTGTCGGCCCAGGCGGTCAGGAACGCGATGACGTCGTGCTGGGTCACCGCCTCGATCTCGGCGACCCGCTCCGCGGTGGGCGGCGGCGCGTCGCGTACCGGTTCCACCACCTCGGCGGGCACGGTCCCGTCGGCCGCGTGGGCCTCCAGCACCAGGGTCTCGACCTGGCACCAGAGTTCGTATTTGTGGGCGTCGGAGAAGACCCGCCCCATCTGCGGAAGGGTATAGCGCTCGATCACCCGCTCATTTTCGCAGGCGCTGCGGGCACACGTGCCATGGCACGGGCGTGCAGGGGGTGGGAGGGGATCCATCGCACGGGCGTGCAGGGGGGTGGGCTGCGCCCCCTTGCCGCAACCTCTGCGGTGGCCGGTTCCACGGGTTCCCGGGGGTCCACGCCCCCCGGGAACGCCCGAGATCTCCTGAACAGGACCTACCCGGCGTCGCCCGCCGCGCGCTCGGCGATGTCGGTGCGGTAGAACGAGCCGCGCAGCTCGATGCGCTCGGCCGCCTGGTAGGCGCGTTCGCGGGCCCGCGCGAGGGTGTCGCCGGTGCCCACCACGTTGAGCACGCGCCCGCCGGCGGAGGTGAGATCGCGCACTCCGCTCCAAGCGGTCCCCGCGTGCAGCACGTAGGCGCCGTCGAGGGCCGATGCCGCCTCGATGCCGGATATCGGGTCGCCCTTGGCGGGCTCGCCCGGGTAGTTCTCGGCGGCGAGCACGACGGTCACGGCCGCGCCGCCGCGCCACTCCAGCTTGGTGTTGGGGCTCAGCCCGCCGACGTCGGCGGCCTGCAGCATTCCGCCGATGGGGGTGGCCAGCCGGTCCAGCACCACCTGGCACTCCGGGTCGCCGAAGCGCGCGTTGAACTCCACCACGCGCGGGCCCTCGGATGTCAGGGCCAGGCCCACATACAGCAGGCCCTGGTAGCGCGTGCCGCGGCGCGCCATCTCGGTCAGTGTGGGGCCCACGGCGGTCTCCATGACCTCGTCGACCATGCCCTCGGGCGCCCAGGAGACCGGCGCGTAGGCGCCCATGCCGCCGGTGTTGGGTCCGAGATCGCCGTTGTAGGCGCGCTTGAAGTCCTGGGCGGGCAGCATCGGCAGCGCGTGGGCGCCGTCGCTGAGCACGAACAGCGAGACCTCGGGGCCGTCCAGGTACTCCTCGACCACGACGCGGCCGCATTCGCGCGCGTGGCGCTCGGCCTCGGCGCGGTCCTCGGTGACCACGACGCCCTTGCCCGCGGCCAGGCCGTCGTCCTTGACCACATAGGGCGGCCCGAACGCGTCGAGCGCCTCGGCGGCCTGACCGGGTGAGCGGCACAGCCGGGAGCGCGCGGTGGGCACCCCGGCGGCCTCCATGACCTCCTTGGCGAAGCCCTTGGAGCCCTCCAGCCGGGCGGCCTGCTGGTCGGGGCCGAAGACCGGGATGCCGCGATCGCGCAGGGCGTCGGCCACGCCGGCCACCAGCGGGGCCTCCGGGCCGATGACCACCAGCTCCGCACCGATCCTGGCGGCGAGTTCGGTCACCGCGAGGCCGTCGACGGGGTTGATCACGTGGTTGTCGGCGTGCTCGGAAGTGCCGGGATTTCCGGGGGCGCAGTGGAGATCGGTCACCCCGGGATCGAGTGACAGGGCGCGGACCAGGGCATGCTCGCGGCCACCGCCGCCGAGGACCAGGGCTTTCACTTCACGGACCCTTTGTTTGTCGTGGGGAGAGTAGGGGGCAGATCGCCAGGGTCAGACCAGGGAGCGCAGCTCAAGGGTCTGGTCGCGCCCCGGACCGACCCCGATCGCGGACATCGGGGCTCCGGCCATCTCCTCCAGAGTACGCACGTAGGCCTGCGCGGTCTTGGGAAGCTCCTCGAACGCCCGCGCGTGGGAGATGTCCTCGTTCCAGCCGTCAAGGTACTCGTAGACCGGGACCGCGTGGTGGAATTCCGTCTGGGTCATCGGGATCTCGTCGTAGCGGGTGCCGTTGGCCTGGTAGCCGACGCACACCGGGATGCGCTCCAAGCCCGAGAGGACGTCGAGCTTGGTCAAGAAGAAGTCGGTGATGCCGTTGATGCGCGTGGCGTAGCGGGCGATGGGCGCGTCGAACCATCCGCAGCGACGGTTGCGCCCGGTGGTCACGCCGTACTCGCCGCCCTTCTGGCGCAGCCAGTCGCCCCACTCGTCGTGCAGTTCGGTGGGGAAGGGGCCCGAGCCGACGCGGGTCGTGTAGGCCTTGATGATGCCAACGACCTTGTCGATGCGGGTGGGGCCGATGCCCGCGCCCGCGCACGCACCGCCGGAGGTCGGCGAGGAGGACGTCACGAACGGGTAGGTGCCGTGGTCGATGTCCAGCAGCGTGCCCTGGGATCCCTCGAGGTAGACGGTCTTGCCCGCATCCAGCGCCCGGTTGAGCTCCAGCGAGGTGTCGGCGACGAAGGGGCGCAGTTCCTCGGCGTACTCCATGTACTCGTCGAAGACCTGCTCCAGCTCCACGCCGCGGCGGTTGAAGACCTTGGTCAGCACCTGGTTCTTGTCGTGCAGCGCGAGTTCGAGCTTCTGGCGCAGGATCTTGGGGTCGAACATGTCCTGCACGCGGATGCCGGTGCGGGAGATCTTGTCGGCGTAGGTGGGGCCGATGCCGCGCCCGGTGGTGCCGATTCGGCCTTTGCCCAGGAAGCGCTCGGTCACCTTGTCCAGGGCCCGGTGGTAGGGCATGATCATGTGCGCGTTGGCCGAGATCAGCAGCCGCTCGGTGCTCACACCGCGCTCACGCAGGCCGCGCAGCTCCTCGAACAGCACCGCCGGATCGATCACCACGCCGTTGGCGATGACCGGCACGACGTCGGGGGAGAGGATGCCCGCCGGCAGCAGGTGCAGGGCGTACTTCTGGTCGCCGATGACCACGGTGTGCCCGGCGTTGTTGCCCCCCTGGTAGCGGACCACGTAGTCGACCCGATTCCCGACCAGGTCGGTGGCCTTCCCCTTGCCCTCGTCTCCCCACTGGGCTCCAACGAGTGTGATCGCCGGCATCCGGGTCTACCTCTTCATTCGTCCGACCGGGTGTAGATGATCGCGGTGCACCGCACATGAGCAAGCCCCTGGCGCAAGCAAGCGACAGGGGCCCTTGCGTATTGAGCGTACACGACCCGCACGGGACCGTTAAGGGAGCAGGGCCCGCGCAGGGCGGCTGAGCTGCGGTCCCGGTCTTTCCCGGGCCCGCCGCCCTTTCAGCGGCTCAGACCCCCAGCTCCTGGGCCGCAGTCGGGCTGCTGTCGCGCAGGAAGGTCGAGCAGCGCTCGGCCTCGTCGGACTCCCCGATCGCGTCGGCCGCGGCGGCAAGCATGGCAAGCGAGCGCAGGAAGCCGCGGTTGGGCTCGTGCTCCCACGGGACGGGGCCGTGGCCCTTCCAACCGGCGCGCCGGAGCTGGTCCAGGCTGCGGTGGTAGCCGGTGCGCGCGTAGGCGTAGGCGGCCACGTCCTCACCGGCCTCGAAGGCGCGCTCGGCCAGGGCGGCCCACGCAGCCGAGTAGGCCGGGAAGCGCGCGGCGACGTCGGTCGGGTCGGTGCCCTCGGCCAGCGCCTCGGCGGCCTCGGGCTCGTCGGGAAGGTGAGTGGCGGGCGGCTCGCCGAGCAGGTTCTGTTGCAGGTCCATGCCCCCCATCCTGCCAGCGCTCGAAAGCTGCGCCGGCGGATCAGGGGGCGTGCCCGGCCGCCCGCGTCCGCCCATGGATGTGTGGCGGCCGGGCACGCGTTGGCCCCTGATTCGTGGGGAACCAGGGACCGGTCTCTACGGGCTGCTACTTCATCTTCATACCCGCGGACTTCAGCTGCTGGCAGCCCTCGACCACGCGCGCGGCCATGCCGGCCTCGGCCGCCTTGCCGTAGGCGCGCGGGTCGTAGGCCTTCTTGTTGCCGACGTCGCCGTCGACCTTGAGGACACCGTCGTAGTTGGTGAACATGTGGTCGGCGATCGGCCGGGTGAAGGCGTACTGCGTGTCGGTGTCGATGTTCATCTTCACGACGCCGTAGTCGATGGCCGCGTGGATCTCCTCCAGTGTGGAGCCCGATCCGCCGTGGAAGACGAAGTCGAAGGGCTTCGCCTTGCCGTGCTTCTCGGCCACGGCCTCCTGGGCCTCCTTGAGGACCTCGGGGCGCAGCTTGACGTGCCCCGGCTTGTAGACGCCGTGCACGTTGCCGAAGGTCAGGGCGGTCATGTAGTAGCCCTTGTCGCCG
Source organism: Streptomonospora alba (assembly GCF_000826685.1). GTDB lineage: Bacteria > Actinomycetota > Actinomycetes > Streptosporangiales > Streptosporangiaceae > Streptomonospora > Streptomonospora alba. The sequence continues at coordinate 8,804 of NZ_JROO01000048.1, forward strand.
GTGCCCAGCACCTCGGCGGTGCGCAGCGCATCGCCGGGCGTCGTGTAGAGCTTCTCGTTGATCTCGCCGACGACGCCGTCCTCTTCGCCGCCGACGACACCGACCTCGATCTCCAGAATGGTGCGCGCGGCGTTGGAGGCGGCCAGCAGCTCTTCGGCGATCTGCAGGTTCTCCTCGAGCTCCACGGCCGAGCCGTCCCACATGTGCGACTGGAACAGCGGCTGCTGCCCTCGGGCCACGCGCTCGGAGGACTCGCGCAGCAGGGGCCGGACGAAGCCGTCGAGCTTGTCCTTGGGGCAGTGGTCGGTGTGCAGCGCGATGTTGACCGAGTACTTCTCGGCGACGATGCGGGCGTACTCGGCGAGGGCGATCGAACCGGTGACCATGTCCTTGACCGTGGCACCGGCGAGGAACTCCGCGCCGCCGGTGGAGACCTGGATGATGCCGTCGCTCTCGGCCTCCGCGAAGCCGCGCAACGCGGCGTGGAGGGTCTGGCTGGAGGTCACGTTGATTGCCGGGTAGGCGAAGCCCTGCGTCTTCGCGCGGTCCAGCATCTCCGTGTAGACCTCGGGGGTAGCGATAGGCATGGTGTTGACTCCCTGGTTGGCCTGGAGTGTCGTACGAGCGGCCCCGGCGGTCTCCGCGGAACCGCGTCTCTTGCGGAAATACCCAGTGGGTTGCCGGGGCAAGTATCGCGAAGTCAGCGGCGGAACGAAAGGTCTAGACCAAACCGGGGGCTGTGCGGCGGGTCCCGGGCGTCCGGCGAACGGGGTCATAGGCCGACATGGCGCTTCAGGGCGTTGTGTTGCGAATAATTACTGTACGTGTTTTTACCAGACCGGATGCGGCCCCTGGCCCGGTTCGTGTATATAACTGCGTTCCCACCGTCGAAAGACGACGGTGGTACACGCTACATTCAGCAGCGTGGGACGACATCGCAATGATCCGCGCGGCATAGCCCAGATGGTGGCCATCGGTGGCGTTATCGTGCTCTTCGTCACCCTGGTGATCCTCGGCGGGTTCTTCCTCTACAAGTCGCTGCCTTCGGACAACGACTCCGCCGCAGTACCCGAGAACGCAGGTACCACCGCTGATCCCCAGGGCCAGGATGTGGAGACCGGTGTGCTCTACGTCAGGGTCGTCGGGGAGTCCAGCGACGTGGTCGTGCGGGTCCCCGGCGGCGACGTCCTCGCGGACACCACCCTGAAGACCGACGAACACCTCAGCTTCGACGAGGAGCAGCCTCTGAACGTGACCATCGGAAAGCCCGGCGAAGTCGAGGTCTACGTCCACGGAGAGCGCAGGGACATCGCCGACGAGGACCCGGGCTACAGCTTCTCCGTGGAGCCCTGAGCCGACCCCTCCAGGTCCCCTCGCCCCGACCTCTTCCCCGCGCCCGGCTCCGAGGCTCCCGCAGCACCCGCAAGCCGTCAGATACGCAGTTCCTCCGGCTGGAACGCCGCCCGGTAGTCGAACCCCTCCGCCGCCACGCGCTCCCCGGCGCCGCGGTCGACGATGACCGCGACTCCGGCCACCTGGGCCCCCGCTTCGCGCAGCGCCTCCACCGCCGTGAGCACCGAACCGCCCGTCGTCGACGTGTCCTCCACCGCCAGCACGCGGCGCCCGGCCACATCCGGTCCCTCGATCCGGCGCTGCAGTCCGTGCGCCTTGCCCTCCTTGCGCACCACGAACGCGTCGAGGCGGCGCCCCTGCGCGGCGGCGGCGTGCAGCATCGCCGTGGCGACCGGGTCGGCGCCCAGAGTCAGCCCGCCCACCGCGTCGTAGTCCAGATCGGCGGTGGCCGCCAGCATCGCCCGGCCCACCAGCGGTGCGCTCGCGCCGTCGAGGGTCACCTGTCGCAGGTCGACGTAGTAGTCGGCCTCCGCGCCCGAGGAGAGGGTGACCCGGCCGTGCACCACGGCCTTATCGTTGATGTGTCGAAGGAGTTCGTCGCGGTCGCTCATGATCACCGAGCCTAGAGTGCGCGGGCCACCGCTCGCAGCGCCAGGGCAGCGGGTCGGCGTCGGCGGCGGCGATGAGGCGAGCAGCGGATCGGAGTGCCCCTGATGGCCGAGGAACGCGGCGACGCGGGCGCGAGCGTGCGCGTCGAGACGACCAGCGACACCCGCGAATCGGCGGACGATCTCGCGCGCTCGGTGGTCGACCGGAACCTGGTGGCGTGCGCCCAGGTCGAGGCGGCCATCACCAGCTACTACCGCTGGGAGGGCGAGATCTGCGCCGACCAGGAATGGCGCGTGGTGATGAAGACCCCGCGCGACCGCCTGCCCGACCTGGTCGAGCACCTGCGGTCGGTGCACCGCTACGAGGTCCCCGAGATCATCGCCGTGCCCATCGAGGGCGGCAACCCCGCCTACCTCGACTGGCTCGTCGAAGAGACCCGGCCCTGACAGCCCCGCAGGCCGGCCTGGTGCTGCTGCACAGCCCGCTGGAGGAACCCGACGCACTGCGCGGCGTGCGCGACGCGCTGCGCGGCCTGGGCGCGCACGCGGACCTGGCCGAGATCACCGACGACGACGGACCGCCCTATGCGGCGCGCTACATCGCCCGCGCCGCGCTGGAGATCCGCCGGCACGCCCCGCCCGCCCCTGTGGTGCTGGCGGCGCATGGCGAGGCCGGGCCCCTGCTGCCGCAGATCGGCGCAGCCCAGCGCGCCGCCCACCGGCCGGTGGGCGGCTACCTGTTCGTCGACGCGCTGCTGCCCCAGCCGGGCTCGCGCACCCGCGCCGAGCTGCGTACGACCCAGCTCGGCACCGAAGCTCCGGTCCCGCAGGCGCCGGGCCCGGCGCGTGAGCGCCCCGCGGCGTTCGCCACCGAGCCGCTGCCGATGGTGGCCGACTGGCCCGACGCCCCCTGCGGCTACCTGCTCACCGCAGACGGCCCGGCCGCCGGCGCGCGCCTGGCCGAGCTGCGCGGCTGGCCGGTGCTGGACCGCTCGGGCGCCGAACCGCAGGGTGCTGCGGGAGGAGCCGAACCCGAGGCCGTGGCGGCCGATCTCCTGGAGCTGCTGCGCACGCTCTGATGCGCCCGGTCGCCGACGCTCAGGGAACGCTCGGAGCGGGCCCCGAGGGGCTGCGGCGACGGCACTGCCGGAGTTCCGGTCCGTGTACGTGGTTCTGCGAACGCGAAGAGTAGCGGAGGCGCGTCCGCCTCCCCATGCGGACGCGCCTCCCGGGGCGCTGCTGCGCCCCGGCCACCGGCCGGCGGGTGCGGCCGCCCTTCTCCTCGGGGCCAGAAGGCCGCCGCCTGGCCGGTGGCTGTGCCGGAGACCGTGCTCCGGCTTCCCGGCCTGTCCGCCCGCCCCTCAACGGGCGCGTCGGCCGGGGGCCGCCGATCGGGTCCCGCCCCCTCAAGCGGGACCGCGCTGGGACCGGCGGCGCTGGGAATGGTTCTCAGAGAGGCGGCGGTCTCCCCACGTCGTCGACCAGGGCCAGCGCCTCGCCGCAGCCCGGCGGCAGCGCGAGGCTCCACACTCGTGCGCCGTGCTCGGCGAACACCTCGGAGTGCAGCCGGTGCAGCCGCTCCTTCGAACCGGCGGCGGCCGGGGTCAGCACCGCCATCCGGCTGCCGCCCAGCAGGGCCAGCGACTCCCCTTCGGTGAAGGACCGGCTCAGCTCGTGACCGAGCACGATCAGCCGCGCGGTGCGCCGCCAGGGGTCCAGCCCTTCGGGCAGCGCCACGACCACCAGCCGGTGCTCCGCCGGCCCGGCGGGGCCGCCGGCGCCCCGGTACAACTCGCTGATGCGGGTGCGCAGGTAGGCGGCCGAGGCCAGCCCGGTGAGCGGGTCCCTGCAGTCGTCACCGGAGCGGCCGCCGTCGACCCACCCGGACGCCAGCGCGGTGATCAGGTCGAACGGGGGCTGGGCGCCGCCGAGGGCGTCGAACAGGGCGGCGAGGTCGGTAAGCGTGTCGCCGATGGACATGTCGGCGCGCGCCCGGGCCTGCCCGAGCCGCTCGCAGGCGTCGGGCAGGCCCTCGCCGCGCACGATCGCCGTGCATACCGCCTCGACAGCCGGTGTCCACCAGTCGCCATGCGGCTCGCCGCGCCTCTCGCGACTGCGCCGAGCCCACAGGTCCCGCAGTCGGCGGCCCGTCGCCAGGTCGCCGTCCACGTCGCAGCCGCCGGTGTCGCGTCCCCACATCTGTGCTCTGCTCCCTCGTCCAGGTGCGCGGCGCCGCGTGCGGCGCCTTCACCCTTATTCACGGAGTTCGGTGGCGGCTATGACGCGAGTGCGGGAACATTTTTTCTACGGCGTTCTCTGCGGCCGCACTCTCCCCTCGTAATCCGGCGGAGCAGAGACCCCCTCAGCACTCGACAGCCCCGCTGTGCACCTCGGCCCCCGAGGCATCGGCCGCATAGCGGACAGCGATCCGAAAAGGGCGGCGCATGACCGAACCCCAAAGCGAAAACGCAGAGCTGCTCATCGGAGACAGCGAGTTGCTCGCGCGGGTTCGCGACGGCGACACCGGCGCTTACGAGGAGCTCTACACGCGCCACACGGGCGCGGCCCGCGGACTGGCCCGCCAGCTCGTCCGCAGCGAGAGCGAGGTCGACGACGCCGTCGCCGAGACCTTCGCGCGCGTATTGGCCGTGCTGGGGCGCGGCGGCGGACCCACCGACGGGTTCCGGCCCTATCTGCTGACGGCGCTGCGCCATGTCGTCTACGACAGGTTCCGCGGGGAGAAGCGCCAGGTCGCCACCGACGACATGGAGGTCTTCGACTCCGGCGAACCCTTCGTCGACCCGGCCGTGGCCGGATTGGAGCGCTCGCTGATCGCCCGCGCCTACCTCTCCCTGCCCGAGCGCTGGCAGGCGGTGCTGTGGTACACGGAGATCGAGGGGTACAAGCCCGCCGACGCCGCCCCCAACCTGGGGATGAACCCCAACAGCGTCGCGGCGCTGGCTTACCGGGCGCGCGAAGGGCTGCGCCAGGCCTACCTGCAGATGCACCTGGCCGGCGGCGCCGCCGAGGCCTGCCGGCCGACCGTCGGCAAGCTCGGGTCCTACGTGCGCGGCGGGCTCGCCAAGCGCGAGACCTCCTCGGTGGACCGCCACCTCGACGATTGCGGCAACTGCCGCGAGGTCTGCGCCGAGCTGGCGGACGTCAACGCCGGACTGCGCGGGATCGTGCTGCCGCTGGTGGCCGGTCCGGCCGCGGCAGGCTACCTGGCCGCGGGGGGCGGGGTCCCCGCCGGCGTCTTCGGCTGGTGGCAGCAGATGCCCGAGAACGTCCAGCAGGCGGCGGGCGGCACGGCCGTGGCGGCGACGGTCGCGGCGGTGGCGTTCGCACTGGTCAGCAACGAGGAGCCGGTGGAGAGCACCCCGTCGACCGACCCTCCGGCCGCCGCGGAGGCGCCCGCGCAGCCGGAGCCGCCCGCCCCCGAACCGCCCGCCCCCGAGCCGCCGCAGCCCGACGCCCCGCCCGCCGACGACCCGCCGTCGGCGTCGGACGACAAGGAGCCGCCTGCGCGCGAGGCGGCGAGCAGCGCGCCTCCGCCCGAGGAGGAGCCCGCCCCCGAACCGCCGCCGCAGCCCGACGCCCCGCCGGAGGCCCCGGCTCCGCAGCCCGAGGAGCCGCCGGACGCACCGGCGTCCCCCGCCCCACCGGAGCCGCCGGCCTTCAATCCGCCCGGCGCCGCTCAGCCGCCCGCCGACCCGCCGCCCTTCCAGCAGGACGGATTCGATCCGCCCGGGGTCGCCGACCCCCCTGCGAACCCGCCGCCCGCTCGACCGGGCAACGGAGGGGGCAGCGGGCCGGGGGCCCAGCCGCCGGGCCTCGCCGAGCAGGGCGCCCCCGCTCCGCCGGGTCAGGCGGACCGGGGGGCCTTCGCCCCGCCCCGCGCGCGGAGCCCTCAGGCCTTCGCGCCGGTTTCGGCCGCCGGGCCGGCCCGCATGCAGTCGGCTCGCAGTGTGCCGCTGGCCTGGACCGACGCGTGCCCGCGGGGCGACGGTGAGTGGCGGGCGGCATACAAAGCCGCGCAGACTTGGTTAGGCTGTGGCGCGGCCTAGGTATAGGCCCGGTGCCGAACGCCGGCAGGACCGGGAGCGTGGATATCGCTCCGGCAGACGAAGCAACGGGAAGGGGCGGTGTCGCGTGGATCGCTGCGCGCTATTCGTAGACGCCGGCTACCTCCTCGCCGACGGTGCGATGGCAGTGCACGGAACCCGCAACCGCGATTCCGTGTCATGGGACTACGCCGGTCTGGCTCAACTCCTCAACGAAGTTGCGCGCGACCGCACGCAGCTCCCGCTGTTGCGCTGCTACTGGTACGAGGCGACCACCGACGGCCGCCGCAGCCAGGAGCAGGACGGAATCGCGGACATTCCCGGTATCAAATTCAGGGCTGCGCGAATCCGTCCGGGCAGACGGGAGGGCGTCGAAAGCTACGTCCAGCGGGACCTGACCACCCTCGCGCGCACAGGAGTGCTGTGCGAGGCGGTCCTCGTCAGCGCCGACGAGGACATGGCACAGGTCGTGTCGGACGTGCAGGACCTGGGCGTCCGCGTCACCGCCGTGCACATCTCGGTCGAGGGGAACTGGACGATCTCGCGGGCGCTGCGCCGCGAGTGCGACGACCTGATCGAGATCGGCGCCGGCCACCTGCGCCCGCACGTCACACCGCTGACGGGCGTGGGTGAGGAGGACCCGGCCGAGACGACCGCGCCGCTGAGCAACGGGCGTTCGCAGAGCCCGCCGGAGATGCCGCGCCGGCCCGTGGCCTCCAACCCGCAGCCGGGCCGCGTCGAGCCGGCGGCGGCCAACTCGGGCGGCTACGAGCCCGCCTTCGCCGGAACCGGCGGGCAGCCGGCGATGTCGGGCAGTGCGATGGACCAGCTGCGCGCGATGCAGCAGACCCTCGCCGAGCAGCGCGGCGGCGACCACCTCGCCCCGCAGGGCGGCGCCGAGCCGCAGCGCAGCTCGCACTCGGGCCCCATCGACGCCAACGGCTTCCCCTCGGGCGGCCAGACGCCGCCGCACGTCGGCGGTACCGGTGCGCACGCCGGGATGTCCGGTGCCCAGCCGCCGGGCGCCGAGTCCGGCTACCAGATGCCGCCCAGCACCGGCGGCCACCCGGGCATGCGGGGCGTGCAGGACCCCTACGGCGTGCAGGACCCCTACGGGCAGCCGCCGCAGGCCCGCCAGGCGCCGCCGCAGCACCAGCCGGGACCGCCGACCGGCGGCCATCCCGCCCCGGGCCACCCCGCTCAGAACAACCCGAACGGCGGGTATCCCCACCAGGGCCCACCTGCGCCGGGCCACCCCAGCGGGGGCTACCCCGCGCAGGGGTACCCGACCGGCGGCCATCCGGCCCACGGGCATCCCACCGGGGCGCACACCTCGATGGCCGGTCATCAGTACGAGCGCGAGAACCCGCCGCCAGCCCGGAACACGCCACCTCCCGGACCGGACCCCCGATACGGGCACACCGGCGAAAACCCGGGGTACGGAGGTAACAGCGGCCCAAACCCTACGGTTGGGGCCAGTACGGAGACTGACTCCCGTTTCGGGAGTCCCGGCGGAACCCGGTCCGGTTCCGCCGGGGGTACTGGCCCCCAGCCCGACCACCGCATCCAGCACGGCCCCTCAACCGACCCCACCCCCAGCCTGGGGCCGCCCCCCGCCTCCGGCGGGAGGGCGCCCGCGAACACGATCGAGGACGCGGTGAATGTCGCGCACCGTGAGGGGAACGACTTCGCCGAGTCGATCGCCCGCGATGCCCCCGCGCTGTGGATGGAGGCGGTTCTGGTGCGCCGCCCGCGTATGCCTTCCGACCTGGAGGCGCGCCTGCTGCAGGGATCCGCGCTACCGATCGACTTCCTGCTCCGCGACGAGGTCCGCGACGCTTTGCGGCAGGGGTTCTGGGGCGCGCTGGAGCGCGCGGCCAGAGGATGAGCGCCGAGGGCGCGCACCGCGGATCGACGATGTTGGGGAGCGAGGGAGGGTGGCAGTGACCCGCGTGACGACGGCCGATCTCGACAGGCTCGAATTCCGTGCCGTCCAGTCCGGCGACCATGTCGACGTCGCCCTGGAGCTTCTCGGCCTGGCCAACAGCGTCGACGCCGACAGCGAGATCTCGCGTGCGGAGATCTTCGTGCGTGCCGGCGAGCAGTGGGAGATGGCCCAGGAGTTCGAGCGCGCCTCGGCCGCCTACCAGCGCGCCATCGACGACGGCGGCACCACCATCATCGACGCCCGCGCCCTGCAGGCCGGCGCACTTCTGGAGCTCGACATGGTCGACTCCGCCTACGCCCAACTGGAGCGGTTGCACGCCGAGGGGCCGCGCAACCTGCCGACGTTCATCCACATCGCCGAGACCCTCCAGGCCCACGGCGACCTCACCGGTGCCCACACCTGGGCCACCCAGGGAATCGAGCGCTTCCGCCACCAGGGTGTCACGGCCTACGTCCACGACCTCCTGCTGGAGCTGCTGCGTGCCAGGTTCCGCATCCGTGTGGACCTGGGGCTGGACGAGGACGCATTCGACCGCCTGCTCGACGAGTGGAAACCCTCCAGCCACCCCGACAGCCCCTGACGCCGCCCACCCGCCGCCGCGGGCCCCGCGCCCTCCGGCCGGCGGCGGTGCGTGCGCCCAGGGCGGCAGGCAAGCCGGGGTGAACGGCGCGTCGGCCTTCCGACGACTGTTGGGGGCGGACGTCGCGCGCCCACCCGATCAGGCCGCCGCTACCGACTCCCGGGCGCGGGCGTAGGCCTCCAGCAGGCTGGTGCCGCTGTATTCGGCACGGGCGATCCCGGCGAGGTGCCGGTCGGCGTTGACGGCGACACTGTGGGCGACGTGGCCGAAGAGCGGGGCGTCGGACCGGGAGTCGCCGTAGGCCACACACCGCTGCAGCGGGATGCCGGCCGCCTCCCGGCTCTCCTCGACGATGCGCACCTTGTCCTGGGGCACGAGAATCGCTTCGGGGTCCAGCGGGCGGGCGAAGGGCAGGGGCGGGAACCGGGAGGCCGCGACGTCGTCGAAGCCGAAGTCGAGCAGCCTGCGGGCGAAGAAGTCCGGGGACATCGTGACGACGATCGAGCGCTCGCCGCGCTCCCGGATGTCGGCGCACACCTCGGCGATGCCGTCGAGGAAGGGGGCGCCCGAGAACGCCAGGTCGACGTGCTCCTCGGTGAGGACGTGCTCCTCGGTGAGGTCGGACCACATGGCGTGCAGGGTCGCCGCGAACGCCTTGGTGTCGATCTCCCCGGCGCTGAACGCGCGCTCCAGGTCCAGCAGTTCGGTCTCGGTCCCGCAGGCGCGCGCGACCTCTACGGCTGCGCTGGTGCCGTGGATGAGGGTGCCGTCCATGTCGAAGACGTGCAGGAGAGTCATGGCGCCCGTCCTACCATCCGGTCGTGGACGGTGTCGCACGGTTTTCGCGCCCCGGAGCCGGGGCGGATCACCGGCGTCGACTCCGGGGCGTGCCGCCGCACCGCCCGGTCCCGCCGATGGCGGTTCCGGTCGGTCGAAAGCCTGGTCACGGGGGTCGCTGCGCTCGTCACCGCACGCCATGTCCGCTTTGTTCTGGTCTGGGATGATGTCTGTGCGATCCGACAATCGCGGTGGTCTCCCGTGCGGCGATCGGACAAGTGTGCCCGGCGAACAACTCGACGAGGTATCGAAGGCGGCTCTAGTTCACTGCGGACATTGCCCCGGGGCTGGACCGGCCGCGAGTATCCATTCATCGCCCGTAGACCGGCCAGCGCAGAAAGGGGAGCCGATTGGATACGTCGATGCTGGCGTCGATCGCCACATTCGCCGCGTACTTCGTCGTCATGATCGCCATCGGTATCGGGGTGTACAACCGGACGAGGTCGCAGGCCGACTTCGTGCTCGGCGGCCGGAGGCTCAACAGCTGGGTCGCCGGGCTGAGCGCCAACGCGAGCGACTTCAGCGCGTGGCTCCTGCTGGGTCTTCCCGGCGCCATCTACCTCTCCGGGCTGGGTGAGGCCTGGATCGCCGTGGGGCTGGGTATCGGCTTCGCCGCGAGCTGGTGGCTGATCGCCGGCCGGCTGCGCGTCTACACCGAGCGCGTCACCGACGCCCGCGGCGGCGGCGACTCCGACTCGCTGACGCTGTCGTCCTACCTGGAGAACCGCTTCGCCGACCGCAGCGGCGCGCTGCGCCTGGTGTCGGCGGTGCTGATCCTGGTGTTCTACCTCTTCTACGTGGCCTCCGGGCTCGTGGCCATGGGCGGCCTGTTCAACCAGGTCTTCGGCATGCCCAGCAGCGCCGCGATCATCGTCGGCGTCTCGATCGTCGTGCTCTACACCTTCCTCGGCGGATTCCTCGCGGTGAGCCTCACCGACGTGCTCCAGGCCGTGATGATGTGGATCGCGCTGCTCATCGTCCCCATCGTGGGCATCATCGCGGTCACCGCCGACGCCGACCGCGAGGTCGGCGACTTCGCCGACGTGCTCGGCGGCGTCGAGGGCAGCCTGGGCGACGCGCTGGCGCCCATGGTGATCATCTCCGGTCTGGCGTGGGGCGTGGGCTACCTCGGCCAGCCGCACATCCTCGCCCGGTTCATGGGCATCCGCTCGGCCACCGACGTCCGCAAGGCCGGCGCCATCAGCGTCACCTGGGCGATCACCGCGATGGTCATGGCGGTGATCCTCGGCTTCACCGGCGCCGTGTACTTCCAGGACCCCCTGGGCGACCCCGAGCAGGTCTTCGCCCAGCTGATCCAGGCACTGCTCAGCCCGTGGGTCGCCGGTCTGCTGCTCGCGGCGATCCTCGCCGCGGTCATGAGCACCGCCGACTCCCAGCTGCTGGTGGGCGCCTCGGCCGTCACCGAGGACGGGTTCCGCCTGTTCCTGCGCGGCCGGATGTCGGCCATGGCGCTGGTCTGGACCAGCCGCGCCGCGGTCATCGTGATCGCGATCCTGGCCGCCACCATCGCGCTGTCGGGCAACAACACGATCATGGGTCTGGTCAGCTACGCCTGGGCCGGGTTCGGAGCCGGGTTCGGCCCCGTAATCCTGCTCTCGCTCTACTGGCGCAACATGAACCGCGCCGCGGCGCTGGCGGGCATGATCGGCGGCGGCGCGACCGCCATCCTGTGGGACGTGCTCGACAACGACGGCATCCGCCTCGGCCCGATCGCGGTCGACGCCCTGGAGACGGGCCTGTACGCGATGGTCCCCGCGGTGATCGTCAGCCTGATCGGCATCTTCGTCTTCCAGTACGCCGGGCGTACGACGACCGAGATGGAGGAGGACTTCGACCGCGTGGAGCGCGAGTTCCGCTCCCCGGGCGCCACCCCCGCGGGGCGCTGAGGCGCCTCACGGCGGCAGCGAACGGCGGCCGCATACGCCCGAGGGGCGTGTGCGGCCGCCGTCGTCTCGTCGGTGCGGCGCGATCGGCGGGGCGCGGCCGTACTGTTTCGGGCCGGATCTCGGGCTCTACCGATCGTCGGCGCCGCCGTCGTTTCCGCGTCCGCGTCCGGTCACCGGAAACCGCGGATTCGGCCCGGTCGTAGTGCGCGTGTCGGCATAGTCCCCGCTTGAGCGACGCGCATCCCGTGGCCGGGCGGCGGTGACCGTGCTCACCCTCGGGCCCCGACGACAGCGGGCCTCTGGCGCGTAACCGGGCGTACCGGTAGAACGGGTGCATGTCCTCCACATCCGCGGATCCGGTCGCCTGGTCGCGGGTCGACGTCTCGGCCGGGCTCGGGGTCGGCGCCGTGTTCGCCGAGCCCGGAGGGTTCCGTTTGGAGGCAGGCGAGACCGTCGCCGGAGACCAGGGCCGCTTCTCCACCCGGGTCACCGTGCACGCGGACCTGGCCTGGGTGAGCCGGACCGCGCGGGTGGAGGTGCTCTCCGCCGGAGGCGCGAGCGCCGTCGAGCTGGCACGCCTGGCCGGCGGCTGGTCGGTCGACGGGCAGCGGGTCCCCGAACTCGACGGCTGCGTGGACGTGGACGTCGCCGCCACCCCGCTGACCAACACGCTGCCGATCCGCCGGCTGGGGCTCGGCCCGGGCGAGTACCGCGACGTCTCCGCCGTGTGGATCGACGTGCCGAGTCTGCGCGTGCGGCGCTTGGGGCAGCGCTACACCCGCCTGTACCCGGCCGAGGGCCGTGAGCGCTACGAGTACCGCGACAGCGCCGACGGCGCGTTCGTGTTCTCGGTGGACCGCGACGGCCTCGTGGTGGACTACGAGGGCTTGGCCGTGCGAATGGCCTGAAGCCGCTCGAAGGTGCGGCACCCCCTGGGAGGATGTCGCCGAGCGGACCCGCACCCGTGCCGTGGAAGGGCGGCTACAGCCCCGCGATGGGCCGCTGAGGCTCCACAGGGCGGGCGAGGAGGTTCGTGAGGTAGTCCAGGAATCCGCCGGCGTCGACGTCCTCCACGACCGTGGCGTTGGGCTCCAGGCCGTGTACGCCCCACGACATCGCCGCGTACCCGCGGGTGATCTCCCCGCTGGTCTCCACGTCGACGTTGTAGCGCCCGCTGGCGCGCACGAGCTCGGGGTGCAGCAGCAGCGCCGCGGTCAGCGAGTCGGGATGGGTGGTGCCGTCGATGCCGACGCTGCGGTCGAACTCCAGGGTGGGCCCGCAGATGCGGGTGAAGAACCGCGCCAGCGGCGTGCCCAGCTCCGCGATTCCGGCGAGCGCGGCGGGGCCGAAGACCGCCCGCTCCAGAGTGAGCGGGTGCCAGGGCACCACGACGATCTCGAAGCCCGCCGCGAAGACCGCTTTGGCGGCTTCGGGGTCCACGTAGAAGTTGAACTCGGCGGCGGGGGTGATGTTGCCGCGGCCGTTGTTGGAGCCGCCCATGATGTAGAGGGTCTTGACGTTCGCGGCGAACGCGGGGTCCTTGAGGGCGGCGGAGGCGATGTTGGTCAGCGGGCCGATCGCCACGACCGAGAGTTCGCCTGCGTGCTCGGCGGCCAGGCGGACGAGCGCGTCCACGCCGTGCTCGTCCTCGGCGGCCCGGTCGGCGTCGTCCATCGACAATCCCCCGACGCCGTCGCCGTGCACGTTCTCGGCGCCGACCCGGGGCCGCATCAGTGGGCGCCGGCAGCCGGCGTGCACCGGCACCCCGCCCAGCCGCCCGGCGGCGTTGAGGGTGAGGAGGGCGTTGCGGAGTTGGCGCTCGAAGCCGACGTTGCCCGCCACCATGGTGACGGCCCGCAGGTCCGCCTCCGGGTCGAGCAGTCCTACCAGCAGGGCGACGCAGTCGTCTTGGGCGGTGTCGGTGTCGATGACGAGCGGGACGGGCACGGCGTCTCCCGGAGGTACGGAGTCTGGCGGTTCAGCGGCGACTTCCATTCTCGGGGATGGCCTCTCCGTCGCCGGATCCACTGCGCGGTACGGAAGCTGACACAAAAGGCGGCGCACTTGTCTGGAGAAGCGAAACCAGGCAAATGACGGATAGCGGATCGAGTCCGACTTCGGTAAATCTTGAGCTGTCGGACTGCCTCTTGGGAGCGCTCCCGCGTAGACTCGCGGCAGGCCGGGAGGTCGAGTGGTGGCAATGGCGCTCACGATCGTCGACCGGCAAAATCTGTATACAATCTGCGGACGAGGTTGTCGGAGGGCCGCTAGTGCGGCAGAATTCGACGATGGATGGTGGTTCCTCTGGGGCCGGTGAGACTACGTCGCCGCCCGAGGCCGGAGTAAGCGCGGATCCGTTCCCGGCTTATCGGGTGCGACGGTTCCGGTGGCCCGAACGGGCAGTCGGCGCCTCCCTGCCCGGGGATCGACAAGCACCCTAAGGCGGTGGCCCGATATGGCCCAGTGCGACGGAGTGGACGACGACGTCGGAATCTATACGCTGCAGGCGTTCCGCACTTTCCTCGGTGCGCCTGGCGAGTGCCGCGAGGCCCGGCTCTGGGCCCGCACGCGCATGCGCCCGTTTCCCGACGTCGCCGACGCGGTCGAACTCGTGGTCAGCGAGTTCTTCGGCAACGCCCTCCGGCACAGCGCCTCCGGCGAGCCCGGCGGCACCGTGTTCATCAGTCTCGTCGGCCTGGTCTCGGGCGCACTGCACCTGGAGGTGCACGACGAGGGCCCCCGCAGCGACGCCCCGCGCACCGCGGCCCGCGTGGTTTCGCCCGACTTCGACCGCCCCGACGGTCGAGGGCTCTTCATCGCCGCCGCTCTGACCAAGGAGTGGGGCCGGCTGCCGGCCACCGGCGGGCCCGGCTACGCCGAGCGCGGCTACACCAGCATCTTCGACACCGGCTGCGAGCCGGACGGCGCCGAGTACTCCGGCCCCATGATCACCTGGGCCGACTTCACCACCGCGGTACGCGCCCCCGCCGGCGTGGGCGCGCCGCAGCACTCGATGTCCTGACGACCGTCCCGGGCGGCCGCCCCCGCACGCACCCGCGCCCCCGTACGCCGCCCGCATGCGCGCTCCCGCGGTGTCCTCGCGACCTTCCACCGGTCGAGGGCCGGAGTCGCCGCGCCGGCCGAGCGTCAGGCCGTGATCTCCGGACTGCGGGGCTGTCGGCAGTCCTTGGCCAGCGCCTGCATCAGCGCGATCATCATCAGAAAGCCCATCACGAAGAACGGCAGGCCGACCACGATGATGACCGTGGTGAGTGCGTCCAGCCCGCCCTGGCCGGTGGCCGCGAGCAGGGTGGCCGCCACGACGCCCTCGGTCACGGCCCAGAACACCCGCTGGCGGACGGGACCGGCCTTCTCGGTTCCCGAGCAGAGCATGTCGATCACCAGCGAAGCGGAGTCCGAGGACGTCGTGAAGAAGATCGCCACGATCACCACGGCCAGGCCGGAGATCAGCGTGGTCAGCGGGTAGTTCTCCAGGAACGCGAAGAGCGCGCCGGGGATGTCCCCCTGATCGACCACCTCGCGCACCAGCCCGCCGGGGCCGTTCATCTGGATGTCGAAGGCCGAGAGTCCGAAGACGCTGAACCAGATGATGGTGAAGGCCGTGGGCAGACCGAGCACGCCGAAGACGAACTGGCGCAGTGTGCGTCCTTTGGAGATGCGCGCGATGAAGATGCCCACGAACGGCGACCAGGTGATCGTCCACGCCCAGTAGAAGACGGTCCAGTCGCCCTGCCAGCCGCTGTGGCCGAAGGTGTCGTTCCAGAACGACAGCGGGACCAGCCAGCTGGCGTAGATGCCGACGCTCTCGATGACGCCCCGGATCAGGAACAGCGGCGCCCCGGTGGCGATGATGAACAGCAGCAGTCCGACCGCCAGCAGGATGTTGACGTTGGACAGCCGCCGCACGCCCCGGTCGAGGCCGAGGGACACCGACGTGACGGCGACGGCGGTGATCACCCCGATGATGATCACCTGCATGGTCTTGGACTCCGCCGTGCCGAAGAGGGCGGACAGTCCGCTGTTGATCTGCAGGGTGCCCAGGCCCAGCGATACCGCGACGCCGAACAGGGTGCCCATGACCGCCGTGATGTCGATGATCCGCCCGATCGGGCCGTTGATCTGGTCGCCGAGGAAGGGGTGGAAGATGGAACTCACCCGCACCGGCAGCCCGCGCTTGTAGATGAAGTAGGCGAACGCCAGCGCGGGCAGGCAGAAGATCGTCCAGGTGTGCAGACCGAAGTGGTACAGCGTGTAGCCCATGGCCTGCTCGGCGGCCGCGACCGACTGCGGATCGGCGTTGCCCTGCGGCGGGTTGGCGAAGTGGCTGATGGGCTCGGCGACGCCCCAGAACATCAGGATGGTGCCGATGCCCGCCGCGAACAGCATGGCGAACCACGACAGGGTGCTGTATTCGGGCTGTTCGTCGCTGGCGCCCAGCCGCACGCGGCCGTACCGGGTAAGGCCCAGCGCGACGAGGAAGATGAGAAACGTCGTGACGCCCAGGATGTAGAACCAGCCGAGATTGGTGAGGATCCACGCCGACGCGCCGCCGAACAGGGCGTCGATGGTGTCGGTGAACACGATCGACGCGACGACGAACACCACCGTCAAACCCGCGGAAATCGAAAAGATGAACGGGTTCGTATCGAGCCCGAGCCTGCGGCTGAGATTCTGGAGCATCGGATTTTCCTTTCACCTGGCCGCCGGTGGGCGCCGTCGTTCCCGCGCCGTGTGACCAGTGCGGACGGGGGGCCGGCACGCATCGCACCGGCCTGTCGGCGCCGGTCCTCGCGTGCGTCCGACTGAGATCATGGCATATCAGCGGCGGGCGGGCGGGGCGTGTCCACAGCCCGCGCGTCGATTCGGACGCACCGTTCGGGGTGGAATCCGATGAACGGCGGTAAACGGTGGTCTTCAGGCTCGCCGTACGTACCGCGATCCGCCTTCCGAACACCCTGTCGACGAAGGTTGCGTCCGTCCGTCCGCCCTAGGCCACGGGCCTCAATTCGGACACTTCACTACGAAGTATGCTCTTTTTGGGTTTTTGTTAGTGGAAACACGTGCCCGTGTAGGGCCGTTGATAACTCCGCGAACCTCCCGAATCTCGCGGCGGTCGGCCTCCGCGGCGCCCGGCGCCCGGCGTATCGGGGCCCCACGGCACCGCCCGCGCCGATCCGGCCGCCGTCCCCCTGCGCCCGCGCGTCCCCCAGAGCGCACGACCGGGGAGCGCTCTCGCGCGTCTGTGCAGGCCACCCCCTGAATTCACCGTGTTCACCCCCTGCCGCGGCGGGCGTCGCGATGGGATCATGGGGGCATGCGAGCCCTCAGTGAGCTCGTCGACGTCGACGAGTCCGCCTGGCCCGCGCTGCAGGAGGAGTTCGCGCGCAGCGGCGTGCCCGTTCGCGTGCTGCCCGCCGAACGGCCCCGCCGCGGGCGCTCGTGCCTGCTGCAGCTGCAGCTCACCGTCCGCTCCGCCCTTGGAGCCGTCGCGCTGCACTCCGGCGGGCTGCTGGTGGACTCCGGATGGGTGCGGATCTTCGGCGGAGCGGGTCCCGACGCCCACGACGCCCTGCCCAGCCTGGCGCGTGTCAACGGCTTCCCCGCCGATCCCGAACCCGGCTGGCGGCCCGAGGGCGGCCTCGTCGTGGCGCACGACGTGCTCGGCGGCGTGTTCGCGATCAACGGCCCCGAGGCCGAGGGCCTGGGCCGTCCCGGCGACCCCGGTGAGATCGCCTATTTCGGCCCCGACACGCTGGAGTGGGAGCCGCTGGAGGTCGGCCACGGCGCGTGGCTGTCGTGGGTGCTGGGGGGCGGGCTGGAGCACTTCTACCGCGGCCTGCGCTGGCCCGGCTGGCGCGAGGAGGTCGTCGGTGTGGCGCCGTCCCACGGAATCGTGGTGGAGCCGTGCCTGTGGTCGGCCCACGCGCAGGGCGGCATCGCCGACGCCTGCCGCCGGCCCGTCCCGACCGCCGAGCTGGTCGGTCTGTATCGCAGCGAGACCGCCCGCCTCGGCCTGGCCGGTCCCGGTTTCCTCGGCCATCACGCCGACGGGCGTCCCCCGCCGGATTGAGGTGGGGGCGGCAGTCACCGTGTGTGGCGGTCGCTGATCAGTGGAGGCACTTGCGGTGTCGCCGCTGCATCACGGAGGGCGACCGCGTGTCCTGCGTGTGGACCGCCGGGACGCGTCCGGCGGGCAGGCGGATCCGTCGAGGCCGGGGCTCCGCAGCGCTTATCCCCGCGGTTCTCCGGACCACGGAAATCGGATGTTCGCGGCAAACCGGCTGAAAGCGCGTGGCGCTGAGGGTGAATACCCGATACTTTCGGTAAAAATACGAACGGTGATCAAGGTATGGTATGCGTTGAATGCATTCCGTGACCGTATTCTCCTGCGAAGAACCGCGTGAGCGCTCTTGCAGGTGGCAGCGCGGATGTCCAGCGGCCGACGGCATCGGCCAATCGGTCCGAGGTCCCGAATCGGGACGAAGCACCGGAAGTCAATGCCGATTATCCTGCGCGCGTGCACCCGCGCGAGGGTGCGGAAGTCCGCTATGAGCACGGAAAACACCCACAATCGGGACATGCTTTGACGATTCGGTAACGGCCTCTGTAGTCTTCCTCACCGAGTTCTCTCGCGCATCTCCTTCCCTCCCCTTACTCCTTTGAGGTGCCCATCGTGACGAACGATTCCGTCAGCATCTACGAGCGCATCGGCGGCCACGAGGCGATTGCCGCCGTGGTCGACGACCTGTACGTGCGCATTATGGACGACCCGCAGTTGGAAGGTTTCTTCACCGGATCCAACCTGGCCAAGCTCAAGGGCCGCCAGGTCGAGTTCTTCAGCGCCGCACTCGGGGGCCCGAACGTCTACGACGGCGGCGCCATGGACGAGGTCCACCGCGGTCGCGGTATCGAGCAGCACCACTTCGACCTGGTCGCCGATCACCTCGTCGCGTCGCTGAAGGGTGCCGGTGTGCCCGCCGACACCGTCGACGAGATCATCGGGGTCGTCGCGCCCCTGTCCCACGACATCGTCGGAGGATCGAGCAAGACGCCCTCTGCCGCGGCCGACTGAGCCGCGCCCAGTATGGACACTCCCAGCGGCGGCCCTCCACCACTGCGGTGCCGCCCTGCGGAGGCCCGAGCGCACCACGGCCGGGCACCGCGCCGTTCCGCGCCCGCGGACCCGCGCGCCGCCACGGCATGCGGTGCCGGTCGGCGCAGGTGCGCTGACCACTTCTGCAACATGCCCCGAGTCCCGCCGGCGCGTGCCCGAACCGGACACGCCGGTCGCCGGGTGCACTCCGTAAGGATCTGATACGTGGATGTCACGCGGCTGAAGGACAGCTGGAAGAAGGTCGCGGCCTACGGCGACGAAGTGCCGCTGTTCTTCTACTCCACACTGTTCCTGACCCATCCCGAGACCCGCCGGCTGTTCCCCGTGAGCATGTCGGGCCAGCGCGACCGCCTGGTGGGAGCGCTGGGGAGGATCGTCTCCGACGTCGACCGGGTCGACGAGCTGGTGCCGTTCCTGCAGCAGCTCGGACGCGACCACCGCAAGTTCGCCGTGGTGGCCGAGCACTACCCGGCCGTCGGCCAGGCGTTGCTGCACACGCTGTCGCACTTCCTGGGCCCGGAATGGACGCCCGAGCTGGCGGAGGACTGGGAAGAGGCTTACGGCCTGGTGGCCAAGGTGATGACCGAGGCCGCCGACGAGGCCGCCACCACGACCCCACCGTGGTGGGACGCGCGTGTCGTCTGGCACGAGCGCCGCACCGCCGACATCGCGGCCCTGTGCGTGCAGCCGGAGTACCAGCTGGACTACACGCCCGGCCAGAGCCTGGCGGTGGAGTCGCGCCTGCGGCCCAACGTGTGGCGGTACTTCACCCCCGCCAACGCGCCGCGCCGCAACGGCACCATCGACTTCCACGTCCGCCTCGTGGGCGGCGGCCCGCTGAGCACCGCCCTGGTCCAGGGCGTGGCGGCGGGCGACACGCTGCGATTGGGCGCACCGGTGGGCGATCGTCTCACCCTCACCGGCGGCCGCGACGTGCTCATGGTGGCCGGCGGCACCGGCCTGGCCCCGTTCAAGGCCATGCTGGAGTCCATGCGCGCCCAGGTGGCCCAAGGCGGCCCCCAGCGCCGGGCGCACCTGTTCGTCGGCGCCCCCTACGCTCGGGATCACTACGACTACCCGGCGCTGCACGAGATGGCCGGCGAGTGCCCGTGGTTGCGCGTGGTGCCGTGCGTCTCGCGCGAACCGGCACGACCGGGGGCCGAGGCGGGTGACGCCGTGGACGTCGCGCTGCGCTACGGGCCCTGGTCGCAGGAGGACGTCTATGTGTGCGGCTCGCCCGAGATGGTCAACGGCTCCCTGCAGCGCCTCGCTGCGGCGGGCATCCCAGCGGAGCGCATCCGTTACGAGGACTTCGACACCACCAGCACGAGCGGAGGAAATCCGTGACCGCACGCGAGGACACGGGATCGACCAACGGGTCCCATCGACGGCTGAGTCCAGAGCGCGTCCGTGCACAGGAGTTCTCGCGGACCCCGATCGGGCGGCGTGGATTCAGTGAGGAAGAGGTGCGGCGGTTCATGGGTCGCGTCGCCGAGGACATCGCCGCCAGCGACGCCGAGAAGGCCAGCCTGCGCGCCGAGATCGACCGCCTGCGCAGGCGCTACCGCGAGCAGAACGCCTCACCCGCCGACGCCGAGGGGCCGCCGGCCGACGCCGTCAACCTGCTGTCGGCTGCTCAGCAGCAGGCCGACGCCTACGTCGCCCAGGCTCAGGACTACTGCCGCCAACTCACCGAGCAGGCCCGCCAGCAGGCCGAGGACATCCTGGTCGAGGCCCGCGACCAGGCGGGCGCGGCCGCCGAGGAGGCCGCGCGCGGCTACCGCAAGAGCGCGGGGCCTTCCTACGACGCCGATCTGGAGGAGATGGAGCGCCGCGTCGCCTGGATCCAGACGTTCTGCCGGGCGGTGCAGGTGCAGATGCAGGCGGCCAGCGACGCCTTCTCCCAGGAGATCGCGCGGCTCAGCGAGTACACCGCCGACGCCGCGGCCCGCAACGGCCTCTCCACCGAAGGTACGCAGGGTACGCAGGGCACCCAGGGTGCGCGGCACGCCCAGCAGCCGCAGCAGCCGCCGCCGCAGCAGCGGGGGGCTCCCGGCGGTATCGGTCCCGACGCCGACGACTTCTACCAGCACCAGCAGCGCCACGCCGCCCCCGAGGCGGACCGCCGCGCGGCCTACGCCGAGGGGGCGCCCACCGCCTGGCCCCAACGGGGCTGAGCGCCATCCGGTCGGTGCGGGGCGGTCCGCCTTCCCTCTAGCCGCCGAGCGCACGCCGCGCTTCTCCTGCGGGGCCGTCACCACCCGCTAGCGCGGCGCAGCGCAGCAGCCGGACAGCACTGTGCCCCCGGGCTGGCACCGACCCGGGGGCACAGACTGCTGTGCGAGCAGTGAGCGGTCTAGCTGTTGTGCATCATCCTCTCGTTACACCGACGGGTGGGCGTTGGCCAGCAGCTCCTGGAACTGCGCGGAGAACCAGTGGCCGGCGATCGGCGCGTTCGGCAGCGCCCCCGAGGGGCTGTTGCCGTTGCGCACGTTGCCCTCGTAGTCGGGGTCGCACATCTCGTCGAAGCCCTTGCCTTCGTCGTTGTCGATCAGCTCGCTGGAGCCGTCGGACTCGCCGGGCGGCTTGATCCAGGAGTAGGCGTCGATACCGGAGGCGGGAGCGACCGTCGGACGCTCGCCCAGTCCGGCGCCGGCCTGGTTGCACCAGTTGCCGGGGTTGAAGCGCCGGTCGACGCGGCTGTCCTCGATGAAGGTGTTCAGGTCGTTCGACGAGCTCGGCTCGGTGGGCCGCTCGGGGCCGCCCCAGCCGTTGCGCGAGGTGTCGATCAGCATGCCGATGTCGGAGTTGAAGCCCTGAGACACGGCCTCCTGGCGCAGCGCCTGGGCGAACGTCTGCTCGTCCACGTACTGGTTCCAGTCGACCCAGTCGGACTGGCGCACCTGCTGGCCGTTGACCGTGTCGTCCACGTCGAAGTGCGGCTCCGTCAGCGCCGAGTAGTTGGCGGTGTTGACGGCGAAGCCGTGGACGTCGTCGACGGTGGCGCCGCCGGTGGTGGCGGCCTCCATGAACACCTCGACGGACGGGCCGAGGTTGGTGTCCCAGCCGATCCAGCCGTGGTGACCGGCGTCGACGTAGTTGTACACGTTGGGGATGTCGCCCAGCTCGCTCAGCGCGTAGGCGACGCCCTCGACGTAGTTGCCGTTCTCCAGCATCGTGTCGCAGTTCTCGGTGGCCGTGTCGCGGCTGCCCACGTTGGTGACGAGGTTCGGCAGCGAGTCCGGCTCGATGATGGTGGAGATCCTCAGGTCGGAGTACTCCTCATCGTCCATGATGTCGGCGATGACGTCGATGTACTCCGTCTTGTAGCGGCCGATCTCCTCCTGGCCGAGCTCGCCGTTGGAGGCCAGTGCGGCGCAGTCGCGGCCCGGGAGGTTGTAGACGACGACCTGGATGTTCACCGGCCGGTCGCCGGCCTGGGCGACGGCCTCGTCGAGGTGGTCCCGCAGGCCCATGTCGCCGGTGGTCGGGCTGTCGTTGCCCTCGATCGCGCCGATCCGGTCCAGCCACAGGGCCGTGGGCTCGTCGGCGATCGCGTCGCCGCCGGGCTCGTCGGCCGCCTTCTCGGACCACACCGGGTTCACGTACAGGTCGGCACCCTCGTATGGGTTGTCGACGCGCTCACCCGGTTCCGGATCGGGATCCGGGTCCGGGTCCGGGTCCTCCGTGGGATCCGGGGTGGGCTCCGGGTCGGGGTCCGGGTCGCCGGTGCCGCCGTCACAGGTGACCCCGTTGAGGCTGAACTCCCCGGGTGCATCGCCGCCACCGCTGCCGTTGAACCCGAACTCAGCGGTGCCGTCGGTGCCGATGGAACCGTTCCACCCCGAGCCCGATGCCGTGACGTGCTGGCCCGACTGGCTGAGATCGGCGTTCCAGCCGTTGGTGACCTGCTGGTCGCCGGGGAAGTCCCACTCCAGCTCCCAGCCGTCGACGGGGTCGCCGAGGTTGGTAACGGATACGTTGGCCGTGAAACCCGAGTTCCACTCGTTGACCACCGTGTACTCCACCTCGCAGCCCTCGGCCGCGTAGGCGGGGACTGCCACACCGAGCGCTGCCGCACCCAAGGCGAGTGCGGACATGCCCGCTACGGCTTTGCCCGACCTCCATCGGGCGCGCCCGCTCTGGGGCTCTGCTCTCATTGGTCCTCCTTGTTTTCGACCCGCCGACCGGAGGATTCCGGCGCTGCGGGCCCCATGGGGATGGGGAGGGCGGTGCACCGGGACCCGCGTGCGGGTCCCGGCACGGAGGCCGTCGGAAGCTCGGCTTCCGGCGGCCGATCCGGACCGGCCTTCAATGCTCCGCCGCCGTAGCGACGCCGAACACGAGGCCCGGCCGATCCGGATGTCTGGGAGTGCGGCGCCGCGGGGGCGCCCGAGGCGGCTCGCGCGGCCGCCGTCGAGTGTGTCGGCATCGCTCGCCTCCTCGTCCTCGTTCGATCGCTTCGCCCTGGGGAGGGGCGGGTGCCGCCGCGGCCGGACCGGTGCGGCACCCGCCCGCCCGGCTCAGCCGAACAGGTTGTCGTGGGCGGCGAAGGCCGTCGCGATCTCCGCCTGCGCCCAGAACCGGTGATAGGTGAACGTGGGAGCCTCGCCGTCGGGGTCGTCCAGGTAGTTCTGGACCTTGTCCCACTGCGGGTCGTCCCGGTAGAAGGAGCGGATGGAGGTGAAGGTCGAGCCCGGCTCGACCGGGTCGCCGTTGGGCATGGTCCCGGAGAAGCCCTCGGGGACGTAGACCTCGTCGCCGAACCGGTCGTAGTCGCCGCGGCTCTCCTCGACGGCGATGCCGAGGTCGTCCTCGTTGGCGATCAGGTGGTCCAGCAGGTCCTCGCCCGTGGTGCGGGCGTCGGTGTCGCCCGAGCCCGCCGCGTAGTACAGCAGCGTCTTGGCCAGAGCGGCCGCCACACCCACGTCCTGGCCGTGCGAGTCGACCTCGACGTGCAGGTCCGGGTTGCCCGTGGAGGACCCGTCCCAGGTGTCGGGCTGGCCGGACCAGCTCATGTCGGCCGGGACCGCGAAGTCGCCGTCGCCGTTCAGCCGGGTGTTCTCGATGGCCCAGGGCACCCAGTCCGCCAGGATCTCCTCGGCGCGCTCGTTGCCGGTCTCGTGGTAGAGCTGGGCGACGCGCTCCATGCCCCACACCTGGAAGCCGAACCAGTTGTTGGACGGCGGGTCGTGCCAGACCGGCTGCCAGTCGTAGTACATGCCGTAGAACTGCGACTGCTGCACGTCGGACGGGGGCTGGTCGTAGCTGCCCGCCCAGCTGTTGGTCGCGCCGCCGGCGATGCCGCCCTCGGAGGACTGGAGCCACTCCATGAACTCCAGCTGGCGCTCCATGCTGGTGCCCCAGTCGTCGGCGCCCGTGGGCGACTCCGGCTGCATCTCCGAGGTCTGCGACAGCGCGTAGGCCGCCATCGGGTTCTGGTAGCCCTGGTGGGCCGAGCTGCCGCCGATGCGCCAGGCCCACGGGTACTCCGCGGACTCCATCGCGCCGCCCCAGGCGTAGTACCAGGACATCAGGTAGTGGGCGCTGTTCTTGCCCTGCCCGGCCGCGCACTCCTGGGCGCCGACGCAGTCGCCGACCTCCTTGAAGTACTTGTCGAACATGGCGTAGCGCAGGTAGTCGCCCATCTTGGTGGCGTCGGCGACGACGTCGTCGACGGCGCCGCCGTTGCCCTGGTCCTCGGCCCACTTGTCGGCGAAGTAGGCCACCTGCACCGCGCGGGCGTCGGCGTCGGGCGCGTTGGTGTAGCGCCACTGCTCGGCGTAGGAGTCGTCGTCGGTGTACAGGTCGAGGAACCCGTTCTCACCGCCGTGGTCCATGGTTTCGCAGGACGGGTGGGGCACCGTCTCCCACACCGACTCCTGCGACCCGCGCTGGAAGGTGTTGATGTAGGCGGGCGCGTCGTCGGTGCCGTCGCCGCAGAAGCCGTAGCCGTAGGTGTTGTCGACGTCGAGCAGCCAGTGCATGCCGTAGACCTCGTCGGTCCCGTAGGTGCTGCTCAGCTCCTCGGCCAGCGGGTCCTCTCCGACCTCGACGCTGTCGTCCACCGGCGAGGGGTAGCCCTGCGGGGTGTCCTGCTCGGGGATGTAGGTCGCCGGCGACGACGGGTCGTAGGAGCCGTTGGTGGGTTGGTCGGCGGCGCCGGGGATGATGTACTCCTCCAGCGACGTCCATGCCTCGTTGAAGGGCTCCCATTCACCGGTGACGCGCCCGTACTCGGCTTCCAGCCACAGGAAGTAGCTGAACGCCTCGGAGGTGGTGTTGTGCCCGTGGTCGGGCGCCTCGACGATCAGCGTCTCGACCGAGTGGTAGGGCACCAGGCCGCCGTCGAACTCGCGGAAGTAGCCGCTGGCGGGGTCCTTGATCTTCTCGTACTGCTCCAGGAACGCCGCCTCGTAATCGGAGGTGGCGGCGTCGATCTCGGTGACCTCGACGGTCGCCGATCCGTAGCCCTGGCCCGAGGCGGTGAAAACCGCCGAGGCCAGCGAGCCGCCGTTGTCGGCGGAGGAGACGGTGACCTCCTGATCGGTGTCCCAGTCGTCGGCGGTGAACGTCAGTTCTCCGCCGGAGGAGACGCTGAGGTCCTCGCTGCCCTCGCTGCGCGCGACGTTCACGTCCACCGCGGAGTCGGGCGCGTTCGACAGGGAGACGTCGAAGGTCGCCTCGCCGCCTTGGCGCACGCTGACGCCGGAGGGTGCGGCCACGATCTCCGGTTCGTCGATCACCTCGACGGCGACCGGGCTGGAGGAGGTCTCCGCGCCGGCGTCGTCGACGGCTGTGGCCGTCACCGAATAGGGACCGGTCTCGGCGCCCGACCAGGTGGCGGTGTAGGGCGCCGATCCGTCGGTGCCGATCTCGGCTCCGTCGGCCTCGAAGACGACCTGCTCGACGGAGCCGTCGGTGTCGGAGGCTTCGGCGGCGAGTTCGATGTCCTCGCCGGCCAGGAAGGTCGCGCCGTCCTCAGGGGAGGTCAGGCTGACATCGGGCGGGGTGTTCTCGGGGTCGCCGCCACCGCCCCCGCAGACGGTGCCGTTGAGGGTGAACTCCTGCGGCTCGCCGTTGGCGCCGTCGGCGGTGGCCTGGAATCCGACCGTGACGGACTCGCCGCTGCCGAGGTCGGGCTGCCATCCGGGGTGGGTGACGGTGACCTGGTCGCCGTCCTGGCTGAAGTCCCCGCTCCAGCCGTTGCTCACCTGCTGACCGTCCGGGAACGTCCAGCCGAGGACCCAGTCGCTGACCGGGTCGCCCTCGTTGTTCACCGTGACTTCGGCGGTGAAGCCGCTGCCCCACTCGTTGGTGATCTCGTAGTCGACGGAGCACTCCGTCGCCGCCGCGGCGGGTGCGGCCGGCGCGAGGGCTGCGACGAGCCCCGCCGCCGCTCCGCCCGCTAGCAGCCGCGCGAGCGGCCATCGGGTCAATAGCCCAGAACCCATGGTGATGAAGTACCTCCAGTTCCTTGCAAGACCCCGCCGGAGCGGCGGGGACGTGGGGGATGCGCCCGCGGACGGGCGTGCGAACAGGCGGTGGGTACGGTGCTTAGGCGGCTACGTTGCGTAGCCGCATGGGCCGGCGGTAGGCCCGGCCGGATTCGGTGCGCGGTGGGACGGTGCGGGGTCTCGGAGCGGAGGCCGCGCCGGGAGGCGGGGACGGCGGATCGAGTGGGGGCTCGGATCGGGGGCGGGTCCGTGTCGCGGGTGGGGGATGCGATTCGGTGATCGGTTGGGAGCGCTCCCAGTGGTCCTGGTCACGGTGGTGCTTCGGCCGCTGGGGCGGGGGTCTCGGGTTGTCATGATCTGAGTCACTCTTGGGAGCGCTCCCAATACGGTAACCAGATCACACCCGCGTGTAAACCACCGGTGCCGGATTCGCCGAGGGGCGATGCATCGCCGTCTCCGCCCCGGTTTCGCGACCAGGCGTTTCCCGGGAGCGCCGTCGGCGGATGGGTTCTCCGCCGCGGAGAGGCGCCCCCGCGCGACGGCCCGTATCAGGATCGAGGGCCTCATCAGGTCCGCTCCCGGCGCGGGAAACGGCGGGCGACTCGCCGGACCGGCTTCTAGAAGTCCTGTGAGGACTCGTGCGGGGCCGCGGAAGCGGACCGGGCGTCGGTCCGCGACCGCACGCCCCGCACGTGCATCAGGCGCGCGAGGCGGATCAGCGGGCGCACCAGCAGCTCGGCGCTGCCCGCGAGGAAGCACCAGGTGCCCGCCTCCTGCCACGCCGAGGAGAAGAACATGACGCTGCCGACGATGAACCACAGCGCGATCAGGATGTCGTTGGCGATGCTCGCCGCCTCATAGCGGCGGCGGACGACCAGCTCGTCGCTGCCCATCCGCACCACCAGATCGGATCCGCCCTTGCCCCCGGACTCGGCCATGGTCCCGTCCTCCCACCGTGCTGTCCCCGTTGGGCGGAGTCCTGCCCGGCAGAGGGCGCCGCGATACTCGCGAACCCGGTGATCGGGGTGCCGGTCGGGGTGCCGGGGCGGGCCGCCGCGTCCCTTCAGACGCAGGATCGTCGCGACGCGAGGCTTCCTCCGACGGCGACGGATCGTCAGAACGCGACGTGACGCTGCCAGTGCGCGAACAGGTCGGCGTCGCCGAGGACCTCGATCCGGTCGTCGGGCGGCGTGATCCGGCCGAGGATCGCGAGCAGCAGGTCGCCCGCCGCACCGCGTACGGCCACGTCCGCCTTCCGGTGGTCGTGGCTGTAGGCGACCGCGTCCGGCCCGCGCCGGATGAGCCATTCCCCTGCCGCGCCCAGGCCCGGTGAGTCGGTGGCGTGCAGGTGCAGCGTCTGCCCCTGGCCGTGCAGCTGCCGGAGCATCTCCGGGCGCCCCGCAGCCGCACCCGGGCTCGTCAGCAGCGCCAGCCATTCCGAGATTCCGTCGGCGGCCAGCTCGGCGTCGGCCTCGTAGGGCGCGTCGAGCGTCAGAGCGACGTCGGCGCGGTGCACAGCGGTCTCGTGCGCCATCCGGCGGAGCCAGAACCACGCCTGCTGGTTCTGTCCGCTGAAGTTCCACACGGGCCGATCCGCCCCGGCGGCGTCCACCGTGTCCAGCAACTCCCGGGAACCGGCGGCGAGCCACTCCTCCAGCGCCGCCGCCTCGTCCGGCGCCGGAATGCCGGTGGGGGCGATCGACTCGCCGGGCCCGGCCACCCGCCGCCGCACCGTGTCCGCAGCGAACCGGTGGCTGCGGCCGATGTGGCGCAGCAGCTCACGCAGGTCCCAGTCCGGGCAGGTGGGCACCCGCCGGTCGAGATCGGCTCCGTGAGCGAGAGCGAGGACTCCGTCGGTCTGATGGGTCAGAGCGTCCGCGAGGCGGTTCACAGTCAGCACGGCCTGAACGTACCGGGTGCCGGTGACACGCACCCGCGTGGGCGGGCGCCGGCTTGACCGCAGCCGGCCGACCGGGACGCGTTCCCGGATCGGCGATCGGCCGCCACTGGCTGCGGGCATCGCGAGGTGGGGCACCGACCCGGCGATTCGGGCGGACGGGGTCTTCGGTGCACATCGGGTACAACTTGGACCACAGTCGTGACGAACCTGGAGGTCCCCCACCCGTGTCAGAGAAGTCAGCGCCCCGCCGCATCAGTGATCAGGCCGCTGTGGTCGGCCTCGCCGCCGTCGTCTGCCTGCTCTTCGTCAACGGCTACTTCCTCGACGGCGCGGCCCAGGCCCCCGGCGTCGTCCTCGCCGTCCTGGCCATCACAGCCGCCTGCGCCGTCTTGGGCGCCAACGCCCGCCGCCGCAAGGGCGGCGAGGCGTAGGCGAGCGCCTCGCGCCGCGTTCCGCTCGGTCAGTCGTAACCCCACGTCGCCGCGTACTTCGCCAGTTCGGGCGACAGCGCTTCGGACGTGTGGGTTTCGGCGGGGGTCTGGATCTTGCCGGAGCGGATGTTGGCGCTGCGGTCGCCCAGGTTGGGAGCGAGCTTGCCGTGGTCGAACTCGCCGTAGTCGAGCATGCCCGGCTCCCAATCCACGTCCAGGTAGACGCAGAGCTTGCGCAGCGTCTCCTCGGGGGCGGCGGTGAGGTCCTCGTAGCGGACCGTGTGGCCCTCCACGGTTTCGCGGGCGCGCTCCAGCGGCTCGACGTACTTCAGCACGTTGGCGGCGAGCTGCTCGCGGGTGGCGGTGTTGCCCTTCCGGTTGGCCAGCGAGGTCACGACGCCCTGGGGGTGGCGGAGCAGGAAGATGAACTTGGCGTGCGGCCAGGCGTAGCTCAGCCGCTCCCACGCCCACACGTTGCCCGGCGTCTTGTCGACGATGACGTCCTTGCCGCTGCGCTCCAGCTCCAGGTGCAGGATCCGGTCCCACAGCATGTGTTCGAGTTCGAGCCGGTCCAGGTCGAGTTCCTTCATCGACTTGGCGGAGAAGTCCTCGGCCAGCTGCACCTCGACGGTGCGCAGGTGCAGCTCGTGGGGAGCGCGCACGCGGGAGTGGCTGTTGAGCAGCATCCGCAGCAGCGTGGATCCCGAGCGCACCGGGCTGATCACGAAGACCGGCGAGTCGACCTGGCGCGAGACGACCGGCACCCCGTACTCGTAGTTCACGGTGCGCTTGGGCGGCCGCGTGGATTTGACGCCCGAGTCCGCGGCGCCGGACGACTTCTTCGCGGGCTTGGAGCCTGCCGACGTGTTCGCGGGGGCCGAAGCGGCACCGCCGCCGTCCGCGCGCGACTTCGGCGGGCCCAGCGCCTCGCCCAGCAGCCGCGCTCTGCGCTTGATGCCGGACCGCACGTCGCCCATCAGCCCTCACCTTCTTTCCCTTGGCAGGTCACTGGCCATCCAGCCCGGCCTGACGCGGCAAGGTGACGCTGAGGGCGCGGGCGGCTCAATGGCGCATGAACATATGCGCCACAGGCGAGTAAAGCATAAATTTCACATAAAGCACCGGTAACGGATGTAACCCACGCAGGGACGGCAGACGTCACGAAATCGGCACATGCCCGCTTCTGGGTGCTCAGAGAATCAGCGCCGAGACCGTGTGGGCTACGTCACCCGACCGGGCGAAGTGCGAGCTCGGATACACGGGTCCGCTGACGGCCGACCGGGAGGGGATCCGCTGACAGTGCGGAACTTTACCGCCCTCGCGGGGGCGGAACGGCCGCCGGGGAGCATTTCGCCGTATAGCGCACGGCCGCCGTCCCCGGTGTCGGCCCGGTATAGGCCACCGAGCGGACCCGCACCATGCAGCGAACGGGGTCGAGCGCCTCCGTCGGGCCTCAGGATTCCGTGCCGGTGTCGCCGGTTGCGCCGTCGCGGGCGGACGCGCCGGCGTCCTCCGCCGGCCGGGTGCCGCCGTCGTCCCCGCCCTCGGCGTCCTCGTCAGCGTCCCCGGCCCCCTCCGCCTTCCGATGCAGGCGGCGCAGCCGCACCGCGGCGGTCACCACGAATCCCACCGCAAGCACTCCGGCCGCCGCCCCGGTGACCGCCAGTACCGTCTCGGCGCGCGCAAGGGCCGTGTACAGCGAAACGGCACCGAAGGCCCCCAGCGCCAGTCCGGCCACGGCCTGGATCCGCGCCTCCGCGTCGGTGTCGGCGTCCCCGCCTGGTGCCCCCATGGCCCTCTCCCTTCACCGTCACCGCCGGCCCCCCGCCGACGGTCCGGACGGCCGCCGCCCCGCCGCCGACCGCTTCCGGCGGCCGACGCACGCGGGTGTCCGCCCGGTCGCCAATGGCCGTACCGGTGTCGTACCCACCTCAAACACCCTGGTGCGGCATCCCCGACGACGATAGCCCCGCACTTCGGGTCATCCCGGGCGACATCCGCCGCGCCCGGCCGGCGTGCGGACCACGCCGCAGGCCGGCGGCGCTCCGCGGCGCCGTGGTGACCGCCCACAACCCGGAGCTCTTCGAGCGGTTCCCAACAGCGGAGTCCGACCGGCTCGGCATCCGGGTCGAGGGGTTACCGGGTGGCGCGGGCGGGGCTGAGGAAGGCTTCCCACTCGGCGCCCGGGAAGGAGAGGAGGTGCCCGGCCGCGGGGCGCTTCGAGTCGCGCAGGGCCGCACCGGCGGGGAGGTCGGCTACGTCGACGCGGTCCGCACGGTCACTGCTGCGACTGGACGTGGAGAAGGCCAACGGCTCAGTCGTCATGCCGATTCTCCGGCCCATGATCCGGCGGATGAAATCCAGGTTATGCGGTGTCCGAATCGAGGCTGAGTTCATGGTGGCGAGAAGCGTCCAGAACCGCTGTACAGACGCCGCGTCTTGCGCAAAGAGGCAATCGGTGGTGGTTTCGGTGTACACGGTGCCGGGGTCAGACTGAGCCGGAAAGGTCACGACCACGGACGATTCCGCGAGATCGGCGTGCATCCCGGAAGTGAACGCCGCGACGTGGACGTCCACGTCGCGGCGAGTCGCGATATCGAGCAAGACCGCCGCGAACGGGCGTCCCTGTCGCCCGATGTCCGCGGCCTGGAGGCCGACGCCGAGGGAGGGCGGGACGGCTCTGGTCGAGTCCCTGCTCACCAGGTGGGGCGACACGGCTGCCCACCCGCCGCCACGGGTGGTTCCGCCTGGTCTGCGACATGACCGGAAGCCGGTGGTTCGGCGCCTGAGCCCCCCGGTCCCAAGCGCCGAACCCGGCCCCCGAAATGCGGCCCGGGGCGGTATCCCCACACCAGCCGTCCGAGCCGCGGCTCCCCCCTTGAAAGCCCCTACAGGAAGGGAACCGATGTCCAAGATTAGCGCCACATCCGTGCCCGCCGCGGCCGTTTCGGCAACATAGGCCAGGAACAATTCCGCCGAATCCGCGGGCGTCCGCATTCTCGTGTCCGTGCCCGTTCAGGCCCGCCTGCCTGGTCCCGATTACATCCGTTATGCGTCCGGTCCGGCCGCGAGCGGGTCGGCGGACGGCGATGCGTTCTGCCCCTCCTGCACCCATCCCCCCGGTCCGACCCGCCGACCCGCCGCCTCCACGGCAGCTCAGCCGGCCCCTCCGCCGCCCAAGGCGTCCCCGGCCTCCCGCATGAACCGCTGCGGCCGTGTCACAGATCGCCGCTGCAACTCGTCTCCTTTTCCGACCCGACGCCGCATAAGGAGGAACCGCATGAACGTCGCACTGTGGATCGCCGCCGGACTGCTTGCAGCCGCCTTGCTGGGCGGCAGCGCCAAGACGGTCGTGCCCAAGGAGAGGATGGCCGGCCTGGCGGGGGACTGGTCGGAGTGGGTCGAAGACTTCAGCCCCGGCGCCCTCAGGGCCATCGGAGTCGTTGAACTCCTGGGAGCGGTGGGGCTGATCCTTCCCGCGGTGGTCGGTATCGCGCCGGTACTGGTGCCGCTGGCCGCTTCGGGGGCGGCGCTCCTGTTCGTCGGCGCGGTGGTCATGCGCCTGCGCCGCGGTGAAAGGAAGACGATCGTGGGCGACCTGGCCTATCTCGCCTTGGCCGTCTTCGTGGCCTGGGGCCGCTTCGGCCCCGAGGCCTTCACCGGCTGACCGTGGAACCGGCGCCTGGAACGGAAGCGGGCGCCACCGCCGCCCTTCGTGCCGGCGCAGCCGGGCCGGCCGCTCGGCGGCATCCGCCC
This sequence comes from Streptomonospora alba, assembly GCF_000826685.1. Taxonomy (GTDB): domain Bacteria; phylum Actinomycetota; class Actinomycetes; order Streptosporangiales; family Streptosporangiaceae; genus Streptomonospora; species Streptomonospora alba. The sequence goes on from NZ_JROO01000048.1 coordinate 40,780, forward strand.
CGTGGCCGACCAGCGCGACCCTCGGTGCCAACGGCACACCCGACACCGCCTTTCGGGGGCGCAGCGCTAGCTTTCGGCGCGGTGCCGGAGTACCCGGGTCAGGAGTCGGGTCAACTGGTCGCGCTCGTCCTCGGAGAGCGGGGCGAACACCGAGTCCTGGAGTCGGCGCACCCGTTCGTCCAGGTCCCGCAGTGCGTTCTCGCCGTCGGCGGTGAGCGTGATGACGTTGCTGCGGCGATCGCCGGGCGCGGGATCGCGGCGCAGGAGCCCGCGGGCCGCGAGATCGTTCGTCGCGGCCACCACGTCGCTGCGGTCCATGCCGCAGGCACGGCCCAACGCGGCCTGGCTCGACGGCCCGCGCTCCTCCGCGGCGGCCAGAAGCGCGTAGTGGTGGGTGCGGAAGTCCCCCAGGCCCTGCGCCACGAGCCGCTGCACGTGTGCGGCCGTCTGAGTGAGCAGGCGGGTGGGCAAGCGCCGCAACCGTAGGGGAGGCGCCTCGTCCATGGGCATGCTTCGACCCTACCTCTTGTTGGTGCCACCAACGATGGTCTACGCTCCAGAATACGTCGTTGGTCCCACCAACATTCACTTCCTCCGAGGAGCGTCCATGGCCACCGAGACACCCGCCACCGACGACCACGAGCTTCAGCGGCGCATGAGCGTCTTGGCCGACCGCGCCGAGCTCACCGACCTGCTCTCCCGGCACGGCCGCTGGCTGGACGAGAAGCGCTTCCACGAGACGCGCGCGGTCTTCACCGAGGACGCCGCTGTGGTCGTCGGATCCGGTGCTGTAACCGGCGCCGAGTCGGTGGCGGCCCTGGCGCAGAGCAGCCACGGCAGCTATGCCCTTACCCACCACCTCACCACCAACCCCCAGATCGAGGTCGACGGAGACCGCGCCGTGCTCAGCGCCCAGCAGATAGCCGTCTTCTGCCGCGAGGGCGACGCCCCGGAGTTCGTCGTCGGCGAGCGCTATCGCATGGAGGCGGTGCGCACCCGGGACGGGTGGCGCCTCAGCCACGTCGAAGGCGAGCCCCTGTGGCGGGTCGGCGCCTGAGCAGGCGGGGCGCCGGGCGGCGGATAGGCCCGCGCGTGCGGTCCGGCGCCCGGTACCCGCGCCCGGCACCCGGCGGCCGAGTGCGCGCAGCGCCGGCGGCGAAGCAATAGGAGAACCCCCGCCGTCCCGGGTCACCGGCCGGGGGAGAGGGCTCGCAGCAGCTCGGCTGTCCGGTCGTCGGCCGGGTAGAAGGTCTCGACCGCGATCTCGTCGAGCGTGACATCGCGCGGGGAGCCGAAAACCGTGGTGGTGTAGATCAGGGCGAGGTCGCCGTACTCCGTCGCCATACGCATGGGGACGGCGATGTCGTCGACGGAGCTCTTGCCGGAGCCGGACCCGGCTCCGTCCTCCGCCGGGTCCGGCCCGGGATCGGGGTAGCTCTCCAGGTCGGCGAGGAGCTCGGCCAGCCCGGGCGCGGCGGTGCGGTCGAGCTGCCTGCGCACCCGCCGCAGCACGGTTCGGCGCCACTGGCCGAGGTTGCGGATGCGCGGAGCCAGGCCGTCGGGGTGCAGGGTCACCCGCAGCACGTTGATCGTCGGCCGGGTCAGCTCCGCCGGCACGTCCTGCAGGAACGCCGACATGGCCCGGTTCGCCGCGAGTAGCTCCCAGCACACGTTCACCGCCAGCGCCGGGTTGGGCTCCTGGCCGCTGAGCACCGAGCGCACCGCGTCGCCGGCGGCCCCCAAGTCGGTGAAAGCGCGCTCGGCGTGCGCGGGGGCGAAGCCCGCCGCCAGGTAGAGAGTGTTGCGCTCGCGCAAGGGGACGTTCAGCTCCTCGCACAGCCGCTCGATCATCTCCCGGCTGGGCTTGGCCCTGCCGGTCTCCAGGTAGCTCAGGTGGCGGGTGGAGACGTCCGCGGCGAGCGACACGTCCAGCTGGGAGCGCCTCCGGCGCTCGCGCCATCCGCGCAGGAGCGTTCCCACCGGCGGCTCAGTGGTGACCGTCATGCGGCCACATTGGCGCACCCGCGAAGGCGCGGCAATGACCTCCGGGGTTATCGACGGGCCGTACCCGCGGCACGCACTCTCGGTCCATACGGCCGGAGCCGCCCGGGCTCCGGCCGCCGCACCGCAGGGAGGCACCAGCCATGACGACAGACACCGACAACGCCTCGGCCACCGACCGCTACATGGAGTTCTGGAACTCCGCCCCGCCCGAGGCGCGCAAACTCGCGCCGGAGGTCTTCACCGACGACGTGGACTACCGCTCGCCCGCCGCGCTGATGCAGGGGGCCGAGGCGCTCATCGACTTCCGCGCGCAGTTCATCGCCCACGTGGGCCCGGCCTCGTTCGCCGCCCGGCGCGAGCCGGAGGAGCACAACGACCGGATCCGGCTGCTGTGGGAGATCCGGCTGGGCGACGGCACGTCCTTCGCGACAGGAACCGACGTCCTGGCGATCACCGAGGACGGGCGGATCGGCTCCGTCAGCGCGTTCCTGGACCGCGCGCCCGAGGGCCTCCTCGACCACCACGACCACGGCTGAGCGGGAGGCCCTGATGGAGACGATCGCCAACGTCCACCAGTACGAGGCGTGGAACGGCTACGAGGGACTGCACTGGGCCCGGAACCCCGACCGCTACGAGGCCATGGTCGGCGGGAGCAATCGCCCGCTGTTCGAGGCGGCCCGGATCGAACCTGCCGACAGGGTGCTCGACATCGGGTGCGGCACGGGGCCGACGACCCGCCGCGCGGCGCTCAAGGCCCCGCACGGCCGCGCTCTGGGCGTGGACCTGTCGGCGCCCATGCTGGAGCGCGCCCGCGCGGTCGCCGAGGAGAAGGGGATCGCCAACGTCGCCTTCGAACAGGGCGACGCGCAGGTGCACCCGTTTCCGGCGGGGGAGTTCGACGTCGCGATCAGCCGGGGCGGCACCTGGTACTTCGCCGACCCGATCGCCGCCTTCGCCAACATCGGCTCGGCGCTGCGTGCCGGCGGCCGTCTCGCGATGGGCGCCCCTGACAACACCGACGACGCCGCCGACTCCGCGGACTTCCCGGACCTCTTCCGGATCATGGGCGAGTACCTGCCCGAACCGCCGGCTCTGGCCACCGGGGACGAGAGCCGGAACCTGACCACGATGGCGACGCCCGCGGACATCACGACGGTGCTGGGCGGAGCGGGCTTCACGTCGGTGGCCGTCGAGCGCCGCCGCACCGAGGCGATGCTCGGCAGGACCGCGGAGGACGCCGCCGACTTCGTCTTCGGCTGGGGGCCGGTGCGCCACTGGTTCCGCGACGCCGACACGGCCACCGAGCGCCGGGCGCGCGAGGCGGTCCGGGCGGCGCTCGTGCCCTACGAGACGGCGGGCGGTGTGCGGCAGACCGGTAGCGGGCTCCTCGTGACCGCGGTCTGGGGCTGAGGCGGCGGGGTCCGCGCCGACGCGGAGTCGGGCCGGCGCGAGACGCGACGACACATCCGAGGAGAGACGGAGCAGAGGCATGCTGTTCATCGAGGTATTCGCGCCGCAGGGCGCCCTGAGTGCCGAGGGGCGGCACCTGCTGGCCACGAGGCTGGTGGAGCTGGACGACGGAGTGGACCGGGGAGAGGCGCACCCCGAGTCCGTCGAGGAGAACTCGCGCGCCTACACCCGGGTGGTGGTGCACGAGCCGCCGACGTGGGTCGCCGGGGCCGCACCGTCGGCGCCGACGGGCCGCAGCGCTACGTGGTACGGGTGCGGATCCCGTCGCCGTGGGTCAAGGAGGTCGCCGCCGAGTTCGTCGAGCGCTACACCCGCATCGTCGCCGACACCGTGCGAGAGCTGCTGGGCGCCGAGGCCGCGCCGCAGGTGTGGGTGGAGGTGCACGGGGTGCGCGAAGGGACCCTCGGCCTGGACGGGCAGGTGATGGGCGCGGAGGCGATCGCGCAGCTGTTCACGGGCTCCTGGCGCGAGTCCGTGCGGGGGCGGGGACCCGTCCCCGGCCCGGAGCCGGGAACCGTGCACTGCCCGGTGTGCAGCATGGTCGTGCGGCTCCACGACTCCGCGATCATCCTGGAGCACGAGGGAAACCTCTACGGCTACTGCAGCAAGCACTGCCGCAGGGCCCACGCGGAGGAACTGGGCGTGCCGGTCCCGGCGGCATGAGGAGCCGGGACGAGACGACGGGCTACTCCTCCGCGGCCACCGCCACCGCCTCGACCTCCACGAGCTGGTCCGGGTAGCCGAGCACGGCGACTCCCAGCAGGGTGCCGGGAGCGTCGTGCCGGCCCATGTGCTCCCTGACGACCTCCCACGCCCGGACGAGGTCGGCCCGCTCCGCGGAAGCCACGTACACGGTCGTCTTGACGACGTCGTCCAGCGAGGCTCCGGCGCTGTCGAGGGCTTTGCGCAGGTTGTGCATAACCTGGTGGGCCTGGGCGGAGTAGTCGCCCGGCGCCACCGTGGCGCCCGCGGCGTCCAACGGACAGGCGCCCGCGGTCCACACGCCGCGCACCGGGCGCCCGGCCGTGTCGGCGAGATCGGCCACAGCGGCGTAGGCGTAGTCCACCACGGCGGTCAACTCGGCATCGCGGACCAGCCGCACAGCCCCGCTCATCGGAATCGGGTCCTCCTTCGTCTCGGGTGACGGATCTGTATGCGGGCGCGGCGCGTGGGAAACCGGCCTCCGCGGTCAGGTGGGCCGCCGAACCCGGTCCGGCAGTTCGGCCTCGATGAGGTCGGCGGCGTAGGTGGCGCCGCCGGCCTGGAGTCGGGCGCTGATGTCGGTCAGGCGCCGGGCTACCCCGGTGTCGGCGGCCAACTCCAGCAGAGCGGAGCGAAGTGCCTCGGGGGTGGCGTCGTCGGTGTCGACGCGGCGCGCCACGCCGAGTTCCTGCAGCCGGTCGGCGTTGTCGAACTGGTCCACGGCCTGGGGCACCGCGATCATCGGCGTCCCTGTGTAGAGGCCCTCGCTGGAGCCGCCCATCCCGGCGTGAGTGAGGAACGCGTCGGCCTCGCGCAGGACGCTCAGCTGCGGCACCCAGGAGTGGACCTCGACGTTGTCGGGGATTTCGCCCAGATCCGCGGGGTCGACGTACTTCCCGATCTGGAGCACCACGTGCCAGCCCGGAAGGTTTCCGAAAGCCTGCAGGCACCGGCGGTAGAACCCGGGCTGGTTGGTGTAGGCCGACCCAAGCGACACCAGCAGCACCTTCTCCGCGCCTTCCGGGCGGCTCCAGGCGCCCTGATCGGCGCGGTCGCCGAAGCAGGGGCCGACGAACGCCACGCTGTCGGCGACGCGGTCGGCGTAGGGCTGCATCTCGCGCGGGATCATCGCCAGAGCCCGGTCCGGCTTGCCGGCGAACGAGGTGTGGTCCAGCCCGCGCACTCCGTTCTCCGCCAGCCAGGCGTCGAACTTCACGAAGTGCGCTTCAGCGCCGGGCTGGGCACGCAGCCACGGCATGACGGTGTCCTCGTAGCCGGCCCACGCGACGTAGGAGGGCGAGAGCTGCACCGCGGGGAGGCCCCATTCGATCGCGAGCACGCGGGCGGAGTAGCCGCCGATGTCGTAGAGGAACACGTCCGGGCGGTCGTCCTCGTAGGCGGCGCGGATGACGGGCAGGCTGCTGATGGCGTCGTCCAGGAAGATGTCCATCCCTTTGACGGGGTCGTCCGTCCACTCCTCGTCGTCGAGGGGCAGGGTGGTGGCGAACGGGACCGGTTCGGCGCCGGTGCCGGTGATCAGGTCCGACATCACCGGATCGTTGGCGTAGGTGACGCGGTGGCCGCGCCGCACCAGCTCACGGATGATGTCCAGGCCGGGCAGGACGTGGCTGACGGCGGGCACGCCGACCATGGCGATATGGGAACGCGGTGTCATGGGTACTTCTCCAGGATCGAGGGGGACTGCGGGGCTGGGGTAGGGCGGTTCGGACGCACCGGAACCGCGCCGCCTGCGGGCGCACGCACGGGGCGTGCTCGCCCGCGGGGCGCGCCGCGCCTCTACTCGTAGATCTGGTGGAAGTACATGCCGCGATGCTATCGGCGGCCATGAGCGGCGCGCAGCCGGGTTTTCCGCGGCTGCGGCGACTGATGCGCACATCATGCGGCGTGCGCACCGGGGCGCTGACGCGGCCGCCGAAGCCGCGTGTGCGGCGCTCCCGCCGCATCGCCGCATCGCCGCGTCCCCGCGAGTCGGCTGAGTCTCCGGCGCCGGCCTACCTCTGCTCCCGGGCTCCTTCCCGTGCGTCCGCCGGCCGTGCTCCGCGCCGGGCGAAACCGGGGGCACGTTCGGGGCGTACGCCCACTCCGATCAGGTACGCCGGTACAGACGCCAACCGCGGCACCGCCGTGACCGCGGCCAGTACCGGCTTGGGCGGCGCAGGGCGCCGGCCCTCCAGGATCGGCCCCACCATCCGCTTGTGCAGAATCCGCTGCAGTCCCTGGATCGCCACAGTGGGCAGAAGGCGCCGGCGGCGGACGGCGCCGAGCCTGCGGCCGGTGGCCCGGCCGCGCTTGAGCGGTTCGGCGAGCAGGGCGGCGGCGGCAACGGCGTCTTGGACGGCGAGGTTGATCCCCACCCCGCCGATGGGCGACATGGCGTGCGCGGCGTCGCCGATGCACAGCAGGCCCTCGGTGTGCCAGCGGCGCAGCCGGTCCAGCCGTACGTCCAGGTGCTTGACCTCGTCCATGGACGCCAGTTCGCCGACGGTATCGGCCAGTTCGGGGATCAACTCGGCGATGTCGCGGCGCAGTTCCCCGACCCCGCGGGAGCGCAGTTCGGCGTCGGTGCCTTTGCGGGCCAGGTAGGCCAGTTGCATATAGCCGGTTCGGGGGATGCCGACGACGAGCTTGCCGCGGCCGGTGCCCGGGGTCAGGGACCGGGTGACGGTGCCGCGCACGGGCACGCGCAGCCACCAGGCGTCGAAGGCCACCGGGAACTCGCGCAGCGGCAGGCCGGACTCGGCGCGGGCCGTCGAGCCGCGCCCGTCGCAGGCCACGGTCAGGTCGGCGCGCAGTTCGCCGGGTCCCTCCGGGCCGTCGTAGCGCACACCCGCGACGCGGCCGTTCTCCCGGATCAGGCCGGTGGCTTCGGTGCTCATGCGCAGAGTGAAGGCGGGCTCCTCCCGGCCGGCCTCGGCGAGCAGGTTGAGCAGGTCCCACTGCGGGACCATGGCGATGTAGGGGTGGTTCACCCTCAGGCGGCCGAAGTCGACCATCGTCAGCTGCCGACCCTCCCCGACGTCGAAAGCCGCTCGGTCGAGCCTGTTCTGGGGGAGAGCGGCGAAGCGCTCGCCCAGGCCCAGGTCGTCCAGCAGGTCGAGGGTGCTGGGATGGACGGTGTCGCCGCGGAAGTCGCGCAGGAAGTCGGCGTGCTTCTCCAGCACTGTGACCTGCACTCCGGCGCGGGCCAGCAGCAGGCCGAGCATCATTCCGGCCGGTCCGCCGCCGACGATCGCGCAGGTGGTCTTCTCGCTCATCGCTGAACTCCCTTGTTCTCGATGCGGGGGCATGCGCGTCCCCGCTCTGCTGTCGGCCGCCGCCTCGGTCCGAGCCGCCCGCCGGCGGGCCGGTGGGACCGGAGCCGCCGGGCCGGCCGGACGGCGCTCGCGGCGGCGCGTGGCGGTGCCGTGCGGGGCGCCCTGGATCGACGTCGACCGATCTCTACAAACGTAGAATTCCACGCGTGTAGATGTCAACAGGTGTGGAGTTCTTTGCTCAGGGGTGGTGCGGGGGTCGCGACGGGCCGGTGCGCCTTCGGTCGAGGGGTAGAATTCCCCACGTATAGAATTCGGTGGAGGGGTGCCATGACCACGGGGAACGCTGACGAGGACGACCGGCGGCCCGGCGGGCGCAGGCCCGGGCAGAGCGGCACCAAGGACGCGATCCTCGCCGCGGCGCGCGAGCAGTTCGCCGCCAAGGGCTACGCGGGCGCCACCTTCCGCGGCATCGCCGCCCAGGCCGGCGTCGACCCTGCTCTGGTGCGGCACTTCTTCGGAACCAAGGACCAGCTCTTCGCCGCCACGCTGCACCTGCCTCCCGAGGTGCTGCACCGCCTTCAGCAGGCGTTCGAATGCGCCCCCGAAGACATGGGCGAACGCTTCGCCCGCACATACCTGGGGCTCTGGGAGGATCCGGCGACCGGAGCCGCGCTGATGGCGATCATGCGCACCGCCCTGACCAACGACCAGGGCGCCGACCTGCTGCGGGATTTCCTGCAGGGCCGCCTCGTCGAGCAGGTGGCGTCGAGCCTGGGAGCCGACAGGCCCCGCCTGAGGGCCCTACTGGCGGCCACCCAGCTGGTCGGGGCGGTTATGGCCCGCTACGTGGTACGCATCGAGCCGATGGCCTCACTGGCCATCGACGACGTGGTGGCCCTGCTGGCGCCGAACCTCCAGCACTACCTCACCGGCGACCTCCCGGACCACGCGCACCGGCCCTGACCGGCAGGCTCGGGGGATCCGGAGCACGGTCAGGGGTATACCCGATGGCGGCGCGGAGGCGGCCCAGGCAGGCTGGCCGCATGGACTCCCCGAGCGAAACGGCCGCTGCCGGCGAGCGCAGGCCCCATCTCCTCCTGCGCGTCGCCCTCGTCATGGCGGCGACCCTGCTGGTCTGGCAGGTGATGGACCGGATCGGTGCCCTCTTCCCCGAGAGCCCGCAAGCCGGCCCGCAGCACTGGGCCAACGCCCTCACCGTTTTCGTGCTGGCCGTGCCCATGGTGTGGCTGGCCCGCCGCTACCTGGACCGGCGCCCGTGGAGCGGGCTGGGCCTGACCGGGCCCGGCCCGGGATGGCGGCCGTTCCTCGCGGGTGCGGCCTCCTGGCTGATCCCGGGCCTGCTGGGGCTCACCCTGGCCGTGGCGATGGGGTGGGTGGAACTCGTGGCGAACCGGCCCCCGGCCGTGATCGCAGGGACCATGGCCGCGCTGGTGATCCTGGTGCTGCTGTTCGAAGCCCTCCCGGAAGAGCTGATCTTCCGCGGCTACCTGCAGCGCAACCTGAACACCGCCATGCCGGGCGGACTCGCCGTGCTCGCCCAGGCCGCGCTTTTCACCGCGTTCGGACTGGCGCTGTGGATCCCCGAGGCCGGGTGGGCCGTAATCCCCGAGCGGCTCCCGATGTTCCTGGGCATGGGCGTGGTCCTGGGCTGCATCCGGCTGATGACGCAGAACGTGTGGGCCTGCGTGGGATTCCACCTGGCCTTCCAGGTCGTGGCGCAGGCCCTGCTGAACGGGAACCTGTTCACCATCCAAGGCGACCGGGAACTCCTGATGCTGACGGCCTTCCTCAGCCCCTTCGTCTTCGGTGTCCCGGTGACGGCGGTGCTCACCCGCGGCGAAGGAAGCTGGAGCGGGCGCGTACCCGATCCCGCGTGACGGCATCGCGCCGCCCGACGCCGCCCCCGGAAGAGCGACCGGCCCTTCGACGGCCGGGGGCGGCGGGCGGCCGGTGCTCCCGGCCGGCACCGCGCCGACCGGGAGCACCTGTCGCTCCGTGCCGCCGGAGCCTGCTGACGAGGCGTGGGGCGGTGATCTCCGCGCCTCAGGGCTCTCGCGCTCCGCGTCCGATCACGGGCTACCGGGGTGCGGACCCCGGTCGGGGCGCGGGCGCAGCTCCGGCTTCCCGCTGCTCCGCCGATGCCGCGCGCGGTGAGCCCGGGCCCGCTGTGCGCCGTCCCTTGGAACGGGCCCGCCACCCCAGAAGGGCGTCGACGACGAGGAACAGCAGCAGCGACGCGCCCAGGAGGGGCACGGCCACGCCGAACAGCGCCAACAGGGCCACCACCGCGGCCTTGTAGTGCAGGGGCAGGGCGCGGAAGGAGCCGCGCGGGTAGGGCCGCCCCATGCCCAATGCGCGCGCGTGGGTGGGTCGGCGCTGCCACCACATGCGGTAGCCCATGACGATCACGGTGATGAGGCCGCCGGCCAGGGCGGTCAGCGCCAGCTGGTTGGCCACGCCGAAGAGCACGCCCATGTGAGCGTCGATCCCCCACCGGCTGAGCTTGGCCATCAGCGGATAGTTCTCGAAGCGGACGATGTCGGTGACCTCCGCGGTCTCCGCGGAGACCGCCGCGGAGTCCACCCGCGTCGGCCAGCTGCGGTCGACCTGGTCGACCACGTAGACGGAGGCGTTCTCGTCGGGCAGGACCACCTCGACGGGCCCGTCCAGCCCGGCCTCGCGCGCGCTGGTCAGGACCTCGTCGACTCCGACGTCCGCGCCCGCACCGGCGTCGGCGTCGGCGCCGGACGAGGACGCCGGCGCCTCGGTGGAGACGGCGGGGGTGCTCCAGGCCAGCTGCTCCCGCAGGTCGCTGATGTTGGCGCCGGCGTACTGCGACCAGGTCATGCCTGTCGCGGAGAGGAACAGCAGGCCGACCGCGAGCCACAGGCCGGTGGCGCCGTGGATCGACATCGACCGCATGCGCCCTCGCGAGGTGCCCGCGCCGGGCAGCAGCAACCTGCGCGCACGGCCGCCCGAGCCTCCGGCCCCGCCGGAGCCGCCCGAGTTGCGTTTGCGCGACACCCACAGCCCGACGCCGCCCAGCGCGACCAGCCACATCCAGCTCGCCGCGAGTTCGCTGTACAGCCGTCCGGTATCGCCCAGGTGCAGGCTGCGGTGCAGCATGTCGGTCCAGGTGCGCACGGGCAGGGCGCCGCTGGTGCCGTAGGTCTCCATCACGCCGAGCACCTCACCGCCGTGGGGGTCGACGAACACGGTCATGCGGTGGCTGCCCTCCAGCTCGGGCACGTTGAACAGCACCCGGGTGGAGTCCTCCGCCGTGGTGGCCGGGCGCACGGCGTCGAGCTCCGCCTCCGGCAGTTCCTGCTGGGCTATGCGCACCTGCTCGCTCAGCTGGAGGCTGGTGCCGGAGGGCTCCACATGCAGCTGATCGGCGAAGACCGCCTGCTCGACCTGGGGCGTCCACACGTACAGCAGCCCGGAGACCGCGGCGACCAGGATGAAGGGGGCGACGAACACCCCGGCGTAGAAGTGCAGGCGCAGCACCAGTGGGCGCAGTGCCGCCCAGGCCCGGCGACGGCCGGGTTCCGGTGAGGGCGGATCCTGCGCGGGGGTGTCGGTGTCCTGAGCCATGGGGGATGGTCTCCTCTCATCGCCGACGCGGCCGCTTCGGCGGCGCTCGGCGGTCCGGGCGCGGAGGCGCGCCGCCGGGTGGGGATCGCTCCTCGACCGCGGCCCCCTCTGCCCGGAATCGGCTGTCCGGGGACGGCCCCCGAGGGGCGGCGGCCGGGCCGGTCACACCAGCGCGACGAACGGCTGAAGCGCTCCCGCGGACGGGCCGCGAGGGGGCGGAACCGCGCCAGAGGGGATGGCGGGGCATGCGGGGTCCCTGTCATGTCGATGGGGGACCATAAAACCACTTATGGTGATAAACCGGCTACCCCAAGGAGGCGGCCTCCGTGCGCCCGCCTCGCGAGGCGAGTTCGGAAGAGGACCGCGAGACCGCTTCGATCAGCGGCGGGAAGCCGATGCCACCGGGGCCGGTGGCGATCCGCCCCCGGCCTTCACCCGGGATGTGTAGGCGCCGCAACCCGAGCGACGGTGAGACCGAAAATCGCGGAGACGTCCCGGCGCCGCTTAAAGGGGCCGGAGGCGATTCTGACCCGTCGGTCCGGCCCGAATCGGAGGGACCGGCAGCGCGGCCCTGCTTGATCGACTTGACCACCTCTCCCCCTCCTGCGATCAGGGCGAAGGCGGCCGTGACGAACGCCAGCGAGACGTCCCAGGTATCCCACCCGGGCTCGGCCAATCGCCGGAGGCCGAGGATCAGGAAGACCGCCCCCACCAGCAACCAGAAGAAGGGCTGATGCCGCCTGCTGTGCGCGGTGCCGCGTGATTCCCTCATTGGGATCTCCTTGCTGAAGCCGAGCTGCGGTGGCGACCCCTGCGCGAGGCACCACATTCCCCGAGCGCACAGCGCGGCCCTGCGCTGAAGCGACAGCCGAGCGGACCGCCGTCGCCAAGGGGGATGCAGTCGGGCCACCCCTCGGCGTACCAACCTCTCATCGAACACAAACCGGGAACCGGACCGGCCCCCGCGGTGCGGGGCGTGCGGCCGCGTTGAACGCAGCCTGCTTGTCGGACCGGCTCGGTACGTTCTGCGTGCCCTCATCCCTGAGTCGCCGGCTCCACGCCGGAACGGCGGCCGCCACCCCCCAGGAGCACTGTTGGAACCCACGTTCGCCGATTTCTCCGTCGATGAACCGCGCCTCGGCAATGCCGATGTGCGGTACCGCCGCTGTAGGTTCGAGCACAACCACCTCGCGCTCGATGCCGGAGGGAGCGTCGAACTCTCCTTCAGGGCGGACGCGCGGGCGGATGCAGACGAAGACGCCGACGGCGAGGACGTGGACGAGGACGAAGGCACACGCGGCGGGGACGCATACGAGGACGGCGGCGACGCGGACATCGGGGAGGTGACTCTCAAGGTGACCGCGCTGGTGTCCAAGGCCGGCCGGTCGCCGGGGCACGCGCCGATGACCGTCCTGGTCAACGGCGAACCCGTCGCGTCGCACCTCACCGTCCCCGGCGGCGGGGACCTGCCGCAGACCTGCGTGTTCGCCGTCCCCGGCCGATGGCTGCGGCGGCGCGCCAACCGGTTGGACGTGCGTAGCAGCATCGAGTCCCGCACGAAGCTGTGGCTGTACCGGATCACCCTCGACCCGGTTTATCAGCGGGACCGGTCGGAGCGGGCGATGGCCGCGGCGTCCGCTGAGCAGTCCGTGTTCCGCTACACGACCCGGAGAACGGGCGGCGAGGCGGAGGAGGGGCTCGCGCCGACCGGGTCGCTGGTCGTCCACGTCGATCGCGGGGAGCAGTCACTGCCCGCGCAGATCTCCTGGCGCAGCGAGGACGGATCGGAGTCGGCGGTGAGCTTCCAGTCGGCTATGGAGAGTTTCCACGGCTACCACCGCGATTCCCTCGGCGGCCTGACCGAATACCGCGGCCGGCTGTCGGAGAGGTGGGCGTTCGCGGAGGGTGCCGGGAGCGCTGGGCTCCACCGCTTCCGCACAGAGGAAGGCTGGGGCGGCGGCTGGCACCGCTCCGGCGACCTGCGGCTGCTCGTCGACGACTCGGGAACGCCGGTGGAGCGGATTACCTGGCGCGACCAGCGGGGGAATTCGGGCTCCGTTGCGTTCCAGCCGGGCGCCGAAGGCTTCCTCGGCTATTACCAGCGGCACAACGAAGGGCCCATCGGGTACCGGGGCACGGCCGTCTCGGATCCTCGACGCGCTGATCAGCGATGCGGTGGACGGTGAACCGCAGACGCCGGGCGGCGCTGCGTCGGCCTGCAGTACCGATCGAGCAGGTCCCGCACACGCTGCCGGCGGTGCGCGAGCGCGTAAGGCCTCCATGGCCAGGGGCGCGAAGTGGCGGTACTGCTCGACCTGATAACCGCAGGAGCGCGGGTAGCGGCTCAACCGGTCGGCCACCGCCCCCGGGGCGTCCAGCAGATCCATCAGCCCGGCGTGGGTCTCGTCGTAGAAGACGTCGACGAGCGCGATGACGATCTCGTCCTTGCTTGGGAAGGACCGGTAGTCCGTGCCCGTGCCGACTCCGGCGGCGACGGCGATGTCGTCGGGGCTTCCCCCAGGGCGGATGACGGAGGCCGGGCGGGTCCGGGATAATCCCCTGGCGCCTGCCTCACCGTCCCCGGCGTGGAGGCCGCAATGCGGGGTCGGAAGAGCGACGCGGGCGACCCCTCCGGCCCCTGCGCGCTCCTCCGTTCCAGTAAGGACACGTCTCTTGCCGTCCCACGACCGCCCGGCGGTGCTCTACGAAAGCGTCGTGCGCGAGTACAGCCCGGCCTATGCCGTAGGTCCGGTGAGCCTGCACGCTGACCCCGGGGAATGCGTCGCTCTGGTGGGTCCCAACGGGTCGGGGAAGTCGACGGTGCTGCGCGTCGCCGCCGGTGCGGACCAACCGACCCAGGGCAGGGTCTCCGTGCTCGGGGCGGAGCCCCGAGCGGCCGACCCCGAGTTCCGGCGGACCGTCTTCGTCCTTGAGGAGCTCACCTACTTTCCCGACCTCAGCGTGCGTGAGCACCTGGAGTTGGTGGCTGCGGGGCACGGTTTAGGGCGGGCCGGCGACGCCCGGATCACGGAGACGCTCGCTCGGTGCCGACTCGACGCCCATGCCGGAGCGAATCCCCGGACACTGAGCAGGGGCCAGCAGCAGCTGCTGGCGCTCGCGGCCATGCTGCTGCCTCCGTTTCCGCGCGTGTTCGTCCTCGATGAGCCGGAGAGCCACCTCGACGGCCCGGCCCGGAGGTGGTTGGGCGAGACCCTGCAGCGCATCAAGGAGGAAGGCGGAGTCCTGCTCTTGGCGACTCACCAGAGCTCCCTGGTGGATCGGCTGGCGGACTGGACCGTCCACATGGACGGCGGCAAGCCGCGCAACGATGACAGGGCCGGAGGCGATGACGCCGGGGGAGTCGGGATCGGCGGCGATGAGGTCGGTCGTGACGGGACCGGCGGTGAGTAGACCGACGCCGGCGGCCGCCACCGAGGAGCAGGCGCCGGCACGGAGCCGACGGACGAGGGCGGTCCTCGCCCAGCTTCGGCGCCACCGCAACGCCCGGCTCAGAGAGCGCAGCGGCGGTATCGCCTACGGGGTCTACCTGGCGGGCTTCGGCGGCTCCCTGATCGCGGTCCCCCTGGTCACGGCCGTTCAAGAGACGCTGAACTCCGACGTCGTCCTGCCGGAGCGGGCACCGGATCCGGCGGCCTCCCTCCCGTTCTTCCTCACCGCCGCGCTCCTCCTCGCGCTATGGAGCACGGTCTACGACGCCACGGTCCGGGGCGCTGTGCGTATCGAACCCGCCGTCATCGACTGGGTCCTGACCCAACCCGTCGACCAGTCGGCGGTGCTGCGGCCCGCACTATGGCGCATGGTCGCCGCGCGGGCCGCCGTCGGCGCGGCATTCGGGCTTGCAGCGCTCATCGGGCTGTGGCAGTTCGCGATCCCCGCTCCTGTGGACGGCGCGGTCATGCCCCTGGCTCGGGCAGCGCTGGGCGGAGCACTCACCGGGGCGCTTAGCGCGACCTTGGGCGCGGTGGCCACCGTGCGCGGGCAGCGTCCCCTGGCGGTGCTGCGGCCGGTCTGCTACCTGGCGCTGCTGTCGCTCTGCGGCGCCGGCGCGCATGGGTGGGCGAGCCCGGGAGCAGTGTTCGCACCAGGCCTCGCCCTGTGGTCCGGACCCTGGGGATGGGCGTCCCAGGCGTTCCTGCCCCCGACCGCGGGGACCGCCGCGCCATGGCCGGCGCTGCTGCTCCTGGCGGCGCTCGTCGCAGGCACGCTCGCCTGGTCGATGCGCATCCTGCCGTACGTCCCCCGCTGGCAGCTCAAGGCGCACGCCGCCGCGGCGATGGGCGTGCGCAGCGGATTCTGGCTCGTCGATCCGAACCTGCTGCATACGACGTTCGCGGTGTCGCACGTCAGCAGCCGCTACCGGATCCGCCTGCCCCCACCGCGGCATCCATGGTTGACCGTGCCCTGGCGCGACGCGCTCAACGCCCTCCGGTCGCCGATCCCCCTGCTCCGCGCCTGCCTGCTCTCCACGGCAGCCGTCCTGGTGGTGCACGCACCGATCGAACCGGTGTCGACGGTCGGCCTCGTGCTGACCGCTGCAGTTCCGGCACTGCACTACCTCGCGGCGTCCCAGCTGCTGGGCGCGGCCCGGGCGGAGGTCACCGACCCGCGGCTCGCCCGGTACTTCCCCTACACACCCGGCGTACTGGGCCTCCTCCACGGACTCGTGCCTACGGCGCTGCTTGTGGCCATCACCGCGCTGTTCGGCACCGCCGCGGCAGTCGCGGCCGGTACGGACGGCCACCTCGCGGTCCGCGCCGTGCTTCTCGCCCCAGCGGCGGTCGCCGCCGCACTCGTCAGCTTGTACCGAGGGACGCTGCCGCTCCACCTCGCGGTGGGCTACGACACCCCCTTCGGCAACAGCGCCCCGATGCAGATACTCCTCTGGCACACGGCAGGGCCGGCGAGCCTGGTGGCTCTCGCCTGGCCCACCGTTTCGGGCGCCCTGACCGAGCCGTGGACCGTGGCGCTTTGGTTGCTCGCCGGAACCGCGGCCCTGACCTGGTGGGCACAGCGCCGTGCAGGCAACGCACTGACCGGTGCGGTCTGAGGGACCGGGGGAGAGGCAAGCGGCAGAGGCGTCGGCGGGCGCGCCGTGACCGGCGGACTGCCGTGTCGATCGCGTTCCCGGGGGCCGCTCTCGGCGTCGGGAGCGGCCCCCGGGACACGATCAGCGCCGTTCGCGGCCGATGTCCTCGGCGACGCGGGCGCGGTACAGGCGCAGTAGGCCGGTGAAAGCCAGCGTGGCGGTGACGTCGCTCATCGCGAGCCGGCCCCAGTGCCCCGTCTCGAACTCGGCGACGGTCCGGCGCAGGACCTCCGCCGAATGAACGGCGGTCCCCTCATCGAACATGATCTCGTTGCGCGGCCAGAAGTACAGCACAGAGAAGAGGAATTCACCGACGACGAGGGTCAGCAGGCTCGCGCCGAGCCACAACCGCACGCCGCGGTCCGGCCAGGTCAGGGCCGTGGACGCGACGGCGGCGACCACCGTCGCCGCCCCCAAGGGAGGAAAGAGGTCGGCCGGGCCGGTGACCGAGAAGAAGTCCGTCGCTCCGGTCAGGGAGCGGGGGACGTCGTGGAAGACGTTGGGGTAGATGACGACCGTCTCCACCGCGATACCGCCGAAGGCCACCATGGCCACCCATGTATAGGCGGCCGTCACTACGACCGCGATCCTGCGTCTGCGCATACCTCTCCGATCCGGGGCGGGCTTCCTTGGCGCTGCGAACGCTAGAGGGAGAACCGTGGCCCGGGCGTCCGCCCCTGCGCCGAACTCCGCCTACATCGGCCGATGTAGGCCGCCCGGGTGCGGCTGCACCGGCCGCGAGCCCCGGGGGAGGGGCGCCGACCGGACGCGGCAGGCTTGCGCCGCATCACGGGGCCGGGCCTGATCGAATACTGTTCCGCATCGGGAGTGCTAGAGGCCCTGATCCGTCTTCAGGCCGAACACCTCCGCTCCCGGTGCGCAGCACGGTTCCGCATGGTGGGAACCGAGCATTCTGCCGGCGTCGCCGCGCAGTACCCGATGATGAGGAGCGTGTATGGGTGTCGAACTGTTCAATCCGGATGGCCTGCCGAAACCGGATGCGTATCGGCAGCTCTCGATCGCGGAGGGAACCAGGCTCGTGTTCCTCGCCGGCCAGGTGGCCCGCGATGCCGAAGGCAATCCGGTGGGCACCGGCGACTTCGCAGCGCAGGTGGAGCAGGCGTACCTGAACATCGGCCGGGCGCTGACCGAGGTCGGCGGTTCGTTCGACGACGTGGCCAAGCTGACGATCTACGTCGTCGACTGGAGCCCGGACAAGTACGAACTGCTCGGCGAGGGGGTCACTCGCGCGGCCGCGAAACTGGATATCGACCCGGTGAAGCCGATCACGCTGATCGGCGTGGCCGCTCTGGGCGAGCCCGACATCATGGTCGAAGTCGAGGCGACCGCGGTCCTCGCCTGAGCGGATCCCGGTCCCGTGGGCTCTTTTCCGAGCGGTCCCGGTGCCGGGTCGTCCCACAGGGGTACGCCGGTGCCCGGTCGGGCCGCTCCCGGCCCTGCAACAGCTAAGGCCAGGCCTCCGGGCCGTCCGGGCCTGGGCGATGAAGAACAAGGTCGAACTGTGCAACACCGCGACCTACGCCTCCTGGGCCAACCCGGGATCGAGGCCCACTTCGGGCCGCTGCGCCAATTCACGATCGCCAACTCACATCCCCCCAACCACCCGGTGCAGACCCGGGCGCTGCACGCCTACCTGCGCTGGCGCAACGCCAACGCCCGCCACCCCGACGTGCTCTCGGCCCAACGGCGCGAGCGCGCTCGGGTCCGAAGTGAGAAAGGCATCCGCTGGGGCGGTCGCCCGCTGGCCCCAGCGGCCTGATGCGACCCGGTCAACGTTTCCGGTCAGAGCACTAGACGACGAGGCAGCGAGGGTGCTGGGCGGTTGGGCCTGCGGGTGCCCGCCCGGCGGCGGCCCGCCCTCGGCCCCGCCGGCGCCCCGGCGCATCCATTGCGCGGTTTCTGCCGGATTCCGGCCCGGATCCGGCAGAAACCGCGCGATAGACGTCGGCCGGTGCCGGTGATCGCGGCCGGAACCCGCATCGGCGCGGATTGACGTCGCGGCGGTGTAGCTTGACCGCCCATGGACGATCTCCAGTCACTCAAGCCTCACCTCCTCGAATCCGCAGTTCCCGAGACCGTCGCCGACCGGTGGCTCGGGTCGGCTCTTCCCCAGCTGGTGTTCACCCCCATGGACGACGCCGACCTGCGGGCGGGAGAGCGCCCGGCGGGGTGGTACGGCGGGCATCCGCGCGTTCCGCTCGATGTCGACCTGGGCGACTATCCGCACTACATCGCCTCGGTCGACTGCGGTGCCCTGCCGCACAGCCCACCGGGTTTGGCGCTGCCCAGTGAAGGCTCGCTGCTCTTCTTCGCCACCAGGGACGCGGATTCCGCCATGGACCGCGACCTGTCGACCACCCCGCGCGCGGTGCTGCACGTCGGCGCGGACACACCGGTGCGGGAGTGGACGCTCGACGAGTCTCCGGAGGAGCCGGACCACTTCCGCGCCCCGCTCCCCCTCCGGTGCAGCGCCTACTGGAGCCTGCCCGACAGCAGCCACGCCGTGATCTTCCTCGACGATGAGCTGCACGGTTTGTTCTCTCCCTACGAACGGCTGTTGGACAGTGCCGAGCGGGCCAACAGGCGGAACACTGAAAAGGCGGTGAAAGGCCGCAAGGTGCTGAAGATGGGCGGATATCCGGCGAACATCCAGGACGACCCCTGCCTTATCTACGACAAGGAAGAGGTGCTCGGGCGACGCGATTGGTGCATGATCGCCGAATGGGGGGCGAGCCTGTGGCCCGAAGGTGAGGACATCCGCACGTACTGGGTGATCCCTCGCCAGGACATGGCGGAGTTCCGCTACGACCGGGTGGGACAGCTGAGCGACCACAACGAGTCCACCGACCAGATCGGCCTCTGAGCGTCGGGCGCCACCGGGTGCTTCCCGCCGTCACCGCTCGATGCCCTGTTGAGGAGGCCGCGGTGATGAGGTGGAGGCACCTCCGCCGAACCGCCGGCGCGGGAAACCACCGGGGCTGCGGCTACGGGTGCGGTCCGCGTAGCGCGGTCACAGCTTGCCGCCGAGCGCGCGCCGCATGCTTCAGGAGGAGCCGTACCACCGGTGGCCGGGTCCTCGCGGCAACCGCCGCTGCCTCTTACCGTGTCTTATCGCCTTCGCGTCTCACCGTCGGAGGTCCGCCCGCCGCAGGTGCGGTGCCCTCGGTCTCAGCCCGCCCCTCACGCGTACCCTCCCGTCACGGACGGACCGCGGGTGCGGGCAGCGGCGCGATCTCGCGCTCGAAGTAGTCCAGAAGGGGCGTTCCCGCGGCGAACAACCCGGCCAGTTCGCCGACGGTCGCGGCGATGGCGTCGCGGTCGTCGATCCGCCATGCGCCGCACGCCCGGCCCGAGGAGTCGTAGCGGACCAGGAACAGCACCCGGTCGCCGAGCACCACCACCTCGGGCAGCGCCGTCCGCTCCTCCAAGTGCGCCACCTCTTCGGCCGGGACGACGCGCAGCGACTGCCCGGCCTCGGCCAGCAGGCGCAGGAACTGCATCTCCGACTGCAGGTACGGCGTCACCGGGTGGTCCACGACCCGGATGCGCCGGGTCTCCATTCCGACCTCGCGGTCCTTGGCCGCCATGGCCTCCGCGTCGGATCGGTCCGCCTCGTTCAGCTTCAGGGCCTTCTCCCAGTCCCCGGCGGCGAACGCCTCCCAACTGGCGTCTCCGGGTTCCTGAAAGTGCTGTGCCCGCTCGAGCTTCCAGAACACTCCGCCGTGCTCGTAGGCGCTTCAGTACTCGGCGTGGTAGTCGGGGCGGTCCAGCGGCCGAGCGGGCAGGTCGCGCAACCGCTCAAGCATCGGGGATCTCCGGCTTCGCCGCGGTCAGCATGACGCGGGGGATCACCACGAGCCGTTCGTCAGCGCTGATGCTGACGCCGTCGGGAAGCCGACCGCGGTAGGCATCGGTCGCGTCGCGGCCGATGACGGCGATGTCGCCGTTGTCGAGTTCCCAGATATCCGGGCAGTCCGGTCCGGCCTTGGTGACGCCCAAGGCGAGGGGCGCTTTACCGATTCGGCGACGGAAGCCCGCGCTCGGGTCGGCTTCCCAGGGACGGGGCATCGAAAGCTCCTCGGTGGGAGGGAACGGGCTATTAGAGGTGCCCTCACGCTGTGTACACGAAACGCCGAGGCCGGGTGCGGACACCGGTGGACGGCGGGGCGGAGACATGCCCGGAATCCGCACCGACCGCACCGGTCACGGCGCGAGCGGCGCGCCGCCGCCGACGCACCGCGCACCGCTACGCCGCGGTGTACTCCGGCGCGCCGAACCCCCGCGGCAGCAGCAACTCCTCCGCGTCGGCCTTCAGTTCCAGCAGGAAAACGCCGTGCGGCGCGACGAGGAGCAGGTCGCACTCGCGAGGGCGATCGGTCACCGCGGAGGAGAGTACTCCTTGTCCTTGACCACGTTGCCGTCGGCGTCCCATTCGCGGTCGGAGACCATTCGTCCGTGGTCGTCGAACGTCCTCTCCGCGGCCAGGGTTCCGTCCTTATGCCATGTCTTCCAGACCCCCACGGCACCCCTGGACATATCCACTCTGCCTTCTTCCCTGAGTTGGCCCCCGGGGTACCATTCCAGCGAAGGGCCGTGCTCGAATCCCCGCTCGTAGGTGGTCAGCGCGATTACTTCGCCGTTCCTGCCGAGTTCGACCGCTTCGCCGGTGTATACCTCGCCGTTGTAGAAGGCGACGTAGTCGTCGTACTCCAGCTCGGTATCCTCGACGCGCTTCACATGTCCCCCTGCACTGCCGTATCAGAACTGTCCGGATGACCCGGCGGGTTCCACAGCCGATCGGTGTTCGTTCCTACTCCGTCGATCATCCTAGTGCAGTTCGCGCAGCAGTCAGCCGGAGTGGGACCGGACCTGTACAGGGTGAACGTCGGGTCGATCTGGATGTCGGAAAGGTTTCCCGTGTCCTGCCCGCGCATATTCAGCAGCTCGTTCAGCGCCTTGACCTCTGCGTGCCGGAGCGGGTGGTCATTGTGCGGGAATTCGATGTCGTCGATCTTCTCGCCGTTCGAGCGGTCGTGGAGCGGATAGGGGCCGTCGTCGCGGATGGCTTCCATCCGGGCCTCCAGCAGCGGGTGCAGCTCATCCGGAGGAATGGTGTTCCGAGGACGGCCGTTGATCGCTTCGACGACCGTTCCGCTCTGCCTGTCTATTGCGACCGCATTGACCGCGCCGCCCATATCGCCGAGCGATTTCTTGGACACCTCTCCGTCTTCGACCAATCCGCGCATGGTATTCGCCCGGTCGGTGACCAGATCGCGGATATAGGAGTTGACGGGCTTACCGTCGACCTCCTCGATGAGGCCGTCGGGTCCGCGTTCGACCCGGGTTTCGTCGAGTCGCTCCAGCACCTGGCCCGTGTCGGAGTCGGCAGGCGGCGGCTTCGATGCGGGGTCGTCGCCGCTGTCGCCGAGGTCCTCGTCATCGCGGGACGGGTCATCGGAATCGCCGTCCCGACCGTCCGCGTCCGGCCCGTCGGCCGCTTCGGGCCCGTCCTGCCGGTCGGGGCTCTGGCCCGGGTCCTCGTCGCCTCGCTCCTGCGGTGCGTCGTCCTGGCGATCGGGAGTGTCGGAATCCCTCTCGCCGCCGGGTTGCTCCTGCCCGTCTCGGCTGCCCTGCCCATCCTGGTCGCCGGACGGTTCGCCGCGGTCGGGGGAGTTCCCGGGGGAGTCCCCGGTGGCGCGGTGGTCGCCGGACTCGGAGCCGTCGTCGCCGGACCCTCCGCGGCCGTCGCCGTTGCCGCCGGATCCGCCCGTGCCGTCGGACCCGTTGCCGTTGTTTCCACCGTTGCCGCTGACGGGGGCGCCGGGGGCGTCGCCGCTTCCGCTCCCGCCGGAGCCGCCCGAACCGTCGCCGCCGCCGGTGTGGTGCGGCTG
>NZ_JROO01000049.1 GCF_000826685.1 Streptomonospora alba
ACCGCCCCGCGGCGGCGACCCCTCCCCCACCGGCGGATATACATACGGCGGCACGCCCATCTACGGCGAGCCACCGAGCTACAGCGGCTCCGAGGCCAGCGGGTACCCCCACTACGGCAGCGGCGGATACGCATACGGCACCACGTCCGCCTACAGCGACACTCCCCGCTACGGCGACGCCGAGTCCGGCGGGAACCCCCACTACGACGGCGCCCCCTCCACCGTGGGCGGCGGATACGCATACGGCAGCACGTCCGCCTACAGCGACACTCCCCGCTACGGCGACGCCGAGTCCGGCGGGAACCCCCACTACGACAGCGGATACCCGTACGGCCACGACCAGCAGGCCGCCGCTCCCTACGGCCAGGACTCGCCCGACGACGGTCCCCCCGGCGACGGGTACGGGGAACCTCCTTTCCCCCCGAGCTTCGATCCCGCCTACACCGGCGGCTACCCCGACCCTGCCGAGGAGCCGCGCCGCTCGCGCAAGGGCCTGGTCATCGGCATCGTCAGTACGCTGGTGGTCCTCGCGCTCGTCGGCGGCGGCGTCTCCTGGTACGTCCTGACCATGCCCGAGCCCGAGGACACCGTCACCGCCTATGCCCAGGCGTGGAACTCCCAGGACTACGCGGCGATGGCCGACCTCGCCGAGGGGGGCGACCCGGCCGCGGTCTTCGAACAGCTCGACGAGAACCTCGGCGTCGAGGCGGTCCAGGTAAGCACCGGCCAGGTCGAGGAGGGCGACGACACCGCCGCCGTGCCTTTCGACGCGACCCTCGACCTGAGCAGGGCCGGTGAATGGAGCTACTCCGGCGAGCTGCCGCTGGTACACACCGACGGCGAGTGGAAGGTCGACTTCGGCCCCGCCGCGGTGCACCCCGAGCTCGGCGACGGGCAGACGCTGGTGCGCACCAACCAGTGGGGCGAGCGCGGGAACGTGCTCGCCGCCGACGGCAGCCGACTGGACGACGGCAGCGCCTCGGGGTCGGTGCAGATGATCGTCGGCGAGGTCGGCACCGCCTCCGAGGAGAACCTGTCCGACCTGGGCCCGGCCTACGAGATCGGCGACCCGGTGGGCGTCAGCGGCGTACAGAAGTCCTACGAGGAGCGCCTGGCAGGCAAGGCCGCCACCGCCGTCCGCGTCGCCGAGGCCGGAACCGAGCCGCAGGACGTCGCCGAGGACGCCCGCACCGTCGCGACCCTCGGCGGCTCCGACGGCAAGGACGTCACCCTCAGCCTGGACCCGGAGGTGCAGGCGGCGGCCTCACAGGCGATCGTGGGCCAGTCCAAGCCGACGGCGATCGCGGCCCTGCGCCCTTCCACCGGCGAGGTGCTGGCCGCGGCCAACGTCCCCGGCGGCTTCAACCGCGCGCTGGAGGGCCAGTACCCGGCCGGATCCATCTTCAAGATCATCTCTTACCACGCACTGCTGAACTCGGGCTTGGGCACGGGCGCGCAGATGAGCTGCCCCAAGACCGTCGATGTGGGCGGGCGCACCTACAAGAACGCGGGCGACGCCGCCTACGGGGCCCAGTCGGTCACCGAGGCCTTCGCCACCTCGTGCAACACCGCCCTGGTGCAGGAGGTCGCGAACCGGCTCGACGGCGCGTCGCTGCTGGAGAGCGCTGAGCGCTTCGGGTTCAACACCGGCTTCAACAGCGGCCTGCCGGTGTTCAAGCCCTCGCTCCCCCAGCCCGACAGCGTCAGCCTGCTCACGGCCTCCAGCATCGGCCAGGGTCAGGTGCTGACGTCGCCCCTGCACCTGGCGTCGCTGCCCGCCGCGGTGGCCGACGGTTCGTGGCGTGCGCCGCTGCTGGTGAACAAGCCCGCGCCGGGCGATCGGCCCGAGGCCCGACCGCTCGACAACGTCCAGGCGCTGCGCGACATGACGCGCGCCGTCGTCACGGAGGGCACCGCCAAGGACGTCGGGTTCACCGGCGAGGTCCACGGCAAGAGCGGCACCGCCGAGTACGGCACGGCCGAGGAGGACGAGGAACTGCCCGCCCACGGGTGGTTCGTGGGTTACGAGGGCGACATCGCCTTCGCCGTGGTCGTCGAGGACGGCGAGAGCGGTTCGGGTGCGGCGGCGCCGCTGGCGAAGGCGTTCCTCGACGCCCTGTGAGCACACGGCGGCCGGGCGGGCGCGCCCGGCCGCCCCGCCCGCGTCCCGCCCGGCACCGCCGGCGTCGCGGCGCCCGGGCGGGATGTTGCTCAGCCGCCGCCCGTGCCGGTGCCGGGCGCGGTGTTGTCCGCAGGAGACGGCGGGGTGGCGGGCTGAGTGCCCTGTACGGGCGCGCTGAAGTAGAGCCCGGCCAGCATGGCGCACAGCACCAGGGCCGCCACGCCGATCAGCAGCAGCAGGACCGCGCGCCCCGGCCGGTCGTCCTCGTCGTAGGCCGGATCGTCCGCACCGAAGCTCTTCAGGTGCCCGTCGAGGTCGGGATCGTCCTTGGCCAGCGCGTACTCGATCTCGGCGAGGATCCGCCGCTCGTTCTCACGCAGTGACATCGCACCCTCCTCGCCCCCGGCTGGGTACGGCGGCTGCCACCGCGCCGTCGCACCGCGCAGCCGCCCTTCTTTATTGGTTTCTAACCGCGCGGCCGCCGAACAGTCATCGGCGCGCCGAATTCGTGCCCGGATACAAGAGCCCTGCATCCGCGGGACTTCCGCGGTCCCACGACGGCTCCGCCGCCGGGCGCTCACCGATGCTGCCCGGTGCTGCCGGGGCGGCGCTGCTCGGGCCGGCGGGCCGGAGCGACCGCCCGGTCGGTCCCGTCCGCCGGCCGGCGCGCAATCGCGCGCTTCGGCGCTGCACGGCCCCCGGTGGTCCGCGGGAGGGACCGCAGGGCCGGATCAGCCCGGAGAGAGCCGTGCCGCCGGGCCGGGACCGCTTTCGACGCGGTGGTCGTCCAGCGCGGTCACGTGGTAGCGGACCTTGCCTTCAGCGGGGTCGGTGTCGGTGAAGGCGCGCTTGTCGCCGCCCGCTCCGGTGACCCCGATCAAGTGGGAGGCGTCGGCCAGGTCGCAGGGGTCGCCGCCCTCGCCCGGCACCCGGTAGACGGCGTAGAAGCGGGCGTCCTCCACCGTGTTCCAGTTCAGCCGGACCTTGCCGGGCGAGACCCGCTCGGCGTCCAGTTCGGAGACGGCCTCGGGCGGGTCGCCGGCCGAGTCGGAGACGGGCGGCAGCGCCGGACGCGTGTAGTGCTCGTCGCCGACGGTGGCCATGGCCTCCTCGGCGCGGCCGGTCAGGTCGCTGATGGAGAAGTACACGTCCCCGCCGACCTCGCTGTGCTCGGCGTTGAGGTCGAGCTGGCGGGATAGCGCGTCCGCGCCGCGGAACCCCTCTTCGCCGACCCGGTAGGCGGCCTGGCCGATGTAGAGGTCGACGTCGGTGCCGGCGACCTGCTCGGACCACCAGGGCACCAGTTCGGCGTAGTCGGCGGTGTCGAAGCCGCGCGGCCAGTAGAGCTGGGGGAGGATGTAGTCGACGGTGCCCTCCTGGATCCAGGTGAGCGTGTCGGCGTACTGGGCGCTGTAGGACTCCAGTCCCGAGGTGTCGGAGCCGGCGGGGTCGCTGTCGGCGTTGCGCCAGATGCCGAAGGGGGAGATCCCGAAGCGCACCCAGGGCTTGGTCTTCTGGATGCCCTCGTGGACGTCGGCGACCAGGGTGTCGACGTTGTTGCGCCGCCAGTCGGCGCGGCTGTCGAAGCCGTCGCCGTGGCGCCGGAAGCTCTCGTCGTCGTCGAACTCCTCGCCCTCGCCGGGATAGGGGTAGAAGTAGTCGTCGAAGTGCACGCCGTCGACGTCGTAGCGCTTGACCACGTCGAGGACCACGTCGGTGACCCAGTCGCGCACGTCGGGGTTTCCCGGGTCCAGGTAGCCCTCCTCGCCGTACTCGACCAGCCAGTCGGGGTGCTGCCTGGCCGGGTGGCCGGGGGCGAGGTTCTCCAGGTCGGGGTCCTTCCAGCCGACCCGGTAGGGGTTGAACCAGGCGTGCAGCTCGATGCCGCGCTGGTGGGCCTGCTTCACGGCGTAGGACAGCGGGTCGTAGCCGGGGTCGCCGCCCTGCTCACCGGTAAGGTAGCGCGCCCAGGGCTCCTTGTCGGAGCCGTAGAGGGCGTCGGCCGTGGGACGCACGTGCAGGAAGACGGTGTTGAGGCCCAGGCCGGCGGCGCGGTCGAGCATGTCGCGCAGCTCCTGCTGCTGCTCCTGCTTGCCCAGGCCGGATTCGGAGGGCCAGTCGATGTTGCGGACGCTGGTGATCCACGTGCCGCGCATCTGCCGCTTGGGATCGGCGGCGTCGGTGTCGCACTCACCGGGGGCGGGCATGGCGCCGTGAGCTTCGGACCCTCCGGCGCCGTCATCGGCCCCGGAGGAGGACCACGGTACGCAGGCGCCCAGGAGCGGCACCGTCGCGGCCATGGCCGCAGCACTGAGCAGCAGCCGTCGCATTTATCCCTTTACCTCCCCGTCACTCCTTTTTTATACATTGCGGACAAGAATAAGGGGCCGCGTTGGCCTGTGGGTCCGTTTCGGGGGGACACGATCGTGTGGCCCGTGCCGCACACCGCGGCCCGGGCGGGTGAATCCGGCCGCAGAGCCGGGTCAACGGATCGCCACGGTCAGGTATGGGGGTTTCGGGCTTTTAGGATGATCGGTTGTGACCGCCGCCCTGGATGAGCTGCCGACCCTGACCGTGCGCACTGTGCCGCTGGACGAGGCGCCCGACCTGATCGCGCGGTTGCCCCCGACCGCGCCGCTGGCCTGGCTGCGCCGCGGCGAAGGGCTGGCCGGCTGGGGCGAGGCGGCTCGCGTGGAGCTCGCGGCCGAGGATCGGGCCCGGGGCACCGGGCGCTTCGCCGACGCTTCGGCGGCGCTGGAGCGGCTGATGGCCGGCGCCGACGTCAGCGACGAGATCGGACTGCCCGGAAGCGGGCCGGTGGCCTTCGGCGGCTTCACCTTCGACGCGCGCTCGCCCGGATCGGTGCTCGTCATACCGCGCGTCGTCGTGGGGCACCGCGGCGGGCGCTCCTGGCTCACCACCGTCGTCCCCTCCGGCGAGGGGCAGCCCGACGTCAGCGCCCCCGCACCGCCACCCGCGCCCGTGGGGCCCCTGGTCTGGCACGCCGGCTCGCGCACCGCCGAGGAGTGGGCCTCAGCCGTGGCGGCGGCCGTCGAGCGGATCCGCGCCGGGGAACTGGACAAGGTGGTCATGGCCCGCGACGTCGTCGCCGAGGCCCGCGGCGGCATCGACCCCCGGACCCTGCTCGCGCGGCTGGCCCGCGACTACCCCGACTGCTACACGTTCGCGGTGGACGGGATGGTCGGCGCCACACCGGAACTGCTGCTGCGCCGCGAGGGCGACGAGGTGGCCTCGCTCGTGCTGGCCGGCACCCGCCCTCGCGGCGCCACGCCGAAGGAGGACGCGCGCCTGGCGGAGGAGCTCCGGGAGTCGGCCAAGGACCGCGAGGAGCATCGCTACGCCATCGATTCGCTGCGCGCCACACTCGCTCCGCTGTGCGCCTCGGTCGAGGCGCCCGAGCGGCCCGGCCTGCTGCGGCTGGCCAACGTCCAGCACCTGGCCTCGCCCGCCCGCGCCCGGCTCCGGCCGGGAGCCTCGACCCTGGACGTGGTGGCGGCCATGCACCCCACCGCGGCCGTCGGCGGTACACCCACGGGCGCGGCCGTGCAGATGATCCGCGATCTGGAGGGCATGGACCGCGGCCGCTACGCGGGACCTGTGGGCTGGATCGACGGCGCGGGCAACGGCGAGTGGGGCATCGCCCTGCGCTGCGCCCACGTGGAAGGATCGGGTGCGCGCCTGTTCGCCGGCTGCGGCATCGTCGCCGGCTCCGACCCCGCGGCCGAGTCGGCCGAGTCCGACTCCAAACTGCGGGTCATGCGCGAGGCGCTGACCGACTAGCCGTACTCAGGCAGGGGCTCGCCGCGGCGACACACTCGGCGGAGGCCGGAGCCGGCTCCTCGCCCCCTCAGTCCACGGCCTCGAAGTCGGCGAAGTCGAAGCCCGGCGAGACGAAGCAGCTGACCAGCGCCTCCTGGGAGGTGAGCGGGTGGGCGGCCTGCCAGGTGCCGGCGGGGACGAGGACCTGCAGCAGGTGGCCGTTCTCGAGGTCGGGGCCCAGCGTCAGGCGCGACTCCTCCTCGGGCCGCTCGCCGCTGCCGCCCAAGGCGAGCGCGAGGGGACCCCCGCGGTTGAAGACCCACATCTCGTCGGAGCGGACCCGGTGCCAGCGCGACCGTTCACCGGGGTTGAGCAGGAAGTGGATGCCCGTGGCGGTGGAGCGCTCGCCGGGGTGGCCCTCGGGGCGCACCCGCACGCCGGTGGTCCACGTCTGGCGGTACCACCCGCCTTCGGGGTGGGGCAGCAGGTCCAGCAGCTCGGCCGTGGAGCCGCGCTCCTCGACCGAGACGAACACGCCCCGGGGATCGCGGCGCAGGTAGCGCACGCCGACCACGGCCGTGCGCGGGACGGGTCCGTAGATGTGCGGGAACCGCGCGTCGGCGGCCACCCCCGGCGGCGGGGCCGGAGCCGCGGCCTCCCACCGCACTTCGGCGTCCAGCAGTTCGGTGTCCACGATGAGCGCGACCTGGGGTTCGGCCGCGTCGGCGTAGACGGCGTCGGCGACGGCCAGCACAGTGGCGTCGTCGGGCGAGGCGTGCACGAAGCCCTCGTCGCGCAGGGACTGCGGCGCGATCGGCCCATCGCCGTCGCGCCAGGTGCTGATGCCCGTGATGTGGCGCAGGTACCGCATGGTGCGCAAAGTTAGCAGCTGTGCGCCGCAGCGCCCGTGCCCGGGGCCCCGCACCGCGGTCGGCGGTGATGGCGCGCGGCGGCGCTCACTCCTGCAGAGCGGCGTCGACCGCCCGCTGCACGGTCCGGCGCAGCGTCGCGGAGTCGGCGCGCCCGGTGCGCACCTCGACGACGCGCAGCCCTTCCCCCAGCAGGGCCTTGGGCAGATCGGAGGCCCACTCCAGGCAGGTGTAGGGCACATCGGCCATCTGGGCCACCCGCTCCATCGAGACGCCGTGGGGTGTGCCGAACAGCCGCTCGAAGCGGGGGTGGCCCGCCTGCTCCAGGCCGGAGAAGATCCCGCCGCCGTCGTTGTTCACGGCCACCACGGCCAGGTCCGGGCGCGGTTCGTCGGGGCCCAGCACCAGCCCGTTCTGGTCGTGCAGCATCGCCAGATCCCCCAGCAGCGCGAAGGCGCTGCCGCCGCCCGCGCTGCGGTGGGCCAGCGCAGCTCCCACGGCCGCCGACACCGTGCCGTCGATGCCGCTGGCCCCGCGGTTGCCGATGATGCGCGCACCGCAGCGGGCGCTCATCGCGGCGTCGAGGTCGCGGATGGGCATGCTCGACCCGGCGAACAGCAGCGAGCCGTTGGGCGCCTGGGCCGCGAGGTCGCGCGCAAGGCGGAGTTCGCTCAGCGCCTCCTCGGCGTCGAGGACCCGGTCGACCGCGGCTCGCGCCCGCCCTTCTGCCTGCCGCCAGGAACGCGCCCAGGCGGTATCGGGGTCGGCGCCTGCGGGGGCGGCCACGCCCGGGACGACGTCGGTAACGGTACGCACGGGGTCGGCGAAGCACCGCGGAGTGCCCACCGCGATGTGGCGCTGCGCGCTGCGCAGGTAGGCCAGCAGCTGGCGCGAGAGCCCGGGCCGCCCCGCGGTGACGACGAGCTCGGGTGAGTGCTCGGCCAGGAACCGCGGCGAGGCCAGCAGGTGGCGATAGGCCGAGACCGCCTCGCCCCGGCGCGCGTTGGACGTGGGCTCGGCCAGCACCGGCCAGCCGGTCTCGGCGGCCAGCGCCAACAGGGGGATCGGATCGTAGTCGCCGTCGCCGCAGACCACCACGCCGCGCTCCACCGCCGGCAGCTCCGCGGGTGCGGGGTCGCCGGGGTCGTGTCGGCTTTCGATCCAGGGCCGCCCGCCCGCGCGCCCGCTCAGCGGCTCGGGCCAGTCGCCGGCGTCCTCCAGGGACGGGACGGTGTTCGCAGCCGCCTCCTGGGGACCGCCGGGCTCCGGCAGCGGCAGGTCGGGCATCAGGGGGTCGCGGAAGGCGAGGTTGAGATGCACGGGGCCGGGGCGCTCGGCCCCCTGGGCCGCGGCCCAGGCTCGGCAGGCCAGCGACCGCCAGTAGGCCGCCATGCCCGGTACCGGCTCGGGGATCCCCACTTCGGCGAACATCCGTACCGCGGAGCCGAACAGGCCGATCTGGTCGACGGTCTGATTGGCGCCGGTTCCGCGCAGCTCCGGCGGGCGGTCGGCGGTGAGCACCAGCAGCGGCACGCCGCTCTCGTCGGACTCCAGCACAGCGGGGTGGAAGTTGGCCGCGGCGGTGCCCGAGGTGCACACCAGCGCGGCGGGGCGGCGCTGGGCGCGGGCCAGGCCCGCGGCGAGGTAGGACGCCGACCGCTCGTCGATGCGGACGTGCACCCGGACGTCCGGGTGGGCGGCCAGGGCCAGCGCCAGGGGTGTGGAGCGCGACCCCGGCGCGACGACGGCCTCGGCCAGCCCGCACCGGGCCAGTTCGTCGACGAGGACGCGCGCCAGAGCGGTAGACGGGTTCATGCGGTCTCTCTAGTTCGTCAATGTGTGTACAAGTATCGGCGCGGTCGGCGGGACGGCGTCACCGGCCCTCCGCGTGCCCGCGACCGCCCGGGAGGAGTCGCCGTGCCGACCGGTCGGCACGACCGCACGCCGCTGCCGGCGGGCGCGAGGCAGGGCTCGCTGAAGACACCGATCCCCCGTCGTGTAACGGACCGCGCAGCGCTGTCCGTCCCCGCAGGCGGATGAATCCCCCGGACTGTGACCGGAATCGCCGTGCTCGGGAACCCGGAACCGGCGATTCGGACCGGGGCACGCCCCTTCCCCTCTCCGACGCATGCGGCGCGCCCTGCCTATCGACAGGAGTACCCGATCCCACGCGTTCAACCGAGGGAACCCAAAAACTCGATCAATCGCCGCTCGCCCGCGGGCCGGCACCCGGGTCGACGTCCCCGGCCACCGAGGCGCGTCGGGCCGCCTCTGCGCGGCGCAGCCACGGGCCGGCGTCGGCCTCGACGGCGGCGATCCGGTCGGGGTCCACATCGGGGCGGCGAACCGGAACGCGGCCCTCGTGGGGCAGCAGCGGGTCGGCGGCCACGTCGGCCTCCAGCAGGTGCATCGTGGCCAGTCCGCAGGCGTAGGGCAGTTCGGGCAGGGCCGCGGCGAGCGCGACGCCGGCGGCCAGGCCCACCGAGGTCTCCACGGCGCTGGAGACCACCACGGGCAGCCCGCAGGCCTCGGCGACCTCCAGCGCGGCGCGCACTCCGCCCAAGGGCTGCACCTTCACCACGACGATGTCGGCGGCGCCGGCGGCGCGCACGCGCAGCGGGTCCTCGGCGCGCCGGATCGACTCGTCGGCGGCCACGGGCACCCCGGTGCGGCTCCGCACCCGGGCCAGTTCCTCCGGCGTGGCGCAGGGCTGCTCCACGTACTCCAGGTCGAAGCGCGACAGCTCGGCCAGCATCCGCACCGCGGTGTCGGGGTCCCACGCGCCGTTGGCGTCGATGCGCACCCGCCCCCGCGGGCCGATGGCATCACGCACGGCCTCGATGCGAGCGATGTCGTCGGCGGGCTCCTGACCGGCCTCGGCGACTTTGACCTTGGCCGTGGAGCACCCGCCCTCGGCCACGATGCGGGCCGCCCGCTCGGGACCCACGGCCGGCACCGTGACGTTGACCGGGATGCTGTCGCGCACGGGGGCCGGCCAGCCCTGCTCGGCGGCCTCGCGGCACGCCGCCCACCAGCGCGAGCACTCGCGCGGGCCGTACTCGGGGAAGGGCGAGAACTCGCCCCAGCCGGCGGGGCCGCGCACCAGCAGGCCTTCGCGCACGTCGATGCCCCGAAAGCGGGTGCGCATCGGTATGGCGAACGCGCGCGCCTCGGCCGTGCCGCTGTGGCTGCCCAATCCGCCTCCCGCCGGGTGTGTTCCTTCTGGGGCGTGCGCGGCGCCCGCCGGGGCCGCGCTCACAGGAGCCGCGGCGCCCCCGGCGGCGGCCCCGTGACCGCCGCGGCATCCGGCCAGGGGCGGCCTCCGGTCCTAGGGGCGGCGCGGGAAGCGGTCGAACTCCGGGCGCCGCTTCTCCTTGAAGGCGTCGCGGCCCTCTTGGGCCTCGTCGCTCATGTAGTAGAGCATCGTGGCGTCGCCGGCGAACTGCTGCATGCCGGCCGCGCCGTCGCTGACCGCGTTGATGGCGCCCTTGACCATGCGCAGCGCCAGCGGGGACTTCTCCAGCATCTCCCGCGCCCAGGCGACCGTCTCCTCCTCAAGGCGCTCCAGCGGGACGACGGTGTTGACCATCCCCATCTCGCGCGCCTCCTCGGCGGTGTACTGGCGGCACAGGTACCAGATTTCGCGCGCCTTCTTCAGCCCCACCGTCTGGGCCAGCAGCCACGAGCCGTATCCGCCGTCGAAGGAGCCGACCTTGGGCCCGGTCTGGCCGAACCTGGCGTTGTCGGCGGCGATGGTCAGGTCGCAGCAGACCTGCAGCACGTTGCCGCCGCCGATCGCCCACCCGGCGACCATGCAGACCACCGGTTTGGGCAGGCGGCGGATCTGCACCTGAAGGTCGAGCACGTTGAGCCGGCCGATGCCCTGGCGGGCCACGGTGTCGTCACCCATGTAGCCGTCGTCGCCGCGGATCTTCTGGTCGCCGCCGGAACAGAACGCCTGGTCGCCGGCACCGGTGAAGATGATCACGCCGACCTCGGAGTCGTCGCGGGCGGCGTTGAAGGCGTCCTGGAGCTCGAAGAGGGTCTGGGGCCGGAAGGCGTTGTGGCGCTCCGGCCGGTTGATCGTGATCTTGGCGATCCCCTCGGCGGTCTCGTAGATGATGTCGGCGTACTCGCCCGACCGCTGCCACTCCACGCCACTCACGACTGCCGTCATCTCCTTCGCTTCGTCCTCCGGCTGGGGCACCGGGTCCGGCCGACCGGCGGGCCGGCCCGGGGCCGGGGCCGCACCCGGACCCGTCGCAGGCCAACCCTAATCGCTTCGGCACACGTGGTCGCACCCGCCGCCGCGTTCGGGGGCCCGGCTCCCGGCGCGGGCCGTGATCCGGCGGCGCTAGGCTTGGCCGACGTGGCGAACCGACCGTTGCAGGCGGTGGTGGGCCTGGAGCCGGCCGAACTCACCGACCTGCTCAGCGACGCACTGCAGGAGCGCGGCCCCGCGCTGCTGCCCCTCGACCCCGCCCTGCCGCGGCCCCGCCTGGAGGCCGTGCTGGAGGCGATGCGCCCCGCCTCTCTGCGCACCCCCGAGGGCGTGACACACCTGGGCGGCAGCCGCGGCACGGGCGAGGACATCGCTCTGACCATCGCGACCTCCGGCTCGACCGGCACGCCCAAGGGCGTCGAGCTGCCCGCGCCGGCCCTGCTCGCCTCGGCCCGCGCCTCGCTGCGGCGCATCGGGGCCGCCGAGGGCGACCGGTGGCTGTGCGTGCTGCCGCACGCCCACATCTCCGGACTGCTGGTCCTCGTCCGCGCACTGGCCGCCGGCACCGAGCCCGTCGTCGAGCCCTTCGAGCCCGCCGCGGCGATGCGCGCCGCCGCGCGCCATCGCCCGCACGTCTCCCTGGTGCCCACTCAGCTGCGCCGGCTCGTGGACGCGGGCTGCGACCTGTCGGCCTTCGGCACGATCCTGGTGGGCGGCGCCGCCGCTCAGCCGCACCTGCTGGAAGCCGCCCGCGTCGCCGGCGGCCGCGTGGTCACCACCTACGGCATGAGCGAGACGTCCGGCGGCTGCGTCTACGACGGCGAGCCGCTGGAGGGGGTGCATGCGCGTCTGGAGGACGACGGCAGGATCCTGCTGGGCGGGCCGGTGCTCTTCTCCGGGTACCGCCTGGACCCCGGCGCCACGGCCGTAAGCCTGGTGCCCGGCGAGGACGGCGCGCGGTGGCTGCGTACCAGCGACCTGGGCCGCTTCGACGCCCGGGGGCGCCTGGTGGTGCGCGGGCGGCTGGACGACGTCGTCAACACCGGCGGACACAAGGTGGTGCCCGGCGAGGTCGCCGCACTGCTGATGCGGCTGGACTCCGTCGCCGATGCCGCGGTGGTCGGCCGCCCCGACCCCGAGTGGGGCCAGCGCGTGACCGCGGTCGTGGTCCCCGCCGACCCGGCGGCCCCGCCCGGTCTGGAGGAGGTGCGCGCGTGGGTGGCGCAGCACCTGCCTCGCTACGCGGCGCCGCGCGAGCTGGAGATCCGCTCCAGTCTGCCCCTTCTGACCTCGGGAAAACCCGATCTGGCGACCCTGCGCGCGGGGGCTGTCGAGCGCGATTGACGCGACAGCCCGCGGGCAGGATGATCGGTGACCGCGATCTTTCGGTAACGGATCCGCCTATCGGGGAACTTCGCACGCCGGACAGGCGTCTACCAAGGCACCGAATCCAACCCCTCGCGACGAAGGAGGCCGGCGGTGCGGATCGGCTGGCATCGGCCCCGCGGACGCCGCTGTGCGGCTGCGCCGAGGGAGCCGCGGACCGTTCGCCCATACCCGTTCCACGGAGCCGCCCACGCCGCATCGGAGCGTGATCTAGACCACGTCCCGCGAGATCCAATCGAGACCGGGAACATTTGACTCTCTGACGCGTTAGACATAGTGGCGTGCGAACACGGCGGGCTCCTAACCGCCACGCGCCTTACGTCTTGGAAGGGAGGGAGGTGCCTTCATGTCGCGCACTGCCCTAGCCACTTCTGCCACGGTGGCGGAGACCGCAACCGGCAAGGATGTCGCGTCCGCGTCGTCTTTGGACGAGCTGATCACCCGAGGGCGCTCCCAGGGACACCTGTCCCTTGCGGAGCTCCGCGCCGCGTTCACCGCTGCGGGTATCAGCCCGGCCGACGGCCGCTCCATCCTGCGTGAACTCGCCGACGCCGGCGTGCGGCTCGCCAACGGGGGCGGCGACGCCGCGGTGGAGTCCGTCGACGCCGACGCCGAGGACGAAGCGCTTGAGGAGGCGCTCGACACCGCACCCCGCGAGCCCGACGAGGCCAAGTCCGAGGATACCGAAGAGGTCAGCCTGCCCGCCCAGGAGCCGGAGGCTCCCGAGGCCGACCTCGACGACCAGTCGCCCGCCATGGGCGACTCCGTCCACACCTACCTCAAGGCCATCGGCCGCCGCCAGCTGCTGACCGCCGAGGAGGAGGTCGACCTCGCCAAGCGGATCGAGGCCGGGCTCTACGCCGAGTACCGCCTGGGCACCCTCGAGGAGTCCCCCGGACCCGAGGAACTCACGGAGGCCGACCACGAGGACCTCACCGAGATCGCCGAGGACGGCCGACGCGCCAAGCAGCACATGCTCGAAGCCAACCTGCGGCTGGTCGTCTCGGTCGCCAAGAAGTACAGCGACCGCGGGATGTCCCTGCTGGACGTGGTGCAGGAGGGCAACCTCGGCCTGATCCGGGCCGTGGAGAAGTTCGACTACACCAAGGGCTTCAAGTTCTCCACGTACGCCATGTGGTGGATCCGCCAGGCCATACAGCGCGGTTTCGCCGACTCGGCCCGCACCATCCGGCTGCCCGTGCACGTCCTGGAGCTGCTCAGCAAGGTCAGCCGCCTGGAGCGGGACATGCACCAGACCCTGGGCCGCGAGCCCACCCCGGAGGAGTTGGCCAAGGAGCTGGACAAGTCGCCGTCGCAGATCGAGGAACTGCTGCGGATCACCCGCCAGCCCATCAGCCTCGATTCCACCATCGGCGAGGACGGCGAGACCCGCATCGGCGACCTCATCGAGGACATCGACGCCTCCGAAGCCTCCGAGGTGGTCGACCGGCAGCTGATGGCCGACCAGCTCCGCAGCGCGCTGGACGACCTCGAACCGCGCGAGGCGACCATCATGTCGCTGCGCTTCGGGCTGATGGACGGGCGTCCGCGGACCCTGGACGAGATCGGCAAGCACCTCGGCCTGACCCGCGAGCGCATCCGCCAGCTGGAGAAGCAGTCGCTGTCGAAGCTGCGGCACCCCAGCCGGGCCCAGCAGCTGCTCGACTTCGCGAGCTGATCGGCTGGACCGCATCGCCCGCCCCGCCCTCGACCGAGGCGGGCGATGCGGCCGCAACAGGACCGACACCGGCCCCGTGCCCGCCACCGTGCGGGCACGGGGTCTTTTCACGCTCTTCGGACCGCCTCGCCCGGCGCGGGACCGCCACCGCCCGCAAATCCGCGGTCGGGGTATCCCTGAGGTTCCCCCGAAATCCGCGCTCGGGTGCGGTCGGCCGCCCGCACCCGGGGGAGAATGCGGATATGGCAGACAACACGCCCGACACCGCGCCGACTGAGAAACCCGCGCCTGCCACCGGCGCCGGCACTCCCGATTCCGACATCGCGGCCGCGTTGCGGGCCTCGCGCGACCTCGGGGCCGACTACGACGACGCGATCGCCGACGCCATCGTGGATCGGCTGGACCACACCGTCGACGAGCGTGTCGGCCGCCGCCTCGCCGAGGCGGGGATCGACACGCGGACCCAGGGCAAGGCACCCGCCAAGAGCTCCGATGAGCAGTGGTCCGATCCGCGCTTGATCATGGGGCTGCTGGCGATGTGCTTCGTGATCCCGCTGACCGCGATCGGCGGCAGCTACATGGGCGCCACCGGCGTCGTCCTCGCCTGGGCGGGAACCCTGGTCTTCTACCTCATCAGCGTCATCGGCATCCGGCGCTGACCCCGCCGCCGACCGCCGCCGCTTCAGCCCCGCAGCGCGGCGCGGACGATCTCCAGCGCCTCGCTGCGGTCCAGACCCAGCTTCGCGATCACGTCGGCGTAGCTGCGGGCGGCCGCGACCGCCTCGGCCCGCTGGGCGTCGCCGTCGGCGGCGATGTAGGTGCCGGAGCGGCCGCGGGTCTCGACGACCCCGGCCTGCTCCAGCTCACGGTAGGCGCGCGCGACCGTGTTCACGGCCACGGCGAGGTTCTCGGCCAGCGCGCGTACAGTCGGCAGCTTGTAGCCAACGGGTAGCTCGCCATTGGCGGCCGCGTTGGCCACCGCCGCCCGTATCTGCTCATACGGGGGAACCTTCGACGTCGGGTCGATCCGGATCGCGTCCGGCATCCTCGCCCCCACTCCCTGTTACCTGCGGTGCCTGCGGCGTGCGCGCGACGCCTGCTCCGATCGTCCCACCGTGAAGCAAGCAGCGCACGTCGTCAGGCGACGACGGGGCTGCGCGGCAAGCGCTCGATCCCGTGCAGGCGGTGGTACTCGCGTGCGGTGAGCAGGCGCTCGGCGGTTTCGGTCGCGCGGCGGACGTCGGGGGTGGCCAGCCGCTTGCGGCGGTAGATCCCGTCGGTGTAGCCGCGCGCGCCGATCAGCACCCGCTCCTTGGCGTAAGCCGCGCGCATGGCCTCGGTCAGAGCGGTGTCCAGTGCGACACCGCGGCTGTGCAGCTCCTCGATATCGGCGTCGGCGCGCTGCGCCTCGGCGAGTCGCTCCTCGGCGTCGGCGACCTCGTGGAGCAGCTCTGGCAGCCGGTCGGCCTTCTGCTGGTCCTCGGCGAGGCGCGTGCGCGCGGCGGCGTCGACTTTGCGCTGTCTCAGAGCCATGTTCGCTCCCGATGTGCGATTGCGTGTACGAAGGGGACAGGTCGA
This sequence comes from Streptomonospora alba, assembly GCF_000826685.1. Classification (GTDB taxonomy): domain Bacteria; phylum Actinomycetota; class Actinomycetes; order Streptosporangiales; family Streptosporangiaceae; genus Streptomonospora; species Streptomonospora alba. The sequence continues at coordinate 15,636 of NZ_JROO01000049.1, forward strand.
GGGTATCGGCGTTCCCACTCTAGAGGGGTCAAGATCACCTGACGAGGGCATGATGTCGGCGTACCCGCCTTTACAAAGTAATCCTAGGATCCAGACGTGAGCCGAAACAACGCCGGCCTCAGTGCCGAGCGCATCATCACCGAGGCCCTGCGCATCATCGACGGCCAGGGCCTGCGCCGATTGACCATGCGGCGCCTGGGCGACGCCCTGGAGGTCGAGGCCATGGCGATCTACCACCACTTCCCGCTGGGCAAGGAGCAGCTCTTCGAGGCGCTCGTGGCCTACATCAGCGACGTCTCCCGAGGCGCCTCCGGCGGAGACGGCGACGAGGCCCAGGAGAGCACTGAGGACGACGGGGAGGGCGCCGACGACTCGAGCTGGGACCGGCGGCTGCGGGACTGGGCGATGGACTACCGCCGTGCGCTCCTGGACCACGCCCAGGCGCTGCCGCTGTTCATCCACCGCCGTCCCGACACCGAGGCCGCGCTGCGCACGCGGGAGCTGCACTACGCGGCGTTCGCCGAGGCCGGGCTCAGCGGGGCCGACGTCGTCCAGGCCGCTGCGGCGCTGGACTCCTATGTCACCGGCGCCGTCATCCACGAGGTGCGGGCCAACGGGCTCCCGGCCCGCGAACCGGCGGCGATCGACGGCAGGTTCCCGCACGCGGCGGCGCTGAACGGCGTCGAACTGGATCCCGAGCGCAGGTTCACCGACGGCCTCGACGCTCTGCTGGGCTCCCTGCGCCCCTAGAGCGCCGACCCGGCGATGGACGCGCGCCCCTAGCGGGTCAGCCCGAGCTCCTGGGCGGCGATGGCGGCCTGCACGCGGCTTTGCAGATCCAGTTTGGCCAGGATGCGGCTGACGTGGGTCTTGGCCGTGGGTTCGGTGATGCCCAGCCGCCGGGCGAGCTGCCGGTTGGACAGCCCTTCGCCCACGCAGGCCAGCACCTCGCGTTCGCGCGGGGTCAACTCGGCCACCGACGCGGCGGCGGGCAGGACGCGTCCGCTCGCGGCTCGGGCCCCGGGCTGCCCCGCGCCCATGCCCGCGCCGTCTCCGGCTCCGGCGAACGTGCTGATGAGGCGGCGCGTCACGGCCGGTGCGATCATGCCCTCGCCGCGCGCGACCACGCGCACCGCCTCGGTCAGGCCGTCGGCCTCGATGTTCTTGAGCAGGAAACCCGCGGCTCCGGCGCGCAGTGCGCCGAAGACGTACTCGTCGAGGTCGAAGGTCGTCAGGATGAGGACGTCGGTTCCGGACCCGGCGAGTTCGCGCGTGGCGGCGATGCCGTCCTTGCGCGGCATCCGCACGTCCATCAGCACCAGATCGCAGCCGGTGCGGCGGGCGGCCGCCACCGCCTCCTCGCCGTCGGCGGCCTCGGCGACGACCTCGATGTCGTCTGCGGCGTCCAGGATCATCACCAGGCCCGAGCGCACCGCCCACTGGTCCTCGGCCACCACCACCCGGATCACCGCACACCGTCCTCGGCTCCTGCAGGGCGCCCCGCCGCACCGGCACCGCCGGGGTCCTGGGCGGCACCGCCGTCCGCGGCCGACGCGCGCGGCTCGGCGCCGGACGCCGGTTCCGCGGGCGACAGCGGTATCTCGGCCCGCACCCGCCACGTCCGCGCGTCCACCGGACCCGCGCTGAACCGCCCGCCGAGCAGCAGCACCCGCTCGCGCATACCGGTCAGCCCCGCTCCCGCGCCCTGTCCGTGGAGCACCCCGGTCGCCCCCTCCCCTGCCTCGGCGACGCCGTTGCTCACGCTCACGACCAGCGTTCGCCCGCCGGAAGTCTCGCCCGCGCCGGTCCCGTCCTCCCGGCCGTCACCCCGTCCGACCGCATCGCCGGCCCGAACGTCCACGACCACCTCGACCCGCCTCGGATTGGCGTAGCGTAGCGCGTTGGTCAGCGACTCCTGCAGCACCCGGTAGGCGGCGGCGTCGGCGCGCGGAGGCAGCGGCGGCACCCCGTCGGGCCAGGCGACCTCTACCTCCACCCCGGCTTCGCGGGCATCGGCGAAGAGCCGGTCGGCGTCGGAGAGCCGGGGAGTCACCGCATCCAGCTGCGGTCCGCCCTCCTCGTCGCGCAGAACCCGGATCATGGCACGCATGTCGGTGAGGCCGTGCAGGCTGCTGTCACGGATCACTCCCAGGATTCGGCGCATCCGCGCAGGATCGGCCTCGCGCATCGACAGGGCGGCGGTGGACTGCACCGCGATGGCGCTGAGGTGGTTGGCGATCACGTCGTGCAGCTCGCGGGCCACCCGGCCGCGTTCCTCGGTCACGGCGTTGCGCCGGTCCAGTTCGGCCATCCGCTCGATCTGGCGGGCCCGCTCGCGTTCCAAAGCCGTGCGCTGACGGTGTTCGCGTACGCTCAGGCCGCTGATGACCGGGCTGGCGAAGACCAGGACGTAGAGCCCGATCACCTGAACGAGCTCCAGTAGCCCGCCCCGGAACGCTCCGAGCATCAGCGCCACCGCCAGCGACGCGGTCACCGCCACCCCGCCCGCGCAGACCAGGGCCAGCACCGTGTCGGCCAGTCGGCGCCGGCCCCACACGCATGCCGCGTACAGAGCGTCGCCGTAGACGATGATCACGGCGGAGGAGGGCCCGATCGCGGCGTCGACCGCGACGACCAGTGTCGCCGCGCCGAGGACGGCGCCGGGCGCCGTGCGCCGGAAGAGCATCAGGCCGCAGACGGCGGCCAGGGTGGCCAGCAGCCAGTGCGGGGCGATGCCGTCGCGCCAGAAGTAGGCGCCCACGCCCCACAGCAGCAGTCCCAGCGCGAACATCGCCCCCGCCCACAGGGCGCTTCCCAGGTAGGCGCGGCCACCCAGCAGCGGGTGGTCCAGCAGCTCGCGGCCGGGCGGTCGTCCTCTCACGGCTCCATCTCAGCACGTGCGGCGCGCGGATGCGTACATCCAACGTCGCAGGGATCTCCCTACCCGCGACGATCCCCGGGGAGGGGGCGGCCCGCGATGCTTGGGGCATCGACTGCCCGCGCGGGCGTAAGGGGGATCGCTGTGATCGTCGGGCTGATCCTGGCATGCGAGGCGCTGTTCTGGGTGCTGCTGCTGACCGGCTTGGCCGTGCGCTATCTGCTGCGCCGCCGGAGGCTGAGCACTGCGCTGCTGGTGTCGGTGCCGGTGCTGGATGTGGTGCTGCTCGCGATGATCGGGGGCCACCTGGCCGCGGGCGGCACGGCAGACGGCTCCCACGGACTGGGGGCCCTCTACCTCGGATTCACCGTCGCCTACGGCGACGCCGTCATCAAATGGGCCGATGTGCGCTTCGCCCACCGCTTCGCCGGCGGTCCGCCGCCCGAGCGGCCGCCCAAGCGGGGGATGCCGGCGGTCCGGCGCGAAGGCGCCGCGTGGTTGCGCTGCGTGCTGGGCTGTGCGATCGGCGCGGCCGTGCTCGGCGGGCTGATCCTGTTCGTGGGCGATCCCGAGCGCACCGCGGCCCTAATGCAGGCGTTCCCATCGCTGGGGACCATCCTGCTCGTGCACACGGCCGCCTCCCTGTGGTTGGTCGCCGAGGCGCTGCTGGGCCGGCGAAGCGGCGTCGCCGTCGGCGAGCGCTGAAGGCGGCGCCGCGGCACCCGGGCGGGCGGTGCCCGCGTGCCGCGGCGCGCTCAGCCGATGGCCGGGCGCCCGGGCTATGCCGCCGTGGACTGGCGGCGCAGCTCGGCGCGCTGGGCGCGGTGCTTCCTGGCTTCGACCGGGTCGAGGACCGGGGCCGCCGTCAGCAGCTCGCGTGTGTAGTCGTGGCGGGGCGACTCGTAGACGGTGTCGCTGTGGTCGAGCTCGACGACCTCGCCCTTGCGCATGACCGCCACCCGGTCGCTGACCTGGCGCACCACGGCGAGGTCGTGGGCGACGAAGATGTAGGTCAGGTCGAAGTCGTCCTGCAGTTCGTCGAGCAGCCGCAGCACCTGGTCCTGGGTCGAGACGTCCAGAGCCGAGACCGGCTCGTCGCAGATGACCAGCTTGGGCCGCAGGATCAGCGCGCGGGCGATGGCGATGCGCTGGCGCTGCCCGCCGGAGAAGGCGTGCGGGAACCGGTTGTAGTGCGACGCCTCCAGCCCGACGCGCTCCAGCAGCTCCTGGACCTTGCGCTGGATCTGCTTGGTGTCGTTCTCTCCCTGCACCCGCAGCCCGGCGCCGATGCTGTCGCCGATGGTGACGCGCGGGTTCAGCGACGAGTACGGATTCTGGAAGATCATCTGGATGTCGCGGCGCAGCGGTCGCAGCTTGCGCTCGGGCAGCCGCGTGATGTCGCGGCCCTCGAAGACGATCTGGCCGGAGGTGGGGTTGAGCAGCCGGGTGACCATCCGCGAAAGGGTGCTCTTGCCGGAGCCGGACTCGCCCACGATCCCCAGTGTCTCGCCCTGGTACAGGTCGAAGGAGACGTCGTCGACGGCGTAGAAGTCGCTGGCTCCGCCCAGCAGCCCGCCGCGGACCTTGAAGCGCATGCGGGCGTTGCGCACCGACAGCAGCGGCGCGTCGGCCTCGCTCTTCTCCGGCTTGGCGGCGGCCCCGCCGAGCCGTGCGTCGCCCTCGGCGTCGGCGCGCCGGCGCGCCCGCTGGGCCCGCTTGGCCTGCTCGCCCTGTTCCTCGGAGATGGGCTGGCGGCGCTCTTCGCGCACCTGGGCGCGGCGCTGGGCGCGGGAGACGTCCACCCGCGGCACCGCCGCGAGCAGCGTCTTGGTGTAGGGGTGCTCGGGGGACGACAGCACGTCGCGGACGTCGCCGCGCTCGACGATGGAGCCCGTCTGCATCACCAGGACCTCGTCGACCGATCCGGCCACCACCGCGAGGTCGTGGCTGACCAGGATCAGCGACATCCCCAGGTCGCTGCGCAGGTCGTCGAGCAGGTCGAGGATCTGGGCCTGGACCGTGACGTCCAGGGCGGTGGTGATCTCGTCGGCCAGCAGCACCGTGGGCTCGCACATCAGGCCCATGGCGATGAGCGCCCGCTGGCGCATGCCGCCGGAGAACTCGTGCGGGTAGGAGTTGATCCGCTGGGCGGCGTTGGGGATGCCCACCCGGTCCAGCGACTCGACGGCGCGCTTGCGGGCGTCGGCCACGGAGGATCCGGGGCGGTGTACCTTGAACGCCTCGATCAGCTGGTTGCCGATCGTGTACTGGGGGTGTAGCGAGGACATCGGGTCCTGGAAGACCATCGCGATGTCGTTGCCCCGCATGTCGCGGACCCGGTGGTCGCTCGCGGTGTTGATGTTCGTGCCGGTGACGGTGATGTCGCCGGTGACCTCGGCGTTGGTGCCGCGGTGCAGGCCCATCAGCGCCAGCGACGTGGCGCTCTTGCCCGAGCCGGACTCTCCGACGATGCCCACGGCGCCGCCGGCGGGCACCTCGAAGGAGACGCCGTCCACAGCGGTAAGGCGCCCCTCCAGGGTGGGGAACGTGATCCGCAGATCGTTGACGCTGACGACCGGATCGGTCATGGCCGCCTCACCTTCGGTCCGATTGGCCCCTGCGGGCGTGTTTGCGGTACTGGACACGGAACTCGGCATGGCTCTCCCCCGCCTCAGGCGCCCACGCGCACGCGGGGGTCGACCCAGGCGTAGAGCACGTCGACGATCAGGTTGCAGACCACCACGAACGCCGCGGTGAGCATGGTGACGCCCAGGACCACCGGCAGGTCGTTGCCGCGGATCGCGTCGACGGCGAACTTGCCCAGGCCGGGCAGGGAGAACGTGCTCTCGGTGAGCACCGCGCCGCCCAGCATCAGCCCGAAGTCCAGGCCGAAGATGGTGATGATGGGGGTCAGCGCGGCGCGCAGGCCGTGCTTGGTGACCACCGTGCGCTCGGGCAGCCCCTTGGCGCGGGCGGTGCGGATGAAGTCCTCGCCCATGGTGTCGAGCATCCCGGCGCGGGTAAGCCGCGCATACATCGCGGCGTAGAGGAACGCCAGGGTCACCCAGGGCAGGACCAGCGCGTGCGCCCAGGCCAGCGGGTTCTCGGTGATCCCGGTGTAGCTGCCGCCCGGCGGGAAGATCGGCCAGTAGTAGCTCAGCAGCGCCAGGGACACCAGGCCGGTGAAGAAGATCGGCAGCGAGACGCCGGCCAGCGCGGTGATCATCGCCGCCCGGTCGAGCAGGGACCCGCGGCGCAGCGCCGAGAGCACGCCGATGGACACCCCGGCCACGACCCAGATCACGGCTGCGCCGATCGCCAGCGAGCCTGTCACGGGCAACCGGTCGACCAGCTGCGGCCAGACCTCGGTGTTGGTCTTGAAGGAGTAGCCGAAGCACGGGGCGTCGCAGTGGATGACGTCGGTTCCGCTGTCGTACTCCGTGCCCATGACCAGTCCGGAGACGAACTCCCCGTACTGCACGGTGATCGGCTCGTCGAGATTGAGCCGCTCCTTGACCGCGGCGATGGCCTCGGGGCTGGGCGACTTGCCGACGTAGCGGGCGGCCAGCCCGTCGGAGTCGATGCCGGCCAGTCGCGGCACCAGGAAGAAGATCGCGAAGACGACCATGGTGACCACGAGCAGCAGGACCACGCCCGCGGCCAGGCGGCGGAGAATGTATCGGATCACAGCGGGCGGCCGAAGCCTTCACCTGCCTTGCTACGAGTGAGGAAAGCCGGGGTGCGGTCGGGCTTGTGGCCCTCGCGCACCGGTGACAGACCCGGGACCGGCCCCCGCGGGATGCGCGGGGGCCGGCCGGATCGCGGTTAGTTCTGCTCCAGGCCCAGGGCGGAGTAGTCGTACATCTTGTACGCCTCGCTGAAGTAGACGTTGCTCAGGCTCTCGGGCCGGTAGAGCAGCGCCTTCTGGTTCAGGTAGGGCAGGAACGTCGCCGACTCCATCGCCAGGGCGTTGACGTCGGAGTACATCTGCTCGCGAGACGAGGGGTCGTCGGTGGTGGCCGACTTGTCGAGCAGCTTGTTGACCTCGGGGTCGTCCAGCTCGGAGAGGTTGGAGTTGCCCGCGTCCTTGATCGAGTCGCCGTGCATGATCTGCGACATGAACCCGTAGCCGGAGGGCCAGTCGGCACCCCAGCCGTAGGCGATGATGCCCAGTTCCTCACGCTTGACGAACTCGGGCGAGCCGGCCTGCTCACTGGTGTAGGTGCCGGCCGGGTAGCCCTTGAGGTCGGTCTTGATGCCGTACTGCTGCAGGGACTGCTGCAGGGCCTCGGCGGCCTTCTTCTCCTTGTCGCGGTCGGACCGGTAGGAGATGTTGGTGGAGAAGCCGTCGGGCATCCCGCACTCCTCCAGGGCCGCCTCGGTCTTCTTCTTGCTGCCCGTCTGGCCCTCGGTGCCGTAGGGGGCCGTGTCCTTGTAGCCCGGGATGGAGGGCGGCAGCATGTTGGTCGCGATGTCGCCGGCGATGGAGCCGCCCCAGGCGCCCTGCATGGCGGTCTTGTCGGCGCCGTAGAGGATCGCCTCGCGGCAGGCCTTGTCGTCGAACGGCTTGACGTTGGGGTTGATCGCGAAGTACAGCAGGAACCCGGTCTGGGGGTTGTCGGCGTTGGCCTTGAGGTCGTCGTTGCGCAGGATGTCCTGGCGGGCCGACGCCTCGACGCCCAGGCCGGCGACGTCGACGTGCAGGTCGCCGTTGATCAGGCGCTTGTCCCGGTCGTTCTCCTCCTGCTTGAACTTGACCTGGACCTCGTCCGGGCGGTTGCGCGTCAGGGGATCGGTCTCGGGGTCGTACTCCTCGTTGCGCACCAGCGTGAGCTGCTGGCCGGGAGTCCACTCGCCCTTGAACTGGTAAGGACCGCTGGAGACGACGTCGGTCTGGTACTGGGTACCCGTGTCGGCGTCGGCCGGGACCGGAGCGGTCTGCGGCATGGCGGCCAGGTAGTCGAACTCGGCGAACGGCTCCTTGAGGTGGAACTCGATCGTCCGGTCGTCGGGGGTGGTGACGCCCTCGAAGTTGTCGAGGTTGTCGTCCTTGTAGGGACCCTCGTAGTCGCCGGACTCCAGCAGCTGGAAGAAGTAGTTCGGGCCCTTGTTCAGCGACTCGGGGGCGAAGTTGCTGCGCGCGATGGCGTACTTGACGTCCTCGGAGGTGATGTCCGAGCCGTCCTGGAACTTCAGGTCCTTCTTCAGGGTGTAGGTCCAGGTCAGACCGTCGTCGCTGACCTCACCGAGGTCGGTGGCCAGATCCGGCACGGGCTCCTGGCCCTTCTGGCCGGGCTTTTGCGGATAGGTCACCAGGGTGCGCGCGTAGTAGCGCGTGAAGTCCCAGTTGGCGGCGTAGTAGGTGTTGCCCGGGTCGAGCGAGTCGAACTGGTCGGAGTGGGCGTACTTGAGGGTGCCGCCCTTCTCCGCGCTCTCGTCGACCACGCTGCTGATGGCGGAGTCGTCGACGGAGATGTCGCTTCCGCCGCCGTCGTCGTTACCGCCGCCGCCTCCGCAGGCGGTCAGGACCATCGCCGCCGATATTCCGGCGGCGGCGAGTCCCAGCCATTTCTTACTCACTGGCGATTGCCTTTCTCTGCGCGATCAGTGGTGCGGGCACCGGTCGGGCGCGTTGCACCGGGGGTGGATCGGTGATGGGTCAGGACTGGGTGCGGGGGTCGAGCGCATCGCGCAGACCGTCGCCGAAGAGGTTGAACGCCAGCACCGTCAGGAAGATCGCCAGACCGGGGGCGAGCATGAAGTTCGGTGCGGAGTCGTAGTAGTCGACCGCTTCGGACAGCATGCCGCCCCAGGTGGCCGTGGGCGGCTCGACGCCGACACCGAGGAAGGAGAGCGCGGCCTCGAAGAGGATGTTGGTGGGGATCAGCAGCGTGGAGTACACGAGGATCGGCGCCACCAGGTTGGGCAGCAGCTCCTTGCGCAGGATGTAGAGGTTGCTCGCGCCCAGGCTGCGCGACGCCTCCACGAACTCGCGTTCGCGCAGGCTGAGGGTCTGGCCGCGGATGATGCGGCCGATGTAGGGCCAGTTGAAGAACCCGATGATGAACACCAGGATCGCGATGCGCAGCGCGTTGTCCTGCAGGCCGAAGGCGGCGTCGGGCAGCACGCCCACCAGCGCCATGGCGAACAGCAGCAGCGGGAAGGCCAGGAAGATGTCCATCAGGCGGCTGATCAGCGCGTCGACCCAGCCGCCGAAGTAGCCGGCGATGATGCCCATGATCGTGCCGAGGACCACCGAGACCAGGGTGGCCAGGAACCCGATGAGCATGGAGATCCGGGCGCCGTAGACGATGCGGCTGAAGATGTCGCGGCCGGTCACCGGCTCGACGCCGAACAGGTAGTCGCCGCTCATGCCGCCCAAGCCGCCCATCGGCGTACCCAGGGCGGGGTCGATCATCTCGCGGTTCCACTGGTTGGGCGGGTGCCCCAGCAGGCCGGCGATCAGCGGCGCCAGGAGGGCCACCAGCGCCATCAGGACGACGAACGCGCCGCCGGTCATCGCGACCTTGTCCTTGCGGAGCCGCATCCAGGCGATCTGGCCCAGGGAGCGCCCGCGGTCGCGGACGCCGCCCGACGCGGCGATCGCCTCGGGCTCGGCCTCGTCGGCCGCCCCCGGTACGTCCAAAGGCGCGGTCATGACACCACTACTCCCCCACTAGTCCCGCTCTGTGCGGCGGCACAGTCTTCTCCATTCGGGATATGTCGGAGATGCCCGACACACCCGTAAGGCGTGCACGACCGGTGGGCGCGCACGCCTGGACTCCGCGCCGAGCCGCGGAGGGTGCCCCGTGACTCGTATGCAGATGTGGCCGCTGAACCCGCAATGCGTGGACAGATGCAGCGCTACCGTCGGTCCAACGCGGCACGGCGATCAATGTACGCCGCAGTACAGCACCGAACGTCCAATATCCGGCGATGTATCCCAATCGTGACGCGAGCACCACAGATCCGTCACCCGACGTGACCTGACCTTACGCAGGCGCGTCGGGACCGAGTGTGCACCACCGAGGACGGCGGTTTCGCCCGGCCACGCCCAGGTCAGGGACCCGACCGAAGCCTGAAGCCATAATAAATGGCAATAAAGGACAAAGATCCCGTTCGCGGGGAAAATTTACTTCGCCGGTCGCAACCCGGCGGAGCGCCGGAACGGCGCCCCGCTCAAGACCGGTGGGAAACGGGGCCTGGCCTATCGCCGCCCTGTCGCGGCCGTCGCGCGTAATCGGCGGGCCGGGGCTCGGGAGACCCACGGGGCATCAGCGGGCTGCGCCGGCGGAGCACCGCGTCCGTGTGCGTGAGCGGTGCCGATCGGCGGTGCCCGCGTGCCCGGCGCCGCCGCGCGGATGCCGACCGTGTCCACGGTGACCGTCGAACACGGGAGCGCGTGCTGCGGTGCACGTGTCCCTGCACGCGGGCACAGGCGGTACCGCGCTCGGGCCGTGAGGCACCGTGCGGTCGGCCTTGCGGCGCGGGGCCGCGGTGCCGCCTACTCGATCCCGTGCTTGCGCAGCAGGTCCTCGATGTCGCCCAAGTCGTCGTCGCCGCTCGACTGCTGCTTCGCGCCCTGCGCGCCCTTTCCGGCGGTGCCCCCGGCACCGACCGCTCCACCGCCCGCGGAGTCGACGGCCCCGGCCGAGCCGCGGCCCTGTTCGGCCTCCGGGCTCCCGGCGCCCTTGCGCACGCCGACGCCGCGCGCCCGCATGACACCCGAGACCACCCACAGCACCACCGCCAGACCGGCGACGACGACGCCGGCCCACACGATCGGGTTGAAGGCGAGGGAGACGAAGAAGCCGATCAGGTCGGTGACCAGCCGCCAGAGTATCGTCATGAGCCCCATCAGGCCCGCGGCCAGGGGAAGCAGGGACCACGCGACGCCGCGCAGCCCCGAGGCGGCGCCCCGGCGCCGCCAGAAAATCCACGAGACGATCAGCCCCACGACGGTGAGTGCGGCTCCCAGCATCGGACCTGCGATGGGCAACTGTTCCGGCATGCCTCCAGTCTTGCATCCGCGTCCAGCTCCGCACATCGGGTGCGTCCCCTAGGGATGTCGCGCCTGCTGCCCTCAGTCCTCGCGCGCCCGCGGGCGCGCGAGGACTGAGGGCAGCAGGCCCGGCGAAACGCACGGCGCCGCCGGCCGGCAGGCGGGATCGGGTCCCGCGGCCGGTCGGCGGCGCCGTGCGGAGTCGGCCCGCCCCTCAGAGGCGCACCGGTGTCAGGTCACACGTTGAAGTACTTGGCCTCCGGGTGGTGGACGACGATCGCGTCCGTGGCCTGCTCGGGAACGAGCTGGAACTCCTCGGACAGCTTGACGCCCACGCGCTCGGGCTCCAGCAGCTTCATCACCTTCGCGCGGTCCTCCAGGTCCGGGCACGCGCCGTAGCCCAGGGAGAAGCGGGCGCCGCGGTAGCCGAGCTTGAAGAACGACTCCAGCTCGTCGGGGTCCTCCCCGGCGAAGCCCAGCTCCTTGCGGATACGGGTGTGCCAGTACTCGGCCAGGGCCTCGGTCAGCTGCACCGAGAGTCCGTGCAGCTCCAGGTAGTCGCGGTAGGCGTTCTTCTCGAAGAGCTCCTGGGTGGCGCCGCTGATGGCCGAGCCGACCGTGACCACCTGCAGCGGCAGCACGTCGAGCTCGCCCGACTCCTTGGGCCGGTAGAAGTCCGACAGGCAGAGGTGGCGGTCGCGGCGCTGGCGCGGGAAGCTGAAGCGCACGCGCTCGTCGCCGTCGTCGCCCAGCACGACCAGGTCGTCGCCTTCGCTGTAGCAGGGGAAGTACCCGTACACCACAGCGGCCTCGAGCAGCCCCTCGGTCTGGATGCGGTCCAGCCAGGCCCGCATCCGCGGCCGGCCCTCGGTCTCGACCAGCTCGTCGTAGCTGGGGCCGCCGCCCTTGGAGCCCTTCAGGCCCCACTGGCCCATGAAGAGGGCGCGCTCGTCCAGGTAGGCCGTGTACTCGGCAAGCGGAATGCCCTTGCTGATCCGGTCACCCCAGAACGGCGGTGTGGGCACCGGGTTGTCGGTGGCCACGTCGCTGCGCGCGGGCATGTCCTCGGGCGCGGTGACCTCCAGCTTGGCGCCGCCCTTGACCTTGCGCTTGCGCAGCTGGGGCAGCTCGGCGCCCTCGACGCCGCGCTTGTAGTCCATGAAGGCGTCCATCAGGCGCAGGCCTTCGAACGCGTCCTTGGCGTAGCGCACCTCGCCGCCGAACATGTCGGCGAGGTCCTCCTCGACGAAGGAGCGGGTCAGCGCCGCACCGCCCAGCAGCACCGGGTAGTTCTCGGCCATCCCCCGGGACTCCATCTCCTGGAGGTTCTCCTTCATGATCACCGTGGACTTCACCAGCAGCCCCGACATGCCGATGACGTCGGCCTTCTGCTCCTCGGCGGTCTCCAGGATGGTCGACACCGGCTGCTTGATGCCGATGTTGACCACGTCGTAGCCGTTGTTGGAGAGGATGATGTCGACGAGGTTCTTGCCGATGTCGTGCACGTCGCCCTTGACGGTGGCGAGCACGATGCGGCCCTTGCCCTCGTCGTCGTCGGACTTCTCCATGTGCGGCTCGAGGTGGGCCACGGCGGCCTTCATGCACTCGGCCGACTTCAGCACGAACGGCAGCTGCATCTCGCCGGAGCCGAACAGCTCGCCCACGACCTTCATGCCCGCAAGCAGGGTGTCGTTGACGATCTGCAGGGCCGGGCGCTCCTTCAGCGCCTCGTCCAGGTCGGCGTCCATGCCGTTCATCTCGCCGTCGATGATGCGGCGCTCCAGCCGCTCCCACAGCGGCAGCTTGGCCAGCTCATCGGCGCGCGAGGCCTTCATGGCCTGAGCGTCCACGCCCTCGAACAGGTCGAGGAACTTCGACAGCGGGTCGTAGTCCTCGGTGCGCCGGTCGTAGATCATGTCCAGCGCGACCTCGCGCTGCTCGTCCGGGATCCGGTTCATCGGCAGGATCTTGGACGCGTGCACGATGGCCGAGGTCAGACCCACCTGGGTGCACTCGTGCAGGAACACCGAGTTCAGCACGATGCGCGCGGCCGGATTGAGGCCGAAGGAGAGGTTGGACAGGCCCAGGGTGGTCTGCACACCCGGGTAGAGCCGGTTGATCTCGCGAATGGCGTCGATGGTCTCGATGCCGTCGCGCCGGGTCTCGTCCTGGCCGGTACCGATGGGGAAGGTCAGAGCATCGATGATGATGTCCTCGCGGTCCATCCCCCACTTGCCGGTGAGCTCGTCGATGAGGCGGCTCGCCACACGCACCTTCCACTCGGCGGTGCGGGCCTGGCCGTCCTCGTCGATGGTCAGCCCGACCACCGCGGCGCCGTGCTCCTTGATCACCGGCATCAGCCGATTGATCTTGGAGTCGGGGCCGTCGCCGTCCTCGTAGTTGACCGAGTTGATCACGGCGCGGCCGCCGAGGTGCTCCAGGCCCGCTTCGATGACCTGGGGCTCGGTGGAGTCGAGCATGATGGGCAGCGTCGATGCGGTCGCCAGGCGCGAGGCCAGTTCGCGCATGTCGACGGTGCCGTCGCGACCGACGTAGTCGACGTTGAGGTCGAGCATGTGGGCGCCGTCGCTGATCTGGTCGCGGGCGATCTCCACGCAGTCGTCGTAGCGGCCCTCGACCATCGCCTCACGGAACTTCTTCGACCCGTTGGCGTTGGTGCGCTCGCCCACGGCCAGGTAGCTGGCGTCCTGGCGGAAGGGGATGGCCTGGTACAGCGAGGCCGACGCCGCTTCGTGGACGGGGTTGCGGTTCTTCACGCCGCGGCCGCCGACGCGCTCGACGACGTGGCTGAGGTGCTCGGGCGTGGTGCCGCAGCAGCCGCCGGCGAGGTTCAGCCCGAACTCTGCGGTGAAGGAGTCGTGGGCGTCGGCCAGCTCGCTGGGCTGCAGCGGGTAGACGGCGCCGTGGGTCCCCAGTTCGGGCAGCCCCGCGTTGGGCATGCAGGAGATGGGCACCCGGGCGTGCTGGGACAGGTAGCGCAGGTGCTCGCTCATCTCGGCGGGGCCGGTGGCGCAGTTGATGCCGATCACGTCGATGCCCAGCGGCTCCAAGGAGGTCAGCGCGGCGCCGATCTCCGAGCCCAGCAGCATGGTTCCGGTCGTTTCGATGGTGACCTGGGCGATGATCGGGATGTCGACGCCCATGGCGCTCCGCGCGCGCAGGGCGCCGATCACGGCCGCCTTGGTCTGCAGGACGTCCTGGCAGGTCTCGACGAGGATGGCGTCGGCGCCGCCCTCGATGAGGCCGCGGTGGCACTGTTCGTAGTAGTCGCGGATGGTGGCGAAATCGATGTGGCCGAGAGAGGGGAGTTTGGTCCCGGGACCGGCCGCCCCCAGGACGTATCGGGCATGGTCGGGTGTGGTGTATTCGTCGGCGACCTCGCGGGCCAGACGGGCTCCGGCCTCGGCGAGCTCATAGGTGCGTTCGGGGATGTCGTATTCTCCGAGCGCGGCGTAGTTGGTGCCGAAGGTGTTGGTCTCGACACAATCGACGCCGACATCGAAGAAGGCCGCGTGAGTGGATCGCACCACGTCTGGCCGAGTCACATTAAGGATCTCGTTGCAGCCTTCGAGCCCGTTGAAATCATCGAGGTCGAGATCATGGGCCTGAAGCATCGTGCCCATCGCGCCGTCAGCGATGAGGACACGTTGAGCGAGGGCATCACGGAAGGAGAGTCGAGAACTCATAATCTTCAACTGTAGTGTCGCCCGCTCCGCGCTTCCGGGTGCGGGGGTGCCCCCCGGGCATTTCATCCGAAAATACGCAGGTCAGGCGGCATGTGTTCAGCGCCACACGGCTGTGCGGCCCGTGGGGAATGAACGCGCGGCGCCGCTCGGTTATGCCCTTCGGGTCCTGAGCCATAGGGTGGCCGTGGTCCCTTGCGCGGCTCGCGCGGCGATCGGCGGCCGGTTGGCTGTCGCCGCCGCAGGCACGCGTGGTAGGCCTGTATGGCGCGTGGCAATCACGCGCCATCGATCCGACGACTGGCCCGGATCCGCCGCAGAACGCGGCGCCCGGGAAACGTGAGGAGGCGGTCAGTGGCCGAGCTCGACAGCGCACCCGAGCTCGTCGAGCCTGTCATGGTTGCCGCGTTCGAGGGCTGGAACGACGCCGGCGAGGCCGCGAGCGCGGTCATCGAGCACCTGGCCTCGGCCTGGGACGCCGACGAGCTGCTGGCACTGCAGCCCGACGACTACTACGACTTCCAGGTCTCGCGTCCGCGCGCGACCGTCGTCGACGGCGAGCACCGCGGCATCTCCTGGCCCAGCACGAAGGTCTCGATCGCCCGCCCCAAGGGCGCGCGCAACGACGTGGTGCTGGTCAGCGGCCCCGAGCCGAACATGCGCTGGCGGGGATTCGCCGGCGACCTGCTCTCCATCGCCCGCGAGCTGGGCGTCCGCCGCATCGTGCTGGTGGGCGCGCTGCTGGCCGATTCGCCGCACACGCGGCCGGTGCCGGTGACCGGCACCACCTCGCCCAGCGCGCTCCGCGGCTCGCTGCACCTGGAGCCCACCTCCTACGACGGCCCCACCGGCATCCTCGGCGTGCTGCACGACGTGTTCGGCACCGCGGGGCTGGACGCGGTGTCGCTGTGGGCGGCCGTGCCCCACTACGTCGCCCAGCCGCCGTGCCCCAAGGGCACCCTGGCGCTGCTGCGCCGCGTCGAGGACGTGCTCGATCTCACCGTGCCGATGGGCGACCTGCCCGAGGAGGCGCGCGCCTGGGAGCGCGGCGTCGACGAACTGGCCTCCGAGGACGAAGACATCGCCGGCTACGTGCGCAGCCTGGAGGAGGCCAAGGACGCCGCCGAGCTGCCCGAGGCCACAGGCGAGGCCATCGCCCGCGAGTTCGAGCGCTACCTCAAGCGGCGCGGCCGCGGCTGAGGCCGCGAGCCGCAGGTTCCGTCCCGATCGCACGCGGCGCGGCGCAGGGCCCGGTCGGCAGCCGGGCGCGTCGGCGGGCGCCGTGCGGCCTCGATCCCTTCGCGGCACCGGGCCGCGCCGACGCGGCGCGGCCCTCCCCGACGTCTGCCACTCTTGCGGCCCCGCTCGGGGCTTCGCTCCGAACGCCTCCGGCTCCGCGCCGACCGGGCGCCTCCCCGCCCGGCGCGCCGGCGCTCAGACCGTGATCGCGCGCCACTCGCCGGTGGCCAGCACCGCCGCCCAGGCGCCCGCGATGCGCGCCAGGCCGCGGCGGACCTCGTCGACGACCGCGGGCGCGAGCAGCTCCAGCTCGTCCTCCGGCGGCTCCAGCCGCACGGTGACCCGCAGGCCGTCGAGGATTCGCTGGCCCCGCGCGATCGCCTCGTCGTCGTAGGCGGCTCCCCCGGCGCGGCGCAGCTGCGCCGCCAAGGCGTCGCGCAGGGAAACGGCCTCCTCGAAGTCGGCCATCGTGATGGGGATGGACCCTTCGGCCGCCAGCCGGTGCTTGCGCAGGAACGCCGCGAGGTCGGCGCGGTCGGCCAGACCGTCCCCGGTCGAGACGAACGCCTGAACGAGGGCTGCTGCGGGACTCTGCTGTGTGGGGGTGGTCATGGCCACCATCACATCACGGACGGGCACACCGCCGTGACGCACACGGGGACCGCGTCCGATTCCGGCCGCACCGGACCCGCCCTGCGGTCGGCGCCT
>NZ_JROO01000005.1 GCF_000826685.1 Streptomonospora alba
GCCGCCGCCCCGTTGCATGTCCCGGCCCGGCCGCGGGGCCGTGGGGGCCGCGGCCGGGCCGTATCGGCTCAGCCGCCGCCGGTGTGGGCCTGGTCCGCCGCCTCCAGCAGCTGCGCGCTCTGCCGGCGCGCGTCCTCGGCTCCGAGGTAGTGGGCGGCCTCCAGATCGACGAAGGTCGAGGGCTTGCCGCGGTGGAAGCCCAGCCGTGCGACCTCGCCGCCGGTGACCGCGCGGATCATCCAGTTGGCCGCCACCCGCGCGCGAGCGGGGTTGGAGGGCAGCGACCACAGGTGGTAGCCGCGGGTGACCGCGAACGCCGGGAAGCCGGAGAGGTCGTAGCCCAGCGGCCGCGCCACGGCGTCGCGCCCGCTCAGGTCGACCACCAGGCCCAGATCCTTGTGCAGGAACGTGCGCGTGGGCCGGTTGGTCAGCGAGGAGATCACGTTCTGGGCGGCCACCGTGCCCTGGCGCTCGGCGTATTGGGCGGTGGGCGGGCAGAGCGCGTCGGGGTCGTCCTTGCTCAGGTCGGGCACCGCGGCCGCGTCGCCGATCGCGAAGACGTCGGGCATTTCGGGGACCGCGAGGTCGGAGCCCACCACAAGCTTGCCGCGGCTGGTCTCGGCGCCCAGCGAGTCCATGAGCGGGCTGGGAGAGGTGCCGGCGGTCCAGATCAGGGTGCGGCACGGCAGGACGCGGCCGTCGGTCAGCGCCACCTTCTGCTCGGTGACCTCCTTGACGGTCACCTCCAGCTTGACCTCCACGCCCATGGAGCGCAGCAGGTCCAGCGCCTCTTCACCCAGCTTGGTGCCCAGTTCGGGCAGCAGCCGCGGCGCGATGTCGACCAGGTGCCAGCTGATGGCCGAGCGCAGCGACGGGTAGAGCTGCGCCGCCTCCTCGGTCAGCCGGCGCAGTGAGGCCGCGGTCTCCACGCCGGTGTAGCCGCCGCCGACCACCACGAACCGGCAGCGCTCCTCGCGCTCCACGGGGTCGGTGGTGGCGTTGGCCAACTCCAGCTGCGCGAGCACGTGGTCGCGCAGCACGGTGGCCTCGGCGAGGTTCTTGTTGCCGAAGGCGTGCTCGGTGAGTCCGGGGATGTCGAAGACCCGGGTGAGGCTGCCCGGAGCGAGGACGAGCCGGTCGTAGCGCTCCACGGTCATCTCGTCGGAGATCTTGCGGATGAGTACCGCCTTGGCGTCGGTGTCGACGCCCACGGCCGATCCCGGCACGATGCGGGTGCGCCGCAGCGACCGGTGCAGCGACACCGCCAACGACTGCGGCGTGAGCAGCCCCGAGGCCACCTGCGGCAGCAGCGGGCTGTAGAGCATGTAGTCGTTGGGTGCGACCAGCACGATCTCGGCGGCGCTCTTGGGTACGCGCCGTTCGAGCCGCTTCAGCGTCTGCAGCCCTGCGAATCCTGCGCCGATCACCACGATGCGAGGCCGTGCCATCGTCGTTCCACTCCCCCTTAGACCGCCTTGCGGTACGGGTCCACCCGGGCGCAGCCGCGCCGGCGGCACGCCGGGCGCACGAGCCCGTCGGTCGTTCGGCTGCCCGAGCGCCCTGCCGTCAAACGTAGGCCCGGTCGCGCCGGGCATGCGGGGCGACACACCGGCGGAGGCCGGCGGCCGACGGCGGCCCTCAGTCGCCGGCCAGCAGCGCCGCACGGCCCATGGCCAGCAGCAGCTCGGCCATGGGGTCGGGTGCGAGCTCCTGGGCGCTGTGCGGGGTCGAGTTGAGCAGGCCGAAGGCGGCGTGCACCGCCGCGCGCAGGGTCGGCGGGTCCGCTTCGGGGCGCAGCCGGGCGAGCACGCTCACCCACTGCTCGACGTAGCCGCGCTGCAGGCGGCGGATGCGGCGGCGGTGGGGCTCGGGGACGTTGTCCAACTCGCGGTCGTGCACGGTGATCAGCGCGGGCTCGGTCAGCGCGAAGCGGATGTGGCCGCGCAGCAGCTCTTCCAGCGCCCGGCGGGGATCGTCGATCCAGGCCTCGGCACGCTCCTTGCCGTCGGCGGCCAGGCGCTCGCTGACCTCGAGAAGGATCGCCGCAAGCAGCGCCTCCTTGCCCGGGAAGTGCCGGTAGAGCGCGGGGCCGCTGGTACCCACCGCGCGCCCCAGGTCGTCGATGCTGACGCCGTGGAAGCCGCGGGCGGCGAACAGGTCGGCCGCGGCCCGAAGGATCTCGGCGCGGCGGTCGCTCCCTGCGCGGCCTGCCATCGGCGCCTCCCTCCCTTCGCCCCGCGCGTGCTGGAAACAGCGTGCGCTCCGCTCTGGACACCGGCGTTAACGGACACTAACATCCCTGATGTTAGCGATCATTAACCGCGGAGGCGAAGATGCCAACGGCACCGGTGCTCAGCTCGGCCATCGACACCGAGGGCGCCGAATTCGCGGCCAACGCCCGGGCCAACCGCGCCCTGGCGGCCGAGCTGCGCGAGCGCCTGGCCACCACCGCTCTGGGCGGCCCGGAGAAGACCCGCATCCGCCATACCGAGCGCGGCAAGCTGCTGCCGCGCGAGCGCGTGGACCGCCTGCTCGATCCGGGGTCGCCGTTTCTGGAGCTGTCACCGCTGGCCGGCTGGGGGATCTACGGCACCGACGGCCACGACGCCCCCGCCGCCGGGATCATCACCGGCATCGGGCGGGTGTGCGGGCGCGAGACGGTGATCGTCGCCAACGACGCGACCGTCAAGGGCGGCAGCTACTATCCCGCGACCGTCAAGAAGCACCTGCGCGCCCAGGAGGTGGCGCTGCACAACCGGCTTCCGTGCGTGTACCTGGCCGACTCCGGCGGCGCGTTCCTGCCGATGCAGGACGAGGTCTTCCCCGACCGCGAGCACTTCGGCCGCATCTTCTACAACCAGGCGACCATGTCGCAGCTGGGCATCCCGCAGATCGCCGCCGTGCTGGGCTCCTGCACGGCCGGCGGCGCCTACGTCCCGGCGATGAGCGACGAGGCCGTGATCGTGCGCGACCAGGGAACGATCTTTTTGGGTGGACCGCCGCTGGTGAAGGCCGCCACCGGCGAGGTCGTCACCGCCGAGGAACTGGGCGGCGGGGACGTGCACGCCCGCACGTCGGGCGTCGTCGACCACCTGGCCGACGACGACGGCCACGCGCTGGCGCTCGTCCGCCAGATCGCCGACACGCTGGGGCCGCGCGAGGAACCGGCCTGGGAGCGCGCAGAGCCGAAACCGCCCGCGCTCGACCCCGCCGAGATCTACGGCGCGGTGCCCACCGACACCCGGACCCCCTACGACGTGCGCGAGATCATCGGCCGCGTCGTCGACGGCAGCGAGTTCACCGAGTTCAAGGCCGAATACGGCACCACCCTGGTGTGCGGGTTCGCCCGCATCCACGGCCATCCGGTGGGGATCGTCGCCAACAACGGGATCCTCTTCGGGGAGTCGGCGCTCAAGGGCGCGCACTTCATCGAGCTGTGCGACCGGCGCAGCACGCCGCTGGTGTTCCTGCAGAACATCTCGGGGTTCATGGTCGGGCGCGACTACGAAGCCGGGGGTATCGCCAAGCACGGAGCCAAGATGGTCACGGCGGTGGCCTGCGCGCGGGTGCCCAAGTTCACCGTGGTCATCGGGGGCTCCTTCGGCGCAGGCAACTACAGCATGTGCGGACGGGCGTATTCGCCCCGGTTCCTGTGGATGTGGCCCAACGCGCGGATCTCGGTGATGGGCGGCGAGCAGGCCGCCTCGGTCCTGGCCACGGTGCGGCGCGACCAGCTGGAGGCCCGCGGCCAAGAGTGGCCGGCCGGTGAGGAAGAGGAGTTCAAAGCGCCCATTCGCGAGCAGTACGAACGGCAGGGCGATCCCTACTACTCCACGGCGCGGTTGTGGGACGACGGTGTCATCGACCCGGCCGACACCCGCACCGTGCTGGCGCTGGGGCTGGAGGCCGCCCGTCATGCGCCGCTGGAGCCGGTGGGCTACGGCGTGTTCCGGATGTGAGGTGGACGACGATGTCCGATCGTGAACAGCGCGCGAGCGGGGCCAGCCGGGCTCCGGCGCCCGGCGGCGCGGCCGCCGTGCTGGTGGCCAACCGCGGCGAGATCGCGGTGCGCATCATGCGGACCGTGCGGCGCATGGGGCTGCGCTCGGTGGCCGTGCACAGCACCGCCGACCCCGGCGCCCGGCACGTGCGCGCGGCCGACGCCGCGGTGTGCGTCGGCGGCGCGTCGCTGGCCGACAGCTACCTCGACGCCGAGGCGATCGTGGCGGCTGCTGTGGAGTCCGGTGCGCAGATGGTGCACCCCGGCTACGGCTTCCTCTCCGAGAACGCCGACTTCGCACGGCGCTGCGCCGAGGCGGGGCTGGTGTTCATCGGTCCGCCGCCCGAGGCCGTCGAGGCGATGGGCGACAAGATCCGCGCCAAGGCGCGCGTCGCCGAGGCCGGTGTCCCGCTGCTGCCCGGCTTCGCCGAGGAACCCGGCCGGACCATGGACGAGGACGAGTTGGTGCGCGCCGCCGAACGCACCGGCTACCCGCTGCTGCTCAAGCCGTCGGCGGGCGGCGGCGGCAAGGGGATGCGCGTGGTGAACGGCCCCGGCGAGCTGGCTGCCGCCGCCGCTGCGGCGCGCCGGGAGGCCGAGTCGGCCTTCGGCGACCGGACGCTGCTGGCGGAGCGGCTGGTGCGCCGCCCGCGCCACATCGAGGTGCAGGTCCTGGCCGACGGGCACGGCAACGTGGTGCACCTCGGCGAACGGGAGTGCAGCCTCCAGCGCCGCCACCAGAAGATCGTCGAGGAGTCGCCCTCGCCCCTGCTGAGCGACGAGCAGCGCGCGGCGATGGGCGAGGCCGCAGTGGCGGCGGCCAAAGCCTGCGGGTACGTCGGAGCGGGCACGGTGGAGTTCATCGTCGAGCCGCCGGATGCCGCCGAGGAGACCGCGGCGAGTGGTGCGGCCCGCGGAGGCGGCTCGGGGCGGCACGCCGCGGAGGGGCCGGGGCCTTCCAGTCGACCCTCCCCCGCCCCTCCAGGACCACCGCAAGCCGCTCCCCTGCAGACGGCCGCGGCCCTCGACTACTCCTTCCTGGAGATGAACACCCGCTTGCAGGTCGAGCACCCGGTGACCGAGGCCGTGGCCGCGGTCGGCGGCCGGCGCGGCATCGACCTCGTCGAACTGCAGATCCGCGTCGCCCGCGGCGAGCCGCTGCCCTTCACCCAGGCCGACGTGTCGCTGTCGGGCCACGCCGTGGAAGCGCGGATCTACGCCGAGGACCCCGCCCACGGCTTCCTGCCCACCGGCGGCAGCGTCCTGCTGCTTCACGAGCCCGCGGGCGAGGACGTCCGCGTCGACTCCGGGCTGGACGAAGGCGCCGAGATCACGTCGGCCTATGACCCCATGCTCGCCAAGGTCGTCACGTGGGCACCCGACCGCCCGGCGGCACTGGACCGGATGGACGCGGCGCTGGCCGAATACACCCTGCTCGGCTGCGACACCAACGTCTCCTTCCTGCGCGCCCTGCTGGGCACGCCCCAGGTCCGCTCCGGCGCGCTGAGCACCGACCTCACCGAACGGCTCGCCCCCGAGCTGACCGCGGCCACAGGCCCCGACGCCGCCCCGGACACCCGCGCCCCCGACGGCACGGCCCAAGCCCCCGCCCCGGCCGTACCCGACGAACTGCTGGCGGCGGCCGCCGACCACCAGCTCGGCTTGGAGCCGGACCCGCGCACCGCCGACCGCTTCTCCGTCCCCGACGGCTGGCGCATCGGCGCACCTGCGTGGACAGCGTGGCGGCTACGCTCGACCCGGCACGGAGGCGTCGCCGTGCGCGTCCGCCGGCGTCCCGCGACCGAGCCCGCCGACGCCGCGGATCCGCAGGGCGCGGGCGTGCCTTCCCTGCTGCCCGGCGACGACGCGGCCTCGCGCACCGTCGGCTACGAGATCAGCGTCGACGGCGGCCCCGCCGTCCCCGTCGACGCCGCCCGAGCCTCCGACGGCCGCGCCCTGACCGTCGCGCTGCGTTCGCGGACCCTGCGCTATGCCCGCGCCGCCGAGGCCTCCGGGCTGTGGCTGGGCCGCGGCGGCACCGCCTGGCACTTCAAGGACGACCCCGTCCTCGCGCCGGCCCGCGGCGCGTCCGCCGCCGGCGACGGGGCGGTCCGCAGTCCCATGCCCGGCACCGTCCTCTCGGTCGCCGTCGCCGAAGGCGATCAGGTCAGCGCCGGTGCGCCCGTGGCCGTCGTCGAGGCGATGAAGATGGAGCACACCGTCACCGCGCCCGTCGACGGCATCGTCGCCGAGCTGCCCGTCCGCTCGGGCCGCCCGGTGGCCATGGACGCCCTGCTGGCCCGCATCACTCCGGAGCCCGCGCAGGCCCCGTCCGGCTCCGGCGCCCCCGACGCCGCATCCACCGCAACCGAGGAGTAGTCATGGCCCACGGCCTGTCCGAGGAGTACGAGGAGCTGCGCCGCACCGTCGAGGAGTTCGCCCGCACCGAGGTGGCACCGGTCATCGGCGACTACTACGAGCGCGGCGCCTTCCCCTACGACATCGTCGCGGGAATGGGGCGCATGGGCCTGTTCGGCCTGCCCTTCCCGGAGGAGTACGGCGGCATGGGCGGCGACTACTTCGCGCTGTGCCTGGCGTTGGAGGAGCTGGCCCGCGCCGACTCCTCGGTGGCGATCACCCTGGAGGCCGGAGTCTCGCTCGGCGCCATGCCGATCCACCGCTTCGGCAGCGACGAGCAGCGCCGCACCTGGTTGCCGCGCCTGTGCTCGGGCGAGGCGCTGGGCGCCTTCGGCCTGACCGAGCCCGGCGGCGGGTCCGACGCCGGCTCCCCCCGCACGACAGCGCGGCTGGAGGACGGCGAATGGGTCGTCGACGGCACCAAGTCGTTCATCACCAACTCCGGGACCGACATCACCGCCCTGGTCACCGTCACCGCGGCCACCGGACGCAAGCCCGACGGCCGCCCGGAGATCTCGGCGATCCTGATCCCCTCCGACACGCCGGGCATGTCGGTGGGCCAGCACTACTCCAAGGTCGGCTGGAACGCCTCCGACACCAACGAGCTGGTGTTCGACGACTGCCGGGTGCCCGAGGCCAACCTGGTGGGCGAACGCGGCCGGGGCTACGCCCAGTTCCTGCGCATCCTCGACGAGGGCCGGATCGCCATCGCGGCGCTGGGCGTGGGCCTGGCCCGGGGGTGCGTCGACGAGAGCCTGCGCTACGCCGGCGAGCGCGAGGCGTTCGGCAACGCGATCGGGCGCTACCAGGCGATCCAGTTCATGATCGCCGACATGGAGGCGCGCGTCCACACCGCCCGCCTGGCCTACTACGACGCCGCCTCGCGCATGCTGGCCGGCGAGCCGTTCAAGAAGCAGGCCGCGATCGCGAAGCTGGCCTCCTCCAACGCCGCCATGGACAACGCCCGCGACGCCACGCAGATCTTCGGCGGCTACGGGTTCATGAACGAGTACCCGGTGGGCCGGTTCTACCGCGACGCCAAGATCCTTGAAGTCGGCGAGGGAACGTCGGAGATCCAGCGCATGCTGATCGCTCGGGAGCTGGGCCTGCCCGCCTGACACCGGCGGGGCCGGCGTCGGGCGCCGCGCGCTGCGGCGGGGCTCCCGCTCCCGCCGCGCCCGCGAGCCCGGTTCTCGGAGTTTTCCGAAAACTCCGGTCCAACGAAGGTTTCGGTAGCATCGGCGTGTACCGCGACTCCGAGGAGGCACCGGCTTGCCCACAGTCGAGGAGCGCCGCGAGACGGCCGAGCAGCTGGCGCTGATCCTGAGTGAACACGGGATGCAGCGCATGGCGGCCCGCGTGCTGGCCGCCGTCATCTTCGCCGAGCAGCCCACGCTGACCCAGGGGGAGCTCGCCGAGGAACTCACCGTCAGCACGGGGTCGGTGTCGGGAGCGATCACCACGCTGACGTCGGTGGGCCTGGTGGAGCGCGTCCCCGCGGTCGGCAGCCGGCGCGACCACTACCGGCTGCGCGACGACGCCTGGGCCCGCCTGTTCAGCAGGCAGAACGAGGTCGTGGACGCGATGATGCGCATGGCCGAGCGCGGCGTCGAGACCACCGCCCAGGGCGGCTACGCGCGGCCCCGGCTGGAGGAGATGCGCGAGTTCTACGAGTTCGTCCTCGACGAATTCCCCGCGCTGATCGAACGCTGGCACCGTCGGCGGGAGGCGAAGCGCAGCTAGTCCGTGCGCCCGCGGGAGGCGGACCACGCTGCGCGCACCGGCCGCGGCGCCGGCCCGCTTCTCCCCTGCACCGGCCTGCCCGCGATCACCGCCGGAGGACATGACGGATCCCGCGCGGGAGGAGATCCGTATCCCCCGCCGGAATCGGGTACACCTGGTGTTCATGAAGACGTCGCGCATCGTCTACGACCGCTGGGGAACGGGCGAGCCCGTGCTGATGCTGCACGGACTGGGCCACCACCGCCGGGCGTGGCAACCGCTGGTGGCCGACCTCGCGCCCTATTACCAGGTCGTGGCCCCGGACCTGCCCGGCTTCGGTGACTCGCCCGCACCCGCTCCCGACGCCCCCTACGAGCCCCGCTCGGTCTACGACGTGGGGTTCCTCGTCGACGCCGTGCTGGAACTGTGTGCCGACCTCGGGCTGGACCGGCCGCACGTGGTGGGCAACTCCCTGGGCGGCGCTGTGGCGCTGGAGATGGCCGCGCGCGGCCGGGCGGCCTCGGTGACGGCGCTGTCTCCGATCGGGTTCGGCTCGGCCGCGCGCACGGCCGGTGCGCGCGTCCTGGCCCTGGGCGCCCGCGGCGCCGCCCGCATTCCGCCGGCGCTCGTCCGGGCGGCCGCGCACACCGCGCCGGCCCGTGCGCTGGCGCAGCGCATCCTGCGAGCCGACCCCGGTTCCCCGGCCGCGCGCGACATCGCCTTCGACACCTCGGTGATCGCTCCGGGCTCGCCCTTCGTGCGGATGGTCCCGCACGTCGCCCGCTACACCTTCGCCGGCACCGTCGAATGCCCGGTGACCGTGGCCTGGGGCGAGCGCGACCGGCTGCTGCCGCCTGCCGGGGCCCGGCGGGCGCTGCACCGCATCCCGCACGCCCGCAGGGTCGCGCTGGCCGGCTGCGGGCACATCCCCATGGCAGACGACCCGCGGACGGTTGCGGCGGTGATCCTGCGGACCTGCCGCGGCGCCCAGGAGTCCCTGGACGCCGCGCACCGCTGAGCCGGACCGTCGAGCGGGCTCGGGGCGCCTGCGCCCCTGAAGCGCCCCTACCGGCGCTCGCGTACCGCCCGGACGATCTCGTCGGCGGCCTCGTCCAGCGGCACCCCGTTGTTCTGGGAACCGTCGCGGTAGCGGAAGGACACGGCGCCCTTGGCGATGTCCTCATCACCGGCCAGCAGCATGAACGGGATCTTCTGCTTCTGGGCGTTGCGGATCTTCTTCTGCATGCGGTCGTCGCCGGAGTCCACCTCGGCGCGGATTCCCTCGGCGCGCAGCCGCTCGACGAAGCCCGACAGGTAGGGCGCGTGCTCGTCGGCGATGGGGATGCCCACCGCCTGCACGGGTGCCAGCCAGGCGGGGAACGCGCCGGCGTAGTGCTCCAGCAGCACGCCGAAGAACCGCTCGATCGAGCCGAACAGCGCGCGGTGGATCATCAGCGGGCGCGGGCGGGAGCCGTCGGCGGCGGTGTACTCCAGCCCGAAGCGCTTGGGCTGCTGCAGGTCGACCTGCAGGGTGGCCATCTGCCAGGTGCGGCCGATGGCGTCCTTGGCCTGGACCGAGACCTTGGGGCCGTAGTAGGCGGCGCCTCCGGGGTCCATGACCAGGTCCAGGCCCTGCTTCTGGGCGGCCTGGCGCAGGAGTTCGGTGGCCTCCTCCCACTCGTCGGCCTCTCCGATGAACTTCTCGGATTCACCGCGGGTGGACAGCTCCAGGTAGAAGTCGCTCAGCCCGTAGTCGCGCAGCAGGTCCAGCACGAACGTGAGCAGGCTGTCCAGCTCGTCGGGGGCCTGTTCGCGGGTGCAGTAGATGTGGGAGTCGTCCTGGGTGAAGCCGCGGGCGCGGGTGAGGCCGTGCACGACGCCGGACTTCTCGTAGCGGTAGACCGTGCCGAACTCGAACAGCCGCAGCGGCAGCTCACGGTAGGACCGCCCCCGCGACCGGTAGATCAGGTTGTGCATGGGGCAGTTCATGGCCTTGAGGTAGTAGTCCTGCCCCTCGAACTCCATGGGGGGGAACATGCCCTCGCTGTAGTTCGGCAGGTGCCCCGAGGTCTCGAACAGCTGCGCCTTGGAGATGTGCGGGGTGTTGACGAACTCGTAGCCGGCCTCTTCGTGGCGCCGGCGCGAGTACTCCTCCATCTCCTTGCGGACCACACCGCCCTTGGGGTGGAAGACCGGCAGGCCCGCACCCAGCTCCTCGGGGAAGGAGAACAGGTCGAGCTCGGCGCCCAGCCTGCGGTGGTCGCGCTTCTCGGCCTCCTCCAGGAACGCGAGGTAGTCCTTGAGCGCCTCGCGGGTCTCCCAAGCGGTGCCGTAGATGCGCTGCAACTGCGGGTTGGCCTCGCTGCCGCGCCAGTAGGCGGCGGCCGAGCGCATCAGCTTGAAGGCGGGGATGGACTTGGTGGTGGGCAGGTGCGGCCCGCGGCACAGGTCCTTCCAGCACAGCTCGCCGGTCTTGGGGTGGACGTTGTCGTAGACCGTGAGGCCGCCGGCGCCGACCTCGACTCCGGCGCCCTCGGCGGAGTCGTCGGCGTCGCCCTTGAGGCCGATCAGCTCCAGCTTGTAGGGCTCCGCGGAGAGTTCGGCGCGGGCCTCGTCGTCGGAGACGGCGCGGCGGTCGAAGCGCTGGCCCTGCTTGACGATCTCCTGCATGCGCTTCTCGATGCGCTTGAGGTCGTCGGGGGTGAAGGGCTCGGCGACGTCGAAGTCGTAGTAGAAGCCGTTCGCGATGGGCGGACCGATGCCGAGCTTGGCCTCGGGGAACAGCTCCTGGACCGCCTGGGCCATGACGTGGGCGGTGGAGTGGCGCAGGATGGCGCGGCCGTCCTCGGATTGCACGGCGACCGGCTCGACCGCGTCGCCCTCGGCGAGCTCGTGGGCGAGGTCGCGCAGTTCGCCGTTGACGCGGGCCGCGACCACGGTTCGCCCGTCGGCCTCCAGCGCCTGGCCGGCCGTAGTCTGAGCCGCCACCGCACGCTCGGTTCCGGCGAGGGTGATACGCAACTCAGGCACGACGGACACAGTGGCTCCTCACACGTTGGTCGGCGAATACACGCGGGATTGCGCGGGCGCGGAGCACAGGGGCGGGCCGCGCCGCTTCCCTCGATGCTATCGGCTCGGCCCGCGCCGCGTGCCTTCCACGGGCGCCGCGGCACACGAGGCGGGCCCGGGGTCTGCGGCGGTGCCGCCGGGTGCTCCCGTTCGTCCCGCTTGACCCCTGATGGGGTCTGGATGGGCCTCTCCTTTGGAAACCGTTAGAAACGGGTAGGAATTTCCCGCCCGGAGCTTCGCGCGCGGAGCCCCGGGAAAGCCCGGCGAACCGGGGTTTCGTCACCGAAAGCGACCGACCGGGATCGGATTCGACCATTTAGGGATCAGGTCGGACCGTTTAGGATCCGTTGGGTGCCGCAAGGCGTCCGGACGGGCATACAAGCCACCGGGATCAGGTAAGCCAGAAGCGAGCGGGCCCGGGGGTTCCTGTGCGAGTTGTGGTCGTAGGGGCGGGTATCGCCGGGATGTCGCTGGCGGCCGCGCTCACCCGCGACGGTGTCGGAGTCACGGTCCTGGAGCAGGCGCCGGGCCCGGCTCCCGCGGGAGCCGGTATCCAGCTCACTCCCAACGCCCTGCGCCCGCTGCTGCGCTTGGGGCTGGGGCCGGCCCTGGAACGCGTCGGCGTCCGGCCCGCTGCGCGCGATGTGCTGCGCTGGGACGACGACCGCCTGCTGGGCAGCGCTCCGCTCGGCGACGCGTTCGCCGAACGCTACGGCGCCTCGACGCTGACGCTGCTGTGCTCCGACCTGCACCGGGTTCTGAGCGGGGCCGTGCCCTCCGACGCGGTGCGCTACGGGCGCTATGTCACCGACCTCCTGGAGGACAGCGACGGGGTCACCGTGCGCTGCTCCGACGGCCGGCAGGTGCACGGCGACGTCGCCGTCGGGGCCGACGGCGCCAACTCGCTGATACGCAGCCTGCTCAACACCGAGCGCTACCGCCCGCCGCGGCGACTGCTCTACCGCGGGCTGGCACCGGCCTCCCGGGTGCCCGAACTGTGCGGTCGCGCGCGGATCCACGTCTGGGCCGGGCACGACCGCTACATCCTGTGCTTTCCCGTGGCCGCCGGAAGGAAGGTGTGCTTCACGGCGGCGGTGCCCGCCGGCGCCGACGATCCCGGCTACTGGACCACACGGAACCGCGTCGTGGACCTCACCGCTGCCTTCGACGGCTGGAGCCCTGCGGTGCCCAGGCTGATCTCGGCCGCCGAATGGGTCGGGGTCCGAGGCGTGCACGACCACTCCCCCGTCCCCGTGTGGCACCGCGGCCGCGTCGCGCTGATGGGCGACGCCGCCCACCCCACGCTGCCCTTCTTCGCCCAGGAGCCCAACCAGGCCGTCGAAGACGCCGTCGCGCTGGCGGGCCGCCTGCGCGAGGCGACGGCCCTGTCGGTCGACGGCGCGCTGGAGGACTACGCGCGGACCCGCAAGGCCCGCACCGACCGCCTGCACGCGGTCACCCGCCAGATCCTGGCCACGCTGCGGGCGTCCGGCGAGCGCACACCGGAAGCCTGGGAGCGGGCGGTGGCCAAGGCCGAGGAAGCCAACGCCGAGGTGATCTACGGCCGGGAGCCGGCAGAGGACGGCGCACGACCCGTGGGCGCCGATCCCACGACGGGCTGAACGCCGGGCGCGGCCGACCGGCGATTGTGCGATGAGATCACCAGGCACCCGCGCAACAGATTCGGATTTGTGCCGCCTGCACCGTTACTCGGCCTTGATAGGCCGGATATCGTAGAACCCATGTCTCCGAGCCCCATGAGCGGCGCTGGCCACCCGGACCCGGCGGCATCCCCCACGTCACGTGCTTATCGCCGCTCCCGGCGGTGGCGCAAGTTCCGCGCCCGGCTGCGCATCTGGCGCAGGCGCATGCACTCCCATCCTGTCCTGAGCCTGACCTGGCGGGTAGTGGTCGCAACCGTGGGGATGCTGATCCTGCTCGCCGGAGTCGTCATGTGCGTCACTCCCGGCCCCGGGGTCGCGGGCATCATCCTGGGGCTGGCGATCCTGGCCACCGAGTTCAGCTGGGCTCGGGGCATTCTGCGGCACGCGCGCGAGTGGGCCCACCGCGCCAAGGTCCAAGCCGTGCAGAAGGCGCAGCGGCGCATGGAGCGCAAGAGGGCCGCTTCGCCCCCGCCCGCTTCGGCCCGGCGCTGACGCGGCCTGCCCATCGGAATCGGGCGTCCGGTTACGGGGTTTGGGTCCGTCCCGCCCACTATGGCTTCGACCACGCGCCGCGTCAGCGGCTCCGACCCGTGGTTCGGCGCCGCAATGCGCACTGCCCAGCGGGTACGTCGCTCGTCGGGTTCCGGGACCGGGTGGTGCCGCGGCGCCGGCACCTTCGGCTGCTCGGAACATCAGCGACGGATACGGTCGGCTTCCGTGTGAACGGATCCGGCCTCGGCAAGCCGAGCGGTAACCTGAGTACCTTGCGGGGCGCATCGCGGGGGGACCGGACCGACTGTCCCCGAAAGCACTGCGGCCTGCGGGGGAAGACGACTCTCGTCGCCGACCGGCGCAGGCCGACTCGCGGGGGTTCGGGGGCTCGGCCCCCGGAAAATACAGCGGCCCGCGGGGAAGGCGACCCTTGTCGCCGACCGGCGCAGGCCGACTCGTGGGCGATACTGGACTCGAACCAGTGACCTCGTCGGTGTGAACGACGCGCTCTAGCCAACTGAGCTAATCGCCCGAAGGCGTCCGGCCCCGTGCGGGGCGAACACTGAAAACTCTAGCGCATCCGAAAGGGTGCATCGTGCAGTCCATCCCAGGAGGCCGACCTTACTGTGACCGACGTCTCATCTAGCGGAGTCATTGCGGCATCCAACACGGGGCAAAGCGACAGAAGCCCGACAGGCGCGGGCATCCGGGCACCCCGACCCCCACTGAGCTCCCCCGCGTCGGCACTCCGCGTGATGCGCAGCACAGATCATCGGGAAATTCCTGGTTTCCGCAGCTCATTACAGTGACGGAGGACCAGGTGGCGGCCTATGGACCGTCAACCGAACTCCAAGTAACCCCGACCGGCAAGAAATCCGCCGGTTGTGCGTCATAGACCGCGCTCGACCGCGTTGGAGCGGTCGAGACGGCAACGAACCCGCGCCCGCACCCGGGGCCGGATGAGAAAAAGGTTTGGCGAAGATGAACAGTAGCGGCATCACTGCCAGCGCCGAGCTGGGTCTTCGGCTCGTGGTCCCCGACCGCACGGCCGTCCCTCTGGTCGCCCGGCTGGACTACACCGCCGACGATCCCTACGCGATCAAGGTCGCGTTCCACACCGGCGAGGACGAGCCCGTCGAGTGGATCTTCGCGCGCGAACTGCTCACTGTGGGGATCGTGCGTGCGGCGGGCGACGGCGACGTGCGGGTGTGGCCGGAGAAGGGCGCCGGCGAGCGCACCGTCAACATCGCGCTCTCCTCCCCGTTCGGGCAGGCACAGTTCGACGCCGAGGTCTCGCCGCTGGCGGAGTTCCTCCACCGCACCTACGAGATCGTGCCCGCCGGCCAGGAGGGCGACTACGTCGACCTCGACTCCGAGATCGAGCGCCACCTGCAGCCGTAAGGCCGCAGAGGCGCGGGCTGCTTTCGGCCCCGTTCGAACCCCGGGAGTCCCAGATCGGGACGCGTGTGTCCGGTGAGGACGAGCGAGCGCCTGGATCCGTGGTGCCGCTCTACCCGCGCCGTCCCATGGCAAACCATCCCGTCACCGGCAATCGGGACAAACCTCCCGACCTACGGACGGGACGAGGCAGGCGGGCGCGCCCGGTCAGTACGGAACGCGCCCTGCGGCTCAGGGATCGATGTCGGAGGCACCGCGCTCGACGAACACGTCCATGGTCTTGCGCGTCACCGGACCCGGTGCAGCGGGCAGCTCCCTGCCGTCGATCGCCCGAATGGGCTGCACGTCGCGCCCCGATGAGGTCAGAAACGCCTCGGAGACCCGGTCGAGGTCGGTCATCGCGATGTCGGTCTCGGCCCCTCCGGCCCACTCCAGGACCAGTTCGCGGGTGATGCCCGCCAACGGTCCCGCCGACAGCGGCGGAGTGCGCAGCTCGCCGTCCAGGACCGCAAAGACGTTGCTGCCGGTTCCCTCGCACAGGTTCCCGGCCGTGTTGGCGAGGATCGCCTCGCCGGCTCCGCGCCGGCGCGCGTAGTCCAGCGAGAGCACGTTCTCCGCGTAGGAGGTCGTCTTCAACCCGGTCAGCGGACCGTTCTCGTTGCGTGTCCACGGTGTCACGGCCACGTCGACGGTGGGCGTCGGCCGGCTCAGCGGCCCCACCGCCACCACGCAGGTCAGCTCGCCCGGCGTGCGCTCCGAGCCCAGCGGCCCCGAGCCGGCGGTCACCGTGATGCGCACCCGCGACAGCTCGATACCGGGATTGGCGTCCAGCGCCTGGCGCACGCCCCCGGCGACGAGGTCGAGGTCGGGCTCCGGCAGTCCGAGCCCGGCCGCGGAGCGGGCGAGCCGCTGGAGGTGCCGCGTCAGTGCGAAGGGTTCTCCTCCCACACCCTTGACGGTCTCGAAGACGCCGTCCCCCACGGTGATGCCGTGGTCCAGGACGGGGATCAGGCCTTCGGTCTCGTCGACGACCCGACCCCGGCCGTATCCCGCGCCGGCGATCCACACCCGCATGCTCGACTCCTCCTTTGTGCTGGTCGACGCGGCGTCCGCGGCGCGGCCGACCGCCCGCCCCGGGCGCGGCGGAGCCGGGCCGCTTCACAGCCGCCGCTCCGCCCCCGCGCACGCGCACCGCGCCGGTCCGCGTCCCTAGATCCTGCCACTTCGGCGGCACCGACGCTGGCACACCGCGTCGGTGCCGCCGACGTCACATGCGTGCCGAGCCCGCGGACGCAAGGACAGTGACCAGCTTTGGCCGCCCCCCTATGCGTACACGCCACCACAGGTAACGTGGCCAATCGCACCGGTACCCGTCCTATCGCACTAAGTAGCCACCCGTCCGACACGCCGCGGCAAAGCGACTAGGTGGGTTACGAATGGCTATCATCTGGGCAACGCTTACGAGGACCCTCACCCCCGGGGGCCCCGCGGACGCATGCGCGCCCCTCACCCCGGGGGCGGCGCGGTCCGGCCGAGACGACGACGGATCAAGAGAGCTATGACCTCACAGAGCACCGCCCCAGGCGAGTTGAGCTGGCTGCTCGACGACCTCCTCACCCGCGCGCAGGGAGCCCGCCACGCCATCGTCCTGTCCACGGACGGACTGCTCATGGCGTCCTCCAGCCGCTTGGACCGCTCCAGCGCCGAGCACCTGGCGGCGATCACCTCCGGCCTGCACAGCTTGGCGGCGGGGGCGGGCAAGCAGTTCAGCGCGGGCGAGATCCGCCAGACCATCATCGAGATGGACGACGCCTTCCTGTTCGTCGCCGCCGCCGGGGAGGGCGCGTGCATGGCACTGCTCTCCGACACCGACTGCGATGTCGGCCTGATCGCCTACGAGATGAACAAGGTGATCGAGCGGGTCGGCCAGTACCTCACCGCCCCGCCCCGTCCCGACATGCCCACCACGCCGGCTCAGGTCGAACGCTGAGGCTCCCCCGCCGCTCGCCGGACCCCACAGGCGGTGCCTGGGACCCGCGCCGCCTGCCCTCCTCCTGCGGATTCGATTTCGTGTGCACGCCGGTTATCCGATAGAGTCCTAAACACAGCGAAGGAGGCGCCCCGCCCCCGAACGGGACACCTTCCTCCGCGCGGACGTGGCTCAGTGGTAGAGCATCACCTTGCCAAGGTGAGGGTCGCGGGTTCGAATCCCGTCGTCCGCTCGACGTGCCCGAAAGCACGGATGACCATGGGTACGCTCATGGCCACGCGGACGTGGCTCAGTGGTAGAGCATCACCTTGCCAAGGTGAGGGTCGCGGGTTCGAATCCCGTCGTCCGCTCGGAGTAGCCGTAAGGGGTCGTATAAGCGCCTCGGTCACGGCTCACGGCGGAGTGGCCGAGTGGCTTAGGCAAGGGACTGCAAATCCCTGTACACGGGTTCGATTCCCGTCTCCGCCTCAACCTTCGCACCCCGGTGCGAACCCGGGCGGTTAGCTCAGTTGGTTAGAGCGCTACCTTGACACGGTAGAGGTCACAGGTTCGAATCCTGTATCGCCCACCAGCATCACCGCAGGTCAGGATGGGTCTCTCAGATCTGTCCACGGATGGCGGAAGCCGCCGTGGGAGACATCTGGGAGATCATCTTTTTTTCGGGGGGTCGTCGAGACCCTCAGGCGGCCTCGTCCCGGTAGTGCTCATCGGCCGCCTCGGGGACGAAGGACGCCAGTTTCCGTCGCTCTGCATGATCGATCCCGGTGAGACTGTTCTCCCACCGGCGGGTCAGCGCCTGAAGGATCCGGGTCTTGGTCTCGGGTGTGACGTGCTCGTAGACCTCGGCCATGCCCGGCACCCGATACCCTAGCCGCGCCGCCCGGCCGACTTCGGGGATCCCGTCGTCGGCCAGCCAGGTGCGGTGGGTGTGGCGCCCCTCGTTGAAGGTGAACCCGGGCAGGATCGGCCCGCGCAGCCACGCCTGCCCGCTGGTGGGGACTCCGTCCCAGACCGGGCGCCAGAACCGGGCCCGGAACGCGCCGCGCCGCAATTGCCCGCCGTGTGGGCCGGTGAGCACGAACGCCCCGCCTGCCGTGTCGGATAGCAGCCCGCGGTAGAGCCCGTCGAAGAATGGCGGGAGCTGCACCCGCCGCTTGCCGGTCGGGGTCGTGGTGTGCGGCGCCTTGGTCAGCGTCCCATCGCTCTCGCGCAGCGGCCGATGCACCGCGATGGCGCCGTTGACCTCGTCGTACTCGTGCGGCTGCAGCCCCACCAGCTCCGACCACCGCGCCCCGGTGTAGGCATCCAGCAGGCACAGCACGAACCCGCCGCGGCCGAGGGTGTAGTGCAGCCGCAGCGCCGCCCGCAGCACCTGCACCGGGGTGGCCACCTGCCGCTCGGCCCGATAGTCGCCCGAGGAGACCCGGATGCCGGTGCAGGGGTTGGCCGGGATGCGGCGGGCGCGCACCGCCGTGTGGCAGATCGTGGAGAACAGGGCGAACACCGAGGACACGCTGGGTTCGGATAGCTCTTCGCGCAGGCGGTTGGCCCAGCCTTGGATCTGCAGGGATTGTTGAAGACGGCGATCAGCGGCCAGTGGCGCCACTGCGGCAGGATGTGGGCCTCCAGGTAGGAGCGGTACTTGGCCCGGGTGTTGTCGGCCAGGCGCACCTGGGCCCACCACAGCTCGGTGAAGGCGCCGAAGGTGATCTCCTGCTCCTTGGGATCGATCCAGGTGCCGGCGCGGACCTGGGCCTCCTGCTCCTGGCCCCGATTCAACGCGGCCGTCTTGGTATCGAACCCGGCCTCGGATCCTTCCGGGCACCTGGAAGGGGCCGTGCCCGACCGCCACGCGGGCCCTCGTAGCGAGCGGGTACTAGTTATGGGCCGCGGAGGATGCGCGGTCGGAGAGGCAGCGCGTCGGTAACGGCCGACGGCAGCCGCTCTACCACTTCCGCTTCGTCCGGGCGGGCCACGCCCACCGTCCCCGAACCGTCTACGCGGGTCCGCAGGACCGGTTGGGGTGCCGTTGCCGGACCGTTCAGGACCGTGCCGTCACGCAGCCGGTAGCGGCTCCCGTGCCACGGGCAAGTGATGCACCCGTTGGCGATCGTCCCTTCCGACAGCGGTCCGCCCATATGGCCGCAGGAGTCCGCCAGCGCATGCACCTCACGGCCCTCGCGCACTACCACCACCGGCACCGGGCCCGCGTCGCGCCGCACTGGTTGCCCCTCAGGCAGTTCCGACAGGGGGCCGATCTCCCACCAGTCCGCCGGCATCCGGTCCACGGCATGCGCCGCGTGGCTGGCACCACCCGCCAGGGCATAGGAAATGTGCGCTCCCAGCATGCCGCCCATCCCTACAGCGGTGAACCCGGCCAGGCCAAGCCCTCGCCCCAGAGTGTGCCGACCGCGCCACCGCGCCACCGAGGAGGCGGCATAAAGCAGCAGAGCCGTCCCATTGCTGGCCGCGTGCACAAGTGCCACCCGCTGGTGGCGTCGATGCTGGTGAGCTGAGTC
The DNA here is from genome assembly GCF_000826685.1 of Streptomonospora alba. Lineage (GTDB taxonomy): Bacteria > Actinomycetota > Actinomycetes > Streptosporangiales > Streptosporangiaceae > Streptomonospora > Streptomonospora alba. Next base: position 19,273 of record NZ_JROO01000005.1, read on the forward strand.
GGCGAGTCCGGCCAGCACGGCCGGTACTGAGGCGGCGATCCCCAGGTCGACCAGCCGATGTGCCGCACGCTGGGTATTCGGCAGCATGTCGAGGGCGGCGGCCGACGTCCACGCCCCGATCGGGACCTGCACCAGCAACGGGTGGGCCGGGTGACCCAGTTGCACGCCGTGCAGCATGTCTCCCCACCGGCTACCGGACAGTCGATCGGCGAGCGGGCGTGCCGCGTCGACGATCCAGTCCAGCCGGCGTTGCTGTTCGAGGCGGCGGATGATGTTGCCGAGTCTCATGGGCGCCCGGCTACCCCGAACCGCGGAGTCGAACCACCGCCGGGAAGTGGCGGGAGACGGGCTTGGCGTCCGGGGAGGGGATCGGCAAGATGGCATAGGGGGGCGTGCTCTCCGTGGTGGACCAACGGTGTAGGAACCTCCGATCTACCCCGGATACGAGCGCGCCCGCGTCCACGCACTCCCGAGCCGGTGTCGATGGTGCAGGTCAAAGCCGGTAATCCCCCGCCCTCCCGGACTTTGCCGGAGCCCTGGCCGGCCCGGAGCAAGGACCCCCGCGATCGCGGACTCATCACCCTGGCCCCCGATTCTGACGGCGATGAGCGGTCCGCTACTACCACCTGACCGCCGAGGGCATCGCCCTACTGGACCCGATCTGCTGCAGAGGCACCTGGACCACCACCACAGCAATCGCACCGACTGGTACGGGGGTCCTGAGCGCCGGTACGGCATCACGACCGCGCAGGAGATCCGGTACTACTACGGCGGAAGAGGAAGAGGCCGTAGCGCGCCTCGGAGTCCCGCCACTGGGCCCGCAGGCCGAAACCGTGCGCCTCCACCTCGCGGGCCAACTGTCGGCCGTCGAACTTCACCGAGTAGCCGACGTTCAAGAACCCCCCGCGCGGTATGCGCAGGGTGAGTTCCAGTCCTGGCAGGGACACCGTCCGGTCGGTCCGGGCGTGCAGGAGTCCCTCCACGGTGGAGGTGTCCCCGTTGTAGCGGGCCTCCGGAATAAAGTCGTCGAGCACGAAGTCGGCGCCGTAGCGGTGGTTGAGCTGGGTGAGGTAGTTGATCCGGAAGTCGGCGAAGGCTGAGTACCCTGCGGGGTCGTTGTAGCAGGTTTCCAGGACCTCGCGGTCCTTGTCCAGGTCGGCGGAGACCAGGAAGCTCTCACCCGGGTTGAGAGTCCGGGCGATCTCGCCGAGCAGCGCGTTGCGTTCCCCGCGCGTGGCGTTGCCGAAGCTGCTACCGAGGAGGGTGACCGCCAGCGGCTGGCCGGGGTGGGTGCGCAGCCAGTCGAGACCAGCCTCGTAGCGTCCCCACAACCCGATGAACTCTAGGGATTCCAGCTCCGCGCACAACGCTGCGCCGCTGGAGGCCAGCATGCTCCGGTCGACGTCGATCGGCAGGTAGGTCGTCTGGCGCAAGCGCACGCAGCTCTCCAGCAACAGTCGTGTCTTCTTCGCGCTTCCGCTGCCCAGCTCCGCGATCCGCCCGCAGGCGAGCAGCTCGGCTATCTCCGGGGAGTGACGCTCCAGCAGCTCGCGTTCCACGCGGGTCAGGTAGTACGTAGGTAGTTCGGTGATCTGCTCGAACAGCTCGGAGCCGACCGCGTCGTAGCCGAGCCAGGGCGGCAGCCGAGGCGGTGTCTGCTGGAGAAAGTCGCGCACCACCACGTCCTCTGGCACCGTACCCCTCTGGTCGGCGAGCGGGATGACACGGGCACGTTCCTCCGGTCCCGGTGGTCTCAAGGTTTCCTCCCGTCCACCCCGTCACGGAAGCTCGACTCGCCGCGGTTCCAGTGGCGCAACAGCAGATCGTCCGACCGGGCGGCCAAGAACATGCTGGCGCGGATCCCGAACACGACGTCGGGGGCCAACTCGGGTTCGGCGCTCAGCAGCGGCGCGATCACCCCGCGCCGGACGAGCTGCTCGTGCACCGCGTCGGCCTCGACGTGCTCGGCGTAGAACCGAAGAGCGGCCGGACTGCAGCCCAGCCTCCGCATGGCCTTGACCAGCCGGTCCGAGCCAGGGGAGGAGGTGAGCTCGATGGTGGCGAACTGCCCGATCAGCGCCCCGCGCAACCCGCGGTGGAGCCCGCACAGCGACATGAGGTTGACCTCGGCCAGTATCTCGGCGGGGGCGGAATCGAGGTAGGCGCCGTAGTCCGTGCAGAGGCCGAGCTCGGTCATCATGTCGGCGAAGAGCTTGGAGTGCGCCCGCTCGGGGGCCCCGGCACCGTACTCGTCGTGCTGCACGGTCACGAGGGCGGCCTTCGGCGGGCCGTTTAGGCGCGGGATGACGAAGGTCTGCGGGTCGGCCTCCTTCAGGTGGTAGAGCGAGCGGTGCGCGACGTACTCGCGCAGTTGCCACAGTTGCCCGTGGCGGCGCAGATGGTGGGAGACGCCGAACGCGTCGACGTGTTCGACGAGTAGTGCGTCGAGCTCGCTCCCGACGTCCGCGCCGGCGGGCACGTCGTCCCTGAGCGCGCTGAGGAAGAGCCCCTCCAGCTCCGCGCGGATCCTCAGCACAGCCGGATCCCACTCGCGGTCGGGGTCGACCTCTCGGAACCCGCGGTAATGAAGTTCGTAGCAGCAGTAGAGGGCCAGCTGGAGGTCCTCACCGTAAGGTGCGGACCCGTCCACGGCGGGAAGTGCGGGGCGGTCTCCGCGCAGCACGGACAGGACCGCCTCGGAGACCGGGCCGCGCGGCGCGGGAAGCGTCGGAGCCTCCGACATCGTCCTCGTCATGGGCCATGCTCCTTCCCCTCGTCGTCGCGTACACGACGACGGTGGCTGGTGTCGCAGAACGGACGGTGCCGACTGCGGCCGCACGCGCACAGCGCGGTGACCACGCGGTCGCTGTGCACGCGCGTTCCGTCGGGCATCTCCACGTCGACCGGGCCGTAGACGAGGATCGGGCCCTCGCCGGTGACGATGACCCGGCGACGGGCCTCAGCCATGGCGCGCCTCGATGACCACGAGTTCCTCCTCTACCTGGTCGGGGCCGAGTAGTCCGCGGGCACGCAACGCCGGGGCACGTGCCCGCAGCACCGGCCCGAACGGGATGCGGGCCCTCGCGAGGACCTCAGGCACCAGTCCGACCACCGCGAGCTGGTCCAACGTCGCCTGCTCGTCGGCGAGCTCGGACTGCACGAGCAGGAGCGCGCCGTCGTCACTGATCACCGAGGAAGCCCCCGCGCAGATGCGGTCCAGTAGGAGCCGCCCGTCCGGCCCCGCGTCCCAGCATCTCGCCATCCGGTGGCGGGACGGCGGCGGGCCGTCGGCGGGCACGTAGGGCGGGTTGGCGAGCACGAGGTCGAAACGGCGCGGGGCCACGGGTGCGAACAGGTCACCGCGCAGGACCGTCGCCGGGATCCCGCGCAACCGGCTGTTGAGCCAGCTCGCCAGGACCGAGCGCCGCGACAAGTCGATCGCGGTGAGGCTGGCCGCACCGGCGCGGAAGGTCTCGATGCCCAGGGCCCCGGTGCCCGAACCGACATCGAGGACCGAGCGCCCGGCGACCCGACCGCGCCGACGCAGCACAGCATGCAGCAACGACGTGTCTTCCTGCACTCGGTAGACGCCCGGTGGCCTCACCAGCAACATGGAAAGCCCGCTACCCGGTCCTCGCGCCGTCCTATCGATTCTTTCGAGTAACGATGGGCTACATTGGGCGAAATCCGGGAGGACCCGTCGTGGCCGGGTTTGACCGCGGCGATCAGCATCCATCCCCCTTTGCCTCGACGCTCACTACCCCAAGAAGGCGCTAACCTGCGCGCCCGGATGCAAACCGTGCGTCCGCCGACCGCCTTCGTGGCCGCTCGGGCACCTCGGTGCCGCCGGCGGGAGAGCCGGGCGCGGAGGGGCGGATGGCCGCCTCGTCGAGCAGCACCTTGGCCAGCGTCAGGTCGAGACCGTGCTCAAGGAGTTCGGTCACCGCCAGGACGCGTTCGACGTCGGGTATGCGTTAGCCCCGGTTGCCGCCCGGTCCCCGCACCGAGGTGATCAGCCCGCGGTTCTCCCACACCTTCATCTCGGCGACGGAGACGTTGCTGATGGCGGCCGCCACCACGGGCAAACACCAGGCGGCATCGCTGAGCCGAGGCTGCCCAAGAGCATGAGGAGGTCCGGGCTCTGGATACAGCGACGGCAGCGGCGACACCATCCGCGGCGCCGTGTCCGTCCGCTCGTCGCCGCCTGTGCCGCACCCACCGTCGGGGTAGACGGCACAACCACTCCCCCAGGCTCGACAGGGCCGAGTGCCGGAGCCGCCTCGTCCTCGTCTCCGACAACATGAAATCCTCCACGGGTGCGATCTTGCGCGCCTGCGTTGCTGGTGTCCCTATTCGGCTTCGGAGCGTCACTCTCACTCATTCCGATCGCCTCATCGTCTGCGTACGCCGTGCGTTCGCCGTGGGCGGCGACACGGAGGTGGCGCATCAGCGACTCGTAGGCGCCCATCAAGGCGAAGCTCGGCCAGGCGTGGATCACCCACGACCACACCGTCGGATCGGCCACCGCGACGTTGGCCGCAAGGGACGCGGCGCTGCCGACGATCAGCAGGATCCAGGGCAGCACTCCCCCGCGCCGGCCTGGCGGGCGTCGCTGAGCAGGGACATGGAGGCGGCGACGATCATGCCGTCGACCGACAGCGGGAACAGGCCGGCGCGCCAAGCCGCCCGCGGCCGCGCTACAGCGCGTGATGCGGATTCGAAGGCCGGAATCCGCGTGGGAGACGGCACTGTGGGCCCGGCGCACTGGGAGACGAGTGGGAGACAAGAACCGCGCCCACCCGCTCCCAACGGCCGCCAACGGCTCCCAAGAGACCCACCTGACCCGCCCGGAAACCGAAACGGGTTGGCCACAAAAAACGGCCTGACTACCTTGACACGGTAGAGGTCACAGGTTCGAATCCAGTATCGCCCACCAGAAACATCGCAGGTCAGAGGCCGTTCATCGGTCTTTTTCCGTTCCGGGCCCGGCGCGTGGAGACGACCGGGAGACGATCTCGCTCCCACTCCCCCACCAATCCGCCTTCGCACCGGCTGCGCGGTAATACTCACCGAGCCGCGGAACCGTCTCCACGAGCCACTCGCGCTCGGCCGGTTTCACCACCTGCAGGCTCTGCCGCCAATGATGGTCCAGCACCGTGCGCATCTGTCCTTTCATCGCCGGGGTCACGTGTTCGTAGACCTCGTCCACTCCCCGCATCCGATGCCCAGCCGGGCGGCCCCGTGCGACTTCGGACACCCCGTCCTCGGTCAGCCACGTGGGGTGGGTGTGGCGTCCCTCGTTGAACGTGAAGCCCGGCAGGAGCGGTGACCTCAGCCACGCCTGCGCGTGCGTTGTCGGGATCGTCGTCGAAGGCCGGGCGTGGAAGTCGCCGCTGGGACCGCCCGCCCTGCACCCCGGTGAGGACCCCGCCCGGTACTGGCTCCCAGTGGGCGAGAGCGCGTCCTCGCTGCTTGGCCTGTCGACCCCAGCGCTGCTTCCGGCCAAAGGCCGCGACCATCTCGCCTCCGGTCAGCGGGGCCCGGCTAAGGAGCCGGAGAACGGTGTCAGGCTCAGGACGACATGGAACGCTCCGTTCCTGCCACTTCTTCCCCGCCCCCAGTAGGCCGGTCCGTCGGTGTCCGGCGTTCACCGCCACCGCTGAAGGCCCGTACAAGAACGGAATCGACGCTGAACCTACCCGGCCCATGGGCCAGGAGCAGGAGGTTCACCGCGGCCAACACCATCACATACTCGAAGCCGCCGTTGTCGAGCATGAGCCCGCTGGGACCGTGCACGAACACCAAAGCGCCAATCATGTTCACAGTCAGTGCGGCCGCGCCCACGCGGGTCAAGAGGCCCCCGAACAGCAGTGCGCCGCCGATCAACTCACCGTAGGCCAAGAAGGCGCCGCTCAACTCGGGAAGCGGAATCCCGAGATCGCGATTGCTCTGCACGACTCCGGCCACACCCTGAGTGACGACCTTGTCCCAGCCGTGGGCGAGAAAGACGGTGCCGACACAGAGCCGCACCACAAGCATGACCGCGTCGGTCAGCACCGCATGCGAACGCATCAGGTATTTCATCGGTTCTCCTTCGAGAGGGCTGCCGCCCATTCGAACAGAGCTCACCATCACCAGAGAAATACCGATTGCGTAGGGTAGGCTACCCTAAGAGTATGCATGAGGTTGACCTGCGGGAGCTGCGCTACTTCCTCGCGGCCGCCGAGGAACTGAATCTCTCCCGAGCGGCTGAGCGCCTGGGAATCTCTCAGCCGCCCCTTTCACGCACCATCCGGCAGACGGAGCGGCGCCTCGGCACACCGCTGTTCCACCGCCGCCACAACACCATCCGGCTGACGCCCGCAGGCACCACTCTGCTCAGCGAGGCGCGCAAGGTGCTTGAGGCGGCAGGTGCGGCCACGCGGCGCACCCGGCGCGCAGGCCGGGAGGCTTCACCGCTGACCGTCACCACGACACCGGGCCGCAGTACCGAACTGCTGCGGCGCATCACCGACGCCTACGCAGGCCTGCCCGACGCGACACGCTCTCACATCGCCGTCACCGGCTACCGCACCCAGGAGGCGGCCCTGCGTAGCGGCGAAGCCGACCTGGCTCTCCTTAGCACGCCCTTCGACGTCGAGGGCCTGTGTGTGCAGCCCTTGCACTCGGAAGAGCGGGTGGCGGCGGTGCCCGCCGGCCACCGGCTGGCCAGAAGTGCCGCACTGCGCTGCCTCGACCTCCTCGGCCAGCCGTTCCCGCGCTGGCCCGAAGACACCGAAGCGACCCGACGGTACTGGTCGGGCCAGGACCAGGCCGGTGGCACCGGCGAGGGCACGGCCCAAGGCCCGCTCGTCCACGACATCTCCCAGATCATCGAAGTGGTCGGACTGGGACAGGCACTCGCCCTCGTGCCGCGCCATGTCGCCGAAGCCAACCCCCGCGCGGACGTCACCTACGTGCCGATGGTCGACGCCAGTTCCTACCACACTGCCCTCGCCTGGCCTGAAGGGCCGACGAGGCCGGCCGTCGAATTGTTCGTGCGCACCGCGGCACGCCTCTTCGCTACTGATCCGCCGCCCTGCGACATCGCGCCCGACCCCGCTTCCTTGCCGCGATCGACGGGGACGAGGCTGTGGTGACGCTCGCAAGCGTCGAATCAGGCGGGGTGGGCGGTCGACGAGGTCTGGTCGAGCCCCGGCACGTTCTCATCGTTCCTCAACGTCCTCGGCCACCGGGCGGGCGCCTCATGACCACGGGGCCGTCGCCCCCTGCGCTACGGCGTCCACCTTCGCAGCTGCGTGGGCACGGCACACCCACCGCGTACGCAACCGTCCGGCTCCCGCCGCGGTAACGCGGTTCGGTCCCCAGCGGCCGCCGCGGGCCGGGAAGTGCGGCTGCGTCCGCACCGCCCGGCCGATAGGTCCCGTGCGGGTCTCACTCCTGCACGGCGATGGCCAGCGCAGGGCAGACCGCAGCGGCCTGGCGGACGTCCGCCGCCCGCTCCGGCGACGGCTCCGGCTCGAGAACGACCGCGATGCCGTCCTCGTCACGCTGGTCGAAGACGTCCTCGGCCGCCATCACGCACTGCCCCGACGCCACGCACGTGTCCTGATCGACTGTCACCTTCATGTCGCCTGCTCCTTTGGGTCCAACGTCTGTCGCTGCTGTGCCCGCGGCACCTGGCCGCGCCGCCTCACCAGGTCACGGGCAGCTCGTGCACGCCGTAGACCGAACCGTCGTGCTTGAAGGGGAGGCGCTGCACGTCCTCGGCGAGCCGCAGGGTGGGGATGCGGCGGTACAGCGTGCTGTAGACGACGCTGAGCTCCATTCGCGCCAGCGACTGGCCCAGGCACTGGTGCACGCCGAACCCGAAGGCCACGTGGTGGCGGGCGTCGCGGTCGAGATCGAGCCGGTCCGGGTCGGGGAACGCCTCCTCGTCGCGGTTGGCGATGTCGTTGGGAAGGATGAGCCCTTCGCCGGCGCGTACGACCTGCCCGGCCACCTCGATGTCCTCCAGCGCCACACGGCGGCGGCCGTTGTGGGTGATGTTGAGGTAGCGCAGCAGCTCCTCGACGGCACGGAAGACCAGAGCCGGGTCGTCCTCGTCGCGCAGGCGCGCCAACTGGTCGGGGTGCTCCAGCAGGGTGAGTGTGCCCAGCGCGATCATGTTGGCCGTGGTCTCGTGCCCGGCGATCAGCAGCAGCACACCGATCTGGGCGGCCTCCTGCCGGGTCAGCTCCTCGGCCTGGACCCGCTCGGCGAGTCCGGACAGCAGGTCGTCCTGCGGTGCGGCGAGTTTCCGACCCACCAGGCCGTGCAGATACTCGCCCAGACGGCGCAGCGCCGCGCCGCGGTCCTCGGGCGTCGCGTCGCGCTTGATGACGGTCCTGCTCTCGCTTTGGAAGAAGTCGTGGTCGGAGTAGGGGACTCCCAGCAGTTCGCAGATCACCAGCGAGGGCACCGGCAGCGCGAACGCCTCGACCAGGTCGGCCGGCTTGGGTCCGGCCAGCATGTCCTCGATCAGGCCGTCGACGATCCGCTGCACGGCCGGCCGCATCGCCGCGACGCGCTTGACGGTGAAGGGGGCCGTCACCATGCGCCGCAGACGGGCGTGCTCCGGATCGTCCATGAGGATGAAGCCGACCCTGTTGCCGTCCTCGGGCACCGCGCTCGGACTCGGATAACCCGGCCGGGTGACGTCGGCGCTGACGCGGGGGTCGGCCAGTAGGGCGCGCTGGTCGGCGTAGCGGGTCACCAGCCACGGTGCCGTGCCGTCCCAGAGCCGCACGCGTTCGAGGGGACCGCTGCGCTGGAGGTCGTAGAGCCCCGGCGGCGGGTCGAACGGGCATCCTTCCGACCGGGCCATCGGGTATTCCGGGACCGACGTGTCCGGGTCGGCCACGCTGCTCGTCGCTTCGGCCATGTCGCCTCGCTTCTCCTGTTCGTATCCGTTCCTGCGCGTCGCGCGCCGGGACGGTTCGTGCTTGCCCGGTACAAAGAGGACTCGGTGGCAGCGCGTCCGCCGCTACGGCGCGACAGGGGCGCGGTTGTTCAGGGCCGCGGCGGCCCGTAGGCGTGCCTGCTTGGGCATCCGCCAGCCCAGGACCGCGGTCACGGCGCCGCCCCGGCGGTACTCGGCGACGAAGCGCCCGCCGCCGATTTCGCCTTCGACGACGTCGAAATCCGCGTCGGCCGTGGGCCTCCCGTAAATCTGTACCTTCACGTCGAACTGGTCGGTCCAGAAGTAGGGCACCGGGCGGTAGGCCGCGCCGCCGCCGAGGATCCCGGCCGCGGCGGCCGCGGCCTGCTCCGTGGCGTTGGTGCGGTTCTCCAGTCGTATGGAGCCCAGGTCTTCGTGGTGCCAGCGCGCCACGTCGCCGACCGCGTAGACTCCCTCGGCGGCGCGGCAGCGGGAGTCGCAGACCAGGCCGTCGTCGGTGGCCAAGCCGCTGCCCTGCAGCCATGCGGTCGCCGGGTCGGCTCCGATCGCCACGACGACGGTGTCGGCGGGCAGCACCTCGCCGTCGGCCAGCCGCACTCCGGTGACGCGGCCGCCGCTGCCGCAGAGCCCGCTGACCCCGGTTCCCAGGCGCAGGCGGATGCCGCGCTCGGTGTGCAGGTCGGCGAGCAGGGCGGCGGCGCGGGGCCCCAGCTGCGCGGTCATGGGAGCGGATTGGGGGCCGACGAGAGTGACCTCGGCGCCTGTGCCGCGCGCGGTGGCGGCGATCTCCGTGCCGAGTACGCCGTCGCCGACGACCGCCACCCGGGCGCCGTGTCCCAATTCCTCGCGCAGGGCCAGCGCGTCCTCCAGCGAACGCAGTACGTGGGCACCGGCCAGCTCGGCCTGTCCGGGCAGCGTGCGCGGGCGCAGCCCGGTGGCCACAACGACGGCCTCGGCGTGCAACCTGCGGCCGGAGGCGGTGTGCACGGTCAGCGCGTCGGCGTCGAGGCCGACGGCGGGGTCGCCGTAGACGAACTCGGCGCCCGACTCCGCCAGTGCGGAATCCGGCCGCAGCCTGGCCCGGTCGGGTTCCCACGCGCCGGAGAGCACCTGCTTGGACAGGGGCGGCCGGTCGTAGGGCGGGTGCTTCTCGGCGCCCACCACCGTCACCGGACCGGCATGGCCCTGGCGGCGCAGGGCCTCGACCGTGGACAGCCCGCCGGCCGAGGCCCCCACGACCACGACGCCTCTGCGGCCGATCATCGGGACTCGTCCAGGCCGATAGCGGCGGCCGGGCACACGCTCGCGGCCTCGCGGACCGCGGCGCGGGCGTCCTCGGGCGGCGCATCGTCCAGGACGACCACGATGCCGTCCTCGTCGCGCTGGTCGAAGACCTCCGGCGCTATGAGCGCGCACTGCCCCGCGCCGCAGCACCTGTCCTCGTCGACGCCGATTCTCATTCGCGGTTGCCTCCCTTGTCGTCGTCACCGCGGCTGCCGGCGGCGTGTGGGCGGGCGGTCGCCTCCCCCGCGTCATCGGGGGTGACCGGGGCCAGCCAGATCGCGGTGATCGCGTCGACCAGTCCCACGGCGGCGCTCTGCCAGCTGTGTTTAGCGGTGGTCGTGCCGCGGGCGAGGCGGCGCTCCCGCTGCTCGCACATGTGCACGACCAGGTGGCCGGCCATCTCGCTGCGCTCCAGGTGCACGGGAAGCGGGAGGTCGGCGCAGGCGCTCAGCCCGTCGAGGACCTCGCGCAGCGACGGGGTGCTGAGGGATTCGGCGGCCATGATCTCCCGCAGGCCGGGGTCGGTCATGACCTGGGCGCTGAAGCGGGCGAACCAGGACGGCACCCCGAGGCCGGCCAGGTGCTCGGTGGCCGGATACACCAGGCAGGCCACCCAGTCGCGCACACGGGTCGAACCGCGTACGCGGGCGACCCGGTCGATGCGCGCCTGCTCGATCGGTACGGCGTGGCGGCGCACGATGGCGCGCACCAGCTCCTCCTTGGAGCCGAAGTGGTAGCCGACCGCGGTGTTGTTGCCCTGGCCCGCGGCCTCGCTGATCTGCCGGTTGGAGACGGCGACCACGCCGCGCTCGGCGAACAGGCGCTCGGCCGCCGTGACGATCCGCTCGCGGGTGGCCTCGGCCCGCGGTTCGTGTCCTGGACGTTCCGCCATCATCATGTCGTCACCACCGCACCGGCAGCTCACGCAGCCCGCCGACGATCAGACCCTCGACGCGCTCCAAGTCGGCGGCCTCGACGTCCAACTCCAGGCCGGGTAGCCGACGCAGCAGCACCTCGAGCACGGTCTGCAACTCGGTGCGGGCCAGTGACTGGCCCAGGCAGGAGTGCGCCCCGGAACCGAAGGCCAGGTGGGTGTTGGGGCTGCGGCCCAGGACCATGTCGGATGCCTCGTCGAAAGCGTCCTCATCGCGGTTGGCCGCGGCCATGCTGCACACCACGGTGGTACCGCGCTGCAGGGTGCCGCCGCCGACCTCGGCTTCTTCGGTGAGGTAGCGCGGCATGCCGAATCCGGAGTTGGCGTCGAAGCGCAGCGCCTCCTCCACCGCGGTGCGCACCAGCGAGCGGTCCTCCAGCAGCCGCTGCCAGCGCCGACGGTCGGCCAGCAGCATCGCGGTCATCTTTCCGATCATGTTGGCCGTGGTCTCGTGGCCGGCGATCAGCAGCCCCATGCCGGTGGCCACCAGCTCACGGTCGGTCATCGGCTCGCCGTCGCCGTCGGTGGCCCGCGCGAGTTCGCTGAGCAGGTCGTCGCCGGTGCCGGCGCGGCGATCGCGCACGTGGCCGGACATGTACTCCACGAACTCGGCCTGGGCGGTCCGCATCGCGTCGTCGCTGTAGCGGGTGAGGTTGAGCAGCGCGTCCGACCAGTAGGAGAACCGGTCGCGGTCGCTGTCGGGCACGCCGAGCAAGTCGCAGATCACCCACACCGGAAGAGGGAAGCCCAGGGCGGCTTTGAGGTCGGCGGGCTGCCCGTTCGCGGTCATGCGGTCGATCAGCTCGTCGGCCATGGCCTCGATGCGGGGCCGCAGTGCGGCCATGCGCTTGGCGGTGAACCACTTGGAGACCATCAGCCGCCAGCGCCGATGGCCCTCGCCGGTTTGGGGCAGAGCACTGGCCATGGAGCTGTTGAAGACACCGCCGGAGGCGTTGTCGGACAGGCGCGCGGCGTCGTCGGCGTCCAACTGCCGGGTGAAGCGCGGGTCGGCGAGCACCTGGCGCACGTCGTCATAGCGCGTCAGCAGGGCCGCCCCGTCGCCGCTGGGCAGCCGGATCGACGCGACCGGGCATTCGCTGCGCAGGCGCGCCCACTCGTCGGGCGGATCCAGCGCCGACGGTGCTGCGATGGGGTAGTCCAGCGGCGGTGCGCCCTGGCTTTGGTCCATGTCACATCCTCCTCGTGCGGGTGTCGGCACAGCCAGTAAACGAGAAGCGATACATTAAGTCAAGCGACTGACTTAAAAGTGGCGGTCCACCGCTCCCCAACCGTTCGACGGAGGTCTCCCCGTGACCGCATCCACCGCCGCGTCCGCCCGCCCCCGGCCCGCACCCCGGCCGGGTGCCGTCGTCGGCGTGCTCGCCTTCACCGGGATCGTGGTCTCGCTGATGCAGACGCTGGTGATCCCCCTGGTGCCGGATCTGCCGCGACTGCTGAGCGCCACGGCCGCTGATACCACCTGGGCGATCACCGCGACCCTGCTCGCCAGCGCCGTAGCCACACCCGTCAGCGGCCGGCTGGGAGACATGTACGGCAAGCGGCGGATGCTGCTGATCAGCGTGGCGCTGTTGGTGGCGGGGTCGCTGATCTGCGGTGTCAGCGACACCCTGGTGCCGATGGTCGTCGGCCGGGCCCTGCAGGGCCTGGCGGCCGGCGTGATCCCGCTGGGGATCAGCATCATGCGCGACGAACTGCCCAGCGACCGGCTCGGCTCGGCGATCGCGCTGATGAGCGCCTCACTGGGGGTAGGCGGGGCCGTGGGTCTGCCCGCCGCCGCCTTCCTGGCCCAGCGCGCGGACTGGCACATGCTGTTCTGGGTCTCCGCCGCCCTCGGAGTGGTGGCCTTCGCCCTGGTGGTGGCGCTGGTGCCCGAGTCACGGATACGCACGGGAGGCCGATTCGACGTCTTCGGCGCCCTCGGCCTGTCGACCGCACTGGTGTGCCTGCTGCTGGCGATCTCCAAGGGCGGCGTCTGGGGCTGGACCAGCGGCACGACCCTCGGCCTGTTCACCGCCTCCGCCGCCGTGCTCCTGGTGTGGGCAGCGTGGGAGCTGCGAATCCCGCAGCCGCTGGTAAACCTGCGCACCAGCGCGCGCCGCCAAGTGCTGCTGACCAACACCGCCTCGACCGTCTTCGGCTTCGCGATGTTCGCCATGTCGCTGGTCTTCCCCCAGCTCGTGCAACTCCCCGCCGCCACCGGCTACGGCCTGGGCGAGACCATGGTCACCGTCGGCCTGGTGATGGCTCCCTCGGGCGTGGTGATGGTGGCCATGGCCCCGGTCTCCGCACGGATCTCCAAGGCCGCCGGACCCAAGACGACGCTGATGCTGGGCGCGGTCATCGTCGGCTGTGGTTACGGGCTGGGCGTGGTGCTCATGTCCAGCCTGTGGCACCCGGTGCTGGTCTCGGCCGTCATCGGGACCGGCATCGGGCTGGCCTACGGCGCCATGCCCGCACTGGTGATGGCGGCCGTGCCGGTGTCGGAGACCGCGGCCGCGAACAGCCTCAACACGCTCATGCGCTCCATCGGAACTTCGACCGCCAGCGCGGTGGCCGGCGCCGTCCTCACCCAGATGACGGTGCCTCTCGGGGAGACGATGGTGCCCACCGAGGCCGGGTTCCGCACCGTGATGGCGATCGGTGCCGCGGCGGCCGTCGCCGCCCTGGTGATCGCGGCGTTCCTGCCGCGGCACGATCGCTCAGGCGGTGAACTGGCCCGCCAGCATGCCGCGGAGCCCGCTCCGACGGCGCGATGACTGCCCATCGCTCGGACGCGGCGGCGCGGTTTCCTTCCGGCAGAACGCGACGAGGGCAGTCGAACCGGGCCGGTTCCTTGACCTACGCGGCTCGACCTGAGCGATCGGATCGGCCATAGCGAGGTTCGCCGCACCGCAGACTACGGTAGGAAAAAGGCGAGCAGCGGCCGATACTCAGGCGACCGTCCGCTCGAAAACTTCCTGCAGTCCTCGCTGCTTGACCAGCCGACCCCGACGCTCATCGCCGGGCCGATGCCGTCACCCCGCCGGTGATGACCACCCTGCGCCCTGAAACCGAAACCTAGGTCGACGGGTCGCCCCCTCCCGGCCGTACTTCGTAGGCCTGGGCCTGGGTCGTGTAGAGCCGCGCATAGCGGCCACCGGACTCGAGCAGGTCCTGGTGGCTGCCCGATTCGGCGATCCCGCCGTCCGCGATCACGAGGACGTGGTCGGCCATGCTCACGGTCGAGAACCGGTGGGAGACGAGGACGGTGACAGCGCCGGTTCGGGCGGCGGCTTCGCGTGCGTGGCGGGCGAAGTTCTCGAACAGGTCGTGTTCGCTCTGGGGGTCGAGTGCCGCCGTGGGTTCGTCCAGGATCAGCAGCAGTGGTGCGGTGCGCATCATCCCGCGGGCGAGGGCGAGTCGCTGCCATTGTCCGCCGGACAGGTCGACGCCGCCGAAGATCGTACCGAGCCGGGTGTCGAGGCCCTCGGGTAGCGTGCCGACCAGCCGCGCCGCGCCTGCGGCCGCCACCGCACGGGTGATCGCGGGCGTGTCGTCGAGCGCCGAAAGGTCGCCGACACCGACGGACTCGCGCACGGGCAGCTGAAAGCGGGCGAAGTCCTGGAACACGCCGCACGACACCGCCGCCCACGACCGCGGATCGATCGCGGACAGCGGCTGCCCGTCGACGAGAACGCGCCCCGAACTCGGCTGGTAGAGGCCGGCCAGCAGCTTCACCAGCGTCGACTTGCCCGCGCCGTTGACGCCCACCAGACCGACGACCGAACCGGCGGGCAGATGCGCGGTCAGCGAAGACAGCACCGGCGCGTCACCGTCGGCGTAGCGGAACGCGACGTTCTCCAGCGTGATCCCGTCGGCGAGCCGTTGGGGCGCGGGCGTCTCGGTGTCGTCGAACCCCTGCGCGTAGTCGCGCAGCCAGCGATAGTGGCGTGCGGCGCGTCCGGCCTCGGCGGCCCTGGCGTAGTTGTCGCGCAGCATCCACAGCTGCGTGCGCAGCTGGAGGGCCAGGGAGACGACGAGCACCAGCGCGCCCGTCCCGATCCGCCCGGCGATCACCTCGCCCGCGACCAGCGCCAACCCGCCGGCCAGGCCGAGCAGGTAGCACAGCCAGCCGCCCGCCTCCAGCAGCGTGCCGCGCATCAGCGCCCCGCGCTGGGCCTCGGTGACCTCGCCCCACAGCCGGTCGGCCCGAGCCGACAGCTCGGGCCCCGAACCGCTGATCCGGATCTCCTCGGCGGCGTCGGCGTCCAGGCACAGGCCGTGCAGGTGCGTCTCCAGGCGGGTGGCCTCGGCGTGCGCGTCGATGACCCGGCGCAGCGCGGACTGCCCGCGGCTCGCGAGGAGCATCAGCGGGAGCGTGGTGAGCCCGAGCAGCAGCAGGGCCGGGTGCACGAGCGCGAGTAGCCAGACGCTGAGGCCGAGCATCAGCGTGCAGACACCGGTCTCGGCGATCGACCACCCGTAGGAGGCCAGCGCCCCGCTGCCCTTGGCGGCGAGGTAGACGCGGTCCAGGTAGGCGGAACGCTCCAGGTGCTCGATCGAGGGGACGCGTGCCACGTAGCCGTAGACCTCCTCGGACAGCTCGGCCTGGACCTTGTGCACCAGGTTCACCCGCAGGTGTGCGGCGACGCGGGTGGCGATGGTCGAGGCGACCTGTGCGAACGCGACGACGGCCACGGGAATGATCAGCCAGGTCAGGCCGCGGTCGTCGGCATTGGCCTCCAGCCCGTCGATCAGCCACCGCTGGCTCTGGGCCACGCCCACACTGCCGAAGGACACGGCGAGGAACACGACCGCCGTCACGATCGAGCCGGCGCGGCTGACCCGCCATGACAATGCGGCCAGATGAGCCAGCACCGCGATGTTCCGCCTCGCCCGGCGCATCATGCCTCCGCCCTCGCGAACCGCGCCGCCTGCAGCCGGAACAGCGCGGCGTAGCCGCCGTCTGCGGCCATGAGCTGTTCGTGGGAGCCGGACTCGGTGATCCGCCCTCCGTCGAGCACGACGATCCGATCGGCGCCTCGCACGTTGGAGAGCCGGTGGGAGATCAGCACGATCGACGCCCCGCCGGCGCCGGCGGCCACCCGGTCGTTGAACTCCTGTTCGGCCTCGACGTCCAGATGGGCGGTCGGCTCGTCGAGTACGAGCAGTGCCCGTCCGTGAGCCGCCGCGAACAGCGCACGTGCGATCGCGAGCTTCTGCCACTGCCCGCCGGACAGGTCGACGCCGCCTTCTCCGCCGCGCCACAGCCTCGTGCCGGTCCCCTCGGGAAGCCCGGCGACGACCTCGCCGGCACCGGCCGCCTCGATCGCGGCATCGATACCGGCGGCGTCGCCGACGTGTTCGGGCGCTGAGAAGGCGACGTTGTCGGCGACGGTCGTTCCGTAGCGGACGAAGTCCTGGAACAGCGCACTCATCCGGGGGCGCCACGCCCCGAGGTCGAGTTCACGCAGGTCGATGCCGTCGGCCACGACGCGCCCGGAGTCGGGGCGGTGGAGCCCGGCCAGCAGCTTCGTCAGCGTCGTCTTGCCCGCGCCGTTGACGCCGACGACGGCCAGCGTCTCGCCGGGCCGGATCTCCAACGAGAGGTCCTCAAGCACCGGCCGGTCGGCGCCCGGGTAGGTGAACGTGACGTTCTCGAAGCGCACGTGCGGCGGACAGCCGGTCGAAACGAGGGGTCGAACGGCACCCGCCGACGGCGTGTACCGGGAGGCCATCCGGTCGAGGGCGCGCACGGCCGCCACACCGTAGTCGATCTCGAAGGCCTCCTGGCCGAGATTGGCCAGGGCCATCACCGCCCAGGCCGCGACGAGGCAGCGCGCCACCGTCGCCGGGCTCTGCCCGGAGGTGCCGAGCACGACCAGCGTCACGGCGGCGCCGCCGGCCGCGAGGGCGAATGTGAGGCCTTGGCGCTTCAGCACGGACGAACGGGCGTTCCACATCGGGCTGCGTGCCGCGACGTTCGCGGTTCGGAACCGTGCGAGCAGCCAGTCCGCCAGTCCGAACAGCCGAACGTCCTTGGCCGGTCCGGCCTCGGTGAGCAGTCCGGCGAAGTACTGCGCCTTGCGGTGCTCGTCCATGCGGGAGTCGTCCATGGCCGCGAGCCACATCCACTGGCGGCGGGTGAGCATCCGCATCACCATGGAGACCGCGAACAGGCCGAGGGCGAGCCAGGGGAAGTACACGGCGATGACCGCGGCCGAGGCCCCTCCGGTGACGACCCGGAAGACGAGCGTCAGCTGACCCACCGCAGCCTCGCCGGGAGAGCGAGCCCGCCAACCGGCGCCGAGATCGCAGGCGCGCTCGACGTCGGCGCGGAACTCCGCGTCGTCGAGATGGGCGATCTCTCCGGGTGCCAGAGCCATTCGGCGCACCATGAGGCGCACCGCCCCGTCCACGCGCCGCGCAGCGACCGCGGACGGCAGGACCAGCGCCACCTGAGCTGCGCGGTCGATCAGAATGAGCCCCACGACCGCCAGTAGCGGCCCGAGGACCTCGGCGAACCGATCGCTGTGTGTGGCCGCCCCGACCAGCCACCCCGTCGCGACGGCGCCCGAGGCGGTCGTCACCACGCCCACCGCATGCGCGCCGACGAGCGCCGCGACCGTCCCGGGGCCCGCGTGCCGCAGCAGTCGCAGCAGCTTGACCCGCTCGGCGGCCAGCTCGCGCAGCACGGACGGACGGAATGCACCGAGCGTGAACCGCGGGTCGGCGAGGTCGTCCGTCCTCATCGGGCTTTTGACCCGGTGGAGGGCGCGGGGAGGGCCCCGGCGAGGATGCGGTTCATGCGCTCCAGGAGCAGCGAGACGCCCTCGACAGGCAGGAGGTCGGTCTCGACCCTGAGGATCGGGTGCCGCGACGAGCCCTGCATCGCCCCGACACCGAGGTTGAGGGTGGCTCCGGTCGCATACCCCGGCACGGTCTCGG
Source organism: Streptomonospora alba (assembly GCF_000826685.1). Taxonomy (GTDB): domain Bacteria; phylum Actinomycetota; class Actinomycetes; order Streptosporangiales; family Streptosporangiaceae; genus Streptomonospora; species Streptomonospora alba. The sequence continues at coordinate 37,380 of NZ_JROO01000005.1, forward strand.
TCATCACGGGCTTGTCCGCCGCCGCGGGCACCACCGGTCGGTCCGCTCTTTTCGGCTCGTCCATGGGCACGATCGAGCGCACGTCGTTGGAATGGACGAACGGTGTGTTATTCGGTGCCGAATCGATCCGGGAAAGGAACAGCGCGCCCAGGGACTGGGCGTGGCGATAGGCGTGGAGCGAATTCCGGAACACCTCACGTACCGCGTACCGGAACATGTCGTATCTCGTGCTGTTCCGCTCGGCCAGTCCGTTGACCGACGCCCACTGAACCCGTTGTGCCCAGCCGATTCCTCCGGAACGCTGCGAGCGGCCTCGGAAGTGGGCCGGGCAGGGGTCGGGCGTGGGCACGGCTGACGGCTCGTTGTCCTCGCCGGTGTTCACAATGGCGTCGCCTGGCACAGCACTCCAATGTCAGCGCCGCACGGAGGCGGCTCGGACCAGCACTTGTCGAGTACCTGAATAGCGTTTTCTCCAGGACGCGAAAGCTTCGGCGATTTCGGTGGCTGAGCTGTGATATTCGCAGCGGGGCCAATCGGAGTCAACCGATTTGTCTCGGAGTACCCGGCTGGACGAGACCCCCTGACACACCGATACTTTCGGTGACTCGGCACGGTCTTGACACGGCAGCGGGCTCCTCCGTGCACATCAGGCCGGAAATGCCGAACAGGCCGAGCCGTACAAGGCGACACGAAATCCGGTTACCGCGAGGAGCAAGGAAGTTCTCATCCGACTTCACGGTATTTCGCCGGACTTCCCGGGCATGAGGCACCACCGCCGCGATGGCGGCCGACAGCAGGGCGGTGGCGGTGGTGATCCAGCACAACGGACTGGACATGGGTACTCGCTCCCCGTCGCAGATCGTCACCCAGGCGGATCGGCGCGGTATCGGGCCGCGAGCGTTCAGACGTGCGGTGCCGTGGCCCGGATTCCGGCGAGCACCACGCCGACGATGCGTTCCGCGTCCGTGCGGGTGAACGGGCGCATGCCGCGGTTGACGATGAGGCGCACCGGTCCGGAGAGCATCTCGCCGAGGAAGAAGCTGTCGACCGGGGGCAGCTCGCCCCGGTCGACGGCGGTGTCCACCCGCCGCTGCAGGGCGGCCACGCGCTGGTCGAGGATCCTGGCCAGCGCCTGCCGGACAGCAGGGCTTTGGCGGGCGGGCTGGATGGCCTGTTCGAGCGTCCGGCCGAACGGCGTTTCCAGGCCCCCGGCGATTCCCATGAGGAAGTCCGCGAGATCCCGGTGGAGGTCGCCGGTGTCCTCGACCGACGCGAGGTCATCGGCGTAGCACAGCAGGGCCTCGACGACCAGCTCCTCACGGTCGGGCCAGTTGCGGTAGACGCTGGTCTTGTGCACGCCGGCGAGCTCGGCGACCTCCTCGTAGCGGAAGCCCGCGATGCCGTCGCGCGCGACGAGCTCGGTGGTCGCGGCGAGGATCTGCGCCCGCACCCGCGCGTTGCGGCCACCGGGGCGCCGTGCGGGCGGCCGGTCTGCGCTCCGGTCGGCCATCGCCGTACTCACCTCCTGTTCGCCTGCTCGGGCCCCGATTGTCGCCAGGTGCGGCGTTGCGGTGCAAGCCGGTCGCAAGTAAGCTCATAAAAGCAACAGATTGTCGCTTTAGTGGTCGGGGGGTCGCAGCCGCGTCCCGACCGCCGACCGCACTGCTCTGCGCCTCCCCCGTGCCCACCGGCGGGCCGCCGCTGTCCCGACCGGCACGTCCACCCAGCCACACCTGGAGCACAGCGTGAACATCCTCATCTCCGGAGCCGGCATCGCCGGCCTCGCCGCCGCACTCGAGCTCGGCGGTCGAGGCCACGACGTCACCGTCGTCGAGTACGACGAGCACCTCCGCCTTGCAGGCACACCCATCGACATCCGCGGTGACGCCGTCGCGACCGCGGAGAGAATGGGTCTGCTCGCGAAGGTCCAGGAGCAACGCCTGCGGATGTCGGAGTCCACCTGGTTCGTCGACGGCGACGGCGAGCCGGTGGTCCGCCTCCCCGTTGGCCGGGTCGGCGACTCCGACGACGACATAGAGATCCTGCGCGAGGACCTCATGCACATCCTCGCCGGCGCGCTCCCGGGCACAGCGGCGATCCGCTTCGGCGACTCGATCGAAGCCCTGACCGACGACGGCGACGGTGTCGACGTGCGTTTCGCCTCCGGCCGCACCGGGCGGTACGACCTCGTGCTCGGTGCCGACGGCCAGCACTCCGCGGTACGCAGGCTGGTGTTCGGGCCCGAGGAGGACTACCTCCGCCATCTCGGTGTCTACATCGCGCTCGCCGCCCTTCCCGGTGATGCGCGGTCCGAGGGCGCCAACGCGGTCCACAACGTCCCCGGCCGGATGGCAGGCGCCTTCCGGTACAAGGACAAGGCCGTCGCGGTCTTCCAGTTCCGCTCGGAGCCGCTCGACCACGACCGCCACGACCTCGACGCCCAGAAGAAGATCGTCATCGACGCCTTCGCGGGCTACCGGTCGTGGAGAATCCCGGAACTCCTCGATGCGGTCCGCGCCGACCCCGATTTCTTCTTCGACTCCGCGAGCCAGATCCACCTGCCGTCGTGGCACCGCGGACGCGTCGTCCTCGTCGGGGACGCCGGGTACAGCCCGGCCTTCCTCTCCGGACGGGGTACGTCGCTCGCGCTCACCGGCGCCCGCATTCTCGCCGAAGAGCTGGACCGGTGCGGCGGCGACCACACCGCCGCGTTCGAACGGTACGAGGCCCGGCAGCGCCCCTACGTCACCTTCGCCCAAGACAGCGTCGAGGGCGGCCGCGACCTCCTATTGCCGGCCAGCTGGGCCGACATCGCCGCCCGCAACAAGGCCCTGCAAGCAGCGGGCACCGCCCCGCACTGAGCACTCGGCAAAGAGACCGTCGACCTCTGATGCGCTGGAGAGAATACATAGTGAAAGACACGCTGGAAGAGCCCGCTCCCGGCGCTCAGGAGCACCGCTGGAGCAGGCGGCTCGTCCTCTGGGTGGCGGTTCTCATCCTCGCCAACGTCCTGGCCGACATGGCCATCGGCTCCCCCATGCTGGTCATCAACCGGTTGCTCGCGCACTTCGACACCGACCAGGTCGCATGGCTGAGCCAAAGCGGGATGCTGGCCGGGGCCATCTGGTCGCCGCTGCTCGCGAAGAGCTCCGACATCTTCGGGCAGCGCCGGATGCTCGTCATCACGCTGCTGACCGCATGCGCAGGCGCGCTGGTCTGCCTCGCCGCACCCACCGTCTGGATCTTCCTGGTGGGGCGTTTCCTCCAAGGGGCGTCCCTGGGCGCGATCTTCATTTCGGTCGCCCTCATCCGCCAACTCTGCGCTCCGCGGGTGGCCATGCCCGCGATCGGACTCGTGACGTCGGGCGCGGCGATCGTCGGGTTCATCGAGCCGTTGGTGATGCAGCCGATCATCGACCTCTTCGGCTACCGGAGCGTGTTCGTCGCGGCGAGCCTGCTCGCCGCGGCGGCCGCACTGTGCGTGCGTTCCTTCATCCCGGAGTCGCCGAACCGCAGCGCCGGCCGGATCGACTGGGGCGGGGCGCTGCTGCTCGGCGGCGGGATGGGCGCGGTGCTCGCCTACGTCAGTCTCGGTGCGGACTCCGGGTGGCTGTCCGGGGGCATGCTCGTGCTGCTGGCGGCCGGCGCCGCCGCGCTGGCCGGGTGGGCGGTGCTGGCTCTGCGAGTCGCCGATCCCATCATCGACGTCCGGGCCCTCAGCCGGCCGATCCTGCTGACGCTGCTGGCCCTGGTGCTGGCCGCCGGCTCCTTCCGGAGCATGCTGCAACTGACGGCCACCATCGCCGATGTACCCGCCGACCTGGGACTCGGCTACGGGATGGGCGACGGTGAGGCGAAAGCGGTGCTGCTCGCCACGGCCCAGTTGGGCATCTTCGTCGGCGGCACGCTCGCCGGATGGGTCGCGGGGCGGCTCGGGCCCGCGAAGCCCCTATTCGCCGCCGTCGCCGTCGGGACCCTGGCGACATTCACGATGCTGGCGGGGGTGTCGGTGCTCCCGCTGGCGATCGCCTGCGGGGCCATGGTCGGCATGGCCGCCGGCGCGATCGGAGCGTCCGGCTACAACCTGGCGACCGACCTGGCACCGCCGGAGCGGCAGGGCACGGTCTCGGGTCTGGTGTCGGTCATGTTCGCCCTCGGCTCGGTCGTCTTCAGCTTCGCCGGGGGCGAGATCCTCAAGGCCACCCGTATCACCGGTGGGCCCGTCGTCGAGGGCGCCCCGGTGAGCTCGGCGACCGGCGTGTACCTCTACGTGCTGATGGCCGGTGTGCTCTTCGCCCTCGCTGCGGTGCCCGCGATCATGCTGGTACGCAGCCGGTCTGCCGCGCCGGTCTCGCCCGGGGCACCGCAGCGTTTCGGGGCGCCCGACAGAACACACTGACTACGCCCCTGTCCTGTGGAGCATCCCCCTCCGTCCTCCCCCCGTCCTCGCTGCTCGACCGAGCGGCCCCGACGCTGCTTGCGGTCAAGCCGCACCCGGCGGCGGGGCCGCTCGGCGGTATCGGTGCTGTCGCGTCCCACGAGCGGTCGGTCGCCGAAGGTGGGCCGGAGCCTCAGAGGTACTCGCCGGCCAGCATCGCGGAGGCGAGTTCGGCCCGCGAGCGGTACCCGGTGCGTTTGAACAGCCTGCTCAGCCGGCTCTCCACACTCTTCTCGCTGTCGCCGAGCACGACGGCCAGTTCGCGGTTGGTCAGCCCTTCGGTCACCAGCGTGGCGAGCAGCCGCTCGTTCTCGGCGATGATCTCGGCACGGCGCGGCATGGCGACGCCGTGTTCGCGCATGAGGATCCTCGCCTGCGCCCTGCGCAGCAGTGCGCCGAGGTCGCCGTAGACCGCGTACGCCTCGTGCAGCAGCGACGCGTCGGCCAGCCCGTGCCGGACCAGCACGCCGATCGTGTCGGCCGACTCCAGCGGCAGTGCGCGACGCCGGGCGAACCGCACCGCCTCCGCGGCGGCCGCGCGGTCGCGGTGCACCACGGCGGTGGCGGTCAGGTGGCACAGCTCGGCCCGGCTGGTGCCGAGCAGTCCGGCGACCTTCTCCGTCTCCTCCACGTACCGCTGCGCCACGACCGGATCGCCCTCGTCTGCCTCCGACAGGGCCGTCATCAGCCACAGCTCGTCGGTGCCGACGATCAGGCCGCGCTCGTCGGCGTAGGCGAGCGCGTCCGCGACGATCCGGCCGACCCGCTCCGGCGCGCCCAGGGCCCGGCTCAGGTACGCGTCCGGCACGGCCAGGAGATGGAGCATCAGGGACTGCGCGCTCTGGGCCCTCTCGATCGCTTCCCGGGCCCGGGTCAGCTGGCCGCGCGCGCCGAGTATGATGCTCGTCTCCCGCCACATCAAGGTGTGGCTCGGCAGGTCGCCCACGGTGAGGCCGGTGGCCAAGCTCAGCCGCACCAGGTCCAGCGCAGGGGCCCAGTGCCCGGCCTGGCTGTTCAGCACCACCCGGTCGGGGACGGGCCAGTACCCGGTGGGCGGTTCGTGCGCCGCCAGCATCCGGTCCGTCCGGTCCCGCTCGCCGAAGAGCAGCAGCGTCCGGGCCAGATGCGCCAGCCGTTCGAAGCGGTGCCGCATCCCCTTCTCCCACAGGGGCCAGCGGGAGGGGGCCGCGACGGCCCGGTCGAACGCCTCCGTCCTGCCGAGGTACGCCCCGGTGGACTCGCTGACGAGTTGGCCCAGCGCCGCGACCATATCGATGTCCCGGCTCCAGACGTCCCGCCCGGCCTCCACCAGTTCGTGCGCGTCCCGCCAGCGGTCCAGGTGGCACAGGGCGGCGCACCGGGCGACGAGCCTGTGCCCTTCCCCTCCCGGCAACGAGCGCCAGCCGCCGTCGCAGATCTCGGTGAGCGCCTCGGTGTCGAAGGTTCCGCCGAGGGAGATGACGTAGATCATCTCGATCTCGATCAGGGCCTCCGGGGGAACCGCGTCGGCGTAGTCGGACAGCACGGTCCGGGCGCTGTTCACCGCGTCGGCGTACCGCAGATGGATGCAGCAGGCGGCGGCGTGTGCGAGCAGGGCGCGGGCGCGCTGCTCCGGCTCGCCGGCCAGCTCGACGGCCGCGCGCAGCCAGCGCTCCGATCGGTACCCGTCGTCCAGCATGGCGGCGGCGCCCGTGGCCAGCAGCTCGTCCGAGGCTCGGCGGGAGTCCACGAACCGGCCCGCGGCGACCAGTTGCTCGGCCAGGTATCCGGAATCCGCCACCGCCTCGTCCGCCCAGACAGCAGAGACCGCCACCTGGGCGGACCTTCGTCGCTCGTAGGGGCCGAGGCAGGCGCTCAGCGCGGATGCGAGCAGCGGCAGGCGGAACCGCCACCGGTCCGCTCCGGGCCCGTACCGCAGCACCCCCTCGGCGTACAGCTCGGACAGTGCGTCGCGGACCTGGTCCTCGTCCAGGTCCGCGGCCACCGCGACCAACCCGATCGCGGCGGGGCCCAGGGGGTGCAGCACCGCCATGGCCTTGGCCACCGGCCAGACCGGTGTGCCCAGCTGCCGCAGGTACGTGACCGACGGCAGCTCGGCGGGCAGTAGGGGCGGCTGGTCCGGCGAGACGAGATAGGCGTTCCGGTCGAAGACGCGCACCGCGCCGCTCCGCTGGTACCCCGCCACGGCGGCGAGCACCGCGGCGGGCCTTCCGCGGCACTCCCGACGCAGGTACGCCATCAGCGCCTCCGACGGATCGGCCTGAAGCTGCCGTGCGACCAGCGCGCGGACCTGCGACTGGCGCAGCGGAGGTACCGGCACCTCCTCGGCGAGGCCGGCCGCGCGCAGCCGGTCCAGCACGCCCCGCTCCTCCGCCGGATCGGCCGGCGACGGGCGGAACGCGCAGACGAGCGTGGCAGGACCCCCTGCCAGCGCGCGGGCCGTCTGCAGCAGCACGGCGCGGGAACCGGGGTCGGCCCATTGCGCATCGTCGATGAGGATGGTGAGCCTTCCGCTCGCGCCGATGGCCGATCGCAGCTCGGAGACCATGCGGCGGCCGGCGTCCGGGCCCGGCGTCGGAACGGCGGCCTTCGCCGGGTACCCGGCGCCGCGGTCCCGGTTCAGGGCACCGAGCTCGGCGTGCAGTCGCAGGGCCAGGGAGTAGGGGCGGTCGCGCTCGCTGCGCGGAACCCGCAGGGACAGGGCGGCGACGCCACGCGCGGCGAGCTCGCTCTCGACCTTGGCCAGTACCGTGCTGCGCCCGATCCCCATCGGCCCTGTGACCAGCGCCAGTGACGCCGCTTCCGGCGAGGTGGCGATGTCGGCGACGCGGTCGGCAGGGGCCGAACGGCCGAAGGGCTCCCGCGCCGACTGAGCAGGACCGTTCTCACTGCACCAGCGATCGATCACCCGCCCAGTGTGCCCAAGCACACCCGACCGGCGGAGGTATCGAAGGTTAAGATCACAACACGGCTCCAGCACGAAGCCGACCCGCGGTCGCCCCCGCCGCCGCGTCGGAACGGGCCGTGGCTCTCGCGGCTCGTCGCCGCACCAGGTGTTGACGGGAGGAATCCGGCAGTGGCCCGTGCGCGTGCCATGGTACGCGGAAGAGAAGAGGAGCTGGCCGCGCTCCGCGCCGCGCTTGCGGCTGAAGGCGGTCGCCTGATCGTCCTCAAGGGGCCGGTCGGCATCGGCAAGACGGCGCTGCTGGACGAGACGGAGCGTACGCTGCGGGCTGCCGGGACACGCGTCCTGCCGGTGCGGATGGGTTCCGGGCCGGGCGGCCGCGACGACGCGTTCGGCCTCGGACCGCTGGTACGCGCCGTGCGCGACCGGTTCGAGCAGTTCCAGGCGGCCGGTCTGGCCGCCTCGCTCAACACCGTGGCCCGGCTGAGCGATGCGGTGGGGCGGGAAACCGGCGGCTGGGCGCCGTCCTTGGTCCCCGCGCTGGACTCCCTGTTCGCCGGGCTCGCTCAGCAGGGACGCACCGTGGTCCTGGCCGACGACGCGCACGCGGTCGCCGAGCCCGCGCCCATGATCGCCGCGGCACGGCGGTCCGGGTGCCTGGTACTGGCCGCCTGTGACGAGAGCGCGGAGCACGCCTTGGGCCCCGGCGAACTGCTGGCCGCCGCCGACCAGGTGGTCACGCTCGGACCGGTCTCCGACGACGTCGCAGAGTCCCTGTTGCGCCGCACGCCGGGGCCGCGACTGGACGAGGCCGTACCCGGCATCCTGCGTACGGCGCTGGGGCCGCTGTTCGGCAACCCCGGCACGCTGTTGGCCACACTCGCCGACCTGCGCGAGCGCGGCCGACTGACCCCCTTCGGCGGCCGGCTGTGCCTCCACGCCCCCTCTGAGCCGGTCGAGCTTCCCGGCGACCACCACCTCCTGCGCCGGGTCGCCTCCCTCGGGGATCTGGCTGCGCACCTGCTGACCGCCGTGTCCGTGTTGGACGGCATCAGTGTCGACGATCTGCCGCTGCTCACCGAGATGACCGGGAGCGACCTCACCGCCTACGGACGCGTGCTGGACCGGATGATCGAGGCGCAGGTGCTGATCGCCGATCCGGTGGGCCGGGTCGGCTGCCGGTGCCCCGCTTTGGCGGCCTCCGCCGTCGGGTGGGCGGCCAACCGGTGCGACGTCTCGCTGCACACCCTGCTCGCGGAACAGATACTGGCCCGGCAGCCCGACGCCGTCGACCCCGCGGTGCTCGCCGGCCACATCGCCGGCAGCGGTTCCAACGTCGTGCTCGACGCCTCCCAGGTGTCCTGGCTGCTCGGCCTGGCCGCCGACGACGAGCCGGAGCGGCCGGAGCGCGCGGCGTCGTCGTACGCGGCCGCGCTGCCCCGCCTGCCGCCGAGCGATCCGCAACACCCCCCTACGCTCACCCGGCTGGTGAACCTGGTCGTCCGTACCGGCCGCCACGAACTCCTGCGCGATGTGCTCGCCCAGTACACGGAGCAGGGGTGCGCCCGAGGCTCGCTGGAGGAGGTTCGTCTCGCCGCGATCATGGCCGCGCTGCACTCCGGTGAGCCGCCCGCGGATGAGGCCGTGCGGTCGTTGCTGGACGCGGGGCCCACCGGCGCTGAACCGATCGGGTTCGCGCAGTGGTGGTTCGGCCTCCCTCGGACGCCCGGCCCCGTCACCCCGTACAGGTCCCGGCTGGTGCCGGCGGACCGGATGGAGGTGCTGAGTGCCGCGCTCTCCGGTGACTTCGCCGCCTGCGAGCGGGCCTGGCACCGCTCCGGCGGGGCGGCGACCTCCCGGCGAGGGCTGGACCGGCTGCACCATGCGGCCGCGATGGTCGACACTGCCACGGTGATGCGGCTCGTGCTCGGCGACCACTACCGAATCCCCACGACCGGTGTGCCCGGAGTGCACCGCCGGGTGGTGCGCGGCTACAACCGCGCCGACTGGTCGCAGGCCATGTCGGCGGTGCGGGAGCTGGAGCTGTCGTACTCCACGGACACGTTGGCGCACCAAGCGGCCCGCCTGCTCGCCGCGGACATGTGCGCCGCCCGGGGCGAGTCGCGGCAGGCGGCCTGGTGGCTGGGCCGCGTGGTTCCGTCCCCCCAGCCCGTCGCGATGCGCGCCTGGGTGAGGATCGGCCTGTTCAGCCGCGCCGGCGACCACCGGCGGGCCGTCCGGCTGGCGCTGCGGGCCGGTCGGCGGCTGCGCCGGTCCGGGCCGCACGTGGGCCTGTTCCTCCTGTTGATCCGGGCGGTGCAGATCGCCGTGTCCATCGACGACCGGCACGGCGCGGCGGAGCTGCTGGAGGAGACCGAGCTCCTGTGCCGCGAGACGGGAACCGACACGCAGGAGGCTCTGCTGCTGGCACGCGGCCTGGTACACCGCGACGTCGAGCTGGCCGAATCCGCGACCGAGCTGACCCGCGAGCGGGAAGACCTGCCGTCCCTGCTGGACTCATGCCTGGCCATCGCGCGGTTCGCCGAGGATCCACGCCCCTGGCTGCGCGAGGCCCACGAACTCGCCACCCGGTGCGGCGCGTCGGTGCTCCTGGAGCACATCCGCGCGGTGGCCCGCGAACGCGGGGTCCCCGCCCCACGGGTCCGCGGCCGAGGGGCGCAGGCCGTCACCGAGCAGCGCATCGTCGAGCTGGTCGGCGAGGGCCTGACCAACGGGCAGATCGCTCTCCGCCTCCAGCTCAGCGAGAAGACCGTGGAGAACCACCTGACCCGCCTGTTCGCTCGTACCGGCTGCCGTTCGCGCGTCGAGCTGGCCGCGGTCAGCCTGGGAGGCCGGCTGACGCGGGATTGACCCGAGGGCGCTTCCCTCCGGCTCCGGGCCGAAGATGCCATCCTCGGGCCCACTCGGGCCGAGGTCCGCCGCCGGTGACGACAGCTCCGCCGCGGCCTCCCTAACGTAAGCCGCATGACCAAAAGCGACGTTCCTCAGGTCGCCGATTCCGAAGTGGCGGCGGCCGTGCGAGCCGAGGTCGAGGCCCGGTGGCCGCACGATGTCTCGGGTCTCGACGAAGTGGTGCGCTACGGACTGGTTCCCTTCGGGAAGATGATGGGCCCCTGGCTGGTGATCCGGTCCAGCCTCGCGGTGGGGGGCGACATGGCGGCCGTCCTCCCGGCGGCCGTGGCTCTGGAGTGCGTGCAGGTCGGCGCGATGATGCACGACGACATCATCGACGCCGACGGGGAGCGGCGCAGCAAGCCCGCCGCGCACACGGTGTTCGACCAGCCCACCGCGATCGTCGGTGGGGACGGGCTGTTCTTCCACGGCTTCTCCGCTCTGGCCGAGTGCCAGGAGGCCGGCGCCCCGGCGGCACGGGTCACGCGGGCCATGGCGGTCCTCTCCGAGTCGGGACTGCGCATCGGGGACGCGGCCGTCCGGGAGATCCGGATGGGTCGCAGCATCTGCTCGGTCGACGCCTACCTCGACATGATCAGGGACAAGAGCGGCGGCCTGCTGTGGATGGCCTGCGGCGTCGGCGCCACTCTCGGCGGCGCCGACGAGATGTCCCTGAAGGCGCTCAGCGAGTACAGCGACCTGCTGGGCACCGCTTACCAGATCCGCGACGACCTGATGGCCTATGACGGGACCAGGGCGGGCAAGCCGAACGTCTCCGACGTCCGAAACGGCCGGCCCACCCTGCCGGTGCTGATCGCCCACGAGCGCGCCCCCGAGCGGCAGCGGCGGCGCATCGAGCACCTGCTCACCGACACCTCCGCGCCGGTAGAGGCGCGCTACGAGGCCATGGCGGAGCTGGTCCACACCTATGGCGGGGCGGACGAGGCGCGCGAGGTGTCGCACCGCCACGTGCGGATGGCCGCCAAGGCGCTGGAGGCCCTGCCGGCCGGCGTCCACAGGGACGCGCTGGAGGACCTCACCGTGCTCGGCCGCCTCGTGTAGTGCGGATCGACCCCGAGGAGCTGGCCTGATGAGCACCCCGACGTATGCGACCTACCTGAACCTGGACGAACTGCTCTCGTTGCAGCATCCGCTCACACCGGCGGAGCAGCCGGACCTGCACGACAGCGAGCGGCTCTTCATCGTCGTGCACCAGGCCTCGGAGATTCTACTCAGCCAGGTGCTCGCCGACCTGCGGCACATCGGATCCGGCCGGTGCGGGCAGCAGCGCATCTCCTACCGGGCGGAACGGGCGACGCGGCTGGTGGACAGCATGACGGGGCAGCTCACGCTGCTCCACGGCACGCTGGGGCGGGAGGACTTCCTGCGGTTCCGGGACCGGTTGGGCACGGCGAGCGGAGTGGAGTCGGAGCAGTTCAAGGAGCTGTTCTCCCGTGTCGGGGACCTGGCGCCGGAGGCCGGTGGCGACGGCTCGACGGAGACGCACCGGCGGCTCGAGGAGCTGAAGGGCGCCGTGCGGCGCTGGCGGAACACGCACCTGGAGCTGGTCGGGCACATGCTCGGCGACCTGCCGGGCACCGGCGAGACCGCCGGCGTCGGCTTCCTGGCGGGACGGTTGGACGACCCGCCGGCAGACGCGAAGCCGGCCGTACCCCCTCCGCGGCCGGACCGCGCGAACGCCTCCGCCGACCGAGCGCGGCGTGCGCCGTCCGGGCGTTCCCCGCTGGGACATGTGGTCGTGATGGGCGGCAGCGTGGCGGGGCTGCTGACCGCGCACGTCCTCGCGGACCACGCGGACCGGGTGACGGTGCTCGAACGGGACCGCTACGAGGACGGTCCCGCGCCCCGTGCGGGTGTGCCGCAGTCACGGCACACCCATGTCCTGCTGACCAGCGGGATGAACGCCCTGGCCGAGCTGCTGCCCGAGCTGCTGCCCGAACTGGCGGATGCGGGCGCTCCGCGCCTGGCGGTACCGGGGGACCTCGGGGTGTGGCAGGCGGGGCAGTGGATATCCCGCCGGAATCCGTCCGCGCCGGTCATGGCCCCTTCGCGTCCCCTCGTGGAATACGGCATCCGCCGACGGGTCGTGGCCGACCCCCGTATCCACGTCCGGACGGGCGCCGAGGCGACGGGCCTGCTCGGCCGTCCCGGCCGCATCACCGGCGTCACGCTCCGCGACCGCGACGGCGACCACCACGCCCGGCAAGAGCTCACGGCAGACCTCGTGGTGGACGCCACCGGACGGGCCAGTCGCACCCCCCAGTGGCTGACCGAGCTGGGCGGCCGGCCCCCGGCCGAAGAGGTGGTGGAGACCGGGCGGGCCTACGCCACGGGCGCCTTCCGCGCCGACGCCCCGCCCGAGGACCTCAAGGGCTTCTACATCGTGCCCGACGCCGAGCAGCCGTTCGGCACGATCGTGCTGCCCGTCGAGGGCGACCGCTGGCTCGTCACCCTGTCCGGTCCGCGCGGCCAGGCGCCGCCCACCGACCCGGAGGGCTTCGTCGACTTCACCGGCCGGCTGCCGCACCCCGCTCCCCGAGCGTGGCTGAGCACGGCGCAGCCGGTCGCCCGGCCCGTGGGCTACCGGCACACCGCCAACCGGCGCCGCCGCTACGACCGCCTGGGCCGGGACCGCGCCGGCCTGCTCGTCGTCGGGGACGCCCTGTGCGCGCTCAACCCCGTCTACGGCCAGGGCGTTTCCGCGGCGGCGCTGAACGCGGTCGCCCTCAAGGAAGCGCTGGCCGGTGGCCGCACCCCCTCGGTGCACGCTCTGCAGCGGGCGGCGCTGCGCTCTTCCCGCACCGCGTGGGATGTGGCGACGGGCGCGGACAGCCCCATGCCGGGGGCTACCGGCAACGCGGTGCAGAGCGGCCCCGTCGCCCGGCTGCTCGACCGCTACCTCGGCCGCGTGCGCGACCACGTACCGAGCGACCCGGTCGTGTGCGCGGCCAACCGCGACGTCCTCTTCCTGCTGTCCCCGCCCCACAGCCTGCTCACCTCTCCCCGCGTGCTGCGGCGGGTCCTGTTGAACACCCCCGTGCCGACCACCCCCGGCGACCTGCCCGCCCCGTGACTGCCACGAGCCGACAGCGAAGGTGCACCATGCGAGATGCCCGCACGTACCCCTCCCGTTCCCGTGCCGACCGGTCCCCCTGCTCCCAGTCCCGCCGCCCGGGTGGGCGGTGGTTCCCGTGACGACTGCGCCGACGCAGCGCCTCTCCCCCACCCTCGACCCCGGCCGGAGGCTGCTCCGCCCCGCGCTGCGCGATGCGGTCCGTTCCCACCTGGGACCGGAGATGAGCCGGATCGCCCAGTACCACCTCGGATGGGCGGACGCCGAGGGCCGGCCGACCGGCACCTGGGGCGGGAAGATGATCCGGCCCAACCTGGCGCTGCTGTCGGCGCGGGCGGCGGGCGCCGCGGACACGGACGGCCTGCCGGCGGCGGTGGCCGTGGAGCTGGTACACAACTTCTCGCTGCTGCACGACGACATCATGGACGGCGACGAGACCCGGCGCGGACGGGAGACCGCCTGGGCGGTCTTCGGCGTGCCGAACGCCATCCTGGCCGGCGACGCGATGGTCACCGCGGCCACCTCCGCGCTGCTGGCCTCACCGGCCCCGGGGGCCGGCTCCGCCGCCGCGTCGCTCATGGCCGCCACCCAGCGGATGATCGACGGCCAGACATGCGACGTCGCGTTCGAGCGGCGCGACCAGGTGAGCCTGGCCGAGTGCCTGCGCATGGCCCGCGGCAAGACGGGCGCGCTGCTCGGATGCGCCTGCGCGCTCGGTGCCGATCTGGTGGGCGCCGAACAACCCCTGATCGACGGGCTCAGGGCCTTCGGTGAACACCTGGGGCTCGCCTTCCAGCTCGTCGACGACGTGCTGGGCATCTGGGGCGATACGCGAAGCACCGGGAAGCAGATCGGGGCCGACCTGCGAGTCCGTAAGAAGTCGCTGCCCGTGGTGGCGGCGCTGAACGCGCCGGGGGCGGACGAGCTCCGCGCCCTGTACCTGGGGTCGGGCCCCCTCCCCGAACACGCCGTCGGGCGCGTCGCCGACCTCGTGGAACAGGCCGGAGGGCGGCGCTGGGCGCAGGAGGAGGCGGCACGCCAGACCGCCGCGGCGGAGCAGAGCCTGGCCGCCGCCGAGATGCCCGACGGCGTACGCGGCGAGTTCCTGGAGATCGCCGGGTTCCTCTTGGGCCGCAAGCTTTGACACGGCCCACGCGCGCGGCCGGGTGCCGAGCCGGCCCGCGGCCGCGGCCGCGGGCCGACGGTACCGCTGCGGGCCTTCCGGCTCCGGCGGAGCCGGTGTGCCCCGCGGGTGGCCTTCTCCCTTTTCTCCTTCATCCCTGACGAGCAGAGAGGCGATCTCATGACCGAGTCCGGTGCGATCCCCATCGCAGGACGGGCCGCCGAATGCCCGTTCGATCCCGTTCCGGAGCTGTACGAAGCGCAGAAGGACGAGGAACTGCGCCGGGTCACGGTGCCCAGCCCGATGCTGGGCGAGTTCGACGCGGTGGTCCTCGCCCGGTACGACGACGTCAAGTCCGTACTCGCCGACGGCGGGCTGCACATGGGCGGGTCCATGCCCTACCAGGCGGGCAACCTGCTGAGCTACGACGGCCCTGAGCACACCCGCCTGCGGCGCATGCTGACCGGGTCGTTCACGGCCAGGCGCGCACGGGAGCTCAAGCCGCAGATCGAGGGCGCCGTGGAGGCTGCTCTGGACGCGGTGGAGAAGGCCGGCCCCGGCGCGGACCTGGTGCAGCTCTTCTGCGCGCCCATTCCGACCCAGGTCATCTGCGAACTGCTGGGGGTGCCCTACTCCGACCGGGAGGAGTTCCAGCGCCGCACCCAGGTCGCGCTGGACTTCGACATCAGTCGCGAGGAGCAGATGCGCCAGGCGGCCGAGATGGAGGCCTACATGGCCGAGCTCGTCGCCCAGCACCGTGAGGCCCCCGGCGACAACGTGCTGGGCCGCGTGGTGCGCGACTTCGGCGACCAGCTGACCGACACCGAGCTGGCGGGCATCGGCAACATGCTGCTCATCGCCGGACACGAGACGATCGCCAGCACCCTTTCGGCCGCCATCGCCTTGCTGCTCCGCCATCCCGACCAGCTCGCGGTGGTCCGCGACGACCCCTCGGCGACCGAGGGTGCCGTCGAGGAGCTGCTGCGGATCTGCGCGCCGGCCACCATCCTGCCGCGCCAGGCGGCCGGGAACATCTGCGTACGGGACCGCGAGATCGAGGAGGGTGAACGGGTCGTGGCGTCCGTCCTGGCCGCCAACCGGGACCTCGGCTCGCACGACGAGAACCTGGACCGCCTGGACGTGCGCCGTCCCCCGCAGCGCCACCTCACCTTCGGCTTCGGCCCGCACCAGTGCCTCGGCCAGCAGCTGGCGCGCGTGGAGCTGCGCGTCGCGCTGCCGGCGCTGTTCAACAGGTTCCCCACGCTGGGGCTCACCGTCCCGCACGAGGAGCTCGACTACCGGACCAACGCACTGGTCTTCGGTGTCGACTCCCTGCCGGTCACCTGGTGAGCCGAGGAGAGGCGGAGACGACCGTGAAGATCGCAATCCACCGGAACCGGTGCATCGCCGTCGGCAACTGCGCCGCGCTCGCACCTGAGGTGTTCGACCAGAGCGACGAGGACGGCACGGTGGTCGTGCTCGACGCGGCCCCACCGGACCACCGGCACGAGCAGGTCAGAGAGGCGGCCCTGCGCTGTCCTTCCTCGGCCATCGCCCTGCACGGGGAAACACCCGCTCACGACGGGTGACCCGCTCGGCCCTACATCCGCCCGACCCCAAGGGGAACACATGCTTGACACAGAGGTGCCCGTTCTCGTCGTCGGCGGTGGCGGCTGCGGGCTCGCCGCGTCAGCCTTCCTTTCCGACGCGGGCGTACGCCACCTCGTGGTGGAGCGCCGCGAGTCGACGTCGGTCCTCCCCCGAGCCCACTACCTCAACCAGCGCACGATGGAGATCTTCCGCCAGCACGGGATCGCCGACGACGTCTACCAGGTCGGCGCCCCGCTGGCCAACATGAGCGAGATCGCCTGGTACACCTCGCTGGGCGGCGACGGCCCTCTGGACGCGCGGGAACTGCACCGCATGGACGCCTTCGGCGGCGGCAGCACCGCCGGCCCCTACGCCGCCGACAGCACCGGCCCCTCGACCAACCTTCCGCAGCACCGGCTCGAACCGCTGCTGCGCCGGCACGCGGAGCAGCGGGCACCCTCCAGCCTGCTCTTCCACCACGAGATGGAGGAGTTCACCCAGGACGAGGACGGCGTGACCGCGCGGATCACCGACCGGTCCACCGGAGAGACGGGCGTCGTCCGCGCCCGGTACCTGCTGGGAGCCGACGGAGGACGAGGCATCGGCAGTTCGCTCGGTGTACCGATGGACGGCGCCGGCGGCGGTTTCACCATCATCTCGGTCCATTTCAGCGCGGACCTGTCGCGCTGGTGGGGCGGCGACGCGGTGCTGATGACCCACATCATCAGCCCCGACGGGGAGGTGTCCGTGGTCGTCGCGTCCGGGCCCCGGTGGGGCTTGGCCTCCGACGAATGGGCGCTGCACTTCCGCGTGCACTCCGAAGCCGCCGTCGACCTCGGCACCGAGGCCATCACCGCGCGGGTGCGGGATCTGCTGAAACTGCCGGAGGACCTGGACATACGGATCCACCACGTCAGCGAATACCGGCCGGAGGCGGTCGTGGCCGAGTCGTTCCGGGGCGGGCGGGTCTTCCTCGCCGGCGATGCCGCGCACCGGCAGCCGCCCGCCGCCGGAGGCGGCCTGAACACGGCGATCCAGGACGCGCACAACCTCGCGTGGAAGCTCGCAGCCGTGCTCGACGGCCGGGCCGGCGACGCGCTGCTGGACACCTACGAGTCGGAGCGGCTGCCCGCTGCCGCGCGCAACGTGCGCTGGTCGATGGCCTGCCTGCGCAACTACGGGTCCCTGTTCGCGAGCCTCGGCCAGGCGCCCGGTCGACCGGAGGCCACCCGGGCCGGCTTCCAGGAGCTCCTCTCCGACACACCGATCGGGGAGACCCGACGGGCCGTGGCCCGCGAGGTGTTCGAGACCCAGCGCATCGAGTACCAGGCGCACGACATCGAGCTCGGCTTCCACTATGCGACCGGCGCGGTACTCCCGGACGGCACCCCGCCGCCGCCCCGGGACCCGATGGGCGCGACCTACCATCCGCTCACCCGGCCGGGGCACCGGCTGCCGCACGCGTGGCTGCGGCACGGCGGGGACCGGGTGTCGACGCACGACCTGGTCGGCGCCGGCACCGGCTTCGTGCTGATCACCGGCCCGCTGAGCGAGACCTGGGAGATCGCGGCCAAGAAGGCGGCGGATGCCCACAGGGTGGAGCTCACCGTGATCCCCGTGGAGAGCAGACCCAGCGCATCGGGCCACTGGGACGCCGAGGGCACCTGGGCCGAGGTGTGCGGGATCGGCGAAGACGGCGCCGTGCTCGTTCGGCCGGACCAGCACGTCGCCTGGCGCAGCCCCCACGCGGGCCCCTCCGCCGAGCTGGAGCTCGACGCGGCGCTCCGCCGCCTCTTCGGCCGCTCCGACGCGGCGACGGCCGGGAGGTGAGCATGCCCTCCACCGACGGAGAGCACATCGTCCACGACTTCCTGACGCGGATGGGACCGACCCCGGCCGACGTCAGGAGGACCATGGACGCCTTCCTGACCGACGACTGCGTATGGCAGAACCCCGGATCCCCGGTCTGCCGAGGCAAGCAGGAGATCTTCGCGCTCCTGCCGCCCGGCTTCGCACGGCTGGAGCTCAGGTTCCGGCACATGGCCACCGCCGGGGAGGCCGTCCTCGCCGAACGGATCGAGAGCATGTACCTCGCCGACGGCACACCGATCGCGCTGAACCTGAAGGTGATGGCGGCGTTCGAACTGCGCAACGGCCGGATCAGCGCCTGGCGGGACTACTACGACCCCACCCGCCTCATCTCCGAGAGCCCGGACTGGTGACGATGACGAACGAACGGACGGACCCGAAAGCACTGCGGGAAGAACTGGTGGGCAGAGTCCACAAGTTCGGCCCGATATTCGCGGAAGGAGTCCCCGAGGGGGAGCGGGAACGAAGGCTGCCCGAGGCCACGGTGCAGGCGATCGACGACGCGCAGCTGGGCATGATCTGGACCGCGAGCGCCTACGGCGGGCTGGAGGCCGACGTCCGCGCCCTGAGCGGGGTCGCCAAGGCCCTGTCCCACTACTGCCCCTCCACATCGTGGGTGGTCAACAACATCAACGGGTCGAACCTGCTCGCCGCGAAGTTCCCGAAGGCCGCCCTGGACGAGGTGTTCGGGAACGACCCCGGCGCCAAGCTGGCCTCGATCTTCGCGGCCGCGGGCACCGCGGTGCGTACCGAGGGCGGCTATCTGCTCACCGGATCCTGGCCGTACGGCACCGGCATCCTGCACAACGACTGGGCGATCCTGGTCGCCAAGGAGCTCGACGGCGACGGGGAGGTCGTCGGCGGGCTCTCACTGCTGGTGCCCGTCGCGGACCTGACGGTCGAGGACACCTGGCACACCGTCGGCATGCGCGCCACCGGCAGCAACTCCGCCGTGCTCCGGGAGGCGTTCGTCCCCGAGCACCGGGTGATCTCGGGCGAGGCGCAGCGGAGCCGGGCGAGCGCCACCGACACAGCGCTGCCGCCGCTGTTCCGGACGGCCGCGATCGCGGCGATGGCCACCGTCTGCGCCTCCGTGGTGGTCGGAGTCGGCCAGGCCGCCCAAGCCCTTGTCATCGAGGAGGCACCGAAGCGGGGCATCGCGCCCAGCCGGTACACGAGTCAGCCGGAATCGCAGACCTTCGTGTCAGCGCTCGGCAAGACCGCGCTGACGATCGACGCCGCCGAGCTGCACGTGAACCGGGCCGCCGAGGTGTTGGACGAAGCCGCCTACACGGCCACCGAGCTCCCGGACGCCGAGCTCCGGCGTATCCGCGGCGACGTCGGCCAGGCGGTCAACCTGACCACCGTCGCGCTCGACGAGCTGATGTGGGCCCACGGGGCGGGCGCCTTCGCCGAATCGAACATGCTGCAGCAGTACTGGCGGGACGCCAACACGGCGGCCCGCCACGCGATGCTCAACCCCCGCATCGGCCAGGAGCTGTACGGCGGAGCGTTCTTCGGCCTGGACATCGTCGTGCCCAGCCTCTGACCCGCCCCGATCGCCAAGCCCCTCCCCCGCATCCCCCTCACACGGAGGACCGCCACGATGTGGCTGCCGCCAGCCCTCTTCCCGATGTCAGAGGTCGCACCGGTCACGGTGGGGCCGTCCGAGGTCCCGGACGCGATCTTCCTGCCCCTGGCCGGGCTGACCGTGCTCGGCTGGACCGTGACCTACGTGCTGGCCATCCGGCAGGCCGTCGTCGACGGGCGGGTGGGCATCCCCGCCTACATGGTGGCGGTGAACTTCGCCTGGGAGTTCAGCCTGACCTTCGTCTTGGAGCAGACCCCGATGCAGCGGCAGATGAACGCGGTCTGGCTCGTGTTCAACGCCGTCCTGCTGTACCAGGCGCTGCGGATCGGCCAGCGCGACCACCCCCGCCTGTCTCCGGGCCTCTTCCGGTGGACGTTCGCCGGCCTCATGCTCTGGACTTCGTGCATCGTCGTCGTGGGCGCGAACGAGTTCCACGACCGGGACGGAATGTACACCGGGATGATCATCCAGGTACCGCTGAGCGCCGCGTTCATCCTGATGCTCGAACGGCGCGGATCCAGCGCGGGGCAGTCCATGTACATCGCCCTCGCCAAGCTCGTGGGCTCCGTCTTCGCCGGACTGACCGCCTTCGTCCTGTATCCGTCCCACCATCTGCTCCAGGTGCTGGTGCCGACCTATGTCGTCCTGGACATCGCCTATGCGGTGATGCTGTACAGGATGATGCGCGAGGAGGGGCGGCCGCCGTGGGCTTGGCGCCCGTCGGCGGCCGCCCCGGAGGCTCCGGCAGGGTCCGGGGGCAGGGAACCGGGGGCCGGGTCAGCGCCGCACGCGGGCGACGGCAACCGGCCGGAGCACTGACCGGGCGTCGACGCCCCGGGCGGGGAGAGGCGCCGGCGACTCCCCGTCTATATGGCGCCGCTCCGCAGCGCGTACGCCACCGCGTGGGGCCGGTTGCGCAGGTTCAGACGCCGGGTCACCCCGGAGATGACGCGCTTGACCGCCCGTTCCGACAGGCACACCTTTTCGGCGATCTCCGCGGTGTCCAGGCCCTCCGCCATCATCCGCAGGACGTCGATCTCACGGGGGGTCAGGCCGGAGGTGTGGAGGCCGTGCGGCGAGAGCACCTCGCTCTGCATCTGCTCGACCTGCCGGAACAGCTCGCCGAGCAGCCGGGGCGGGAACACCCCGCCGCCGGCCGCGGCGGTCAGCACCGCCTCCTTGATCCTGGTGCTCGTGGCGGTGACCCGCGGCAGCACCGCGACCACGTTGCACTCCACCGCGATGATCAGGTCGGCCCGGTTGACCTCGGAGGGGATCAGTACCACGGGCACGCGCAGGGAGTTCTTGATCGTGCGCAGTAGCGATGTCACCTCCACCGTCATCCGGTCCGCGACGACCACGGCGACGTCGGCCGGTTCCGGGCGTACTTCGGACACGGCCTCGATTCGGGGCTCGGCGGCGAGCTGGTCGCTGACCGCCACGTGGGTCAGCGGATCCGGAGCCCGGACCAGCACACGTATCGAACGTACGGTCGTATCGACGACCATGGAGAGTCCTTTCAGGAACTGCGGGTGTTCGTCGGGCATTCCGTTGGCATGCCGAGCGTCGACCGCACGACCCTTATTGTGACGACCCCCCGAAAAGCCGGGGCGGAGATCGCGCCGCACCGGCTTGGCCGATGGGCGTTGGCCGCACCACCGGATCGCCCGCATCCGCCCCGGGATCGGGCTTGGGCATCTCCGATGCGAAGCAGTACGATTCCGCACGTCAAACTCCCCGAGAGTGGCCTATACGGTCATTGAAGCCCGGAAAGACAACAAAAGAACCGTACTGTGGCCGACTCCGGACATACGCGGAACGGGGGCCGCTCCGGTTATCCCGAGGGGAATTCCCCACTCAGCCGGCGACGACCGTGACACCGCCCCCGTCGGCCGGCTCCGTCGTCTCGGCGAGTTTCAAGGCCTCCTCGATGAGGGTCTCCACGATCTGTTGCTCGGGGACGGTCTTGATGACCTCCCCCTTGACGAAGATCTGGCCTTTGCCGTTGCCGGACGCCACACCCAGATCGGCCTCACGCGCCTCGCCCGGGCCGTTGACCACGCACCCCATCACCGCGACGCGCAGCGGCGCCTCCATACCCTCCAGACCCGCGGTGACCTCCTCGGCGAGTTTGTACACGTCCACCTGGGCCCGGCCGCAGGAGGGGCACGAGACGATCTCCAGCTTGCGGGGGCGCAGGTTCATCGACTGCAGGATCTGCGCACCGACCTTGACCTCCTCCACCGGCGGGGCCGACAGGGACACCCGGATGGTGTCCCCGATCCCCTGGCGCAGCAGGGTCCCGAACGCGACGGCGGACTTGACGGTGCCCTGGAACGCCGGACCCGCCTCGGTCACGCCCAGGTGCAACGGGTAGTCGCAGCGCTCGGCGAGGATCTCGTAGGCGCGGACCATGACCACGGGATCGTTGTGTTTGACCGAGATCTTCAGGTCGTCGAAGCCGTGCTCGGAGAAGAGCGAGGCCTCCCACAGCGCCGACTCGGCCAGCGCCTCCGGCGTGGCCCTGCCGTACTTGCGCATCAGGCGCTCGTCCAGCGAGCCCGCGTTCACCCCGATCCGGATCGGTGTGCCGTGGTCCGCGGCCTCACGGGCGATCTCGGCCACCCTGTCGTCGAACCTCTTGATGTTGCCCGGGTTGACCCGCACCGCGGCGCAGCCGGCCTCGATGGCCGCGAACACGTACTTGGGCTGGAAGTGGATGTCGGCGACGACCGGGATCTTGGATTTCCCGGCGATCGCCGGCAGCGCCGCGGCGTCATCGGCGCTGGGGCAGGCGACGCGGACGATGTCGCAGCCGGCCGCGGTAAGCTCGGCGATCTGCTGGAGGGTGGCGTTGACGTCGGCCGTGACCGTCGTGGTCATCGACTGCACCGAGACCGGGTGGTCACTGCCCACCCCGACCGGCCCCACCCGCAACTGGCGGGTTCTGCGGCGTTCGGCGAGCGTTTCCGGCGGCGGAGCGGGCATACCAAGCTCGACCTGAGTCACCGTGGTGTCCTTTCTCAGCTGGATACGGGGGTCGGTACGGTTGCCGCGGCGCCGCGCAGCGCGAGCGCGGTCTCGGCGATGGACTGGGCACTGAGACCGCACTCGGCGAGGATGGCCGATCGGTCACCGTGGTCGAGGAACTCCCGCGGCAGTCCCAGGGGGTGGACGGGGGTGCCGACCCCGGCAGCGGAGCAGGCCTGTGCCAGCGCCGTGCCCACGCCCCCGGCGGCCACCCCGTCCTCGACGGAGAGCACCAACCGGTGGCGGGAGGCCATGTGGACCAGTTCGGAATCGACCGGCAGCACCCAGCGCGGGTCGACCACGGTCGCCCCGACGCCCTCCTCGGCCAGCAGCTCCGCCGCGCGCACGGCGGGGGCCGCGAGAACCCCGGCGGACACCAGCAGGACGTCGAGCGGCCGGGACCAGGTGCGGTGGAGGATGTCCAGGCTCCCCATACGTGTCAGGGCCGGGGTCTCCGGATCGGCGCCGCCCTTGGGGAACCGCAGCGCGGTGGGGCCGTCCGAGATGGACAGCGCCTCGCCCAGCAGCTCGGCGAGCCGGACGGAGTCGCGCGGCGCCGCCACGCGCATCCCCGGTACCGCGCCCAGCAGGGAAAGATCCCACACACCGTGGTGGCTGGGCCCGTCGGGACCGGTGACCCCGGCGCGGTCCAGGACGAAGGTCACCGGCAGGCGGTGCAGGGCCACGTCCATCATGACCTGGTCGATGGCGCGGTTGAGGAACGTGGCGTAGAGGCAGACCACCGGGTGCATGCCGCCCATGGCCAGCCCCGCGGCGCTGGTGACCGCGTGCTGCTCGGCCATGCCCACGTCGACGACGCGGTCCGGGTAGCGCTCGGCGAACCGGCGCAGACCGACCGGCTGCCGCATCGCGGCGGTCAGCGCGACGATGTCGGGCCGCGCCTCGGCGACCCGCTCCAGTTCCGCCCCGAACACGCCGGTCCAGCTGAGCGAGGGCCCGCCGCGCGACCGGCCCGTTTCGGGGTCGATGACGCCGACGGCGTGCATGCGGTCGACCTCGTCGTTCTCGGCCGGGGCGTAGCCGCGGCCCTTCTCGGTGACGCAGTGCAGGACGACCGGCCGGTCCAGCCGCGTCGCGTGGCGGCAGGCGTCCTCGACTGCGGCGGTGTCGTGTCCGTCCACCGGCCCGAGATAGCCGAAGCCGAGGGCCTCGAACATGTTCGGGCCCTGGTGGTCCCCGCCTCGCAGCGCGGCCAGATGCTCGGCGACCCCGCCGACCGTGGGCTCGTAGGAGCGGCCGTTGTCGTTGACGACCACCACCACCGGATGCTCGGCGCGCCCGAGGTTGTTCATGGCCTCCCAGGCCATGCCGCCGGTCAGCGCGCCGTCTCCGATGACCGCGACCACGCGGCGGTGCTCCTCGCCGAGCAGCCCCCGCGCCCGCGCCAGGCCGCTCGCGTAGGACAGCGCCGTGGAGGCGTGCGAGTTCTCCACCAGGTCGTGCACGGACTCTTCGCGCAGCGGGTATCCGGACAGTCCCCCCGCCTTGCGGAGCGTGCCGAAGTCCGCCTGCCGACCGGTGAGGATCTTGTGGACGTAGGCCTGGTGCCCGGTGTCGAACACGATCCGATCCGTCGGCGAATCGAACACCCGGTGCAGCGCGATGGTCAGTTCGACCACGCCGAGGTTCGGTCCGAGGTGCCCGCCGGTGGCGCAGACCCTGTCGATCAGGAATCGCCTGATCTCACCCGCCAGCGCGGGCAGCTCTTCGGGACTCAGGTTGTCGAGCTCTTGGGGGCCGGTGATACGGCCGAGGACGGTAGGTGGCACGTCTCTCCTCGCTCAGCTGGAACTGCCGTCCGTCGCCCGCCGCGCATCCCCGCGGAGGACGGAGGGAAGTTCGAAGAACACGGTCTCGCGGGCGATCTCGCGCTCGTCCACGTGGACCGGGCCGAATTCACCCAACCGGGTCACGACCTCGGTGACCAGGGCGGGCGGCGCTGAGGCGCCCGCCGTGAGCCCGATGGTGCGCACCCCCTCCAGCCACTCGGGCCGGATGTCGTCGGCACGGTCGATCAGCTCGGCGGGGACGCCCGCGCGGCGCGAGAGCTCCACCAGGCGCACGGAGTTGGAGGAGTTCTCCGACCCGACCACCAGGACCAGCTCGGACTCGTCGATGACCGCCTCGAGCGCGGCCTGGCGGTTGGTGGTGGCGTAGCAGATGTCATCCGAGGGCGGCTCCTTCAGCTGAGGGAACTTCTCCCTCAGCACGTCGACGACCTCCGCGGTCTCATCGACCGCGAGGGTGGTCTGGGTGAGGTAGGAGACCGGCCGCCCGTCGGCGAACTCCAGCTCGCGGACATCGTCGGCCGTGGAGACCAGCGCCATCGACTCGGGCGCCTCGCCGAGGGTGCCCTCGACCTCCTCGTGGCCGGCGTGGCCGACGAGGACGACCGTGTCTCCGCGGGCCGCGAAGCGGCGCGCCTCGGCGTGGACCTTGGCGACGAGAGGACAGGTTCCGTCGATGACGTCGAGTCCGCGCCGGTCCGCCTCCCGGCGCACCGCCGGAGAGACGCCGTGCGCGGAGAACACCACCGTCGCGTGGTCGGGCACCTCGTCCAGTTCCTCGACGAAGACCGCCCCCCGTTCCGCGAGCTCGTCGACGACGGTGACGTTGTGCACGATCTGTTTGCGGACATAGACCGGGGCGCCGCGTTGCTCCAGGGCTTGTTCGACGATATCGATCGCCCGTTCGACGCCCGCACAAAAGGACCGGGGACCGGCCAGCAGGACACGGCGCTCGTCGCCGTCTCCCGCATGCCCGCCCGAGTTCGCATCAGCCATGATCGGGAGCGTAGGAAGGGCCCGTCGACCCACTCAACGGGTGTTTCCACTTTCCGGAACGGTCACTGCCCCGGCGCCCCGGCGCCCCGGTCCGCGCCTCCTCCGGTAGGGCCCGGCCGGACCGCGCCAGCCGAAAGGGTCGAGCCCGAGCCCGATCGGGACAGCCGCTTCCGCCGATCTTGAGTCCACCGCCGAAGCGCAGGTAGGCGTAGGGATGGATCGATTGTGTGCTTCAGTGACGGGAGCGGAGCGGTGGACGCTGACGGACATTCTCGGGCGCGGCGGCCGGAGACGACCGCCGGCGAGGCGGTGGGGACTGCCTCGACCGCGCCCATAGGGGGCCCGCTCCGCAAGGCGTTCACCGTGGTCGAGGTGCTCGCCGAGGCGCAGCGCCCCCTCACGCTGTCGGAGCTGTCACGCCTGGCGAACCTGCCCAAGTCGACCCTCCACCGCCTGCTGCGGGCGCTCACCGACATCGGCCTCGCGGTCCAGAGGGAGTCGAAGTCCTACGAGCTCGGGACCTACCTTTCCCGGCTGGAGGCCACCGGCGGCTCCGCCGGCGTGCAGCAGCTCAGCTGCCTGGTCACCCCTTTCCTGATCGAGCTGTTCCAGCTAACCGGCAGGATCGTCAGCCTCGGGACGCTGTCGGGGACGAAGGTCAAGCACGTCGGAGCCCTCTACCGGCAGGAGTACGTCGAACTGGCGATGGCGCTGCGGCAACCGCTCCCCGCCCACCGCTCGGCGGCGGGCAGACTCCTGCTCGCGGTGGCCGAGCGGAACCCGGCCGACCGCATCGACGCGGCGCCGGGCGACGCGGACTCGGACCTCGCCGGAACCGGCGCCATGCGGCACGAGTTCGAGCGCATCCGGCGCAGCGGACTCTCCTACGCCAGAAGCGAGTGCGTCCCCGACCTGGTCGAACTGGCCGCCCCGGTCCGCCTCGGCAAATCGGGCCCGGTGGCCGCGGTCGTCGTGGGCGACACGGTGAACAGCAAGGACCTGCGCAGAGTCGCCCGCGTCCTGCGCAGCACCGCCAACGCCATCGAACACGAACTGGTCGGCGCATACTGACCGCGGCGCACGGGAGCGCATTCGGGCGCGGCGGCCCAGGGCGGCCGCGTGGCCGCAGGCCGGCCCTGCACCGGCGCGCCTCCGGCAGAGGGCTCACTGTTCCGACCTTGCACCACCGGTGCTCGAAAGGTCCCCGAGGCCACGCAGCACCGACTGCGGCGGGCTGCGTACGAGTGCGGACTCGTCCTCTCTTCCGCCGATCTCGGCGCGCCGGCGACGCCGATGGGCGTCTTCGTGACGACCGGCCTCAGGGATCGGCTCGTCGATGCCGTCAGCGCCGTCGCACGACACTCCGGATGGCGACCGCTCCGGCCGCCTCCACACCACCGAACAAGGAGCGTGACCTCGTGGCAACTCCCACGTCTGTGGCGCCGGTCGACGCCGCACTGATCGACCGGGTCAAGCAGGCTCATCGCGCCTTTCCGTCCGGCGTCACGATCGTGACGGCCCTCGTCGCGGGCCGGCCCATCGGTCTGGCCGTCAGCGCCTTCAGCTCGGTCTCCATGGAGCCGCCGACGGTGCTCGCGTGTGTGAACTCGTCGTCGAAGTCTCATGCGGACATGTGCGATGCCGGGCACCTTGGCATCAGCGTCCTCAGCCGCACGCAGAGCGGGGTCCTGGCAGCCTTCGCTCGCTCAGGCGGCGACAAGTTCCGCGACGTCGCCTGGCACCAGGGGCGCGCAGAAACTCCGCTGATCGACGGCGCCGCCGCCACGTTCGAGGTGCAGGTCGTCTCGCGTGTCGAGGTGGGAACCCACTCGGTCTTCTTCGGCGAGGTCACCGGCGTCGAAACGAGCGGTGTCGCGCCTCTGGTCTATCTCGGCGGATCATTCTTCGACGGCGACCGTCTGGCGGATCCCTGACGGAGTCGTCACACCGCCGGAGCGGCTTGCCGATGGATAAGGCGCGGCTCGTCCGTCGGGCGCGGGCCGGTTGCCGGCGGGTGTGCTCAGACGCTGCGGGGGCGGCAGGTGGCGCCCGCGACCACGAGTGCGATGAGCGCGGGCACGAAGTACGCACCTATGGTCAGGATGGCGAGTCCGACCGCGGCGAGGACGGCGGCGGCGCAGATCCAGATCGCGGTGCGCCTGTACGGTGCTGGAACGATCAGCGGCGCCAGGCTGATCAGGGTGGTCGATCCGCCCCAGGCCAGGACCTGAGGGACCGGTCCGGCGGTCGCCGTAAGGATGGCGGTCGCGACGGCCGCGGCTATCGGCGCGGCGATGAGCGCCGCCTTTCCCCCGGAGGGGGTGGCCATGTGCCCTCCTTCGAATGAACCGTCGAACGCCGGAGGCCCGTGGGTTCGAGGAGATCGAGATGATCATCGGGCGGCCGTATCCGGCGGAGTGCTCGCCCGCGTCGAACGCGCGCACTCGCCGATCTCCTCCGTTGCGGCACCGTGCGGGTCGACGACGTGACCGATCACGACGAACCGCAGACCCCGATGACAGGCTGGGGAGCCTCCGGCAACGGCTCCGCGTTCGGTGCGCGCAGATGCTCGAACTGCTTGCCGTCCCGAAAGTGCTGTCGGTTCTTGGAAACCGGCGCCGGAATCCGTGCTCCACACGGCTCCGGTACCTCAGCTCGGCGGAGACTGCTCGGGTATCCCGGCCGTCCGGCGGCGTCCACCGAGGATCCGCTCCCGGTAGCTCGTGGGCGACTCGCCGAACTCGGCCTTGAACAACCGGCTGAAGTGCGCGGCGTCGCACAGGCCCCAGCGGCCCGCGACCCACGAGACGGGGCGGTCGGCGAACAGCGGATCCCCCAGGTCGCGACGGATCCGCTCCAAGCGCCGGGTGCGGATCCACGCCGAGACCGTCTGCCCCTCGTTCGAGAAGATGGTGTAGAGGTGCCGGGTCGATATGAAATGGGCGCGGGCGAGGCTCGCAGGCGTCAGATCGAGGTCGCCGAGGTGCTCGAGGATGTACTCGCGCACTTCGTGCGCCAGGCTCCGGGCCGGATGGGCCACGGGGCCCAAGCGGCGGTGCAGCTCCTGCGAGAGCATGGTGACGAGCAGATCCAGGCCCGAGTGGACCAACCGTGTAGCGTGCGGCCCGCCCAGCTGGTCCATGTTCCGCCCCAGCTCGACGAAGAAGGGGTTGATCACCCGCCCCAGACCGGCGTCGCTCGGAAAGCACGTCGCGGTGACCCGCGCCACCTCGTCGCGCGGCAGATCCACGAGCTCGTGCGGGAACATGATGACCATGGCCTGGTTGGTCTCGGGGAACGCCAGCGTGTACGGCCGGTGGGTGTCGTAGATGGCCAGGTCGCCCGGCCTCAGCTCGGCGGTGCGACCGTCCTGCTCCAGGACCATCGAACCGGCCAGCTGGAGGCTCAGCTTGTAGAACCGGGGCTCGTCCTCGGCGATGAGGTCCTGGGTGCGCCGCACCCTATGCGGCGTCGCCACCATTTCGAACAGGGAGACGTCCTCGACCACGGTTCGGGAGAGGTGGCCCTGGAAGGTGACGTCGCCGAGTTCCTCGATCTCCAACGGCACGACGGTGCGTGCGACCGTGGATCTCCACACCTCCAGATCGAACGGCAGGCCGGGCACGTCCGCGACACGGCTGGTGCTACCGGAATAGCGCATCGCTGCTCCCGTCGCGTGGGCTGAGACACCCATGATGATCAGAATCACCCACCAGGTCCACCCCCTGCGGGCCCGGGTGAAGACCGTTCTGCGGCGTCCTTGTCGCAGGGCGCAGCGCACTTGATTCTGGGTGCCCGATCCGGATCGGGTGCTGGGGCCGCGCTCCGCGAGCCGGGTATGTTCCCGCTACACGGGTCCGCGCCGGCGTCCGGTCGGACTCGCCCAGGGTCGCGCCCGAACACGTCCGGCGCGCACAGCCGACCACGCTTCCCGGCCCGCAGCCCCGGGTTCGCAAAGGAGGAATCCTTGACGACGGACACCACCCCGACCGGCGCTGCACCGTCGTCCTTCGGGGTGACGCACCCCCTCGACATGCTCACGGCCGAAGAGATCAGGACGGCTCGGGAGATCCTCGTCGGCGCGGGACTGGTGGACCAGACCACCCGATTCCCGCGGCTGCTGCCGATCGAGCCGGACAAGCAGACGGTCCTCGGTCACAGTCCCGGCTCCGACGACTTCGACCGCAGCGTGCTCGCGACCCTGCTCGACACCCCGACCGGGCGGGTCCGCGAAGCCGTCGTGTCGGTCACCGCCGGCACTGTCACCTCGTGGCGGGACCTGCCGACGGCGGAACCTCCCTATGGGCAGCCCTCGTACCTGTTCGAGGAGTACGACCGGGCCGCCGAGATCGTGAAGGCCGACCCCCGCTGGCAGGCCGCGATGGCGCGCCGCGGCATCACCGACACGACCCACACCTTCGTCACCCCGCTCGCTCCCGGCTTCTTCCCCGAGGAGGGCGGGGCGGGCCGGCGCATGATGCGGTCGCTGACCTTCCACCGCCGCCATGCGGGCGACAACGCGTGGGCGCACCCCGTCGAGGGCCTCGTCGCGCATGTCGATCTCACCGCGGGCACGGTGGTCCGCCTCGACGACGAGGGCGACGCTCCCGTGCCCTGGGACGGCTGGGACTACACGCCGGAACACACCGGTCCCGCCCGCACCTCCCTCAAACCGCTGGAGATCACCCAGCCCGAGGGCCCCTCCTTCTCCGTGGATGGGACCCGCGTCCGGTGGGAGAACTGGACCCTGCGGATCGGCTTCAACGCCCAAGAGGGCCTGGTCTTGAACCGGATCGCCTTCCGCGACGGCGGGGAGGACCGCCCCGTCGTGTACCGGGCCTCGGTGCCCGAGATGGTGGTGCCGTACGGCGACCCGGCTCCGTCGCGCTATTGGATCAGCTACTTCGATGCCGGCGAGTACTCCCTCGGCAAGAACGCCAACTCGCTCGAGCTGGGCTGCGACTGCCTCGGCGAGATCACCTACTTCGACGCCGTGGTCGCCGACGACCGCGGCGGCCCCATGACGATCCCGCACGCCGTGTGCATGCACGAGGAGGACTACGGGGTCCTCTGGAAGCACACCGAACCGGGGGAACCCCCGCAGGTCCGCCGCTCGCGCCGCCTGGTGATCTCCTACTTCGCCACCGTCGGCAACTACGACTACGGGTTCTTCTGGTACTTCTACCTCGACGGTTCGATCCAGCTGGAGACCAAGGCGACCGGCATCGTGTTCGTCGGCGCCGCGGAGCCCGGCACGGAGAACCCCCACGCGCCCGAGATCGCCCCGGGCATCATCGGCCCGGTCCACCAGCACCTCTTCTGCGCGCGACTGGACATGTCCGTCGACGGGCAGGCGAACTCGGTCGAGGAGGAGAACCTCGTCGCCGTCCCGACCGGCCCGCAGAACCCGCACGGCAACGCCTTCACCTACGAGCGCAGCCGGCTGGCACGCGAGTCGCAGGCCGCGCGCGACGCCGACAGCGAGACCGGGCGCCGGTGGTACGTCACCAGCGCGCACCGGCGCAACGCCGTCGGCGGCCCCACGGCCTACCAGCTCACGCCGATGCCGGGTCCGCGGCTCATGGCCCAGCCGGGCTCCTCGGCCGCCGAGCGCGCCGAGTTCGCCCGCCACCACCTGTGGGCGACCGCCTACGACCCGGCCGAGCGCTTCCCGGCCGGCGACTATCCGAACCAGCACGCGGGCGACGGCCTCGGACGGTGGACGCAGGCCGATCGCCCCCTCAGCGACGCCGACGTCGTGCTGTGGCACACCTTCGGCCTGACCCACGTCCCGCGGCCCGAGGACTGGCCGGTCATGCCCGTCGACTACGCGGGGTTCTGGCTCAAACCGCACGGCTTCCTCGACGCCAACCCGGCGCTCGACCTGCCGGACGGGTCCGCCCGCAGCCGCGGAGGAGGCGGCGCGCACGGCGGCGAGTGCTGCGGGTGACCCGCTGCGGTAGGCGGAGGGGCGAAGGAGCCGGTGGGCTCCGTCGCCGCCGGTTCGCGCGCCGGCATGCGTGCGCAGGAACCGCAGCGAGGCGCCCGCCCGGCCGTACGGCACCGTCGCCCGCACGCGGGCGGGTGCGACGACCGGGCGGGCGTCCCGTGTCGGCCGGGATCAGGTCACGATCACCTGCGGCACCGCGACGGACTTGAGCCCTTCCGCGCCGAACTCCAGCCCGTAGCCGGAGCCCTTCACACCCCCGAACGGCACCATCGGGTGCAGCGTCCCGTGTTTGTTGACCCAGACGGTGCCCGCCTCGATGCGCGACGCGACCTGCTTGGCCCGTTCCACGTCGCTCGACCAGACCGACGCGCCCAGCCCCACGTCGAGGGCGTTCGCGTGGGCGACCGCCTCGTCGAGGTCGGAATAGGCGACGATCGGCAGCGCCGGCCCGAACTGCTCCTCCACGACGAGCGGCGCGCCGGCGTCCAGTCCGGTGACGAGGGTGGTCGGGTAGAAGTTGCCGGCACCGTCCCGGTCGGGGCCGCCGCCGGTGACCAGGCGCCCGCCCGCGGCCTTGGCCTGCTCCACGAGGCCGTCGACGATGCGGAACTGTCCGCCGGTGGTCAGGGGCCCGAGCATGCTCTTCTCGTCGGTTCCCGGCCCCATGGGCGTCTGGGCCGCCACGTCGGCGAGTGCGTCGGCGACGTCGTCGTGGAGGGATTCGTGCACGTACAGGCGCTTGAGCGCGGCGCACGTCTGACCCGTGTTGATGAATGCGCCCCAGAAGAGGTCCGCGGCGATTGCGGCCGGGTCCGCGTCGGGAAGCACGATTCCCGGGTCGTTTCCGCCGAGTTCGAGCGTGAGCCGCGGCAGGTGGCCGGCGCTCGACGCGGCGATGGCCTTGCCTGTGCGGGTCGAACCGGTGAACATCAGCTTGTCGAACGCCGGATGGGCCGTCATCGCGGCGCCGAGGTCTCCGCCACCGGGCAGTACCGTCAGGACGCCCTCGGGAAGCACCTGGTCGACGATCGCTGCGAGCGCGAGCACCGACAGCGGCGTGTGCTCGGAGGGCTTCATCACGACGGCGTTGCCCATACGCAGGGCGGGCGCGAGCTGCCAGGTGGCGACGAGCGCCGGCCAGTTCCACGGTCCGATGGCGCCCACCAGGCCGACGGCCCGGTAGCCGAGGGTCGCCTGTCCGGACTCGTCGTCGAGTACCTGCACGGGATCGAGCGGGGTCGCGGCGGCGGCGCGCAGCCAGGCCGACACCCCTCCCGCTTCGAACCGGCTGCCCGGGCCGTTGAGCGGTTTGCCCTGCTCGCGGGAGACGAGGTGCGCCAGCGCCTCCGCCGACCGGTCGACGGCGTCGGCCGCGGCGTTCAGCAGTCGGGACCGCTCCCGGTGGCCGAGGGACTCCCAGTCGGGCTGCGCTGCACGAGCGGCCGCGACGGCCCGCTCGAGATCCGCGGTGCCGCGCTCCGGTGCATGGCCGAGCACCTCGTCCGTGGCGGGGTCCACCACCGGTCGGCCGCCCTCCGCCGCCGTCACGGCGGCCAGCAGGCTTTCGTAGGTCTCCATGGTCCTGTCTCACCTCTGTGTCGTCTCGAAGGTCCGTGCCGGGGGCGAGCCCGAGCGGAGCGGGGGCGCGCCGGAGCAGGCGGGAGGCCCGCGTGGCCGCGCACGCCTCATGCGGGAAAGGCCGATCGTGCGGAGTAGCCGAAGTCCACGGCCAGCGCCGTGCCGTGAACGCCGACGGCGGCGGGAGACGCGAGGAACAACACGTGCTCGGCGATGTCCTCGGGCCGATGGACGGGGTGGTCCGCGCCGGTGAAGTCGCTGCGTCCGAGGTCGCCGCGGCTCATCGGCGTGTCGACGACGGAGGGGCAGACGGCGTTGACCCGCACGTCGCCGGCCGTCTCCACCGACAGGGCCCGCGCGAGCTGGACCACGGCGGCCTTCGACGCGCAGTAGGGCACCATCCCCGGGGCGGCGACGAGCGCGGAATCGCTCGCTACCAGCACCGCGGCACCGTGGGGCGAGCGGCGCAGCGCGGCGAGGGTGTGTTTCAGGGTCAGGTAGGCGCCGGTGGCGTTCACGGCGAAGACCCGCTGCCAGTCCGCGAGGGAGACCTGCTCCAGCCGGCTGCCCACCGGCCCGGAGACACCGGCGCAGGTGGCGACGGCGTCGATGCGTCCGAGGCGCTGGAGCGCCGACGCGACGGCCGAACGCATCGAGGTCTCGTCCGCGACGTCCGCGGTGATCGCCAGTGCCGGGAGTCCGCTCCCTGTACGCAGCGCATCCGCCTGCTGGTGCGCAGCCGCGCCGTCGCGGTCCAGCAGCACCGGGGTCGCCCCCCGGGCCGCCGCCCGGCGGGCGACGGCGGCCCCGATACCGCTCGCCGCTCCCGTGACGAGGACGACGGTGCCGTCGAGGTCCGGGGGTGTGGTGGTCACAGTCGTCTCCCCGGCCCGCTCAGCCGAACGCCAGCGTGGGGACGTCGACGATGTGCGCACCGCCGTCGACCACGAGGGTCGCTCCGTTGACGTAGCCGGCGTCGGCACCGAGCAGGAACGCCACCGCACCCGCGATCTCCTCTGGGGCGGCGGGCCGGGCGAGCGGCACGTCGCGCGTCACGGCGGCGTAGGCGGCGTCGATGTCGGCCGCGTCCCCGCCGTCGACGAGAACCCCCATCTCCTCGTCGGCCATCGGCGTGCGGACCCAGCCCGGACACACTGCATTGGCCCGCACCCGGGGCCCGTAGTCGCGCGCCAGCGACCGCACGAGCCCCAGCAGCGCGTGTTTGCCGACCGTGTATCCGGCCGTCTGCGGTGCCGCCCGCAGCCCTGACAGCGAGGAGACGACCACGATGCTCCCCCGCGACTCCTGCAGAGGGCCCAGCGCCTCGCGGGCGGTGACGAACGCCGTCGTCAGGTTCCCCTCCAGGCTCGCGCGCCACGCCTCGTCATCGGTACCCCCGATGGTGTCGTAGCCGTGCCCTCCCGCGTTCGCGACGACGCCGTCGAGGCTCCCGTAGCGTTCGCCGATACCCTCGACGACGTGGCGCATGGCGGCGCCGTCCGCGGCGTCGGCGGCCATCGCGACGATGCGCGGGTGGGTCGCGGCGACCTCCTCCAGCGGTTCGCGCCGCCGGCCGACGATGAGGACGTCGCCGCCGTCTGCGGCCAGGCGGGCGGCGATCGCGGCTCCGATCCCGGTGCCGCCGCCGGTGACCAGGTAGGTGCTCATTCGGCCGCCTCCGTGGTCGTCTTGCCGAGGGCGACGCGATCGAGGTCCTGGTCGAGGGAGTCCCACACCTGCGGCCTGGCCGAGCGCAGCCGGTACCCGAGGAGGACGGCGAGGACGGCGGCGATCGGCAGCAGCCAGGGAAGCAGGGCGATGACCGGGCTCTCGCTGCCCGCGAGGTCGGGGAAGTTGGCGAAGGCCAGGACGGTGACGGCCCACAGTCCCGCCCCGCCGACGAGCGGGAGGGCGAAGGTGGTGAGCCGGCGCGGGTCCTTGACCCGACGGAAGTGCACCACGATGGCGGTCGCGGCGATCGCCTGGAGCACGATGATCCCCAGGGTGCCGATGCCGGTGAAGGCCGCGACGAGGTTGCCGACCGGGTCGAGGCCGGCGACCGCGTGGACCATGGCGACGATCGTGGCGAAGAGGAGCTGCACCGTCGATGCGGTGACCGGTGCCCCGGTCTTGGGGCGGGTGTGCGACAGCGGCCGCGGCAGAACACCGACCCGGCCCAGCGCGTACAGATAGCGGGTGGCGGCGTTGTGCAGCGCGAGCAGCGCCGCGAAGAGGCTCACCACGAGCAGCAGCAGCATCACATTGGTCAGGCCCTCGCCGAGGTACTCCGTGGAGACGACGAAGACCAGGTCGCCGGCGTCGAGGTGGCGCAGAGCGGTCTCCTGGGTGTCCCGCGCGCCGAGGGCGGAGACGATCGCCCAGGTGGTGATGGCGGCGAACACGCCGATGAAGGTGATCGCGATGTAGGTGGCGCGCGGGATGGTGCGCTTCGGGTCGCGCGCCTCCTCTCCGAACAGCCCGGTCGCCTCGAAGCCGACGAACGCGTTGGCGGCGAAGAGCAGCCCGAGCCCCAGCGAGCCCGCCAGGAACACCTCGGGCAGGAACGGCTCGAAGGAGTAGCCGGTGGTGAAGAGGATGGCGCCGTCGAGGACGATCAGGATCGCCACCTCGAGGATCAGGGCGACGGCGAGCACCTTCGCCGAGAGGTCGATGCCGCTGCGCGTCAGCAGCCACACGGCCGCCACCGAAGCCAGACTCCAGATCCACCACGGCAGATCCAGGCCGAAGACGTTGGCGAAGACGAACGAGGTGAAGAATCCGCTGGCGCCGACCGCCCCCGCGACGAAGCAGTTGTAGCCGACCAGCGCCATGAAGGCGCCGACCAGCCCCGGTATGCGCCCGGTGCCGCGCACGATGTAGGCGTAGAACCCGCCGGCGTTCACCAGGCGTTTGGCCATCTGCGCGTATCCGACGGCGAAGAGCAGGAACACGGCTGTGGCGAGGAGGAACATCACGGGCGTCCCGCCGCCGGCGCCCACGGCGAGGTTGATCCCGCCGATGACGATGATGCCGGTCAGCGGTGCGACGGCGGCCAGGACGAGGAACACGATCCCCGGGACGCCGAGGTGCCCCTGCAGTCTCGTTTCTGGGGTGGGGGACAAAGTCTGATCCCTTGCCGGTCGGGACGCCGCGGCGTCAGTGTGCGGTGGCGTTGAGGATCTCGGCGCGCGCTCCGACGGGGAAGTTCACGACCGAGTCGGCGTCGAAGCCCTCGTTGCCGAAGATCTTTCCGTCGGTGCGCATGCCGTCGAGGTCGATGAGGACCAGGCCGAGGGTCGGCACGAGCTTCTCTCGCCACACGAAGAGGGACAGTCGGTCCCGGAGGGCGACGTGGTGGCACCGGTCGGTGTCGGCGAGGCCCGCTTCGGCCCCGCTCAGGCAATGCCACGTGTACAGGTCCGGGGTGAGGTAGATGTGCTCGTAGACCTCACTCGGGGAGTAGGTGTACTTGTTGCGCAGCCCCACGAGCGCCGTCGTCGGTGCGTGGGGCGTGGCGGCCGGGCCGCCGATGCCGCCGTGGACGATGCGCGCGGTCACGCCGGTCGGGTCCGCGCCCCGCCGGATCCGGGTGTAGGCGGACTCCTGCCTCGCTTCGTCGTCCGGCAGCCGGCCCTCGACGCAGGTGGCGGCTCCCGTGTCGAGGTCGAGGACGAACGACGTGGACGCCCCGCCCGCGGCGCCGTCGACAAGGTAGACGCCGGAGCGGAGGGAGGTCGCACGGACTCCGACATCGGTGTGTGCGCCCCACGAGGCGCGGCCGTCGGCGATCCGCAACGTGGTCGGCGCGTCCAGGTGCAGGGGGAACGTCTGGCCGTCGAGGTCGGTGGTCGCTTCGAGGACGTCGCCCTCGGGAGAGAACTCCTCGCCGAGAGCCCCGACCGGGATGAATGAGCCGTCCATGGGCATTCCGTGTCGTCGAGTGCTTGGAGCCGGATTCCGCTCACGATGCGGGAGCCCTGGCCACGGGGTCTAGGACGAGCGCGCAGGAGCCTTGTCTACCAACGCGCTTCACACCCGGCAGCGGCACGGTGACCCGCGGTCCGCGCTCAGGGACAAGCACGCCGCAGCCGGGTGCAAGACGCTGCGGGCGGCCCGAGCAGAGGATGCGTGCCGATCGCTCATGGCCCGCACGGCGCCATGAGGCCCCGTGGC
Organism: Streptomonospora alba; assembly: GCF_000826685.1. Lineage (GTDB taxonomy): Bacteria > Actinomycetota > Actinomycetes > Streptosporangiales > Streptosporangiaceae > Streptomonospora > Streptomonospora alba. The sequence continues at coordinate 74,438 of NZ_JROO01000005.1, forward strand.
ATGGGAGGCCACCATGACCGGACGACCGAAGAACATCCGGCGCCGCATGTTCCTGCAAGGCGCCGGAGCCGGGTTCGCGCTCGGGGCGCTCGGAGGTGCGACCGCGGCGGCGGCACACCCCGGCAACGCCGCCGGGCGCGGCAAGGCGGACCTGCTGCTGCACAACGGCAGAGTCGTGACCATGGCAGGCGGATTCGAGGCCGCCGAAGCCATAGCCGTCAAGGACGGCGTGGTGCAGGCGGTCGGGCGCGACTCCGAACTGCGGCGCTTCACCGACGCGCGGACCGAGGTCGTGAACCTGCGCGGCCGGACGGTCATCCCCGGCGTCAACGACGCGCACTTCCACCCCATGGGCCTGGGCACGAACCAGCCGCCGCTCACCCTGGACCTCAGCCGGGAGGCGGTCAGCTCCATCGCCGAGATCCGTGACCTCGTCGCCGAGGCCGCCCAGAGCAAGGAGCCGGGGGAATGGATCCGCGGCTTCGGCTGGGATCAGGGCTACCTCGCCGAAGGCCGCTACCCCACCCGGCACGACATCGACGAGGTCTCCCCGAACCATCCCGCCGCCCTGCGTGAGTGGTCCGGGCACGCCTTGTGGGTGAACACCGAAGCGCTCGAACTCGCCGGTATCACCCGCGACACCGAGGCGCCGCCCGGAGGAGAGATCGTCAAGGACGGCGACGGCGAACCGACCGGCCTGCTGCTGGAGGGAGCCGCCGGCCTCGTCAGCGTCCCCCCGTTCACCGAAGAGGAGCAGCGCCGGGGCATGCGCATGGCCGTCGACATCATGCACCGGTACGGCATCACCTCGATCACCGATGCAGGCGTCGCCCCGGAGACGGTCGACCTCTACCGCGACCTGCAGGGCTCGGGCGACATCCGGCAGCGGGTGACGGTCATGATCTCGGCGGCCACCCCCGGCCTCCGCGAGGCGCTGCTCGGTGTGCGAGAGATCGAGACGGACCCGGCCTGGTTGAACGCCGGCCAGGTCAAGGTCCGTGTCGACGGGGTGCCCACACAGGCGCGGACCGCCTGGCTGTTCGAGCCGTATGTGGACGGCGGAACCGGAGCCCCGGTTCTGCCCGGCGACTCCCTGGAGGAGCAGCTCGCCACCCTGCACGACCAGGTCATGACCTCGCACGAACTGGGCTTCCAAGTGGGCTCGCACGCCACCGGCGACAGGGCGATCGCGGCGGCGCTCGACGCCTATCAGACCGCCGTCGCCGAATTCGGCGGCACGAACCTGCGCCACTACATCATCCACGGCGACCTGACGACCCCCGAAGACCTGGAGCGCATGGCCGAGTCCGGATTCCCGGTGAGCTTCAACCCCCAGATCAAGCGCTCCCTGTCCCACCAACTGGTCGACGTGATCGGGCGGGAGCGCACGGACTACCAGTGGCCGTACCGCAACGCGCTCGACCTGGGCATCTCCGTGGGCAGCGCTTCCGACGCCCCCGTCGTCGGGGTCCCGGACTTCCGCGCAGGACTGGCCGCGATGCTGACGCGCACGAGCCTGGCGACGGGCGAGGTGTTCGGCGCCGATCAGATCATCGGCCTCGAAGAGGCCCTGGCGACCTACACGACCGCCGGCGCGTGGCAGGACCGCGCCGAGGACTGGAAGGGCACGCTCGCCGAGGGCATGGCGGCCGACCTCGCGGTTCTCGACGGTGATCTGCAGGCCACGCCATCCGAGGAGATCGTGGATCTTCCGATCTCGATGACGGTCGTCGGCGGCGAGGTGGTCTACGACTCCTCCGACGACACACCGTCGACCGCCTCCCCCGCGTCAGCGGCGAGCGGGCTGGCGAAGTACATGAGCAGCGGCTGCTGCGACGCCTGACGGCCTCCTGGGGCGGTCTCCGCCCCTGCGAGGGGCGCCTGCGCCTGACGCCGACGCGCAAGCGTCCGGCCCGGGCGCAGGCGCGGACGCTGCGGCGTTCGTTGTCGCCGCCGCGGAGCCTTCCCCTGCCGTTTCGGGACTCAGGAGTCGGACAATTCCTCGACGAGCGCGAATCCGTCCGCGATCCAGGCCAGCTCGGTGCGGGCACGGGCGATGAGGCCGTCGTAGGCGTACACCTTGTAGCGCACCGCGAGCTCGGCCTCGCGCTCGTCCAGCTTGGAGAGGCGAGCCGCCAAGGTGGGGTGGGTGCGGTCGACCAGGGTCGCCCGGGTGGCTTCGAGCATGCGTAGCTGCTCCTCCCAGTACGCCTGCTGCTGCCGCAGCTGCTCACGCACAGCCTCGGGATCCGCGAAGTCGAAGTAGGCCGCCTTCAGGTACGCCGGATCGCGCTGCCGCTGCGGCGCCAGCGGTGACTCCATCCAGGCCCGGAAGTCCGCCAGCCCGGCATCGGTGACGTGGTACTCCTTCTTCGTCCCCCTCTTGCCCCAGGGCATCTCGACCGAGGTGAGCAGCCCGTCGCGCTCCATCCGGTTGAGCTCGGGATAGATCTGCGAGTCGGGCGCGTGCCAGACGTGCGACACCGAGTGGCTGAAGCTCTTCGAGACGTCGTATCCGGTCATCGGCCGACCGGTGAGCAGCGCGATCAGCGCGTAACGCAGGGACAACAGCCCTCCCTCTCCCGACTGGTCACGCTATCCGTCCTTGCCAACTAACTATATCCATAGTTAGTTTGTGAGCCGTGCAACACATACCTATCTCCATAGGGAGTGCCCATGACCGTCACCACATCTCCCCTGGTGGACACCGCGCCTCCGACTACCGCGGCGGCGAAGATCTTCAACCACCCCCGCAACGCCTGGTATGTCGCGGCCTGGGACCACGAGGTCACCGGTAAGCAGCCGCTGGCGCGCACCGTCGCCGGCGTACCGCTGGCGTTGTGGCGCAACGGTGAGGGCCGCGCCGTCGCCCTCGCCGACGCCTGCTGGCACCGGCTCGCGCCGCTGTCGAAGGGGAGGATCCTGGGTGACGAGCTGCAGTGCCCGTACCACGGCCTGCGCTACAACGCGGCCGGCCGCTGCACCGGGATGCCCGCGCAGGAGACGATCAACCCCAGCGCGGTCGTCCCGTCCTACCCCGTCGTCGAGCGCTACCGGTACGTCTGGGTGTGGGTCGGAGATCCGGACCTCGCCGATCCGACCACCGTTCCCGACATGCACCGAATGGACGACCCGGCCTGGGCCGGCGACGGCGAGACCATCCACGCCGACTGCAACTACCAACTCGTCCTCGACAACCTGATGGACCTCACCCACGAGGAGTTCGTGCACTCCTCGACCATCGGGCAGGAGGAGCTGTCCGAGGCCGAGTTCGACGTGACGCACGAGGGCGACACTGTCACGGTCACCCGGTGGATCCGCGACATCGCGCCGCCGCCGTTCTGGCTGAAGAACATACGGGACAAGTTCCCCGGTTTCGAGGGCAGGGTCGACCGGTGGCAGATCATCACGTTCGAGGCCCCGGGCACGATCTGCATCGACGTCGGTGTGGCGAAGGCCGGTACGGGTGCGCCTGAGGGCGACCGCAGCCAGGGCGTCAACGGGTACGTGATGAACACGATCACCCCCGAGACCGACCGCACCTGCCACTACTTCTGGGCGTTCATGCGCAACTACCGCCTGGACAGCCAGACCATCACCACGCAGCTGCGCCAGGGGGTGCACGGGGTCTTCGCCGAGGACGAGGACATGCTGCGCGCCCAGCAGCGCGCCATCGACGCCAACCCCGAGCACGAGTTCTACAGCCTCAACATCGACGCCGGCGGCATGTGGGTACGCCAGATCCTGGAGCGCATGCTCGCGGCCGAAGGCCGTCCGTCGTCCGCACCGGCTTCCGGCAAGGGGGCCTGAGGTGGCGGTTCAGGCCCAGACCCGCTGGCAGCAGGCCCGGGTGGTCGAGGTCGCCGACGCCGCCGACGGCGTACGCCGCATCGTCCTCGAACCCGAGCATCCCGAACACGCCGCGCCCGGCACACACATCGACGTCGAGACCGGGAGCGGCGCCCGCCGAGTGCGTTCCTACTCCGTGGTGCGCTCCGAGGACAGCGGCCGCAGGCTGACGCTCAGCGTGCAGCTCTCCCCGGACTCGCGGGGTGGCTCCGCCGCGATGCACCGGCTGCAGGTCGGGGACGAACTGACCGTCACCGGACCTCTCCAGAACTTCCCGCTCGCGGTCGGCGCCACCCGCTACGTACTCGTCGCCGGCGGTATCGGCGTCACCGCACTGGTGGCGATGGCCACCGCGCTGCGCCGCCGCGGCGCCGACTACGAGGTGGTGCTCGCCGGCCGCAGCCGCGCCGTGATGGCCTACCTCGACGATCTGGTCGCCGAGCACGGCGGTCGGGTGCGTGTGCACGTCGACGAGGAGGGCACCTCACTGGCGGTCGACGACCTCGTCGCCGGGATCGCCCGGACGCCCGCCGCCGCGAGCACCGAGCTGTACATGTGCGGCCCGATCGGGCTCATGGACGCCATCGCGCGGAGCTGGGCCGAGTACGACCTGCCGGCGACCAACCTGCGCTTCGAGACGTTCGGATCCAGCGGTCGGCACCCGGCCGAGGAGTTCCTGGTACACCTCCCCCAGCTCGACCGGGAGATCGCCGTCGCACCCGACACCTCGATCCTCGACGCCCTGGAGGCGGCCGGGGTGGACACGCTCTCGGACTGCCGCAAGGGCGAGTGCGGGCTGTGTCTGGCCAAGGTGGTCGGCGCGACCGGCACCATCGACCACCGCGACGTCTTCTTGAGCGAGCCCCAGAAGGAACGCTCGAGCAGTCTGTGCCTCTGCGTCTCCCGAGCAGTGGCAGTCGACGGCGGACCCGCCCGGCCCGCTGTCCTCTCCCTCCACCTCACCTGACCCGTCCCACCGCCCCGAGTGCACACGGGTCCTCACCATCTGGACACCCATGAACATCACCGCACGTATCTCGCAGGCACCGATGAGCGGCTACCAATGGCTGATCGTCGCCCTCTGCACCTTCATGAACTGCCTCGACGGCTTCGACGTGATGGCGGTCGCCTTCACCGGGCCCTCGGTCACCGAGGCGTTCGGACTGAGCGGCTCGCAGTTCGGACTGCTGGTCTCGGTCGGCCTGATCGGCATGGCGATCGGCTCGATGCTCCTCGCCCCGTTCGCCGATCTGATCGGTCGGCGCCCGCTGATCCTGATCAGTCTCACCCTCGGCACGATCGGCATGTTCGGCGCAGCGATGGCGCCGACGGCGACGGTGATGGGCGCCTTCCGCCTCGTCACCGGCATCGGGGTCGGCGGCATCCTGGCCAGCACCAACGTGATCGCCAGCGAGTTCTCCAACGCCAAGAACCGCGGCCTGGCCATCGGCGTTTTCACCGCCGGGTACGGCATCGGTGCCACCGTGGCGAGCCTGGTCGCCAAGGCAGCAGTCGGCGGCGACTGGCGGATCGTCTTCTACGCCGGTGGTTTCGGCACGCTGCTCGCCCTGGTCGTGATCGCCCTCATCCTTCCCGAGTCGGTCGCCTTCCTTGAGCGGAAGCGTCCGAGCGGCGCGCTGGCACGGATCAACCGGACACTGGCCCGGATGCGGTTGGAGGCCGTCACCGACACCGACCTCGACCATGCGGCCGCCTCCCGGATGGAGACCCAGCGGGCCGGCTCGGGATGGCTCAAGCAGCGGCTGCCCCCGACCGTCCTGCTCTGGCTCGTCTTCATCACGATCATGTTCGGCTTCTACTTCGTGAACAGCTGGACCCCGACACTGCTGGTCGAGGAAGGCCTCTCCGAGAGCGCCGCCGTGACCGCCGGGATGGCGATCTCGATCGGCGGCACCGTCGGCTCGGTCCTCTACGGCGTCGTCGCCCGGATACGGACGCCGCGGGTGGTGCTGATCGGATTCTCCCTGCTCTCGGCCGCGATGATGATCGTCTTCATCGTGAGCACCTCGACCCTGTGGCTCGGGTTCGGCATCGGCGTCGTCGTCGGCGCCCTGATCAACGGCTGCATCGCCGGTGCGTACACCGTCGGCCCGCCGCTCTATCCGGCCCACGTCCGCAGCGTCGGCATGGGCTGGGCACTCGGGATGGGGCGCATCGGCGCCATCCTGTCCCCGACCATCGCGGGCATGCTCAACGACGCAGGTGCCTCTGCGACCCAGCTCTACACAGGTGCCGCCGTGGTGGTCGCCGTCTGCGCCCTCGTCCTGGTCGGCCTGCGCCCGTACGACCCCGAGTCCAGCCACGCTGCCAAGGAGGCACTGGCCGCCTGACCTCTGCTCGGCCCCTCCGCGACGCGGGCCAGCCGGTTCTCCGGCCGGCCCGCGCTCGTCCGTCCCGTCGAGGAGCGATACGCCGAGCAGTTCGGCCGCGTATCGCGATGCCGCCGGAGGCGCGGTTCATGCCGGACGTCCACCGCCGCCGCACCGAACTCGGCGCGCGACACGACAGCGCGAAGCGGTGCAGGCCGGCCGGGGCGGCGGACGGCGGGCGCGCGACGGCGCGGCGGTGGACTCCCGCTCCCCGCCCGGGCTCCGTAGTCTGACGCGATGAGCGACGCAGCGATACTCGACCGCCGCAGCCTCAACCGGGCGACGCTGGAGCGCCAGCTCCTGCTGCGCCGCGCGGCCCTGCCGCCCGAGCGGGCCCTTGAGCACCTGGTGGGGCTCCAGGCGCAGACCACGCACACGTGGTATCTCGGCCTGTGGGCGCGGTTGGCCGACTACCGCCCCGAGCCCACCTCCGAGCTGCTGGGTTCCGGCGCCATCGTGCGAATGGCGGTGATGCGCTCCACGATCCACCTGATGACCGCGGACGACGCGGCACGGATACGCCCGCTGGTGCAGGGGGTCCAGGACCGGATGTACCGGTCGGCCTTCGGTCGGCAGGTGCAGGGCCTCGCCCCGGGGGAGGTGGCGAAGGCGGGCCGCGCGGCGCTGGCCGAGGAACCGCTGACCTTCAGCGAACTCGGCCGCCGGCTGGCCGAGCACGGGCGCTCGGCCGGGTGGGGCGACCGCGATCCGCAGGCACTCGCACAGTGGGTCCGCACGCTCCTGCCGCTGGCTCAGCTGCCCCCGCGCGGGCAGTGGGGGCGCAGCGCGCAGGCGAAGCACTCGCCGGTGGAGGTCTGGCTGGACCGGCCGCTCCCGGAGCCCTTCACCCTGGAGCAGTTGGTGCTGCGCTACCTTGCCGCGTTCGGCCCGGCGTCCGTCCTCGACGCGCAGAGGTGGTGCGGGCTGACCCGATTGGGCGAGGTCTTCGAGGGGCTGCGGCCGCGGTTGAGGGCCTTCCGCGGCGAGGACGGAAGGGAGCTGTTCGACCTGCCCGACGCTCCGCGCCCCGCCCCCGAGACCCCGGCGCCGCCGCGCCTGCTCTACGAATTCGACAACCTGCGGTGGTCCTACGCCTCGCTCGACCGGATCGTGACCGCGGACCTGCGCGAACACGGGTTCGGCGGTAAGAACGGCGTGGATCCCGGCCTCGTGCTGCTGGACGGGTTCGCGGCCGGCGGCTGGCGCATCAGCACGCAGCGCCGCAGCGCCGTGCTGCGCCTGTGGCCGTTCAGGCGGCTGCGCGGCGGCGAGGAGGCCGGCCTGCGGACCGAAGCCGAGGCGCTGCTGGCGTTCTTCGCGCCCGCGGCGGTCGAGCGCACGGTCGAGATCGGCCCGCCCACCGGATCGGCTCATGTCCGATGAGTTCCCGCGCCGGGGCCGGTCTGACCTGTCAGTGGTACCGAGCGAAGGAGAGCACCTTGAACCCACGGGACTCCAGTGCACCCGCAAAAGCATCCTCGCGAGGCGGGCGGCCCGCCCTCGCACCACGCTCCGGCGGTGGTGTGAGGGGCGCGACCGGCTGCGATCGCGAGGAGTGGTTCACCCTGCTCGACGAATGGGGTGCCGCCGGCCGTCCGTACCGGGAGATCGCCGCATGGCTCACCGGCGAGCGGCACGTCAGCCGATGGTGGGCCCAGAAGCTCATCGTCGAATTCGAACAGGACCGCGGTCTGCGCGCTCCGGGTGCACGCCGTGACGGCACGTATGCGGTCACCGCCGGCAAGACGATCGCGGCCCCGACCGACCGCCTCTTCGCATCCTTCGTCGACACGGCCGTGCGCGAGCGCTGGCTACCCGGCGCCGTCGTGGCCCCACGCACCGCCGATCCCGGACGCTCGGCCCGCTTCACCTGGGAGGGCGGGCCGACCCGGCTGAGCGTCGGCTTCTCGGACAAGGGCGGAGGCAAGACCACGGTGCACGTGGAGCACGAGCGGTTGCCCGACGCCGAATCGGCGAAGGACGCCAAGGCGTACTGGCGCGAACGCCTGGCGGTGCTCAAGGCCGTACTCGAGAACTGAGCCGTACCGCCGCCGTCGGCGGTGCACCCGATCATTCCCAGCCCGAGGAGCAGCGATGACGGACCTCGACTATCTGGCCATCCTCGTGGCGACCGCGGTCGCCTTCGTCCTGAGCGGTATCTGGTACGCCGTGTTCGCTGGGCGGCTCGCGCGACTGAGTGAGGCGTACGCCGATTCGGGGCGGCCGCCGGCGTGGACGATGCTCGTGGAAGTGGCGCGCAGCCTCGTGGTCGCCGCGGTGCTCGCCGTCCTGGCGGCGTGGACCGGAACCGAGGGGTGGATGCAGGCCCTCCTGCTCGGCCTGGTGGTGTGGGTCGGATTCCCGGTCACGATCCTGTCGGGCTCCGTCGTACACGAGAAGGTGCCGTGGAGGCTCGCTGCGATTCACCTGGGTGACTGGCTCGTGAAGTTGGTCGTCATTGCGGTGATCGTCGGCGTCTGGCGCTGATCGCAGACTCGGCCCGCCGGTCGACCGTTCACACCCGCCCGCCGCGAGCACCCTCCTCCGGCAGCGTCTGCCGCTCGGCCGGGCCACCCTCGGTGCCGACGAGCGAGAGGTCCGTCGCCTGGGTGGGCACACGACTCGGCGTCCTCGTCGGTGGCAACACCGGAACCGGCGAACCGGCGTTGCCACCGCGTGCAGCCGCTCCGCATCCGCCCGGAGGCGTCGAGGCCGGCGCGGGCGTTCTCGGCACCTCCGGGCGTGCGGGCGTGCGGGCGCCTGATCAGGCGCGATCGACCAGAAGCTGCCCGTCGGTGGGCCGCCCGCCGGTCAGGCCGCTGCCGTAGTTGGCCTCGACCCGCGAGCGCTCGGAGGCGTCGGGATAGGGGTCGGTGCAGTTCACACCGCCGGTGGAGCCGGACATCAGCGACGAGCACGGCCCGGGCTTGGCATCGGGCAGGCCCAGGCTGTGGCCGAGCTCGTGCGCGGCGATGCGCACCGCGTCGTAGCCCTCGGCGGTCCCTTCACGGCCCATCCAGACGGTGACCTGCCCGCCCGGGCGCACCGGCCCCAGGTGGGCGCGGGGCCAGCCGTCGTCGGCGATGATGCGGATCTCGGCGCGCCGGCCGGCGGAGGCCGGTTCCAGGCGGACGTTGCTGACGCTGGAGTTCCACACGTCCACGGCCTCGGAGACGGCGGAGGTGTACTCCGCGGCCTGGCCGGCGTCGTAGTACAGGACGGTCTGGCGCAGCGGCTGGGACTGCTCCGCGGGTGCCGCGGCGGCCGGTGCGGCGCCCACCAGCGCCAGCGCGCTCAGGGCGATCAGAAGGGGTGTGAGGACACGTCTCAGCATGCGGGGGCTCCCTGGGGGTGAGGGTGCTGATACCGGTCGTCGGTGACCCTGTGGGGTCGCCCTGATGCTACTTGTAGCCACGTATCGCCACAATGCGTGCAGAGCGCCCGAATTCGGCGCTGTGCACCGACCTGGAGATTCGGGGCGGGAAAGCTGTCGGGGACCCGCCCCCAGGGCGTCTCCCCCTCGCCCGACGGCCGGCTCTACCGGGTCAGGCCCGACCGGGATGGCGCGCCTGGCACCGCCGACCCGGGTGCCGGCGGGCCGCCGCGGCCGTGCTGGACTCCCGCCGTGTCCCGCCCCCGGACCCTGCCGCACCGGGGCGTCGGAGCGTCATCCGATCCGCCCCACCGCTTGCCTCCTCCCCCTGCCGCGGGCGAGCCCGCGGCAGCCCCGTCCCGCGGGCGGTCGCGAGGACGTGCATGCGCCGACCGGGCGATCGCAGGGGGCGGGCTCGGCTACGCGCTCTCACCGTGAAAAAGCTGAGGGATGGCGGCCGGGAACCTGTGCCCTGGGGGCGGTCGCCGGTGGGGCGCCCACCCTGGCCGGCTCGGGCGACCCGACGGCGCCCACCGGTCCATCGCCTATCGGGCGGTCAGGGAGGTGATGTCTCGCCCGGGCGGCGGTTCGGGCGGCTCGTGTCCGCACGGCCCGCGACGGATCGGGGCCCGGTTCGGCGCCGCGCCTCCTGCTACGACGGATTGACGCCGAACATGCGCCTGTAGGAGAGCTCACCGCCGAGCCACCCCGAATAACCGAGGATCGCTGTGCTGAGCGCCGAAAGTATCAGCCCCGTCGGCAGCACCGCGCCTTCCGGATCGGGAACCCTCAGCAGAAACGAGACCAGGAGCAGAACCAGCACGACACCGTTGGCGGCTCCGTGCCGCAACGCCGCAGCGCTCTTGCGGATCTTCTGGATTCCGATGAAGTCCACGAAACCGGGCACGGCTGCCGCCAGGCCGCTGAAGAGGCCGCCGCCGACCAGCCACAGTCCGGCCAGGGCCCAGGCCCGGGACCCTTCGGCCAAATACCCGATGTCCGCGGCCAACGCGGCGATGACCAGGCCGATCGGCAGCGCGATCAGCATCGGATGAATGGGGTGCCCCTTGATCGCCGCACGGCTGGGCGTCGGCTCGTGACTCATTGATCCCTCCTCCCGTGCAGAAGCGCCCCTACCCGCGAAGCCGAAAGCGCTAACCGGACACGGAGCGACTGCGGCGCGGCCGTCGAGCGGCGGGCGCGGCGCCCGGGGTCCGCGCTTCGGGGTCGGGCACCCGCACGGCCTTGACGAGCAACCACGCGATGAACGCGAGTTCCGCGACCGCCGCGGGGGTCATGGCGAACGGTGAGACCGCCGCGCCGAAGCCGGGGGCGAGGAGGCGCGCGAACACGTCCGTGAGGTGGCCGAGGCATCCGATGACCAGCAGGACTCCCAGCACCTTGGGGAAGTGGCCCGACTTGACGACCAGGTAGCCCAGCGGCAGCAGCCACAGGCCGAAGTACGTCTGGGCGATGAGGTACCCGTCGTGGTACATGTCGGCGAACAGCATGGCCAGTCCGTCGGAACCGGCCGGCCCGAGTGCGCCGGCGGGGCCCCGGCCTGTGGCGGCTATCAGGCCGGCGCTCTGGTTGAGCAGGTTCAGGCTCTGGATCGCGACGCTGACCGCGACGAAGGTGAGCATCGCGAGGGCCGCCGCCCTGCTGACGTGCTTGAGCAGCCGGTACAGGACCATGGCCGTCAGCAGGAAGCACACGGCGCCCACCAACTCGCTGACGAAGCCGATGCGGAACAGGGCGGCCGAGGCCCGGATGTTGGCGGCCGTGGTCTCCGCGTCCCCCGGCTCGACGATGCGGGTGTTCACCACTCCGGCGAACACGGTGAACACGGCGACGAGCAGGTACAGCGAGCCCGCGAGCCTCGCGAGCGTCTTCGGTGCGGTCATGGCGGAACCTCCCCGGTCTGCTGAGGGCCCGACGGGATGCCGAGCCGACCGCTCGGTTCCGGACCGGGCGCTCACGCCGGGCCGTCGGCGTCGGTGCGGGCATAGGCGAGGGCGGACGGGGTCAGCCGTCCGACGATGGCCGGGGCCTCGCGGACGAGTGCGTCGTCCTCCACCGCCTCGACCATGAACCGGGCGTAGTCCACGCGGCGGGTCAGGCTGCTCTCCAGCACGGGGTCCCCCACGTGCCTGCTCCACACCGGAAGGCCCTGGCCGTCCCCCTCCTCCAGGTCGCTGCCGCGCACGACCGTCCACCTGGTGGCGCTGGCGAAGACCCGCCGGCACGCCTCCACCTGGTCGTCGACGTCCACGACCCGGGCGAGCTTCGCCAACCGCCCGAGCACGGCCGCGTAGGCCGTGAACCTGCGGCTGTAGACGTCCTCGCCGTCGCGGGTGATGTGCCAGCCGCAGGAGAACACCAACCGGGCACCCGGACGCGCGTGGTCGAGCACGGCCTGGGCGGTGCCGGAGGCGTAATGGTGCACCCCCCACGGCACCAGCACCGTGAGCACGGCGTCGCATCCGTGCACCGCCCGCGCGACGACGGCGTCGGAATCGGTCGCCCCTGGGACGACCGTGATCCGCCCTTCGAACGCGGCGAGCTTGTGCACGCTCTGCTCGCGGCACACCCCCACGACCTCGTACCCGCGGTCCAACGCGTGCTGCACCATGTAGCGCCCGAGCTTGCCGGACGCGCCGACGATGCACATCCGCTTGCCTGCTCCCGGCCTCTCGGCCCCGTCCGCACCGGTCGGTTCCATCACTCTCTCCTCGGATCGCGCCTCTCTTACGCCGTAAGGTACAGCCTTGCGGTGTAAGGTTGTCAAGCAGCGTCGTCGATCCGGATAGGAGAAGAAGCCTGGTGACCACGGAGCCGACCGAAACGACGCGCCGCAATCCGCTCAGCAGGGAGAAGGTGCTTCAGGCGGCCGTCGCGCTGGCGGACGAGTCAGGCACGGGTGTGCCGAGCATGCGCACGCTGGCCAAGCGGCTCGGCGTCGAGGCCATGTCGCTGTACCACCACTTCCGCAACAAGAGCGCGCTCCTGGACGGCATGGTCGACAGCGTCTTCGCCGAGGTCGAACTCCCGTCGAACGACGCCGACTGGCAGACCGCGATGCGCCGCCGGTCGGCCTCGATGCGCGACGCGCTGACCCGCCACCCGTGGGCGATCACCCTGATGGACTCGCGGACCAGCCCGGGCCGTGCGACTCTGCGCCACCACAACGCGGTGATCGGCTGCCTGCGCTCGGGCGGCTTCTCGGTCGCCGGCACCGCACACGCGCTCTCGGTACTGGACGGCTACATCTACGGCTTCACGCTCCAGCAGCTCAGCCTGCCCTTCGAGCCGCCCGCCGACCTCGAAGGCGTGGGGGGCGCCATCCTGGAGAATCTGCCTCGCGACGAGTTCCCGCACCTCGCGGAGATGATCGCCGACCTGGCTCTACAGCCCGGTTACGCCTACACCGAAGAGTTCGACGTCGGACTCGACCTGGTCCTCGACGGACTGGAGCGCGAGCGCGACCGCTGGACGTGACCCGGCGAACGCCGAGAACGGCGGGGACAGCCGGTCGGCCGGTCGGCTGCCGGGCCACCCGGCAGCCGCCTCAGCCGCCCCCCGGGCCGCCCCGCCCAGCGAATCGACGTAGTGGGCGCCGAGGAAACCCGCCAACTGGAGCCGACGCTCGCCCCTCGGGCCGTGTCTGTCTCTGCAAAGTACTTTGTGATACAAATTGCTTGGCACTTCAGAACGACTTTGGGAGACGGCGTGATGACAGCGGAGGACAACGGGCGCCCCACCGAGGACGCGCCGTTCGATCCGGCCGAGACGCGCGAGCTCATCGAGCGGCAGCGCGACGCGGCCGCGAATGAGCTGGCGCCCGACTGGCGGCTGCTCTTCGCCGTGTGGGGCCTGGCCCTACTCGTCGGATACGGCGGTCTCTACCTGCAGCGCACCGTGCTCTCGGGAGTGCCGCCCGCGGTCGCGGGAGTCGTGATGTTCCTGGCGCTGCTGGCGGCGCTCACCGTCACCACCCGCCACGACATCCGCCTCAACCGCGGCCTGCGCGGTCCCTCCGCGCTGGCCGGCGCGCGAATCGGGTGGGCTTACGTGGCCGGCTTCGCCCTCGTCGGTGTGCTCGCGTGGAGCCTGTACCGGGGCGGTGCCTCCGCCCCGCTCGTCTGGCTCGCCTTCGCCGGGCTTTCGCTGCTGGTCATCGGACTGGTCCACATGGTCTCGGCGGCCTGGGACCACGATCGACTGCGCTTCGGACTGGGCGCATGGATCCTGGCCGCCGACGCACTGGCGCTCCTGGTCGGCATGCCGCACGCCTACCTCGTGCTCGCCCTCGGAGGAGGCGGCGGGTTCCTCGCCGCCGCGGCCGCGCTGAGCCTCCGCCGTCCCTCCCGCTCGCGGCGGGCCTAAGTCGAGACGGTCGGGTGAAAAGCAGTGAATCCTCTACCGGATCTCAATCCCGTCATCCACGCACAAGGGCGTCTGCGAGTGATGGTCACCCTGCAGGCGCTGCCGCCCGGTGACCAGCTCTCCTTCTCCCGGCTGCGCGAGATCCTCGGCATGACCTCCGGAAACCTCTCGGTGCACATCCGCAAACTCGAAGAGGCCGAGTACGTGCACAGCGTCAAGACCTACGAACGCCGCAGCCCCATCACCTACTTCTCACTGACCCCCCAGGGCCGCCACGCCCTGGAGGAGTACGTCCAAGCGCTACAGGCTCTCCTGGGCGCCAACGATCCCGATACAGACACCGCCGACACCCCTCCCGGAGGCGCCCGGTGACCCCTCCCCTTGCCCGGCTGATGAACGTGTCCCGCCGTTACGGGACCGCGCTGGCGCTGGACCGCGTCAGCCTCGACATCGAACCCGGAGCCGTTCTCGGGCTGCTCGGCCCCAACGGCGCCGGCAAGTCCACCCTGATCAACCTGGTGTGCGGACTGCGCCGCCCCAGCGAAGGGCATGTCGAACTGCTCGGCGGCTCCCCGCAGGATCCCCGGCGCCGCCGGGGCCTGGGGATGACCCCGCAGCAGACCGGCCTGCCCGAGACCCTGCGGGTCCGGGAGGTGATCGACTTCGTCTCACGCCACTACCCCGACCCGCTTCCGGCCGCCGACCTGCTGGAGCGATTCGGCCTCATCGGCCTGGAGAAGCGCCAGACCGGCAGCCTTTCCGGCGGGCAGCAGCGCCGCCTCGCCGTGGGTCTGGCCTTTCTGGGACAACCCGAACTCGTGGTGCTCGACGAGCCCACCACCGGACTGGACGTCTCGGCCCGCCGCGCCGTGTGGGAGGGCGTCCGCTCCTACATCGGCAGCGGCGGCACGATCCTGCTGACCAGCCACTACATGGAGGAGATGGAGGCGCTCTCCGAGCGCATCGTGGTGCTCAAGCGCGGGCGGGTGGTCGCCGACGGCACCCCGCAGGAGGTCACCGAGGCCGCCTCCCGCCAGTCCGTCAGCTTCCGCGCCGAGGAGGTGCCCGAGCTGGAGGGCGTCGTGGCCCGTGAGTACCGGGGCGACCGCCGAATCCTCTACACCGACGACACCGACGCGCTCGTACGCGACCTCGTGCGCAGCGGGGCCGCGTTCAGCGGACTGGACATCCACCGCCCCAGCCTGGAAGAGGCGTTCCTGGAGATCGAGGCCGAATCCACCCCGGCCGACGAGGCGCCCGGCGCCCCGGCCGAGTCCGCCGCCGACCCCGCGGAGGCTTCCCGATGACACTCGCCGTGCAGCACGCCCGCCTGCTCTTCCTGGAGACCGCCCGCGTCCCCATCGCCCTGGGCTTCAACGTCGCCTTCCCGACCGTGCTGATGCTGTTCTTCGTCGTTCCCAACGGGGCGATCGCCGACGACCCGCGGGCGGCCACCCTGGCGACGGCGCAGATCACCGTCTTCGCCGTGATGAACGCCTGCCTGCTGAACTTCGGTGTCGGCGTGGCCGAGGAGCGCGCCCGCGCCTGGGACCCCTACCTGCGCACGCTGCCGGCCGGTCCGGCGCCGCGCATGGCAGGGCGGCTGCTCAACGGATTCGCCTACATCCTGCTGGCCGTCATCCCCGTCGCGGTGCTGGCTCCGCTGCTGACCGAGGCACAGCTCCCGCCCTCCGCGGCGGCCCTGGCTCTGCCGGTGATCATGCTCGCCTCGCTACCGTTCCTCTTCGGCGGGTTCGCGATCGGCTTCAGCATGTCGATCAAGGGCGCGCTGCCCGCGGCCCAGGCGATCATGTTCCCGATGGCCTTCGCGGGCGGGCTGTTCCTACCCCCCGATACCTTCCCCGCCTGGTTGGACACCGCTTCGCATGCGCTGCCCACGCGGGCCGCCCGGGAACTGTCGGTGTGGGCGGTCAGCGACGCGTCCGTCTCGCCGGCGGCGCTGCCCGTGCTGGGCGGCTGGACCCTCGCCACCGCGGTGCTGGCGGTGTGGGCCTACCGACGCGACGAGGGCCGGCGTTTCCGCTGATCGGCGGGGGTCCGCCGCCCGGGGCCGAGCGCATTCACCCGCACGGCGGATAACGGTTCCCTACACCCCTCGGACCACTTTCTCCACCATGATTGCATACACCCACGCGTGGGCCTATCGTAGGCCACCTGGATGATCACTCCACCACTCGCCAAGGGCAATCGAATCCAGTGCTTGAACGTTGAGCGAATACCGGGTCTCCCGACAATGAACCGCCCGCCCCCAACGGGCTCGAGTAACAATTGAATTCAGAATCGGGCGGACCAGGCGCGCTGAATCGACCGGCGTGAGTGGTGACCCCTACCATTCCCACGCGGGAGGACCGCGACACCCTGGCGGTCTCCTCCTGTCCACCGCACCTACTGTCGCGTGTGGAGAGCGCAACACCGAAGCCCGCGTGCCCCCTACATGGCCCCGGGCGGATATCGATCGAGCGAAAGGGTCCTACGTGGGCGCAACGCGGGTGAATGCAGAAACCACCGCTCCGACATCCGGTCCCGGCTGCCCGTGGCAACGAATCAGCCGTTTACTCTCCGAAGGCGGAGACGGCCCGCCCGCACAGGCGAATTGACACGCCGCATGCGCGATTCCGAATCCCCCATCACCCTGACCATCGCCAACCATTATTCCCTGAGCCGCGCCGCTTGGCACGGGATGCTCGCAGCCCAGGCCGGGTTCGAGGTCGTCGCCGAGGTGAGCTGCCCGGTAAACATCAACCGGACCGCGCGCGGCGCGAACCAGGACATCCTATTAACCGACCTCTGCTTCCAGGGCGTGCATCCGTTCGAGGAGATCTCCCGTGCGAGTGCACACACCCGGGTCGTGGTGATCAGTCGTCATGAGGAGACCGATCTGGTCCGCGAGGCGGTGCGCTCCGGAGCGCACGCCTACCTGCCGCAGACCTCCAGCCTCGACGAACTGCTCGCCGCGCTGCGGGCGGTGGCGGACGGCGTCCCGTACATGCACCACAGTATCGGCGGCAAGCTCGCCGGCGGCAGTTGCGACCCCACCACCGAGCGGGAACGCGCGGTGATCCGGCTTCTCGCCAGCGGGCACACCACCGAGGAGGCCGGTTCGATACTGCACGTCAGCACGCGCACGATCGAAGGAGACCGGGCCGCGCTCCGCGAGAAGCTGGGGCTGCAGACACGGGCCGAGCTGTTCTACTACGCCCGCGACCACGGCTACCTGCTGGGCTGCCCCGGCGAGCGGACCCCCGGCCCCTGACACTCGTCGATCTTGTAGCTACCGTCACACCAAGACGTTTTCACTCACGGTAGGTACAAGATCAACGGTGGCGGGGGCGCGGGGATCGCGGGCCTCCCGGGGCCGACGGGGATCCGGAAGGCCCGCTTCAGGTACTCGCGGGAGGTGCTAGGTGGAGCAGACCGAGCAGCACGAACACACCGCGCAGCACGAGCACGACTCGCACGAGCTGGAGCCCGACGAAGCTCCGGTCTCGGGCAGAGCGACCGCGTCGCGCACGGTGGCCACCTCGACCGAGTCGAACGACAGGTCACCCAGGTCCAGGTCACCGAAGTCGACCGCGGGAGCCTTGTCCATTCTTGTTCACCTCCTCCCGGGGGGACGGTGAAGTTTCGGGGCCGCGGCCCTCGAGGAGCCCGCAGGCGCTCAAGGGCCACGGCGTGCGTGGCGTCGGCTTAGGTGGAGCAGACCGAGCAGCAGGAGCACCCGACGCAGCACGAGCACGAGTCGCACGAGCTGGAGCCCGACGAAGCTCCGGTCTCGGGCAGAGCGACCGCGTCGCGCACGGTGGCCACCTCGACCGAGTCGAACGACAGGTCGCCCAGGTCCAGGTCACCGAAGTCGACCGTGGGAGCCTTGTTCATGATTGTTTCTCCTTCTTCTCACCAACCGGATCGAGACACGATCGGCCGTGGTCCCCGGAAGGGGGACACACTCCGGGGACCACGGCTCACCCCACTCAGGTGGAGCAGACCGAGCAGCAGGAGCACCCGACGCAGCACGAGCACGAGTCGCACGAGCTGGACGCCGACGAAGCTCCGGTCTCGGGCAGAGCGACCGCGTCGCGGACCGTGGCGACCTCGACCGAGTCGAACGACAGGTCGCCCAGGTCCAGGTCACCGAAGTCGACCGTCTGAGTCTTGTCCATGGAAATTCACCTCCTTTCCGGGATAGCGGTGTGCTGGGCAGCCGGGAGCGGGTCGCGGCCCTCTCCCGGGGTCATGGAGGCGCCCGGCGGCTGCCGGGCGCGGTGGAGGAAACCGGCGAGCTCACCGCGGCCGACGCCGTCGAGCAGGCCGGTGCTTCCCCACACCAGGTGTGTACGGTCGGCGGCCTCTTCCACCGCGGTGCGGTCCAGACCCAGTCGCCCCAGATCGGTGGGCAGCCCCCACTCGCCCAGCCGAAGGGCCAGCGCGCCCGGCAGGTCGGCGTGGGCGTCGGGGCCGAGTTCGGCGGCGAGGGCATCAGCCAACCTGGCGAGCCGTTCGGACCCGCCCCACCGGGCGCCGACTCCGCCCGCGACGGCCTCGGCGGCCTCGGCGAGGTAGGCCGGAAGCAGCGCGGCCATCGCCGGCCCCTTGGCGGTGCCCGCCAGGTCGGCGACGGCGTCCTGCAGGTACCAGAGCACGTGTCCCCACGGCGAGCGGCCCAGACCCTCCAGACGGGTGGCCGAGACCGACACCAGCCACGCGAGGTCCGTGCGAGCGCGCTCGGATTCCGGGAAGCGGCACGCGGCCGATACCGCGCGCAGGCAGTGCGCGGCCAGCGCCTCGGCCAGCGCGTCGGTGACGGGAAGCGCGTCGTCGGAGGCCAGATAGGGGCAGATGATGCGGCACAGGGTCTCCACACCGCCCTCGGCCAGCCGCGCGGTGGGCAGAGTCGCCGTCAGCGCCGGGTCGATGAGCGCGGTGGAGGGTGCGAGCAGCCCCGAGGCCAGCAGCCGCTTCCGGCCCGCGTGGCGCAGCGCGGCGACGCCGTTCAGCTCCGACCCGGTGGCGGCGGTGCTGGGTGCCAGCAGCGTCGGCAGTCCCGGACGGAGGCGATCCTCCTCCGGCCCGTCCAGCTCGACCACGCCCTGCCGGTCCCACCGCGGGTCGTCGAGAAGGCCCGGGTTAGTGGCGGCGAGGGCCGCGATCTTGGCCGCGTCCATGGCGCTGCCGCCGCCCACCGCCAGCACGGCGTCGGATCCGCTGCGGCCCACGGCCGCGGCGAGTTCACGTACCGACTCCATCGTGGGCGGCCCCGCGAACTCGTGGACGGCGACCGGCGCCACGCCGTGGGCGGCCATCCCCGCCAGCGCGTCCGCCGCCGCCGGAAGTTGCGCCACGTGCGCGTCCACGACGGCCGTGACGGCGCTTCCCAGCGCCGCCGCCTCGGGGCCGACGCCGTCCAGGGCGCCCGACCCGCACACCGTGCGCGTGGGCACCTGCCAGACGAAACCCCGCTCGGGCGCGTTCATCGCAGGTCCAGTTCGTCGAAGACGCGGGCGGCGGCCTCGGCGATGGTGCCGATGTCGTCCTCGGTGACCACCAGCGGCGGCAGCAGGCCGAACCCCCGCTCGGAGGGGTGCACGATCACTCCCAGGGATCGGAAGCGCTCGACGACCGCGTTCACCTCGTCCATGCCGGGCAGACCGCCGCTGCCCTGCAGGTGCACGCCGAGCATGAGACCGCGCCCCACCGGCTCGCGCGCCTGGCCGCGGGCGCGCGGCAGCGCGTCGGTGATCGCGGCGGACAGCTCGGCTCCCAGCCGGGCGGCGCGGGCGACGAGCTTGTCGTCCTCGATGACCTCCAGAGTGGCGAGCGCGGCGGCGCAGGCCAGCGGGTTGCCCGCCTGGGTCTCGCCGGTGAGCAGGGACGCCTCTCGCTCCTGGAACGCCGACCAGACGCGTTCGTGCACCAGTACCGCCGACAGCGGCAGGTAGCCGCTGTTGATGCCTTTGGACAGCACCACCAGATCGGGTTCCAGGCCGAACTGCTCCGAGCAGAACATGGTGCCGGTGCGGCCGAACCCGGTCGCCACCTCGTCGGCGATGAGCAGGATGTCGCGGGAGCGGCACAGCTCGCCCAGGCCGGTGAAGAAGTCCTGGTGGGGCACGAGCACGCCGGCCGAGCCCAGGATCGGTTCCACGATCACGGCGGCGAGGCCGTCGGCCCGTTCACGCAGGCGCTCCAGCGCCGCCGCGGCGGTCTCGGCGTCCAGGGGGGTGGGGACGTGTACGACCGTGCTGCGGTCCACCGCGTACTCGTCCTGGCCCAGGTCCTCCCCGGTCACCGAGAGCGCTCCGTAGAGCGTGCCGTGGTAGGAGTCGGCCAGCGCACCCACGCTCGCTCGGCCGGGCCGTCCGACCAGGCGCTGGTAGCGGCGCGCGAGTTTCAGGGCGGCGTCCACCCCGCTGGCGCCGGAGGTCCCGTAGAAGACGCGGGTCAGCCCGGAGGCGGGCGCCAGTTCGACGAGCCGGCGCGCCAGCTGCAGCGCCGGCTCGTGGGCGAAGCGGAAGAGGGTGCCGTAGGGCAGCGAGTCGAGCTGCTCGCGGATCGCGTCCCCGATGCGGGGTTCGTCGAACCCGCAGTGGACGTTCCACAGCGCGGCGTTCGCGCTGAGGTACTCGGTGCCCTCCTCGTCGAACAGGCGGGCGCCGGAACCGCCGGTGATGGTCACCGGCGCCTTCAGGTAGCTCGCCATGGGGGTCATCGGGTGCCACAGCGGATACTCGGCGCCTGCGCCGTGGTGGGGGATCATGTTCGATGGTCTCCGTCCGTACTACGGGTGGTGGGCTGCGTCGCGGGCGGGATCGGGGCCGCGGGTCACGCGCGCCAGCGCGGCGGCGGCGTGCTCCAGGGCCGCCGACGCCTGGGACGCCGGCATGGAGTGGTGGCGGACCAGGTGGTCGGCGGCGCCGACGCCCAGGTCCAGGCGCAGCTCGATGAGCGCGGCCAGCGGCGTCGGCAGCGTGGCCCAGGTACCCGAGCTCCGGTGGTGCAGCAGGTGGGCGCCGCCGTCGCGCAGCATCACCAGGCCGTCGGGCCAGCGGGGCGCGGGGGCGGCGGTGTGGCCGAGTGGGCCGCCGAGGCCGCTGACGGCCGGCGGGGCTTGGGGAAGGTCCCGGTTCGCGGACTCGGGCGCCGGGTGCTCGCCACGTGCCGCGGCCGTGCGCAGTGCAGCCGCCGAGCGCGCTGCGTCCACGACCCGGCCCAGCCAGGGGCGGGGACGGGGTGCCGCCCACGTGCTCGGCAGGCAGGCGCATCCCGGACCGGTGTGCTCGCGCAGCGCCGCCCTGAGCGCTTCCAGCGGATCGCCGACCTTGCCCAGCACCGGGCCGTGCGGGCCGCCGCGCACCCGGCCGCCGGGGTCGACGTAGAGCCGCCGCCCGCGCGCCGCGGGGCACTCGCCCAGACCGAGGCGGCACAGTCCGGCGAGCGTCGATCCGGGGTTGGACAGCCGCTGGGCGAGCACGCCCTCGTGCCACGCCGCGTCGGCGTCGGCGAGCAGGGCGTCGCGATCGTCCTCCGTGCGGACCAGCAGCACTCCGCTGCCCCGGCCGTCGTCGGCGGCGTAGTCGCGCACCGGGCCCGCGGCGTCGGCGGGCACCGGCCGGGGGTGCACGGGCGTCTGCGCGCCTTCGGGGGGCACCAGGACGGTACCGCCCGCGGCGACCACGTCGGCGACCCATCCGGTGTGTGCCGCGACCGGGTCGCTGTGCTCCCACCACAGGTCGTGCGCCCCGGCGCCGATGGCCGAGTCGCGGTACCCGCCGGCGAGGGCCCGGCGGGCCTGCGCGCGCTGGGTCCGGCGGTGGCGGCGCAGTTCGGCGGCCGGAACGGCGTGCGGCGGCACGCCGCCGAAGGCGCCGCGGGCGGCGAGTCCCGCCAGGCCGCCTCCGGGCAGGGCGGCCCGGGCGTCGGGGCAGGCCCGCAGCAGCCGGCCCACCGCGGCGGCGCTGTCGGGGGTGTCGGGGACGGAGATCTCCACGGAGCAGTGCAGGCCGGCGGCGGTCGCCGCGCTCAGCGCCGCCCGCAGGATTCGCTCCTCGCCCGGGCCGGCTTCGGCGGTCAGCAGGATTCGCGTGATACCGGCCGCGGCCAGGTGCTCGGCAGCTGAGGAGGACAGCGCACCGGTGCGCAGCCGGGGCCGCAGCCGCAGTCCCGCCCGTACCAGCCGCTCGCCGAGGGAACCGATCCCGGCGGCCAGACGCTCGTCGGCGACCGCGGTCTGCTCCTGTGCGGGGCCGGGGTGCAGTTCGATCTCGGCCGGGCGTGTCGAGCGGCGGGCAAGCAGTTCCAGGTCGGCCAGGGTGTCGGCGGGGTGCTGTACCCGCACACCGGCGACGGCGGCCTGGGCGGGGGCGAGTACGCGGGTCGCGTAGGGGGAGGCGCCGGGGGCGGGCTCCAGGCCGGTGGCGCGAGCGAGCGCACCGGCCAGTTCGTCCGGAGCGCACACGCGGACCTCGCAACCGTGCAGCCGCTCGGCGAGCAGCGCGGCGAGCCGTTCGTCGGTGCGGTCGGCCGCCAGTACGACCGAGTCGGGTGCGCCGCGCTGCAAAGCGCGCGCCCACTCCCCCAGCGGGCCGGTGAAGGCCGCGGTGTGCAGGTGCGCCCGCGCGCCGGCGGCGGCCTGGCCGGCCAGGCACTCGGCGGCCGCGAGGTCCGCGGCGGCGCCGATCCGTCCGTCGGTGTCGGTGCGCAGGCGGAGCGCGCGCACACTGGGCCGCGTCTTCGGGGTCACGCGATCCCCCCTTCGGCCGCGGGCTCCTGCTGAGGGCCCTGCTCCTCGGCCGCCGCGTCGCCGCGCACCGCCGGAGTCCGCGTCGCGGCGAGTGTGGCGGCCAGGGAGAGCACCATCGCGGCGGCGAAGGCCACCACGGTGGCCGCCGGCAGGAACAGGCCCAATCCGAGGAAGATCAGCGGTGCGATCCGGGTGGTGAAGAAGCGCCGCCGCTCGTCTCGCACGCCCGAGGCGCGTTCGGCGGCGATCCCGGTGGCCGTGGCCGCCGCGCACAGCAGCAGTGCCCAGGCCACGCCGCCCGGGCCCGAGGCGACCGGCGGCGCCGCCAGGCTGTCCAGCCCGGCGAACGCGGCCGCGCCGGCGGCTTCACCGGTGCGGCTCCACACGACGATGACCAGCACGGCGGCGACCTGCAGCAGCGCGGCGGCGCGGCCGACGGCGGCCTCGGCGGGCCGACGAAGGCCGCGCTCGCGCAACTCCCACTCGGCGCGGGCCGCCGCGTCCTTGCGTCCGAGCGGCTCGTGCTCGGCGGCGTTCGCCGCGAGCAGCCGGGTGCGGACGATCCCCGCAGCGGCCGAGCGCACCAGCAGCGGCCATAGCGGCAGCCGCCAGGCCGTGCCCACCAGCAGCACGGCGAGCCCCCACGAGGCGCCGCCGAGCCACGGCTCGCCCAGCCGCGCGAAGGGCGCGAGCACCCACTGCGTGGCCGCGCCCGCCGCTGTCGGCAACGCCGCGATCATCTCCATGGGGCTCCTCCTCTCTCTGCGGCCCCGCCGATCGCAGTGGATCGGCGGGTCGGGGGCTGCGGCGGGCCGGGACCCGCTGCGGCTATCGGTGCGGGACGCGTCAGCGGCGGGGTTCCCAGCGCAGCAGCTTCAGCGTGAACAGCAGGCCGGCCGCGCCCCAGGCCGTCACGACCGCCAGAGCCTGCAGGTCCACCGCGAGCCCGGTGGCGCCGGGGTCGAAGGCGGTGCGCACCAGGTCGGCCATCGGCGCGAACGGCAGCAGGTCGACGACGGTTTGCAGCGGCCCGGGCAGGTCGACCGGGAAGAACACGCCGGAGAGGAACAGCAGCGGGAACAGGGTCGCGGTGCCGATCACCACGCCGCCCTCGAGCGTGGGGATGAACCGGCTCAGCCCCATGCCCAGTGCCGCCGACGTGAAGCAGCAGACGAAGAAGGACAGGAGCAGGCCGGGCACCGCGAGCGGACGGATCTCCAGGCCGAATGCCGCCATCGAGATCGCGATCATCAGCAGCACCGACGCGGCGGCCATCGTCGTGGTGACCCCGATACGGCTCATCAGGTGCAGCGTCTTGGGCATGGGTGTCTGGCGCACACGCTTGAGCACGCCCTTTTCGCGCGCCACGGTGATGCCGATGGCCATGTTGAAGTAGCCGGACGTGGTCACCACGAACACGACGATGGTGGCCGTGGTCGCGCTGACGTTGGGGATCCCGCCGACGGTCTCGCCGCTTTGCAGCAGGTTGAACATCACGTTGAAGAACAGCGGCAGGAACAGCGCCGTCACCAGCGGGAAGGGCGTGCGGGCCCCGCTGATGAGCCCGTAGCGCATGTCGTGCAGGAGCAGCGTGAGCCAGTTGCGGCTCGGGTTGGGCACCCCTTCGGGCACCGCGGGCCGCGTTCGGATGGAGGCAGCGGTCATTGGTCCTACTCCGTTGTCTGTGCGCCGGACGGTGTGGTCAGGGCGGTCTCGCGCCGGGGCTGCTGCGCGCCGACGATCGAGAGGTAGAGGTCTTCGACGTCGGGCCGGCTGACCTGCAGGTCGGGCAGCGCCCGGCCGTTCGCGCGCGCCCAGCCGGTCAGCTCGTGCAGCGCTTCGGCGGCGTCCTCGACCACCAGCGCGATCCGTCCGTCCTCCAGTCGCGCCGCGTCGGCCAGCGGGGCGGGCAGGTCGCCGGGGGCGGTGTCGTCCGCGCGGAAACCGATCCGGCTGGCCTGGTCGGCGAGCAGTTCGGCGGGAGTGCCGATGGCGGCGAGGGAGCCGTCGTAGAGCACCGCGACCCGGTCGACGAGCTGCTGGGCCTCGTCCATGTTGTGCGTCGTCAGCACGATCGTCTTGCCTGCGTCCCGCAGCGCCTCCACTACGCTCCAGGCGCGGTCGCGGGCTTGGACGTCGAAACCGGTGGTGGGCTCGTCCAGGAAGATGATGTCGGGGTCGCCCACCAGCGCCAGCGCCAGGTCGAGCCGGCGCTGCTGGCCGCCGGAGAGCCGTCCCACCAGCGAGCGCCGCTTCTCGCCCAGCCCCACCAGGTCGATCAGCTCGTCCACCGGCAGGCTGGAGCGGTAGTAGCCGCCGAAGGCCAGGATGTGCTCCCGAACGGTCAGGTACAGCTCGAAGCTGGCCTGCTGGGGCACGATGCCCAGCCGGTCGCGCAACCGGGCCCCGGCCTTGCGCGGGTCCATGCCCAGCACTCGCACCGAGCCCTGGTCGGGCACGCCGTGGCCTTCCAGGATCTCCAGCAGGGTGGTCTTGCCGGCTCCGTTGGGGCCCAGCAGGCCGAAGATCTCACCGCGGCGCACCGCGAAGCCCACCTCGCGCAGCGCGCGTACCGGCCCGAACGACTTGGACACCCCGGAGACGGTGATCGCGTCGCCGCCGTCCGGATCCGCGGCCGCCCGCGGTTCCTGCTCTGTCTGCGGGATCATTGACTGGCACCTTCCGTGTGGTTGTGCTGCGTTGCACCGGCGGGGCGACCGCCGACCGGGAGCATGTAGCCCAGGACCTCGTCGTAGCCGTCGAACTGCACCAGCTCGCAGGCCGCGTCGTCGAAGAACCCCCCGACCGGGGCGGTCGCCAGCCCCAGGGCGGTCGCCACGAGCACGGTGTTCTGTGCGACGTGGCCGATTTCGAGCATCGCGAAGCGGTGGGCGCGCAGCCCGTATCCGCGGCGCATCGCGGTGATGTCGGCGCCCAGGAACAGCACGGCCGGCACCTCGGTCACGTCGATGCGCGGGTTCTCGCCGAGGAAGAACGGCGAGCTTTCCACCAGCGCCTCCGGCGGGGAGAGCTGGCCGACCTGCTGCAGCCGGTGGTTCTCCGGCAGGTACTCGTAGACGGCCGGGCGCAGCCCGGCTACGTCGTAGACGGCGACGCGTACGACCGCCGGGTAGGACATGCCGGCGCTGGGATGGGCCCGCACGCCTCTGAGGACGTGCCGCCCGTCCACCTCGGCGGGTTCGCCCCCGACATAGCCGGCTCCGTAGCCCAGCAGCGCACCGAGGTCGGCCTGGCTCAGCCGCCCCGACATGCCGGTGCGGGCGCTGCGGCGGGCGCTGATCACCTCGTGCAGGGGGCGGGCCAGCTCCGGCTCCTCGGGTACGGGGAGCTGGACCGGGTCACCGCTGGCGAACTCCAGCCCCCGCTTGAGCGGGGCGCCGGGCGCGGGACGCTGCTCGGCGAAGACGGTGGGGCGGAACTTGGACTGCTCGTGGTAAGCGCGGTCGGGGGCCTCGGCGCCGTCGGCGAAATAGTCCGACCGCTCCCCCGGCGCTGCGATCGTCAGCGAGGCCAACCAGGCGAGGTAGACCTCGTCGGATGCGCTCAGGCCGAGCCGGTTGGCGAGCATGTGCAGCTGGGAGACCATCACCGCGTCGGCCGATCCGGTCAGCTGCTCCTCTCGTTCGCGCAGCCAGGCGGTGGTGCGGGCGACGGCGGTGGACCACTGCGCGGTCGCGGCGCCGCCCTCGCCGGCGGCGTCCCGGTCGCGCCGGGCGAGCAGCCGCTCGGAGTCGGCCGTGAAGGTCGCCTCGGCGGCGGCGCGCATCGCCGCGGAGCGCTCGGCCACAACGGAGTCCAGGTAGC
Source organism: Streptomonospora alba (assembly GCF_000826685.1). Taxonomy (GTDB): domain Bacteria; phylum Actinomycetota; class Actinomycetes; order Streptosporangiales; family Streptosporangiaceae; genus Streptomonospora; species Streptomonospora alba. The sequence goes on from NZ_JROO01000005.1 coordinate 101,019, forward strand.
GCCACATCACCGCGTACTCGCGCAGCCAGCGCACGGTGTCGGCGGTGCGCTCGAACAGTCCGCGGCAGAAGGCCAGCAGCAGGTCCAGGGCGGTGCCGATGCGGGCCTGCTCGCCCGGCGCGTTGGCGATGACCGCCAGCGCCAGGGAGCTGGAGACCTCGAAGAGGTCCTCGGCCAGTCCGATCGCCTCGTCGCCGCCGTAGCGCTCGGTCTCGGGCTCGTAGACCGCTTCGACGACGGTGCCGTCGGCGTGCCAGCCCATCTCGCCGATCTCGTCGGGGCTCAGCGCGAACGCGGCGTAGAAGGTCTCCGGGTCCAGCTCCTCGCCGGCCTCGCCGCCCGCGAGGTGATCCGACAGGCGTTGGCGCAGTTCGGCGGCCGCCTGGTCGAGTGAAGCCGCGTCGGGACCGCCCAGGCGCACCCGCACGTGCGGCCCGCCGTGCCAGTAGCGGATGAAGAACCAGTTGCGCGCGAGGCCGCGCCGGCGCAGATCGCGCACGGCGGGTCCGACCGCCTGTACCAGCAGTTCGTCGGTGGCCGACTTGCCGCGGTGGCAGTAGGCGTGCACGGCGCGCCATCGGCGGCCGGGCGCCGAGGAGCGCGCGTCCCCGGCCTCCCCGGTCGCCGTGTCGGCCGCCCCGTCGGTCCGGGCATGCTGGTCTGTGGTCATGGGCGCACATCCAAGAACAGGTCGGTGAACCGGCTGGTACCCAGCAGGGCGATGTAGCCGGGCAGCTGGTCGTCGGGCAGCTCCAGCTCGGCGGCGAGCAGATCGGGGTCGAAGCTGCGGGCGGGGCGCAGGAAGGCGCCGTGCGCGCTCAGCGCGAGCCCGGCCGCCTGCGCCGCCGCGCCCAGGTCGAGCTGGGCGGTGCGCAGCCGCCGCGGCCCCCGGCGGATGAGCTGGGCATGCTGGTCCATGGTGAAGACGAGGGCCGCCGCGCAGCTGGTGACCGACATCTGCGACAGCGGGTAGCTGAACGCCCGCTGCACGGCCGCGAGACCGGGTCCGGCGCCCAGGAGGCGGGCGCGGCCGGCGCGGTCGATCTCGTACAGGCCGGGTGCGCGTTCGGCGATGCGGTCGGCCAGCAGCAGGGTGCGGATCCCGCCGTCGCCGAGCGCGGACTGGGCGCCCAGGGCGTCGGCCAGCGCCGCCGCGGCGTCGTCGAGGGCGGCGCCGGCAAGTGGTGCGGGACTGGCGGTGAAGCCCTTGTTGCCGTGGCCGGAGGAGCGCTCGAAGACCACTCGGGCCCAGCTCCTGCCGGTACCGGCACCTGGACGGGGACGGGGATCGCAGGCGGTGCGGTCGAGGGAGGCCGGAGGTGCGGCGCCCCAGGCGCGGCGGTCCGCCGCGAGAACGGGGTCCTGCGGCGCCGCGCCGGGATCGGGATCGGGATCGGCGGACGGCAGCGCGTCCTCGGCGCGCGCGGCGCCGAGTTCGACCAGGCACGCGGGCATCCATTCGCCGGCGTCGACACCGGCGGCCGCCGCCACGGCGCGGTCGGGGAAGTCCCGGCACAGCCGCACCGGCAGGCCGTAGGCGCGGGCCGATTGGACCAGCAGTTCGGCCAGGTGGCCGGCTTCGCACAGCGCCAGCGCCCAGCGCAGCTCCCGGTAGCGGGAGGGGATGCTGCGCGGGTGGCACATGATCGCCAGCACGGCGCCGCCGGCGGCGGTCACCGCGTCGGCCGGGCCGGGCGTGCCCTCCGGGGCGGCCGCGACCGGGCGCAGCCGGTGCCCGGCGGTGTCGAAGTGCCAGCCCGCCCGGTCGGCCAGCAGGAAGGTGTGGGCGGTGTAGAAGCAGTGCGCCGCCGGATATCCGCGGTGCGGGTTCACGGCGCTGCGCGCTTCGAAGCGCTGTATCCCGCTGGCCGCCAGCACCCCCAGCACCCGGCGGTGCAGCGGCAGGTCGGGCGCGGCGCGGCCGTGGGGGTAGGCGACGGTGCCGGTGTCCGTGACTGCGGCCGCGGCTCGTGCCGCGTCGTCGTCGGCGGCCGCGTCCAGGTCGCGGTGCAGCCCGCCGGGCAGCGGGACGCCGGGGCCGGGCAGCGGGCGCACCGGCACGGGGGCGCGGTCGTCGCCCTCGGTGGAGATGCCCAGGCGCATCGGCCGGGCCTGGAGATCGGCGAAGGCGAGCAGTTGCTCGTCGCTCCAGTCGGAGGCGGGTGCGGGGGCCGCGGTGGGACGGCCGGTCGGTGCGGTCATGGCCGGCCTCCTCACGGGAACGGGTGGGGCGGCAGCGCCGCGAGATCGGGGACGGGATCCGCGGGCGAGCGGTAGCCGAGCGCCTGGGGAACCTCGCTCAGCCGCCGCAGGCCCTCGGTCCGGCGGTGCACGTGTCCGAAGGTCATCGGCAGGGCCTGGGGGACGATCACCTTCACCGTGGAGGGGGCGTCGGGGGTGCACCGGTCGGTCTGGTCGACCACGATCGGGTCGAGCCCCGCGGCGCCGCAGGCTCCCAGCACCTCTCGCAGGGAGTCGGTGAGGTCCTCGCGCCGCCAACGGGCGCGCCAGTCGCCGTAGGCCTCGGCCAACGAGACGCCCTTCGCCTCGGTGTCCAGGAACGACCACCACGAGCGGGTCTCGGGAAGGTTGTAGAGCACGGTGTGCTGGCGCAGCGTCCGGATGCGGGTCGGATCCTCCAGCAGCGCGCGGGCGTCGGCCTCGAACTCCGCGCGCTCGGCGTCGGGGGTGCGCGCCCGCACCACCGCGTTGGTGACCGCCTCGCTGGCGGCCGAGGCGGCGGCGCGGCGGGGGTCGCAGTGGGCGCCGGCGGCGAAGAAGGCCACCGGGCCGGCGTCGTCGTCGCGCACGACCACGCTCAGCACCGCGGGGACTCCGATCTCGCTGGCGATGTCGAACAGGTGCAGCCGGTAGCCCAGGCTGCGCAGGGTGGCGCGCATACCGCGCAGCTGCGGCACCTCGTCGTCGGCGTCCAGCCGGCGGGCCGGGCGGCGGGTGTACCAGCACAGCAGGAAGGAGTCGCGCTCGATGACCTCCAGCAGCCCGTACAGGACCGCTTCCTCGATGTTGGAGCCGATCGCGGCGCCGTTGGAGCTCTCGAACAGGAACCGGGCGCCGCGGGTGGTGCGTCGCCAGCGGTCCACGTGCCAGTAGGCGACGTGCTCGGGCACCAGGACGGGGCGCTGGGCGCCGGTCCGCCAGCCCCACACCCATTCGGTGGCGCGGTCGGGGTCGTAGGGCTGGAAGGCGAACAGCGGGTGGTCGTAGTAGGCGGGGTCGTGCAGCCCCAGTTCACGCAGGTCCACGGCCTCGGGCAGGTCGTTCTGCGCGGCGTGGACGACGGTGCGCTTGCCGTGCGGGGTGGCCGAGGCCAGTCGCTCGGCCGCCTCGTACAGGGCGACGGACTCGGCCGCGGGGTAGGCGGCGGCGCGGCCGTAGCCGCCTTCGCCGGATTCGCCGCCTGTGAGTGCGAGCTCGGCGCTGACCAGGGCGCCGGCGGAGTTGTCGGCGCGGAAGATGTGACCGACCGGGCCGTAGCGCCAGTCGTGCAGGCGTTCGCGCAGCGCCGGGCCGGGCAGCCCTTCGGGGCGGGCGCGGAAGGCGTCGGGGTCGGGCTGGGGACGGCTGCGCAGGTGGAGCCGCGCGGCCTCGGCGGAGTCGTCGGGCAGGTCGCAGCAGCCCGGGCAGCCCGGCAGCGGGTTGGCGCGGTGCACCTGGCCCGCCAGGTCGCCGCGGGCGACGTAGAGTTCGTACTCGCCCAGCAGTCCGGTGCCCAGCGCCTGGGCGGCCAGTGACGCGAGGTGGTCCAGGTGGGGCGTAGGCAGCGGCAGCGCCGGGAGTGCGCCTTCCAGCGGCTCACGGGTGAAATCCTGCTTGCGCCACAGCCGGCGGCGGCGCTCGGCGCAGACCTGGCACCCGGGCCGGTCGGGGCGCACCCAGGGGCCGACGACGCCGAGGTCGCCGATCACGCGGACGGGCAGCAGCAGGGCGCCGCGTGCGCGGATCGCGGTCTGCTCTGCCAGGTCGCGCTCGGGCTCCCAGCCTTCCCGGGCCAGGACCACGCGTTCGCCGGGTTCGACGGCGGCGTCCAGCGGGCCGCGGCCGTCCTCGCCGCCGAAGCCGGGCAGCCGATCGCGGAGCACGTCGTAGAGCAGGCCCTCGCCCAGCAGGCGGGAGACCGGTGGCGCGGCGGTGTTTTCGGCGGTCATCGGGCACTCCCCTCGTCCGCGGCGGGAACGATGCCCACCCAGCCGATGACGCCCAGGGCGTCCAGGGCGGGTTCCCCGCGCCAGCGACCGGAGGCCGCGGTCTCGCCGGGCCGGCACAGGGCCGCGAGCGCCTCGGCTGCTGCGAACGCCGGGGCGGGCGGGGCGCCGTCGGGATCGGGCGTCTCGGCGTCCTGGGCCACGGCGTCGTGCTCTTCACCGGCTTGCAGCACGGCCACGGCGTGGTCCAGAGCCGCGGCGACGGCCGGCGCGCGTTCGGGCCTTGCTGCGTAGGCGAGGACGCGGCCGCTCTTCGCGTCGGCGACCTCGGCGAGGGCGAGCAGGCCGGGTGCCGCGGCGGGCCGCAGGACGCGCGCGGTGAGGTCGGTGCCGCCGAGGACGACCGCCCGGTCCAAGGCCGCGTCGACCTCCGGTGCGGCGGCGCGGGCGGGGCGCTGGGCCGGCTGCTCCTCGACCAGGCGGGCTGCGCACTGGTCGGGGTCGGCGGCGAATCGGGCGAGTAGGCGCTGCGTTCCGTGGGCGAGCATGCCGGCGGTGTCGGTGCCGGCTGCGCTGACCGCGTGCGCCGCGTCCGCCGGCCGCGCGGCGGACGATGCGGCGTCCGTGTCGGGGAGGGGCCACAAGCGGGCGGGGGCGGCGCCCGCGAGGTGGCGCGCGGCTTCCAGCACGGCGCGGTAGCGGGCGAGGGAACCGGTGTGCGCCCAGCCGAACGCGGTGGCCGCGGAGCCGGCGTCTGCGGAGACGGCCATCGCGAAGGGGGTCTGCGGCAGTTCGCCGGGCAGGGCCGGGGCGCAGATCCCCGTGCGTTCGTCGCACAGCTCGTTGAGCCGATCGGTCCCGGTGGGGACGTGCGGCGTGTCGGCCGGCGGCTCGGCGACGCTGTCACCCGGGCGCCACAGCGGATGGGTGGTGACCTGCAGGCGCTCGGTGCCGACCGAATACGCCATGCCGTCGTACTCGGTGGAGACGCCGGTGAGGTGGTAGAAGGCCTGCAGGGCGGCGAGCCCGCCCGCCAGCCGCGCGGCGGTTTCGGGCAGCGGCGCGGGACCGGTCGGTGCGCCGCGCCCCGCCAGGCGGTTCACCAGCACGGCCAGGCCCGGGGCGTCGGCGCTGGTGCGCAGCGGGCTGACGGCGGCGCCGGCCGCCAGTTCGGCCACGCCGACCTCGGGGACACCCGACCAGGGGTCCCCGGCTCCGGGTTCGGGGCTTCCGACGACGATCCGCACCGCGGGGTCCTCGCCGGCGCCGGCGGTGACCGCGGTCCCGTACTCCTCGGCCATGGCTGCGAGTTCGACGCCGACCGGTTCGTCGGCGAGCGCGACCCGGCGCGCTCCCAGCCGCAGCAGTTCGCGGGCGGCGGCCAGGGCCACGGAGCCCCGGCCCGACACGCACACGGCCGCGCTCTGCAGCCGGGCCAGCGCCGCGACGGGGTCCGCGGCGGCCGATCCGAGGAACTCCAGGGTGCGGCGGTGGTGGGGGTGCGCGGGCATCTCCCGGTCGTCGTGCGGCGCACCGTCGCCCTCGCCCAGCAGGAAGCCGTTGCCCTCCAGCTCGTCGAGGAGCTTGCGCGCTGCGGGCCGGGCGTTCTGCGGCAGCGCATCGACCAGGGTGTCGACCTCCACGCCGCGGTGCAGGTGCGGGAACAGGGCCTTCCACAGTGTGCCCAGCGACTCCGAGCCCTGGACGACCAGGCTCTTCTGCCAGCCGACGAACAGCAGACCGTCGCTGACCGGGGCGACGTGCACCGACGGGCGCAGCCGGGTGCGGGTACCGGGGTCGCTCATTCGGCCGCCACCTCCCGCGCCGCGGAGCCGGCCGCGGTCTCCCCGGTTTCCCGGGCGTCCCGCGGGTTGAGCACGTCGCGCCAGGAGACGCCGGTGGTCGCCTGGACCGCCTCGCTCACCGCGTGGCACAGGAACAGCCGCTCCGCCGGTGAGACGTCGGCCACCAGCAGCTGGGTGTAGAGCAGGTTGACCATGAACCGGTAGGCGGCGAAGTCGCGTCCGGCCGCCGGGTCGTCGTAGGTGTACTGGCGCAGTGCCGCGTGGAACTCGCTGTACTCTCGGTCGTCGCCCACTTCCCACTTGCGGCGCAGGTGGTCGTTCATCTCGCCGGCGCGCCGGGTGTAGCCCTCGTGCAGCAGCGGGTCGATGGCCTTGGTTGCGGCAAGCTCCACCGCCCTTTCCCACAGCTGGGACAACCGGGCCGACCAGCGGGCCAGCGCCGGGTCCGCGCCGCTGTAGCCGCAGGGCCGCTGCGGGGTGGCGACCAGGTCGGCGATCAGGTTCGTGAACGCCGGGGCGACCCGCTCGTAGCGCCGGCTGAAGTCGGCGCGGGTGGCACCGTCGCGGTCGTAGTCCTGCATGTAGTCGTCGAGATGGGATTTGTAGGACAGGTAGCCGTGCGAGAGCCCGGCGTCGGGGTAGGTGGCGGCCAGCAGCACCATCAACTCGCTGGCGCCCGCCAGCCGCTGTGCCGGATCACCCGCCTCGCGCTCCAACACGCTCGCCAGCGGCTCCAGCAGCGCGTCGCAGAATGCGTCGCGCAGGTCGAGGGCGTCGGGGTCCTCGATCAGGCCGGGCGAAAGCGGCTCCTCGAACAGTTGGACGCTGTTGTCGGGCCAGATCGGTTCGTAGGGCGGGGGGACGAGCTCGGTCGTGCCCAGGTGCTCCGACAGCGCCAGGTAGTGCTCGTGGTCCAGCCGGTAGGTGGAGGGGTGGGCGGCGACGTCGGCCTCCAGCACCGGCTGTTCGGCACGCAGTCCCTCGGTGAGGCGGCCGTGGTCGGGGCCGGTCGCCACGAGCTGGACGTGCGGTCCGAACCGCCAGTGCCGGGCGAGGTGGACGTGGCTGACCCCCTCCGCGGCGCGCACGCGGCGCGCGGCCGGGATCAGCACCGCGTGCACGAACCCGCGCTTCACGGGTGCGTGGTAGGCGACCGCCAGGCTGGCGCGTGACAGCGGCATCAGTGGGCGTCCTTCCGAGGGGGATGGGCGGGGCGGTAGAACTCGGCGACGAGTTCGGCCGTGTGGCCGCCGCCGGCCACCGGCAGCGCCTGGGAGGGGGCGGGAAGCGCCTCCTCGAAGACGATCTCGGCGCCGGGCTGCTCGACGAGCAGGCGGTCCAGGTGGCGCACGTGCAAGCGGCTGAGCAAGGCCAGATATTGGGGCTTGCGGTTGCCCAGATACGAGTTGAAGTAGTCGTTGACCTTGCCGGGGTCCAGCTCGGGTGCAGGAGGGTGCAGAAAGACCTCGTCGGGCAGGCCGACGGCGGCGCGCCACTCGTTCAGGCGCACGAAGTAGTCGGCGGCTCCCTCGTCGGGCCGGGCGCGCGGGATCTGGTCGGCCGGTACGTTCCAGCGGGCGCGGGCCAACGTCAGTCCGCCGAACGTCACCCGCGGATAGTGCCGGACCGTGTCACGAGCGATCGCCGGGTCGCGGTCGGCGCTGACCTGCGGCTCGAACATCACCGATCCGCTTCCGGCGATCGCGGTGAGCGGGACCAGCCGCGACGGCAGGTAGTAGGGGATGAGGAACCCCAGGTAGAGCGGGTGCACGCGGCGGCCGGTCGCGGTGTCCGTGAGCTGGACGCGGTCGCTTCGGGGGTCGTGGCGGATGGCGAGCCGCTCCAGGGGGATGCGGTCGGAGCCGCCGCGGCGGTCGAAGTCGAGTTCGGTTTCGGCCAGCAGCGGGTGCACGTTGGCGTTGAATCCCTGAACGGGACGCAGTTCGGCGACAGTGTCGCCCCCGGGGAAGTGCGCCCGGATCGTCTCGCGCACCGCGTCGGCGATCTCGGCGGGAGCGTGGGTGAGGAAGCGGGAGAGGTAGTTGCCCCAGCCGTTGTAGATCTTGTTCAGCACCGCGCCGCCGGCCGGGCGCCCGCCCAGGGGCTGCAGGAACACGCTGTAGGAGGACGAGTAGGAGCGCACCCACTCGGGGGCCTCGCGGCGCACCCGATCGAGCACGTCGGGGCCGATCTCCACCGGGGCGGCGCTGCCGGCGGCCGAGGCTTCGCGCAGCCCGTCGACCAGTGGGGAAAGCACCGATCGGCGCAGCGCCACCAGCTCCCCGATCACCGGGTCGGTCTCGATCAGCTCGTGCTCGAACCCCTCGGTGATCTGCAGCGCGTCACCGTAGGCGGGCAGGTACAGCCCGCCCAGGGCGTCCAGGTCGGGGCACTCGCCGCCGACTCCGTACTGGGCGGTGAAGCGCTTGGCGAGGACCCGGCTGAACACGTGCTGCTCGTCGAAGATCTCCAGAATCCCCATGAGGTCGCGGCAGGACTCCAGTACCGCGGCGAAGTCCGCGGTCCCCTCCGTGACAGGGGCGGCCAGCCGGCAGTCCTCGAACCAGAGGGGCTGGGGGGCGGGGCGCTCGGCCACGTCGTCGCCGAGCAGGGCCAGTGCCTGGTCGCGGTCGTGGTGGGAGGAGCGGATCAGCGCGACGCGGCGCTCGGACTCCGCGGAGGCGAAGTCGCGCTGGGCCGCGACGATCGCGCTGAGGTGTTCGCGCACTCCGGCGGCGGCCTCGCCGCCCGGTGCCGCGGGATCGCATTCGGCCAGCCGCTCGCACATCCGCTCCAGCGGGTCGCTGACGTGCTCGTCGACCAGCGGCGCGGCCGCGAGGACGCCGCTGCCGCGCAGGCGTTCCACGAAGGCCGCGGCTGCGTCGGCGTCGGCACCCGGCACCGCCTGCTCGATGACCGCGGCCAGTTCGCCGAATGTGGCGCTCTCGTCGGGGCATTGCCGCAGCCAGCCCAGCAGCGCCGTCACGGCGGGGTTGGCGGGGGTGGTGATCTGGGCCTCGCCGTAGCGTTGGGCGATGGCGGCGGCCTCGGCTCCGAGCTGGTCGCGGTCGCCCACAGCGATGAGCTGCCCGTCCACCTGCCGCAAGCCGGCGGAGGGGTGCAGCACCAGTCCCCCGCGAGCGGCCGGCAGGCGGGCGATCCCCGCCTCCAACCGCCGCAGGAAGGCCTGGTTGATCTGCACGGTGGAGTCGATCCGCAGGCCGTCGGCCGGCTCGGCGTCCTCGGTGAGGAAGTCCACGGCGGTGTACTGGCTGTAAGGGCTGGTTTTGGCGGCCGCGCGCATGGCGTAGCGCAGCAGGCTGGCTTCGGCTTTGCGCGTCTTCTTGCCGGGTCGGGCCCACCCGCCGGTGCGGTAGCGGTGGGCGACCTCGGGCAGGAACTCGCTGGAGACGGCGAGCGAGCGGTCCAGGTACGCGTCGCCGAGCATGGCGGCGAGTTGCCTGCGTTCCTCGTTCAGCGTCTCTTCGTAGCCGGAGAGCAGTTCGCCGCGCAGCTTCTCGATGCGCGTCTGGCGGTCCAGCCAGTCGCGGATGCCGTCGGCTCCCTGAACGCCGCTGAAGACGGAGGTGTCGACGGGGTCCTTGGGCGTCCGCCCGTTGTGGATGGCCCGTCGCAGCGGCAGCACGACCGCTTGGCGCTCGGCTCGCCCGACACCGCCGCCGATCTCGTACAGCAGGTCGGACAGCTGCGGCGCCGCGGCCGCCTGCTGCCGGTGCAGCCGGCTCAGCTCGGCCAGCGGTCCGCTGTCGCCGCGGCCCCGCCGCGACCACAGGTCCGCCGCCTCGGTCAGGTTCACCCGCAGCAGCGGATGCGGGCCGACGTGGAATTCCGGGAGCTCCGAGAAATCGTCTGCCACGCGTCTAACGCTCATTCCAACTCAACGGTGATGCCCTCTCGTCGACAAGCGATCAGCCGTTCTCAATCCTTGTTCGAGGCGGCGTTGCACGTCATCGGAGAGCCCCGCAACACCGTTGCGGGTTTCCCGCATTTCCGCTACTCATTGTGCGTATACGGTTTCTGAGTGAAACGATTGTGTTCGCGTTGTCACGTTGTGTATGAGGATTGCGTCAAAGGCGTACGATCGCCTCTTCGCTTGGCGGCGCCGGAATTCCCGTACCGGAACCCCGATTACGCTCACGGCCGCCGCGAGCACGGCACGGCCGAGACCGGCCGAGCCGTCGGCTACCGGGCAGCGGTGGGGGCTTTCACCTCTGCCGGCCTCCGGCCTCGCATGCGGTCCGCTCCGTTCACCGGTCGCCGGGTGAGGCGGCCAAGCCTCCGATGAGCAGGTCGACGACTCGGTCGGCCAGTTCCTCGACCTCTTCGAGAGGCTGGCCTTCGATCTTGCGATACCACACGTCGACGGCGTTCAGATTGCTCAGCAGGGTCCGGGCGGCCAGCGATCCCTCGACCTCGCGCAGCGAGCCGTCCGCCATTCCCTCGGCCATGACCCGGTGGAACATGCGCTCGTAGTCGCGCCTGAGCTCGTTGAGTGCGCTCAGCGCGTCACGCTGGCGGATCTTCAGCTCCGCGGAGTCTTGGGCGCGTACGCCTTGGTGGACCGCGTGGTGGTATGCGAGGTCGGTCATGAGGTTGAGGAGATGGGCGCGGGACATCGCCGTGAGTCGCTCGCGCCCGCTCCCGCCGCTCGCCGCCTGAGGCTCGACGCGCTCCCGGGCTCGGCGCATCCCCTCCTCGTACACGGCCAGGAACACGTCGAACTTGGACCGGAAGTGGTAGTAGATCAGGCCTTTGGTGGCTCCCACCTGATCGGCGATGTCGTCGAGCGTGGTGCTGGCGAAGCCTCGGCGCATGAAGGCTTCTGCGGCCGCGTCCAGGATTCGTCGCCTGGTCTCCGGCGTCCTTCCGACGGCCCCGGTGTCGTGAGCGCTGATGCTCAACGATCCCCCTCCTCGCGCCCGGTGGTGAGCCCGCACCATCTCACCACCGAGAGTGCCGACACTGGCGAAGTGGTTGACTCCTGTGTCCCACAACACATAATACTGAGTAGTATGACACAGGCACGGGGGAGATCGGGTTAAGGAGGATTGAGGCGCATGGACTCGGCGATCGTGTTCATCCTGATCTACTTCGCGCTCATGCTCGGTATCGGTTACTGGGCGAGGTCGAAGGTGAAGTCTTCGAGGGACTTCCTGGTCGCTGGGCAGACACTGGGCTTCCTGGTGATGGCGGTCGGAACGTTCTCCTCCATCCAGAGCGGTTTCGGCATGATCGGCCACACCGCCAACACCTACGCATGGGGCCTGCAGGCGATCGTCGCGGCGGCACTCTTCGTGCCCCTGGCCTTCGCGCTGTCCTGGTTCCTGCTCGGAAGCCGGCTGTACCGACTGGCCCAGGAGTACGACGTCTACTCGATCCCCGACGTGATCCGCCTCCGCTACCCGGGCCGCTCGGCGCACCTGGCCATGGCGGTGGCCATGTTCATCGGAGCCGTCGCCTACATGACCGCTCAGGTGACCGCGATCGGTGTGATCGTCGCCCTGATCTTCAACACCTCGACGACCACCGGCGCCCTGATCGGCTCGCTCGTGGTCGCCCTCTACACGATCGTCGGCGGGATGCTCGCCGGCGCCTGGACCGACTTCATCCAGGGCCTCCTCATGGTGGCCACGTCGGTCGGCGTCTTCTTCATCGCCGCCAACACCCTCGGCGGCTGGGGCTCGATGCTCGACACCATCGCCGCCCAGGACGTCTCGTTCCTGCGCATCGACGCGACCCAGCCGCTGACGTGGATCTGGAGCTTCGTGATGCTGGCCGTCCTCGGCGCCGCGGCACAGCCGCAGCTGATCACCAAGTTCCTGATGCTGCGTTCGCCCGCCGAACTGAAGTGGGGCGCCGTGGTCGCGGCGGTGGCCTACGCCGTGACGACCCTCTTCGCCCTCGGCGTCGGGATGGCGACGCGCGGACTGACCATGGACGGGCGAGCACCCGAACTGGAGAACATCGACAGCACCGCCACCTGGTTCCTGGACAACATGGTCTCTCCGACGTTCGCGGGATTCGTGCTCGCCGGACTGCTCGCCGCGATCATGTCCAGCGCCAACTCCTTCATCGCCGTCGGAGCGTCGGCTCTGATGCGGGACCTCACCGGGGCGCTGGGAATCCGGGTCCGCAGGGAGCTCCTCTGGGCACGTACAGCCAGCGCCCTCGTCGTCGCGTGTTCGCTCGTCTTCGCGCTCTACCTCTCCCAGGTGGTCTTCATCCTCGGCGCCATCGGCTGGGCCGCGTTCGCGGCCGCCATCTTCGGACCACTGGTCCTGGGCCTCTACTGGCGCCGCGCCACGGCGTCGGCCACAACCGCAGCGATCGTCTTCGGCATCGTCGCGAACCTGGCGCTGACCGTCCTGACCGCCGAAGGCACGATCACCCTGCCGGCGTATCTGCAGTCCGGCGGAGCGGTCGTCTGCCTCGGCATCCTGCTCTTCGCCGCCGTATCGGTCGCGGCACCCTCCCGGAAGTCCTCGGAGAGATTCGCCGAGCTGGCCGGGGACCGCACTATGGGCGCGGGCCGCGTCGATTCGCTGGTCGCCGCCACCTTCGTCACCCTCGCGGCCGCGACCGCCGGAATGCTCCTCGACCGGTGGTTCCTGGTGTACTACGCCGTCCCCGTCCTTACGACGGTGTTCATGCTGATGGGCTCGCTCAACAGGCGCGACCTCTGGTCGCGGGCCATGGTCGGCCAGGTCGCGGTCTTCGGCGCCGCGCTCGTGGTGCTGTTCGCCGTCTCCCACGCGGCGCTGGGCGGCGGGGGCACCCTCGGCGGGCTGCCCACCTCTACGGCGATCTTCCTCTACGTGATCTGGCCGGTGACCGCGGTGGTGGCGCCGCTCCTCTACACGGTCCTCTATCGCACCTGGCTCAGCCACGACCTGGACACGAGCGCGGTGCGCGAATCCGCCCAGCCGACGCGCGCCGGCGAATAGTGAGCCGGCCATGAAGTGTGGAACGAAGGCCCCCGGGGCGGTCACGGTGCGCACCGGCCCGGGGCGCGCCGGGACGCCCCGGGGGTGAACCCGCCGCGCTATCGCCCGCATCAGCGTTGATCTTGTACCTACGGGCACATGTGATCGCTCACAGTGACCGTAGGTACAAGATCAACGGGGGCAGGCGAGCGCGCAGCAGGCTCACGTTCGGTGGTAGCGGCGGTGCAGCTCGCCGATCCGCGCGGCCAGGTGCGACACCGGGCCCTCCACCGCGACGCCGGGCGCGACCTCGCCGACGGGCAGCGGGCGCACCGGAGGCGGGGGCACGTCCATGTCGGCCAGCCACGCCGACAGCTGCTCGGACGAGGCGGCGTAGACGATGCGCCCCAGACCGACCCACCCGTGGGCCGCGGCGCACATCGGGCAGTGTTCGCCGGAGGTGTAGACGGTCGCCTGCGCGCGCTCGGGGGGCGAGAGGTGCTCGGCCGACCAGCGCGCCAGCGCGAACTCGGGGTGCCGGGTGCGGTCGCCGCCGGCGACGCGGTTGCGGTCCTCGCCGAGCACGGTGCCGTCGCCCGCCACAAGGACGGACCCGAACGGCTCGTCGCCGGCCTCCAGCGCCTCGGCGGCGAGTTCGATGCACCGGTCGAGGTGGTGCAGGTCGGCGTCGTCGATCATGGCGGCCTCTCTTACGCGGATTCGGACGGAGCGGTGCGGGGCGGCGGGCGGGCGGATCAGGCCCGCAGCCGACCAGCGGAACGGTCCCCCGATTCTTACTTCCCAGGGCTGCTGCGCTCCACGGTAAGCCTGCTCCGGCGCATCGTCGCCCCGATCCCGTTATCAGGGATCGCCCTGGCCGCTCCCTGGATCGCTCCGGAAAAGGATGACGGCTCCGTCGGAACTGTCTACCGTGGGGAGTGCATTCGAAGAACGCGAAAAATCGGATCAGCGATCCGGGAGATCAGGGAGGCAATGCAATGCAGGACTCCCTGCATTTCCGGTCCGCGTACAGGGATCTCACCAGGAACAAGGGCGTCAACGTGGCGCTCGTGGTGGTTCTGGTTCTCAGCGCATTCTTGATGGCCACGGGTTCCATGGTGATGGAGCGCCTGGTGGGATCGGTCGATCAACTCTTCGATGAGGCGAAGCCGCCGCACTTTCTGCAGATGCACAGGGGCGACTACGATCCGGGCGCGCTGACCCGCTTCGCCTCAGAGCATCCGGAGATCGACGCGTGGCTGGTCGAGGAGATGCTCGGATTCGACGGCGCCGCGATCGCCTGGCACCGTCCGGCGACGGGCGAGTCGGGCGATCTTTCCGACAGTCTGATCGACAACCTCTTCGTGACGCAGAACGAGGAGTTCGATTTTCTGATCGACGAGACCGGGGCGATTCCGCGGCCTTCCCGAGGCGAGGTCTATGTCCCGGTCGCTTACCAGCAGAGGTTCGAGCTCGAGGCCGGTGACGAGCTCGCGATCAAAACGGACACCGGGATCCGGGAGTTGCGCATCGACGGGTTCGTGCGCGATTCGCAGATGGCGTCGTCGCTGTCCTCCGCCACTCGGTTCCTGGTCTCCGATGCTGACTTCCGGGAATCCGATGCTGACTTCCGGGAACTGGAGCGAGCCGGCGGCGGCGCGCCCGAGATCATCGCCGAGTACCGGCTGACCGACGCGGCCTCGGCAACCGAACTCCAGCGCGCATACGAATCGGATGAGGCCCTGCCGAAGCCCCCGCCGACTGCCAGACGAGCCGCCGGAAGGTGACGTGGCCATCCGACGACGGGAACGCCTCGGTCGCCACTCGCAGCGCGAAGGCCTTCAGGGCCTCGTGCAGTTCGGGTCCCGGAAGGAGCCCCTGGTCGATCACCTGGCGCACGGTCGCCGTCGAGGAGTGGTCGTAGACGGTGCGCGTGGAGAGCCCCGGCCCGGACGGCGCCGGCGTCGACGCCGGCGGCCTCGAACGGGCATGTCATTGCAAGTAGGCGCTACCGATCGGAGGCGATGGCAGGATGGCGGAGTCCTCGATGCCCGGTGGTTCGCAGAGTGGGATCGTCCGCATCGGCCGCTCGGTCCACCGCCCGCCGACCGCGCGTAGCGGCTTCGTTCGCGCACTTTTCGCGTTGTTCGAGGATGCGGGTTGGGACGGGGCTCCCCGGTTTCCGGGGACGGACGATCACGGACGCGATGGCCTGAGCTATATCGAGGGGCATGTCGCCTGGGAACCTGAGCAACCGGCCGAGGTGGCGTCCGATGCGTGCCTGGTCCGGGTGGCGGGACTGGTCCGGGAATTCCACGACCTGACGGCCGGTTCGGACTTGGCCGGTAACGAGGAGGTCGTCTGCCACAACGACCTCGCGCCGAAGAACACCGTGTACCGCGGCGTGGGGGCGGGGTTGCGGCCCGTGGCCTTCATCGACTGGGACCTGGCCGGCCCCGGACGCAGAATCCATGACGTCGCGCATGTGTGCTGGCAGTATCTCCGGCTCGGACCCAGCGTGTCCGACGTCGGAGAAGCAGCGCGCCGCCTCGGGGTGATCTGCGACGCCTATGGAATGCGCGATCCACGGCAGGACGTGGTGGACGCGATCCTGTGGTGGCAGGACCGATGTCGGCGCGGCATCGAGGCCGGTGCCGCCGCAGGAGACCCCGTTCTGATACGCCTGGCCGCCTCCGGCGCCGTGGGCGAGGTCCGGCTCTCCTACGACTGGGTGCAGGCGCACCGGGACCGGTTGGTCTCGCGCCTGTGACTGACTCCCGGCTAGGGACGTACGCATGTCCCCGCTGGGGCCGCCTCGCGGATACCGTCCGACGGTGCCGGGCATGTGAGCGGTGGCGCAGCACCGTCGGACGGGGGACGGCGACGGTTCGACTTATTCGATCACGAAGGTCGTCACACTTTCCGCGGGAAGGCTTCCGGTGAAGGAGGCGTTGGCCACCGTGCATCCGCGCTGGGGTTCGAGGTTCCTGGTCTCGTCGGTCAGCCAGGACGACACCCGGGAGGCGGCGGTGTTCTCCACGGTGAACCGCTGCGCCACGTGCGAGGTCCCCGTGTTGACGGCGACAACGGCGACCTTGCCGTCATCGCCCTTGTACGCGGAGACGTAGACGTTCGGGCGGGGGTTGGAGGGTACGTCGATCCGCACGTAGCCCGGACGGACGAACTTGGAGAAGTGCGCCATGTTGGCGCCGCGCTTGCTGATCAGCCCGTCCTCGCGCATGGGGCCGTAGTAGCGCCGGATGTACCACCACACGTACGCCTGGAACTCCGCATCCACCAGGGCATGGTGCATGTGTTCCCCCACCTCCAGCGCTTGGGGCCACAGGTCCGCCGAATCGCTGCTGTTGGGATGGTAGACCTCGGTCATCCAGAGTTCCTCGCCCTCGCCCTTTTCCTCGAAGAGAGGATAGGGGAAGTCCTCGTACGGCGTCCCGTAGAGGTGGGCCCCGAATACGTCCAGGTTCGCTAGCGCTTCGGGGTCGTTGAGAATCGGATCCGAGAAGCTCTTCACATATTGGAAGGACTCCGGAGCGATGACCTTGGTGCCGATCGAGCCGGCGTTCTCCCGCAGGAACCGGATCATCTCCTCCGGCGTCCACCACGTCCACCCGTGCGCGTAATCGGGCTCGTTCTGCACCGAGAGGGCATACAGATCGACCCCGTTGTCCTTCATGAACCGGTAGAAGTCGTTCAGGTGCTGTGCATAAGCGCCGTACATGTCGTACCGGAGCCGTCTGGCGTCGGTCTGATCGCCGCGCACGAAGGTCTCGACCATGTGGTCAGGAGGATTCCACGGCGAGGCGATGACGGTCGCCCCGTGCTCGATCGCTCGCCTGGCCGTGGCCACCTCGCCGCTCCAGTCCGCCGGGTCCTCGTGGACGGGGATCCTCAGCACGGAGAACCCCAACTGCCCCTCCTCGTTGCCGAACGCCGTGTCCCTCTGAGCCGGTGTCAGGTCGTCGATCCAGGCCGTGTGGTTCATGCCGCCGAAGCCTCGAATCGTCTGCCGCTCGGCCGCGGGATCCACGGTCACAGGGCCGACCGCCGCTGCGGACGGCGCTTGGGACGCTCCCGCGGGCGGCGTCGCGGCCGCGAGGACCGGCAGGGCGCCCATCATCGTCAGGACAGACCTTCGAGTGGGCGATTCCGACCCGGTGGCCGCGGGTTCGTTCCGGCGTAGCGTCATGTTGTCCTCTTTTCCGACGTGGGGGATGTGCGCCGCGGCGATCGTCGGCGGCCGCGTGGGAGCGCGGCGTGCTCGGTGTCGGCGCGGCGTGCGCGGGTATCGGCCGCGCCGGCGGTGCCGGTGCGGCGCGGCCCGGGGTTCGTCACCGGCGACCGGAGTCGGTCCCGGGCCTGCGCGGCTCCCCGCAGAGCCGCGTCGAAACGGCGGTGGGCACGAATACGGGAACGGGCGCCGGCGAAAGCAGCCCGCCTCCTGTTCGTGCAGCGCAATGAGAACGGGGAAACGAAACCGGCCCAGAGACGCCTCCCTGTGGGCGCTGACATTCGACGAACAAGGCTCACCGCAAATGTTTGCATGAGTAGAACACGGCGCTTTGGAAGGGTCAAGGGGCGAACTCAGCGGAGTGGGAAATGCCGACGCCATCCGATCTCCAGGAGACGGAGTTTTCCCAGGCCGACCACAAATGCCTCGGCCGCCGGCATTTACTCCGTTCCGCGCATCGCACTCGGCACGGGGGCGCATTCCGTCGGCGGCCGATGTTTCCGCAGAGCTCCGGCATGCGTATGGCACGTCGGCCCGGGCGTGGGCCGGCCGCGTGGGCGGCGCGCTGCTTCCGCGCCGTCGGGTCCGGTCGCCGAAGCGCTCGGCCGACGCGGACGCCGACGGCTCCGGCGGGGTCGAACAGGTTCACGGTGTTTTCTCGTCCCGGCACAGCAAGCCGCGCATCAGCCCGGCGCTTTCGATGGTCCGGGGCGGCCCCGCGCGCTCCGCCGCAGCCCCGACCTCGGTGATGCGTCCCCGGCCCCCGCAACGCGAAGAGCTTTCCGCGATCCGGAAAGGCGGTTTACCTCGACCGCCGGGGGCCTCACCATGGAGGCGACGTCGCCCCCTGAGACGCGGGTCGCCCGGGTCGGCGCCCGAGCGACGTTGCGGCCCTCGCTTCCCCCGACACCGATATGCGGAGTACTCCCATGTGCAAGCGGTCCCCCGTCCTCCCCACTCGGGACGCCGCCTGATGGCCCGGTCACTGCGCGCCGAGCTCGACACCGGACGGATGTCGGGCTTTCAGTGGACCGCGATCGCCGTGTGCTGGCTGCTCAACGTCCTCGACGGCTTCGACGTCTTGGTCATGGCCTTCACCGGGCAGGCGGTGCAGAGCGAATGGGGCCTGTCCGGCGCCCAGCTCGGCCTGCTCCTCAGCGCAGGGCTCGTCGGTATGGCCGCCGGTTCGATGCTGCTGGCCCCGTGGGCCGACCGGATCGGCCGCCGCCCGTTGATCCTGCTGTGCCTGGTTCTGGCCGCGGCGGGCATGCTGCTCTCCGGCATCAGCCAGTCGATGCTGCAGCTGGGGATGCTGCGGGTGATCACCGGAATCGGCATCGGCGGCATCCTGGCCAGCAGCAACGTCATCGCCAGCGAGTACGCCTCCACACGCTGGCGTGGGCTGGCGGTCAGCCTGAACTCCACGGGTTATGCCATCGGCGCCACCGGCGGCGGACTGGCCGCGGTCGTGCTCATCGACCAGTTGGGCTGGCGCTCGGTGTTCCTGTTCGGCGGGGTGTGCACGGCGGCGCTGATCCCCGTGGTGCTGCTGCTCCTGCCGGAGTCGCTGGACTTCCTCACCACCCGCCGTCCGGCTCGGGCGCTGGATCGGGTCAACGCCCTGGCCCGGCGCATGCGGCGGGAACCGCTGGAGGCGCTGCCCGCGGCCGAGGCCGCCCCCGCCCACATGGGTGCCGGGTTCGTGCGGCTGTTGGCCGCCGACCACCGCCGCACGACACTGCTGCTGTGGCTGCTGTTCTTCCTGGCGATGGCAGGCTTCTACTTCATCACCAGCTGGACGCCGACGCTGCTGACCGAGGCCGGGCTCTCGGCCGACCAGGGCATCACGGGCGGCACCCTGCTCAACGTCGGCGGCATCCTGGGCGCCGCCGCCCTGGGCCTGCTGGCGGCCCGGTTCACGCTGCGGTCGGTGCTGATGAGCTACATGGTGCTCACCGCCGTGCTGCTGGCGGGGTTCATCGCCTCGACCTCGGTCCTGGCTGTGGCGTTCCTGCTGGGCGCGTTCATCGGGCTGTTCGCCAACGGCTGCATCGCCGGCCTCTACGCCCTGGCTCCGACGGTCTACGGACCCGGCGTGCGCACGACCGGCGTGGGCACCGCGATCGGGATCGGCCGGATCGGCGCCATCATCTCGCCCACCGCCGCCGGGGCGCTGCTGGACCTCGGCTGGACGCCGCAGGTGCTCTACTTCGTCGTCGGCGGGATCTTCGTGGCGGCAGCGGCGCTCCTGCTCCTGGTGCGCCCGGTCACCGCCCCCTCCCCCGCGCATCAGGCCGCTGCGGCCGACCAGGAGTGAGCCCCCGCCCCGGCCCCGACGCCGCACCCTCCATGGGCGGCGCCATGCGTGCGCACACCGCTCCCCGTGGCGAGCTCACCGGATGGGGCTGTCGGCGAGGCGATCTTGCAGCTTGGCGTGGCGGAACTGGTAGGTCGGGCCGACGGCGCGCAGCAGCCCCAGGCGGTGCGCGTCGTCGAGGAAGGACATCAGGCGGCGCGGCAGGCGGCCTTTCCACGCCAGGTGATGTGTGGCCACGAGATAGGACAGCCATGCGTGGTGGTGGCCGTAGACGAACGTGAAGCGCAGCCAGAACAGGTAGCCGGATGCGACTCCGAGGGCCGCCGCCAACACCGGGCTGAGGGAGATCGCCGAGATCAGCCCGAGCCCGGCTCCGATGGCGCACCCGCCCGGTATCCCTCTGATGACGTTCAGTCTCCGGTCGGCTCGGAAGCTGGCCGTCGGGGTATACACGTGCCCTGTCAGCGCGGGGGTTTCGGCCCAGGCGATGAACCCGTCGGCGATTCCCGCCGCTGGAGCGCCGGCGAGCGCCGCCAAGACGGCGACCGTGACCCCGAACGCGAGCCCTTCCCCGCTCCCATCGTCTCCCCATGCGGCGAATCCGACGACGAGGGCGGCGACGCCGAAGGACGCGAGCCCGGCTCGCAACCCGCTGCGACCGACGTGGCGGACGAGGGAGCGCCGGCGTCCGGACAACCGGAGGTCGGCGTAGCCGGGAGGCTCCTTCGACCATTGCGCGATCTCGTGCCAGCCCAGCAGGTTCAGTGCCACGCCCGCGACGGCGAGCACGAGTCCGCCCACCACTCCGCCGCCGACCACCCCGGCGGGACCGAACGCCGTTGCGCCCCAGATCCCGAACGCGGTCGCGCCGACGGCGAATCCCGCGACCGCCACGATCAGTGTCAGGACCGCTGCGAAGGCCAAGCGCGTGAGCAGCGGGGGCTTGCCCGGCAGCGTGCGGCGGGCCAGGTGCCACCAGGCGAAGTCGCGCCTGCGGGGAGCGGCGCCGTCGGAATCGCGGTCGAGGACGCGGGCGAGGTAGCTCAGCCAGGCGCCGATCCGGGAAGGGTCGTGTTCGCGGCGCGGCAGAAAGAGCGGTTCGGGGGCGCCGGCGCCGGTGCCGACGCCGGGTCGGCGGGCGGCGACCAGCGCCGGAATGACTCCGTCCAGCAGGTGGTCGCGCAGGTCCGCTTCCGCGGGGAAGCGTCCGTCGTCGAGCAGCGGAGCGGGGTCCTCGCGCGCGTCGACGTATACGGCCCGCAGCAGCCACAGCCCCAGAGGGGAGGCGGTGATCTCGCGCAGCGGCGCCTTGGCGGACGACGGCGGCGGCGTACGCAGGTGTTCCAGGACGGGCTGCCAGGCCTGCCGCCGGTTTGCGGACCGCAGGCACTTCTCCAGGTAATCGGCGGCGTCGGCGCCGGTCATCCGTTCGGGCACGATGGCCGGGGCCGCGGCGAGCACGTCGTCGGCGTCGGCCACCGCCTCGGCGAACTCGCCTTTGCGGCTCGTCAGGATGAGGGGGGCCGTGCCGAGGGAGCGGTTGAGTGCCGTGATCACACGCGTTCGGTCGGGGCCGTGGACTTCGTCCAGGCCGTCGAGCACGGGCAGCACACCGCCGCGCCCGGCGAGCTGCCGGGCCGTCTTGGGGCCCAGGGCGCGCAGGGCGGGGTAGTCCTGTTCCAATCGGGCGGCCAACCACGAGTGCAGGTCGGGGTACTCGCGCGTGTCCCAGCCGGCCGCCGGCAGCAGCACCGGGACCGGCTCCTCCGGTCCGCGGGATGCCAGCAGCCCCAGCAGTAGCTGCACCGCCAGTGTGGTCTTTCCGGTGCCCGGACCGCCGAGGACGACCAGCCGCCGCTTCGGCAGGGCGCGGAAGCGTTCGACCAGGGACTCGATGTCCTCGCTGGAGCCCGCGAAGCCCGAGGTTCCGGCAGGAAGGGCGTTGCGGGGATGGTCCATCAGGCCGCCGCTTCCGGTGAGCCGCCACCGCACCGGCATCGGAGCCGGATCGTGCAGCGAGCGCAGCAGGGACTCGTCCTTCCACTGCTGCTCCACCAGGCCGGCCAGGGCCTGTGCGGCCTCGGTGATCTCGGCTGCGGTAGGCGCCGCCGAGGCATCCGGGCGGCGCCACCACGACACCAGTCCCGCGGCCAGGGGCGGGACGCTCAACGCGACGGCCATCAACTGAGCGACGTTGGCCGTCGTGCCGAGCCCGTGCGTTCGCAGGAAGATTCCGAGCAGCGCGAGCGAGCCCCCCAGGGCCATGACACCCGCGATGAACCCCGTGGTGCGCCACCAGGGGCGCTTTTCCACCGCCATGGCCGTCATCCTCGCCCTTCCGGCGATGGCGGCACGACCCCGGATACGCAACCGTGACCCCGCGGGAAGCGTGCGGCACCGCCCCGGCCGCGAGGCCGAGGCAGGCGGACCGCCGGCCCACCAGGCCCCGTGGCGTCTCCGGCCGGTCGCCGTGCTCGTCCCTCTCCTCCGTGCCGCCGGTGCCTACGACTACGTCATGGCCGTCGGAGCCGACGACCCTGCCTCGACGCGCAGGGTTCCGGCGGCGCGGTCCCGCGGGAGGGGAGCACAGCGCTGCGCGGAGGGGAAGGATCCCGCCGGCGCCGCAGAGCCGCTCGCGCGTCACGCCGCGCGTTCAGCGCCGCAGCATAGCGGCCAGCGCGCGCGTCTGCGGCCGGCGTCCCCAGGCGACCAGTGCGAAGACGATGCCGAGCAGTACCGTCTGTACCGCGAAAGCCTGGTAGCCGGGGGTGGCCAGGTTGCTGATCGTGGCGCCGACCATCACGCCCAGCAGACCCAGCGCGGCAAGCCCGGACAGCCGCGGGATCAGCAGGCCGACGGCTCCGGCGACCTCGCAGATCCCCGTGACGTAGCGCAGCCACTGCCCGAGGCCGATGTCGTCGAACAACCGGACGGCGTCCTCGGCCCCGACCAGCTTGGTGCCGCCCTGGAACAGGAAGAAGGCGGCGAGCAGGATCTGCGCCGCCCACAGGATGATCTCCAGCGCGCGGCCGCGCTTCGGCGAGTCGTCGGTGTCGCTCCGGTTCACGATCGTCCCCTCACTCCTCGGTTCGCACGCCCATTCTCCGCCGATCCGGCCGGGCGCGGGAGGGGGCGGCGCCGGGCGCGTCCGCTGCGCTGCCGACCGCGGCGCGGACTCCCTCGCGGCCCGCCCCGGCGGCCGGATCGGCCGTACCGGGGCGGGACAGCGGGGCCTCGGCCCGCGCGTGCGGGGTCAGGGACTGGTGCAGGCGAGGCCGCTGGGCTCGGTGGAGGAGCCGCCGGCGACGAAGCCGAAGGTGGTGGTGCCGTCAGGGGCGACGGTGCCGTTCCAGGCGGTGTTGGTCACCGTGACGGTTCCCCCGCTCTCGGTGTAGTCGCCGTTCCAGAGGTTGCTGATGGACTGGCCGGAGGCGAGGCTCATGTCGACGGTCCAGCCGTCGAGCGCGGCGGAGGTGTTGTTGCGGACCGTCACCTCGCCCTGGTATCCGTCGGACCAGCTGTTGGCGGTGCTGAATTCGGCGGTGCATGCGCCTTCCGAGTCGCCGTCACCCGGGTCGCCGGGATCGCCCGGATCTCCGGGGTCCCCAGGATCGCCCGGATCGCCGGGATCTCCCCCGCCGCCGTCGCTGAGCATCGGAGTCTGCCAGTCCCTCCACCGGGACAGGTCGCCGGACTCGCTGGAGGAGATGTCGAACACGCCGGGGGCACTGCCCGACCCCAGCAGGAAGTGCTGGATGCTCCGCTGCAGCGGACCGCTCCAGGCCGAACGGGAGGCGCAGTGCGTGCCGTCCTGCACGTCGGAGTGGTAGGAGATGTTCTGCTCGGCGCCGAGCGCCGTGTAGACCTCGGCGCCGCCCAGGGCCCCGATGCTGCCGGAGGTGGCCCCCAGCCAGTCCACGTGCGGGTT
Source organism: Streptomonospora alba (assembly GCF_000826685.1). Classification (GTDB taxonomy): domain Bacteria; phylum Actinomycetota; class Actinomycetes; order Streptosporangiales; family Streptosporangiaceae; genus Streptomonospora; species Streptomonospora alba. Next base: position 124,428 of record NZ_JROO01000005.1, read on the forward strand.
CTCCATGATGAACAACCCGCGCGGTGCGACCATGCCGACGATCTCGTGGGTGTCGACCGGCAGCGCGTTCGGGTCGCCGGTGTAGGAGCCGAACGCGTCGCCCAGCCACGGCTCCTCGTCGTAGGCGCTGCTCAGCGGCTGGGCGCCGTCCTGCTGGGCGACCGAGCGGAAGGCGGGGACGCCGCCCGTGCCGGACTCGACCGGCATGGTCAGGTCGATGCGCTGGTCGAACGCACCGGCCACGAAGGCGCCCTTGCCGAACCGCGAGCACCCGGTGACGCCTGTGTCCGGGCTGAGGACGTTGCCGCCGGACTGCTCGATGACGTCGATGAGGCGGCTGACCCCCCAGGACCAGGCCATGAGCAGCCCGGTGTCGCTGGAGGAGCCGTAGACGCTGTAGAACGCACCCTGCTTGTCGTTTCGCGACGTGCCCTCTTGGCCCACCGCATAGGGGTCGTACTCGATGACGGCGGCGCCGGCGGACTTGATGGCCTGGGTGTCGGCGCCGAGCCCGCCCATGACGACGACGGCCGGGTAGGGACCGGATCCGCTGCCGGGCAGGTCCACGCTCGCTGAGAAGCTCGCGCTCCGGCCCTGGTCGCTCACGTCCACGGTGATCTGGCTGCCCGAGACCGAACCGGTGACGCTGTCAGGCGGCGCCGGCTTCGGGCCGTAGACCGAGTCCTCCGCGAGCTGCTTGATCTCGGCCCGGCGGCACCTCCATTCGGACCGGTCCGAGATGCGCGTGCCGTCCAGCTTGGTGAAGGGGTCGGGCAGTTGCGATTCGGAGACCGACTGGCCGGGATCCGGTACCGGGCAGTCGGCGCCGTCGTCCTCGTCGGCGAGGGCGCCGGCCTGCGGGGTGAGGGTGGCGGCCAGGCTCAGCGCGGCCGCGAACGTCGCGGCGGCCCATGCTCGAGGCCGGTGTCGATGGGGGCGCATGCAGACCTCCAGTGGAGAGCGCGCGGACGACGGGAGCGCTCCCACGCCGGGGGCTCGTAGCCGCCGATGCGCGCCGATCGGGGGATCGCCGACCCGGGCGCGCGGCAACGCCGCCGCGAGCGCGGTGGCGGGGACGACGCATACGGACTCCCGGTGGGGGTTGCGTGTGACGCGGGCCGGTGGCGGTAAGCGTCCCCATCGTAGTGAAAACTTTCCGTTACCTTCCAGCTCCAGAGCGAATATTTTTCCGGAAACTTTTGGAATGTGCGCCCTGCGATAACGCCGGGGAGACGGCGGCGCACCCTCGCACGCCACTGGGCGTCGGGACCGTGCAACGGGAAGAGGCGACCCGCCGCCGAACCGGTACCGCGACGGCTCGGCCCGGCAGCGCGGTTCCGCGCATTCGTCTCCGGTATCCCGTCCCCGGTCATCGGATCGAGGACCCGGTTCCGGTGAAAGTACCGATACACGATCGGGCATTCGGAGATTGAACCGCTTTCGGCTTTTCCTTACGTTCCACGGACGGGGCGATCGCTCCCCGCGCACGAACGAACGGAAGGCATCGACGTGGCTGTGAAAAATCCCCCGGAACGGCTCCGAGCCGCGAAGGTTCTCGGGCTGAGCCTGGTTCTCGTATCCACCTCGGCGGTGGCTTCCCCCGCCGCAGCCGAGGAAGCACCGTCGCCGGTCCCCGTCCCGCAGGTCGAGGGCCCCGTCCCGGGAACCCCACCCGGCGACCCGGAATCCGACGACATCGAAAAGACCTATCCGTTCTTCGCCTCGACCGAGAAACTGGCCGCATACGGCTACGTCGAGGAGGAGTTCTTCATTTCCGGGACCGCCGGCGTCTACGAAGGCGGCGAGACGGTTTCCGAACACCCCTACGCCACCCGCATCGTGGTGCGCCGGCCGAAGAGGGACGTCCGTTCCAACGGCACGGCGCTCCTGGAATGGCAGAACGTCTCGGCGGGCTATGACCTGGACGCGCTGTGGGCCCCCAGCGCCGAGCACATCATGCGCTCGGGCTACACCTGGGTGGGCGTGTCCGCCCAGGACGTGGGCGTCTCCCGGTTGGCGGAATGGAGCCGGACGCGCTACGGCGGCCTCGACGTCACCGACGGCGGCACGGTCGGCAACGACGAACTCTCCTACGACGTCTTCTCCCAGGCGGCGCAGGCGGTCCGCACCGGCGAAGCCGGGGTGGTGGGCCGCGTCGAGATCGACAACGTGCTGGCGATCGGGGCCTCGCAGTCCGCGGGGCGCATGACCGTCTACTACAACGAGGTGCTGCCTTCCATCGAGCCCGTGTTCGACGGATACGGCTTCATGGTCGGCACCGCTCCCCAGGGCGACCGCCCCGAACCGGTGTTCCAGGTGAACTCCGAGACCGACGCCGCGTGGAACCCCTCGCCGCCCGACGACACCGGCGCCTTCCGCCTCTGGGAGGTCGCCGGTGCGGCGCACTCCGGCTGGGCCGGCCGCCACGCACGCGAGGGCGTCGAGAAGCGCGACCTCGGCGGACAGACCGAGTTCGACTGCACCGAGCCGCCGTTCAGCCGCGTCCCGCTGCAGCACGCGCTCAACGCCTCCTACGACCACCTGGACGCGTGGACGCGCAAGGGCACACCGCCGCCGACCGCCGAGCGGATGACACGCACCGAGCAGGGCCGCCTCGCCCGCGACGAGGACGGCTTCGCCTTGGGCGGCATCCGGCTGTCCCAGGTCGAGGTGCCCACGGCGCTGAACACCGGCGCCAACGCGCCGGCGGCCGACGGCGAGACCAACCGGTTCTGCGTCCTCTTCGGCACGCACGCCCCCTACAGCGAGGAGAAGCTCGCCGAGCTGTACCCGACGCGGGGCGAGTACATCCGCTCCGTCACGAAGGTCGACAACCGCAACGTCCGCGACGGCTACATCACCCGCCGCGACGCCGCCGCCAACCGCCACGACGCCGTCTGGTCGGGAATCGGCGGCTAGCTCGGTGATCAAGCGGAGGCGGGGGAACGGTGCGGCGGGCGCGAAAGGCCCTCCGCGCCGTTCTCGGGATCGTCGTCGGCGCGGTGCGACCGAGAGCCGCGCCGACTCCAGGACGGCCTCCCGCAGCGGATCCCGCCCCTTCGCCGACCCGCCCCGGGCTCCGGCGTCCGGGAGCGGCGCCTCTAGTATCGGGGCGGACTGCAGACCGCCCCGGTTCGCTTGGGCCCGGGGGCCGGCCGGCGGTCCGACGTGCCGAGGAGGTCTCCGCCTGTGTTCACCACCAGACCGACGCTGCAGGGCACCTACGGTATGGCCGCCTCCACGCACTGGCTGGCCTCCGGTACGGCCATGGCCGTGCTGGAGGACGGCGGCAACGCGTTCGACGCCGCGGTGGCCGCCGGTTTCGTGCTGCAGGTCGTCGAGCCGCACCTGAACGGGCCCGCGGGCGAGGTGCCGATCGTCCTGGCCCCCGCGCACGGCCGCCCGCTGGTGCTGTGCGGCCAGGGTCCGGCGCCCGCCGGGGCGAGCATCGAGCACTACACCGGCCTGGGGCTGGAACTGGTTCCCGGCACCGGCCCGCTCGCCGCGGCCGTGCCCGGAGCGTTCGACGCCTGGATGCTGCTGCTGCGCGACCACGGCACCAAGCGCCTCGACGAGGTGCTCTCCTATGCCATCGGCTACGCCGAGCGCGGGCACCCCGCCGTGGAGCGCGTCGGCGAGACCGTCGATGCGGTGCGCGACCTGTTCGAGGACCAATGGCCCTCCTCCGCCGAGCTGTACCTGCCGGGCGGACGCCCTCCCCGCCCGGGCGCGCTGCTGCGCAACCCCGCACTCGCGGCCACCTGGCAGCGCATCGTCCGCGAGGCCCGCTCCGCCGGGCCGGGCCGTGAGACCCAGATCGACGCTGCCCGCCGCGTCTGGAGCGAGGGGTTCGTCGCCGAGGAGCTGGCCGCCTTCGCCGCCCGCCCGGTGCTGGACTCCTCGGGCGAGCGCCACTCCGGAGTGCTCAGCGGCCAGGACATGGCCTCCTTCACCGCCTCCTACGAGGAGCCGGTCACCTACGACTGGAACGGCTGGACGGTGTGCAAGGCGGGCCCGTGGAGCCAGGGCCCTGCCTTCCTGCAGCAGCTCGCGCTGCTGCCCGACGAGCTCGACTACGGCACCCCCGAGTACGTGCACACCCTGACCGAGGGCACCAAGCTGGCCATGGCCGACCGCGAGGCCTGGTACGGCGACGCCGCCGAGGTCCCGCTCGCCGCCCTGCTCGGCGACGACTACAACGACGCCCGCCGCGCCCTCGTCGGAGAGCAGGCCTCCTATGAGGTGCGGCCGGGCAGCCCCGGCGGCCGCACACCGCGGCTGAGCAGGCACGCGCTCGCCCGCACCGCCGATGTGCCCCTCGCCGCGGGGGCGGGCGAGCCCACGGTGGGCCGCGACGGCACCACCCGCGGCGACACCTGCCACGTCGACGTCGTCGACAGGCACGGCAACATGGTCGCGGCCACGCCCAGCGGCGGCTGGCTGCACTCCAACCCCGTGGTGCCCGCGCTGGGTTTCCCGCTCGGCACGCGCCTGCAGATGGCGTGGCTGGAACCGGGCCTGCCCAACTCGCTCACACCCGGCCGCCGCCCGCGCACCACGCTCACGCCCTCCCTCGCGCTGCGGGGCGGCGAGCCCGTGCTGGCCTTCGGTACCCCCGGCGGCGACCAGCAGGACCAGTGGAGCCTGCACTTCTTCCTGGCGGCGGCGCTGCGCCGAACGGTGCGCGGCGGGTTCGACCTGCAGGGCGCCATCGACGCGCCCAACTGGCACACTGAGGCGTTCCCCGGTTCGTTCTACCCCCGCACGTGGCGTCCGGGGAGCCTGACCGTCGAATCGCGCGTGGGCGAGGCCGCGATCGCCGAGCTGCGCCGACGCGGCCACGACGTCACAGTGGGCGAGGCGTGGTCGGAGGGCCGACTGAGCGCCGTCGCCCGCGACCCCGAGACCGGGGTGGTCTCGGCAGCGGCCAACCCGCGCGGCATGCAGGGTTACGCGGCGGGCCGCTGAGCCCGGCGGCCGGCCTCACCCGGCCGCAACGCCGCGCCCGTCGCCGGTCCCGGTCGACGCCTTGCCCCGACCGGTGCCGCCGCTTCGGGACCGGCGGCGGGCCCACGCCCCGGAAACGGCTCAAGCGGGCGGCGCCGTCGCCAGGTAGACGGTGTTGGCGGCGTCGCGGTCCTGCAGCGGATTGGGGAAAACGACGACCTCGGCGCGCACCTCGGGGAACACCTCACCCAAAACGGCCGAGAAACGCGCATCGGGCGGATCGTTGGACCACAGCGCGAAGACCCCGCCGGGGTGCATGAAGCGCACCAGGCGACGCAGGCCCTCGGCCGAGTAGAAGTCGGCGTGGCTGTCGTTCAGCAGGTGGTTCGGTGAGTGGTCGATGTCCACCAGGACGGCGTGGAAGCGGCGCCCGGACTCATCGGGGTCGAGGCCGGTCGCGGAGTCGGTCAGCGCGAAGAAGTCGCCGTGCACCAGCCGGCAGCGCGGATCGGCGGACAGCTCGGCCCCGGCGGGGATCAGTCCGCGCTTGTGCCACTCGATCACCTCGGGCATCGCCTCCACGACGGTCAACGAGGACACGGCGGAGTGCTCGAGGACGGCCTGCGCGGTGAAGCCCAGGCCCAGGCCGCCCACCGCCACGTCGACGGGATCGTCGCCCGACTCGGCCAGCGCCAGTCGCGCCATCTCCACCTCGGCCGCGGTGAACATGCTGGACATCAGGAACTCGTCGCCGAGCTTGATCTCGTGGACGTCGGCGCCGAAGACCGGATCCCACCGGCGGCGCAGCACAAGCTCGCCCATCGGCGTCGAGCGCCAGTCCAGTTCCTCGAATCGAAGACCCACGGCCTGCTCCCATCACGTCCGCCTGCAGAAACCGGCGGCGTTCGGGTGCCCGCAGGCGGGCGAGCGGGGTCGCGGGTGGGGCCGCGGCGCCGCGCCTGCCACGGGAACGCGCACGCCTCCGCAGCCTTCGACCCTATCCCCGCGCGGAAAAGGCTTCGGACGGCGCCGGCGCCGCACCGGCGGACCGGAACCGGCCACGGCCGGTGCGGTGCCGCCCGCGCGGCACGGCGCCGGACGCTCCCCGCCCCCGCCATCACTCCGCCGGCGCCGCCTTGGGCCGGCCCAGCTGCGCGCCGCCGGCCGCGAGACCGGCCACCGTGCCCACGGTGGCGAACTCGACCCCGTAGGCCGTGATGCGGTCCAGCCACTCCTCCAAGCGCAGCAACCGGTGCCCGCGGCCGATCACCTGAGGGTGGCAGGTCACCGTGAGCACGCCCTGCTCGGTCTCGCGCAGCATGTAGCGCAGGTCCAGCTCCCAGTCGCCGAACATCCGCTCGGCGTCGCCCAGTCCGGGCAGCGTGCGCGTGGGAGAGCTGAGGAACTCCAGGTGCGGCAGGTCGTCGAGGGTCCAGCTGACCGGCACCTCCACCAGCGGGGTCTCCTCTCCCCACCTCGCGCTCTCGGCGTCCACCCGGTCGCCGATGCGGCACCGGTAGGGGGCGTAGTCGTGGCCCATCAGACTGCTGTCGTAGCGCAGCCCGCGCTCGTTGAGCAGCGCCACCGTGTTCTCCGACAGGTCCCAGGCCGGTGCGCGGAATCCCACGGGCTCGACGCCCGCCGCTTCCCGCAGCGCCTCGACCGAGCGGTCCAAAACCGCCCGCTCGGCGTCCTCGTCCAGGGCGGCGACGTTCTCGTGGGCGTAGCCGTGCAGGGCGATCTCGTGGCCGAGGTCGCGGATCCTGCGGCACAGATCGGGGTAGGTGCGGGCGGTGTGGCCGGGCACGAACCAGGTCGCCGGCAGGCCGCGCCGCGACAGCAGGTCCAGCAGCCGCGGCACGGCCACCGCGCCGAACTCCCCGCGCGAGCGCGGTGTCGCCGACAGCTGACCGCGGTCGACCCACACCGACAGCGCGTCGAAGTCGAAGGTGAGGCAGACGTATCCGTGCGGCATTGCGCGGCTCCCTTCAGGCCAGCGGGAGCGCGGCGTTTCCGGCCCCCACTCCCCCGTCGACGGCGATGGTCGTGCCGGTGATCCACTCGGCGCCCTCGGAGCACAGGTAGGCCACGGCCGAGGCGACGTCGTCGGGCACGCCGGGCCGCGGCCAGGGCCGCCCGGCCTCTACGGCCCTGACGTACTCGGCGCTGAGCGGGTTGACGTCGCTGCCGACCTCGACGAAGCCCGGGGAGACGGCGTTGGCGCGGATGCGGTGTTCGGCGAACTCCAGCGCCAGCGCCCTGGTGAGCATCGTCAGCCCGGCCTTGGAGGTGCAGTAGTGCGCCGCTCCCCGCCGCGCCCGGTCTCCGGCGCCGGAGGTGATGTTGACGATGTCGCCCGGCCGGCCCCGCTCGACCAGCGCGCGGGCGAACTCGGTGGACAGGGCGAAGGGGCCGTCGAGGTTGGTTGCGAGCACGCCCCGCCACTCGGCGTCGCTCATCTCCAGCAGCGGCCGGCTGGGATACACCCCCGCCGCGTTGACCAGTACGTCCAGCCCGTCGGCGTGTTCCCATGCCGTGCGCACGCAGGAACGGGCCGACTCGGGGTCGGCGACGTCGGCCGCGACGGTGCTGACGCGCTCGGGAGCCGCGAGCTCCTCGGCCGTCTGGGCGCATCGCGCCTCGTCGCGGTCGCTGAGCACCACCCGGGCGCCCTCGGCGAGGAACCGGCGGGCGACCGCCCTTCCGATACCGCCCGACGCCCCGGTGACCAGCACTGTGCGACTCACGTTTCCTCCCGTATCTCGCGGCGGTTCATGCCCCGGCGCAGTGCCAGGTACTGCGGTATGGACAAGGGCGGCGGCGACGCGCGCAGCACCCGGCGGGCCTCGCGGGCGCCGTCGCCGAGCAGGTCCACGACGGCGCCCGCGAGGTAGAGGGCGGGCTCGACGGCGGCGGCGCGGTGGTCGACGACCCGGTAGCCGGTGCTGTGATGGTCGCCCTCGGCGCCGCCGCTGTAGGGGTGGGACACGGGCATGACGTGGGCGAGGTCGCCCATGTCGGTGCAGGCGCCCAGGTGGCGGCCGCGCGCGATCGTATCCGCGCCGATGAGGGGGTGGGCGTTGCGTGCCACGACGTCGTCCAGCTCCGGTGCCGAGTCCAACGGCAGGTAGGCGAGCAGCGTGTCGATCTCCACCCGGGCGCCCAGCGCGAGCGCTCCGGCGCGGGCCGCGCGGGCGACCGCCTCGGCGGCGCGCCCCAGCCCATCGACGCTGCGGGCGCGGACCATGGTGCGCAGCGCTGCCGCGGAGGGCACCGAGCCCAGTGCGCCCGCGTCTCCGGTGATCCGGTAGTTCAGCCGCACGTCGTCGCCGTCGGGGAACGTCTCGCGCCGGGCGTCGAGGGCGTGGGCGGCCACGGTGGCGGCCTTGAGGGCGTTGACGCCCAGCCACGGGCTGGACCCGGCGTGGGCGGAGCGTCCGGTGAAGCGGGCGCGCACGACGCAGGAACCGTTGAGGGTGTCGCCCACGGAGAAGCGCGGGCCGCCGCCGCGCCCGGTGTGGGCGAGCAGGGCCATGTCGACGTCGTCGAAGGCGCCCTGGCGCAGCAGTTCGGCCTTGCCGACGGGGAACTCGACGCGGTCGGGGCGCTCGGCGGGTGCGTCGCCGGCGTCGAGCATCGCGTCGACGTCGCCCGGTTCCTCAGCGGGGGCGGCGATCAGCGCGACGGATCCGTCGAGTTCGGCCATGACTTCGCCCAGTCCGACCGCGGCTCCGGCGATCGCTGCGATCTGGGCGTGGTGGCCGCAGGCGTGCGCCGCGCCGGTGGCGGGATCGGCCAGCGGGTGCTCGGGCAGGGTGAGCGCGTCGAGTTCGCCGACGAGCGCCACGCGCGGGCCCGCGCCGCCGTGCAGCAGGGCCTTGACCCCGGTGCGGGCGAGCCCGGTGCGCGGTCGCAGCCCCGCCTCCGCCAGCCAGGCGGCGAAGCGCTCCGCGGTGGCGTGCTCGGCGTAGCCCGGCTCGGGGCGGCGCATCAGCTCGTCGCTGAGCGCGGCGATCTCCTCGGCGCGGCGTTCGACGGCGGTGTGTACGGCCTCCTTCAGACGCGGGGCGGCGCCGCTCATGGGCGCTGCCCGCATCCGCGGGCGGACGCGCCGCCGAACGCTCCGTGCTCAGCTGGGATGATCACGGCAGCCAGTATGGGGCCGACCGGCGGCGGCGGGCCTCATGCCGGGCTCTGAACTTCCGGTGCGCTCCTTGTCCGCAGGTCCAAACCGGCGCGGCGCAGGCACACGGCGGCCACCAGCCGGTCGTCCGCATCGTCCAGATCGATACCGCAGATCGGCCGCATCCGGCGCAGCCGGTAGCGCAGCGTGTTGGGGTGCACGTGCAGCGCGCGCGAGGCGGCGATGACGTCGCCGAACGCGTCGAAGTAGGCCGCGAGGCTCGCGGCGTAGGAGGTGTGGTGCCGGCTGTCGTAGTCGAGCAGCCGGGGCACCGGCCCCTCGGCGAAGCGCGGGTCGGCGGCCGCCGCGTCGGCCAGCACCAGGGCGCCCGCGGCGGCACGCACCTCGTCGAGCACCGCCACGCAGGTGTGCGCGGCGCCCCGGTTGCGCAGCACCCGCAGCACCAGGTCGGCTTCGGCGAGGGAGTCGGGCGCCCTGCCGGTTTCGGGCACGACGCCGCCCAGCGCGCCCAGCACCGCGCAGCCGGCCGCGGCCGCGGCGCGGTCGAGGACCTCGCGGGCGGCTCGGGCGAGTTCGGCGCAGCCGCGCCCCTCCACTCGGCACAGCAGCACGTCCACACGCCCGCGCGAGGGCACCGGCACCGCCTCGCAGTCCAAGGCGGGCAGGTGCACGCACAGCAGGTCGGCGAAGGCGCGTGCGTCGTGGGCCCGTTCGGCGGCGAAGACGCAGCTGAGGACGGCGCAGGGGCCGTCCACACCGATGTCCAGCCACTCCAGGGCCTCGTTCTCGGTGGTGGTTCCGGCCAGCAGGCGGCGGGCGACGGACTCGGCGGCGCGGCGGCGGGTCTGGGTGCGCACGCCCAGCCGGGACAGGTACTGACCGGCGGAGGCCGCGGCGCGGCGCAGCACCAGCGCCGCGTCCTCGGGCAGCGGGGTGTCGCGCTCGGCGACCCAGATCGACCCGAGGATCTCGTCGCCTGAGCGCACCGCCACCGCCATGCGGCGGTTGACGCCTTCCTCCGGAACGGCCGGGACGTCGACGACGTCGTCGCCGCGCCACAGCCGGCGGTAGACGCCCTGCTCGCGCAGCCGCGCCCGGAACCAGGTCGGGCCGCGCTGGTCCAAGGCCGCCTGGCGGCGCATCGCGTCGTCGGACTCGACGAGCCGGGAGGAGGCCAGCACCTCCTGCTGCGGATTGAAGATCATGACCGAGCCGCCGACCGACTCGCACAGGGCGTTGGCGAAGACCGCGAGTTCGCGGGCGGGCGGGCCCGACGACTCGGCGTCCAGGTCGGCCCCGGTGGTGGTGAGCAGGCCGCGCAGCTGTCCGGAGAACTGCGCCCAGCCGATGCCCGGCTCAAGGCCCAGCAGCGCGACGCCGGCGCGCCGGGCCGGCGCGCTCAGGCGCTCGCGCAGCTCGGCCGTTCCGCGTACGACCACCGCAGCGACGCCGCGCCGTGCGGCCTCCTCCAGCACCGCCTCGGCACCACCGGTGTCGACGCCTACAGCGAGCAGCAGATCGCCGGGCCCGGCGGCGAACTCGTCGGCGGCGTCGTGGATCACGACGTCGTGGCAGCACACGTCCGCATCAGGCGCCTCGGCCCACACCGACAGCACGCTGACGCCGATGGCGTCGACGACGGTGCTCAGCGACGGCCCCTGCATGCGCCCCACCCCCTTGTCGGAGACGACAAGTCCCGTCCCGTTCTTCATACCAGCGCATCATTACAGCGCGGTGATCACTCGCCGAAACTGGCGGCCGGATATCAGCGAAGGAGGCAAGGCCCATGGAGGAGGGGTTCACCGCAGCACTGCGTTCGCTGGTCGAGGCGGAGTCGCCGTCATCGGACCTGCTCGCGGTCGAGACGTGCGGGGACCGCCTGGCCGCTGTCGGCGAGTCGATCGTCGGCGCGGCACCGGAGCGCATCCCGCTGCCGGGCGGTCCCTCGGCGCTGGTGTGGCGCCGGGGAGAAGCGAACGCACCGGGACGGGTGCTGCTGCTGGGCCACCGGGACACCGTGTGGCCGCTGGGCACGACCCAGAAGCGCCCGTTGTCCCTTGAGGACGGCCGGATCCGCGGACCCGGCGTCTTCGACATGAAGGCGGGCCTGCTCGTGGGGCTGTACGCCCTGGCGCGGCTGGATCCGCACGTTCCGGTGACACTCCTGGTCACCGGCGACGAGGAGATCGGGTCGGAGTCAAGCCGCGAACTGATCGAGGCCGAGGCGCGGAGCTGCCAGGCTGTACTCGTGCTCGAAGGGGCGGCCGAGGGCGGCGCACTGAAGCGCGCCCGCAAGGGGTGGTCGATCTACACGCTGCGCTGCCGGGGCCGCTCGGCCCACGCCGGGCTGGAGCCGCACAAGGGCGCCAACGCCCTGGTGCGCATGGCCGAGCTCGTCGCCGAGGCGCAGCGGCTCAACGCCCCCGACCGCGGGCTGACCGTCACCCCGACACTGGCGCAGGCGGGACAGACCGTGAACACGGTGCCCGACCACGCCGAACTCCACCTGGATGTGCGCGCCGCCTGCTCCACCGACCAGTGGAGCGTCGACGACCGCATCCGCGCCATGGCGGATGCTCCCTCCGAAATCGAGGTGGCGGTCGAGGGCGGGCGCAACAGACCGCCGATGGAGGAGGGCGCGGCGACGGCGCTGCTGGAGCGGGCCGCCCGCCACGCCCGTGAGCTGGGCGAGCGGCCGTTGGAGTCGGCGGCCGTGGGCGGCATCTCCGACGCCAACCTCTGCGCCGCCCTGGGGATACCCACCCTGGACGGCCTGGGCGCTGTGGGCGGCGGGCCGCACGCCGAACACGAGTGGGTGGACCTCGACGCCACCCTGCACCGGATTCCGCTGGTCTCGGCTCTGGTGGACGGCCTCGCCGAACACCCGCTTCCGGGACCCTGAAGGGATGTGAGAGCCAAATGCCCGACACCGGACCCCCCGTCCGCGACGCCGGATTCGAGGAGGACCCGCGCTACCGCACGGCCAAGCGGGAACTCGCCATCGCACTGGCCTACTGGGTCGCGTTCACCGTGGCCGTCACCGCGACGGCCTGGCTTCTGGGCGGCGGCAAGACCGCCGACGAGCTGACCTTCGTGCTGGGCTTCCCTGCCTGGTTCTTCTGGTCCGTGCCGGTGACCTGCCTGGTCTTCTCCGGCATCGCCTACGTGCTCGTCCGCCGCTTCTTCACCGACGTCCCCCTTTCCGCCGACGGCGACGCCGGCGGGCCCGAAGAAAGGTAGTCGCCAATGCGCTGGGGCATCCTCATCCCGATCCTGCTGTATGCCGCCGTGCTCCTGGTGATCGCCTGGTGGAGCTTCCAGCGGCGCCGGGCCGTCTCCGAGGGCCACAAGACCGAGCACTACTACATGGGCGGGCGCTCGCTGGGCTGGATGATGCTGATGTTCACGCTGCTGGCCAGCGGGGCCAGCGCGGGGACCTTCATCGGCGGTCCGGGCCTCGTCTACGGCGAGGGCTACGGCTGGATCCTGGTCTCGATCTTCCAGGTGCCCACGGCTTTCATCGCGCTGGCGGTACTCGGCAAGAAATGGGCCATCGTCGGGCGCAAGCTGGGGGCGCTGTCGATCGTGGACATGCTGCGCCACCGCTACGAGAACCCGGTCGTGGTCGTCATCAGCTCGCTGGGCATCGTGGTGTTCCTGACCGCCTACATGGTGCCGCAGTTCGTCGGCGGCACCCGGCTGCTGGAGGCGGCCACCGGCGCCGATTACAGGGTGGTGCTGATCTGCCTGGCGGTGATCGTCGCGATTTACACGACCTTCGGCGGCTTCCTCGCCGACGCGACGAGCGACGTGCTCCAGGGCATCATCATGCTCGTGGGCGCCGTGGTGGTGTGGGTGGCGCTGCTCAGCGCTGCCGGCGGCATGGGCGCCGTCAACGAGCAGGTCATGAGTACTGCACCGGAGTTGTTCACGCTGCCCGGGCCCGCCGGGTTCACCCCGCAGATGATCGCCTCCTACTCGCTGCAGCTGGGCCTGATGTTCGGCGTCCTGCCCCATCTGGCCGTGCGGGCGATGAGCTACCGCGACTCCCGCTCGGTGCACACCGCGATGAAGGTCGGCCCGCTGGTGATGACCGTCATCACCCTGGGCTTTCTGACCATGGGCATGATGGCGCGCTACTACCGCCCCGACATGGAGGTCGGCGACCTGGCGCTGCCGACGACGATCGTCGAGGTGCTGCCCGCGGGCGTCGCCGGTGTGCTCTTCGCGGCTCCGCTGGCCGCGGTGATGTCCACGGTCGACGCGATGATCCTGGTCGTCGCCGGCACCATCATCCGCGACCTCTACATCGCCTACGTCAATCCGCGCATCAGCGACGGGCGCACCTCGGCGATCACCTCGGCGACCACGCTGGGGCTGACGGCGCTGGTCCTCGTGCTGGCCCTGAACCCGCCCGACTACCTGGAGCTGCTGGTCATCTACGCCATCGGCGGTCTGGAGACGGCGTTCTTCTTCCCCCTGGTGCTGGGGCTGTACTGGAAGCGCGCCAACGCGCTGGGCGCCGGCCTGGGGATGGCCGGCGGGATGGTCTGGTACACGGTCGTCAACAACTGGGCGCCCGAGCTGGCCCTGGGCATGTTCCCGATCGCGACGTCCTCGGCCGTCGCCCTGGCGCTGTTCCTGCTGGGCAGTTACGTGGGGCCGCCGCCGCGGCGCGAGGTGCTGGTGAAGTTCTGGGGCACCCAGGCAGAGATCGACAAGCTGGGCGACGCCGTGCACCCCGTTCGCTGAGCGGTCTCGTATCCCGCACCTGGTCGAGGTGCTTCAGGACACCCCCTCGGCCGGTGTTCGGGGGCGTGGCGTTCCCTCTCGCGCCCCCGAACACCGGATCCCGGCTCCCGCCCGGCCCTGCCGGGCGGGAGCCGCCGCATGCCATGCCCGTGACTCGGCCGCCGCTGGCTGAGGCGGGCCCGTCGCACCGGCGCCTGCGGGCGGCGGTTGGCCGCCGGACGCGCGGGTAGCGGCGCGCCGACCGTAATCGTCGCCGCGCGGGTGCGCCGCAAAGGCGAAGGAGGGTGAGCATGAGTCGGCCGTCGCAGGACACGGTCCCCGACGCCACGCGGGGCGCCGCACGCATCGTCGCGGGGATCGCGGCAGCGGTCTTTCTGCTCGTGGGGGTCCTGGGGTTCGTCCCGTTCGCGACCGCCGACTACGGCACGCTGGCGTGGGCGGGACCGGAGTCCCATGCGCTGCTGCTCGGCGTGTTCCGCGTGTCGGTACTGCACAACGTCGTGCACCTGCTGTTCGGCCTGGCCGGACTGGCGGCCGCCGCCTTTCCCGCCGCGGCACGCGGGTACCTGTTCGGCGGCGGCGCCGTGTACCTGGTGCTGTGCGTCTACGGCATGGTCGTCGCCCCGGACTCCGCGGCCAACATCGTGCCGGTCAACGCGGCCGACAACTGGCTGCACCTGATTCTGGGGGTCGGCATGATCGGGCTCGGGTTCGTGGTCAAGCCCGGCCGAGGGCTGCGGCCCTAGCCGGGCGCGGTCGTGCGGCGGGACGCTTTGCGACCGTGCAACCGGCGCCTCAGCGCGGCGGTGCCTGCTCGGCGAGCCGCGTGGCGATGCGGCGGGAGCGTGCGGCCAGCAGGCCGACCACGGTGGCCAGGGTCCCGCCGACGACGGTCACCGCAGCGGTGGCCAGCGGTGTGGCGTCCTCGGACGAGGTCATCAGCAGATCGACGTTGAGCTGCTGATTGATCCACAGGGCGACCGTCAGCACCGTGGCGATGACCCCGACGGACCACCACGACACGACGCGGACGTTGACCCAGCGCCCGGTCAGCACTCCCGCGGCCAGGCGCAGCAGGACGGCGATCGCGCCGCCCACCAGCACGATTCCCAGCGGGTTGTAGCGCAGCGACATGGCCAGGTCGCCGCCCATGGCCGCCCACACCGCGCGGGTCGCGCCGCAGGTGGGCATCATGAAGCCCATGTAATGCAGCGGGCTGTGCAGGTCGACGGGCGGCAGGCCGAACACCGCCATCGCCGCACCCGCGGCCAGCCCGGCCACGGCCAGGAAGGTCACCACGCGGTGGCGGTCGCGGTCCTCGGTGCGCAGCCGGATCGGCAGCGCCCAGGCGGCCGCGCGGCCGGGCGCCTCGGGTTCACTCGTGCTCATCGCTCCATTATCGCCCGAAGCCGGAGGCGACGCGCCACCGCCGCCCGCCCTCGCCCCGGACCCAGGCGCTAGGCGACCGGGCTTCCCCCCGTCGATCTTGTACCTACGGTCACATGTGATCGCTCACAATGACCGTAGGTACAAGATCGACGCTGATGCGTAGAGCCGGGGCCGGGCGCCACCGCCGCTGGTCCGACGACGGCACCTGGCGCGCATCACCGACCGGCTGCGCATCGCACGACAAGCGGGCCGCGGTCTATGACGGCACGGTCCGACTCGCCGCGATCCGGATCCGGCTGCGCGACCTCACCCGCTCGAAACAGGACCTAGACGCCTTCCGGCCGATGCGCGGGGCCCGGCGCGGTGCCGCCCGCCGCTTCGCCTCCGGCGGTCCCGGGCGGATGGGCGGGCGCGAAAGCGGGCAGGCCCCGAGCGGCGGCGGTGACGGCGGCGCGCACGAATTCGCCCATGCCGCCGTCGGGGGACGGCTCGTCGGTGAAGCGGTGGCGGGCCTGCTCCTCGGCGGCCAGGCGCAGGGCGGCGTTCAGACTCGCCGCCTGGACACGCACCGCCAGATCGCCGGTGTCGGCTCCGGTTCGCTCGGCGACGATCTCGGCGAAGACGGATTCGGCGGCGTGGTGCACCTCCAGCCACACGGCCTGCAACCCGGGCTCGCGGGCGGTCATCCAGATGAGGTCGGCCACCGGGCCCTCGGCCAGGCGGTCGCCGTCGGCGAAGACGCCTTCGCGTTCCAGGTGGTCCAGCAGCGCGGTGTCGCGCGGGCAGGAGCGCAGCCGTTCGGCCATCAGGTCCAGGCCGGCGGTGAGCAGCGGCCGCACGCAGCTCTCCTTGCTGGGAAAGTACCGCCACAGGGTGCGGGTGGAGATCCCCAACTCGCCGGCGATGTCCTCCCCGGTCGTACCGGCGACGCCCTTCTCGATGAACAGGGCTACGGCGGCGCGGGCGATCTCCATGCGGACGACGGCCTTGCGGCGGTCGGACATCGGCGGGCGGCCCCGGCCGGAGGCGCCGGCGGCGTCGGAGGGCATCGCTCGCTCACCGCTCCTTTCAGGCACTCGGGCAGGGCGGACGGAAGCCGAACCGATCCTACCCGGCGGTGGCGTCGACTGCCTAAATGTCGCTCGATGACATAAAATCGGGGCGGCAGACCGGCAGACCGGCAGACCGGCAGACCGGCAGACCGGCAGACCGGCAGACCGGCAGACCGGCAGACAGGCAGACCGGCAGACCGGCAGACCGGCAGACCGGCAGACAGGCAGACCGGCGGCGCAGCGCCGCAGCGGCGAGGGCGCCCAGCGCCCACCAGGGAAGGAAGCACCGTGAGCGAGTCAGGCCTGAGCGGCGAGAACGCGATCGTGACCGGAGGCGGCTCGGGCATCGGCCGCGCGACAGCACTGAGGCTGGCGGGTGAGGGCGCCGGCGTGCTGGTCGCCGACATCGACGAGGAGACCGCGCAGAGCGCGGCCGAGGAGATCCGCTCCTACGGCGGCACCGCTGAGGTCGTCGCCGGCGACCTCAGCGACCAGCAGGTCGTCGACCGGGTCGCCGCCACCGCCGCCGAGCGCCTGGGCTCCGTCGACGTGCTGGTCAACAACGCCGGAATCATGGACGACATGTCGGCCGCCGCCGACGTCGGCGACGCCGTGTGGGAGCGGCTGATCCGCATCAACCTGACCGCTCCGTTCCTGCTCACCCGTGCTGTGCTGCCGCACATGCTCGGCCGAGGCAGGGGCTCGATCGTGTTCACCGCATCGGAGGCCTCCCTGCGCGGAAGCGCGGCGGGAGCCGCCTACACCGCCGCCAAGCACGGCATCGTGGGGTTGGTGAAGTCGACCGCGCTCATGTACCGCGACCAGGGCGTGCGCGTCAACGCCGTGGCCCCCGGCGGCACGGCCACCAACATCGACATCGGTACCCCCCAGGCCCCGCACGGCCCGACGGTGCTCGGCGACTACGGCCGCAACATCGGCCGCATCTCCCGGGCCGACGAGGTCGCCGCCGCGATCGTGTTCCTCGCCTCCGACGCCGCCGACGCCATCAGCGGAACCGTCCTTCCCGTGGACAACGGGTGGTCGGCGGTCTGACCCGCGGGCCCGGCCGCGGCGTTCCGTGCCGCACGAAGCCTGCCGGCGGCGGGGCTCACGCGCCGGTGCTTCCCTCACCCAGTGCCAGGCGCCCCGTGAGGATCTCGCGGGCCACCGCCGAAATCCGCATGTCGTTGGCGAACGCGTAGCCCCGCAAGCGGGCCAGCGCGTCGTCCAGGTTGGTCCGCAGCTGCACCGAGAGCATGCCCGTGGCCTGGTACACCTCGATGTGGTAGTCCTGCGCGAGCCTGGCGGCGCCGTCCACGGGGTCACCGGATTCGCCGCGCTGGTAGGGCTCCAGCAGCAGCAGGGCGGCGGTGTCGGCGAACACGAACGCGTCGCCGGCCTCCTCCTCCGTGAGCTCCCGGGCCTCGTGGCGGTAAGCCTCCAGTGTGCCGATGGCGACGGCGCCGAACCGCAGCGGGAAGGAGAACACGGCGCCGACCCCCAAGCCGGCCGCCGCGGGAGTGAACACCGGCCACCGCGCTGTCGCCGAACGCAGATCGCAGGCCAGAGCCGGCGCGCCGGTACCGAACGACTCCAGCCCCGGCCCCTCGCCGAGCATGAACTGCAGTTCCTCCAGCTGCCGGCTCAGCGCACCGGTGGAGCCCGCGATCTCCCGGGCGGTCTCGCTGGCGATCAGTGTCACGGCGACGCCGTCGGCCGCCAGGACGCGACCCGCCGTGGCACACACCAGGCCGATGGAGATGCCGCCGCCGACGGTGCGCGCCTCCTCGGCGAGGAGGCTCCAGACTCGGGAGGGGGGCTCAGAATCCACCGACGAACGCCGCCTCCTCCCGCTCTACCGGGCCGCCGTGCCTCGGCCTGTGGGCGCGGTCGCACGTCGGTCCCCCGCGCGGGGCGAGCAGGGACCGCAGCGCACGCGGAGCCGGCCGTTGCGGCCTACGCATAGCCGTGTTTCCCATCTCCAGCTCGCGGCCAGTGATCCTTCCCCATTATCGCCGACGTGTCGCATGGATGCGTAGCCGACTGCCGTGCCGGTGCAGCAGCACGCCGGCACGGGGGCGGGAACCGCCCGCTGCGGGACCGGGAGCGGGAAGCGCGTCTCCGGTCCTCTGCAGGGAGCGGGACGGCGGTTAGGCTGGGAGGTGCCGTGTATCGACCGTGAGGGCGACCGCGCAGTCCGCGCTCCGGACCGGTGACGCGACGTACGCACGCATCACCGAGTCCGCAGGAGCTTGAGCCGTGCCCTTCAACGCATTGGCCGATATACCTGCCGTCATCGCACGCGCACTGGGTGAGGCCGACGGATGCGGCCTCACCCTGGTCCATGACGACCGCACGGTCCCCCTCTCCTGCACCTCCGCTACCGCCGCGGCCAACGACGCGTCCCAGCACGCCATCGGCGCCGGCCCCTGTCTGGAGGCCCTGGAGACGCAGGTCCAGGTGGAGTCCCGCGACCTGGCCGCCGAGCTCCGGTGGGGCGAGTACCCGCGTATCGCGGTGGATCTGGGGCTGCGCTCGGTGCTGGCCATGCCGCTCAGGAGCGGCATGGGCGTGCTCACCCTGTACTCGGCCAAGCCCGACGGCTTCAGCCAGGACGGCCGACGCGGCGCCGCCGAGTTCGCCGAGATCGTGGGCAAGACGGCCGAGGCCGCCGCGCGCGTCGACGCCGGCTCCGACACCGCCCAGCGGCTGCGCACGGCCCTGCGCCGCAGCTCCGACACCGAGCAGGCGGTCGGCGTTCTGATGGCCCGGCACGGGCTCGGCCGCGCCGAGGCCTTCGACGCCCTGCTGCGCACCGGCCGCGAGCGGGGCGAGAGCGTCCACGCCGCAGTCGAGCGGGTCCTCGACGGTTCACGGCGCCGAGAACCGTAACGGGTCGGCAGCGCCCGGGCGGCGGCCGGGCGGCAGAAGGCCGGGAGCAGGTACTCGGCGGAGGAGGGCCGGACGCTAGGGTGGGCGCGTCCATGCGGCGGGTGTTCGGCGAAGGGTCGGTCAATGGATGCGCAGGCCGGCGGGCGGGCCCCCGCCGTTCCGTTCCAGGAGCGGTTCCTGGAGGACTACGCGGTCGGCGAGGTCGTCGACTGCGGCGAGATCGCGGTATCGGAGGACGAGATCGTCGAGTTCGCCGGACGGTACGATCCGCAGCCCTTCCACATCGACCCGGACGCCGCTGCGGAGGGCCCCTTCGGCGGACTGATCGCCAGCGGGTGGCACACCACGGCCCTGATGATGCGGCTGTATGTCGAGCACTACCTCTCCCCCAGGGCGAGCCTGGGCGGGCCGGGCGTGGACGAGCTGCGCTGGACCGAGCCCGTGCGCCCGGGCGACACCCTGAGTATGCGCGCCGGGGTCGTGGAGAGCCGCCCGTCGTCCTCCAAGCCCGACCGCGGGCTGCTGCGCACCCGCGTCGAGCTGTTCAACCAGCACGGGCGGAAGGTCTTCCACGCCGTCGTGCTGAACATGCTCCGCACCCGGCCCCGGTAGCCGGTGACCGGTACGGCGTGCCCGGGCGCGCGCCGGCGCTGCGGGCCGCCACTGTGCCGGCGCTGCACGGAGCCGCTTCCGCGCCGCGATCACACCAGCCAGCGCCCGCCGCTCATCAGGTCGCGCTCGGCCAGCTCGTCGACCTCGCGCCAAGCCCGGATGCACTGCGGCCGGACGCGGAAGTAGAGGTTGCCGCCCGAATCGCGGGGGTCGAACCCGGTCTTGGCGGCGAAGGCGTCCAGCGTCTCGACCGTCAGATCCTCGGCCGTGAGAGCCTGTGCCTCGCCCTCGACGAGCACTACGTCGCGCGTCCGGCCGATGCCGATCCGGACCCGCGCCGAGGAGCGCAGGTTGCGCCCGGTGGGGCTCGCGGCGGTGGTGGCCAGCAGCAGCGCCGCGCCGTCCCACATGAAGGACAGGGGGATCAGGTGGGGCATGCCGCCGGCGTCTCCGGCGGTGGCCACCCAGGCGTCGACGTCGGATTCGAGCCGCGCGAGGGTGTCGAGCTTGCGCTGGGAACGCGATCGGGGCGGTACCGCAGGGGGTGTCGTCATGGCGTACCGGCTCCTCGCCAGGGACGGATATCGGGAGTCGACGCATACTACGGCGCCGCGCGCCCCCGCGGTCGAGGCCTCCTGTGCTGCCGGGCAGCACAGGAGGCCCAGGAGAAGACGCGGCCCCTCGGCCGCTCGCCCGATCGGCCGGGGCACTCAGCCGGTGCCGAGCATGCCGTGCGGGTCCAGGACGTACTTGCGGGCGGCACCCTGGTCGAACTCCCGGTATCCGCGCGGGGCCTCCTCCAGACCGATGGGCGTGGCGTTGACCGCCTTGGCGATCTCCACCCGGTCGTGCAGGATCGCCATCATCAACTGGCGGTGGTACTTCATCACCGGGCACTGCCCGGTGAAGAACGCGTGCGACTTGGCCCAGCCCAGGCCGAAGCGGATGGACAGCGAGCCCTCCTTCGCCGCCTCGTCGGGGGCGCCCGGGTCACCGGTGACATACAGCCCCGGAATGCCGAGCGATCCTCCGGCGTCGGTGACGTCCATCAGCGTGTTGAGCACCGTGGCCGGCTGCTCCCGGGCTGCGTCGGCACCGTGGCCGCGTGCCTCGAAGCCCACCGCGTCTACGCCGGCGTCCACCGCGGGCACGCCCAGCAGTTCCTCGATCCGATCGCGCGGGTCCTGCTCGGAGACGTCCACGGTCTCGCAGCCGATGCTGCGCGCCTGCTCCAGGCGCTGCTTCTGCACGTCGGCGACGATGACGACGGCTGCGCCGAGCAGGCGGGCCGAGGCCGCCGCAGCGAGCCCGACAGGCCCGGCTCCGGCGATGTAGACGGTGGAACCGACGCCCACGCCCGCGGTGACGCAGCCGTGGAAGCCGGTGGGGAAGATGTCGGAGAGCATGGTCAGATCCAGCATCTTGTCCATGGCCTGCTGCTTGTCAGGGAAGCGCAGGGCGTTGAAGTCGGCGTAGGGCACCAGGGCGTAGCGCGCCTGGCCGCCGACCCAGCCGCCCATGTCGACGTAGCCGTAGGCCGAGCCGGGCCGATCGGGGTTGACGTTGAGGCAGATGCCGGTGCGGCGGGCCTTGCAGTTGCGACACCGGCCGCAGGCGATGTTGAAGGGCACCGATACGAGGTCGCCGACATCGAGGAACTCGACGTCGCGCCCCTTCTCCACGACCTCGCCGGTGATCTCGTGACCGAGTACCAGTCCTTCGGGTGCTGTGGTGCGGCCGCGGACCATGTGCTGGTCGCTGCCGCAGATGTTGGTCGCCACGACCTTGAGGATGACGCCGTGGTTCACCTGGCGCCCCACGTTCGCCGGGTTCACGCCGGGGCCGTCCTTGAGGACGAACTCCGGATAGTCGATGTCGACGAGTTCCACGCGGCCCGGGCCTGCGTAGGCGACGCCCCTGTTCTCAGCCATAACTCCCCCACGGTCATGATCTGGATCACATTTGCGTTCGCCGACTGTGCTACCCCGGCGGAGCACCGCCGATGCCCGCCGGAGGCGCCGGCCTCCCCGCGAGCACGCGGCGGCCGAAGCACACGGGCGGACCGCGCCCGCGCCTGGACCGGTGCCGCGGCTCCGGCAGGGCGCAGCGGGGCTGAGCTGAACGGACTCCCCGCACCCCGAGCCGGTGACCGGCATACCGCTGCGGTGAATTCGGATGGCGTCTGCGTGAAGTCCCGCCGACACGCCGAGGAATGGCACGCTCAGCACACGGACGAGCCCTTGCAGTAGTCACCGGGATTCGGCTACGTTTACCGCGCCATTGCGAGCGGGATTTCCACGCGCGAGCGACTTCCGGTCGTGCGCGCCGTTCGCGCGATGTGCGCGGAACCCCGGCGCTCACTCGTGCGGACGGGCGCCTGACCGGCCCGCACGGAGAAACCGCTCGCCGTCGGCCGAGAATCCCGAATCGCACCCGCCTCCTTTGCCCGCCCTGCCCTCATCGGCTCGTTCCTCGGTTCCCCGCTCCCCCTCGACGAATTCGACGACGCACGCCACGCAGATCGGAAACCCCTGCATGAGCATTCTCACCAGGGGCGGAGGACGCCTGTCCGCCGCCCTTTCTTCGATTTCCCGGAGAACCCGCGGTCCCATTCCCTCCCCGGCCGGCGGCACCGCCCGATATCCCGACTTCGGCCGGACTCGCGGCCGGCGGTCGCCGCGCCGCCTCCGCGGTAGGCCCGCATCGCTCGCCCTCGCCGGCGCGGCGGCGCTGGCCCTCCTGGTGCCCGCCTCCCCCGCGTTCGCCGATCCGCCGGGAGCGCTCCCCTCCAGCGTCGCCCCGCCCGACGGCAGGTGGCAGCCCGCCTTCGACTACGACACCGACGGCTGCTACCCCACACCCGCCGTCGGCGCCGACGGAACCGTGGCCACCGGGCTGAACACCTCCGGCGCGCTCAACGGCAGTTGCCGCGACAGCTGGGATCTGGACAACACCAACTCCTACGCGCGCGCCAAGTGCGACCCGAGCGGCTGGTGCGCCTACATGTACGCGCTGTACTTCGAGAAGGACCAGACGCTCCCCGGCTGCTGCGGGCACCGCCACGATCTTGAGCACGTCGTCGTGTGGGTGGAGGACGGCGAGGCGCGCTATGTCTCGGCCTCGGCCCACGGCGACTACGACACCCGCGCCGCCTCCGAGGTGCGCTGGGAGGGCACCCACGCCAAGATCGTCTACCACAAGGACGGGCTGAGCACCCACGCCTTCCGCTTCGCCGCCGACCACGACGACCCGCCGGAGAACCACGGCGGAGCATGGCAGTACCCGGACCTGGTGAGTTGGAACGAGTTCCCTCCGGGTATCCGCGAGGCGCTCGTGGCGGCCGACTTCGGCAGTGCCCGGCTCGCCCTCAAGGACGGAAACTTCGAGGCCGACCTGGAGAAGGCCAAGCCCGCAGGGATCGAGTTCGACCCCTACGCCTGACCGGACCGTCCTCGCCGCCGGTGCCCGCGCGGTCC
>NZ_JROO01000050.1 GCF_000826685.1 Streptomonospora alba
CCCCCCCCCCCCCCCCCCGCCGAGGGATGTCGCAATCGGCCCCCGGCGCAGCGGCGGGCACACCCACCGAACCCCGGCGAGCCGACCGGGACGCCGGGGCTTCGATGCGGATTCGCGCCGTGCCCAGGGGCGACGGGGATGCTCGGTGCCATACTGGAACGGTGGAGCACCCGCACTCCCTCGATTCCCCGGTCGGTACGGCCACCGGGGAGTACGTGCGCGGGCGCCCGCACCCGGCGCTGGCGGGATGGGTGGCGGGCTACAGCGGCTACCGGGAGCACTCGGCGGCACCGCTGCGCCGAAGGCAGGCGCCGGTGGGCGGCTGCACGCTGATCCTCGGGTTCGGCGGCCCGCTGCGGTTGCACGGCCCGGCGGGACCGGTGGTGCCGGGGGCGTTTCTCGCCGGGATGCACGACACGACGGTACTGACGGAGTTCACCGGCGCCCAGGAAGGGCTGCAGGTCGATCTGACGCCGCTGGGGCTGTTCGCGCTGCTCGGCGGCCGACCGGTGGCCCAGATGACCAACCGGACGCCCGCCCTGGAGGAGATCGAGGCGCCCGACATCGCGGCCCTGCCCGCGCGGCTGGCCCAGGATGCGGGTTGGGCGGCGCGCTTCGCCCGGATCGATGCGGTGCTGCTGCGCCGACTGGAGCACTCGGTCGCCCGGCCCGACGCCGAGGTCGCATGGGCCTGGGGGCGGCTCGTGGACTCGGCCGGGAGGGTTCGCGTGGAGGAGTTGGCCCGCGGCGCCGCATGGAGCCGCCGGCACCTGCTGACCCGCTTCCGCGCCCAGGTCGGGCTGGCACCCAAAACCGCGGCGCGGGTGCTGCGGTTCCAACGGGCCGCCGCGCTGCTGGCGCCCAACGGTCCCGCCGGCGGGCCGCGGGTGCAGGCTGCGGCTCCGCCCAACCTCGCCGATGTGGCCGCGGCCTGCGGCTACGCCGACCACAGCCACCTGGTACGGGAGTTCCGCGCCCTGGCGGGCTGTACCCCCTCGCAGTACACCGCGGAGTGGCACGACGCGGCCGTCCAGGCGGGCGCGGGTTCCCATTCGTTCAAGACGGACTCGGGAACTCGGCCGTAGCGTCACTGCCATGAGCATCCATCCCACGTTGCGCTACACCGACGCAGAATCCGCGCTCGCGTTCCTCACCGGTGCCTTCGGCCTGGTCCCGCAGCACGTCGCCGCCGCCGAGGACGGCTCGATCGCCCACGCCGAACTCTCCTGGGAGGACGGCGTGGTCATGCTCGGCACCCGCTCCGACCCGCCCGGCGCCTTCGACACCGGCCACGCGGTCCTCTACCTGCCGGTGGACGACGTCGACGCCCACCACGACCGCGCTGCCGCCGCCGGCGCCGAGATCGCCGTGGCACTCACCGAGCAGCCCTACGGCTCCCGCGAGTACGCCGCCCGCGATCGCGAGGGCAACCTCTGGTGCTTCGGCACCTACCGCCCGACGATCGAGAACCCGTCGTGACGGAGGCGGACACTCGTCCGCCTCCTGGTGAGGGGCGCGGTCGCCGGCGCGCCGGAGGCGGGGCCGCCGGAGCGACCGCGCCGGCCGAGGCCCGGATCCGGCTCCTTCCCTTCAGCAGACGTCTCCGGCCGCGGCCGGCAGGCGGCCTCGGTCCGGAGGCCTTCCGCGTCTATGGCCCACCCGGTCGGGGCCTGACATCGGCGCGGAGACCGCGCTCGGACGATTCGCCGTCGGGGCCCGTCGTCGGTGTGGGCCGTTTGAGTGAACTCGGGTGCGCGGGCACCGGCCGAGTGTGCCGTGCTCGGCGCACGCGCGCCGCCCGGCGAGCACCACACATGATTCGTGCCTTTGCGGTGTGTGCGCCACCGAAGACCGGACCGGTGCTGCATCGCCCCCGGGGGATCAAGCCGGGGCGGTGGCGGCCAGCGAGTACATCAAGGGCAGGGCAGCGGCATGGTCGGGGTAGCGGAAGCGGCCGCCGTCGGCGACCAGTGCACCGTAGCGCTGGAACGGGATGGTGGCGTGCTCGTGGACGAACTCGATGCGCAGCCCGGCGCCGGCAACGGCGCTGAGGACGTCGCCGAGGGTGTGGTGCCACTCGGTGGTGGTGTTGTGGACGGTCTCGGCGTTCCAGCCCGCATAGGTGCCCGGCGACGTGTAGGTGCGGGCTCCGCGGGCGAAGTAGTCCCCGGCCGCCGTCGCACCGTGGTCGTCGTCGAGCACGCCCGTCAACGGGTGGAACTCGGCCAGGTAGAGCCGTCCGCCGGGGCGCAGCAGCGCGGCGACGGTCGCGGCCCAGCGGGTGATGTCGGGCAGCCACATCAGGGCGCCGGTTCCGGTGTAGACGACGTCGAACCGGTGCGTGCCCAGTGTCTGGGCCGCGTCGAGGACGTCGGCGGCGACGAAGCGGGCACGGTCGTCGAGCCCGACCTGTTCGGCCAGCTCGGTGGCCGCCTCGATCGCCGGAGCGGAGAAGTCCAGGCCGGTCACACGGGCACCGCGGCGCGCCCAGGACAAGGTGTCCAGCCCGATGTGGCACTGCAGGTGGACCAGGTCGAGCCCGGAGACGTCGCCCATCTCGTCGAGCTGGAAGCGGTCGAGGTCCTCCTCGCCGGCACGGAACCCGTCGAGGTTGTAGAAGGACCCGGCGACGTGGATCGGCACCCGTTCGTCCCAGTGCCGCCGGTTGTCTTCGACGTGCTCGTCGGCTTCAGCGCTGGTGTCCATCCCGGAATGCTAGAGGCGGCCCCCGTGCTCGCGGCAACCGGTTTCTACGCGCGCCCGGGCCCTGGGCGCAACCGAGCGGCGACGCCTCCCGCTGCGCCCTGCCGGAGCGGCCGGTTCAGAAAGCGGCGGGCGCCGCGCAGCGCGGTTCCTAGGCTCTTTCGCGTGAACGTGCAGTCCAGGCGCACGTCGATCGGGCCGGGCAGGTCGGTGTCGGCCCGCCGGTCCGAGGGCAGCGAGGCCGGGTCGAGACCGTCCCGGGGGGCGATCAGGACTCCCAACTCGTGGCGGCTGAGAGCGCGGGGGCCGGCGACGTGGTGAACGCCGGCGTGGTCGGACGATGCCGGTTCCAGGAGCGCGGCCGCCAGGTCGCCGACGTGGACCGGGCAGCGCACGTCGTCGGTGAACAGCACTCCGGCTCCACCCGCGGTCAGGGCGTGTACGCGATGCTCGTGGACGGAGCCGCCGTCGCCGACGATCAGCGACGTGCGGGCGATCACCGAAGCCGGGCTCAGGGCCGCGACCGCGGTCTCGGCTGCGGCCTTGGCTGCACCGTAGGGCGTCGTCGGGTCCGGCACGGCCGTCTCGTCGTAGCCGGCCGCGGCACCGGAGAACACGGCGTCGCTGGAGACGTGGACCAACCGCGCGCCGACCTAGGCGGCGGCGAGGGCCACGTGGGCGGCACCGTCCGCCGTGCTCGCACTCGGCCTGGCGGAACGCGGCGTTGACGACCGCGTCCGGCTGTACCGCATCCACCAGATCGGCGACTTCCCGACGGTCGCGAACGTCCAGGGCGGACCACGATGCCCCGTCCGCGTCGGGCGGCCGCGTGAGGTACGTCGCCGCCACCCGACGCCCCGCGCCCAGCGCCCGCCGGACCACCGCGCCGCCGAGGAATCCGCTACCGCCGACGACCGGAATCGCCATGGCGGCCACGCCACAGTCCTCGCACCGCCGAGCACGGTCACCTGCCGCGAGCCCGGCGGCACCGCGTCAGTCCAGGCAGAACTCGTTGCCCTCGGGGTCGGTCATCACGATGAACCCCGCGCTCATCGGGGGCGCGGGCTCGTCGCGGCGCACCCGCGTGGCCCCCAGTGCGAGGAGCCGGTCGCACTCGGCCTCCAGCGCCGCCATGCGCTCCTCCGCCTGCAGTCCGGGAGCCGCACGCACGTCGAGGTGGACGCGGTTCTTGGCGACCTTGTCCTCCGGCACCTGCTGGAAGAACAACCGCGGTCCCCGCTCGTCGGGGTCCTCGAGCGCCGACGCCGAGTTGCGCTGCTCCTCCGGTACGCCGTTCCGCGCGAGGAAATCGTCCCAGGCGGCCAGCGGATCGGCACCCTCGGCCAGGTCGACACCTGGCGGCGCGGGGTGGACGTAGCCCAGCGCATCGCGCCAGAAGGACGACAGTGCCCGCGGGTCGCGGGCGTCGAAGGTGACCTGGATTTCGCGGCTCATCGGATCGGTCCGTTCGTCGTGGTTTCCGTGTGCGTATAGAGGTCGCGCAGCAGGCAGACCTCGGACAGGTGGTGGATCAGCTCGCGGTGGATGTGCAGCACCAGATCGGCCATGGGCGCCTCGGGGAAAGGCTCCGCCGCGCCGACCGGCCTCCGCAACCCGGCCTCGCCGAGGCCGCGCACTCCGGCGAGCCAGACGTCGAGCTGGGTCGTGAGCTGGTCGAGCGCCGTGGCCGCGCTGCCGGCGTAGTCCCAGGTCTCATACGACGCCGCCGGCGCGCCGAAGTGCGCCGCGTTGCGCGCAGCGAGCACGCCGACGATGACGTGGCCGAGGCGCCAGGCGATCGTGGTGAAGGGCGCGGGGACGGGCTCGGGAAAGGCGTAGTCGATCGTGAAATCCCCGGCGCCGACCTGCACGGGCGCCGTGGAGCTGCCGCGCGGCCGCACGCTCCAGGCGCCTGGCGCGGGCGACCAGAAGTACTCGTCGTCGGTGAGGCCCTCGATCCGGTCTCGGAGCTGACGGTTCCAGTGGAACTCCCACTGTTCGCGCAGCGTGTGGTTCCAGTCGCGTTCGTCGGTGTCCATGGAGCCACTGTCACACGCCCTAGCGGACAGGATCGGTCCGCCATCTCGGGCAGGATGAAAGATGTGGACGCGGCAAGCGGAAGTGCGGACCGGGGCACCACGGAACGGGTGCTCACCCTGCTCGGACTGCTGCAGCAGCGCCGTGTATGGACCGGTCCCCAGCTCGCCGACCGGCTCGGAGTCACGCCGCGCACAGTGCGGCGCGATGTCGAGCGGCTGCGTGCGCTCGGTTATCCGGTGCACGCCGGCCAGGGTGTCGGCGGCGGGTACCGGCTCGCACCGGGCCAGGAGCTGCCGCCGCTGCTTCTCGACGACGAAGAGGCGATCGCCACGGTGGTCTCGCTGCTGGCGGGCGCAGGCGGCGCAGGCGCCGGCGATGCCGCGCTGCGGGCGCTGACCAAGCTCGACCGGGTGCTGCCCGCCCGGCTGCGCGACGAGGTCCGCGCACTGTCCGGGTCGGTGAAGTCCTTCGACGCAGGCCGCGCGGCGGTGGCCCCCGAGGTGCTCATGACGCTGGCCAGGGCCTGCCGCGACGAGGTCGAAGCCGGCTTCGACTATCCGTCCGGGAGCGAGGTGCGACGGCGGCGCGTCGAGCCCTACCGCCTGGTCGCCTCCGACCGGCGCTGGTACCTCCTGGCCTTCGACCTCGACCGCCACGACTGGCGCAGCTTCCGCGTCGACCGGATGACCGGCGTCTCCGCGCGGACCTGGCGCTTCCGCCCGCGTGCGGCGCCCGAAGCGGCGGCGTATGTGCAGGAGGGTGTGGCGAGTCGGGTCTACACTCACCGGGCGCGCTTCCTCGTGCGCGCATCGGCCGACACGGTGCGCGCTCAGATTCCGGCGTCGGCGGCAGTGGTGCGGCGGCGCGGCACTGAGCTGTGCGAGGTGGTCACCGGTGCCGAGAATCTCGACTTCGTGCTCATGCACGTACTCCTGCTGAGCCACGACTTCGAGGTACTCGACCCGCCGGAGCTGGGCAGGCGCTGCAACGAACTGGCGCAGCGGCTGCTCAGGGCCGGTGCGGCGATGCCACCGGAACAGGACACGGAGAAGCCCTGAGCTGCGGCCGCACCCCGCATCGCCTTTCCCCGCGCCCCTGCGGGCGCCGCGCAGCGCGCACAGTCGTCGACGTCCGCCGAAGAAATCTCGCAGCGGGACGTCGAGAACGCGGGTGCGGCTCCGTCCCTGAAGCGAACACGGCCACAATGGGCCGTAGGGCGCACTAAGGAGAACACGATGGCCAAGTAACTGCTGCTCAAGCACTACCGGGGCGCGCCGGCAGCGGTCAACGACGTGCCGATGGACCAGTGGACGCCGGAGGAGGTCTCGGCCCACGTGCAGTACATGCAGGACTTCGCCACTCGGCTGGAGGGCACCGGCGAGTTCGTCGACGGCCAGGCGCTGTCCCCGGAGGGAACGTTCGTCCGCTATGACGGCGAGGGGCGGCCGCCGGTCACCGACGGCCCGTTCGCCGAGACCAAGGACCTGATCGCCGGCTGGATGGTGATCGACGTCGACACCTACGAGCGGGCGCTGGAGCTGGCCGGCGAGCTGTCCGCGGCTCCGGGAGCCGGCGGCGAGCCGATCCACGAGTGGCTTGAGGTGCGCCCGTTCCTGGCCGCGCCTGAGACCGTCACGGAGTGACGCGTGGTGGATGATGCCCTGCTGCGCACCCTCACTCCCAGCGTGCTCGGTATCCTCGTCCGTCGCGGAGCCGACTTCGCGGCGGCCGAGGACGCCGTGCAGGACGCCCTGGTGGAGGCCGTGCGCGTGTGGCCCCACGAGGCGCCGCGCGACCCCCGGGGCTGGCTGGTCACCGTGGCCTGGCGCAAGTTCCTCGACGCCGCCCGCGCCGACACCTCCCGGCGGCGGCGCGTGATGCGCGTCGAGGCCGAGCCCGTGCCCGGCCCGGGTGAGGCGGTGGACGACACGCTCCAGCTGTACTTCCTGTGCGCGCACCCGTCCCTGACATCGGCCTCGGCCGTCGCGCTCACCCTGCGCGCGGTCGGCGGTCTGACCACGCGCCAGATCGCGCAGGCCTACCTCGTTCCGGAGGCGACCATGGCCCAGCGCATCACCAGGGCCAAGCGCACCGTCTCATCCGTGCGGTTCGAGCGGCCCGGCGACGTCGCCACGGTGCTGCGCGTGCTCTACCTGATCTTCAACGAGGGATACTCCGGCGACGTCGACCTCGCCGGCGAGGCGATCCGGCTCACTCGCCGGCTGGCGGCCATGACCGACCATGAGGAGGCCGCGGGCCTGCTCGCGCTCATGCTGCTCCACCACGCGCGGCGCCCGGCACGGACCGCCTCCGACGGCAGGCTCGTACCTCTCGCCGAGCAGGACCGCGGTCTGTGGAACACGCGCCTGATCGCCGAGGGCGTCGACGTGCTCCAGACAGCCCTCGCCCGCGACCGCCTTGGCGAGTTCCAAGCACAGGCCGCCGTCGCCGCGCTGCACGCCGACGCCCGGAGGGTCGAGGAGACCGACTGGGTGCAGATCGTCGAGTGGTACGACGAGCTGGTAAGGCTCACCGGCAACCCGGTGGTCCGCCTCAACCGTGCCGTCGCCCTCGGCGAAGCCGACGGCCCGCGGGCCGGCCTGGCCGCATTGGCGGAGATCGACCCCGCCCTGCCCCGCCACAGCGCCGCCGCGGCGTACCTGCACGAGCGTGACGGCGAGCCGGTCGCCGCAGCACGGCTCTACGCCGAAGCGGCCCGGTCAGCGCCCAGCCTCCCCGAACGCGACCACCTCACACGGCAGGCCGCACGGCTCAACGCGCAGCTGCGGGGTTGAGCAGCGGGCGGAAGGCCGGGATGCCCGGGGCGGCGTGTGCCCCACGAGCACCGGTCCGGTCCGTGCAGGTCCCGCACCTGCTGCGGTCCCCGTCGGTGCATGTCGGCGCCCCGCTGCCTTCGGCGCGCACGACCGCCTAGCCCGCGAGCCGATCCTGATGGCGGTGGTCAGCGCGGTTCGAGCAGGCAGAACTCGTTGCCCTCGGGGTCGCGCAGCACGACCCATTCGGCGTCGCCGGGCTGTCCCACGGCGGCGCGCGCGGCTCCCCGGGAGACGAGCTCGTCCACCGCTGCCGCCTGGTCCTCTGCGTACACGTCGATGTGCAGCCGGTTCTTGGTGGCCTTCGCGTCGTCTACGCGGACGAAGAAGAGGGACGGCGAGCGCCGATCGGGCGAGCGGACCTCGACGCCCGAGGGCTCGGGATCCATCACGTCCCAGTCGAGGGTCCGGGCCCACCATCGCGCCAGAGACAGCGGGTCCCGCGCGTCGATGGTCAGGGCTTCCCACCTGATCTCCACGGGGACCACCCTATTCGCGGACGGGGGCCATCGCGACGACCTCGCGGCAGCAGGTCGATGGAGCCCCGCACGGTGCGGTAGGGCTCGGGGGTTCCTCGCCCCCTAAGCCGGGGCGACGCGTCGTTGACAGAAATGGTTAATTCGATTAGCTTTCAGCTAACGCATTTAGCCCTTTGGGGGACGCCATGACCGAGTACCTTGCCGTCGACGGCGGCACCATCGCCTACGAGGTGGAGGGGTCCGGTCCGCTGATCGTCCTCGCCCACGGCATGGGCGACAGCCGCGCCGCCTACCGCGCTGTCATCCTGCAGCTGGTGGCGGAGGGCTACCGAGTCGCCGCGGTCGATCTGCGCGGCTGCGGCGAGTCCAGCGTCGACTGGCCGGCCTGGAGCCGCACCGCCATCGCCGGCGACCTGCTCGCCGTGATCCGCCACCTGGGCGGCCCGGCCGTGCTCGTCGGCCATTCGGTCTCCGGAGGCGCCGCCACCGTCGCCGCTGCCCAGGAACCCGCATTGGTCACCGCAGTCGTCGAGTTGGCGCCCTTCACCCGCAAGCAGTCGATCCGCCTCGGCGACCTGCGGGTGAAGCGATTCCGGCAGGGCATGCTGCGGCTGCTCGGCACGGCCGCCTTCGGCAGCGTGCGGCTGTGGCGCGCCTACCTCGACACCGCCTACCCCGGTGCGAAACCCGACGGCTGGACCCAGCGGCTCGACCGCATCGACTCCCTGATGCGCGAACCGGGCCGGATGAAGGCCATGCAGGGTATGGGCCGCAGCGCCCCGACCGACGCCGGCGCGCAGCTCGGCAACGTCGGCTGCCCGGTTCTGGTCGTGATGGGTACGCTCGACCCCGACTGGGCCGACCCCCGCGCCGAGGGTTCGGCGATCGTCGACGATTTGCCGTCGGGCCTCGGTCGCCTTGAGATGATCGAGGGCGCCGGGCACTACCCGCACGACCAGTTCCCCGACCAGGTGGTCTCGCTCATGCTCGCCTTCCTCCGATCGGACGCCGCTCGTGCCTAGGGCCGGCCTGGACCCGCCGGCCGTGGTCGCGGCCGGTGCCGCCCTCGCCGACGAGGTGGGCTTCGCCAACCTGACGATGGGCCTGCTGGCCGAGCGGGTAGGCGTGCGCACCCCTTCCCTGTACAAGCACGTGGGCGGCCAGGAAGACCTCAACCGGCGCATCGCCGCCCTGGCGTTGAGCGAGGCCGCCGACGCCGTCGGCGGTGCCGTCCAGGGTTATGCGGGCCGCGACGCTCTGGCGGCGGCGGCCCGCGCCTTCCGCGCCTTCGTCGTGGCACATCCCGGCCGATACGCCGCGACGATCGGAGCGGAACCCTCCGGCTCCGACGATCCGCTGGCCACCGCGGGCCAGCGGCTGCTCGACGCGTTCACGGCGGTCCTGCGCGGTTACGAGATCGCAGAGTCCGACGTCGACCACGCCCTGCGCATGCTCCGCAGCCTCTGCCACGGCTTCGCCACGTTGCAGGCGGCCAACGGCTTCCAGTGGAGCGCCGACATCGACGCCAGTTTCGAGTGGCTGATCACCTTCGCCGACCGGGGCCTGCGCACCTGCTGACAGCACCGGCGGCGCGGTCCGGGGCGCGGGTGCGGTCGGGCGCGCGCTCCCTGCGGCGGAGACGGACCACGGGGGCGCCGTGAAGCAGGCCGCAGGTTCCGTTCAGGCGTGAGGGAGGTCCCTCGATGTCGGCGACCCCGTCTCCACCTGGTCGGCGACGAGTGCGGCCAGGGCTGCCGGCTGCTCCAGCCAGGGGAACGCGGTGCTGGGGGAGGCCCTCACGATGCGCGCCCCGGGGACGTTGCGGGGCACCACGGTGCGGACCTGTTCGCTCAAGTAGCCGAGTTCTCCGGAGTAGACGGTGAAACGCTCGGGATCCGCACTCAGACGAGCGAACCAGTTGTGCTCCGGCGGCACCGGAGCAACGCCGTCCGCGGGGAGATCGAGAGGCATCGACCGGGTCATGTGGTCGGTGGCGATGTCGCGGAGCAGGCGCCGGTCCTGTTCGTCCAGCGGCGCGCAACTGCGGAGCGAGAACTCCACCATGACCTCGACCCCCTCTGCGGGGACGGTCCCGTCCTCGCTCAGCTGTTCGGAGTAGGGGGCTATGTCCGCCAGGAAGTCCTTGATGTCGGAGCCGAGCGTGGCGTCCTGGAAGCCGGGGCGGCCGATCAGCGCAGCGGTGTCGGGATTGATCAGCAGGCCGTGCGCGGCGCTGCGGTCGGCGACCAGCTCGGCACCCGCGCTGGCGGCGAGGTCGGGGGCCACCACCAGATCGGCGCCCGTCTCGGGCAGAGCGGTGCGCGCCGCCTCCGCGATGTCCTGGGTCAGGTCGGGCGGAGTGATGCGGCCACTGGGCGGCTGTTCCACCGCGAGGGTGCGGACCCGGATCGGCAGCGCCTCCCTGAGACGCCACCAGACCTTCTCGTTCCCGAGCGGATGGAGGAAGCAGACGAGTGGGGCGGTTCGGGCTTCAGGCATGTCGATCTTCTCCGGAGGGGGCGGACACACGCATGACCGTGCCCGCACCGGCAAGTTCCACACGGGTGGTCGTGGTGAGCGGTTCGTTCCGCCGCGAGGAGGCCGGGGTGCAGATACCGCGGCGTTTGAGGTGGCGGTGGAACTTCTCCAGCACGCAGAACCCCCTTCTCCTTGACCGACTCGCGCTCGACCTGAGCCGGCAGCTCCAGTGCGTCATCGAACTCGCCGCCCTGCGGCTGCGTCCTGCGTGCGGTGGCACAGCCGCCCGCGTCCACCGCACCGGTGGCGCTGGACCGTCGTGCCGTCCACGCGCCGCGGCCGGCCCTCGCTGTCCCGTCGGCGGCACAGGCCGCCTGTACTGAATAACGTTAGTAATTACGTTTTAGAGCAACGGAACTACGAAACTGAACACGAAACAGGGGGTATTTCCTGGCTTCCGATAAGCGGGCCTTATCGGAAGCCAGGATCTGAAGGGTGGACGGGGAGCAGGAGAGCACACCAACGAAACGGCGCAGCCACCGTTGAGTGCCGCCGGGTGCCGACCGTGGGTGAGCTGGTCCGACGACACCGCCACGAACGCGGTGTGTGCCACCGCACTCACACCAGGTTCGCCGTCGCGGGAGTCCGGTCCTGGCTGCGCTGCGCGATCCCTACGGAAGAACCTCACGGGCCGGTGGGCGGGTTTCCTCAGCGGGTCCGTATCGACCGCGGCAAGGACTTCGCCTCGGCTACGCATGCGTGATGCGCTGGGCGCGTTCGCGGTGGGGGTGGAGGAGCTGCCCGCTTATGAGCCGCGCCTCAAAGGCACAGTGGAAGCGCTCAACGTGGCCGCTGAGGCCATGTTGTTCTCGGTCCTTCCCTGCTACACCCACGCCCCCACGCTCACCGGGGGGCGCCGGCCCGGCGCGGCGGAGCCGCCGTAGGGCTTCGCCGAGTTCGTGGGGAGGTTCTGGACCGGGTGCCGATGGTGGAACGCGGAGCACGCCATGGGGACGCTGGATGGGCGCACCCCACTGGCGGCGCCTGGCCGATGAGGCGCTCCCATGCCTCCGAGCGATCCTCACGCAGGTCGCTCTCTGACATGAGCGTTGTGTCGATGACGTGCTAGCTGAAGCTCCGTGACTCCTCGGCGGCCTCAGGATCTCCAGCCGCTCCCTCGACGGCTTCTTCGGAAGGCGGGTAGGCGTCGCGCAGACGGTGCATGGTCGCCGTCACGACGGCGCGGACGTCCGTCTCGTGCAACAGGTCGGAGAACAGCGCCGAACTGAACGAGAAGCCCTCGATCAGGGCGAACAGCAGGAGCGCCTCGCGGTGCAGCGCCTCCTCGTCGATCGTGCGGTCGGCCAGCGCATCACGCAGCAGCGAGCGGATCACCTCTGCGCCCGCGCGGGACGTCGCAGCGATGTCGGCCGCGAGCTCCGGGGCCGTGCGCGCCATGACGCGGTATTCGACCAAGGCGATGTTCTCCTTGCGCTCCTGCTCGCTGGTGGGTGCGGCGAAGGTGATGACGTCCACGATCCCTGTCACCGGGTCGTCGGACAGCGTCGCGTCGCGGCGCACGGCGCGCTGCATGAGGACGCCCAGCGTGAAGCGCATGACCTCGCGGACGGTGTCGCCGAAGTAGTGCCGGATGCTCCCGGCCCGAAGGTTTCGACGGCGACGGGGGAGCGTGGCCGACGCCCCCTCCGGAGCCGGGAGCGCCGTTGCCGCCGTTCCGCCCTGCTCGATCGTCGGCCGCGCGACGTCGACGATGCACATAGCCGCCGGCGTCATCGCCGCGGACGGAGCGGCGGCCGCCGACCATCACTCGTCGCGCTCGGCGCCGGAGCGCGCAGGTGTGGTCATCCGCTTGCCGGCTGGAACAGTTCGACGACGTTGCCGGAAGGATCCTCCACCAGGATCTGCTGACCGCCCGGGCCCCTGACGATGTCGTTGCGGAACTTGAGTCCCGCGGCGCGCAGCCGCTCCGTCTCGGCTGCGATGTCGTCCACGATGAGGTGGATGCGGTTCCATCCGCCCGGCGCCGGCTGCGCGCCGTCGGGCATGGGCCGCCCGGCCGAGCTGGTCGGGCCGCTGAGCAGGAGCCGCAGGGGGCCGCGCGCGACGTCGGCGAACGCCGGTGCCGCGTTCATCCGCAGTGTGAACCCGAGGTGGGTGGTGTAGAAGTCGACGGCGGCGTCGACGTCGTCGACCATGTATCGGACGTTGGCGATGTCTGCGGGGTGGTCGGACATGTCTCGGCCTTCCTCTCGACGGTTCAGGTGTGTTCGAGCGCATGCAGGAGGAACCGGATGCGTGTGGTCAGCACGTCGGCGGTGCGGACGAACGCCGGGTAGCCGGCTTCGCCGGACGCCGGGTCGGCGATGCTCCAATGCGCCGTCTCGGGATTACCGGGAAACTCGGGGCAGGCTTCCCGGACCCGGTCGCACAGGCTGATCACACGGTCGAAGCGCTCTTCGGCGAACTCACCGAAGTGCGTGGAACGGCGGCCGCTGATGTCGACCCCCCGTTCGCGCATGACACGCACGGCGTGGGGGTGCAGCTCCTTGGGGCGGCTGCCGGCACTGGCGGCTGCGATCCGTCCCCCGCTCAGCTGCTCCGCGAGAGCCTCGGCCATCTGGGAGCGGGAGCTGTTGCCCGTGCACAGGAACAGCACACGTAGCGGTGACCGGGATCGCTGCGTGCCATCGGGCGCCGGCGTCGAAGCGGCCGGTACCAGCCGTAGCCCGGGGTGCAGCGCGGCGCCGGCCTCGGCGAGCCTGTCGCGGCACGTGGCGAGATCGAGGCTGTAGTAGGTGTCGCGTCCGTCGGCCGAGCTGCGCCGCTTGGTCACGAGCCCGACCCCGCACAGCTGGCCCAGATGGTAGGACGTCAGGCTCTGGCGCTGACCCACCAGAGCCGTGAGTTCGCGAACCATCCGATCGCTGCGCGCAAGCTCGTTCATGAGCTGCCAGCGCACGGGGTGCCCGGTCAGGCGCAGGACGTCGGGCGGCTCGGCCGGGAGAGCCGCGGTCGGTGCGTTCGGGGCCGTGATGTCGGACACACGCTCAGAATAAATCAATCCAGCTAGATCGAACAATGTACATTGTTGGATTTTGGAGGTCCGCAGTCCGGCACCGCACCCTTTGCGCAGCCGCGCTCGCACCGGCCGGACGAAGCCTCGGAGGACGCCATGAGGGCCAGGGACTCCCGAAGAGCTACGGCTGCGTGATGGCGGGATGCGGCCGGTCACAGGGCGCGGACGGTGAGCATCAGCGGGGTTCGGACCCCGTTCTGCCACGCGGCCTCGGCGGCGAGGGCGGCCAGCCACCCCACAGCGTCCACGGACCATTCGCACAGGGTTCCCTCAAGGGTCGTGCGGTGATGGCCGGGGCCTCTCCACAGGTGATCGGGGAGCTTCGGGGAGAGGGCGTCGGCGGCGTCGTCCTGGTGGGTTGCGGGATCGCAGCGGAACACCGCCTGCTTCCATCGGCGGATCCACGGCGGGATGTGCGGGGCGGCGGGGACCATGGCGGGGTCCTGGCCGGTGTCGAGAGTGACCTGGATCCGTCGGGCCAGCCGCGGGTCGGTGTCGCCGAACCAGCCGGCAGCGTCTATCAACGCCCCGACGGGATGCCGCTCCGCCTGGGGCCGGCCGGTGGCGATGCGGCTGTGCAGCGGCACGAGGATCTGCACCGCGTGCAGGTCGAGCGTTCCCAGCCGTGCCGCGAC
The DNA here is from genome assembly GCF_000826685.1 of Streptomonospora alba. GTDB lineage: Bacteria > Actinomycetota > Actinomycetes > Streptosporangiales > Streptosporangiaceae > Streptomonospora > Streptomonospora alba. Next base: position 14,267 of record NZ_JROO01000050.1, read on the forward strand.
GTCGCCGATACAGGAGAGGAAGGGCTGGAGCGGCAGCGGACGGTCGTCCTCTATCGCTCCTTCCAGGTGCACCTGGAACCACAGTCTCCGGGTCGCGCCGCGGCGGATGTCGGCCTCGGAGTCCTGATCGGCGTCGTTCATCGACCACAGCCCGGGGGAGGCGCCGGGCAGCGACTCGACCAGCCACGTCATCGCCGAAGAGCGGTTGTGAAAGAGGATGTAGGCGTCGCGATCGCCGACCTCGGGATGGGTCAACGGGAACGGGTCGAGTTCACCGTGCAGGGCCGCCATCATCGTGCCGTCCAAAACGCGATGCCCCCTTTCGTAGCGCTTAGTCCCGGCAGTTCCTGTTGATCGGGTCCGTAGTGGTGGTGTCCGGAGTATCGATCACACCGACCACGTTTGCAGCCGGAGCCGCGGCGTCGGCGTAGCGGCGCGCCAGGCGGGTGCAGGCGTCGGCGAGCTCAGGCGGGCCCACGACCTCGATGTCGGTGTCGAACATGCCCAGGGTCGCGGCCATTCCGTTCCACGACCACGAGCCCAGAGTGAGCCGCGACCGGTGCGGGCCGAGTTCCTCGGCGACGCCGTCGCGGAGGTGGCGGGACACCTCGGCGGCGGGCAGGCCGAGGACGGCCTCACCGCGGCACGGCCACCGGCCGCCCTCGCCGCCGCCCTGGAACCGCGCCGAGACGAAGGCGGCCACGTCGCCGCCGGGCATCTCGCGCGGGGTGAAGCGCGGCCCCGTGGGCGTGCGCGGGGTGATCCGGTCGGCGCGGAAGGTGCGCCAGTCCTCGCGGTCGAGGTCCCAGGCGACCAGGTACCAGCGCCCGCCCCACGTGACGAGATGGTGGGGCTGCACCCGGCGGGGCGGCACAGCGGGACGGTCGCGGTCGCGCCCCGGCGCGGAGGCGGGGGAGTAGTCGAAGCGCAGCACCTCGCGGGCGTGCACGGCCGAGCCCAGTGCCATGAGCACCCCGCTGTCGACCCGCGGCTGCGGCCCCGCCGCGGACCGCTCGACGGCGGTGGCCTGGAAGGTGTCGATGCGGCGGCGCAGCCGTGCGGGCATCACCTGGCGCAGCGTGTTCAGCGCGCGTTCGGCCCCGACCTCGATGCCGACGCCGGTGGTGGCGGCGATTCGCAGCGCGACGGCGAGCGCGACGGCCTGCTCGTCGTCGAACAGCAGCGGGGGCAGCTCCGCGCCGGCGTCGAGACGGTATCCGCCGTCGGGGCCCTTGTCGGCGGCGATGGGGTACCCCAGCTCGCGCAGGCGCTCGACGTCGCGGCGCACGGTGCGCGGGCTGACCGCCAACCGCTCGGCCAACACCGCCCCCGGCCAGTACCGGCGTGCCTGGAGCAGGGACAGCAGCGACACCAGCCGCGAGGACGTTTTCGGCATGAATCCCATCCTGGCGCAAGTAGAGGACACAACCTGTCCGCCCCCGTTGCGAAGGTGGTCCCATCACCGGCGACGAACCGAGGAGCCCACCATGACCGCGACGCCCGCGTCCTCCACCTTCCCCACCGCGCTGCACAGCGAGCGGGCCGACCTGCTCGCCGAACTCGCGACCGCACGCGCGGCCCTGACCACCACGGTGCGCGGGCTCGGCGACGAGCAGGTCGCCCAGCGCCCGACGGCCGGCGCGCTGTGCCTGGGCGGGCTGATCAAGCACGTCGCCTCCACCGAGGAAGCGTGGTTGCGCTTTGTGCTCGAAGGTCCCTCGGCGATGAGCTACGCCCTTCCCGACGGCGTCACCTGGGAGGACCTCATGTCCGGTACCGCGCGGGAACTGCCGCAGTGGGCGATCGACCGCCAAGACGACTTCACGGTGCTGGCCGGGGAGACGCTGGCCGACATCCTCGAGCGCTACGAGCGCGTCGCCGCCCGCACCGATGAGATCGTCGCCTCCGTCGAGGACCTGTCGGCGACGCACCCGCTTCCGGAGGCGCCCTGGAACGAGCCGGGAGCCACGCACAGCGTGCGCCGGGTGCTGATCCACGTCATCGCCGAGACCGCTCAGCACGCCGGGCACGCCGACATCCTGCGCGAGACGCTCGACGGCAAGACGTCGACCTGAACCGGGTAGGGGCGCCACGGCGTGCCCTGCATCACAGAACCTGTCGACCGGCGCCGCCGGTAGGGAGCATGGGGCCATGGCGAGCGAAGCGGTTTCGGCCACAGCCCGTGCGTGGCAAGCGATCGGCGGGTCCGCGGACCTGACCGAGAAAGTCTCCTACCGCGGCGCCGGGCAGGTGCTGCCCGCCGTACTACCGGTGCGTGAACTCGCCCGTGCGACGGTCGGAGCCTGCTCGCTGGGCGCGGCCGAAGTGCTGGCCGCGCGCAACGGGGGACCGGTGCCCGAGGTGAAGGTGGACGAGGGCGCCGTGGCCACCGCGTTCCGCAGCGAACGGCACCTGCGGGTGGAGGGACGAGCACCGACCGCCTTCGCGCCCCTGTCGGGTTTCTGGAAAGCCGCCGACGGCTGGGTGCGCACCCACGCGAACTACCCCCACCACCGCGCTCGGCTGCTGGCCGCCTTGGACATCGACGCCCACGGGACCGGCGCGGAATGCGGCGGCGAGGCGGGGCTGGTCGGGCGGCTCGCCGACGTTCTGGCCGCGCTTCCCGCACACCGGATCCAGGAGGCGGTCTACGCGGCGGGCGGCCTGGCGGTGGCCGTGGCGCCCGAGCCCGTAGCGGGCGGTCGTCCCGCGGCCGAGGTCGAGGAGGCCGGTACAGCTGGAGGGCGGCGGCTGCCGCAGGCCGCACTGCCCGCCGCGGGGGTACGGGTCCTGGACCTGACCCGGGTCATCGCCGGCCCGGTCGCCACCCGGACCCTCGCCCTGCTGGGCGCGGACGTGCTGCGCGTCGACCCGCCGGACCTGCCCGAAGACCCCGACACGCACCTCGACACCGGGCTGGGCAAGCGCTCGGTCCTGGTGGACCTGGACTCCGCCGAGGGATCGGCCGCCTTTGAAGGGCTCCTCGGCTCGGCCGATGCGGTCGTGACGGGGTATCGGCCCGGTTCCCTCGACCGGCGCGGGCTGGCTGCCCAGGAGCTGATCGCCCGCCGTCCCGGCCTGATCCTCGCCCAGCTGTGCGCCTGGGGATGGTCGGGCCGCTGGACCGAGCGCAGGGGGTTCGACAGCCTCGTACAGGCGGCCAGCGGCATCGCGGCGATCGAGGCGGACCCCGAAGGGCACCCGGGCGCCCTACCCGCCCAGGCCCTGGACCACGGCACCGGTTACCTGCTGGCCGCGGGGGTACTGCGAGCGCTCACCGAACGACAGGCCGACGGCCGGGGCCGCCACCTGCGGTTCTCGCTGGCCGGCACCGCCGACTGGCTGCTGCACGGGATCACCCCGGAACCTGTCGAGACGGGCACCTACGATGCCGCCGACTGGTTGACCGAGACCCCGTCGCCCTACGGCCGGCTGCGCCACGCGCTGCCGCCGGTCAGCTACGAGGGAGCCCCCCGGAACTGGGCCGCACCCGCGAGTCTGTGGGGCGCCGACCCGGCCGTGTGGCTGTAGCGCTCGGCCGGGGGCGGCGCGTCGAGAGGGGCAGGCACGGGCTGCGGGGCGGAGCCGCCGGCACATGCGCGTGCGCGGGCCTCAGGGGGGGGGCAGACAAGATAAGCCGGAAAGGGGCAATGGGCAGGTCATCGCCTTGGTGATGCTCTGAGTCGCGCCGACCTGCGCTTTTCTGGTTGCGATTCGGTGAATCGCCGCAGGCGCTTCGTTCGCTCCCGCTACGGTGTGCGGCGTTTCGTGATCCCCCTGTCTGGAAGGCTTGCCGGTGACCTCGATCGAGCGCACGGCCTACCCGCACTTCAAGAAGCTGACCTCAGCGCGGATGCTGCACGTGTTCTTCACCCCCACTGCTGAGGAGATCGCCTGGGCTCGGGAGCGCACTGGTGGCCCGGCCGCGTTGTTCGCGGTGGTGTTGGCGCTGAAGTGTCATCAGAAGACGGCGCGCTTCCCCTCGGCCGGTGAGGTGCCCGAGGTGGTGGTTGACCATGTGCGGCGCTGCTTGGAGCTGGATGAGGATGTTGAGCCCGATCATGGTGCTGGGCGTACTGCCAAGTGGCACCGTAAGCAGGTCCGCCAGCGCCTGGGGGTGACCTACGCCCCGAAGCTGGCTCGGGGCATCGCCGCGGAGACGATTCGCACGGCGGCGCGGGCGAAGAATTACCCGCCGGATCTGATCAACGCCGCCTTGGAGCGGTTGGTGGAGGCATCGCTGGAGCTTCCGGGGTTCACCACGCTGGACGAGCTGGCCACGACCATCCGGGCTGAGGTGAACAGGGAGATCTTCGCTGGGATCTGTGAGCGGCTGGGTGAGGAGGGCCGGGCGCGTGTTGCGGCGTTGGTGGCGGTGGGTGAGGACGGGCATTCGATGTTCAACCGGTTGAAGAAGCCGGCCAAGCGCGCCTCCTGGTCGCGGTTCAAGGCTCAGGCTGACTACATGGCCGAGGTGGATCCGATCGGCGACACCGATGCCTGGCTTGAGGGGATGGCGCCGAGCAAGGTGGCCGACTTCGCCGGGGAGGCGGCGGTCCAGGATGTGGCGACGCTGGGCGACTACGGACAGGACAAGCGTCTGGCGCTGGTGGTGTGCCTGGTGCACACCGCCCGGATGCGTGCCCGTGACGATCTGGCCGAGATGTTGTGCAAGCGGGTGGCGGCCAATGTGAAGAAGGCCAAGGGGGAGCTGGAGGCCATCCGCGAGCGTCAGCGCGAGACCCAGGAACGCATCATCGGCAACTACCGCGGTGTGCTGGGCCACTTGGACCCCGAGGGGGCTGGGGCTGCGGATGCGGCCGAGCGCGCCGAGCGTGCGGTGGCCGTAGTGGAGCAGGCTGGCGGTTTCGCCTCTCAGTTGGCCGATATCGAGGAGGTCTCGGCGTTCCACGGGGACAACCACGAGATCCTGGTGCACCGGTTCTTCAAAAAGGATCTCAGTCGGCTGGAATTGAAGGGCCACCTCGTCGGATGACTCGGTGTTGGCCGCCCTGGAGCATGCCCGGGTTCACGCCGGGCTGCGGCGCGACTTCATTGAGCTGCCCCCGCCCCGCGATGAGGAGGACCCGACCTCGGGGATCGCGTTTGGCTCGGGCAACTGGCGCCGCGCGCTTAGCGACCGGCGCCACCCGCACATGGTGGACCGGCGGCACTTCGAGGCGATGGTGTTCTGCTATCTGGCTGAGGAGCTGCGCACCGGCGACATCGCTGTCCTCGGGTCGAATGAGTATGCCGACTGGTCGGCCAACCTTCTGCCGTGGGAGGAGTGCGAACAGCGGCTGGAGAGCTTCTGCGCCAAGGTGGGCCTGCCCGCCACTGCTGAGGGGTTCGTGGCGCAGTTGAAGAACGCCCATCGGGACGCCTCGGCCGAGCTGGAGTCCGGCTATGAGGACAACGCTGACCTGTTTATCGACGAGGCCGGGGTGCCCCGGCTCAAGCAGCGCCGCGGTTCGGGTTCGTCGGCGGCCGCCGAGAAGCTGGCCGAGGCGATCGAGGCGCGCATGCCCGAACGCTCGTTGATGGGCATCGTCGCCCGCACCGCGCACTGGCTGGGCTGGCACCACCAGTTCGGCCCGGCTTCTGGATCGGATCCCAAGCTCGTCGACCCGTTGGGGCGCTACTCGTTGACGGTGTTCACCGGTGGGGCCAACATCGGCCCGGCCGAGGCGGCCCGCCACATCGCCGGTATCACTGCCCGGGAGCTGTCGGTGGCGCGTAACCGCCACATCGACCTCAAGAAGCTGAACGCGGCGATCGCGGTCGTGGTCAACGCCTTCAACGAGCTCGACGTGGTGCGCGCCTGGGGCGATGGCACCGCGGTGGCGGCCGACGGGACGCAGGTGGCCACCTACATCGACAACCTGCTGGCCGAGACCTCGATCCGCTACGGCGGGGTGGGTGGCATCGCCTACCACTACGTCTCCGACACTTACGTGGCGCTGTTCTCCCGGTTCATCCCGTGTGGGGTGTGGGAGGCGGTCCACCTGATCGAGGGATTGCTGGCCAACGACTCCGAGGTCCAGCCCTCCACCGTGCACGCCGACACCCAAGGCCAGTCGGCGCCGGTGTTCACCCTGGCCACGTTGTTCGGCTTCGACCTGATGCCCCGGATCCGCAACTTCGCCGACCTGACGTTCTTTAGGGCTGATGCCCACCGGGCCTATCCGCGCACCGGTGCCCTGTACGGCGAGGCCGGCCGCAACGTCGTGGACTGGAAGATGATCGAGCGGCACTGGCGCGACCTGATGCAGGTGGCCATCTCCATCAGCGAGGGCCGCCTGTCCTCGGCCACGCTGATGCGCCGGCTGCGCGCCAACTCGCGCAAGAACCGCATCTACAAGGTGTTCCGCGAGGTCGGCCGGTCGGTGCGCACCGTG
>NZ_JROO01000051.1 GCF_000826685.1 Streptomonospora alba
TCGGCCGGTCGGTGCGCACCGTGGCGCTGCTGCGGTTCCTGTCCGATCCCCAGCTACGCGCCCGCATCACCGGTGCCACCAACAAGGTCGAGTCCTACAACGGATTCACCGCCTGGCTGCGGTTCGGCAACAACGGGGTGCTGGCCGCCAACGACCCTGAGGAGCAGGAGAAGCTCATCAAGCTCAACACCCTGCTGGCCAACCTGGTCATCTTCCACAACGCGCTGGACATCGCCGACATCGTGCGCGACCTGGTCGCCCAAGGATGGACAGTCACGCCTGAGGATCTGGCCCGCATCTCGCCCTACCTGCACGCCCACATCGCTCGGTTCGGCGCCTATGCCACCGACGAGCTGCACGTGGAGCCCGACGCCTTCGACCCGGTGTTGGCCGAGGTCGACTTCGACATCGACCTGGCCGCCTGAACCGGCCGTGGAAAGGAGCCTGGGATGGCTCAGCGCTTCACCGACGAGATGGTCTTCACTCTGCAGTGCGTGAGCTGCCAGGCCGACCTGCGTACGTCCATCGCCGCGCAGGTGGTCATCGGCCACTACAACGGTGGCCAGCTCGCCGCTTTCCGGGGGCAGTGCGCCCGCCAGGCGTGCGGGCGCACCGAGGTCCTGCAGGGCGCTGAGGACGTGCTGCCGCTTGAGGAGCGTATCGCCGAGTGGGAAGCCATGGGCTAACCAGTCGCTCAGCGTCAGCGACGCCGGTGGGGGTCGTGCTCGGCGGTGATGGCCGCGGCGGTTTCCTCGCCGAGGCGGACGTACTTGCCCAGCGTGGCCAGATGCTGGTGGCGGCTTTTGGCCTGCAGCTCGGCGGCCGAGCGCCCGGCTTCGGCGAGGTGGGTCAGCGCGGAGTGGCGCAGCCGGTGCAGCGTCCACCCATCGCCGTGCGGGTCGTGGCGCTTGGAGGCCTGCTTGAACAGGTACTCCGCGCGCGGATACGACAACCGGCCGCGCCCGGTGGCCGGATCGACATCGGCCAGCGCGCGAGCACGGGAGCCGGCAGCCGGGGAGCGCCGGTCAGCCAGGAACACCGGCCCACTCGTGCGTCCGGCGAGCAGCCGGGGCAGCAGCCGGGCGGTGGGGGTGGCCCAGTGCACGTATTCCACCGCCCCGCCTTTGGCGTGGATCCGGGCGCGGCGCATCGCGGGATCGAGGTCGGCGACGTCGAGGGTGAGCACCTCCTCGGCGCGGGCGGCCGTCTCGTAGAGCATCCGCCACAGCACCCGCTCGCGCAGCTCGTGACGGGTGTCGGCGAGCAGCGCCTCCAGGCGCGCGGCCGGGACGGAGCGGTCGCCGCGGCGCGGGGCGCGTCGGCGCTCCAGGAACCGCGTGGGGTCGGCGGCGAGCCACTCTTGGCGCAGCCCGTAGGCGGCGAAGGAGCGCAGCGCGGCCAGGTGCTTGTTCCAGGTGCTCGGCGCCGCGGCCTCCCACCGGGCCATGGCGGCGGCCGCCGCCTCCGGTGTGAACGCCGCGTCGACCGGGAGGTCCGGCCCGTCGGCCGCGGCCGCCAGGACGTCGAGGGTTTCGGCGTAGGTGCGTCGCGTGGTGGGCGCCTCGCGGAAGCGCTCCAGGAACGCGGCCGCGGCCTGGCCGAGCGGCGGCGCGTCGCGGCGCGGCAGCGGATGTACGAACACGGGCCGGACCCTTCCCAGTGGTGTGACACAGAACGTAGGCGAGTCGCGCCCGGCGGCCGCGTGCGGTTCTCCAGCTCGCGCGGCCGCCCGCACGTGGCTGTGACACAGAATAGGAAATTCTCTGTCACAGAGTAGCCGCCAGACGTAGCCTTCGCTCATGACCGAAGACCCACACCACCCCGCCGTCGACACCCTGGCCGAAACCGTCTCCTGCCCCGACTGCCACTGGCGCCAGAAACTCGACGAAGACCTCCACCTGTTCCACCACCAAGGCCTGCTCGGCTGGCACCGGGCCAACCCCGAGGTGGCCGTCGACCACCTCGCCCCCGAGGGGCTGGCCGACGGCCTGGCGGTGCCCGACTACATCCGCTGGGCCGACGACGGGTTCGGATTCCTTGCCCTGGGCGACGAGCGCACCGGCGAAGCGGTGCGCTTCAACGACGAGTGCCTGGCCATCATGACCTCGGTCACGGCCACCGGTGGCCTGGACCACGCCGTGCGCACCAACGCCCGCCGATTGGACATCAGCCCAACGATGGCTCGCGGCGACATCGTGAGCATCGCCGCGGGGCTGTACCGCAAAGGACTGCTGCGTCCGGCGGCATGACCCCGCCCGAGGGTGCGCCGCCCAGACGCCATCGATTCCCTTGCCGGTCGCGGAGCCCTTCAGCAGCGGCGGACCGGCATCGCGGCGATCGCCTCGGATCGCCTCGGGCGGTAGGCCCTCGGCCAGAAGCTCAGGACTGGCGCGGGGGTCGAGCACCGAATCCGAGCACAGACGCCGCGGGCGCGAGCCCAGCAGGCGCGCACGGTAGTCCAAGGTGAGGGGGATGCCCAGGTAGGCATCGCCAGTGGTGTCGTGCCAGGACGGATCAACGACCGCTCCTGCGGCATCGGCGCACCACGCGTGCTCCATGACGGGGGTCGAGGAGGATTGCTACAGGATTTGGCGGTAGCGCTTCCCCGGCTCAGCGATCAGTGGTGAGGGCGTCCAAGGCGCGGGTCTTGTCCGCGTCGGTGGGCAGGGTGTAGCGGCGGGTGGTGTTCAGATCGGTGTGGCCCATCAGCTCGGCCACCAGGACCACGTCGACCGGCTCGGCAGCATCGTCGTGATGGTGTTTGTCATCTGCCGGTCCTTTCTCTCCGTCGCCTCCAGCCTGCGGGGGCGGCGTGGCGGCAACCATCCCGTGTTCATGCCGGTATGACTTGTACCCCCTTGGTCACCGACCGGATCGAGAGGACCGCGTCGGCGAGAGCATGCGTCCGACGGCCCGGAGAAGTGACCGGAACTCGGCGCGGTTGGGGCGGACGCCTAGCCGGGCGTACAGCATCACGTTGCCATACTCGGCCATGCGCACGATCTTGCCGTCGGTGACGTCGAACCGAGTCAGGTAGGTGTTTCGGTAGGGCGCGCCGGTCCGGGCGACGACCATGTCACCGGTGCCGAGGAAGAAGACCTCGCGGCCGTCGGGGCTGACGGTCCACCGGTGGTTGCGCCAGACCAGCGGGGCGAACTTGTCGAAGATGCCCCGCGTGTACCCGAGTACCTCCTCCCGGCCGCTCACGTCCGCGACGCAGAGACCCCTGCGACGACCGGCGATGATGTCCGCGACACCCTGGTCAGTGGTCACCGCGTTCGAGTGCATGAAGAGCTGCTCGGCGTCGTCCCTGAGGGTGTCCTCGACGGCGCCGATGTCCTTCGCCTCGACGGCCCGGATGAACTCCTTCGCAGTCTCCAGCGCCGAGCGGGTGGTGGGTCGGGGGCCGGTCATGACAGCTCCTCCTTCGCGTCCAGGACGGCGGTCGTGGCGTCCCAGGACAAGAGCGGTTCACCGAATGCCGGTGGCATGCCGAAGGACGCGAAGCGCGGCGTCCACCACCGGGTGAAGTCCGACTCGTACGCAAGGAGCCGTTCGGTGAACGTGGCCAGGTCGATGCCCTCGTCGAACTCCAGAGACACGATGAACTCCGCGCTGCCGTCCCGGTTGGGCTGCAGCCACATGCGCTCTTGGTGGTAGCCCACGCCCCGGGCTCGGGTGCCCAGGCCGTCCAGGTGCTTCTCGTTCAGCTCGGTCAGCAGGTTTCTGAACTCCTCCACTCGATCGGCCGGGATCGGGAACGTCCACGCTGTACTGGTCATACTTCCTCCGATGGCTCTGGTACCGCGGAAAGCGGCACACCATCGAGGATGCAAGGCCCCGCGACAGGCAGGAATGCTGCGCTGAAACTAGTACTGCCAGTGTCACCACGGGGAAAGGAGTGTCTGACCTGGGGAAGAATGGGCCCATGACGAGCAATGATCGGAGCGACCTGGCGCACTTCCTGCGGCAGCGCAGGGCAGCGGTGACCCCGCCAGGCTCGCACGGGCAGCCGAGAAGTTCCCGGCGGCGCGTGGCGGGGCTTCGTCGGCAAGAGGTAGCCGATCTCACTGGGATCTCCGTGGAGTACTACACGCGTCTGGAACAGGGCAAGGCTCCTCGACCGTCACGTGAGATCCTCACAGCCCTGGCGCAAGGCTTCGCTCTGACAGGGCCGGAGCGCGCCCACCTGTTCCGGCTGGGAGGCGAGTCCCCGCCCGAGCTACCCACCCCCGAGTCGGTCGTCCGCCCGGGGCTGATGCGAATGCTCCGAGGGCTGGACGAGACGATGCCGGTCACCGTGCACGACGGCCGGCTCGACCTCCTGGCCCGGAACAAGCGCGCGGCTGAGCTGCTGCCACCCTTCGACGTGACCGACCGCTTCGGTCGCAACCTCGCCTACCAGGCTTTCACGACCACCGACCTCACCGGCTTGCTCGGTGACGGTGCCGACCAGTTCCTGCGCGTCGCAGCCGCCGAGCTGCGCACCGCGCTGAGCCGATATCCCAACGACGACTACCTCCGCGGCATGCTCGCGGAACTCACCGCGACCAGCCCGACCTTCCGCGACTACTGGGAACGCGGCGAGGTCATCGCGTGGCGATCGGCAACCAAACAGCTGCACCACTCCACCTACGGCCGGGTCAGCTTCGACATCGAGCTCCTGCACGACCCGGAACGAGATCACTGGGTCATGCTCTACACGCCCCGCGACGACGCCTGATCTCTGCCACATCTACCGCCCGGCAAAGGGTGCAGTGCTGACTCGGGGTTGCCACAACCGGCAGCATCGCCACCCTCGCGCGCTGCTGTCCCAGCACCCTGCGGCCGTACACGACGATCTGGCACACCACCCTCGACGGAGCCCTCTACGTACGGTCCGCTAGTGTCCTGCGTCTTAATTTCTTCGTTAGTTTTGGATGGTATTTCTGTTGGGATGAGTGGTCGCCGCGGTCCCGGCATCGAGCCGTTGACCCTGACCGGTGAGGAATGGGCCACGCTGGACAGGTGGGTGCGCCGACACACGACCGCGCAGGCACTGGCGCTGCGGGCGCGGATCGTGCTGGCGTGCGCGGGCGGGGACGCCCCGGCGATCGTCGCGGTGGCCAGGAAACTGGAGGTCACCCCGGATACCGTGCGCAAATGGCGGCGGCGGTTCCTGGCCCAACGCCTGGACGGGCTGATGGACGAGCCCCGGCCGGGACGGCCCGCCTCGATCACGCTGGATGAGGTCGAGGACGTGGTGGTGGCCACCCTGGAAGAGAGTCCGGCCGATGCCACCCACTGGTCGCGGGCCTCGATGGCCCAGCGCACCGGGTTGAGCAGGTCCACGATCGGGCGGATCTGGCGCGACTTCGGACTCAAGCCGCACCGCGCCGACACGTTCAAGCTGTCCACCGATCCGCAGTTCGTGGACAAGGTCGTCGATGTGGTCGGGCTGTATCACCACCCGCCGGAGAAGGCGGTCGTGCTGTGCACCGACGAGAAGAGCCAGGTCCAGGCGCTGGACCGCTCCCAGCCGGTGACGGGCGATGATGCCCGGGATGCCCGAGCGGCGCACCCATGACTACGTGCGCCACGGCACCACCAGCCGGGGGCACCTCCCGCTTGCGGGGGAGTCGCGGCGTTCAACATCGGCGACGGCACCGTGATCGGCGAGCTGCACCGCCGCCACCGCGCCAAGGAGTGGCTGAAGTTCCTGGCCACCATCGACAAGGCGGTCCCGGCCGAGCTGGACATCCACCTGGTCTGCGACAACTACCGCACCCATAAGACTCCCGCCGTCAAAGCATGGCTGGCCGCCCGCCCCCGCTTCCACATCCACTTCACCCCCACCGGGGCCTCCTGGCTCAACCAGGTCGAGCGCTGGTTCGGCTACCTCACCGACCACAAGATCCGCCGCGGCACCCATAAAAGCGTCCAATCCCTGGAAGCCGATATCCGTTCCTGGATCACACAGTGGAACAAGGACCCCAAGCCATTCGTGTGGACCAAGACCGCCGAAGAGATCCTTGAGTCCCTCACCCGATACTGCAAACGAATTTCCGACGCAGGACACTAGCTGCATGGGCCTGTTCCTGGGCTCCGGGTCGGGAGTCGGCGTACTCGGGTCTGGTGGTCGTTCTGGTGGCGGAGCTGAAGGATTTCTTCGTGTTGGGCTGCGAGACGTGAGAGTGCTTCGTCACGGAAGTCGGTCAGCTCCTCGATGTCCTGGTCTCGCCGGGTAAGACGTTCCTTCAAAGTGGCGATCTCGGCTTTCAGCCGGTTGATCTGGGCATCCCGGGGGTCAGGGGTGTCACCGTTTTCTCGGATGGTGGCGAGGCGGGTTTCGAACTCTTTGCGCAGGTGGGCGTAGGGACGATTGCCGTAGAAGGCGGTGCGGTCGATGCCGGCTTCGCACGCGAGGGTCTTGATATCGCACTGGGCCTTCCTCGCTGGCCCAGACCCGGGCTGAGAGGTAGGCGCGCAGGTCCTCTTCCCCAGCTGGGAACTCGCGGTAGCCGAAGGTGTCGCGGATCTGCCAGGCGTGCTCGTAGGCGGTCTTCTCCCGCGCCCGGTACTCGGGAAGGACCCTGGGGTCGACGTCGAGCTAGTCGGCGACGAAGTCCACCGCACGCTCGGGCACCCGGGTGGGGTGGTCGGCCTGGAAGACGCCGAGCATGCGCACGGTGCCCCACTGCACCGCCCACCCCAGTTGGGTGGCGGGTGTGCGTTTGCTCGTGGCGAGGGTCAGGGCGTCGGGGGTCAGGCGGAAGCACTGTTCCAGGTCGGGTGACCGACAGTTCGTCGGGGAAGTGGCCGTAGCGGGCGATCTGGTCGTCGGAGAGGTACTCATGTGGCATGGCCACGAACGTAGGGGCCGTGAACTGGGCAAATCGGTCCCGTCACCGAACCGTCGCCCAGGTCACAGCTCTACCGCCAAATCCTGTAGTAATCCTCCTCGACCCCCATGACCGCGCCGATGCCAGGATCAGCGAACCCCTCGACGGTCCCGGCGAGGCGGGCGGCCTGGCGGTAGCAGTCCTGGGCACGCCGCCCGCGGCGCCGCCCGAGCTCGCGGGGGAAGGGCGCCGGGCGCCACCATCGGCCCTCCTCCAGCACGAGCTGCCACGCCGAGCCGTAGCGGCACCCGTCCGCGGGGTGGATGCGCGCCCAGGCCGCGAGCTTGCCGACCAGCGTCCGCTCGGCGGCGCCCATGTCGTGTTCCTCCACTCCTGCTACCTACCCCGGCACACCCCCGACCTGCCCGTTGCCCCTTTCCGGCTTATCTTGTCTGCCCCCCTCAGGAGTCGAAGCGGCGGCGGGAGGCTTCGATGTGGCCGAGGTGGTGGCGGGTCCAGCGGCAGAGGGCGTCGATCGTCGTTCGCAGGGCTTGGCCCGGCTCGGTGAGGGTGTACTCGACCCGCGGCGGCACGGTCGGGTGCACCTCGCGCTCGACCAGGCCGTTGCGCTCCAGCATGCGCAGGTTCTGGGTGAGCATCTTGTGGCTTATGCCCTCGACCTCGTTGCGCAGCTCGCTGAAGCGCAGGGTGCGGTCACCGAGGAGTTCGATGATCAGCAACGCCCACTTGTTGGCGACGTCGGAGAAGATCTCGCGGGCCAGCGAGTCCGCGCGCGTCAGGTCCGCTTCTTCGGGCGGGCCGCTGAACTGCTCGGTCACCATCGGGTTCCCCGGTTACACAAAAGTGCGTCCTTCCATGTCTGAGATCACTCTCCTACGGTTATCGAGTAACCACAAGAGAGTGGAACAGAACAGTACCGAAAGAAGGCGCTCACCATGGCCGTCACTCTGATCAATCCCGACGGGTTGCCCGACGCCCAGGCCTACCGGCAGGTGTCGGTGGCCTCCGGCTCCACGCTGGTGTCCGTCGCCGGCCAGGTCGCCGTCGACGCCGCCGGCACCACGGTCGCGCCAGGCGACTTCGCCGCCCAGGTGGAGCAGTGCTACCGCAACGTCGGCACCGCCCTGGCCGAAGTCGGCGCGTCCTTCGCGGACGTGGCCAAGCTGACCGTCTACGTCGTCGACTGGACTCCCGACAAGATGGCCCCGTTCCTCGACGGCGTCGCGCGGGCGGCCGCGAAGCTGGGCACCACCCCGGTTCCGCCGGCCACGCTGCTGGGCGTGGCGGCGCTGGCCGCACACGACTACCTGGTCGAGGTGGAAGCCACCGCGGTCATCGACTGAACGGGTGCCCTTGCTGTGACGCCGGCAGAGTCCCGGCTCCGGTGCAGCGGCGGCGCCGTCGGGCGGGGGCGAAGCCCGGTCGGGTTTCGGCCCCGCCCCGGGCGGAGCCGGCCGACCGCGACGCCGGACCGGGCTCCCGGGCGCCCACGGCCGGGCCGACGACGAGGTCGCCGACCGCATGACGATCATTCCGCCGACCGCGGCACCCCGCGTGAACCGGGCTACGACCCGGCTCGGTTCCCGCGACCGCGCTCGACTCGCCGTACCGGCCCCCGAATCCGGCCCGATGGCCCCGCGCACGTCCTGACGCCCGCGCGGCACCCGCGCGCCGAAGCGGCCGCCGACGCTCCGGGCGGCCTGGCCGATTCCGGCCGATGGCCGGCTTCCCGAACCCGAGGCGTGCTCAGCCGGCCGCGCGGGAAAGCGCCTCGTTGATCCGTACCGCGGCGTGGTCGCGGGCAGCGGTGTTACCGGTGTCCCACACCCTGCTCCAGCGTGAGGCGGCGACCAGGTAGTCGCGGTGTCCGCCGGCTCCTTTGACCAGGCGCAACCGCAGAGGGCCGACCGCTTGGGCCCGGCGGACCTCGCCGTGGGCGAGGGCGGCTCCGGCGAAGCCGAACAGGGCCGGCATGAGCGGACAGAAGACCAGCCGACGGTCCGTGAGGAGCAGGTCCCCGCCCAGCAGCGACAGATCCCGCGAACCGATCGGCAGAGCGGCCACCCACGACTCCAGCACGGTCTCGCCTTCGTGGAACCTCGTCATCTCCGCCCGCTCTCTCCGTCCGATCGGCTCGGGTAGTGGGACGCGCCGGGTCGGACGCTCGTTGGCCGTGCGGGGCCTTCGTGCGGCGGGAATCGGCGCCCGCGACCGCTTTCTCCTGGGCATGGCGCGCACCCGATCACGCACCGGCCGCCCGGGGCCGTCAGTCCTCGGCGCGGACGTCTCCGACCACGGCGGATCGTCCGTTGCGACGCCCTGCAGCAGCGTATCCACCGTGGCTTCGATCCCGTCGCCGCGGAGTCAGGCGTACCCGAACAGGGCGCGGTAGCGGACGAGTGACCCCGGCAGGTCCAGAACCGTGGACCGGTCCCGGCCCGGGGCGCGGATCGCCGCGTTCCACGGCGCGGGTCAGCGTCCGGTCCACGGCGGCTCCGGGCGGGCCGAACAGGGCGGACATGGACTCCGCGTGCGGTTCGGGGCGGCCGGTGCGGTCGGGGACACCAGCGGGGTCGGCACGTCGGGCGGCATCGCCGTGAACGCCTGGACGAACAGGGTGGTGCATCCGCTGATGTCGCACAGCGTGCGGTCGGTGTCGGGTGCCTGCACGCAGGCGAGGCGGCGCGCGTGGGCGACCCACGTGCCGGCGGGTGGGCCGGTGCCGGTAGACCGCCGGCTGGGTGACGCCTGCCCGCCGCCGCGCCCTCCTCGTCGACGGCCGCCGTGGCGATGCGGCCGCGTCCTCGAACCGGGTGGCGCGGCCCGAATTCATCAGATATGTTCCGTTACGAAACGGAATGAAATAGGAGGCTCGGCATGATCCACACGACAGGGCTGGCCCGCCGCTTCCACAGCGGGCGCCAGACGGTGCACGCGGTCCGCGGCGTCGACATCGATGTCGCCCCGGGCGAGGTCGTGGGGCTCCTGGGCCCCAACGGCGCGGGGAAAAGCACCACGCTTCGCATGCTCACCACACTGCTGGCCCCCACCGCGGGATCGGCGACGGTGGCCGGATACGACATCCGCACCGACCCCCTGGCCGTGCGGCGCCGGATCGGCTCCATCGGCCAGGGCAACGGCTCGTTCGACGGGCTGCGGACCCGCGAGGAACTGCAGGCCCAAGGGCGCTTCTACGGCCTGGACCGGCACACGGCGCGCCGCCGAGCAGACGAACTGCTGCAGCGGCTGCAGCTGTCCGGCCAGGCCGACCGCGACGTCGCCAAACTCTCCGGCGGCCAGCGCCGCCGGCTCGACGTCGCGATGGGGCTGATCCACCGCCCGCCGCTGCTCTTCCTGGACGAGCCCTCGGCCGGCCTCGACCCGCACAGCAGGTCCAACCTGTGGGAGCACGTCACCGGCATGCGCGCCGAGCACGGGACCACCATCGTGATGACCACCCACTACCTGGAGGAGGTCGACGCCGCCGCCCAGCGGGTGATCATCATCGACCACGGACGGATCATCGCCGAGGGCACGCCCGACCAGCTCAAATCGAAGGTCTCCGGCGACCTGGTCACCGTCGAACTGGCCGATCCCGGCGACCGCTCCGCGGCGGCGACCATCGCCGCCGGCATCCCGACCGCCCACGAGGTGGCGCCGGGCCGGGACGCGGTCAGCTTCCGCGTCTCCCACGGCGACACGGTCACGCCCGAGATCGTGCGCGCCCTGGACGCGGCCGGCATCCGGCTGCGCGGCACCCAGGTCCAGCGCCCCACGCTGGACGACGTCTTCCTCTCCCTGACCGGCCGCAGTCTGCGCGAAGACCACGGCTGAAACGCCGCCCCAACCATCGAAAGGTCCCGAAGATGAGCCTGCTCACCGACACCGGCGCGGTCTTCGTCCGCGACACCCGATCCAAGCTGCGCACGCCCTGGCCCTACATGGAATCCATGGCCGACCCTCTGCTGCTGCTGATGCTGTTCGGGCCGCTGGTGGCCGCCCTGGGCGGCATCCCCGGCATCCCCGCGGGCAACACGATGCAGTGGTTCGTGCCGGGCATGCTCGTGCTCATGGTCTTCACCACCAGCGCGTTCATCGGCGCGGGATTCCAGGAGGAACGCGGCTCGGGGGCCCTGGAGCGGATGCTGGTCACCCCCGTCAACCGGTTCGCGCTGCTGGCCGGGCGCGTCCTGCGCGTGGTGGTGGTCGTGGTGATCCAGGCGGCGGTCGTGGCCCTGGCCACGGTGCCGTTCGGATTGCGTCTGCCCCCGATCGCCACCCCGCTGGCTCTCCTCCAGCTGGCCGTGCTGGCAGCGGCACTGGGCACGGTTTCGCTTGCGGTAGGACTGGCGCTGAAGAGCTCCTACGCCTTCTGGGGCGTGGTGTCGCTCGTCTACACACCCATCGTGGTCACCTCGGGGGCACTGCTGCCGATGGAACTGGCCCCCGGCTGGCTGTTCGCCATCTCCCGCGTCAACCCGCTGGCCCACGCCGTCGAAGGCCAGCGCGCGCTGTTCGCCGCCGATGTCACCTCCACCGCAGCCCTCCTGGGCTTCGCCGTCCCCCTGCTGTTCGGCTTGGTCGGCGCCGTGCTGGGCACGCAGTCCATGCGCCGCGTCCGGGTCTGAGGGCCTGGCCCCGCGCTACGGGCGCGACCAGGACGTGAAGGGACCACCGCGTGCAGGCCTGCAGGGCCCGGGCGCGGCGCCGGATCGGCCCCTGCAGGCCTGCACGCGGGCGCGGCCTGCAGGGGCCGCGCCTTTTTGCCGCACCGGCAACGGCGTTTGCCCTGCAGTGGGCGCAGAGCAAGGATTGCCGGTAACAGACCGCTGCCGCCGACCCGCGGCAGCCACACGAACAGGAGGCGACCGATGAGCGAGGACACCGAAACCACAGGCCAGGAGTACTGGGACGCCCGCTACAACGAGAGCGGACGCATCTGGAGCGGCGAGCCCAACGCCGCCCTGGTCGACGAGGCCGCCGGGCTCGAACCGGGCACCGCGCTGGATCTGGGCTGCGGTGAGGGCGCCGACGCCGTGTGGCTGGCCCGGCAGGGCTGGCGCGTGGTCGCCGCCGACATCTCCGCGGTGGCCTTGGAGCGGGCCCGCCGCCACGCGGCCGATGCCGGGGTGGGCGACCGTATCGACTTCCAGTGCCACGACCTGGGCGCCTCGTTTCCCGAAGGCGACTTCGACCTGGTCGCGGCGTTCTTCCTGCACTCCTGGAAGGACCTGCCCCGCGAGGCGATCCTGCGCACCGCCGCTTCCCGCGTCGCCCCCGGCGGGACGCTGCTGATCGTGGGCCACGTGGGCGAGCCCATGTGGGTGGAGGAGATCGGCTCCTACGTGGAACTTCCCACCTCCGCCGAGGTGCTGGAGTCGCTGGAGCCGGCCGCGCAGGAGTGGGAGGTGCTGATCAGCCGGGAGCGGGCGCGCGCCCACGCCAGTCCCGGCGGCCACGACGCCGACAGCGTCGTCAAGCTGCGCCGCCGCTGAGCCCGGGTCTCCCGGGCGCGAATCCGGATCGGTGGGCGCGTGGGCTCTGCCGGCACGGGCTGCGCCGGTTCGATACCGGCGCAGTCCCCTTGCCTACGCTGTGTGTGCGACCGCGAGTTCCCGCAGGGCCGCAGCGGCCTGCTCTGCGCTCGGCAGCGCATCGGGGGCGATCAGGGACTGCACCGCAAAGCCCACCACCAGCGAGTGGACGACGGCTCCGACGGAGTCGGCCGTGGCCGTGTCGATGCCATCGGCCTCTCGGCCGAGCAACATCGCGGCCAGTTCAACCCGAGCGAGGCGGGTGGCGTCGCGCAGGGCGTCGCGGATCTCTCCCGCGAACTCGGCTTGGGCGTAGGCCTGCACACTGGCCAGGATGAGCTCGCGTTGAGGGGGCAGCGAGGCGAAGAGCTCCTCGAGGGCGATCTGCAGACGCCGGGCCGGGTCAGCCGCGGCAGCGGCCCGCACCGACATGACGATCACGTCGCCCCACTCGCTCTGCGCCTGCAGCGCGGCGATGTTCATCAACGCGTCCTTGGAGCCGAAGTGGTAGCCGATGGAGGCCAGGTGCGACTCCGACGCCGCGGCGATGTCGCGTGCGGTCGTACGGTGGTAACCCTTTTCGACCAGGCATTTGCGCGCACCGGCCAGTAGATCCTCGCGTTGGCTCACGAGGCTGATCCTAGCATTTTGACGTACGTACGTATTGCGCGTGTATTTTGACGTACGTACGATCTAGCCATCGCGGCCGTCCTACTGCCAGCCCACCGACGACCGGGCGATCACCCTGCTCACCGCCCCGGCCGCGACCGCGACGAGCACGAGCCCCCGCATGGATCCGAACGCCGGGTCCGCGCCCACCCGCCTGGGGTCGACAGCACCGAAGGAGAGCCGTGACGAACGACCGGATCACGGTCCGCCGGCCAGAGCGGGCCGAGCTGCCGGCGGTGGCCGAGGCCTATACCGCCGCCAACCTGCACGACCCCGTACTGCGCTGGGTGATCGATGACGAGAACGAGCGGCGGCGGATCACCGCGGGCACCTGGCAGGAGACGACGGTCGCCTACCTCGAAAACGTTCTGCACTCCGGGGAGCTGGTGATCGCCGAGGACGAGTCCGCGGCGGTGGCCGGGGTCTCGCTGTGGGAGTGGACCGATCCCGCGCAAGCGACCGGCGGCTCTGCCCTGCAGGATCCGGAGGGCGCCCGCTTCATCGAGCACGCCTACGGCGAGTACGCCGGCCGGATGAAACTGCTGATCGAGCTCACCGGGCGGCGGCGCCCGCAGGCACCGGCGTACTGGTACCTGCTGAACATCGTGGTCGACCCCCGCCGGCGCGGGCAAGGCATCGGCGGCGCGATGCTGCGCACGCACCTCAAGCGGCTGGAGGCCGAACGCGCGCCGGCCTTCCTGGAGGCCAGCTCGCCGCAGAACCGGCGGCTCTACGAGCGATTCGGGTTCGCCGACCTCGGCGAACCCGTGGAGCTGCCCGAGGGGCCGCGGCTGCAACCGATGTGGCGCCCCCCGGCCGCCGCGCCGGATCGGTCGCCCTCGCAGGGCTAGCGGCGACCGTGCCCGCGCTTGCCTTCACGGAAGGCGCTCGATACCCAAGGCCGCATCCAGCGCCAACAGCCGCTCGGGGTCGGAGGTCACGATCGGCCAGCCGCGCGTACGGGCCGAAAACGCCACATGCGCAGCGTCCACGGCCTCGCCCGGCGGCCGGGCGCGCGACCGCGCGAGCAGGTCCCCGCAGCGCCCGGCCGTCTCCGCGGTCAGCTCGTCGACCACCACGGGCGCCAGCGCGACCAGCTCGGTCAACGAGGCACGTGCGGATTCGGACAGCTGCCCGCGCGCCGCCAGCAGCGCCCCCGAGGGCACGGCCAGCACCAGCGCACCCGAGCGCAATGCGGCGCCCACGAGCGCGCGGGCATAGATCCGGCAGGTCGCGTAGTCGGTCAGGGCCGTGGTGTCCAGGACGCGTCCGCCGATCACCGAGGCGCGGATTCCAGGCCCAGGCGCCGCATCATGTCGTCGATGGCCTCGTCGATACCCCAGGAGTCGACCACGCGGGCCGATTCCTCCGCCGACAGGGTGCCGGGCCGCTCCGCCGCACGCAGCGCGGCGCGGTCGCCCTCCCGGTCCAGCGCAGCCAGCGCCTGGTCGGCGTCCGACGGCGAGACCTCACCGGATTCGAGCCGCTCGCGCAGCTCTTTGCGCGGGTCACGGTCAGCCATGGGGCCCATTGTAGGCCGCCCCCGCCCCGGCGACGAGGCGTCCCCGTTGCACAGCGCCGCTGAGCAACCGCGAAGCCCTTCACGTGCCGAGGGAGGGCCCCGGGCCGGGGCCGGACTCCTCGGGGTCGTGGCCGCGCACCGACCGGCCGCCGTCCAGGGGCAGCACCGCTCCGCTGATGAACCGCGCCCCGTCGCTGAGCAGGTAGGCCACCGCGTCGGCGACCTCCTCGGCCTCGCCCACCCGGCCCAGCGGATGCAGCCGCGCCATGGCGCGGCGGGTGCGCTCGGCCTCCTGCGGCTGCTGTCCCGCCAGCAGTGCGGCGTAGCGCTCGGTGGCCACCGACCCCAGGGCCAGCGCGTTGGCGCGCACCCCGTAGGGCCCGTAGTCCACGGCCAGCGCACGCGTCAGCCCTTCCACGGCCGCTTTGGCGGTGGCATAGGCCGCGGCGCCGGGCACGGGGCGCCGGGCCTGGTGGGAGGAGACGTTGACGACGGCGCCGCCGGTACCGGCCCGCAGGAACCGGCGCACCCGGTGACCGTCGGCGCGAGGTTGGCGGTGATCAGCTCGGTCATGCGAGCGGGAGGCGTGTCGTGCAGGTCGGCGTCGCCGAAGACCGCGGCGTTGTTGACCCAGCCGCCCAGCGCGCCGCGCTGCTCAGCGGCGTCGGCGGCCTCCTCGGCCACCGCCTCCTCCGCCGCGTCCCCGGCCACCGCGGCCCACAGCCCCTCCTGGGCCAGCCGCAGGGCCACCGCACGCCCGATACCGCGTCCGGCTCCGGTCACGACGTAGCTGTGCGGCATGAACGCAGCATGCCACGCAGCCGGGGCGGCGCCAACCGCTGCCGCCATGCCCGGCGCGCGGCACACCGTGCGGCGTGCAGCGTCCGCCGGGACGAGCAGCGGGGGAGGGGAGGGGCCAAGCCGATCCCGGCGAAGCGCATCCGAAGACTCCGCAGCGTGGTCTATGATCTACTCGCTGCCACGGACCTCTGTTGAGGTCCGCAACGGCCGCATCGGCGTCGCAACGCCCGTGCACCCCGGCCGCGCCAGCGCGGCCGTCCTCGCCCCGCTTCCGGTGACGGCCGGCGCTGAGGACCGGGCCGCAGGGCGGCCCGTCCCGCGGTGCGGGCGGCCGACCCCATGGGGCCGCCCGCACCGCCCCGCCCGCCCCCGCACCGATACCGGGCGCGAGGCGACCCGCCGCGGCGAAAACCGGTTGGCCCGGCCCTTGGCCACCCGCCACCATGGGAGACCGGCGCCGCTCGGGACTCCGCAGGAGGGAACCGCCCATGCGCACCAACCGGCTGGGGTCCAGCGACGTGGAAGTCACCGAACTGGGCTTCGGCGGCGGCCCCCTGGGCGGGCTCTTCGCCCCGCTCGACGACGCCGCCGCCGACGACGCGCTCCAAGCCGCCTGGCAGGCCGGCATCCGCTACTTCGACACCGCGCCGCACTACGGCATCGGCCACTCCGAGCGCCGTATGGGCTCCCTGCCGGCCCGGCACCCCCGCAGCGGCTTCACCGTCTCCACCAAGGTCGGGCGCCTGCTGGTGCCCCAGCCCGACCAGGGCCGCACCGACGCCCACTTCCAGGTCCCGGCCACCCACCGGCGCGTCTGGGACTTCTCCCGCGCCGGTATCCGCCAAAGCCTGGAAGACTCGCTCCGACGCATGGGCCTGGACCGCGTCGACGTGCTCTACCTGCACGACGCCGAGAACCACTTCGAGCAGGCGCTCGGCCAGGGCTATCCCGCACTGGCCGAACTGCGCGACGAAGGACTCGTCGGCGCGATCGGCGCCGGAATGCACGACACGGCGCTGCTGAGGCGGCTGGTGTGCGAGACCGACGTGGACGCGGTCATGGTCGCGGGCCGCCACACCCTGCTGGACCACACCGCCCTGGAGGATCTGCTGCCCGCCTGCAGCCGGAGGGGCGTCTCGGTACTGGCGGCCGCGGTGTTCAACTCCGGGCTGCTGGCCCGCGACAGCCCCGCGGCCGAGGCCACCTACGACTACGCCCCCGCCCAGGCGGGGGTGCGCGAGCGGGCCCGCCGCATCGGCGAGGTCTGCGCCGCCCACGGCGTCAGCCTCCCGCAGGCCGCCATGGCCTTCCCGCTGCGCCATCCGGCCGTGGCCGGCGTGGTGGTGGGGATGCGCTCGGCCGCAGAGGTGCGCGCCGACGCCGCCGCCTTCGACACCCCGGTGCCCGAGGAACTGTGGGCCGACCTGCACGCAGCCGGGCTCATCGACGGACGCGCCGGCGCCTGAACGCCCCCGCCCCCGACCGCTCTACGAAAGGATCTCCGTGCCCGATCAGCTCGAAGCCATGCCCACCGACTGGCAGCGCGCCCTGGCCGTCGTCGCCCACCCCGACGACCTGGAATACGGAGCGGCAGCGGCCATCGCCTCGTGGATCGACGGCGGCCGCGGGGTCTCCTACCTGCTGGTCTCCCGCGGAGAAGCCGGCATCGCCACCATGGAACCCGCCCGGGCCGCCCCGGTGCGCGAGCGCGAGCAGCGGGCCAGCGCCGCCACCGTAGGCGTGTCCTCGGTGGAGTTCCTCGACCACCCCGACGGTGTCATCGAATACGGTCCCGCCTTGCGCCGCGACATCGCCGCCGCCGTTCGCCGGCACCGCCCCGAGCTGATCGTCACCCTCAACCACCGCGACACCTTCGGCGGCACCGCCTGGAACACCCCCGACCACAAGGCCGTGGGCCGGGCCGCACTGGACGCCGCCGCCGACGCCGGCAACCGGTGGATCTTCACCGACCTGGAAGAGCAGGGCCTGCAGCCCTGGGGCGGAACCCGCTGGGTCGCGGTGGCCGCCTCGCCCGAACCCACCCACGCCGTGGACGCCGAAGCGGGCATGGAACGGGCGGTGCACTCCCTGCTGGAGCACCGCGCCTACATCGAGGCCCTCACCGACGCCGATCCCGAGACCTACGTCCGCGACTTCATGAGCTGGGCGACCGGCACCGCCGCAGCCCGCTTCGGCGACCGCCCGGCCGTGGCCTTCGAGCTGTTCCCCCGCTGAGGCCCGACCGGCGCCTCAGCGGGTGTCGGCGGCCAGGCGCACCGCCAAGGCGGCGAACACGGTGCCGGACAGGACGTGCAGCACCCGCTCGACCAGGCCGCGGCCGCGCAGCGCGTCGCCCAGGCGCCCGGCGAGCAGGCCCGAGGCGGCGTCCACACTCAGCCCCACCACGATGAACAGCGCCCCCAAGACGACGAACTGTGCGGCGACGGACCCGCGGGAGGGGTCGATGAACTGGGGGAAGAACGCCAGGTAGAACACGATCACCTTGGGGTTGGCGAGGTTGGTCACCAGCGCACGCGCGAACACCCGCAGCGGCGGGGTCTGCGCCGCCCGCACCGGCCCGTGCTCGGGGACGCCGGCGCGGGCGGCGTCGCGAAACGCCACCACGGCCAGCACCACCAGATAGCAGGCGCCCACGATCCGCACCGCGGTGAAAGCGGCGGGAAAGGCCTCCAGCATCGCGCCCAACCCCAAAGCGGCGGCGGCGGTGTGCACGGCCAGCCCCGCCGATACCCCCACCGCCGCCAGCAGCCCGGCGCGCGGCCCCGACGACAGGCCGGTGGCGGTGACGAACAGCAGGTCGGGCCCAGGCGCCAGCGACATCAGCAGGGCCGCCAGGCAGAACGCCGCGGCCACCTGCGGATCGATCAGCATCGCAGCCACCTCCGCTCAGGCACCGGACCCTCCTGCCGCACGCCCGGCAGGCCGGGCGCCCAGGCAGCAGGCGGGCGAAGAACCAGCCGAGCTTATCGCCCCGCCATCGCCCGCCACACCCGGTTTTCCCGTGCCGCGGCCGGAATGCCGGCCCGGCGCAGGGACGGCGGCGGCAACCACCGAAAGAGTCGACATGACACCGCAGGCAGTGATCTTCGATCGGCGCGGGACACTCGCGCTGACCCTGACCGACCGGCAATGGGCGGCCGCGGCGCTGGAACGCGCGGGCCGAGACGCCACACCCCAGGCGGTGCGCGCGGTCGTGGACCGGCTGCAGGACTCCGACCTCGACGCCGACCTGCACCGCCGTACCTTCGACGCGGTACTGGCCGAGGAGGGATTCGACGACACCCTGGCCCAGGTCCTCTAACGCCGCCGAATCCGAGCCCGCCCTCAACCCCTTCGCCGGCGACGCCCAGCCCTGCCTGGCCCGCCTGCGCGAACGCGGCGCGCGCATAGCCGTACTCAGCGACATCCACGTCGACATCCGCCCCGCCTTCGCCCGCGCCGGTGTGGCCGAACACGTCGACGCCTTCGTGCTCTCCTCCGAGCACGGCCTGCACAAACCCGACCCCCGCATATTCTCCATCGCGCTGCACCGCCTGGGCACGGCCGCCGAGGACACGCTGATGGTGGGCGATCGCTCCGCCTGCGACGGCGCTGCAGTGGAGGCAGTGGAGGCGGGAATGCCGAGCCTGCTCCTGCCGCCGCTGCGATCGGTCCACGATCACCGGCTGCACCTGGTGGAGGCGCTGGTGGCCGCCCCCGACTGAGGGCCGCGGTTACGCGGCACGGCCAGTGCGGGCGCACGCCCTCCGACCGCGAACGGGCCGGCGGCGGCGAGCACAACGGTTTCCCGCCCCGCCCGGAGGCGGCGGTGTGGCCGCGCCGCCTGCGGGGAACAAGCCTTCAAGGCGCCGCCGCACGCGCCCCGCCCGCCACGAGGAGGTGTCAGCCGTGTTCGTCCCCCGCATGCTGGGAGCGGTGACGATCGCCTTCAGCGCGGCCATCATGGCCCGGCCGCGCCTGATGGCCGGCCCCAGCGGCTACACCGACCCCGACGGCACCGTCCCCCACGACACGAAGCTGCTGATGTATGCGATCGGTGTGCGCGACATGGCCACCGGCGCCCTGATGCTCACCGCGCCCACCCCGGCGGCGATGCGGGCCGCGGTCGCCGCGCGCGTCGCCTGCGACACCGGCGACGCGCTCGTGTTCGGGACCCGGCTGCCGCGCCTGCACCAGCGGCTGAAAGTCGGCGCCGCCGCGACCGGCTGGGCGGCCGTGTGCGCCTACAGCCTGCGCCACATCCCCGCCCCGGCGCCGCCGCCGCTGAAGCCGCTCAGGCGGGGGCCGCCGGCGGCTCCGCGATGCCGACGACCTTCCCGGCCACCGGCCGGACACGCACCGACCACCCCAGCGCCGCGAGATCCTCGGTGAGCGCCTGGGCATCGTGGAAGACCTTCACGACGCGGTACCGGCTGCCGTCGCCGAGCCGCCGCAGCGCCGCGGGCACGGCCCCCTCGGCGAGGACCTCCTCCGCGGCGGCCGTGGCGGGGCCGTCGTCGACGAAGACCGCCCTGCCGCCCGGCGCGAGCGCGGCGGCGACGGTGCTCCAGAAGTCGGGCAACCGCGCCGGCGGGACGTGGGAGAGCCAGAAGGCGAAGAACACGGTGTCGTAGCGCCGCCGGGGCCGCCACGCCAACACGTCGGCCTGGACGAACTCGACACCGGCCGAGACGTCGGCCGATGCGGTGCGTTCACGAGCGACGGCCAGAACCTCGGCCGCCGCGTCGACCGCGCCCGCGCGGCCAGCACCGCGGTCCACTGGCCCGTTCCGCAGGCCAACTCCAGCACGTCTCCGGAGATCGGCAGGTCATCGGCCCGCGCCAGCAGCTCCTGCAGCTCCCGGCTCTGTGCGTACTGCCGGTCGTACTCGCCCGCACCCGCCCCACCCGCCCGGTAGTAGGCCAACTGCTCGGCCAGAAGAACGTCCTCATCGCTTTCCACGGACCGACCCTACAGACGGTCCCGCGCCCCGCGCCGCCCCACGGCACCGCGGCCCCGGCACGGCACACGCCCCCTCACGCGGCGCTAGCGCGCGTCGAACGCCCGGCGCAGGCGCGCCGGCGCCTTGATCCGCCACGCCTCGGTCACCAACTCCTCCAGCTCCTCCAGCGCCACCCGCTCCAGATCCACCAGAATCGCGCCGTAGCCGTCGTAGTGCGCCGTGGTGAAAAACGCCTCCCCGCCCGACGCCAGCAGCGCCTGCTTCTCATCGAGCCCGCACATCAGTACCGCAGCCCCCTCGGCCTCGGTGCGCAACCGCGCGAACGACCGGCCCCGCACCTTCAGCGCCGGAGTCCGATACCAGGTCGACTCCTCGGTCTCGGGCAACCGCCCCGCAATCGCCACCACATCCGACCAGGCCGCCATCGCCGATCCCCGTCCTCTCCCCGCAACCACGCCCGGACTAGGCTGCTGCGGTGACCAACGACAACTCCGCCCAGCCCCCCGTGCGGTGGGGCATCCTGGGCACCGGCACCATCGCCCACCGATTCATGACCGGGCTGCGCGCCGTACCCGGGGCCGAAGTCGCGGCCGTGGGCTCGCGCACCGCCGCCACCGCCCGACGCTTCGCCGACACCTGGGACATCCCCCGCGCCCACGCCACCTATGCCGACCTGGCCGCCGACACCGGAGTCGACGTCGTCTACGTCGCGACCCCTCACAGCGTCCACCACGAAGCCGCCGTGCTGTGCCTAAAAGCCGGCCGGCACGTGCTCTGCGAGAAACCCCTGGCCGTCAACGCCGCCGAGGCCTCGGCCATGATCGACACCGCCCGGCGCACCGACCGCTTCCTGATGGAGGCGATGTGGACCCGCTTCGCCCCCGCCACGGCCGCCGCGCGCGGGCTGGTCGCCGATGGCGCCATCGGCGAGGTCCGCATGGTCCAGGCCAGCATCGGCGCCCGCATGGCCTACGACCCCGCGGGCCGCCTGTTCGCACCCGAACTCGCCGGGGGAGCGCTGCTGGACGTGGGCGTCTACCCCGTCGCCTTCGCCTCGATGGTCCTGGGCGAGTTCACCTCGCTGACCGCCCAAGCCCACAAGGCCCCCACAGGCGTCGACTCCCAAGTGGCGATGACGGTCACCGGCCCCGGCGGCACCCTGGGACTGCTGGGCTGCTCGATCGAGACGCCCATCCCGCGCCGAGCCGACATCATCGGCACCCGCGGCAGCATCGCCCTCACCGACTGGTTCTGCCCCACCGCACTGGTCCTGCACCGCGACGGCGCCGAACCCGAACCCATGGACTTCCCCCACCGCGCCAACGGCTTCGAATACGAAGTCGAGGAGGTCCACCGGTGCCTGCACGCCGACCGGCGCCAGAGCCCGCTGATGGACTGGCAGGAGAGCCTGCGCATCGCCCGCACCCTCGATACGGTGCGTGAGCGGATCGGCGTGGACTACCCCGCCGACCAGCGATGAGGGCCCCGACGGCACAGGCGCGGGCGCCGGGCCCACCCGGCGCGCCTCACACGCCGGCGCCGCCCTCGGCGCCGGTACCCGCGACGGCGCTGTGCGGCAGAATCACCGCCGAGGGGTGGCGCTCGTCGTGCAGGATCTCCACGTCGTTGGCGCGCATCGCGGTGCCCGACTGGTCGCCGGTGCCCAGGTTGCGCTCGTAGCGGGGATGGGCGCCGCCGGTCACGAGCACGCCGATGCGGTGACCGGCGGCGAAACGGTGGGCCGTGGGCCACAGCCGCACCCGCGCCCGGTACAGGTGCCCATCGCCGGAGGGGAGGTCCTCGGCGGCGGGTCCACCGGGCTCCAGGCGCACGATGCCGTCGCACACGTGCCGCCACGCGCCCTGCGGCTCCACGTCGCAGACCCGCACGAACACGTCGGCATGGGCCAGCGCCGAACGCACCCACACCTCGGCCCGGACCGGACCGGCCACCTCCACCCCCTCAGCCAGTTCGGGGCCGGCGAAGGCGGCCGCGTCGGGGCGCTCCAGCAGCGCGCGGCTGTCCTTGGCGCCGCCGCCGAAGAGTACCGGCCCGCCCACCGACGGTGCGGGATCGGCCGGGTCGTAGCGCAGCCGTGTGGGCGCGCCGCCCGCGCCCGGACGGCGCCGGTCCAAAGCGCCCCCGGGGTGCAGGTGCAGCGGCTCGCTCCGGTGGGGCGGGGGCCAGGCGTCGTGCTCGCGCCACCGCTGGGCGCCGCCCACCCACAACCCCACGCCGCGGGGCGCCTCGCCCTCCCCGCGCAGCGCGTGGCCCAGCACCGCGAAGGCCTCGCTCAGGTACTCGCGGGTGAACAGCCCCCAGCCGTGGGTCCAGGGCCCCACCAACAGCCGCACCCGCCGCTGCGCCCCGTGCTCGCCGGAGCGCAGTGCCGCGTAGCCCGACACCACGCCGGGCAGGAACGGGTCCTGCCAGGCTCCGGCCAGGTGCACGGTCGGCGGAAGGTGCTCGGCGTTGGCGGTGTGGTCCATGGCCTGCCACAACCCGCCGGGGCGCCGGTGGCGGGCCCACTCCCGGAAGAAGCCGATGGGACGCCCGGCCAGAACGCGGTCGGCTTCGGCCACCGGCAGGTGGTCATAGGCCCGGCGCCTGTGCAGCAGCGCCGGCAGCATGGCCGCCGCGCCCCGCAGCAGTGAGGGGTCTCCCCGGGTGCCGCAGGAGGCGCGCACCTGCTGGGCCCACCGCAGCCAGTCGCCCAGCGCGAAGGCGCCGCCGCGGTAGAGGAACGTGTCATAGACCTCCGGCGGGGCGTCCTGGATGAGGGCGGCGCGCCACTCGGCGATGGGCTCGATGCCCATCTGCCACTGGGTGTAGCCCAGAAAGCTCGCGCCCCAGGTGGCCATCACCCCGGGAAACCAGGGCCTGGTGCGCAGCCAGTCCATGATGGCGCCCGGCTCGGCGGCGTCGAGCAGCCATCCGCGGAAGCGCCCGCTGGATCCGGCGGTGCCCGCGACGCTGACGACCAGCACCTGATAGCCCCGCCGAGCGATGATCCGGGCCAGCCAGCCGCTGCCGCGGCGGCCGTAGGGGGTGCGCATCAGCACCAGGGGAGCGCACTCGTCGTCGGCGGGGTGGTGGCGGTCGGCCAGCAGCCGTCCGCCGTCGGGCAGGGGAACGGCCAGCGCGCGTTCGACGCGGATGCGTTTGCAGCGCACCGGGGGCAGTCCGGCCTGCCAGCCGTCGTCGCGGTCGAACACGGGCACGGTGCCTCCTCGGGGCGGCGGGCGACGGTGCCGGGCGCGGGAGGCGGCGCCCCCGCACCCGGCGGCTACCCACCGAGCCTAGTCAGTCTTCGAACATTTCTGAACATTCAGATATAAGTTCTTTTGTGCGGCGCCGCTGCGGGTGTGGCGGCAGGTGGGCGGCGGGCGGGACATGCTGCGGTGTCAGCCACGGAACCCCCGATCCGTGACGGTCCTGGCGGATCTGCAGGCCAGGGAGGTCCGATGCGGTTTCGGTCGGGATAGTGCCGCCGCGGCGGCCCCGGCACAGAACCGCCCCGGCGATTGCCGGCGCAACGGACGCGCGGCACACTCGCCCGCAGGTGAGCGGTGTCATCCCAGGTCGATGACAGGCTCGCGGACGCTTCGCGAGCGCGGCCGCACAGCGGGGCGACAGCCGGCGCCACGATGGGCAGGTATTCGGACACCCTCGGTGAGAACGCCGATCGCCGATCCTTCGGCGGATTCCCGGTTTCCGGCGCGGACCTGCACGGATTCCCGGTAGCTTCCTGCCATGCCCTCCACCGAGCACGAGATGCCGCTGGAGTTCCTGCGCAACCGCCCCGAGCTCGCGGCACTGCTGCTGGAGCGCTCCTTCGGCGTCTGCGTCCCCGACTACGACGAGACCCGCCTGGCCTCGGGCGACTGCACGGACAACCAGCCCAAGGAGTACCGCCCCGACGGCGTCGTCGTGCTCACCAACGCGGGAATCGACAGATTGGCGGTGGTGGCCGAGGTCCAGCGGACCAAGGACGAGCGCAAACGCTATTCCTGGCCGGTCTACCTCGCCACGCTGCGCGCCCGCCTGCAGTGCCCCGCGCTGCTGCTGGTCATGTGCCCCGACGAGACCACGGCGAAGTGGGCCGGCGAGCCCATCGACATGGGTCACCCCGGCTGGCACCTGGTGCCGCTGGTGCTGGGCGAGCAGCGTATACCGGTGGTCACCTCCGTCGACGAAGCGGTCGCCGTGCCCGAACTCGCGATCCTGTCGGCGCTGGCCCACGGGGGCGAGGTGAAGGAGACCCTCGTGGCCTGCGCCGAAGCTCTGGAATCCGTGCCCGCGGACCTGTTCAGGCTCTACTATGACTTCGTGGCCACAGCGCTGTCCGGTGCGGCTCGACGGAATTGGGACGAACTCATGCGAACGACCGAGAGGTATCAGAGCGACTTCGCCCGCAAGTACGTGAGCATCGGCGAAGCCCAGGGAGAGGCCAGAGGCGAGGCCAAGGGTGAGGCCAAGTC
>NZ_JROO01000052.1 GCF_000826685.1 Streptomonospora alba
TGGGCGGGGCGAGCGGCGTCGTCCGCCTGTCGCCCATCACCCGGCGAGGAGGGCCGTGCCGCGCCCGTTCCGCGCCGCCGGCTCAGTCGCGGAGAGCTCACCGGCCGAACCCGTCCGAACAGGCGAAAGGCCGCCGCGGCCGCGCGCGGCGGCCCGGCGGCCTCTCGTAGCCGGTAGGCGGCTCCCGCCGGGTGCCGCACGCGGGTATGCGGCGCTCAGGCGGAAGCGGCGGATCACCCGCTTAGATGTCGTAGTACAGCTCGAACTCGCGCGGGTGCGGACGCAGGCGCAGGGAGTCGATCTCCTCGGTGCGCTTGTAGTCGATGTAGGTTTCGATCAGGTCCTCGGTGAAGACCCCGCCCTCGACCAGGAACTCGTGGTCGGCTTCCAGGGCCTCCAGCGCGGCGTCCAGGGAGGCGGGGACCTTCTCGATGGCCTCGGCCTCGGCCGGGGGCAGCTCGTAGAGGTCCTTGTCGACCGGCTCCGGGGGCTCGATCTTGTTCTTGATGCCGTCGATGCCGGCCATCAGCATCGCCGAGAAGGCGAGGTAGGGGTTGGCCGAGGGGTCGGGCACCCGGAACTCCAGGCGCTTGGCCTTCGGGTTGGACCCGGTCAGCGGGATGCGGATGCAGGCCGAGCGGTTGCGCTGGGAGTAGACCAGGTTGATCGGGGCCTCGTAGCCCGGCACCAGGCGGTGGTAGGAGTTGATGGTCGGGTTCGTGAAGGCCAGCAGCGCCGGAGCGTGCTTGAGCAGCCCGCCGATGTAGTGGCGCGCCATGTCCGACAGCTGGGCGTAGCCCGACTCGTCGAAGAACAGCGGGGCGCCGTCCTTCCACAGGCTCATGTGGCAGTGCATGCCCGAGCCGTTGTCGCCGAAGACCGGCTTGGGCATGAAGGTGACCGACTTGCCCTCGGAGTAGGCCGTGTTCTTGACGATGTACTTGTAGAGCTGGACGTCGTCGGCCGACTTGAGCAGCTCGTCGAACTTGAAGTCGATCTCGGCCTGGCCGGCGGTGCCCACCTCGTGGTGCTGGATCTCGACGTTCATGCCGGCGTCGATCAGGTTGCGCACCATCGTCGAGCGCAGGTCGCTGTAGTGGTCGACCGGCTCGACCGGGAAGTACCCGCCCTTGTAACGCGGCCGGTAGCCCAGGTTGGACTGGCCGTTCTGGGTACCGGTGTTCCAGGCGCCCTCGATCGAGTCGATGTAGTAGAACGACGCGTTCTCCTGCGTCTGGAAGCGCACGTCGTCGAAGATGTAGAACTCGGCCTCGGGACCGACGAAGACGGTGTCGGCGATGCCGGTGCTGTTGAGGTACGCCTCGGCCTTGCGGGCGACGTTGCGGGGGTCGCGGCTGTAGGACTCGCGAGTGAACGGGTCGTGCACGAAGAACGTGAGGTTCAGCGTGCGGTGCTGGCGGAACTTGTCGACGACCGCGGTCGACAGGTCCGGCAGCAGCAGCATGTCGGACTCGTGGATGGCCTGGAATCCACGGATCGACGAACCGTCGAACATCAGGCCCTCGTCGAAGGTCCCCTCATCGACGTGCTCGATGGGGAGGGTGAAGTGGTGGGTGGCCCCGAACAGGTCCGTGAACCGGCAATCGAGGAACTTGATGTCCTCGTCCCGGGTGAAGGCGAGAAGTTCTTCGGCGCTGCTGAACAAGAGTTACCTCCGTGCAGGTGAAAGAGGTCGCGCGGTCGGTGCCCCGCTTCGTTGCGGTATCGCGCTCCGGCCTCGCAACCTCCCGGCTACGTCGTCGACGCTAGGAGGGGGCCGTTTCCGGTCCATGTCTCCAATGTTTCCCGCGCGTTACGGAGCCCGGCGTTATCCCTGACCATCGTGCATGAGCGGCGGTAACAGACCGAAACCGGACACGCAGCAGGGGTGCGGACACGTGGAGTCGCCGCTGCAGCGCGACCGGAATCGCCTGCGTATGCCGATACCGTTGTGTGCATGGCCGACACCGAAGGCGCCGAGGAGGCGCAGTTCCACTACCGCGGCAACCGGCTGGGGATGCCCGAGCACGGGCCGGGGTCGGTCCCGGGCATCGGCAGGCGTCTCGCGGGGCTGATGTTGGACTGGCTGCTGTGCGTCCTGGTCATTTCGGCGTTCACCGGCGGCTCCGGCGGCGACGCCGCGGAAACGCCCTTCGCCTCCAGCGCGGCGCTGCTGCTGTTCGGTGTCTACACCGCGCTGATGCTGTCGGTGTTCGGCACCACCCTGGGCAAGCGGATCGTCGGCGTCGAGGTCGCCGCCACCGGCGAGCGCCCGCTGCCCTGGCCCGTGGCGATGGTGGTGCGCACCTTTCTGCTGTGCCTGGTGATTCCGGCCGTGGTCTACGACCCCGACCACCGCGGCCTGCACGACCGCGCCGCCGGGACGGTCAGCCGACGGATCTGAGACCCCGGCCGGGCGCACCGGAGGGTCGGCCCCGGCCGAGGGCGTTACGCGCACCGCCTGCGCGGGGCGGGCCCGGAGCGACGCCCGCCTCACCTCCGGCGACCGCCCACCCCGGTGCCCGCCGAACGTCCGAGCCGGTCCCGCTGATCGGCGCAGGCAGCCGGCTTCGCAGCAATCGCCGAGCGCGCCGCCTCAGCTGCCGCCGCCGCCCGACGCCTTGGGACCCTTGGGCATCTTCGCGCCCTTGGGCATGGGGCCCTTGGGCATCTGCATCGCCGCGGGAAGCGCCTTGAGCCGGTAGCGCAATTCGGCGACCTCGCCCTTGTCCAGGTTGCGCGGCAGCTTGAGGAGCCGGCGCTGCAACTGGGCGATGGGCACCTGGGATTCGCCGTGGCCCACCTGCAGGTCGTAGATCGGTGTGTTGTGGGCCACGCGCGCCACCCGCTTCTTCTCGGCGGCGATGAGGGCCTTCAGGCGGGAGGGGTCCCCCTCGCCGACCAGCACCACGCCGGGCTTGCCCACGGCGCGGTGGACGACGTCCATCTGCCGGTTGGCGCTGACCCCCGGCTCGGTGGTCCAGTCGCCGCGCAGGTTGTCCAGCACCGCCGTCGCAGCGCCGAGTTGGCCGTCCAGCATCTCGTACTGGAGCCGCTGCGTGGCGCGCGTGAAGTAGACGAAGCCGGCCAGGAACGCCACCGCGAAGCCGAGCGGCCCCCAGTACAGCCACCCGCCGAAGACGGTCGCGCCGGCGACGACCAGCGCGAGCACCGCCAGGAAGATCCCGACCGCGATGGGGATGGTGCGCGGACTCTGCCGGTGGACCACCCGGACGACCATGGCGAACTGCTTGAACCTGCCGGGCGGCTTCTGCGCGCCGCCCTGGCCGGAGGCGCCTTGCGCCGGGGTCGCGGGTGCCTTGGTGTCCTTGGGCTTCTTCGCCATCATGTTTCCGGGCAGGGTGCACCTGCGGTGCACCGACGGGAGCCGCCTCTTCCTGCCCGTCCTCCTATCGGTCGAACCCTGCTCGTCGGGGGCGCCCCCGGGGCCTCGGGCGCGCTCCGCTCGTCTGGCCGGTGCGGTGCCGCAGTCCACCGCCTCGGCCCGGGGGCCGACGGTGTGCCGCGTGCTCTACCACCCAGGATATGTGTCGCGACCGGGCGAACGTGAGACGGCGGCCCTCCGGCCGCCGTCTCAGCTTGATTACGTTGTCTGCGGACGCGGATGCGGCACCCTGCGTGAAACGCTCGCGCGGGGCTCAGCTGCCCGCGGCGACCTGCTCGCGCTTCTCGACGGCCTGCTTGTACAGCCGCCCGGCGCGGTAGGAGGAGCGCACCAGCGGCCCCGACATGACCCCGGCGAACCCGATCTCCTCGGCCTCCTCCGACAGCTCGACGAACTCCTCGGGCCGGACCCACCGGTCGATGGGGTGGTGCAGCTTGGACGGCCGCAGGTACTGGGTGATGGTCAGCAGGTCGCAGCCGGCCTCGTGCAGATCGCGCATGGCCTCGCTGATCTCCTGGCGGTCCTCGCCCATGCCCAGGATCAGGTTGGACTTGGTGACCAGCCCGTCGGCGCGCGCCTTGCTGAGGACCTCCAGCGAGCGCTCGTAGCGGAAGCCCGGGCGGATCCGCTTGAAGATCCGCGGCACGGTCTCGGTGTTGTGCGCGAGGACCTCGGGGCGGGATCCGAAGACCTCGCCCAGCTGGTCGTCGTCGGAGTTGAAGTCGGGGATCAGCAGCTCGACGCCGGTGCCGGGGTTGAGCTCGTGGATCTTGCGCACGGTCTCGGCGTAGAGCCAGGCCCCGCCGTCGTCGAGGTCGTCGCGCGCCACGCCGGTGACCGTCGCGTAGCG
Source organism: Streptomonospora alba (assembly GCF_000826685.1). Lineage (GTDB taxonomy): Bacteria > Actinomycetota > Actinomycetes > Streptosporangiales > Streptosporangiaceae > Streptomonospora > Streptomonospora alba. The sequence goes on from NZ_JROO01000052.1 coordinate 4,257, forward strand.
CAGCTCCATCTTGCGGACCGACTCGGCCACCTTGGTGGGCTCCATGCGGTCCAGTGGGCTGGGCTTGCCCGTGGAGATCTGGCAGAAGTCGCACCGCCGCGTGCACTGGTCGCCGCCGATGAGGAAGGTGGCCTCGCGGTCCTCCCAGCACTCGTAGATGTTGGGGCAGCCGGCCTCCTGGCAGACCGTGTGCAGCCCTTCACGCTTGACCAGGGAGTGCAGCGCGGAGTACTCCGGCCCCATCTTCGCCTTGATCTTGATCCAGGGCGGCTTCCTCTCGATGGGCGTCTCGCTGTTGCGGGCCTCGATCCGCAGCAGCTTGCGGCCCTCAGGAGTGACGGTCAACGCGGACCCTTCCTTTCCTGCTTCCCTTGTGGGGAGGTCGTGGTACGGCGGCCTGCCTCAGGCCCCGGCCGGCTCGGTTTCGCGGGCGGGCTCGGTTTCGCGGGCCGGTTCGGGCACGCTGTCCTGGACGCGGAAGCCCGTGGCGCCCAGCACCGCGGCCAGGTGGCGCTCGACGACGGGAACGGCCTCGGCGACGGCGACGTCGCGGCCCAGCTCGGCCGAGAGCGATGTGACGCCGGCGTCGGTGATGCCGCAGGGCACGATCCGGTCGAACCAGCCGAGATCGTTGTCGCAGTTCAACGCGAGCCCGTGCATGCCGACCCCGCGGGCGATCCGGCAGCCGATCGCGGCGATCTTGCGTTCGGTCAGACCGCGGTCGAGATCGGCCTCCAGCCAGACACCGGTGCGCCCCTCGACCCGCGTGCCCGCGAGTCCGAATTCGGCGATCGCGCGGATGAGGGCTTCTTCCAGCATCCGCACGTAGCCGACCACGTCGATCGGATCCCCCAGCCGCACGATCGGGTAGACCGTGGCTTGGCCGGGGCCGTGCCAGGTGAGCTTGCCGCCGCGGTCGATGTCGACGACGGGCGCGCCCGGGTCGCTCAGCGGGCGGTCCCAGGGACCGGTGCGCTTGCCCGCGGTGTAGACCGGCTCGTGCTCCAGCACCAGCACGGTGTCGGGAACGCGGTCGCCGACACGGTCGGCGTGTACCCGCTTCTGCAGGTCCCAGCCCTCGTGGAAGGGCACGGGAGCCTCGCCGAGGCGGACGAAGACGAGCTCACTCATACATCCCACCATATGCCCCGGGTATGGCTTAGGCGATGTCGGATAGGGCACCGGCCAGCTCGGGGCGGTGGAAGGAATAGCCTGCGCCGCGAAGGCGTTCGGGCACCGCCCGCTGGCTGATGAGCGCCGCCTCGTCGGCGAAGCCGCCCAGTGCCGCGCGCATGGCGAATCCCGGAACCGCCAGCACGGCGGGCCGGCGCACCGCCCGCGCCACCTGGCGGGTGTACTCGGCGTTGGTGACCGGCTCGGGCGCGACGAGGTTCACCGGGCCGGTGATGTCGGGACGCTCCAGCAGGAACCGCAGCGCCCCCACCTCGTCGGCCAGCGCGATCCAGGAGATGTACTGGCGGCCGCTGCCCAGGCGCGCGCCCAGCCCCAGGCGGAACATCGGCAGCACCGTGCCCAGAAGCCCGCCCGAACGCGCCAGCACGATGCCCGTGCGGGCATGCGCCACGGAGATCCCCGCCTCCTCGGCGGGGGCTGCGGCGTCCTCCCAGGCGGCCACCAGCTCGGCCAGGAAGCCGCGCCCGCGCGGGGCGTCCTCCGTGGCGGTCCGTGCGCCGGTCTCGCCGTAGAACCCCACTGCAGAGCCCGACACCAGGCGCGGCGGCGGGTCGTCCATCCCGGCCAGCGCGGTCGCCAGCGCGCGGGTGGCCGGAACCCGGCTCTCCCACAGCTTGCGCCGGTAGCCGCGCGTCCAGCGGGCCGGCCCGATCGGCTGCCCGGCCAGGTGCACGACCGCGTCCGCGCCGACGAGGCCGCCCGTGTCCACGTAGCCCACCTCGGGGCGCCATTCGGCCTCGTCGGGACCTCGTGCGGGGCGCCGGACCATGCGCACCACCCCGTGGCCGTCCTCGGCCAGAGAGCGCGCCAGGGCGGAGCCGATGAGCCCGGAGGCACCGGTTATCGCGACTCGCATGCCGCACTGCCTACCCGACCCGGCGGCCGCTACGCCAGCGGGCATCCGGTGCCGACCGTTCCGAGGCGGATCCGCCGCGCGATCCCGTGGCCGGTTTCCGCCGAAAGCCTGCGGTGGCACCCCAGGGGCCAATACCGTAGTGTTAGCACCGCGGGACACTACGTAACCGGTGGTTCCCGTGGTTTGCGGCTCCCCTGCGCCAGGGGTGCCGCAGCGTAGACCTTTGGTGATGGGGATCACCAGGGGGATGGTGAATGGTGGGGTAAAAGCGGGGCGGTACCCGATCGCGGGTACCGCCCCGTCCGCTTTGCGCGCCGCTCGCCGGCGGCGCCGGTCCGCCTCAGGCCAGCCCGACCTCGGACTCGAACGCGCCCTCCTCCAGGCGCCCGCGGAGATCCTGCAGGAACCGCGCCGCGTCGGCGCTGTCGATCAGCCGGTGGTCGTGGGTCAGCGCCAGGTACATCATCGACCGCACCGCGATGACCTCGCCCAACTCGGGGTCGTCGACCACTACGGGACGCTTGACGACCGCGCCGGTGCTGAGGATGCCGACCTGCGGCTGGTTGATGATGGGGGTGTTGAACAGTGCGCCCACCTCGCCGGTGTCGGCCAGCGTGAACGTGCCGCCGCTCAGCTCGTCGGGGTTGAGGCTGCCGGTGTGCGCCCGCTCGGTGAGGTCGGCGATCTTGCGCGCCATCCCGCCCAGGTTGAGGTCGCCGGCGTCCTTGACGACCGGCACCAGCAGCCCCGGATCGGTGTCCACGGAGATGCCGAGGTTCTCGATGCTGTGGTAGGTGACCTCGTAGTTGGTGCTGTCGATGACGGCGTTGAGCTTGGGATGCGCCTTGAGAGCCTCGACCGTGGCGAGTGCGAAAAACGGGAAGAAGCCGAGCTCCACGCCCTCGCGCTCCTCGAACTCCGGTGCCGCGCGCTCGCGCAGACGGGCGATGTCGGTGACGTCGACCTCGACGACCTGGGTGACCTCGGCCGAGATCCGCAGCGACTCCGCCATCTGGTCGGCGATGGTCTGGCGCAGCCGCGACATGGTCTCGGTGGTGCCGCGCAGCTTGGTGTCGGCGACCACGGGGCGGCGGGCGCGCGCGGGCGCCTGCGCGGCCGCGCCGCCGCCGGCCGGGCTCTCGCGGCGCTTGCGGCCGGCGGCCTCCTGCACGTCCTGCTTGCGGATGCGGCCGCCGACGCCGGTGCCCTGCACCCTGCTGAGGTCCACGCCCTCCTCGGCGGCGAGCTTGCGCACCAGCGGGGTCACGTAGGCCTCGGTGACGGCGTCGGTGCCCGCGGACCGCCCGGCTCCGCTGACGGTCTCGACGTCCACCGGCGGGGTGGCGTCCTCGCGGCTGGCACGCGGCTGTGCCGGGGGCTCCGACGCGGCGCCGGGCTCCGGCCGGGCCTGGCTCCGGGCCGAGGGCTCCGGTGCCGGCTCGGGCTCGGGTTCCGGCTGAGGCTCCGGCTGCGGCTCCGGTTCCGGCTCGGGCTCCGGCTCGGGCTGCGGTGCCGGCTCCTCGGCCTGCGGCTCGGGAGCCGACTCCTCGGCCGCGGGTGCGGCGGCCTCCCCGCCGCCACCGCCGGCGGCCTCGTCCTCCCCGCCGATGACCGCGATCTCCGCGCCGATCTCCACGGTCTCGTCCTCGGAGACGAGAATCCTGGACAGCACCCCCGACGCAGGGGCGGGGATCTCGGTGTCGACCTTGTCGGTCGCAACCTCCAGGAGGGGCTCGTCGGCCTCGACGTGCTCGCCCTCCTGCTTCAGCCACTGGGTGACTGTGCCCTCGGTGACGCTTTCGCCCAGCTCGGGCATTGTTACGGAAGTCGGCATGGTTCCTCTTAAGTGGACGTGCGGAACGCGGGGAAACAACGAAAAGGCGGGGCGAGCCCCAGCCCGCCCCGCAATCGTCTACTCGTGGACGTGCAGCGGCTTTCCTGCCAGCGCCAGATGCGCCTCGCCGATCGCCTCGGACTGCGTGGGGTGAGGGTGCACGAGCTGGGCCACCTCGGAGGGCAGCGCCTCCCAGTTGTAGATCAGCTGCCCCTCGGCGGTCAGTTCGCCCACGCGGGAGCCGATCATGTGCACGCCCAGGACCGGTCCGTCCTTCTGGGCGATGACCTTGACCGAGCCCTGCGTCTGCAGGATCTGGCTCTTGCCGTTGCCACCGAGGTTGTAGTCGATCTCGACGGTCTCGTAGCCGCGCTCCTGGGCCTGGGCCGAGGTCAGACCGACCGAGGCCACCTCCGGCTCGGAGTAGGTGATGCGCGGGACGCCGTCGTAGTCGATCGCCGGCGGATTGAGGCCGGCGATCTGCTCGGCGACGTAGATGCCCTCGGCGAAGCCGACGTGGGCCAGCTGCAGGGTGGGGATCAGGTCGCCCACGGCGTAGATGTTGCCCACGCCGGTGTGCAGGTTCTCGTCGACCTTGACGAAGCCGCGCTCCATCTCGACGCCGTTGTCCTCATAGCCCAGGCCCTCCGAGACCGGCGCGCGGCCGATGGCCACCAGCATGACCTCGGCCTCCAGCGACTTGCCGCCCTGCAGGCTGACGCTGACGCCGGTGTCGGTGGTCTTGACGCTCTCGAACGGGGTGTTGAGCTCGTACTTGATGCCGCGCTTGCGGAACGCCCGCTCCAGCTGCTTGGAGGTGGACTCGTCCTCCAGCGGGAGCAGGTGCGGCAGCGCCTCGACGATGGTGACCTCGGCGCCGTAGGAGCGGTACACGCTGGCGAACTCGACGCCGATCACGCCGCCGCCCAGCACCACGACCGACTTGGGGACGTGCTGCATCTCCAGGGCGTGCTCGCTGGTGATGACCTTCTCGCCGTCGATCTCCAGGCCGAGCGTCTTGGGCGTCGACCCGCTGGCCAGCAGGATGTTGGTGCCCTTGTAGACGGTGTCGCCGACGGTGACCTCGTCACGCCCGGTGAGGCGGCCCTCGCCCTCGACCACGGTGATGCCGTGCGCCTTGATTAGGCCGGACAGGCCCTTGAACATGCGGGAGACGACCTTGTCCTTGTAGGCGTTGACGCCCGCCATGTCGATGCCCTCGAAGCTCGCCTTGACACCGAAGGTCTCGCTGTCCCGCGCGGCGTCGGCGACTTCGGCCGAGTGCAGCAGCGCCTTGGTGGGGATGCAGCCGACGTGCAGGCACGTGCCCCCGAGCTTGTTCTTCTCGATCAGGGCGACCTTCATGCCCAGCTCGGAGGCGCGGATGGCGGCGGCGTAACCACCGCTGCCGGCTCCCAGGATCACCAGGTCGAAGGTGCCGCCGTTCTCACTCACGGGAAGGACACTCCTTGATGTGGATGTGAATGTTCGTCTGGATCGGACGCTTCCGCGAGGCCGGGCGGGGTGGCGCCCGACCGCCGCTGCTGTTTCGTTCCGGCGTGCGGTCGCCGCGGTTGGGCTCCCGCGTCAGTCCGCACGCGCGGCGTGGTTCTCCGCGATCCGCACCAGGGTGCGGGTGGCGGCACCGGTGCCGCCCTTCGGTGTGTAGCCGAAGGGCCCGCCCTGGTTGAAGGCGGGGCCGGCGATGTCCAGGTGCGCCCAGCGCGTGCCCTCGTCGATGAACTCCTTGAGGAAGATGCCCGCGCTGAGCATGCCGCCCCAGCGCTCTCCGGCCACGTTGGCGATGTCGGCCACCGAGGAGTCCAGGCCCTGGCGCAGGTCCTCGGGCAGCGGCATGGGCCAGGCCTGCTCCCCGGAGGCGGTGGCGGCGGCCACGACGTCCTCGCGCACGCCGTCGTCGTTGGCCATCACGCCGAACACCCGGGTACCCAGGGCGACGAGCTGCGCCCCGGTGAGGGTGGCGACGTCCACGATCAGGTCGGGCGAGTCCTCGTGCGCGCGCACGAGCGCGTCGGCCATCACCAGGCGGCCCTCGGCGTCGGTGTTGAGCACCTCCACGGTCTTGCCGCCGTAGATCGTCAGGACGTCGGAGGGCCGCTGAGCGCTGCCGCCGGGCATGTTTTCGGCGATGGCGAGATAGGCCACCGCGTTGACGGTCGGACCCAGCTGCGCGATGGCGCGCATGGCGCCCAGCACCGCGGCGGCCCCGCCCATGTCGGACTTCATCCAGTCCATGCCCGAGGTCGGCTTCAGCGACAGGCCGCCGGAGTCGAAGGTGATGCCCTTGCCCACGAACGCGACGGTCCGGCTCGCCTCGGGGTGGCTGTACTCCAGGCGGACGAGCCGCGGCGGGTTGTCGGAGCCCTGGCCGACGCCGATGAGGCCGCCGTAGCCGCCCTCGGCCAGTCGGCCTTCGTCGAGGATCTCGACGCCCAGGCCGTTATCGCGCGCCACCTCGGCGGCGGCCTCCGCCAGGTCCTCGGGCACCAGGTCGGCGGGGGCGGTGTTCACCAGGTCGCGGCTGAGGTTGACGCCGCCGGCGAGGGTGTTCGCGCGCTCCGCGGCCTCCCCGGCGCCTGCGGCGTCGCTGGCGACCAGCAGCTCGGCGGCGGGAGCGCGGGTGTCCTCGCCGGTGCGGTAGCGGGTGAAGGCGTAGTCGCCGAGCAGCGCGCCCAGCGCCGCTGACTGCACCAGTTCGGGGGTGTCGGCGGGCAGCGCCAGGGCGATGCGGGTCTGCCCGGTGGCGCGCGAACGCAGGGCGGCACCTGCCGCGCGCGCAACGGTATCGGGGTCGAGGGCTTCTCCGGAGCCCGGCTGGGCGCCGAGGCCGACGGCGATCACCACCGGTGCGGTCAACACGCCTTGGGTGGGGACGCTGCGCACCTCCTCGGCGGCGCCCGTCGCGCCGAGCAGCGACAGTGTCTTGCCCAGACCGCCGGGGAAGGCGGCGTCGACGCTGTCGGCGCCGGACGCGGGCCGGGGCCCGTCGTCCGCCGGATGGTAGCCGACCACCACCGCGTCGACGTCGAGAGAAGCGGGGGATTCCGTAATTACTGACAACGACGTGCTCACGCCCCCGATGCTAGCCCTTGTGACGTGCCCCCGGGCACCTAGCCCGCGGCGTGGTCGTTCATGCGGCGAAGAACCGCGCGGATCGGCGTCCGTGGACAGCCGGTACGGCCTGCGGCCCCGGCGGGGCCGGGGGCGGGCCGGAACCGACCGTGTGCGGGCGCCGTCGGCCCGGGGCGGACGGGGACCCCGTTGGCGCCGCTCGCCGGCGACGGGGCCCTCGCCACTGCCCGTGCGACCGCTCTTCGGGGCGGGCCCGGCCGGATGACCAGGGCCGCCGCGGGGGGCGAATACGCCGGGCCGCAAGCGGAGAAAGGCGAAGCGGGAGGCGGATGGACGCGTTCGGGCGCGCGTATGCGCCGTACAGCAGGCACTGTGAACAAATGTGACGAGGCCAACAGATGGTACCCGCCGGTAGCCGGTAGCCGGTAGCCGGTCGACGGGGCCCGGGCGGCCGCTGTGGCCGGCGACCGGTGATGGTCCGGGGATCAGGCCGCTGCGGCGGCGGCGACCACGAGTGCGGCGGTGGTCGCCGTTTCGGACACGGCGCCGAGGGTGTCTCCGGTGATGCCGCCGGTGCGGGCGACCGCGCGGGCGAGGAGGGCGGCTGCGGCGCTCAGGCCCAGAGCGACCGCGACGGCGCAGGCGAGCGCGAACACCACGCCGCCGGTCGCCGCCCCGGCCGGGGCGGCGACGAGCAGGACCGCGCCCGTCGCCGCGCCCGCCGCCCAGGAGGGCACCGTTGCGGACACGAACGCGCCGAGCCCTTCGGGGCGGGCCGAGGGCACACGCGGGGTGCACGCCCAGGTGATGGCCAGTCGACCGGTCGCGGCGGCGACGATCAGGGCCGCGGCCGCGGCCGCGGGGGATGCGTCTGCGACCGCGCCCAGAGCCGCGGTCTGGCCCAGCAGTACGAGTACGAGGGTGATCACGCCGAACGGACCGATGTCCGAGCGCCGCATCACCTCCAGGGCCTCCTCGGCCGGGCGGCCGCTGCCCAGGCCGTCGGCGAGGTCGGCCAGCCCGTCCAGGTGCAGTCCCCGTGTCAGCAGCGCCAGCGTCCCCACGGCCGCGACCGCGGCCGGGAGGCCGGGCAGTCCCACGAGTACGGCGACCGCCAGCACCGTCGCGGCGACGGCTCCCAGCAGCGCGCCCACGAGCGGCGCCAGCACCATGGCCCAGCCTGCGACCGCACGGTCCACCCGCGGTGCCGCGACGGGAACCGCCGTCAGCGTGCCTGCGGCCATGCGCAGCCCGTCGAGGCCGTCCCGCAGCGGGCCGCCGCCCTCGGCGGACCGCTCGCCGCCGGGGCCGGTGTGCCGATCGTCCGTCGTACCGGAGTCGTCTGCGGAGACCATGGCGATCGCCTTTCGTCGGTGATGGGGCCGGGACTCGGCGCCAGGGGCGGGCCGCCGCGACCCCGCCGCTCGGTCGTACCCGGGGCGGACTCCGGCCCCGGAGCGCGGCGTGCGCGCCCCATCGCCGCCGCCTGTCGTGGCGGCCGGCTCCGGGCGCTCTTCGGGGCCTTCGCCGCCGCTGAGGGCGGTGGCCCCAGGCTCACTAGTGCAGCTCCACCACGCGGCCCGCCGTGGCCAGGACGACCTCCTCGGACTCGGCCGCCAGGAGTTGGTTGGCCCGGCCCAGCCAGTCGCGGAAGAGGCCGCCGCTCACCGTCGGCGGCACCACGCCGGAGCCGACCTCGTTGGTCACCGCGACGAGGTAGGCGGGGCAGCGCCGCCAGACCTCCACCAGCTCGTCCAGGCGCGCCGCGAGCTCCTCCTCGGCGCCGGCGGGAGGCCGCTCCTGCCACAGGCCGCAGGTCTCCATCGCATCGGCCAACCAGGTGCCCACGCAGTCGAAGAGCACGGCGCCCCGGGCATCGCGCAGTACCGCGGCGGCGTCGGGGGACTCCTCGGTCTTCCACCACGAAGGGCGCCGGGCGCGGTGCTGTTCGACGCGGCGTACCCAGGAATCGTCCGCCTTGTCGCCGCCGGGGGAGGGGCCGGTGGCCAGGTAGGTGACCTCGGACTCGCCGAGCAGGCGCCGTTCGGCCTCGGCCGACTTGCCGGAGCGCGCGCCCCCGGTGATCAGCACGCGGTGCGGCCCCTGCGCGCGCTCGGGCGGCCAGGCCGAGGGCGGGCACCACAGCTCCTGGCCGTCGAAGGGCGCGGAGGCGCCCCACAGCCGAGCGCGGCGGTCGAACTCCGCGGGGGAGTGCACGCGGTGGTCGCCGCCGACGGCGAGAACGGCCGTGGTCTTGGCGACCACCCCGGCGCGGCGCAGCGCGCCGATCGCGGCCGGCGACTCGACGGCGTCGACGATCGCCACATCGACCTGGTGCCAGGGCCTCCTGGGCGCGGGCTCGGTCCCGTCCGTCCCGGCGTCGGTGTCGTCGCCCGCGGGGGGATCGGCCGGTGCGTCGGGCCGGGCCAGCAGGAGGCGCCCGCCGCCGGGGCCCTCGACCCGGGTGCCGTAGGAAGTGACCTCGACGGTGTAGCCGGGCGGAGGGGACGACACCGCGCCCGTGCCGGGATCGCGCAGGGTCAGCGCGTCGTCGACGGTGATCCGCAGCGGGACGCGGCGGTTGTCCGCGGCCCGGTTGCAGGAGGCGCAGCGGCAGTGGGGCGCGGGCCATCCCTCGGAGCCTGAGGTGCCGGAAAGTCGGAGTCGCACGTTCGCCAGTCAACAGCATCGGGGTCGGGGACGGCGGGGGAACCCCCCAGGCGGGTCGGCGACGCCGCCGCGGGGGAGTGCCCAGCGGGCGCCCGCGCCAGTGCCGGGCCCGAAGGCCGGGGCCGCGCGCCGGGCCGGATCCGCTCCGCGGGCACAGCCTATGCTCGGGGCCGCGCCTACGGCGCCCCCGAAGGGGCGTGGAGGGCGAGTCGGAGATGAGAAAGGGCGGAATATGGCCTGGAGTTGGCGGTACGAGACCGAGCACGGCCGGCCTCTGGAGGAGGGCGCCCTGCCGGGCGAGCTGTTCTCCTCGCGCGGCGACGCGGAGAGCTGGCTGGGGGAGAACTGGCGCGAGCTGGTCGAAGGGGGCGCCTCCCGGGTCACCCTGCTCGAGGACGACCGCCCGGTGTACTCGATGAGCCTGGACGATCCCGCCTGAGGCTGAGGCTGAGGCTGAGGCTGAGGCTGAGGCCGCGGGCGGGGCCGGGACGCGGTGCGGCCGGCGAACCGGCCGTCCGTCCGGGCCGCGTCTTCGGTCTTCGGCGTGCCCGCCGTGTCCGGGAGGCGCGGCGACCGCAGGTGCACAGCCGCCTCGCCGCTTCCGCCCGTCCTCGCTCCCGAGGAGGGGCGGAAGCGCTCCCGGCCCGGCCGCGCGGCCGCCCGCGCCTTACGGCCTCCCGGTCACGGCCGCTCGGCCGGGCTGACCGTCAGGGACGGGTCGCGGCGGACGGCGTCGCCGAGGATCTCGTCGATGCTGCGCATCAGGTCCTCGTCGAGCCGCCGGCCCGCCGCCCCGGCGTTGTCGTGCACCTGCTCCGGGCGGGAGGCGCCGATGATCGCCGCGGAGACGTTGTCGTTCTGCAGCACCCAGGCCACCGCCAACTGGCCCATGCTCATGCCGGCCTCCTCGGCGAGGGGCACCAGACGCTGAACGCGCTCCAGCACGTCGTCCTGCAGGAAGCGGCTGATGAACCTGCCGCCGGTCTCGTCGGTGGCGCGCGAGCCCGCTGGGGCCTCCTGACCGGGCCGGTACTTGCCGGTGAGCACGCCCTGGGCGATGGGGGAGAACACGATCTGCCCCAGGCCGCCGCGCCGGCTGGCCGGGACCACCTCGGGCTCGATCACCCGCCAGAGCATGCTGTACTGCGGCTGGTTGGACACGATCCGATCCAGCCCCATCTCCTCGGCGAGCTGCAGCGCACGCTCGATCTCCTCCGCCCGCCACTCCGAGACGCCGATGTAGCAGACCTTGCCCTGGCGCACCAGGTCGTCGAAAGCCCGCAGGGTCTCCTCCAGCGGCGTCTCGTAGTCGAACCGGTGCGCCTGGTAGAGGTCCAGGTAGTCGGTGCCCAACCGGCGCAGCGAGTCCTCGCAGCTGCGCACGATGTGCTTGCGGGACAGCCCGCGGTCGTTCTTGCCCGGGCCCGTCGGCCAGTAGACCTTCGACAGGATCTCCAGGCCGTCGCGGCGTTCGCCCTTCAAGGCCCGCCCCAGAACCTCCTCGGCCCGCCCCTGGGCGTAGACGTCGGCGGTGTCGAAGGTCGTGACGCCTTCGTCCAGCGCCGCGCGCACGCACGCGGTGGCGGCCTCCTCCTCGATCTGGGAGCCGTGGGTGATCCAGTTGCCGTACGCGATCTCGCTTACGACCAGGCCGCTGTTTCCAAGATGCCGGAATTCCATGCCGAGCAGCTTACGCCGAGCACCCTGCGGCGGGCCGGGCGGAGCGGCGCGCCCGCGTACCGGGCGCGCCGACGCACGGGTGGGCTCAGCTGCGGGGCTGGGGAACGGGCTGGCCCGGCTTGACCTTGGGCTTGGGCAGGCGCAGGCGGCGAACCTGAAGCTGGCGAACCGCGGCGTACCAGCCCGCGCCCCGCACGGTGGGGTCGCCGGGGAACAGCTCGCCCGCCCGGCGCTTGACGCTCCTGGCGATGTAGATGCCCTCGGCGACGATCGTGACCATCATGGCCGGCCAGATCACGTAGGTGACCACGACCTGGAACTCGGGGATGGGCAGGAACAGCAGCACGATCACGGCGATCGAGAAGTAGAGGAAGTACTCGCTGACGCTGCGACGGGCGTCGACGACATCGCGCGCGTAGGCGCGTACGGGGCCGTGGTCCTGCGGGCGGAAGTTGCGGTCCTCGCCCTGCGCTTGCGGGCCGCCGCCCTTGCGCTTGTTGCGCGGGCCGGCTTCGCGCGCGCGGCGCTCGCGGTAGGCCCGGTAGGCCTCCTTGCGGGTCTGCGGCGCGCTCACCGGTCGGCGCAGCGCAGGCTCGGACTCGCGGCGCTTGGGAGTTGGCGCGCCCTTCTTGGGGGTATATCCCTTAGATTGGGTGGCCCCAGCAGTGCCAGGGCCGGACGCGGCCGGATCTTCGGATGCGGGAACGGAGCGACGTCGGAACACGTCTACCAGGGTAGCCGGTCCGAGCTTCATGGCGACCCATCGCGCGAGAGCGTAGGGTTGGATGCAGCGCCCGCCGGGAACAGCCGATACACGGACCGAGAAGGGGACGGCCACGCCGATGAGCGTGTTTCAGCGACTTTCCATGATGTTCAAGTCCAAGGCCAACAAGGCACTGGACTCTGTCGAGGACCCGCGCGAAACCCTCGATTACTCCTACCAGAAGCAGCTGGAACTGCTGCAGAAGGTCCGGCGCGGCGTGGCCGACGTCGCCACTTCGCGCAAGCGGGTCGAGCTGCAGGTGCAGCAGCTGGAGCAGCAGTCGGGCAAGCTGGAGACCCAGAGTCGCCAAGCGCTGGAGCAGGGCCGCGAGGACCTCGCGCGCGAGGCGCTCACCCGCCGCTCGGGCCTGAAGTCCCAGATCGACGGCCTGCGCCAGCAGCACGAGCAGCTGCAGGGCGAGGAGCAGAAGCTGACTCTGGCCGCCCAGCGCCTCCAGGCCAAGGTCGACTCCTTCCGCACCCGCAAGGAGACCATCAAGGCCACCTACACCGCTGCTCAGGCCCAGACCCAGATCAGCGAGGCCTTCTCGGGCATCTCCGAGGAGATGGGCGACGTCGGCATGGCCGTGCAGCGCGCCGAGGACAAGACCTCCGAGATGCAGGCCCGCGCCGGGGCGGTCGACGAACTGCTCGAATCGGGGGCGCTCGACGACGTCACCGGCAGCTCCAAGGACGACATCCAGTCCGAGCTCGACCAGATGGCCAGCTCCAGCGGCGTCGAGAGCGAGCTTGAGCGGATGAAGCGCGAGCTCGGCCAGGGCTCGGCCGCCCCGGGCCAGATCGAAGAGGGCGACTCCGGCTCCAGCGCGCGCAGCGCAGGCGCCAACGGCGGCCAGTCGCAGTCCTACCGTCAGGGGGAGGGAGCATGATCGTTCGCATCATGGGCGAAGGCCAGCTCGACCTCTCCGACGCCGACCTCGACCTGCTCAACGAGTTCGACCGCACCCTCGAAGGCGCCATCGAGTCCGGCAGCGAGGAGACGTTCCGCCAGGCGCTGAGCGACCTGCTGGAGCGCGTCCGCCAGGACGGCACGCCGCTGCCCCCGGATTCGCTGGAGTCCTCCCAGTTCATCCTGCCCCATGCCGACGCCAGCATGGCGGAGGTCCAGACCATGCTCGGTGACGAAGGACTCATCCCCGACCTCACGTGAGCCGGGAGCGTCCTTCCCGAATCGTTCTCCCGGTCGGCTGTGCGATGGCCGCCGCGCCCTGCGCGGCGGCCATCGGCGTTTTCCCAGGGCGGGCGGCGTGCGCCGGTCGGCGGCGCTACCGGTGGCGCCGGCCCGGCCCGAATCGGCGCGCCCGTCCCCGCTGCGGCGGAGGCGCGTCCGATGTGCTGGCTAGACTGCAGGTGTCCGGCCGGATGACCAGGGCCGCCCTTCGGCGGCTCGGACCGGTCGGCGGTCCCGGCAGATGCCGGGGCCGAGCGGTGCAAGCGGACGAAGGAGTGCCGCAGTGGCTGGTTCGAAGTTCCGCACCGACCGCGGGCTGACAGCCCGCATGGTCGCCACCATGTCCCTGCTGGGGATCCTCTACGTGGTGTTCGTCGTAGCGCTGTACCTGGTGGGCATGCCGCTGTGGCTGCTCGTGCTGGTGGTGGTCGGCTTCGCGGCCGTCCAGTACTTCGCCTCCGACAAGATCGCCGTGTTCTCCATGGGCGCCCGCGTGGTCTCGCCCGCCGAAGCGCCCGAGCTGCACGCCGTCGTCGACCGGATGTGCGCCATGGCCGACATGCCCAAGCCCAAGGTCGCCATCGCCCGCACCGACGTGCCCAACGCCTTCGCCACCGGCCACAACCGGAAGAACGCGGTCATCTGCGCAACCACCGGCATCATGCGCCGCCTGGACAACGCCGAGCTGGAGGCCGTCCTCGCCCACGAGCTCTCGCACGTGGCCCACCGCGACGTCATGGTCATGACCATCGCCGGCTTCCTGGGCATCGTGGCGGGGTTCCTGACCCAGATGGGATTGCGCTTCGCGTTGTTCAGCGGCGGCGCCCGCAACAACAACGGGCCCGCACCCGCTGTCGTCGCCCTGCTGGTGGTACTGGTCAGCGCCGTCGTGTGGGCGCTGAGCTTCCTGCTGACACGGGTGCTCTCGCGCTACCGCGAGCTCTCCGCCGACCGCGCGGCGGCCTACCTGACCGGCCGCCCCTCCTCGCTGGGCAGCGCGCTGACCAAGATCAACGGGGACATGGCCAAGATCCCCAGCAACGACCTGCGCAAGGCCGAGCCGTTCAACGCCTTCTTCTTCACCCCCGCGGTCTCCAAGAAGGGTTTCAGCCTCAGCCAGCTCTTCTCCACCCACCCGCCCATCGAGCAGCGTCTGGCCCAGCTCTCCGACATATCCCGGCAATTGGGCACCGGCGCCTGAGGGTAGCCAGAGCCGGAGCGGCGCGTACCGCACCGCACAGCCGAACACGGGGAGGACTTTCACCATGAGTTTCCTGCGCGCCCTGCTGGGCCGCTCCAAGCCGGCCCAGCCCGACCTCGACGCCCTGTTCGGCCTGCCCTCGGCGGCCATCACGCTGCAGGCCACCGCGGGACTGCGGCCCACCGGCACCGGCTCGGTGGCCTTCCGGCCCGCCGAGGGCCGCGCTTTCAACGAGCTGCAGCAGAGCGTGACCGAGCTGCTCAACGCCGGCGGCGGCCCCCGCGTCGAGGCCACGACCGACGAATACGGCTACACCTGGCTGGTGCTGGAGGCCCCCGCCCAGCCGGCCGACCCCTCCACCGGCGGCATCAGCGAGCTGGTCACCGACATCCACGCCGTCAACTCCTCCCTGGAGGCCAACGGCTACGGGCCCTCCCTGCTGTGCTCGCTGGTCGCCTTCGCCGACGGCGACGGCCGGCGCATCGCGCTCGTCTACCTCTACAAGCGCGGCACGTTCTACCCGTTCGCCCCGCTGTCCGGCCAGCGGCGGGACAACGCCCTGGAGCTGCAGGTCGAGGCGGCCGTGGGCAACGACCTGGCCGTCGAGAAGGAGAAGTCGCGCTGGTTCCCCGTCTACGGCGCCCCGGGCCTGTGATCGGGGCGCGCACCCCGCGTCCCCAGGCATGCCGTCCCCCTGGCGGCCGTATCGAGGCGAACGGCACACTGGTCGGGTGCGTATCGTCATAGCTCCAGACAAGTTCGCCGGCACCCTCAGCGCCGTCGAGGCCGCCGAGGCGGTGGCCGAGGGGTGGCGTTCGGTCGCCCCCGAGGCGCAGACCCGGCTGCTTCCACTGTCCGACGGCGGCCCCGGGTTCGTCGAGGTCCTGCACACCGCCCTCGGCGGCACGCTGCAGGAGACCGAGGCCACCGGCCCACTCGGCGACCCCGTTCCCGTGCGCTACCTGATGTCGGGCGCCACCGCCTACATCGAGAGCGCCCAGGCCTGCGGCCTGCACCTGGTGCCCCAGGAGCGGCGCGATCCCGGCGCCACCACCAGCCGCGGCGTGGGCGAGCTCATCGCCCATGCGGTGGCCGCCGGCGCACGCAGCGTCGTCGTGGGTCTGGGCGGCAGCTCCACCAACGACGGCGGCGCCGGCATGCTCGCCGCGCTGGGCGCCGAACCCGGCGACGCTCTCAGCGGAGGCGGGGCGGCACTGAGCCGGCTGTCGGCGCCCGTCGACCTCTCCGCCGCGCGCGATGCCGTGCGCGGCGTCGCCCTCGTCGCCGCCACCGACGTCGACAACCCCCTGCTGGGGCTGCAGGGCGCCAGCGCCGTCTTCGGCCCGCAGAAAGGCGCCGACGCCGACCAGGTGCAGCGCCTGGACACCGCGCTGGGCACCTTCGCCGAGGCCACCGACCCCGGTGTCCTGCGCGAGGAGGCCGGGGCGGGTGCGGCGGGCGGTCTGGGCTACGGCATGCTGCTGGTCGGCGGCGCGGTGGAGTCCGGCGTGGCCCGCGTGCTGGGCGCCGTGGGCCTGACCGAAGACGTGGCCTCGGCCGACCTGGTCATCACCGGCGAGGGCTCGTTCGACACCCAGTCGCTGCGCGGCAAGCTCCCGCACGGTGTTGCGCGGGCGGCCGCCGACCAGGGCGTGCCCTGCGTGGTCCTGGCCGGTGCTGTGGCGGTGGGCCGCCAGGAGGCCGCGGCCGCCGGCATCGCCGAGACCTATTCCCTTGTGGAGTCGGCGGGTTCCACCGAGGCCGCGCTGAGCAACTCCGCCGAGGAACTGCGCAAGCTCGCCGCCGGCGTCGCCCGGCGCTGGTCCGGTGCACGCACCGGGGCGGCCGGCGCCGCCGACGGCCCGGACGGAGACGGGGGCCGGTGACGTGGTCCGGGACGGGTGCCGGGCCCGCCCCGCGGGTTCGCGCGGGCCCCGGATCGATCCCGATGATGGCGGCGACCTGTATGAGCACCTACTCTGGACAAGAGCAGCATTGCGCGTCCCCGCCACGGGCAGGAATGCACCAGCGGCCGCGGGCGTTGACCGTTCGGGTCGACCAGTGCCAGTGGCGGCCGCCACGCTTTAACGGAGGAGCTAGCAGATGACGGTTCAGAGCGAGGCCCCCGCGCAGGGCATCATCCTGACGGAGACGGCGTCGAGCAAGGTCCAGGGTCTCCTGGAGCAGGAAGGGCGCACCGACCTGCGGCTTCGTGTCGCTGTGCAGCCCGGCGGCTGCTCGGGGCTCCGCTACCAGCTGTTCTTCGACGAGCGCGAGCTCGACGGCGATGTCGTGCGCGACTTCTCCGGCGTCGAGGTCGTCACCGACCGGATGAGCGCCCCCTACCTCGTGGGCGCCACCATCGACTTCGTCGACACGATCGAGAAGCAGGGCTTCACGATCGACAACCCCAACGCCACGGGGTCCTGCGCCTGCGGCGACTCGTTCCACTAAGGCGAGTGCCGTCGGCCCCGCCTCCTGAGCGAAGGGCGGGGCGCGGTCGCACGACGCCCGCAGACCATCCGAGGGTCCGCGTCCCCGCAGGGGAGCGCGGACCCTCGGCGTGTGCGGTGCCGCGGCGCGCTGCGCGCCCCCGTTTCCCGGTGCTCCCGGCGGAGCGGAGATTGGCCGAAGAAAGCGCATGGCGGAACGGAAAGCGTGTAGCGGAACAATCCCGATTGGATTTTTCCGTGCGCTCGCCGCTCGGCGCCGAATTTTCGCGCGCCGCCCGCCACCGAGGTGCCCGGCGCGGCCCACTCCGCCATTGAGGCCCTTGTGACCAGGAAAAACGTGCCCCCGTCGTGGGTGCCTTCCTCGGGCGAATCCGGCATCGGTAGGCTTGAGAACCGTCCATTCTCCCCGACTCAAGGAGCCCTCTGCAGTGCGCATCGCGGTTACCGGATCGATCGCCACCGACCACCTGATGACCTTCGACGGACGGTTCTCCGAACAACTCATCGCCGATCAGCTCGAGCAGGTGTCGCTGTCGTTCCTGGTGGACGAGCTCGAGGTGCGGCGCGGCGGCTGCGCCCCCAACATCACCTTCGCCATGGGGGTCCTGGGCCTGAGTCCCGTCCTCGTGGGTGCAGCGGGGGCCGACTTCGACGAATACCGCTCCTGGCTGGAGCGCCACGGTGTGGACGCCTCCGGCGTGCACATCTCCGAGCTCCGCCACACGGCGCGCTTCGTCTGCACCACCGACAAGGACCACAACCAGATCGCGTCGTTCTACCCCGGCGCGATGGCCGAGGCGAGCAACATCGAGCTCAAGCCGCTCTCCGACGCGGCCGGCGGCTTCGACCTGGTGCTCATCAGCGCCAACGACCCCGGTGCCATGACGCGCCACAGCCAGGAGTGCCGGGACCGCGGCTTCGCCTTCGCCGCCGACCCCTCCCAGCAGCTGGCCTTCATGGACGGCGAGCAGGTGCGGGAGCTGATCGAGGGCGCCACGTACCTGTTCACCAACGAGTACGAGAAGGCCCTCTGCGAGCAGAAGACCGGCTGGAGCGAGGACGAGATCCTCGATCGCGTGCAGACCCGCGTGACGACGCTGGGCGCCAAGGGGGTGCGCATCGACCGCCGGGGTGAGCCGTCGATCAACGTCGGCCCCGCGGTGGTGAACGAGAAGGCCGACCCCACCGGCGTCGGCGACGCCTTCCGCGCGGGCTTCCTGGCGGGCCTGTCCTGGGGGCTCTCCCTGGAGCTCTCCGCCCAGGTCGGCAACGCCATCGCGGTGCACTGCCTGGGGGTCAACGGCCCGCAGGAGTACACGCTGACCGCCTCCAGCCTGATCGACAAGATCACCGAGTCCTACGGCGAGGACAGCGCGCGCGAGATCAAGCCGCACCTGTCCTGAGCCTCCGGGCTCCCAGGCCCACCGGCGCCGCCTCGCGGCGAACCGGTGGACGGGCCTTCCCGGCGGAGTGTCGCGGGCGTCTCGGCCCGCTCGCGACTCACGCCGGGGAGGCCCCTTTGCTGTTTTCGGCACCGCGCACCCGGCCCTGCCCGGTCAGCCCCCGGCGGGTCCTTCGCGTCTGCGGCAGCGGCGGTGCCGGGTGCTCGCCGCGTCGGCGGCCTCCTGGGGGCCGTCGTCGGCGAGGAAGTCGAACACCGCGCGTTCCAGCTGGCAGGCCGCATCCGCCGGGCGGCTCCAGGGGATCCGCACCAGGGCCGCACCGGTGCCGTCCGCGGCGCCGACCCAGACCGTGGCTCCGCGCGCGTCCAGCTCCCACAGCCACGCCGCCCCGCGCGGGGCTCCCCGAACCCGTCCCACGGCCCGCGCGAGTTCGTCGCGGTAGCGGTCGTTGACCCGGCCGATGATCTCCTCGGCCGGGGCGGTGATCGGGTGCGGGCGGGCGAGCGCGAAGGCGGAGCCCTCGATCAGCCCGGACGCATCGTAGGTGTGGTACATCACCCTGTGCACGACAGCGCGCAGCAGTACGGGGGCGCCGGGTTCCCGACGGCGCTTGGCGGCGGCCAGCAGCGCCTCGTCGGGCTCGCGCTCCCACACGGCCAGCGCCGCCGAGCGCCGGTCGGCGGGGGGTACCTCCGCCAGGCCGGCCTGGCACCACATGCGAGCGCGTACAGTAGAGAGGCGACCCACACGCCGAAGAGCGGACAGATCGATATCGACCCTCGGGCCGAGATCTGTGCGCCGCCCCTCCCGCACCGCCTCGTGCAGCGGGTGGTGCTCCGCGACCCACAGGAGGACGCGGCCGGCGTGATCGACCGCCCCGCGCACGTTGAAACACGTGTCGGGATTGTCTGCCAACGCCGCTGCGGTGGGGGTCGCCGTGGCGGCAAGGGAGCGGACCCGTTCGATCGCGGACGGGCTGGGTTGTCGCATGACACCTCCTAGACTTAGGCAAGCCTTACCTAGGACTCCCGCTTTTTGCAAGCACTCATAGACGGAGGACGTGAATGCGCTACACCGGACCTAAGGTGCGGTTGTCCCGGCGCGCGGGTACCCCGCTGACCCGTAAGGCGGTCAGCTACTTCGAGAAGCGGCCCTACCCCCCGGGTGAGCACGGCCGCCGAGTTCGGCGCTCGACCAGCGACTACGCGGTCCGCCAAGCGGAGAAGCAGAAGCTGCGCTGGTACTACGACCTGTCGGAGAAGCAGCTGGCCCGCTCCTACGAGACGGCTCGGAAGCGCCCCGGGCGTACCGGTGAGGAGCTCATCGCCGAGCTGGAGACGCGGCTCATGTCGGTCGTGCTCCGCTCCGGGCTCGCGCCGTCGATCTACGCGGCGCGCCAGTACATCAACCACGGCCACATCACCGTGGACGGCAAGAAGGTCGACATCCCGTCGTACCAGGTCAAGGCCGGCCAGGTCATCGGTGTGCGGGAGAAGTCCCGCCAGATGGTGCCCTTCGTCGAGGCCTCCGAAGGCGTGCACGCCGACGACAAGACCGCCGGCTACCTCGCCGTCAGTCACAAGGACCTGCGCGTGGCGGTCGTCGACCGCCCCAAGCGCGAGCAGGTTCCGGTGCCCTTCGACGAGCAGCTCGTCGTCGAGTACTACGCGCGCTAGGCACGGCGCTTCACGTGCCTGATGCGGGCCGTGCGACCCTCCGGGGCGCGCGGCCCGCACGCATGTGCGCCCCGAACCCCGTTGATCTTGTACCTGCGGTCAATGTGCGCGTTCGCACGTGACCGCAGGTACAAGATCAACGCTGAGGGCGGGCGGTTTTCTAGTACATGCGCCGGATGTGGAAGGCGCTGCCCTGCTCCAGCGGCACCTCCGCGACGAACTCCTGCATCTTCATCCGGCACCAGGACGGGATGTCGGCGCGCGCCGCCGGGTCGTCGGCCGTGACGGCGATCACCGACCCGATCGGGACCTCGCGGATCCGCCCGGCGAGCATGATGATGGGGATCGGGCACTTGCGCCCGACGGCCTCGACGGTCACCAACGGCTCCTCGGCCAACGGAGCTCCTCTCCTCCTCGCGCGTACTCCCATTGTCACCCGCGCCGGCCGCTAAGCGGCACCCGGTTAAGAGGCCGGTAAATGCAGCGGTACTCTCGCCTTAGCCCGCTTGCGGCGGCCTGTTCGGAGACCTCGGGCACCGGCGGCCGACGCGGTGGGCAGGGCGAACACGCCGAGCCGTCCGCGCGCCCGCCACCCGCCCCCGCCTGGGCGGACGGGCGGTCGGGCACGTGCGCGGCCGGGGCCCTCCGCGGGCGCACGGCCAACACGCTGATCAGGCATGCCCCGCAACAGGGGTCCGGACGGATCGCGCTAGTGTTTCCCTCGAAAAGCTTTGGAACACGACCGCCCGCGACGTCGCGGGCATCATCGCTGGGAAGGCAATCCGTGAGTCCGACCCGCCATAGGAATCGGCGCCCCGCGCTGCGCCGATGGGCACCGCGCGGCGCTGCGCTCGCCGCGCTGGGCCTGGCCGCGACCGGATGCGCGTCGAACGAGTTCACTCGTTTGGGCGTGCCGGAGCCGATCACCGAACAGGGCCATCGCGTCCTCACGCTCTGGCAGGGTTCATGGGTGGCGGCGTTCGCGGTCGGCATTCTCGTGTGGGGACTGATCGTCTGGACGATCATCTTCCACCGCAAGCGCTCCGAGCAGCTTCCGCCGCAGGTGCGCTACAACATGCCCATCGAGGCCCTCTACACCGTCCTGCCGATCGTGATCATCGCGGTGCTCTTCTACTTCACCGCGCGTGACCAGACAGCCCTGATGTCCACCGAGGAAGAGGCCGACACCAACGTCGAGGTGGTCGCCTTCCAGTGGAGCTGGCAGTTCAACTACCTCGAGGAGTCCTACTCCGACTCCGAGAGCGACCCCCAGAGCCGGTTCTCCGTGGCCGGCACCCCCCAGCACCGGCCCACCCTGGTGCTGCGCGAGGGCGACGTGGTGCACTTCGACCTCACCTCGCCCGACGTCATCCACTCGTTCTGGATCCCGGCCTTCGCCTTCAAGATGGACGTCATCCCCGGCCAGGACAACGAGTTCCAGGTCAAGGTCCAGGAGGGCACCGCCGGCACCTACGCGGGCCGTTGCGCGGAGCTGTGCGGTGTCGACCACTCGCGGATGCTCTTCGACGTCGAGGTGATGGAACCGGACGCTTACGACGCCTGGGTGGCCGAGCAGGAGGCCCAGGCACAGCAGCAGGAGACCAGTGAGCAGCCGGGGGAGTCGGGGCCGGAGAATCCCGACATCGACATGCCCGGTCCCGAGGGCGAGGGTCCTCAGGACGAGGCGGTCGACGACGATCCGGCGGCCGACGAGCCGGCCCCGGCCGACGAAGCCGGCGTGCCCGCCCCGGCGAACGAGGAGGCAGGGCGCTGATGGCGACAGTGACGCAGACCCCCGAATCGGCAGGGCCCGCGACCACGCGCAAGGGCTCGGTCATCGTCAACTGGATGTCGTCGACCGACCACAAGGTCATCGGGTACATGTATCTGATCACGTCGTTCGGCTTCTTCATCCTGGGCGGCATTCTGGCCCTGGTGATGCGCGCCGAGCTGCTGTGGCCGGGCATGCAGGTGGTCAGCCACGAGCAGTTCAACCAGCTGTTCACCATGCACGGCACGATCATGCTGCTGCTGTTCGCGACCCCCCTGTTCGTCGGGTTCACCAACATCATCATGCCGCTGCAGATCGGCGCCCCCGACGTGGCGTTCCCCCGCATGAACCTGCTCGGGTACTACCTCTTCCTGTTCGGCGGCCTCATCGTGGTGGGCGGGTTCCTGACCCCCGGCGGCGCGGCCAGCTTCGGCTGGTTCGCCTACACCCCGCTGTCCGACGCCGTGCGCTCGCCCGGCCTGGGCGGCGACCTGTGGATCATGGGCCTGGTCGTCAGCGGTCTGGGCACCATTCTCAGCGCCGTCAACTTCATCACCACCGGGCTGTGCATGCGCGCGCCCGGCATGACGATGTTCCGTATGCCGATCTTCTGCTGGAACGGCCTGCTCACCAGCGTGCTGGTGCTGATCGCCTTCCCGGTGCTGACCGCGGCCCTGGTCGCGCTCGGCGCCGACCGCATGGTCGGCACCCACGTCTTCGACGCCGCGCACGGCGGCGCCATCCTCTGGCAGCACCTGTTCTGGTTCTTCGGGCACCCGGAGGTCTACATCATCGCGCTGCCGTTCTTCGGTATCGCGACCGAGGTGCTGGCCGTGTTCAGTCGCAAGCCGATCTTCGGCTACAAGAGCCTGGTGGCGGCGACCATCGCCATCACCGGCCTGTCGGTGACCGTGTGGGCCCACCACATGTTCCCCACCGGCGCGGTGCTGCTGCCCTTCTTCTCGTTCATGTCGTTCCTCATCGCCGTGCCCACCGGCGTGAAGTTCTTCAACTGGATCGGCACCATGTGGCGCGGCCAACTGGTCTTCGCCACCCCGATGCTCTTCACCGTCGGCTTCCTGGTGACGTTCCTGTTCGGCGGGCTCACCGGCGTGCTGCTCGCGTCGCCGCCGATCGACTTCCACGTCACCGACTCCTACTTCGTGGTGGCCCACTTCCACTACGTGGTCTTCGGCACCGTGGTGTTCGCCATGTTCGCCGGCTTCTACTTCTGGTGGCCCAAGTTCACCGGGAAGATGCTGAACGAGACCCTGGGCAAGGTGCACTTCTGGCTGCTGTTCCTCGGGTTCCACGGGACCTTCCTGGTCCAGCACTGGCTGGGTGCCGAGGGCTTCCCGCGCCGCTACGCCGACTACCTGGCCTCGGACGGCTTCACCGGGCTCAACATCGTCTCCTCGGTCAGCTCGTTCGTGCTCGGCGCGTCCACGCTGATCTTCTTCTGGAACATGTGGGTGACCCACCGCAACGCCGCCACCGTGACGGTCGACGACCCCTGGGAGTACGGCTGCTCGCTGGAGTGGGCGACCTCGTGCCCGCCCCCGCGGCACAACTTCACCTCGCTGCCGCGTATCCGCTCGGAGCGCCCGGCGTTCGACCTTCACCACCCGCACGCCGCCGCACCCGGTGCGGCGCCCGAACCCGCAGCCGCGAAGTAGGGGAGCGAGCTCACCATGAAAATGCAGGCCTACCTGTTTATGGGCGTCTCGACTTTCTTCGGACTGGTCGCGGGCATGTACGCCTACTGGTCCTGGGTGTCGCACGGCGCGATCGAATGGACGGGCACGGTCGCCCTGGTCGTGTCGATCTTCTTCGGCTGGATGATCGGGTTCTGGCTGTGGCAGTCCGCGCGACGCAGCGAGCGCTACCACGGGCTGGCACCGGAGGAGCGCCTCGACGGCGAGATCCCCGAGAACTCCGGCGAGTACGGGTTCTTCAGCCCGCACAGCTGGTGGCCGCTGTTCGTGGCGATGTCGGTGTCCTTCCTTGCGGTGGGCGTCGTGATCGGCTGGTGGATGGTGTTCATCGGCGGGTTCGCCGTCATCCTGACCACCATCGGCTGGGTGTTCGAGTACTACCGCGGCCAGTTCAGCCACTAGCGAGGGCCACGGCGCGTGACGCGTGCCGCCGCCGATCGGATTCGCCCCCGGTGTGTGATGGTTTCTACCGAAACCCCCACCCACCGGGGGTATTCTTTTACCCGGCGGCCGGCATCCCCCTGCCGGTGCGATGTCCGGTTCTCACCCCCGCGGCCGTCGTTCACTGTGGAGCAGCGGAACCCGGCGGCGTGCGTTTGGCATCTCCCGACACGGGCAGTGCCGAGCACAGGCCGCCACTGCAGACTGGAGGCGCAGGGTGAAGGGCAGAACACGCCTTAGAGGAGTTCGGGGCGCAGGCCTGGCCGGGCTGGTTCTCGTCCTGGCGGCAGCCTGCACCGGCCAGGACGGCGGGAGCTCGCAGACCGCGGGCGAGGGCCAGGACGCCGTCGACGTGCGGATCTCGCCTGAGGACGGCGCCGGCGAGGTGGCCCCCAACGTGCCGGTGACGGTCGAGGCCGCCGACGCCGCCATCACCGACGTGCGCGTCGAGCAGACCGGGGGCGCCGCCGACGAGTCCGGGCAGGGTGCCGGCCAGAGCGCGAGCCCCTCGGACGGCGACGACTCCCCGGTCCACGAGGTCACCGGAACCCTCAGCGAGGACGAGTCGACCTGGGTCAGCGACTGGAACCTGGCCCCCGGATCCGACGTCACCGTCACCGCCACGGTCGAGACGAGCGACGGCGAGCAGGCCGAGGTCGCCAGCGAGTTCAGCACCGAACCCGCCGTCGAGGGCAAGCGGCTGGAGCTGCAGTCCAACTTCCCCACGAGTGGCCAGAGCGTGGGCGTGGGGATGCCGGTGATCGTCAACTTCGACCTGCCCGTCGAGAACAAGGTGCAGGTGGAGAACTCCATGGAGGTCACCTCCGAGCAGCCCGTCGACGGCGCCTGGAACTGGTTCGGCGACACGACCGCCGTCTTCCGGCCCAAGGAGTACTGGGAGCCCTACCAGCACGTCACCGTCGACCTGCGCCTGGCCGGGGTCGAGGCCTCCGAGGGCGTCTACGGCATCGAGAACCACCAGCTCAACTTCGACGTGGGCCGCGAGCAGATCAGCACGATCGAGGACTCCGAGCACACCATGACGGTCGAGCGCGACGGCGAGTCCATCAAGTCCTTCCCCATCAGCAACGGCCGCGCGGACGTCCGCAAGTACACCACCACCAGCGGCGTCCACCTGACCATGGAGAAGTACGACCACCTGGTCATGGACTCCTCGACCACGGGCATCCCGGTCGACAGCCCCGAGGGCTACAAGCTCGACGTCGACTACGCGGTCCGCTTCTCCAACAGCGGCGAGTTCACCCACGCCGCACCGTGGAACGGCCGGCTCGGCCAGTCCAACGAGAGCCACGGCTGCACCAACATGAGCAACGCCGACGCCAAATGGTTCTACGAGGAGTCGCTGATGGGCGATCCGCTCGTCATCAACGGCACCGACCGCCAGCTCGAGGTCGACAACGGCTGGGGCTACTGGCAGCGCTCGTGGGAGGACTGGCTGGCCAACAGCCCCACCGGCGAGGCCGACACCACCGACGGCGAGGGCACCCCGGGCGGCGTCCACGCCGAGGAGGCCTGAGCCCTCGGAGCACGGCGGGACCCGTCGTCCCGGCGGGCGGCTGAGGGAACGAGTCCACTGCGGGGCCGCGGAGTCTTTCTCCGCGGCCCCGCAGTCGTTTCGCGGACCCAATCCCGACCCCGAAGGGGGCAGCGGCGCACACGTCGCCTCAGCGCCGCACAGGGGTTCCTGTGCGGAACTCCGGCCCCGGAGCGTCCCGCGCGCCCGGGGGCCATCCGGCGGTCTCCCGCGTCCCGGCGCCCGTCCACCGGGTGCGCACGTGCCGTCGCCGCGATCCGATCCGCCGGGGCGAGGATCGGGGTGGAGGGAAGGGGGCGTGGAGGCGCTCCCCGTGGCTCGGCGCGCATCCGCCCGCCCCGGTACAGCAGAACGGCCCGGCACCCCGCACGGGGTACCGGGCCGTCGTGTTCTGCGCTTCGGCCGGAGCGGCCTCGGCTAGGTGGTGGCCTCCTCGCGGTCCTGCTCCGGGGAGTGCTCCTCCTCGTGGGCACCGTGGTGCAGGTGGTGTCCCGAGTGCGGGCGCACGCCCTCGAACGAGACGTTGTCGCGGGTGTACCAGTCCGCCAGGCGCAGCCGCAGCCGACCCATCAGCCCGCGCGAGGACGGCGCCTCGACGCCGTTCTCGTCGAAGGCCTGGACCTCGATCCGCGAGACCGGCTCCTTGCTCTCCAGCACGTGCACGGTGTCCTCGGAGGACTCCTTGTGCACCTCGATGAACTCGCCGCTGGGCAGCTGCTGGATGGTGCCGCTCTCGTAGCCGTGCTCCAGTTGCTCCCTGTCGCGCAGCTGCAGTCCCAGGCAGATGCGCTTGGTGACGATGAACCCGATGATCGGCCCCACGATGACCGCGATCCGGAAGAACCACGTGGTCGCGTAGAGGCTGACCGAGAAGGTCTCCGAGAGGACGTCGTTGGCTCCCGCCATCCACAGCAGGCCGTAGAAGGTGATGCCGGCGACGCCCATGCCGGTGCGCACCGGAGCGTTGCGCGGCCGGTCGGCGACGTTGTGGTGGCGCTTGTCGCCGCTGAGCCACTGCTCGATGAACGGCCACAGCGCCAGCGCGCCGAAAATCAGCCCCGGGATCACCAGGCCCGGCACGAGGACGGCGGTGGCAAGTGAGTAGCCTGCAACGTCGACGTCGAACCAGTTCGGGAAGATCCGCAGCGCCCCCTCCATGAAGCCCATGTACCAGTCGGGCTGCAGCCCGGAGGTGATGGAGGTCGGGGTGAAGGGGCCGAACAGGTGGATCGGGTTGACCTGAACGAACGCGCTGAGGCCGGCGGTGACGGCGAAGACGAAGAAGAAGAACCCTCCCGCCTTGACCGCGAAGGCCGGCAGCATCGGCGTTCCCACGACGCGTTTCTCCGTGTGGCCCTTGCCCGGGTACTGGGTGTGCTTCTGATGCCACAGGATCAGCATGTGGGCGCCGATCAGCGCGAGCAGGATGCCCGGGATCAGCAGGATGTGCAGCATGTACAGCCGCGGGATGATGTCCTCGCCGGGGAACTCGCCGCCGAAGAGGAACATCGACGCGTAGGTTCCGATGATCGGCAGCGCCATCAGCACGCCCTGCAGAATGCGCACGCCCATGCCGGAGGGCAGATCGTCGGGCAGCGAGTACCCGAACAGGCCCTCGACCATCGCCAGAGCGAAGAGCGCGACGCCGATCAGCCAGTTGATCTCGCGCGGCTTGCGGAACGCGCCGGTGAAGAACACCCGCAGCATGTGCACCAGCATCGCGGCGACGAAGATCAGCGCGGCCCAGTGGTGGATCTGGCGGATCAGCATGCCGCCGCGCACGTCGAAGTTGATGTACAGCGTCGAGGCGTAGGCCTCGCTCATGGGCACGCCCTGCAAGCGCTCGTAAGACCCGTCGTAGACGATCTCGGCCATGCTCGGCTTGAACCACAGGGTCAAGAAGACCCCGGTGACCAGCAGGATGATGAACGAGTACAGTGCGATCTCGCCGAGCATGAACGACCAGTGGTTCGGAAAGACCTTGCCCAGCTGCTTCTTGCCGGTCTTGGCGAGGTGGAACCTGTCGTCGATGTAGTTGCCGGCGTTTCGGAGCGCCTTAGGTGCCTGTGTTGTCCGACTCATCGGCTATTCCCCCCTCTGCGCGTCCCAGAAGGTCGGCCCGACGGGCTCCGAGAAGTCGCCGTCCGCAACCAGGTAGCCTTCTTCGTCCACTGTAATCGGCAGCATCGGCAGCGGCCGGTTGGCCGGCCCGAACACGACCTTGGCGCCGTTGGCGGCGTCGAAGGTCGACTGGTGGCACGGGCACAGGATCCGGTGCGACCCGCTCTCGTAGAGCGCCGCGGGGCACCCGACATGCGTGCAGATCTTGGAGTAGGCGACGATCCCGTTGTGCGTCCAGTTGCGCTGTTCCCGGGTCATCTCGTCGCTGAAGTCCGACTCGTCCATGCGGATCAGCAGGATGACCGTCTTGGCCTGCGCGTCCAGGCTCAGCCCGTGCGGATGCTCGGGGTCGGGCTCCACATAGGGCAGCGCACTGATCATACCGCCGGCGCGGAGGTCTCCCTCGTGGATCCACTGGCTGTCGCCTTCGCGGTGGGTGCCCTCGACGACCATGTGCATGCCCGGTTCCCACAGCGTGTGCCGCAGCGTGTCGCCCGGCAGCGGGCCGGTGTCGCGCAGCAGCACGATCGGCGCCACCCCCAGGGGGGCCATCGCCAGCAGCAGGGTGCGGCGCATCAGCGGGCGCCGGGTGAAGCCGCTCTCGTCGGCGCCGCGCATGAAGAAGTCGCTGAAGGAGCTCTTCTCCTCGGGCGACGACGGCAGCTCGTCGTAGTCGTTGGCCACCTCGTAGTGCGGCATGACCTGGCGGGCCCAGACAGTCATGCCCGCGCCGATACCGAACAGGGACAGCGTGAGCGTGCCGCCCATCAGCATGTTGGCCCACTGGCCCACGAGCGGGTGGGCGATGGAGGGGTCGCCCTGGGCGTCCGGCGGGAACAGGAAGTACGAGACCAGGAAGCCCACACCGCCGAGGAAGGCCAGGGTGAACCACACCGCTGCGGTGCGCTCGCCCTTGCGCTGGACCTCCTCCGGGCGGGGGTGGGCCTCCTCGGCGGAGTACGCGCCCTCGTGGCTGCCCTGCTCCTCGGACGTGCCGGAGATGACCCGTTCCTCCGTGGATGTCGGGGTGGCGATGACCCGATCGGAGCCGTCGGCGCCCGGGTCGGTGTCGTGGTTGCGGTTGTTCTCAGTCATGGGCTCGCTGCTTCGCGGTGATCCAGATCGCGCACGCCACGATCAGGGTGATACCGACGGTCCAGGAGATGAAGCCCTCGGCGACCTGGCCCACACGGTTGAGGTCGAAGAAGCCTCCGGCGTTGGCCTCGTGTTGGAGGTCTTTGACGTAGGCGATCATGTCCTGCTTCTCGTCCGGGGTGATGGTCGTGTCGTTGAACGCGGGCATGGCACCCGGACCGGTGATCATCGCCTCGTAGATCTGGCGCGGCGTCGAGTCGTGGATCTCGGGTGCCCACCGGCCGCCGGTCAGCGCGCCGCCCCCGCCCGACCAGCTGTGGCAGTGCGCGCAGTTGGCGAGGTAGAGCTTCATGCCCGCTTCGGTGTCATCGGCGCCCTCGATGTAGCTCTCGTACTCGGTCTCCCACTCCTCGAGGGCTTCCTCGTAGGCGTGGTGGTCCTCGAAGTCGGAGCGTTCAGGGGCGCTGTGGGGGATGTCGGTGGGCACCGGAGGACTGCCCTCGTCGCCGATCTCGGCGTTGTAGTACGCGACGAGGTCGTCGATCTCCTCCTGGGTGAACGCCGACGGCTTGCGCGGCATCTGCTGGTCGGGGTCCATCGAGGGCATGCGGCCGGTGCTGACCTGGAAATCGACGGCCGCGGCGCCTTCGCCGGTGATGTCGGGGCCGGTGTAGCCCTCGCCACCTGTGCCGTCGGGGCCGTGGCAGCTGGCGCAGCTCTTGGTGAAGATCTCGCGCCCGGCTGCCACGTCCTCCTGGGAGGGCTGCTGCTCGGCCGCGGCGGCGTCAGCCGCCAGAGTCTGCGCTTCGGCCCGCTCCGCGCTGGGCGCGATGACGGCGTAGCCCACCCCGAAGAGGGTGAGCGCGAGTATGACGACGGCGTATCCCGCAAGGGGATGCCGTCGCCGCGCGGTAATCCATTTCACGGTTTCCCCGTTTCGGGTCACTGGAGGAAGTAGATGGTTGCGAACAAAGCGACCCAGACCACGTCGACGAAGTGCCAGTAGTAGGACACGACGATCGCGCTGGTCGCCTGCTGGTGAGTGAAGCGCTTCGCGGCGTACGTGCGTCCCAGCATGATCAGGAACGCGATCAGACCACCGATGACGTGGAGACCGTGGAACCCCGTAGTGAGGTAGAACATCGAGCCGTAGGCGCTGGACTGCAGAGTCAGGCCCTCGTGGTAGATGAGCTCGTAGTACTCGTATGCCTGGCCGAGTACGAAGACCAGGCCCATGAGGAACGAGATGACGAACCACAGACGGAGCTTCCGGACATCACCGCGCTCGGCGGCCCAGACGCCTGCCTGGGCGGTGAAGCTGGAGGCCACCAGGATGATGGTGATCGTCAGGGCGTACCCCACGCTGAGCTCGGCCGATGGCCAGTCGCCCAGCTCCGGGTTGCCCTTGGTCACCGATCGGATGGTGTAGTACATCGCGAACAGCGCAGCGAAGAACATGAGTTCGTTGGCAAGCCAGACGATGGTGCCAACGCTCACCAGGTCAGGTCGCTTTGCCGCACCGTGCAACGGTGTCGGTCCTGTTGATTGATTCGCGGTTGCTGTCGCCACGGGAGCATTATTACGGCATCCCGAGAAGGTTGGTGCACGACCCCCCGAAAGGCGCCCGATCTGGCGTGACAACGGTATCGGTCCGTGATCGCTCTGCGGGCCGCTCGCAACCGCGGTCGGCAGCCACGGGCAGCCTAGCGTGCGCGGGCCCCGCAGTCACGGAATCCGCGGGTGAAAAGCGCGTGTCCGCTATGCGCGGCGCGGCGGCGGCCGGCGGGGGCCGGCGGGACCTCCGGATGGCCAGGGGAGCGAGCGCAGTGGCATGCTGAGGTGGCGAAGGTCTCAACTCGACGGCCGCAGGACATAGGCTCGGATACCCGGCTCGACCCAGCCGCTCCGCCGCGGCCGTGATGTACAGGGATGGTGACGGTTGACCATGGCGACCAACGGCCCCGGCTCCGCGGAGTCCTCGGCGCCCATGCGCGTGCTGCTCTACAGCGACAAGCCCGGAACCCGCGAGCAGGTGCGTACGGCGGTGGGGCGCAGGCCGGCCGCGGACGTCCCCAAGGTCGAGTTCGTCGAGTGCGCGACCGCGCCCGGCGTGCTGGCCCGGCTGGAGGACGGCGGCATCGACGTCGCGGTCTTCGACGGCGAGACCGCGCCGGCCGGCGGCATGGGCGTCTGCCGCCAGATCAAGGACGAGATCTACCGGTGCCCGCCCGTGCTGCTGATCATCGGGCGCCGCGACGACGGCTGGCTGGCCGCTTGGTCGCGTGCCGACAAGGTGGTCAGCCACCCCATCGACCCGGTGGCGCTGGCTGAGGCGCTGGCTGAGCTCATGCGCGGGCAGGCGGCCGAGACCGCCGCCCTCGGGTAGTCTCCGACGCAGGAGCGCGGCGTCGCCGGCCGGCGACGCCGCGCACCCGCCCGGCCGGATTCCGCCGGTGCCCGCGCGCACCGCGGCACGTGAAGCGGCTGCGGCGGGAGACGGAACCGCCCGAGCGAGAGACGTTGCCGATGGTGCACAGCACAGGTGGCTACGCGCGCCTCCGGACGCGGCCGCCGCGCGAGGCAGAGCCGCCGCGCCGCGCGGCCGCCGCATCGCAGCTGCCGCGGCCCGCGCGCGGCGGGGGCCACCACCGGGCGAGCATCCGCCGGGGGCCGGGGATGCGGTTTCTCGACGGCAAGGGGCACCACGGGGCGGATACCGCGCGATGGCGCGCCTGAGCGAGCGTCGACATGCGGTCCAACGCCCGATCCCCGTCCGAGGACGCGTCCCCCTGAGGAGCACCCACGTGAGCATCACCGAACGCACCTGGTCCGATCTGATCACCGCGCTGCTGGAGAGCCGCCCGCTCTCGGCCGAGGACACCCGCTGGGCCATGAACGAGATCATGTCCGGGTCGGCCACCGACGTGCAGATCGCCGGGTTCGCCGTCGCGCTGCGCGCCAAAGGCGCCGATGTCGCCGAGGTCACCGGTCTGGCCGAGGGCATGGTCCGCCACGCGGTACCCATCTCCGTGCCCGGCCGGACCGTCGACATCGTCGGTACCGGCGGCGACCGCGCCCACACCGTCAACATCTCCACCATGGCGGCGATCGTGGCCGCTGCGGCCGGGGCGAAGGTCGTCAAGCACGGCAACCGGGCCGCCTCGTCCTCCTGCGGCACCGCCGATGTGCTGGAGCGGCTGGGCGTGGTCATCGATCTCGCGCCCGAGCAGACCGTGCGGGTGGCCGAAGAGGTCGGCATCACGTTCTGCTTCGCCCCGCTGTTCCACCCCTCGCTGCGGCACGCGTCCAAGACGCGCAAGGAGTTGGGCGTGCCCACGGTCTTCAACTTCCTGGGCCCGCTGACCAACCCGGCGCAGCCCTCCTCCGGAGCCGTGGGCGTCTACGACGAGGGCATGTGCGAGACCATCGCCGGCGTGTTCGCCCAGCGGGGGACCTCGGCCATGGTCTTCCGCGGCGACGACGGGCTGGACGAACTGACCACGACCACCACGTCGCGGATCTGGTCGGTGCACGAGGGCGCCGTCACCCATGAGCGCGTCGATCCGGCTGATCTGGGGATCGAGCGGGCGGCGCCGGACGCGCTGCGCGGCGGCGACGCCGAGTACAACGCCCGCGTGGTCCGCGACCTGCTTGCCGGCGGCCCCGCGGCCGACGGCGCCGTGCGCGGCGCCGTCCTGCTCAACGCCGCGGCGGCGGTGGCCACCACGCTGCCCGGGTTCGGCTCGACAGGGGCGACCGAAACCCTGCGCTCGGCACTGGAGATCGCCGAGAACGCCCTCACCAGCGGAGCCGCCGCCCGGCTTCTCGACTCCTGGATCGAGACCAGCCAGCACTACGCCAAACAGGGCTGAGCAGGCCGCCGCCGGGAGCGCGGGCCGCTCCGGACGCGGCGGCGCGGCGTGGGCGCACGGCGCCGAGGACCCGTCGCGTCCCGGGCGCGGACGGGCGGCCGCTCAGCGCCCGTGGACCGTCCGGTGGGTCCCGCTTCGGCGGCGGAACCGCACAGATCGGTACAAGGGGGTGACATCGTGCCCCAGAGGGGTAGGCCGTGTGCGACTGGCACAGTCGTACGAACAGTCCTTCGCCCCCCAGGAGGAAGCGGTGCGCAGTAGAGTCGTCATCCCGACCGTCGTGATCATCTGGCTGCTCATCGGCCTGCTCGCGGCGATCCAGCGCGGCTATTTCAGCAGCGACGAGGCCAACTGCGCCACGATCGGCAGCACTCTCACGACGATCGCGGCCGGGCCGCTGAACTACGTCGGCGTGAATCCGACCGTGGAATGCCCCGGCCTCCCGCAGCCATCGGAGTGACCGCCCTGTGCTCTCCCCGCGGCGTGTCGCAGCGTCGCGGGGAGCGGACGGCGGCCGGTCAATCGTCCATACCCAGGGAGAACGCCGCTTCCAGGTCGTGGTTGGAGTAGGCGTGGAAGGCGATGTGGGTGTCGGAGGACAGCACGCCCGGAATCTTGCTGACCTGGCCGGGGATGACCTCGGCCAGGTGCTCGTGGCGGCGCACCCGCACCATCGCGATGAGGTCGACGCCGCCGGTGACGGAGTAGACCTCGCTGACGCCCTCGATCTGGGCGATCGCCTCGGCGACCTCGGGGATACGGGTGACTTCGGCCTTGATCATGACGATCGCGGTGACCACGAGGGCTCCTCCAGTTTCGTGCGGGTCGGCTCGTGCGGGACGGGCGGGCGGCGCGGTGCCGTCGGGAGGCGGCCGGGCTCAGTAGACGTCCACGCGGCGCGTTCCGGAGCGCCAGCGTATGCGGTGCAGCAGCAGAGCCCCCAGCGCACCGGCGAGGAAGCCGTAGACGTGGGCCGCGTAGGCGACGCCGCCCTCGGTGCCGGGATAGGCCGACATGCTGACGTAAAGAAAATACTGGAGGATGAAGTACGTGCCCACGAGCGCCCATCCCGGCAGGCGCACCGGCACGACGACGAACACCAGGGTGACCACCCGGCTGCGGTGCTGCACCAGCAGATAGGCGCCCAGCACGCCCGAGATCGCGCCTGAGGCGCCCACCAGCGGCATCTCGGCCGAGGACTGGGTCAGCGCGAAGGCGTAGGTGGCCACCAGCCCGCTGGCCGCGTACAGCCCCAGGTAGCGCATGCGCCCCAGCCGGTCCTCGACCACCGGACCGAACACGAACAGGTAGACCATGTTGCCGATGAGGTGGGCGGCGCCCCCGTGCAGGAACATCGACGTCAGCGCCGACACCCAGGCGATCTTGGTGTGGCCGGGGTCGGGGCAGGGGCCGGAGGCCTCCACCTGCCCGCCGCCGAGCAGCTCGGCCGGAACCGCGGCCCAGCGCAGCAGGTAGTGCTCGATCGCGCATTCGCGGGGAAGCTGGTCGGTTCCGTACCACACCGCCAGCAGCGACAGCGGGGAGAGCAGGTAGACGACGACGTTGGCGGCGATGATCGCGTAGGTCACCGTGGGCACCCGCCGCACCGGGTAGTCGTCACTCAGCGGGATACCCGCCATCTGCACTCCTTGGGCGAGGGCTCCGGTCACTACGGGCACGGCCGGCGTTCCCGCCGGCGCGCGCTCAGCGGTGCATGAGCGCCGACAGGCCGCCCCGGTCCCAGTCTGTCAGGTACCGGTACTTCTCGGCCCCGTTGACAGGGCATGTCCATCCTTCGGCGGATTCGGCGAGACGCACGCCGGGCGACTCCAGCCACCGCAGCACGCACTCGGACTCCCACGCGCTGGCGCAGGGAGCGGGCCCGGGGCCGGGGAAGACCGATTCGGCCGTGCGGGTCAGGGCCGCGGTGAACTCCGCGGGGTCGCGGCCGGGCGCCATGTAGCCGCTGTTGACCAGCCGCCCGCTGCGCACCACGTGCACGTCCCAGCCGGGCCGTGCGCCGCCGGTGGGCGCGGCCGCGGGGGCGGCGGCGACCAGCTCGGGTATGGCCGCCAGTGCGGCCAGGCGCTGGCTGCGCGCCGCCGCGGTGAGGAAGGCGGCCAGCCGGTCGCGGTGGCCGGCGGCCTCCTCGTAGCGCAGCTGCTCGGACATCTCCCTGATCTGGGCGGTGATGCGCTCGACCACGGCCGCGGGGTCGGCGGTCATCGCTCCGTGGGCGGCATCGGCGTGCACGGCGTACTCCTCGGCGGTCTCCGCCCCGGCGCAGGGGGCGCCGCACCGGCCCATCTCGGCCAGCACGCAGGCGGATGTCGGCTTCGCCGGCGTGATGCGGCGTGTGCACTGGCGCAGCGGAAACGCCTGGTGCAGCGCCTCGCGGGCCAGCTCGGCCTCGCGCGCGGAGCGGAACGGGCCCATGTAGGGTGCGCCGTCGTCGCGCACGGTGCGCACGATCGACAACCGCGGGAACGCGTCGCGGGTGAGCTTGAGCCAGGGGGAGCGCTCGGGGTTGCGCGAGCGGCGGTTGTACGGCGGCTTGCGCTCGCCGATCAGCCGCAGTTCGCGGACCTCGGCCTCGAGTCCGGTCTCGCAGACGATGGGAGTGACACCCTCGACGAGGGCTGCCATCTCGCGGATGCGGCCGCGCTTCTCCGACCCGGTGAAATAGGACTGCACGCGTCGGCGCAGGTTCGTGCTCTTGCCGACGTAGAGGGCGTCGCCCTTGGCGTCGGTGAACACGTAGACGCCCGGGGCCTCGGGGACGTCGTCGGCGATGCGCCGCTTGCCGCGCTGGGCGGCCGTGGGCGCCGAGCGGAACCGGCGCAGCTCCTCGGCGGTGTC
Source organism: Streptomonospora alba (assembly GCF_000826685.1). Taxonomy (GTDB): domain Bacteria; phylum Actinomycetota; class Actinomycetes; order Streptosporangiales; family Streptosporangiaceae; genus Streptomonospora; species Streptomonospora alba. Next base: position 39,700 of record NZ_JROO01000052.1, read on the forward strand.
GACGCCGAAGGCCCCCAGGCGTTCCAGCAGGCCGTGCAGCACTCCGACGGTGGCCCGGGCGTCGTCGAGCGCGCGGTGGGTGGGCTGGTCGGGCACCCCGAAGAAGCCCGCGAGGGTGCCGAGCTTGTGGTTGGGCACCTCCTCGCGGGTGACCAGCCGGCGGGCCAGCGTCACGGTGTCGACGACCTGCGGCGCGGGCCAGGTGTATCCGTGCCCCGCGCAGGCGGCCTTGAGGAACCCGACGTCGAAGGGGGCGTTGTGGGCGACGAGGATCGAGCCGCGCTCCAACCCCGCGAACTCCAGGAAGCCGGGCAGCACCGCGTCGATCGCGGGCGCCGGGGCGACCATGGCCTGGGTGATCCCGGTGAGCAGCGTGATGAACGGCGGGATGGCCACCCCGGGGTTGACCAGGGTGGAGAACTCGCCGACCACCTCGCCGCCGCACACCTTGACCGCGCCGACCTCGGTGATGCCCGCTGCGTCGGCCCGGGTTCCGGTGGTCTCCAGGTCGACGATCACGAACGTGCACTCCGACAGAGGGGTGCCCAGGTCGTCGAAAGTGCCTTGAACGGGGGTGTTCTGCTCGGCCACCCGGACAGGGTAATCGGGCGCTGCGACGGAAGCCGCGTCCGGGCGGGGGAGGTGTCCGGTGTCGGCGCAGGTGGGGCGGCGCGAGGATCGCCGCCGGGAGTGGGCCGCGACGTGGCGGGCCCCCGGCGCTCGGACCGGTTTCCTCGCTGATCTCCGTGGAAAGATGGCTCAGACCCCGTGCGCGGCCGGGCCGCGACCGCACGCCGCGGTCCGGGCGCGCAGTGTGAGTTTTCCGGCATGCAGTGCAGGAGGAGGGAGATGGCTGTGCGGAATCCGGTCGGGCGCCGTTGCGGGCGGTGTGATCAACGGGGCGGCCCGCGCTGCGGCGTGCAGGCGCCGTCCGGTCGGGTCCTGGGCGCGGGGGTGGGGACATGACATGCGAGGCCGGCGGGACTGCGGGCGCGGGCGGCTCCGCCGGGGAGCCGGGGGACTCCGCGGAGCCCGCGGGCGGCGGAGAGGACGCGTCCGAGCAGGAGGGAAAGGGTCTCGACCGCCCGCTGCCCGAAGCCGTGCGTGCGCGGGTCGTCGAGTACGGCTCCGACGTGCTGGGCGGGATGCGGATGTCCGACCTGCCGCCGGTGCTGCGCCGCGTCGCCAAGTTCGAGCCGCGCCGTCGCGCCCGCCTGGCGGGACCGCAGATCGCCGCTCAACTGGAGTCCGACGCCGGCTTCCGCGGCCATGTCGCCGAACGTGTCGAGCAGGTCTGGCCCGAACTCGCCGGGGAGTTGCGCCGCGGGGTCGTACCGCCGGCGGCCGACCCCGTCGCGGTGGCGGCGGCCGCCTACCTGCTGCGTCCCCAGGGCTGGCGCAACGTCGTCGAGCGCGTGCGGGCCGAACTGGACCGCCAGGAGAGCGCCAGGGAGGCCGGCGAGGCGACCGAGACCATCGCCGATCTGCGCCGACGGCTGGAAGAGGCGAAGAACGAGCAGCGCGCGGAGACGGCGCGGCTGCGCAGCGAGCTCAAGGACCAGCGCAGCACCATCGCCGACCTGCGTCGGCAGCTGCACAACGAACGCGAGCGCGCCAAGGAGGCGGCGAGCGAGGCCGAGCAGGCGATTGCGGAGGCGGCGGAGCGCACAGCCACCCAGACCGGTCAGGTCACCGCGGTGGAAGCGGAGAACCGCCGGTTGCGCAACCGCCTCGCCGCGGCCGAAGCGCAGGTGGAGAACGCTCGCCGCGCCGCCCGTGCCGGGCGCAGCGTCGACGAGGCGCGGCTGCGGGTGCTGCTGGACGTGCTGCTGGAGGCCGGACACGGGCTGCGCCGCGAGCTGGCGCTGCCCACCTCCATCGAGTCTCCGGCCGACCTGGTGGCCGAGCAGCGCGCCGCGGAGGAGGCGCCGGTGCCCGGCCAAGGGCTGCCCGACGACGACCCGGGCCTGGTCGACGATCTGCTGAGCCTGCCGCGGATGCACCTGCTGGTCGACGGCTACAACGTCACCAAGACGGGCTACGGCACGCTGCCGCTGGCCGACCAGCGCAGTCGGCTGCTGTCATCGCTCGAAGGCCTGGCCAGCCGCACCAAGGCGGAGATCACCTGCGTGTTCGACGGCGCCGACGTCAGCGCCCCGCCCGTGCTCTCGGCGACGCGCCGGGTACGGCTGCTGTTCAGCGAGCCCCGGGAGACCGCCGACGAGCTGATCATCCGGCTGGTGCGCGCCGAACCGCGCGGGCGGCCGCTGGGCGTGGTGACCTCCGACCAGGAGATCGTCAACGCGGTGCGCCGCGAGGGCGCGCGCACCGTCGCCTCTGCCGTACTGCTGCGTCGGCTGGGCGGCTGAGGGGGCGTCGGCGGGCTTCGCCGAGCCGACCCCGTGCGCGGGGTCGGCTCCCGGTGGTGCTCCGGGGAGTGCGGACGTCCGAAAACCCGCGTGCACAGGGTGACGCGGGCGCCCCAGTGGTTGAGGCGCCCGGTCGGGTCCGCTAAGTTCTACCCGGAGATCGATCGGCTTCCCGTAGCGCAGGCGAGGGTCGCACCGGCGGCGGTTCCGCCGCCGGATTGGCGCTCTGCGGGAGGCCCCCGGTCGCGGCGGTGCCGTGACCGCTCCGTCGCACAGCCCGGAGGTCTGCACGCCGTGCCCGCGGTTCCCGCTCGCCCGGCACCGTGCGGCCGGACCGGGTGCCCCGCCGTGCTTGCCCCATCCCGCATGTGAACCTCGACCCGTAAGGAGCGTGGACCGCCGATGACGAACACAGGTGGTCGGCGCACGGCCCGCCGGATCGCGACCGGTTTCGGGGTCGTGGCCGCCGGAGGCCTCATCGTGCCCTCCGGGGTCGCCGTTGCCGAGCCGACCCAGGAGGAGGTCGAGTCCAAGCTCGACGACCTCCAAGAGGAAGCCGACGGCATCGTCCAGGAGTACAACCAGGCCCAAGAGGACTACGACGCCGCCAAGGAGAAGGCCGAGGACCTCGAAGAGCGTGTCGGCGACGAGCAGGAGCGCTACGACAAGCTCCGCGACAACGTCGCCGACTTCGCCAGCGCCGCCTACCAGGGCAACGATCTGGACTCGCCCTCCTCCGTCATCAACGTGGAGAACCCCGGGGACCTGCTGGCCCAATCGGCCGACGTCGGTTACCTCTCCGACAACCAGAAGGAGAAGCTCGACGACTTCAGCGACTCCTCCGAGCGCCTGTTCCGGCTGAAGGACGAGGCCGACGCCGCCCTCGGCGAGGCGAAGGACAAGAAGGAGGAGGCCGAGGAGAAGAAGGACGAGGTCGAGGAGAAGATCGACGAGCAGGAGACGCTGCTCGCCGACTTCCCCTCCGCCGACCCCGCCGACGACGGCGACGACAGTGCCGGCGGCTCCTACACCGGCTCGGCCTCCGGGGACGCTCGCGCCGCCCTCGACTTCGCCTACGCCCAGCTGGGCAAGCCCTACGTCTACGGCGCTGCCGGCCCTGACAGCTTCGACTGCTCGGGCCTGGTCATGCGCGCCTGGGGGGCGGCCGGGGTGAGCCTGCCGCGTACCACCTACGGTCAGGCCGAGTCCGGCCACCGCGTGACCCGCGACCAGCTGCAACCGGGCGACATCGTGTTCTTCTTCGGCGGCCTGGGCCATGACGGCCTCTACGTCGGCAACGGCCAGATGATCCACGCGCCGCGCACCGGAAAGAACGTCGAGGTCGTGTCGCTGTCGGGCTACTGGGACGGCCAGTTCCAGTTCGGCGTACGCCCGTAGCCGCCCTCGCCCGTCCCGCGGACCCCGCCGGGGCGGGCGCGTGCCGATCGTCACGTCGGATGTGCGGGCGGTCTCGCGTGCGCCGGATTCGGTCGGGTGCACGGATCGGCCGCGGGGCCTGCAGACGTGGTTTGCGTTTGGGGTCGGGATGGGGCGGACCTTGCATTACGGGCGAACCGTAAACAGGAGGCAATCATAACGAAACGGTTGAGCCTGGTGTCGGCGATGCACTAGTCTTCCGCCGAGCCGGTCGTCTGTACGTGCCATCAGAAGGGTGGCAGCGGTCGGCTCCCGCCGAGCTCCGCCCGAGCCTCCCCACCGTTCGGCCGGCGGAGACCGGAAACCACCGCGGCCGCTTTCCCGCGTGCCGCATGCGCAACCCCGGGTGCTCTCAGTCGCCGGCGGCGCCTTCGGGCGGCCCCTGCGGCATGTCCGAGCCGCCCGGGCCCGGGCGCTCCGGTAGGCGGTCTGGCAGAAAGGTGTGCCACCATCGTGGATGAACGCCATGAACGTGGCTCGTTCCGCCGTCATCTCGCAACGGTCGGCTTCGTCGCCGCAGGCGCTCTGATCCTGTCCACCAGTGCGGCGGTCGCCGAACCGACCGTCGACGAGGTGCAGGAGAAGATCCAGAAGCTGGAAGAGGAGCACGCGGACCTCGCCGAGAAGTACAACCAGGC